>NZ_JBLZOM010000001.1:0-328342 GCF_049199125.1 Pseudomonas sp. QD4
GGCGGGGGCCCGGGGCCGCCGGGCCCGGGGGGGGGGGCCCGGGGGGGGCCCCCCCCCCCCCCCCCCGGGGGGCCCCCCCCCCCCCCCCCCCCCCCGGGGGGGGGGGGGGGGGGCCGCCCCCCCCCCCCCCCCCCCCCCACGGCAGGGCCTCAGTCGAAACGGGTGCCGATCCGGCTGCGGTCCGGGGCGAGCCAGATACCCGTGATCCGACCGGTAATGTCGGACTCGGCGACCTGTCCCATAAAGCGGCTGTCATTGCTGTTGTCGCGGTTGTCCCCCAGCAGGTAGACATGGCCCGGCTCGACCTGCAGCGCTGCCAGGTGCTGCGAGTAATCTCTCCTGGCCCGCTCGGGCGGGGCGAAGAACAGGCCCAGGTTGCGGCCGTTGACCAGCACATTGCCGTCGACAATCGCCAGGGTATCGCCGGCCACCGCCGCCACCCGTTTCACCATCTCGGTGCCGTTGTAGCGGTGGACCACGATATCGCCGACCTTGACCGGCCCCGGGCGCAGGTCGGAGACGATGTAGTCACCCAGATCCAGGGTCGGGATCATCGAGCCGGACGGGACGTAGTAGGTCTTGAATCCCAGCAGATGCGGGCGCAGCGGCTCGAACATGACCAGGGTCAGCACCACCAGGCCTGCCAGGTACAACAGGTGCATCCGGGTGCTGGGGTAGCGTGCGCTGTCACTGTTGCGGGAGGCCGTTATGGCAGCAGCGATGGCCGAGGCAAGCTTGATCGACAACACCCACAGCAGGAACAGCAGCACGCCCATGGGGCTGGCCAGCAGGCCGCAAAGCCCCATCAGCGCCACGCCGCCGTAGAGTGCGGCAGCGACCCACACGCCCCATTTGACCCGGCCGACATACACCAGGCCCCAGCCTGCCGCCACACAGGACATGACGAAAGCGAGCAGCGGGTTCTTGCGGGCGAGTGTGGTCATGGGAAGCGTCCATCTGCAGAGGGGGCCGTATCCTAGCGAGTTGCGTGCGCTGACGGAAGGCGCTTCAAGCCTGGGGCGAATCGCGTGCTGCCTACGCCCTCATTCCCCTTCCCCAACTGCTGCCGACTGGGTCTGAAACCAGTCCAGCACTGCGTTGCAAGCCGGGTGCGCGGCGCCGCTGTCGCGCAGCCACAGGGCGTAGACGCCGCCGGTTTTAAGCGGCTGGCCAAAGGGCACGATCAGGCTGCCACGGCTGATGGCGTCCTGGGCCAGGACCCGATCGGTCATGGCCACGCCCAGGCCGCGGGCGGCGGCGTCCAGTGCCAGGTCGTCGAGGTTGAACATCAGGTGCTGGTAGTTGTGCGGTGTCTGGTCGGTCTGGGCCTGCAACCACACGGTCCATTCGTGACGGCTGGTGGAGCCATGGATCAGCGCATGCTCGGCCAGTTGCTCCAGGGAGCGTGGCGGCGGCAGGCCGTCGCTCAACTGCGGGGCGCACACCGGAATCAGGTACTCATCGAACAGCGGCGTCAGCGCCCGCTCATCCAGTCCGTCCCGCAGGTACAACACGTAGGCGTCGCAGTCGCCGCCGGTGTCCACCGTCTCGCCACCGACGGTTTCGATGGACAGGCACAACCCGGGGTTGGCCGCGTAGAACCCGCTGAGTCGGGGCAGCAGCCAGCGCACCGCCAGCGAGACAAAGATCCGGATCCGAAACGGCTGCTCCAGCGGCGCCGGTGCCAGGCGTTGTTGCAGGCCGCCCAGGGCGCGCAGCAGCTCCAGGGCCACGCCGTATACGTCGCGCCCCTGTTCGGTGAGTGATACCCGACGGCTGGTGCGCTCGAACAGCGCCACCGCGTAATGCTCCTCCAGTTGCTGGATCTGCCGGCTGACTGCGCTCTGTGTCAGGTGCAGGCGGCTGGCGGCAGCGGTGAAGCTGTTGCTCTCGGCCACATGGACCAGGGTCTGCAGGGCTTGCAGTGACGGTATCCGGAGTGGGTTATCCATGCGTTTCTCGAATAGATGGATGAATTAATAACGTTCGAAACCGGGCGCTGATCTCCATAGATTGTAGGCATTGGATTGTAGGTATTCAGCGCAAGCGGGGGCGGCGTAACGATTCCCCTGGCGCATCGATTCTGAAGGAGTGGCAGGCATTGAACAATGTATGTGGCTGGATTGCCCTGGCAGGTGAGTCGCCCCAGCGGCCGACGCTGGCGGGCTCGCAGAAAACCGACTGGCTGATTGTCGGCGGCGGCATCACTGGGCTCTCGGCGGCCCACAGCCTGGCGCAGATGTTCCCCCAGCAGCGCATCGTGCTGGTCGAGCGTCAGCGCGTGGCCCAGGGCGCCTCGGCCCGCAACTCCGGGTTTGTGGTCAGCCACGAACTGCCCGGTGCCAGCGAGCTGCTGGGCCAGCCCGGCCACGCCGGCTACCAGTTGGCCTCGCGTATCGGCGTCGCTGCCGGCCTTGAAGTGCGTCAGCGGATTGCCGAGTTGGGCATCGACTGTGAACTCAGCAACGCCGGCTACCACTTTGCCGTGCATCAACCCCAGCGCCTGGAACACGCCCAGCAGTGCGTGGCCACCCTCAACGCAGTCGGGGCCCAGGCCAGCGTGCTGGAGGGCGCGGCGTTGCAGCAGCGGCTGGGCAGCGACTTTTACCAGCGGGCGATCCATTGCGGCGGCGGCAACGGCCTGTTACAGCCGGCCAAGTACGTCAAAGGCCTGCTGGACAGCCTGCCGAACCAGGTCGAGGTATTTGAGAACAGCGCCATCGATGACCTGCAACCGTTGCCCGGCCGCGGCTGGAAAGCGCGCAGCGCCGAGGGCGAAATCGAGGCCGCACAAGTGCTGGTCTGCGTCGGCGCCTTCTTGCCCCGGGTTGGCCTGCGTCGCAGCCAGACCTTTGCCCTGGAACTGAGCGCCAGCATTACCCGGCCCTTGACCGAAGAGCCCTGGCAAACCCTGTTCGACGACCAGGGTTGGGGCGTGCTCTCGACCCTGCCGGGCGGGGCCACGGTGCGCCTGTTGCCGGGCCGGCGGCTGCTGATGCGCAACACCGTGGAGTATCGCCAGCGCGACCTCGACCGTGTGGAGTTGGCAGATCGCCGGCAGCAGCATTTGCACGGCTTGCAACGCCGCTTCCCGGGAATCGTGGCCGAGGATCTGCAGCACACCTGGACCGGGCACCTGAGTGCCACGCGCTCTGGCGAACCGTATTTCGGGCGTATCGCCGAGCGTTTGCACGGGGTCTCCGGCTGCAACGGCTCCGGTGTGGCGCGCGGCACCCTGTGGGGTCGATTGCTGGCGCAGATGGCCGCCGGGGGCGACTCCCAGGTGCTGCGCGATGTGTTGTCCCAGGCCCGGCCCGGCTACCTGCCGCCCAAGCCTTTTTTTGATATCGGCGCGGCGCTGCGCATGGGCTGGGAAGTCAGACGCGCGCAAAACGAACGTTAACCGTCGCGGCGAGGTTCGCCGCAACAATAAAAAAGAGAGGCGGCAACATGCTCAATCGCATACCCACAGCGTGGTTCACCCCGGCCCTGGTCCTGGCCTTGTCGGTCGGTTCGGTACAGGCGGCAGAGTCTGTGCGCATCGCCAACTGGAGCGGCTACATCGCCCCCGACACCCTGGCCAACTTCACCCGCCAGACCGGGATCCAGACCACCTACGACGTGATCGACAGCAACGAGACCACTGAAGCCAAGTTGATGACCGGCGGCAGCGGTTACGACCTGGTCAGCCCGTCCAACCACTTTCTGCCACGGTTGATCCAGGCCGGGGCGATCCAGGAGCTGGACAAGAGCAAGTTGCCGAACTGGAACAACCTCGACCCCAAACTGATGAAGATTCTCGAGGCCAGCGACCCCGGCAACCGCTACGCGATCCCTTACATGTGGGTCACGGTGGGCATCGGCTACAACGTCGACAAGATCAAGGCGATCTTCGGCAACACCGACATCACCCAGTCCTGGCAGATGCTGTTCAAGCCGGAAAACATCGAGAAGCTCAAGCAGTGCGGGGTGGCCTTTCTCGATAACCCGACGCAGATGGTGCCCATCACCCTCAACAGCCTGGGCCTGGATCCCACCAGCGAACAACCGGCCGACCTGAAGCGCGCCGAGCAGGCGTTACTGGCCATCCGGCCGTCGATCTTGTACTTCCACCAGTCCAAGTACGTCAGTGACCTGGCCAACGGCAATATCTGCGTCGCCATCGGCTTCAGCGGCGATGTGCTGCAAGCTATGGCGACCGCCAAACAGGCCAATAACGGGGTCAACCTGGGGTACAGCATTCCCCGGGAAGGCTCGACCGTGGCCGTGGACATGGTCGCCATCCCGAAAAACGCCCCGCACCTGGACAACGCCTACACCTACATGAACTACCTGCTGGACCCGAAAGTGATCGCCACTATCAGCAACGCCGTGCAGTACGCCAATGGCAACGCGGCGTCCCTGCCATACATCGAGCCCGGGCTGCGCAACAACCCGGCGGCCTATCCCGAACCGTCGGTGCTCGAGACCCTGTTCACCATCAAGACCATGTCACCCGCCGGCATGCGCCTGAGCACCCGGTTGTGGACACGGATCACCAGTGGTACGTGATCGGGCCTCGCAGCAAAGGGGGAGCAGGGCGGGGTAAAAACTGCGGGCTAAAGCGGACAAAGACGCATTCGTGTGTTATCAAACCGCGCTTGTCGTAAGCGTTGAGCGACTGGCGCGGCGTCAGCCCATCACCCCCTGTCTTTGTCTGTGAGTCTCAAGCAAATGGAATGCTCCCCGTTGTCCACCCGTTCCCCGTTGATCATGGCGACCCTCGCCGCCGGCCTGCTGGCGCTTGGCGGCTGCCAGAAACCGACCCCGGCCGAAGCCGCCGCCATTGAGGCGGTGGACCGGCAGCAGGTGGACCAGGGCTTTATCGAAGCATTTAGCCAGGTGCTCTATCGCAATGCCCTGGGAGCCAACCAGCAAGGGCTGATCGGGGCGGTGGACATGCACATGACCCTCAATGCGCAAAACCGTGTGCTGGCGTGCACGGCGCGGCCCAGCACCCACTACCTCATCGCCGATAAACGCAGTGACGCAGGACTGCTCAAACTGGCGACCGAGCTGTGCTGGAACACCCTTCTCCCCGGGGTCTCGCCGCAGGTGTTCAAGGACGCCGACGACACCCAGGTCATCGTTGCGCCTTTGGTTTTTCCATCCCTGGATGCGCTGTCGATTGAGCAGAAGCAGCGCCAGGCGGTGCGCGTGAGCCTGTACCAGCAGATGCGCTTCCTGCGTAAGCAGCTGGTGGCCCGGCAGAGCGTGGAGGGGGTCGGGGTGGCCAGTTTCCGCTATGTCGCCAATGCCCAGGGCCAGGTGCAGGAGTGCCAGGTGAGGCTGGAACCGAGCCCCTATCGCCCCGGCGAATTCAAACCTGATAGCGCCCTGCAGCAGCGCCTCGCCAGCCAGTGCCAACAACTGGACCTGCGGCAGATGCCCGGCTTCGCCACCGGCCCCGAGGGCCTGGCGCAAGGCTTCGTTTCCGTGGACTACAGCCCGTGGATGAATGGCGCCAGGGCCAACTGACACACACTGCTGACGCTGTAGCCGCGGCCTCGCAGGCTCGGCAGCGGCTACAGGTCAGCAGGGGTAGACGATTACGGGTCGACCTGGGCCATCAGCTCGGGGATGGATTCCGGGCGTTTGGCGTAGCGCTGGGCCAGCACCGCGCAGACCATCAACTGGATCTGGTGAAACAGCATCAACGGTAGGATCAGCACGCCGATGGTGCTGCCGGCGAACAGTACCTGGGCCATGGGCACACCGGTGGCCAGGCTCTTTTTCGAACCGCAGAACAAAATGGTGATGCGGTCTTCCTGGTTAAATCCGAACGCCTTGCTCAGCACGCTGGACGCCACCAGCACCAGCGCCAGCAGAATGCAGCAGACCACCACCAGCCCCCCCAGCTCCCACAGCGGAATCTGATGCCAGATGCCTTCATTCACCGCTTCGCTGAACGCGCCGTAGACCACCAGCAAAATCGACCCCTGGTCGACAAACTTCAGCCAGTTCTTGTTGCGGCCAACCCAGGCGCCGATCCATCGGCGGGCGATCTGCCCGAGGATAAACGGCAGCAGCAATTGCAGGCTGATCTTGAGGATCGCATCCAGGGTCGAGCCGCCTTCACCGTGCACATTCAGCAGCAGGGTCACCAGCAACGGGGTCAGGAAAATCCCGAACAGGCTGGACGCCGCCGCGCTGCAGATCGCCGCCGGAATATTGCCCCGGGCCAGGGAGGTGAAGGCAATCGCCGACTGCACTGTGGCGGGCAGGGCGCACAGGTAAAGCATGCCCATGTACAGGTCGTTGCCGATCAGCGGCGACAGCAACGGCTTGAGCGCCAGGCCCAGCAGCGGGAACAGGATAAAGGTCAGGCTGAACACCAGCAGGTGCAGGCGCCAATGGCCGGCGCCGGCGATGATCGCCTCTCGCGAGAGCTTGGCGCCATGCAGGAAAAACAACAGGGCAATGGCGGCGTTGGTCAGCCAGCCAAAGCCCACGGCCACCTGGCCGCTGGCGGGCAGGAAGCTGGCGAGCAGCACCACGCCGATCAGGGTCAGGGTGAAATTGTCGGGCAAAAGACGTGAGCGAGTCATAGCGGGATCATCCGGGGGTTGCCAAGAGCGATTGCGCGACTCTAACGTGACGGCTGTTTGCCGACTAACGCCAATGAGCCAGTTAATGCCGCCTAAAGGACATGAAAAGATCGTCCGGCGCAGTATTCCCGGTCTTCCCAGCCTGCCTCGACCGGTTTACGGCCGCACCGAATCACTGCCCAATCGCGCCCTGACCCGGCGCCACAGCCACCCCTGGGTGCAATTGTCGTACGCCATCGCCGGGGTGCTGGAGGTGCAGACCAGTGCCGGACGCTTCATTGCGCCGCCCCAGCGCGCGGTGTGGATCCCCGCCGGCATGCCGCACAAGGTGTTCAGCTCGCCGCGGACCGAAATGCGCAGCCTGTACCTGGATTGCAGCGTCACCGCCTGGGCGTCCGATGCCTGCCAGGTACTGGCGGTCAGCAGCCTGCTGCGCGAACTGATCCGCAGTTTCAGCCAGTTGCCGGTGGAGTACGCCGAAGACGGCGCCGACGGGCGCCTGGCCCAGGTGCTGCTGGACCAATTGGCCGCCGCGCCGCAGCTCGACCTGATGCTGCCGCTGCCCCACGACCCGCGCCTGCGGCAGATCTACCGTAGCCTGCAACTGCACCCCGAACAGGCCACCACCCTGGGCCAGTGGAGCCAGAAACTCGGGGTCGCGGAAAAAACCCTCAGCCGCCTGTTTGTGCACGACACCGGCCTGACCTTCCGCGCCTGGCGCCAGCGCCTGCGCCTGCTCGGCGCCCTGACCCCGCTGGAGCAGGGCGAGCGTGTGACCGATGTGGCGCTGGCCTGCGGCTATGACTCGACCTCGGCGTTTATTGCCGCGTTTCGCCAGCAGTTTGATTCCACGCCAGGGGAGTTTTTTCGCTAACGCCTGAGCGACCCTTCCTTAATAGTGTTTGGCTGGCGGCCGGCAGCGGATAAAATCCGAGCCTGACTTTTCAAGGATCGAAGCCGGTGCGCCCATGACCGACAAAAAGACACCGCCTCAGCGGCCGCGATTGTTCTCGGTCCACAGCAAACACATGACCCTGGAGTTCGACGCCTACGACAGCGAACTCAGGTGTGCGGTCTGCGCCTACCTGGTCGAGGAACTGGGGTTTGAGCGAAGAGGTGAGCGTGTCGATGGCTGGGACGAGGGCATCTCGCCGTCTTTCGTGCGTGACGGCCTGGAGCTCCAGGCGGGCTGGAGCCATTGGGCCGATGGTGACTACCTGGTTGCGGTCTGCGACCGTGGCGATCAACTGTTGCGCGAAATATTCGCGGCCACGGGCCCCGACCTCAGCTTTCAGCCGCAGCGCAGTGGGCCGCCTGAGTAACCTTCACCCCGCCGCCAAATGGCTCAGGGGCAGGATATTGGTCACCTTTATTTCCCGCAGGGAAATATTCGAGCAGATGCTCAGTACCCCGGGCAGTTTTCTCAGGACCTGTTCCACGAAGCGGCTGTAGTCGTCCAGGTCCCGGGCCACCACCTGCAACAGGAAATCGGCCGCGCCGGTGGTGTTGTGGCAGGCCAGCACGTTGGGGCAGGCGCGGATGATGTTCTCGAACTCGGCGGTGACCTCTTCCCCATGCTGGGTGCAGGCAATCTGCACAAAGGCCATGACCCCCATGCCGAGTTTTCGTCGATTGAGCACTGCCTGGTAACCCTCGATCACCCCGGCGTCTTCCAGGCGTTTCTGCCGGCGCCAGCAGGAGGCTTCACTCATGCCCAGGTGCTCGGCCAGTTTGGCGTTGGACAGCTTGCCGTCCTGCTGCAGGCGGTCGGCGATGGCGGCGTCCTGCTTGTCGAATTTTTCCACCTGCAAGATCCTTTCAGTCAGCGCTGGAGATCTGTAAGGCTATTTCGGATTTTTCAGTTATTCAAGGCTAAATAGAAGGGTAAATTCAGCGATCGTCTTCATACTGATGAAATGTTTCAGATAAGGAGCAGTTCATGAAAGCAGTGGTCTTCGAAGCATTCTCCGCGCCGCCCACCGTCCAGACCGTGGCCGACCCTACCCCCGAAAATCACGGGGTGGTGGTCAAGGTCATGGCCACCGGCGTGTGCCGCAGCGACTGGCACGGCTGGGTCGGGCATGACACCGATATCGAATTGCCCCACGTGCCCGGGCATGAACTGGCCGGGATCGTCGAGGCGGTCGGCAAGGACGTGACCCGCTGGAAAGTCGGCGACCGCATCACCGTGCCCTTTGTCGGCGGTTGCGGTGCCTGCCCGGAATGCAGCGCTGGCCAGCACCAGGTGTGCGATCGGCAGTTTCAGCCGGGTTTTACCCACTGGGGCTCGTTCGCCGAATACGTGTCGCTGCATCAGGCCGATATCAACCTGGTGGCGTTGCCCGAGAGCCTCGACTTCACCACTGCCGCGAGCCTGGGTTGCCGCTTCGTCACCTCGTTCCGCGCGGTGGTCGACCAGGGCCAGACCCGCGCCGGGCAATGGGTCGCGGTCCACGGCTGCGGCGGCGTGGGGCTGTCGGCAGTGATGATTGCCAGCGCCATCGGCGCCAACGTCGTGGCCATCGACATCGCCGAAGACAAGCTTGAACTGGCCCGCAGCCTGGGCGCGGTGGCCACCGTCAACGCCAGCCGCGTGGCGAATGTGGTGGAGGCGGTCAGGGATATCACCCAGGGCGGTGCCCATGTGTCGCTGGATGCCCTGGGCCACCCCACAACCTGCTTCAACTCCATCAGCAACCTGCGCAAGCGGGGCAAGCACGTGCAAGTCGGGCTGATGCTCGGCGAACACAGCACACCGATCATCCCCATGAGCACGGTGATCGCCAAAGAATTGGAAATCCTCGGCAGCCACGGCATGCAGGCGCACCGCTATGACGCGATGTTCGCCATGATGCAGTCCGGCAAACTGGCACCGCAGAAGCTGATTGGCCGCACCATCAGCCTGGAACAGTCGGTCGAGGCATTGATGAATATGGACAAGTTCGAGGTGGCGGGGGTGACGGTGGTCAATAGCTTTTGAGGTGAGGGCAGGGGCGGCGCGGGTCATGATGCCGGGTTGTTATGGCTGGAGAACGGATGAGGCGTCATCCGGTCATACGCCTGATTGAGATAAAAAGTGCTATTTTCAGCACTCTTAACAGCACTCGCGGGAGCCCCCTCATGACTCATGTCCTTCTGTCTCACGTAGTCGCGAGTATTTCCGAACTCAAGAAAAACCCCATGGGCACCGTCGCTGCGGGTGGTGGTTCGACGGTGGCCATACTTAATCGCAACGAACCCGCGTTCTATTGTGTTCCGGCCCGAGAATACGAGGCCATGATGGAGCGCCTGGACGACTTGGAACTGGTCGCCCTGTGCCGCGAACGGGAGAACGACCCGACCATCAAGGTTTCGCTCGATGACTTATGAGCTGGAGTTTTCGCAGAAGGCCTGGAAAGAGTGGCAAAAACTAGGCGCCACGCTGAAGGAGCAGTTCAAGAGCAAACTTCAGGAGCGGTTGCTCAATCCTCATGTTCCGGCCGATCGCCTTAGCGGCCTGGGTAATGCTTATAAAATCAAATTGCGCAGCGCGGGCTATCGCCTGGTGTATCGGGTGGTGGATGAAGTGCTGGTGGTAACGGTGATTGCCGTGGGCAAGCGCGAGCGTGGCCGGGTTTATCAAGAGGCCAGCAAGCGTTGAGTGCTCCAAGGCCGGCTGGAGAAAACTCACAGGTATAAGCGAGGTAGGACCGTTATGTTCACCCCCGAATTTGTTTCGCAGGAGCGCGGCGAATACATACTCGTCGCCAATCACAGCCTTGAAACTGGCCAGAGCGTTGACTTGAGTATCAAGTACAACCGGGCACGCATCCTGTTCTCGCGTCAGCATTTGCCTCAGGACTTGAAGGTTTGCAGGCTTGTTTATGACATTCGCGGGCAAGTGGTCGCCGCGTCGGATCTCGACAGAGTGGTTGGAAGCCTGTCGTCAATGTGCCAGGTGGAGTTCAAGCGCTGATGGGTATTCAGATCATTATCAAGTCCAACGACTTGGGCCGTATCCGCGCGGCGCTGGATAGGTTTGCGCCAGGTTGTGAAGTGTTTCCGATTGACCATGAGGTTTCGGGTGTGTCGATCCCGAGCCGGGTGCTGGAAGCCCATGGCGAACCCGCTCTCCAGGCCACGCTGGCCGCTTTTGAGTATTTTGATCTGTGGGCGGGCCGTTGGCAGAAGCCCAAGACAATTCTGTAGCCGCTGCCGTAAAACCCCCGGTACATACTCAAAAATCTGCCAGTCAGTCTTTACATCAAGCCCCCAATTCCTCATCATCCGCGCCGTCTAAGTTTCGCTGCTGACCGGACAATTCCAGCCACCAACAGGGTGGTTGTTTTGTTGCGTCCAAGAAAAGCAGTTGAAAATGACCAAGACTCCTCTGAAAAGAATTCAGCACAAGCTCGCCCGTTCCGGGGTGGCCATCGAACGCCTGAATTCCAATTCCCTCTCTATCTCTTCGATCAATGACGCCGGGCTCAAGGTGGATTTGCTGCTGCCTGACAGCTTTGCCATCGAAGAAAAAGCCATCCTGCAACTGATGGATTTCGCCAAGGTGGCCCACCCCCATGGCGGCGAAGTGAAGTGCGCCTGCGCCACGCCGGACTTCCACACCGGCAGCCCGATTCCGGTTGGCAGCGTGATTGTCACCAGCCACGACCTGGTGGTGCCGCAAGCCATTGGCACCGACATCAATTGCGGCATGCGCCTGCACAAACTGGGGCTGAACTACGAGCAGTTCATGGCGCAGAAAGCCAAGTGGACCGCCCTGGTGCGCGGCGATCTGCTGGAAGGCACGCGCAATATCCCCACCAGCCCGACGGCCATGAGTGCGCTGTTTGCTTCGGGGTTGGGAGATTTCTGGGCCCAGGTGCAGCAGCAGGACCCGATCGGGCTGTTTGCCGGGGCGGACTTTGCCCAATTGCAGCGTGAGCTTTCGGGCCTGCATGAGTCGTCCTTTGCCCGCGGCAGCACCGACTATGCGCCCGAGGCCCTGCAGGACCTTTCGCGCAAAATCCTCCGCGACCCGGGGCTGGGTTCCCTGGGCGGCGGCAATCACTTTGTCGAGATCCAGGTGGTCACCGAGCTGGTGGATCGCCAGGCCTGCTTCGCCCAGGGCCTGTCCGTGGGGCAGGTGGTGGTGATGATTCACACCGGCTCCCGGGACGTGGGCTTTTATGTCGGGCGGCGCTGGATGGACAAGGCCAAGGCCCTGTGGCCGGCGGGGATCAAGCATCCCGACTCGAAGATCTTCGCCCTGTTTGGCGAGATGGCCGATGAGTACCTGTTGGCCATGCACAGCGCCGCCCACTACGCCGATGCCAACCGTGCGCTGATCGCCGAGATGGTGCGCCAGCGCACCCGGCAGGTGTTTGGCGCCGGCATCGAGGCGCCGCTGATTGTCGATGTGCCGCACAACATTGTGCTGCGCGAAGAGGGCGGCAACGTCCACCGCAAGGGCGCGACGCCGGCCTATGCCGGGCAGCCGCTGCTGATTCCGGGGAGCATGGGGCATGATTCCTACCTGCTCACCGGGTTGGGCAATGAGCGCTGGCTGCGCTCGGCCAGCCATGGCGCCGGGCGCTCCATGTCCCGCAGCGAAGTGGTGTTCAAGGCCAAGAAGGACAAGGCCTTCCTCGGCCTGAATGGGGTGGAGTGCATCACTACCAAGGAGGAGCGGATGATCGAGGAAGCACCGGGGGCCTACAAGGAGATTGGCCAGGTGATTCAGTCCCAGGTGGAAGAGGGGACGGTGTCGGTGATAGCGCGGTTTTCGCCGATTCTGACGTTCAAGGCGTAAGGACGCGGGGCCCTTGGGGTCGGGTTGAAGCGAGGCATTCAAGGAGGGCCGCAGTTGTGGGTGTGAATGCCCGTTTTATGCGGGTGCAACGCTGAGGGGTTGCGGATTTGCCGTTCGGGGGTGTGGCCGATACATTGTCGCCCCCCGGCCTGTTCGTTCTGAGCGGTGCGGTTGAAGTTTTCTGTGGAAGGGATGTCATCAGATCGTGAAGCTGTTTAAGAAAGTTGTTTGGTTTGTGTTGTGTATTGCATCTGGGCTGACGATGGGGGCTGGGCTTTATCAGTTCATGCTGCCTAAGGGGGATCCGAGCCTGGCGTTGATGCTGGTGTTGATTGCGCTTATTTCTGGCTTTTACCTGCGGCCGCAAAAGCCGAGGCGGCTGTAGGCACTGCCGCAGGCTGCGCTGGCCGGCTCACACGCCTTAGATATCCGTGGTGAAACGGTATTTGGCAAAGCTTGTTGGGGGGCATATCCGTTGCTGCAGTAACAGGGCGGGTGGGTCAAGATCAAGGCCAACACCTACCGCCAAGCAACAACGAAAAGCCTTGGAGGTCCCGGAGTTTTCGTTCTGGTTTACGCCGCTTCAACAGACACCGAAAGACGTTTGCCCAGAGCAGTCAAAGCCATTTCTAATTGTTCCATCTTGGAGGTGTGCAGGAAGTCGACCAGCCGATCTCCCTGGGCTTGGTGAATACCCAGTAGCCGACACAGATCGGCCTTGCGCATATCTCGCTCCATCATGGTGTTCCAAAGCACGATCTTGGCCACAGTCACTGTGGGTAAATGAATGATGTATTCCCCGTCTTGCGGTGCAGAGGCTTGGGGGATGGCGCGGCGCTGATCAACGTAAATCGAGAGGGTGGTTTCGATCGCATCAAGGGCTTCTTTGAGTGCGTGTTCACGATCATTGCCGAAGCTGTTTAGCTCCGGCAGATCACGGCAGAACACTGCAAGCCCTGGCGTGCTGTCCTGCTCAAAGCGAATGGCGTAGTCGTACATGGTCACTCCTTATCAAGCTGAAGGCTGGCTTCGGCTTCAGTCTTTCTCTGTAGCCGCTGCCGTAGGCTGCGCTGGCCGGTTCAAACGCCTTAGATATTCCTGATGCAACGGTGCTTAGCAAAGCTTGTTGGGGGGCATATCCGTTGCTGCGGTAATGGCTGCTTAGGGTTTCGCCCTTACGGCGAGTCCCTTTTGTCAAACGCCACAAAAGGAACCAAAAAGTCTCGCCCCGAGCGTACGGCCCTCGCTGCGCTCGGGTTCCCTCGTTCCGGCGTCCCTCAGGGGGCATCGCTTCCAGCGACGTCTTCGACTGCGTCGAAGGGCGCTGCGCGCCAATCCCCTGATGAACACCTCCACTCGGCCTGCCGAAGGGGCGGGTGGATCAAGATCAAAAACAGGGTCAAAAGCCAGAGCCAGAGCCAGAGCACAGCATGTGCAATGGCTTTGGCTTGGCGCTACGGCTTAACGCTGTGGTAGGTCCATCGCTTGTTGTTCTGCCGCGCGCAACACGTCGCATCCGTCCTGCAACAACAGGGTTGCCACGCTGGAGAAGCGCATCAGGTCGAGGTCGTCGGCGTTGCGGCTGGTCATGTTGGAGACGCTGTCGAGCATGTCGCGGGCGGCGCGGATGCGCAGGCCGGCGTAGTTCAGCAGATCAAGCAGGGGGGCTTGAGGGTTGATAAAGGCGACGGGGTGGTCGGTGGTGTTGGAAGAGGTGAAAGGTTGGTAATCCATATCAGTGACGCTCCATAACTTAGGTAGCTACCACCAATCGCGGCCAAGCGAAGCAGGGTGGCAACTGTACGCGGGTTGGCCGACCGGGCCTAAGCATCCCGGCACACCCGAAGGTGTCCCACGCACAGTCGCCATAACACGAACGTGCGAGCGCAAAAAAAGCGCTTGCCTTGTTATGGGGAGCGCCTGTGCGCTTAGGATGCTGACGGCCAAGTCAGATCGCTGAATTTGCAGCGACGGGTCGGACTATAGGGCGATCCAGTGAGTCAGGCAAGGTTATAGGGCGTTGGGTTGTTCAGTTTTGTGCTGAGAATTGCTGCCAGCTATTGGAATTAATCAGGTCCTCCTAATGCCAGTCACTTAAGGGCAAGCACTGTCATTGTGGCGAGGGAGCTTGCTCCCGCTGGGCCGCGCAGCGGACCCAAAAAGGGGACTGCTACGCTCCGGAGCGCCGGCCGGTCCCACGGGAGCAAGCTCCCTCACCACAGGTTATGTTTCGTTCCGCTCTAGCGCTTAACTGATCGGCATTAGGGCTCCTCCGTCGCACCATTTTGTGTGCTGCCGAATCACGTTTCGTACCTTTGCGTATCACTCCCTACTCAGTCGATGTGTAACGCCAAAACCCGCGCTGTCCCCATCCCCTTGATTCCCTTCAATTTCCCCATCCCCTGTCATCCCTTCCCATCCCATGGCACACTTCCTGCTGTCTATTCCGTTGTTACATACCATATTCCGGTATAGCGGAATAAACACCATCCTTGGAGTGCTTGTCATGCATCGCGGACTTTCCTTGTTTAAAGCGTGTGTGTTGCTTGCTGTGTCGTTGGCTGGGGCTGTGGGGGTTGCGCAGGCGGCGGACGTTAAGTTGGATTCGGTGCTCAAGCGTGGGCATTTGATTGTCGGGACGGGCAGTACCAATGCGCCGTGGCACTTTCAGGGGGCGGACGGGAAGTTGCAGGGGTTCGATATTGATATCGCCAGGATGGTGGCCAAGGGGTTGTTCAATGACCCGAGCAAGGTGGAGTTTGTGGTGCAGTCGTCTGATGCGCGGATTCCCAATCTGCTGACGGATAAGGTTGATATGAGCTGTCAGTTCATTACGGTCACCGCCAGCCGCGCGCAGCAGGTGGCGTTTACCTTGCCGTATTACCGCGAAGGGGTGGGGCTGCTGCTGCCGGCTAACAGCAAGTACAAGGAGATCGATGACCTCAAGGCCGGCGGTGATGGGGTGACGGTGGCGGTGTTGCAGAACGTGTATGCCGAGGAGTTGGTGCACCAGGCGTTGCCCAAGGCCAAGGTTGATCAGTACGACAGTGTCGATTTGATGTATCAGGCGGTGAACTCGGGGCGGGCCGATGCGGCGGCCACCGATCAGTCGTCGGTGAAGTATTTGATGGTGCAGAACCCCGGGCGTTATCGCAGCCCGGCTTATGCCTGGAGCCCGCAAACCTATGCCTGCGCGGTCAAGCGTGGGGATCAGGACTGGTTGAATTTCGTCAATACCACGTTGCACGAGGCGATGACCGGGGTTGAGTTCCCGACCTACGCGGCGTCATTCAAGCAGTGGTTCGGTGTGGATCTGCCAACGCCCGAAATTGGTTTCCCCGTCGAATTCAAATGAAAACGACTGCGCTCAGAAATACGGCGTTGAAAACGGGATCGCACTGCTCATTGACTGACGTCAACTCCGCTTGCTCACCCGTTTTCGCCTTGTCTTTCTTTCGCTCGCTACGTTTTCACACACACATTGCTGAGTGGGGCGCCCCTCGAAAGCGCCCCGCTCAAGGTGGTGCCGACCATGAATTATCAGTTGAACTTTGCCGCCGTGTGGCGCGATTTCGACACCTTGCTGGCGGGGCTCGGTTTGGGCTTGCAGCTGGCGCTGGTGTCGATCGCCATCGGTTGTGTAATCGGCCTGATGATGGCCTTTGCCTTGTTGAGCAGGCATCGGGCGTTACGGGTGTTGGCCTCGGTGTATGTGACGGTGATCCGCAATACGCCGATTCTGGTGCTGATTCTGTTGATCTATTTCGCCCTGCCGAGCCTGGGGATTCGCTTAGATAAGGTGCCGTCGTTCATCGTCACCTTGTCGCTGTACGCGGGGGCGTATCTGACCGAGGTGTTTCGCGCCGGGCTGTTGAGTATTCCCAAGGGCCAGCGCGAGGCGGGTATGGCCATTGGCCTGGGGGAGTGGCAGGTGCGGGCCTATGTGACGGTGCCGGTGATGCTGCGCAATGTGTTGCCGGCGTTGTCCAACAACTTTATTTCGCTGTTCAAGGACACCTCCCTGGCCGCCGCCATCGCCGTGCCGGAGCTGACTTATTACGCGCGCAAGATCAACGTTGAAAGCTACCGGGTGATTGAAACCTGGATGGTGACCACGGCGTTGTATGTGGCGGCCTGTTACTTCATTGCCTTGCTGTTGCGCCATCTGGAGCAGCGGTTGGCGATCCGTCGCTAGGAGCCCGATATGTATCAAGCACCCAGTTGGTGGCATGAATTGTGGTTGGCTCGCGAGACGCTGTGGGCGGGGTTTCAGACCAGTGTCGGCTGTTCGGCCCTGGCGATTTTGTTCGGCACCCTGATCGGGGTGTTGGCCGGGTTGGTATTGACCTATGGCCGGTGGTGGATGCGGGCGCCGTTTCGGCTGTATGTGGACCTGATCCGCGGCACTCCGGTGTTTGTGCTGGTGCTGGCGTGCTTTTACATGGCGCCGGCCCTGGGTTGGCAGATCGGTGCGTTCGAGGCCGGGGCCCTGGGCCTGACGCTGTTTTGCGGCTCCCACGTGGCGGAGATTGTGCGCGGTGCGTTGCAGGCGATTCCCCGGGGGCAGATGGAGGCGAGCCAGGCCATTGGCCTGACGTTCAAACAGGCGCTGGCCTACGTGCTGTTGCCCCAGGCGCTGCGGCAGATTCTGCCGACCTGGGTCAACTCCTCGACGGAGATCGTCAAGGCCTCGACCCTGCTCTCGGTGATCGGCGTCGCCGAGTTGTTGCTCAGCACCCAGCAGATCATCGCCCGCACCTTTATGACGTTGGAGTTTTACCTGTTCGCCGGTTTGCTGTTTTTTCTTATCAACTACGGCATCGAACTCTTCGGCCGGACCATTGAAAAACGGGTGGCCTTGCCATGACTCACGCTCACGTTTCCCTGCCAGCCGGCCAGCAGCCGTTGCTGAGCATTCGTAACCTGCACAAGCAATACGGCGCGGTGGAGGTGCTCAAGGGCGTCGACCTGGAGATGCCACGGGGCAATGTGGTGACCCTGATCGGCTCCAGCGGCTCGGGCAAGACCACGTTGCTGCGCTGCGTGAATATGCTGGAGGAATTCCAGGGCGGGCAGATTCTGCTCGACGGCGAATCCATCGGCTACCACGAGGTTGACGGCAAACGCCTGCGCCACCCGGAGAAGGTGATTGCCCAGCATCGGGCGATGACCGGGATGGCCTTTCAGCAGTTCAACCTGTTCCCTCATCTGACCGCGTTGCAGAACGTGACCCTGGGCCTGATCAAGGTCAAGAAGCTGGCCAAGGACGAGGCCGTGGCCCTCGCGGAAAAATGGCTGGAGCGGGTCGGGCTGCTGGAGCGCCGCGATCACTTTCCCGGGCAGTTGTCCGGCGGCCAGCAGCAGCGCGTGGCCATCGCCCGAGCCATTGCCATGAACCCGAGCCTGATGCTGTTCGACGAGGTGACCTCGGCCCTGGACCCGGAGTTGGTGGCCGAGGTGCTGAACGTGATCAAGGGCCTGGCGGACGAGGGCATGACCATGTTGCTGGTGACCCACGAAATGCGCTTTGCGTTCGAGGTTTCGGACCAGATTGTGTTTATGAACCAGGGCCGCATCGAGGAGCAGGGCCCGCCCAAAGAACTCTTCGAGCGCCCGCAGTCGCCGCGCCTGGCGGAGTTTTTGAAGAACACCCGTTTCTGATTTCTAACTGCCTTTCAAACAGGAGAAGTACCCATGAGCATTACTCGTTACGGCACCGGCAGCACCGCTGGAGGCGGTCAGCCTCGTCCTTTCGCCCGCGCCGTGGAGGCCGATGGCTGGCTGCACGTGTCGGGGCAGGTGCCGGCCCTGGACGGTGAGATCATCACCGGCGGGATCGTCGAGCAAACCCGGCAGACCATGCGCAACCTGGTGGCGATCCTGGAGGAGGCCGGGTACGGCCTGGAGGACGTGGTGCGGGTTGGCGTGTGGCTGGAGGATCCGCGGGATTTCTGGAGTTTCAACAAGGTGTTTGGCGAGTATTTCAAGCCCGAACATGCACCGGCCCGGGCCTGCGTGCAGGCCAATATGATGGTGGATTGCAAGGTCGAGATTGATTGCGTTGCTTACAAGAAGCGCTAAGTGCTCTGCCACACGTGGCAAGTGAGGATAGAGTGAGCGACCAATTTCCAGGGGAATGCCAGATAGATGACTGAAGACACCATCAAGCGCCGGGCCAAGGGCCTGGATCGGGCGTTCGATATTCTTGATTTCCTCAAGGAGATCGGCCAGCCGTTGCGCCCCAACGATATCGCCAACGGCATCGGCAGCCCCAAGTCCACGGTCTACGAGCTGGTGGCGTCCTTGCTGGAGCGGCGGATTCTGGAGCCGGTGGGCAAGGATGGGCATGTGTACCTGGGCCGCCAGTTGTACTTTCTCGGCCAGGCCCATTTGCGCCATTTCGACCTGAGCCGCGAGGCCGATCAGGCCTTGCAGGACATCGTCAGCCAGACCCGTGAAACCGCGCAGATGTGCCTGCTCAATGGGCGCAAATACACCGTGGCGCTGATGAAGGAGGGCGAGCGGCATTTCCGTATTTCCTCGGACATCGGCGAGAACGCGCCGATTCCCTGGACCGCATCCGGGCGGCTGCTGCTGGGGCATTTGAGCGATGCGCAGATTGTCGATCTGATCGATGAGCGGGACTTCATCCTCCCCGACGGTGAACGCCTGCCCCTGGAGACGTTCCTCCAGCAAATCCGCCAGGCCACCGAGGATGGGTTCTTTTCCTTCGACAGCGTGGCCGACACCTTCACCCATTGTTTTGCCGCGCCGGTGCGGGATGAGCGCGGGGTGTGCATCTGTACGTTGTGCATCGTCGCGCCGCGGGCCGACGCCCAGACCCATTACCAGGAATACCGCCGGGTGCTGATCGACAGCGCCAACCGTCTGGCCCGGCGTATCAACGATTAATGCTGTCCTGCGGCTGTGCGCAGCCGCCTTGAATAAGGAGTGCCAACATGTCTTCCGTTTTTGATCTGCCGCTGGTGGAAAAGGGTGCCGCTGCCAAGGGCGCGAGCCTGTTGCAGGACGTCGCCCTGCCGGCCCTGGTGCTGCACCGCGAGGCCCTGGAACACAACATCCGCTGGATGCAGAAGTTCGTCAGCGACAGCGGCGCCGAGCTGGCGCCCCATGGCAAGACCAGCATGATGCCGGGCTTGTTCCAGCGTCAGCTGGAAGCCGGCGCCTGGGGTATCACCCTGGCCACCGCCACCCAGACCCGTGCCGCCTACGCCCATGGCGTGCGTCGGGTGTTGATGGCTAACCAGCTGGTAGGCGCGCCGAACATGGCGCTGATCGCCGAGCTGCTGACGGACCCGGATTTCGACTTTTATTGCATGGTGGATCACCCGGACAGCGTGGCCGACCTGGGGGCGTTTTTCGCCCAGCGCGGGGCAAAGCTCAAGGTGATGATCGAGTACGGCGTGGTCGGCGGGCGTTGCGGCTGCCGCACTGAGCAGGAGGTGCTGGATCTGGCCCGGGCGATCCAGGTGCAGCCGGCCCTGGCCCTGTGCGGGATCGAAGGTTATGAAGGGGTGATCCATGGCGACCAGGCCATCAGTGGCATTCGCCAGTTCGCGGATTCGCTGGTGCGCCTGGCGGTGGACCTGCACAACGACGGATTGTTCGCCATCGAGCGGCCGATCATCACCGCCTCGGGTTCGGCCTGGTACGACTTGATTGCCGAATCCTTCGAGACCCACAACGCCAAGGGGCGTTTCCTCAGTGTGCTGCGCCCGGGCAGTTATGTGGCCCATGACCACGGCATCTATAAAGACGCGCAGTGCTGCGTGCTGGATCGGCGCAGTGACCTGGAGGAAGGCCTGCGCCCGGCCATGGAGGTCTGGGCCCATGTGCAGTCGCTGCCGGAGCCGGGCTTTGCAGTGGTGGCCCTGGGCAAACGCGATGTAGCTTATGACGCCGGCTTGCCGGTGCCACTGCGGCGTTATCGCGCCGGGGCCGAGACCAGCGCCGGGGATGATGTGGGGGCATGCAAGGTCACGGCGGTGATGGATCAGCATGCGTTTCTCACTGTGGCGCCGGGGGTGAAGCTGCGGATTGGCGACATCATTTCCTTCGGCACTTCCCACCCCTGTTTGACCTTCGATAAATGGCGCACCGGGTTGCTGGTGGATGAGCGCCTGCGAGTGATCGAGAGTCTGGACACCTGCTTCTAGGAGCGGACGGCAACGGTGCACTCCCTCGGGGCGCACCCTTATCACTTCGGGCGCAGAGGTCCCAAGCATGAACCCAACCCCCCGCATCGCCTGCATCGGCGAATGCATGATCGAGTTGCAACAACGCCACGACGGCAGCCTGCAACAGAGCTTTGGCGGCGATACCTTGAACAGCGCGGTGTACCTGTCCCGGGAGTTGTACGGCCAGGGGCGGGTGGATTACGTCACCGCCCTGGGCGATGACAGTTTCAGTGAGGCCATGTGCCGCAGTTGGGCTGCCGAGGGTATCGGCCTGGAGCGGGTGCAGCGCCTGCCTGGGCGCTTGCCCGGCCTGTACTGCATCCAGACCGACGCCCAGGGCGAGCGACGCTTTTTGTATTGGCGCAATGAGGCGGCGGTACGCGATTGCTTCACCACCCCGGCGGCGGCGCCGATTCTTGCGGCGTTGCCGGGCTATGACGTGCTGTATTTCAGTGGCATCACCCTGGCGGTGCTGGGGCCGGTGGGGCGCGAGAAATTGCTGGAGGTATTGGTCGAGGCGCGTCAGCGGGGGGCGCAGATTGTCTTCGACAACAACTACCGGCCGCGGTTATGGACGTCGGTCGAGCAGGCCCAGGCGGCGTACCGTGGGGTGTTGCAGCACGTGGACCTGGCGCTGTTGACCCTGGATGACGAGCAGGCGTTGTTTGGGTTTGCCGACAGTGCGGAGGTGTTTGCGGCGTACGCCGATTGTGCGGAAGTGGTGCTCAAGCGCGGCGCCGAACCTTGCCTGATTCGCTGCGCCGGGGAATCTTTCGAGGTGCCAGGGCAGCGGGTGGAAAAGGTTGTGGACACCACGGCAGCAGGGGATTCGTTTAGCGCCGCGTACATGGCCAGGCGCCTCTTAGGCGGCAGCCCGGTCGACGCCGCAGAGGCCGGACACCGCCTGGCCAGCCAGGTCATCCAGTTCCCCGGCGCCCTGATCCCGCGAAATTAACCTTGTAGCCGCAGCCTTCGGCAGCGGCTACAGGTTTGCAGGGGCTACAGGGGTCAGTCGCGGTAGAAGACTTGCACCAGGTGGTAGCCGAATTTGCTTTTGATGGGGCCGTGCACGGTGCGCAGGGGCTTTTTGAAGATGACCTGGTCGATGGCACCGACCATCTGCCCAGGCCGTACTTCGCCCAGGTCGCCGCCGCGTTTGCCGGAGGGGCAGGTGGAGAACTTCTTGGCCAGCACATCGAAGGCTTCGCCCTTGGCGATGCGTTGCTTGAGTTGCTCGGCCTCTTCGGCAGTTTTCACCAGGATATGGCGGGCTTGGGCTTTCATCGGGCAGTTACCTTGGAACGGTGCGGACGGCGGCCGCGGATTATGCCTGAAATCAACCGGGCTGACTGATCATCTGGCGAATCTTCTGGGCCAGGTCGTCGATGGAAAACGGCTTGGCCATCAGGTCCATGCCGGCTTCGAGAAAGCCCTGGCGCTCGGCGGCCTTTTCCGCGTAACCGGTCATAAACAGCACCTTGAGCTGCGGCCGCTGTTGCCGCGCGATCTCCGCCAACTGGCGGCCATTCATCCCCGGCAGGCCGACGTCGGTCACCAGCAGGTCAACGCGGATCGGCGACTCCAGCAGCGGCAGCGCGCTCTTGGCGTCTTCGGCCTCGAACGCGGTGTAGCCCAGTTCCCCGAGCACATTGAGTACCAGCATGCGCACTGCCGGGTCGTCCTCGACCACCACCACGGTTTCGCCGGCCATGGCGCAGGGGGCCTCGCCGTTGCCGTCGGTTACCGGTTTTTCCTCGGGGGCGGCATACAGCCGGGGCAGGTACAGGCGCACGCTGGTGCCCTGGTTGGGTTCGCTGGTGATGGTCACGTGGCCGCCCGACTGCTGGGCAAAGCCATAGATCATCGACAGCCCCAGGCCCGTGCCCTGACCAATGGGTTTGGTGGTGAAAAACGGATCGAAAGCCTTGGCCAGCACGCGTGGGCTCATGCCGGCCCCGTTGTCGCTGACGCCGAGCATCACGTAGTCGCCGGCCTTGACCGGCTCCAGGGTGCGGATGTCGCTGCCGTCGAGGTAGCTGTTGGCGGTTTCGATCAGCAGCTCGCCGCCGTGGGGCATGGCGTCGCGGGCGTTGATCACCAGGTTCAGCAGGGCGTTTTCCAGCTGGCTGGCATCGGTGTTGACCGGCCACACACCCTCGCCCAGCGCCAGCTTGAGCTCGATGTGCTCGCCCTTGGTGTGGTTGAACAGCTCTTGCAGTGACTGCACCAGCTGGTTCGGGTCCAGGGGCTGGCGGTCCAGGGACTGGCGCCGGGAGAACGCCAGCAAGCGATGGGTGAGGGCGGCGGCGCGCTTGGCCGAGGACACCGCGGCCTCGGTAAAACGGCCGATCTCGGCGCTGCGGCCGTTGTCGATATAGCGCTGCATCAGGTCGAGGCTGCCGATGATGCCGGTCAGCATATTGTTGAAGTCATGGGCGATGCCGCCGGTGAGCTGACCCACGGCTTCCATCTTCTGCGCGTGGCGCAACGCTTCTTCGGCGCGCTCGCGTTCGAACATCTCGCTCTGCAAGCGCTGGTTGGCGGTGGCCAGGGCCTGGGTGCGTTCGTTGACCCGCTCTTCAAGGGTCTCGTTGAGGTTGCGCAGGGCCTCTTCGGTTTGCCGACGCTCGGTCTCGTCGATCACGAAAATATAAAACCCGTTGATTGCCCCATCGGCGCTGTAGCGCGGCAGGTATTTCATCAGTGCATGCCGTGGGCGGCCGTCGCGATGAGGCGAGTCGGCCTCGAAGCTGCACGGGGTGCCCGTGAGCGCGGCGCTGATCTGCTCGACGCGGGTGGCGTAGATCTCGTCGCCGATCACCTCGCGGATGCTCTTGCCGTACAGCTCTTGCGGGGTCAGGCCGTACCAGTCGAGGTAGGCGCTGTTGTTCAGGCGAAAGCGTTCGTCGCGGTCGACGTAGCCGATCAGCACCGGCATGGCGTTGATGATCAGCTGCAGCTCGGTCTGGCTCTGGCGCAGCGCCTGTTCCATCTGCTTGCGTTCGGTAAGGTCCAGGGCGGCACCGAGAAAACGCGTCGGCCGACCGTGGTGGTCCTTGTAGCAACGGCCCCGGGCAAACACCCAGCGCACCTGACCGTCGGCCAGTTGCAGGCGGTATTCCTCGGCGTATTCGGTGCCGTGGGTAATGCAGTGCTTGATGCTGCGCGCCACCATGCCGCGGTCTTCGGGGTGCACGCCGTTGAGGTAGTCGCTGATGGGCAATTGCCCGGCCTGCAACGGATCGATGCTGTGCAACTGGGCGAAGTGCGCATCGGCGATAAAGCGGTCGTCGCCGATGTTCCAGTCCCAGGTGCCCACCGCGTCGGTGGCGGCCAGGGCCAGTTGCAGGCGCTCTTCGGTTTCGTGCTGGGCCTTGAGGCTGGCCTCGGAGCGCTGCTTGAGTTCGAGGGCGATGCGCCGGCGTTCGCTGGTTTCGATGGCGGTGATCAGCACCCCGGCCACTTCGCCGCGCTCGTCGCGGATCGGGCTGTAGGTCAGGTCGAGCCACAGGTCGGACTCGCGACCGCCGTTTTGCAGGGTAAAGCGTTGTTCATTGAAGCTGCGCACCTGGCCCTTGAGTACGGCGCTGTAGATGGGCGCGGTGAACTCCTTGAGCTCCGGCCAGGCCAGGTCCACCGGTTTGCCGAAGGCCTGGGGGTGCTTGTTGCCCGCCAGCAGGGCAAAGCCGTCGTTGTAGATTTGCGTCAGTTGTTCGCCCCACAGCAGCATCATCGGCATCGGCGAGTGGATCACGATGTCCACTGCGGTGCGCAGGCTTTGCGGCCATTGGCCGGCTGCCCCCAGGGGGGTGGTGGTCCAGTCCAGCCGAGCAATCAGGGTTTCGGCTTCGCGGGCATTGGGGGAGACGTTCATGTCAGGGATCCTGGGGTGAAGCTTGATTCTAGAGCCGTGTCAGCAGAGGCATGCAAGCAGTAGACGGCTGGCACTTCAAAAAGTCCCATGCTTGGGGATTTCTATTCAAACGAAGGGGCTCGGTGCCGGTGAGAGGCGTATTTCACTCGTTTTTGCCTCGGATGACCAGTCTAGACAGGTTGCGCGGGATGACGACACCGGCAGAAAGCGTTTTTTGTGCGGGTTCAGGCGGCTCGGGCCAGGAGGTGATACACCTCTCTGGCCCGGCGGTTATCGATGGGCGCCAGGGGTCAGGTGGCCAGTTCCGCGCGGTCGCGAAACTGCTCCAGGGCCTCGGGGTTGGCCAGGGCATCGGTGTTTTTCACCGGCATGCCGTGCACCACGTTGCGCACGGCCAACTCGACGATCTTGCCGCTGATGGTGCGCGGGATGTCGCTGACCTGGAGGATCTTCGCCGGTACATGGCGCGGGGTGGTGTTGGCGCGGATCACCTGGCGGATCTGCTCTTGCAGCGCTGCATCGAGCTGCGCGCCGTCTTGCAGACGCACAAACAGCACCACGCGCACGTCGCCGTCCCACTGTTGGCCGATGGCCAGGCTTTCGCTGACCTGCTGCACTTTTTCCACTTGGCGGTAGATCTCCGCCGTGCCGATGCGCACGCCACCGGGGTTGAGCACCGCGTCCGAGCGGCCATGAATCAGCCAGCTGCCGTGGGCCAGTTGCTCAGCGTAGTCGCCCTGGGCCCAGACCCCGGGGAACTGACTGAAATACGAGGCCCGCAGTTTTTCCTGCTGCGGGTCGTTCCACAGGCCGATGGGCATGGCCGGGAAGTGGCGGGTGCAGACCAGCTCGCCCTTTTCGCCGATCACCGGCCGGCCCTGGTCATTCCACACTTCGATGGCCATGCCCAGGCTCTTGCCTTGCATCTCGCCACGGCGCACCGGCTGCAACGGGTTGCCGATGACAAAGCAGGAAACGATATCGGTGCCGCCCGACATCGAGGCCAGGCACAGCTCCTGTTTCAGTTCGCGGTACACGTAGTCGTAGCTTTGCGGCGACAGCGGCGAGCCGGTGCAGAGCAGGGTCTTGAGGCTGCCCAGGTCATGGCTGAGGCGCGGTTGCAGGCCGGCCTTTTCCAGGGCTGCGAGGTATTTGGGGCTGGTACCGAAAACACTGATGGCTTCCTGGTCGACCAGGTCCAGCAGGTGCTCGGGGCCGGGGTGGAACGGCGAGCCGTCATACAGCACCAGGCTTGCGCCCACCGCCAGGGCCGAGACCAGCCAGTTCCACATCATCCAGCCGCAGGTGGTGTAGTAGAACAGCACGTCGCCGGGGCCGAGGTCGGTGTTCAGGCCGTGCTCCTTGGCGTGTTGCAGGAGCACGCCGCCGGTGCTGTGGACGATGCACTTGGGCACGCCGGTGGTGCCGCTGGAATAGAGGATGTACAGCGGGTGGGCGAAAGGCACGGCGACGAATTCAGGCGTGCCGCCGGGGCGGTAGAAGGTGTCCCACAGCGCGACCTTGGCCGGGGTCTGGAAGTCTTCGACCCGGGCTTCGGGGCGCGCGTAGGGCACGATGATCAGCTGTTGCAGGGACGGCAGGCGTTCGAGGATTTCGTTGAGTTTGGCGCTCTGGTCGATGTCCTTGCCGGCGTAGCGGTAACCGGCGCAGGTGATCAGCACCTTGGGTTCGATCTGGCCAAAGCGGTCGATCACCCCCTGGGTGCCGAAGTCCGGCGAAGAGCAGGACCAGATCGCCCCGAGGCTGGTGGTGGCCAGCATGCCGACCAGGGTCTGCCAAGTGTTGGGCATGCACGCCGCCACCCGGTCGCCCACGCCCACGCCGGCCGCGCGCAGGCTCTGTTGCAGGCCGGCGACATGGGCCGCCAGCTCGGCGTAGGTCAGTTGTTCGCGTTGCCCGTTCTCATTGATCGCCACCACGGCGACCCCGTTATCCCGGCGCTTGAGCAGGTGTTCGGCAAAGTTCAGCGTGGCCCCGGGAAACCATTCGGCGCTGGGCATCTGCGGGCCTTCGCGCAGTACGCACTCGGGTGGGTGCTCAAAGCGCACCTCGAAGAAGTCGACAATCGCCTGCCAGAAGTCCTGGCGCTGGTCGATGCTCCACTGGTGCAGGGACGGGTAATCGTCGAGGGCCAGGTCATGGCGTTGATTGATAAAGCGGCGAAAGGCGTCGATGCGCGTCTTGCCGATGCGCTCGGCGCTGGGTTGCCAGAGAATGTCGGACATGCAAGGCCTCTGTTTCTTCTTATAGGGGGTGGTGCCGTATCGCGTTCGTGGCGAGGGAGCTTGCTCCCGCTGGGGCGCGAAGCGGCCCTGAAACCAGGCAACCGAGACGCAACGACAAAACGCGGTCGTCTGGTGTGCGACCGCTGCGCGGCCGAACGGGAGCAAGCTCCCTCGCCACAGAAAGAGGGAGCGCAGGCAGCGTTACTGCGCCAGCCACCCGCCATCGATGTTCCACGCCGCGCCGCGTACCTGGCTGCCGGCTTCGCTGCATAAAAATAGCACCAACTCACCCAGGTGAGCCGGGGTCACGAACTCCAGGGACGGCTGTTTTTCTGCCAGCAGGTCATGCTGCGCCTGTTGCGGATCGACGCCGCTGGCCGCGCGGTCGTCGATCTGTTTTTGCACCAGTGGCGTCAGCACCCAGCCGGGGCAGATGGCGTTGCAGGTGACGTTGCTGGTGGCGGTCTCCAGGCCCACCACCTTGGTCAGGCCGATCACCCCGTGCTTGGCCGCGACATAGGCGGCCTTGCCCACCGAACCCACCTGGCCGTGCACCGAGGCAATGTTAATGATTCGCCCCCAGCCCTTGGCGCGCATCCCCGGCAACCCCAGGCGCGTGCTGTGGAACACCGACGACAGGTTGATGGCGATGATCGAGTCCCAGCGCTCCACCGGGAATTCTTCCACCGCCGCCACGTGCTGGATCCCGGCGTTGTTGACCAGGATGTCGACGCCGCCGAACTCACGCTCGGCGTAGGCGAACATTTCGGCGATCTGCGCCGGGTCGCTGACGTCCGCCGGGTGGTGCCCGACCCGGGTGCCGAACTGCGCCACTTCGGCGATTACCTTCGACGCATCGCCGAAGCCGTTGAGGATTAGGTTGGCCCCGGCCTTGGCCAGGCCCAGGGCAATCCCCAGGCCGATGCCGCTGGTGGAGCCGGTCACAAGGGCGGTCTTGCCGGAAAGAGTGGTCATCAATACCTCACACAATGCCTGTGGCGTAGAAAGTGGCGATCACGACAAACACCGCCAGCGTCTTGATCAGCGTAATGCAGAAAATGTCTTTGTAGGCTTCGCGGTGGGTCAGCCCGGTCACCGCCAGCAGGGTGATCACTGCGCCGTTGTGGGGCAGGGTGTCCATACCGCCGCTGGCCATGGCGGCCACCCGGTGCAGCACTTCCAGCGGGATGTTGGCGGCGTGGGCCGCGCTGATAAAGCTCTCGGACATGGCCGCCAGAGCGATGCTCATGCCACCCGAGGCCGAACCGGTGATGCCGGCCAGCAGGGTCACGGTGATGGCTTCGTTGACCAGGGGGTTGGGGATGCTTTTCAGCCAGTCCGCCAGCACCAGGAAGCCCGGCAGAGAGGCGATCACTGCGCCAAAACCGTATTCCGAAGCGGTGTTCATGGCCGCCAGCAGCGCGCCGCTGACTGCGCTTTTGCTGCCTTCGGCCAGTTTGCTGCGAATCGCCGAAAAACCGAACGCCAGCACCATCAGGATGCCGATCAACAAGGCGGCCTGCACCGCCCAGATTGCCGTGAGTTTGGCGATTTCGGTGGTCACCGGCGCGGTCATGCCCGGCAGCGCCAGGCTGTGGGTCTTGCCGTACCACAGCGGGATCCAGTGGGTGAACAGCAGGTTCATGATGCCCACCATCAACAGCGGCGAGAGGGCGATCCAGGGGTTGGGCAGTTGGATGTCTTCGGCGGTTTCCGGCTCGTTGCGCAGCTCGGTGCCGTAGCCTTCACCGGCTTTCTGCGCCTTGTTGCGCTGGCGCTGGAGGAACAGCATGCCGGCGCAGAACACGAAGATGGTGCCGATCACCCCCAGCCACGGCGCGGCCCAGGCGGTGGTGTTGAAGAAGGTGCTGGGGATGATGTTCTGGATCTGCGGCGTGCCGGGCAGGGCGTCCATGGTGAAGGAAAACGCGCCCAGGGCGATGGTGGCCGGGATCAGGCGCTTGGGGATGTTGCTCTGGCGGAACATCTCGGCGGCGAACGGGTAGACCGCAAACACCACCACAAACAGCGAAACGCCGCCGTAGGTCAGCAGGGCGCACACCAGCACGATCACCAGCATGGCCTGGCGGGTGCCCAGGAGGCGGATGGCGGCGGCGACGATGGAGCGGGAAAAGCCCGACAGCTCGATCAGCTTGCCGAACACCGCGCCCAGCAGAAACACCGGGAAGTAGAGTTTGATAAAGCCGACCATCTTCTCCATGAACACCCCGGTAAAGGCGGGCGCCACGGCGGACGGGTCGGTCAGCAGCACCGCACCGAGGGCGGCAATCGGGGCAAACAGGATGACGCTGTAGCCACGGTAGGCAGCCAGCATCAGCAGCGCCAGGGCTGCCAGGGCAATGATCACACTCATGGTGTGTCTCTCCAGAGTTGTTATTTTTGTGGGGTGTTGCGTGTGGAGAGGCATATAGCGAGAACTGTGCCATTTACATAACATGTTGAAACATAAGGATATTTTTATAATTTTCGGCGATGAAGCCTGAGCTGGTCTCTGGTTAGAGACAGTGTGGCGAGGGAGCTTGCTCCCGCTGGACCGGGCTGGCGCTCCAGTGCGCAGCACTCCCCAGACCAGCGGGGCATCAGAAAGACCGCGATGGCGGGGTTTGGGGCCGCGGAGCGACCCAGCGGGAGCAAGCTCCCTCGCCACAAGGGCGGTTGTCTCTTTATCGGGACTATTGTCTCGTTATTGGGACTCGGCAATTCCCAGCGCTGCCATCTTTTTGTACAAGGTCGAGCGTCCCAACCCCAGGCGCCGGGCCGCTTCATCCACCTTGCCGGCGCATTGCACGAGGGTGCTGCTGATCAGTTGCCGATCAAAGCGTTCCCGGGCGGCGGCAAAGGTTTCCTGGGGTTGCGCCTCGATCATCTGCGGGACGGCATCCCGTGGCAGCGGGCTGAAGTTGCCAATGGCCGCCCGAATATCCCCGGCATTGAGCATCAGTTTGTCGCTCAGCAGCGCCGCCCGTTCCAGCACATTGCGCAACTCGCGAATATTGCCCGGCCAGCCATGCTGACCCAGCAGGGCTAGCGCCTCGCGGTCCAGTTCATGCTGGCTGCGCAGTTCTTCGAGAATGCCTTCGCTCAGGGCCGGCAGATCGTCCAGGCGCTCGCGCAGGGCGGGCACCTGGATCGGCAGCACATTGAGCCGGTAATAGAGGTCGGCGCGAAATTCGCCACGCTTGATGGCGGCCTCGAGGTCGGTGGAGGTGGCGGCGATGATCCGCACATCACTCTGGATCACCTCATTGGAGCCCACCGGTTCGAATTCCTTTTCCTGCAACACCCGCAGCAGCTTGCTTTGCAGGGGCAGGGGCATGTCGCCGATTTCATCGAGGAACAGGGTGCCGCCCTGGGCGATCTGCAATTTGCCGGAGCGGCCCTTGCGGTCGGCGCCGGTGAAGGCCCCGGGGGCGGTGCCGAAGAACTCCGCTTCCAGCAGGGCTTCGGGGATGGCGGCGCTGTTGATGCTGACAAAGGCCTTGTGCGCTCGCGGCGAGGCAGCGTGGATGGCCTGGGCCAGCAGTTCTTTGCCGGTGCCGGTTTCACCCAGCAGCAACACCGGGGAGTCGGCGCTGGCGCTGCGCCGGGCGCGGCGCTTGACCTCAAGGCTGGCGGCGCTGGTGCCGATGAAGTGGGCGAAGTTGTACTTGGTCTGCCGCGAGCGCAGCAGGGAGCGGGTCGAGGCCAGCTCTTCCTGCATGCTCAGGTAGCGCTTGAGCATGGGCGACAGGCTGCGTAGCTCATCGAACAGGGCAAAGCCGATGGCGCCGATCACGCTGCCGGCGGCGTCGTGGATCGGCAGGCGCATCACCACCAGCGGCTCCTTGGGGGTGTCTTGCATGTCCAGCAGGATCGGGCGCCCGGTGCGCACCACCTCCCGCAACAGGCTGCCGGGGATCACGCTTTCGCAGGCCTTGCCGATGGCGAAGGCGGCTGATTCCAGGCCAAAACGCCGGGCATAACGCTCGTTCATCCACACGATATTGGCGTCGCGGTCGACAATCACCGTGCCCTCGCTGGACTGCTCGATGATCTCGAACAGCGAACGGATCGCCAATTGGCGCACCCGCTGGTAATCCTTGAGGTTTTCGCTGTCGTTCATGCTGGCATCCAGAAAATGTGCGCCCGGGATTATGCCCGATGATTCAAACCCTGTAGTCGCTGCCTCGTGCCTCGGTAGCGGCTGCAGCAACCCTCTTGTAGTTGTGGGGCAATTATCCGGGCTGCGCAGCAGCCAGCAGTTCCTGGGTGTACGGGTGCTGGGGAGCTTCGAACACCTCGTGGCTGGGGCCTTGTTCGACGACTCTGCCGTCCTTGATCACGATCATGTCGTGGGCCAGGGCGCGGACCACGGCCAGGTCGTGGCTGATAAAGAGGTAGGTCAGGCCGTGTTTTTCCTGCAAGTGGCGCAGCAGCGCCACCACTTGCTTTTGCACCGTGCGGTCCAGGGCCGAGGTCGGTTCGTCGAGCAGGATCAGCGCCGGTTTCAATACCAGGGCGCGGGCGATGGCAATGCGCTGGCGCTGGCCGCCGGAAAACTCGTGGGGGTAGCGATGGCGGCTGGCGGGGTCCAGGCCGACCTCCTGCAGCACCTGGATCACCTGCGCTTCGCATTGCCTGGCGGTCGACTGGCTGTGCACCTCCAGCCCTTCGCTGATGATCTGCGCCACCGACATCCGTGGGCTCAGGCTGCCGAAGGGGTCCTGGAACACCACCTGCATCTGCTTGCGCCACGGCCGCAGTTGTTTCTGGGTCAGGCCATCCAGCCCCTGGCCCTGGAAGCGAATGCCACCCTGGGAGTCCAGCAGCCGCAAAATCGCCTGGCCCAGGGTCGATTTGCCCGAGCCCGACTCGCCGACAATCCCCAGGGTCTTGCCTTGCTGCACGCTAAGGCTGATGCCATCCACTGCCCGCAGGTAGTGCTTGCGGCGCAGCAGGCCGCCACCGATCTGGAAGTCGACCCTCAGGTTGTCCACCTCCAGCACCGTTTCCCGAGCATCGAGGCACAGCGCTTCGCCCTCAGGTTCGGCGTTGAGCAACTCGCAGCTGTAAGGATGAGTCGGCGTGCTGAACAGGGTTTCGCAGTCGGCCTGTTCGACGATTTCCCCGGCCTTCATCACGCACACCCGCTGGGCGATGCGTCGCACCAGGTTGAGGTCGTGGCTGATCAGCAGCAGGGACATGCCCAGGCGCTGTTGCAGGGATTTGAGCAGCAGCAGGATCTTGCGCTGCACCGTCACATCGAGGGCGGTGGTGGGTTCGTCGGCGATCAACAGTTCCGGCTCGCAGGCCAGGGCCATGGCGATCATCACCCGCTGGCGCTGGCCGCCGGAAAGCTGGTGCGGGTAGGCCTTGAGCCGTTCCTGGGGTTTTTGAATGCCCACCAGCTCCAGCAGTTCGAGGATTCGCGCCTGGGCCTGTTTGCCTCCCAGGCCCTTGTGCAGCAGCAGGGTTTCGCCGATCTGTTTCTCGATGCTGTGCAGCGGGTTGAGGGAGGTCATGGGCTCCTGGAAGATCATCGCAATGCGATTGCCTCGCAGCTTTTGCAGGGTGGCGGGCTCGGCGCCCAGCAGCTCCTGGCCCCGATAACGCACGCTGCCGGAGCTGCTGCAACCAGTCTGTGGCAGCAGTTGCAGGATCGAGTGTGCGGTCACCGACTTGCCCGAGCCGGACTCGCCCACCAGGGCCAGGCACTCACCGGGGCGGATGTCCAGGCTCAGGTCGCGGACCACCGTCTGCTCGCCGAAGGCGACATTCAGGTGGCGGATTTCGATCAGGTTGTCAGTCATTGCTACAGTCCGCTTCATAAACGTGGATCACGATCGTGGATCAAGATCGGGGATCAAGATCGTGGATCAAAGGCATCGCGCAACGCCTCGCCGATAAACACCAGCAGCGACAGAATCAGCGCCAGGGTGAAAAACGCCGTCAGCCCCAGCCATGGCGCTTGCAGGTTCTGCTTGCCCTGGCCGATCAGCTCGCCCAGGGACGCGCTGCCGGCGGGCATGCCGAAGCCGAGGAAGTCCAGGGCGGTGAGAGTGGAAATGGCGCCGGTCAGAATAAAGGGCAGGTAGCTCAAGGTGGCGTTCATGGCGTTGGGCAGGATGTGCCGCACGATCACCTTGCGATCGGTCAGGCCCAGGGCCCGCGCGGCCTTGACGTACTCCAGGTTGCGCCCGCGCAGGAACTCGGCGCGCACCACGTCGACCAGGGCCAGCCAGGAGAACAGCGCCATGATCCCCAGCAGCCACCAGAAATTGGGCTCGACGAACCCCGAGAGGATGATCAGCAGGTACAGCACCGGCAGCCCCGACCAGACCTCCAGCAAACGCTGGCCCAAGAGGTCGACCCAGCCGCCGTAATAGCCTTGCAGGGCGCCGGCGGCGATACCGATCAGGGCGCTGATGGCGGTCAGGGCCAGGGCGAACAGGATCGACACCCGCGCGCCATAAATCACCCGCGCCAGCACATCGCGAGACTGGTCGTCGGTGCCCAGCCAGTTGACCTTGCTTGGCGGGCTCGGGGCCGGCTGGGTCAGGTCGTAGTTGGGCGTGTCTTCACTGAACGGGATCGGCGGGAACAGCATCCAGCCGCCATCCTTGCGGATCAGTTGCTGCACGTAGTCACTGCGGTAGTCGGCCTGGAACGGCAACTGGCCGCCGAATTCCTGCTCGGTGTAGCGCTTGAACGCGGGGAAGTACAACGAGCCCTGGTAGCTGACCACCAGCGGCTTGTCATTGGCGATCAGCTCGCCGCCCAGGGTCAGGATAAACAGGCCGATAAACAGCCACAGCGACCACCAGCCACGGCGGTTTTTCTTGAAACGGTCGAAGCGCCGGCGCGCCAAAGGAGAAAGCGTGAGCATCAGGCGTTCCTCGCGGCGAAGTCGATACGCGGGTCGACCAGGGTGTAGCACAGGTCGCCGATGAGTTTTATCAGCAGGCCGAAGAGGGTGAAGATAAACAGCGAGCCGAACACCACCGGGTAATCACGGGACACCGCCGCCTCGTAGCTCATGCGTCCCAGGCCATCGAGGGAGAAGATCACCTCGATCAGCAACGAGCCGGCGAAGAACACGCTGATAAAGGCCTGGGGAATGCCCGAGACCACCAGCAGCATGGCGTTGCGGAACACATGACCGTACAGCACCCGGCGTTCGCTCAGGCCCTTGGCCCGGGCGGTGACCACGTACTGGCGGGTGATTTCGTTGAGGAATGAGTTCTTGGTGAGGATGGTCAGGGTGGCGAAACCGCCGATCACCAGGGACGTCACCGGCAGCACCAGGTGCCAGAAGTAGTCGGCGACCTTGCCCAGGGTGCTCAGCTGTTCGAAGTTGTCCGAGACCAGGCCACGCACCGGGAACCAGTTCAGCGAGGTGCCGCCGGCGAACAGCACGATCAGGAACATGGCGAACAGGAACGCCGGCATCGCATAGCCGATGATGATCGCGGTGCTGCTCCAGATGTCGAAATGGCTGCCGTGGTGCACCGCCTTGCGAATCCCCAGGGGGATCGACACCAGGTAGGTGATCAGGGTCGCCCAGAGGCCGAGGGAGATGGTCACCGGCATTTTTTCCAGGATCAGGTCAGTGACCGTGGCGCCACGGAAGAAGCTCTTGCCGAAATCCAGGTGCGCGTAGTTCTTGAGCATCAGCCACAGGCGTTCGTGGGCCGGTTTGTCGAAGCCGTATTGCTTCTCGATGTCCTGGATCAGTTTCGGGTCGAGGCCGCGGCTGGCCCGGGAGCTGCCGCTGCTCATCTCGCCGGAACCGCCGACGCTGCCACCGCCGCCAATCCCCTGCATGCGCGCAATGGCCTGTTCCACCGGGCCGCCCGGCGCGGCCTGGATGATGACGAAATTCACCAGGAGGATGATCAGCAGGGTCGGAATGATCAGCAGCAGGCGCCGCAGAATGTAGCCCAGCATCAGTGTCGCCCTCCGGATTTGCCACGGCGGATCAGCTCGGCGGCCATCTGTTCATTGGTCAGTGCGGTGCTGCTGACTTCCCACCAGCTTTCGATGGCTTCGTCATTGCTGGCGGGCACTGCCGGGATGCCGAAGCGGTTCCACCACACGGTGGAGGTTCCTGGCGGGTAGTAGTTGGGGATCCAGTAGTAGTTCCACTGCAGCACCCGGTCCAGGGCATGGGCGTAGCGCAGCATCTCCGGCTGGCTGGTGGCTTTCACCAGGCCATTGACCAGAGTGTCGACGGCCGGATTCTTGAGCACCATGTAGTTGTTGGAGCCGGCGTCCTTGGCCGCTGCGGAGCCGAAATAGTTGAACAGCTCCATGCCCGGCGACGTGGTCACTGGGTAGCCGGTGACGATCATGTCGTAGTCGCGGGCCATCAGGCGGTTGACGTATTGCGAAGGGTCGATGCGGCGGATGTTCAAGGTAATGCCGATCTGCGCCAGGTTGCGTTTGTAGGGCAGCAGCAGGCGTTCGATGGAGTTCTGGGTGATGAGGAAAGTGAAGCTCAGGGGCTCGCCGTCGGCGTTGACCAGGGTGTCGCCTTCGGCCTTCCACCCCGCCTGTTCGAGCAGGGCCAGGGCTTGCAGCTGCTTGTCGCGGATCACTCCGCTGCCATCGGTCCTGGGCGCCTCGAAGACCTGGGTAAAGACTTCATCGGGGATCTGACCGCGCAGTGGCTCGAGGATTTTCAGTTCTTCGGCGTCCGGCAGGCTGCGGGCAGCGAGCGCGGTGTTGGAGAAGAAACTCTGCTGGCGGATGTACATGTTGCGCATCATCTGCCGGTTGCTCCATTCGTAGTCCCAGAGCATGGCCAGGGCCTGGCGTACGCGGCGGTCCTGGAACATCGGTTTATCCAGGTTGAACACATAGCCCTGGGCTATTTGTGGCGCCGATTTTGCGAGGTGGGCCTTTTGCAGGCGGCCGTCGCTCAGGGGCGGGCTTTCGTAGCCGACGGAATAGCCGGTGGCAGAGAATTCGCGGTTGTAGTCGTAGGCGCCGCCGCGCAGGACCTGGCGCGCGACGTCGATGTCGCCGAAGTATTCGACGCTGAAGCGGTCGAAATTGTACAGGCCGCGGCTCACCGGCAGGTCCTTGCCCCACCAGGCAGGGTTGCGGACGAAGGTGATGCTGCGCCCGGAGTCGACCTTGTCGACCCGATACGGACCGCTGCCCAGGGGCGCGTCATAGCCACCGCCGTTGGCGAAGTCGCGACTCTTCCACCAGTGTTCGGGGAACACCGGCAGGGTCGCGATATCCAGGGGCAGGGTGCGGTTTTCATTGCTCTTGAAGTCGAAACGGATCACTCGCGGCGATTCCACTTCGACGTTTTTGACATCCTCGAACTGGGTGCGATAGCGCAGGCTGCCCTGGGTCATCAGCAGGTCGTAGCTGTAGCGCACGTCTTCGGCGGTGATCGGCGTGTTGTCGGCGAAGCGCGCCTTGGGGTTGAGGTAGAAACGCAGCCACAAGCCATCTTCGGCGCGCTCCATCTTCTCGGCCACCAGGCCATATACGGTGTAGGGCTCATCCAGCGAGCGCTGGGCCAAGGGCGAATAGACCATCCCGTCGAGCTGGGACACGCCAATGCCTTTGTCTATATAAGGCAGGACATGGTCGAAACGGCCGATTTCCAGCGCCGAGCGGCGCATGCTGCCACCCTTGGGGGCTTGCGGATTGGCGTAGGCGAAGTGGCTGAAGCCTTCGGGGTACTTGGCCGGTTCGCCGTAGACGGTCAGGGCGTGTTGCGGTGCGGCACTGGCACCTGCGGCGCCCAGCATCAGCGTCAGGGCGGTGAACATCACGGTGGGGAAAAACAGTCGCATTGTCAGCCTTACGAGCCGGGTGATCGAAGAGCATGATTTGTACGCTAGCGGCGCCTCGCTTGCCAGCCGCAAGCCATCTCCCAAACACAACGGCCCACCAAAAGGCGGGCCGTCATGGACACAAATCGCGACAGGATCAGTCCTGGCGGCTGGTCACTTCCAGCAGGTGGTAACCGAACTGGGTTTTCACCGGGCCTTGCACGACATTGATCGGGGCGCTGAACACCACGGTGTCGAATTCCTTGACCATCTGGCCAGGGCCGAACGAGCCCAGGTTGCCGCCATCACGGCTGGATGGGCAGGTGGAGTTCTTTTTCGCGACTTCGGCGAAGTCTGCGCCGGCTTCGATTTCGGATTTCAGTGCGTTGCACTTGGCTTCGTCGGCAACGAGGATGTGACGGGCAGTGGCTTTGGCCATGGGGAGTTGCTCCTTTCAAGAAAGTGGAGAGCCTACCGGATTCAGGTGGCTATTTCTCGTCAAAGTTCCTTCAACTCGTTACCGTCGCGACCGCTGGCCAACCCTTGTAGCCAATCGTTCCGGCAACGAAGACGCGACCTGTAGCCACTGCCGATAGGCTCGGGCCGCGTTCGGACGCTGTCCGGGACAGGCGCCGCGTTAACCCGAGAGTATTGGGTTGTCTGTAAGGGCCAGCGCAGCCTGGCGGCAGCAGCTACGGTGCTGTCGCCGCCGCGCGGGCTGTCAGGCGGACGCCGGCAACGCCCGCAATTGTTGCGCGGCGTTGCGCAGCAAGTCTTCGGTGGCGTCCCAGCCCAGGCAGCCGTCGGTCACCGATACGCCGTAGCGCATCGAGGGGCTCAGGGGCTGGCAGCCTTCGAACAGGTGGCTCTCCAGCATCACCCCGACCAGCGAGCGGTCGCCGTGCAGGCGCTGTTGCAGCACATCGTTGAACACCGCCGGTTGGCGCAGCGGGTCTTTACCGCTATTGGCGTGGCTGCAATCGACCATGATCCGCGCCGGGATCTTCAACTTCTGCAGCTCGTGCTGCACCTGGGCCACATGCGCACGGTCGTAGTTCGGCCCGCGGTGGCCGCCGCGCAGCACCAGGTGGGTGTCCGGGTTGCCTGGGGTCTGGATGATGGCCGGGTGGCCCTGGCTGTCGACACCGAAATGGCGATGGGGGTGCGCCGCTGAACGCATGGCGTCGCAGGCGATGCCGACCCCGCCGTCGGTGCCATTCTTGAAGCCCACCGGCATTGCCAGGCCGCTGGCCATCTCGCGGTGGATCTGGGATTCGGTGGTGCGTGCGCCAATCGCCACCCAGCTCAGCAGATCATCGAAGTAGCCGGCAGCCATCGGTTGCAACAGTTCGGTGGCAATCGGCAGGCCCAGCTCGAGCATCTGCTGCATCAGCTCGCGGGACAGGGTCAGGCCGCCGGCCATGTCGTCGCTGCCGTCCAGGTGCGGGTCGTAGGCCAGGCCTTTCCAGCCGACCGTGGTTCGGGGTTTTTCGACGTAGGCACGCATCACCAGCAGCAGGTCGTCGCTGACTTCGGCCGCCAGACGGGCCAGATGGGTGGCGTATTCAATAGCGGACTGTGGGTCATGGATCGAGCAGGGCCCGACGACTACCAGCAAACGGGAGTCTTCACCGTTGAGAATGTTGCGCACCGCTTGGCGATGGGTGGCGACTTGCTGTTGCAAGGCAGCGCTGAGGGGCAGTTGCTGCTTGAGGGCAAGCGAGCTGGGCAGGCGCTGGGTCAGGGCTTCGTTGGCAGAAGACAGGGTGGACAGCGGCAGGGCAGAGACGGACGAGTTCATGTTCAAGGCTTCCTGGGCAGGCGGCGGGACGGTTCCCGCGCGCGGCCCTACTGGGGTGTTCGACAATTGGCCGGATTGGCGATTGATGTTGGGTTGCCACCAGTCGGTGACCGATCGGAGGCGGCAGGCTGTCCCGAACGGAGGTTGCTAAATCGCCAGGCGAAGGATGGGTAACGGTAATAAGTGGCGTAGTTCATGGGTCAATCCTCAGTAAGTTCGGTGTGTTGCTAAAAATGTGCAGCCCTAAAAAAACAAAACCCCCGGTCGGGAAGCCGACCGGGGGTGAGAAGTTCTCTGGTGGGCGACCCGTGAAGTGGGCGCCGTTTGGGTATCAGGCGCGCCAGTGGCTAAACCAATACCCAAAATAAAAGCTTGCCGGAGCACAGACGTTGTTCACCCGAGCAGCCGCCACCGAGCGCGAGGCGCTGGCAGTGTGACGATGCGTGGACGGGGTGAGGGGCAACATGCTGTTTCTCCGTGAAGTGGGGCGAGCTTACTTGAGGCGGGGGTTGCGATTCAATCACTAATTTCTATGGCGATTGAGGCCGGGATCTATGGATTAAGCCACCGGAAGTTTTATGACACACTCGCCGCTCGCGAGCGTTGCCGCCCTTCAGGATCATTCATGCCGACACTGACCATTGCTGCTGCCCAATCGATTTCCGTGGCAGGCGACCTGCCTGGCAATATCGCCCGGCACCTCGACTTTATGGCCGCGGCCGCCGAGCAGGGCGTGCAATTGCTGGTGTTCCCCGAGTTGTCATTGACGGGTTATGAGCCTGAGCGGGCGGCCGATCTTGCCGCAGCACGCGGTGTCGGCGAACAGTTGGTGATCGCCCGGCGCACGGACCAGGTCTGGAGCGGGCGGGTCGTGGGCGTCGTGTGCTCTTGAGCGAATTCGAACTGCGCCCGGCCAGCGCGGCGGACCTGGCGTTCGCCCGCGACCTCACCCGCGAAACAATGCTTGGCTATCACATTCGCCACGACCTGCTGTGGTTGGATCAGGCGTTCGACGTCGCCTGGGCCGGACGGGAGAACTGGCTGATCTGCCGTGGTGCCGAGCGCTTGGGTTTTGTCAGCCTGAGCCGTGATCTCAAGGCGCTCTATATTCGCGAACTGCACGTGCAGGCCAGTCGCCGAGGGCAGGGCGCCGGCGCCTGGACAGTCGAACAGATGCTGGCGAAGGCACGCCATGAACGGCGCGGCCTGTTGCGCTTGACCGTGTTCAAGGACAACCCGGCCCAGGGGCTCTATCGGCGGATGGGGCTTGAGGTGGTGGGCGAAGACGAGTGTTTTCTACGGATGGAGCGGCACTGTGTCGCACCTGGGTAGGCGGGGCTGCTTCCGATTGGCTGTCACGGTTCGACGGTGGGGAGTTGAGCGGGTATTTCGTCCGCCAGAATGATTCCGTCCTTCATGCCCAGCAGCACCGCGACTTTATGCGCTTCTCCGCGCCGACCTTTCTTGCGTCCGGCCAGCACCTGATAGGTGGTCGCTGGATCGACACCGTGTTCACGTGCGAACTGTTGTACGGATTTACCTTGGTGTTCTAGCCAGGCCTTGGCTTGTGCGGCAGTGCGGATACCGGGCATAGTTCAAAACCGTTCAAATTTGTTCAATGCGTGAAGAGTGTAACACCCCTAGGGGTGTATAAAATGGGATCATACATCCAAATGAGTGGAATCGGTTCGCGGTTACGACGGGAGCGAGAGCGCCTGGGCATGTCGCAGAAAGTTTTTGGTGAAATAGGTGGCGTTGAAGCCAACGCGCAAGGCAAGTACGAGAGCGGTGACCGTGCGCCCAAGGCGGATTATCTGTCACGGGTCGCCGCCCAGGGGGTGGATGTGCTGTATGTGTTGACCGGCAGCCGCATTCCGGTCCATGTCGGTCATCTGAGCCAGACCGAGGAGAAGGTGCTGGACAGCTACAGAGCGTTGTTCAAGGAGGATCAGGATGCTATCCGGCGCCTGACCATGACCCTCGCAGAGCTCTCTGCCTCCAGCGTGTCGCGCAGAAAGGTGGGGGTGCGCGAAACCTGAGAACCAAGCATTTACTCAGGGATAACTCGGTAATCGCTGATTATTGTGAATAGATGCTCTTTATGTCGCGCTGCCATTAGGTCTGGGCGCTGCTTTTTTGCTAAGGTGTCCGGCAACCTATAAGACCATTTCGCGAGGTGTCTGCTTGATTAGGGTGCTAGTAGTCGATGACCATGATCTCGTTCGTACAGGCATTACACGAATGCTGGCTGACATCGATGGCCTGCAAGTAGTCGGACAGGCCGAGTCGGGAGAGGAATCCCTGCTCAAGGCTCGGGAGCTGAAACCCGATGTAGTCCTGATGGACGTCAAGATGCCCGGTATCGGTGGTCTTGAAGCGACGCGCAAATTGCTGCGCAGCCATCCTGACATCAAAGTCGTGGCCGTCACGGTCTGTGAAGAAGACCCGTTCCCGACCCGCTTGTTGCAAGCCGGTGCGGCCGGGTACCTGACCAAGGGCGCTGGCCTCAACGAAATGGTCCAGGCGATCCGCCTGGTGTTTGCCGGCCAGCGCTACATCAGCCCGCAGATCGCCCAGCAACTGGTGTTCAAGTCATTCCAGCCTTCCAGTGATTCGCCGTTCGACGCCTTGTCCGAGCGTGAGATACAGATCGCGCTGATGATTGTCGGCTGCCAGAAAGTGCAGATCATCTCCGACAAGCTGTGCCTGTCGCCGAAAACCGTGAACACCTACCGTTACCGTATTTTCGAGAAGCTCTCGATCAGCAGTGATGTCGAGTTGACGTTGCTCGCGGTTCGCCACGGCATGGTCGATGCCAGCGCCTGATAATGACTGACCAGTTTGATCCCAGTGCTTTTCTATCTACCTGCAGTGGCCGTCCCGGCGTGTATCGCATGTTCGACAGCGAAGCGCGCCTGCTCTACGTCGGTAAAGCCAAGAACCTGAAAAACCGCCTGGCCAGCTACTTTCGCAAGACCGGCCTGGCGCCCAAGACCGCTGCCCTGGTGGGGCGCATCGCGCAGATCGAAACCACCATCACCGCCAATGAAACCGAGGCCCTGCTGCTCGAGCAGACGCTGATCAAGGAATGGCGGCCGCCCTACAACATCCTGCTGCGCGACGATAAGTCCTATCCCTATGTGTTTTTGTCCGATGGCGACTTTCCGCGCTTCAGCATCCATCGTGGGGCCAAGAAGCAGAAGGGCAAGTACTTTGGTCCTTACCCCAGTGCCGGCGCCATTCGCGAGAGCCTGAGCCTGCTGCAGAAGACCTTTATGGTCCGCCAGTGCGAAGACAGCTACTACAAGAACCGCACTCGGCCCTGCCTGCAGTACCAGATCAAGCGCTGCAAGGCGCCTTGCGTCGGCCTGGTGGAAGCGCCGGTGTATGCCGAAGACGTACGGCATTCGGTGATGTTCCTGGAGGGGCGCAGCAATGCCCTGACCGACGAGCTTTCCAGCGCCATGGAAGCTGCCGCCAGCACCCTGGACTTCGAAAAGGCCGCTGAACTGCGAGACCAGATCTCCCTGCTGCGCCGGGTCCAGGACCAGCAGAGCATGGAAGGTGGCACTGGTGATGTGGATGTGGTGGCGGCTTTCGTTAACCCGGGCGGTGCCTGTGTGCACCTGATCAGCGTGCGCGGTGGGCGAGTGCTGGGCAGCAAGAACTTCTTTCCCCAGGTCGGTATCGAGGAGGAGGTGGCCGAGGTCATGCTGGCGTTTCTCGGCCAATACTTTATCAGCAGCCCTGAACGCGACTTGCCGGCCGAGTTGATCGTCAACGTGGTCCACGAAGACTTTCCGACCCTGATTGCCGCCATCGACGAACAGCGTGGGCGTGAACTGAGCATCAGCCACCGGGTGCGTGGTACCCGGGCCCGCTGGCAACAATTGGCCGTGACCAATGCCGAACAGGCCTTGAGTGCGCGCCTGGCCAACCGGCAGCACGTGGCGGCCCGGTTCGATGCCCTGGCCGAAGTGCTCAACCTCGACGAGCCACCGCAGCGCCTGGAATGCTATGACATCAGCCACTCCAGCGGTGAGGCCACGGTGGCGTCCTGCGTGGTGTTCGGTCCCGAGGGGCCGATCAAGTCCGACTATCGGCGCTACAACATCGAAGGCGTGACCGCTGGCGATGACTACGCGGCGATGCATCAGGCCCTGACCCGACGCTTCAGCAAGCTCAAGGACGGCGAGGGCAAGTTACCGGACATCCTGCTGGTGGACGGCGGCAAGGGCCAGCTATCCATGGCCCGTGATGTGCTCAACGAGCTGGCGGTGCCGGACCTGATCCTGCTCGGCGTGGCCAAGGGCGCTACACGCAAGGCCGGTTTCGAAACCCTGTACTTGAATGACGCGGCCCACGAGTTCACCCTCAAAGGCGACTCTCCGGCGCTGCACCTGATCCAGCAGATTCGCGATGAGGCTCACCGTTTCGCGATCACCGGGCACCGTGCCCGACGTGGCAAGACCCGACGCACCTCGACCCTGGAAGGGGTGGCGGGCGTGGGGCCGAAGCGGCGGCGGGAGCTTCTCAAACATTTTGGTGGATTGCAGGAGCTGTCTCGTGCAAGCATCGAAGAGATCGCCAAAGCACCGGGGATCAGTAAAAAGCTCGCAGAGTCGATTTATGCAAGCCTGCATAGCGAGTAGAATGCCACCTCACCTCGTAGCCAGTTGTGCCGATGAATATCCCTAATCTGATCACCGTTCTACGCGTCCTGCTTATCCCGATTTTCATTCTGCTGTTTTACCTGCCCTACAGCTGGAGCTATATGGCGGCCAGTTCGGTGTTTGCCTTCGCCGCTGCAACCGACTGGCTGGACGGCTACCTGGCGCGCCGCCTGGAGCAAAGCACGCCGTTCGGTGCCTTCCTCGATCCGGTGGCCGACAAGCTGATGGTGGCGGTGGCCTTGGTGCTGCTGGTGCAGGAACACGGCAACCTGTGGCTGACGTTGCCGGCGGCGGTGATCATCGGTCGTGAAATCGTTGTCTCGGCATTGCGCGAATGGATGGCCGAACTCGGCGCCCGTGCCCACGTTGCCGTGTCCAACATGGGGAAATGGAAAACCGCCGCGCAGATGCTGGCGCTGGTGATCCTGCTGGCCAACCCGTCGGACTTCAGCTTCTGGGTCCTGGTCGGCTATGCGCTGCTGTTGATCGCCGCAGGCCTGACCTTGTGGTCGATGCTGCAATACCTGCGCGCCGCGTGGCCGCACCTGAAGACCAATGCGGAAAAGAAATAAAACTTTTTTGAATCAAGGGCTTGACGCCGCTTCTGATTTCTATAAAATGCGCACCACCAAGACGCGGGAATAGCTCAGTTGGTAGAGCACGACCTTGCCAAGGTCGGGGTCGCGAGTTCGAGTCTCGTTTCCCGCTCCAAGCATTAAAAAATGGACCTCTGAAAAGAGGTCCATTTTTTTCGTCCAGAGAAAAGTCTTTCTTTGATTTTTGCCGCCCCGTCTGAAAACACTCGGCTCCAGCTTTGATGGGCGGGCTTTCGTTTATATGTTGATTCAGGGCGGGTTGCGGCCCGTATCTGACCTGCTCAGCTGCACCCAGCCGGAAGGTTTCAGTCTCCATTGTGTTGATCGAGCGCCCCGACCATCAGGGGGTCCACGGTCCCTGAGCAGGGTGGGCATTCACGGCAGGAACACGTACAGGTTCAGCACCTGCAGTCCGCAGAACAGGGTGATTGCCCAAGCCGTGGGGTCGCGACACACATTGACGCCCGGGCCGCCATGACCGCTGCCCGGCCCGTGCCGCGCGAAAAACAGCGCACGCTCCTCGCCCAACCAGTGCCGCAACCTTACGCCGGCCATGGAGAACAGGCCCAGCAGTGCCAGGGGCAGGGTCGTCACCAGCAAGGTGGAGGTAAAGCCCAGTTGCAGGTTCTCCAGCAATGGGCCGACGGTTGTGAAGATCAATCGCAGGTTCAGCGACACCAGGATAAAACCGGCCCACAGCAGCCATGATTGCGCGGCGCTGGTATTGACGTGAGGCGAAACGGTTGAAGCCCCCATCACCCTTCAAGCTCCACCAGGACCAGGCTCTTGAGGTGGCCCGCACAAGCCTCCTGCAATGCCAGCGGTGCTTGGTGCAGGCCTTTGACCAAGGTGTGGGGGGTACGAATACCGCCGTCGCGCTGCCACAGCGCCAGTTGTCGTATCCAGGCGTCGAACATTTCTGGTGCTTCTTCGTCGGCACTGAAACCGCGTAGCGTCACCCCCCTGAGAATCAGGGGGAAGGTGTCCAGTTCGACCGGTGCCTTCAGGGTTGCGCTGTGGGGGTTCAGTTCCGCCGACACTGCTCCGAGCAGTACACAACGTGCACCGTGCCGGACAATCTCCAGGGCGGCCGCCAGTTGTTCGCCGCCCACCATGTCGACAATAACGTCGATACCCTCTGGCGCCATGCGGGCCAGTTGCTCGCGGATCGGCTCGCCTTCGCGCGTGACCACGGCGTCATAGCCCAGTTCGGCCTGCATCCACCGGGCCTTCTCTTGGTTGCTGGTGGTGCCGATGACCCGTGTAGCACCCAGTAGCCGGGCGATTTGTCCGGCCATGGCGCCAATGGCGCCGGCGCCGCTGGTGACGAAGACTGTATCGCCCGGACGAACTTGCACGGCCTTTACCAACGCGGCGTAGGCCGTCCAGCCATGCCCGAGCCAGGCGGCAGGATCAACGACCGAGGCATCGATGAGCGTGCATTGCTCGACCGGCAGCACCGCGTAGTCGCGCCACCCCAGGGGATGCATGACGAGGCTGCCGACACTCAGGCTGACCCCGGCACCGACCCGGATCACCTCGCCAATGGCGCCATCGGCGAGGGTGTCGCCAGGTTTGAGCGGGGGGAAGGGAATGCCTTTGACCTCTTCGGCACCCGCTTCGGCCATCAAACGGGTCGAGATAGAGACCCGAAACCAGCGATTGCGCACCAGCACCTGCCCGGGGCCGGGTTCTGCAACCGCCGTTTCGACCACCGCGAAATGCTCGGCCTTGAGTTCCCGCGAGTGGTAACCGAGGAGTTTGACCTCCCGTGCTTTGAGTGTGTGTTCCGTCATGAATGGACTCCTGCGGTATTCATTTGAACGCTCCTGGGTCGGGCGTATGGAGGTGCTGTCGGTAAAGGCTGGAAATTGATGGGGCGCCAGAGGCGCAAGGCGGGCACACAGGGCTGATCGGCGCTCAACACGTGGCGTGGCGCGACTTCATGGGCACGCTCAATGGGCGTCGGTTGAGCGAGGTGCTCCGCGCCCAGCGCCGGCAGGTTGCCGGCAGCAAACAAGGGCAGCGCTATGAAAACAGTGCCATGCACCGTGTCAGGGAGATCAGTCATGGGGTGGCCAGGGCCGAAAGAGGCGCTAATTAAGGTCGGGCCACTATAGAATCCCAATGCGAATGGATCTGTTTACAGGTTTAGGCAGTCCGGATTATCTGTTTGGCATTTCGCAGATATCCCGGCATTGGGGCAGCGCAACACAAGGAATGATGAGCATGAGCTACCGATTTTCCTCCACGGACAGGGCTGCGCCTTCTCGCCTGGGGCAAACGCCTTGGCAGCGATCCCAGTTACCCGAAAGCCTGGGCACCTGCTTCACTGACTCTCTGACATTCGAGGATGGCCTGGCAGTGACCTACTCCCAGTTCAACCCGAACGTTGACCTGGTGGAGAGCGGGTCGTTTGAAGGGGAGCGTGCCCTGACGGTAGCGATCGCGTTGTCGGGACAGTCGAGCAGCACCGGTATGGACGGGCAGCGTTACGATTTCACCGGCGGCCACAGCACCGTCGCCACCTACGGCAACTTGCGCGGAGAGCGGTGTTATCCGGCCAAACAGGCGATCCGCCAGTTGCGCCTGGTGGCCAAGGCGCCGCTGCTGCAGCGGTACGGGTTGGAATACTTGCTCGAGGGCGGCGTCAAGGCGCTGTCGGCCAACCGTTTATTTTGCGGCAGGCACGGTGCGGCCACACAAAGGCTGGCCAATTCATTGGTCCATCTGCACGACCAGGCTGGAGGGCTGCTCGATATCCACATTGCCGCGCTCGGGCTGTTGTCGGAGCAGATCCGACCGCTGGCGCCCGCGCCAACGTCCGTAGAGGACAGGGTCCGCTCAAAGGACCAGGACTTGATGCTGAGAGCGCGGGATATCCTGATCAGCCAGTTCGACCGCCAATTAACCGTGGGGTATTTGTGCGCTGCGCTGAGCACCAATGAATTCAAGCTCAAGCAGGGGTTTCGCAAGGTGTTTGGCACCAGCCCTTACCGCATGCTGACGGATATCCGCATGGCGAAAGCCAGGGAGCTTCTGGAGTCAGGCATGTACGTGTCCACGGTGGCGTACAAGGTCGGGTTTCAACACCTTTCGAGCTTCAGTAGCGCCTTCGAAAAGTATTACGGGTGCACCCCCAAGTCATTGCGTCACGCCAAATGACACAGAAATGGCCACGGGGATTGGCAAAAACGGCAGGGCTACAGCAGCAATAAGCAACGATATGAGATCCAGTGCTTCAAGTCCTGCATCAAGCCCCGTCAGCCGCCTTGCTGTATCTGCTCCAGTATCAGGCTGTCGGTGATGTTCATGTCGTCCAGCAACAGAAACATCTTGCTCAGCACCTCGGCCATTATCTTGTCGGTGTCGGCGAACGGCAGGTAGAACTCGGTGACGTTGCGGCTCGCGGCCACGATGCACAGGTAGTTGCCGGGTTCGATATGGATGACGGCACTGCCCAGATGAATGCGGTAGTTCGCACGCTGGCCGGTAATGTGCAGAAAATGCCCGGCACATTCAACGTTTCGCAAGCCCAGTCCCTGGATCAACTCGGCGACCAGTTCGGCGCGTCGCTGCAGGGTTTCGTTGCTGGTGCTGTAGCCGTCTGCGGCGTGGGCCACGGAGACCAGCAGGTCGGCGTCACGCATGACTTCCGAGAACAGCAGCGGCGGTACGTGCTCAAGGGGGATGGCTTTCTGCTCGCGGTAGAACGCAATCGTGTCGAAGATAACGTGCTCTGTTTCCGAGAGGTAATGGCCGGTTTCCAGAAAGTTGAACAGGGCGTAAATCCCGTGTTCTTTGCTCTCGTAGTAGATGTCCTCGACGCTTGAGGTCGACCAGTTGCGGGCCTGCAGCAATCGCGCCGCGACGTTGCTTTTCAGGCGGTGGCCGGCAAATCGGTTGGACCACAGGCCGCTGTCTTTCTCGGCAGGTGTCAGCAGGTACAGCTCGCGAAAGGCCTGTTTGAACGGTTGCACGCGGCGATGGCTCACCACGTCTTTCTGCCAGGCCGAGAGTTGCCCTGCCGTAAACAGATGAAAAGGGTGAGCAATCCGCAGGGTTTTTGCCGCGGTGTGCTGGCGGCCTTCAAGGTCAGTCACCGTCAGCGTGGCGGTGTCGAGCCAGCCCAGCGCAGCGTCGTCGACCTGCACGATCAGTTGCTCCAGCAGCAGGCGCACCGCGGGCATGTTCAACAGCGGTTTCAGCTCGTCCAGGGCCAGGGTTTCGCCGCTGCTCATCATGGCTTCCAGGGTGCGGCAGAAGCGTGCGATCTGGTCCTTGAGCAGGGCCTGCTGTGCCTTGAGGGCGACGAAATCTGCGCTTTTGCGAATGGCTGGCGGTGCGGTTTTGAGCGTCTTTCCGGCTTTGCAGATGTGCAAGGTGGGGGACAAGCCGTCGATCACCAGCGTGACCTCGTAGCCATCGATGGTGGCGGCTGTCAGGGCGGATTCGGCGATCTCCGATTCCATGGCCCATTCCAGGCGCATCGCCGAGGGGTAACCGGCGACCCGCGCCAGGTTTTCAAGCCCGGCCTGCACGGCGGCGTGGGAGTTGGCCTGTCGCTCGGCGCCGTATTTACGCACCTCCTTGTGCAGTTTTTTCAGTGTCAGATAGCGCTGGCGTACGTCGTCCGCATCGGTGACGGGCAGTAGGCCATAGATGCGCATGGCCGCCTGGGCGTGGCGGGTCAGCTTCTTTTCCAGCGCCGGTCGACCGATGCCCTGATAGGCGTCAAGCAGCACGCGCGTCTCGGGAAACGCCCAGTGCGAGGGTTTGAGTGCCGCGAGGTACTGACGCAGGTGGTCCGGGTCGGCCTCGGCCAGCGCCTTGTCCAGCAGGTAGCGGTCTACCACACCCACGGTTTCATCCAGGGTATTGGGCAGGTCGCTGCCCCAGCCGGACTGAGGGGCCAGGGCAATGTTCAGGTATTCACGCTGGAAGGCCTGCAGGTCGCTCCAGCCGAGCGCGTCGAGCACCACTCGGCTGGCGTGTCCGGCGTAGGGCAGGGCGGTCAGCAGGGTATTTTTTGAAAAGCCCCTCAGCGCCGCGAGCAGCTCGGCCGATTGCTCCCTGGGCAATTCCTGAAGCAATAGGAAGCGTTCGAGCACGGCGGCCGTATCGCCGAAGCGGTCGAAGAAGCCATCGGGAGTCATGCCCAGTCGTTCGACGACCGCCAGGGCCTGCAGCAACCAGCGGCTCTGATACACCTCGACCGAACCCAGGATGTCAGCCAGCCGCTCGGCATTGTCGGGCAGCCCGGCCAGGGCGCTCTCGGCATAACGCGCGGTGAAGTTCGCCAGTTCAGGAGGCACTGCGGCGGGTTCTTCTGTGTCGGGCGCATCGCTCTGGGGCGACTCGTCATCGAGGTCTTGCTCTTGCGCGGCCTCGTCGTCTGCATCGTCTTCGTCGAACGCTTCATCGCTGCCCAGTCCGGCGACGTCTGAGTAGAACATCATGGCGCGGCCCCAGGTATCGGCCGCCCGCACGAAACGGGGGTAATCGAGGCGGCCCGCTGCCAGCAGGCCCAGAGCGATGCACTTGATATCCCGATGCAGGTAGTGATACGGGTCGGCGACTCTGCGTTGTTCACCATCAGGTGCTGAAGAGGGCTGTGCGCGGTTCCAGCTGCCGTCCAACAACCATTCGGCGAAACTCTGCCAGGCCGGGGTGGACGGGTAATTGCTCAGGCGATTGATGCAGGCTTGAACGTCCGGGAAGGCCCAGGCCTGGTCGGGACTTCTTCGGTAATAGGCTGGGCCATCCTCTTCAGTGGGCAATGGATAGTCACTGTCCTCGAAGGCAAATTGCAGCATGTGCCGCAGTCGCGAACAGATCTGTTCCAGCGCGTAGGCATCCGGGTGAGCAGTGATCCACGCATCGCAGAGTTGATATTGCAGGCCATAGCGCCGTTGATCGCGGTGGTCCTGCAGATCGTCCCAAACGGTCGGGAACACAAAACCATCAGCCAGTGCCTTGGGCCCATCTTCGGGATGCTGCCTGACCCAGTCATCGGCTATGCGCAGGAGGTCGAGGTCTTCCCAGAAATCGATCTCGGACTCTTCATCGGTTCCGGGCTCGCGATAGGCATCCAGCGCTCTATCACAGAAGGCTCGCAGCGCAGCGAGGCGTGTGGCTTGTTCAGGCAGAGGACGACGTGATGGCATGAGGTAATCCGAAGAAGTGAGCGACGAGGGTCAACCGCCAATCAGCGGTACCAGGCGGATAAACGCGAGGGTGGAAGGGGGACTCAGTTCGATGGACTCATCGAGGCTTTGCAGCATGACGCCGTTGTGCAGAACGCGGAACGCGCGGGTTTCGAACCCCTTCAAGGCTCGTTCGACCTCAACCCCGACATCCAGGTCCGGAGGCGCGCTGGCCTGAGGCATGGCCACCGCGCCTTGACGGGCCTGCTGAAGAACGTCCCGCTCGCTGAGGTATTGGCGGTCGAGCGCTTCGCGCGCCGACAGGTGTTGCAGCCAGTGCTGGACCGACAGCGCAGCGATCTGTTGGGCCACGGTCAGGCGAATGAGCTCGGCGACCGTCAAGGTCAATGAAGTCGGTTTCAGGGTGACGGGGGGCAGTAAAGGCTCCTGGCGCGCGCCTTTCAGGCAATAGCTATGAACCACGAACTCCATGACGCATTCCTTGCAAGTCAGGCCAGCCGGGCGGATGGCGCCTTAGCATAGTCCTGTGGGCAATAAACGTCATCGCACTTTATGGTGGAGCCTCATGAGGCGGGAGCTGTGGGTATGGCCCCGTGGATCATGGGGCAGCGCGTTCAGGGTTCAGAAAAAATCAGCCATCAGCAATGCGCTGTCTGTCGCAAATATGGACTCATAGATCGCTTCATGGGGGACGTCACGGGCCAACCAGGCGCTTGCGCTATAGACCCGTGCCTTGTTGAAAAAAACCAGGTGCCTTTCGTCTCCCTGCTCAAACAGCCTGAATTGCTGCTCCTCCATTTCCGCGCAGAGTGCGTCGAACAGCGCGGGGTCTTTTTTCTCCAGCGCGATGACCATCTCCGCCCGGTTGAGGCCGGCTTCGCTGGCTGCCCACAACACGATTCGAGTGGCCACCTGCCGATTTCTGCCGGGGAGGCCGGCGTCCAATGCCTGTTGCACCTCGGGATAACGGCAAGCCAGGCGTGAAGGCATGATCTTTTGCGGGGTATGGCTCATCACGGGCTCCCGAGGGTGGTTCTCCACGCTGGCGTTTTTCACCCTGACTAAGGCGCAGGTCGGCCGGTTGGCGCTTGGTCAGGGGCCAGGCCGGCAAGCGTTTGTGCGGCGATGTAGCCAAAGGTCATGCCCGGGCCGAGGGTGATGCCGCCGCTGGGGTAGTGGCCGTTCATGATGCTGTTCATGTCATTGCCTACGGCAAACAGCCCGGGAATCGGCGCGCCGTGTTGGTCCAGGGCGCGGGCGCAGGCATCGGTGTTCAGGCCGGCGAAGGTGCCGAGGCTGCCGGGCACCAGTTTCACCGCGTAGAACGGTGCTGTGCACAGGCCGCCAAGGGACGGGTTTGGCCCGTGCAGGACTTCGCCCTGTGCCTGGTTGTACAGCGACTCGCCACGCTGGAAGAGCGGGTCATGCCCCTGGGCCGCGCCCAGGTTGAATGCGCTGACGGTGGCTTGCAGTTGCCGGGCATCGATGCCGCATTGGCGGGCCAGGTCGGCCAGGGTCGGGGCCTTGAACAGGTAGCCCGCGCGCACGTAGCGCGCCGTCGGGAATGGAAAGGGCCTGGCCCAGCCCAGGCCATAGCGGCGTTGGGCGCGGTGGTCGCAGATCAGCCAGGAGAGCGGGGTTTCTCCCGGTCCCGTGGCGGCAAACAGGGCGCACATGTAGTCGTGGTAGGAGTCGGCCTCATTGACGAAGCGTCGGCCATCCTGGCGCACGGCGATAAATCCCGGCTTGGCGCGTTCCATCAGGTGCGCAAAACCACTGAAGCCGCCGTCTTCGCGGGGCACTCTCGACACCGGCGCCCAGGCGGCGGCATGGGCCAGGTCGGACACCACCCATGCCCCGACGCGCTCTCCCAGGCGCAGACCATCGCCGGTATTGCCCTTGGGGGCCGCGCTCAAATGGTCGCTGCCATTGGCGGCATGCTGGAACAGGCGCGCGATGCGCTGGTGATCGTGAGGGAAGCCCCCGCAAGCGAGCACCACGCCACGCCGGGCGCGGATCTCGACCCGGCGTCCGGCGGATTCGACGTGCGCCCCGACCACGCGTTCACCGTCACGCAGCAGTTCCCGTACCGGCGTATCAGTCAGCAGGCGTACCTTTTGATCCAGTGCGCTTTTGAGCAGGCGGGCCACCAGTGCATTGCCGTTTACCAGGTGCATGCCGCGGCCATGGCGCAGCAGGTCGCGGGCGTGGCGCAGCAGGCGTTTGCTGGCGTAGAGCAATGAGGACGGCGACTGGCGGGCATTGAGCAAATGATTGAGATCGGCACCGCCGGCGATGCCCATGCCGGCCAGGCTGATCAGGTCGAGTGGACGTCGCAGCCGGTTGATCCAGGGACCGAGGCGTCGCCCGTCGAAGGGCAGGGCACAGACCGAGCGGCCACCTGCTGCGCAGCCTTCGGTGGCGTGAAAATCAGGCATTTTGCTGCCGGAGAAAAACTGCACCTCGGTATGGCGTTGAAAAAACTCGACCATTTTCGGGCCCTGTTCGAGAAACGTCTCCACACGAGGGTCGAGCACCGTGCTGCGCAGTTCATGCCGCAGGTAAACCCGCGCCTGCTCCAGGTCCTCGACGATACCCTCGGCGATGGCCAGGGGGTTGCGTGGAATCCACAGCCAACCGCCCGACCAGGCGCTGGTGCCGCCGAATTGCGGTTCCTTCTCCACCAGCATGACGTCGAGGCCCAGTTGCGCCGCCGTGACTGCGGTTGCCAGACCAGAGGCGCCGGAGCCGACGACCAGAACATCACAAAACAGGGGATCGCTGATGGACATAGGGATTACCGCGATAAGGACGATGAGGTTGGCCGCTCCCGATTGGAAGCGGCACAACACGGCGCCGGGGTTATTTGAGCGGGGAAAAATCGGTAGGGCGCAGCAGGCGTGATTCCAGGGTCACCACGGCGTTCAGCTCCTTGTTCAGCCGCGCAAACTCCTGCCAGCGCGGGTCGGCAGCCATGGCGTTGCGACGGGTGATACGTTCGTCAAGGCTGGCATAACCCCAGATGTGCAGCACCTGATTGACCTCACCGATTTCGGTGGTGAAGAAGCCGACAAGGTTGCCCAGGTGTTCCTGCTGCACCGCCAAGGCGTTGCTTTTGTACAGGGCCAGCCAGTCGCCGAGCTTGGTGGGGTTAAGGGTGTAGGTGCGCAGTTCGTAATACATGCTGTTCTCCAGTGGGGGATGGTGATGCGGTGCTGGTGAGCCGGCGCGCGATGTCGCTGGCGGCGAGGTAGCCGAAGGTGAGACCGGGGCCGAGGGTGATGCCCGGGCCAGGGTAGGTGCCGTCCATGATCGAGTTCATTTCGTTGCCGGCGGCGTAGAGCCCGGGGATCGGCGCGTTGCTGCGATCCAGCACGTTGGCCTGGCCATTGGTGACCAGGCCGCGGGCGGAGCCCAGGTCGCCGGTAAACAGGCGTATGGCGTAGAAGGGCGCCTTGCGCAGCGGTTTCAGGCAGGGATTGGGCTGGTGCAGCGGGTCACCCATGTAGCGGTTGTAGGCCGTACTGCCCTTGCCGAACAGGGGGTCGACGCCGTGTTCGGCATCGGCGTTGTACTGTGCCAGGGTCTGCTCCAGGGACGCGGCGTCGATGCCGGCGGCAAGCGCCAGCTCGGCGAGGCTGTCGGCGCGCAACAGGTAGCCGGCCTTGATCAGTGCGCTGTTGTCGACGGGGCTCGGTCGCGCCAGGCCCAGGCCGTAGTTGTTCAGGGCTTCGCTGTCACAGATCAGCCAGCAGGGCGCATTGGCGCCGCCCTGGGCGAACATCCCCTGGACGAAACAGTGGTAGGAATCCGATTCATTGACGAAGCGCCGTCCGGCACGATTGACCGCGATCACCCCGGGTTTGGCGCGGTCGGTGACCAGATGGGGAAAGCGCTCCACGCTGCCATCGGCCTTGTGCAAGACCGAGACCGGGGCCCAGAAGAAATTCGCCGCCAGGTGATCGCCGACGGCGGCGTTGATCGACGCCGCCAAGCGTTGCCCGTCACCGACGTTGGCGGGCGGTGACATGCTCCAGTGTTCCGAGCCGGTGTCTGGCCGCTGTTGCGCCGCGTGGGCGCCTGCTGCAAAGCCGCCCATGGCCAGTACCACACCGCCCCGAGCGAATACCGGACGGGTGATGGCGCCTCGGGAAATCTGCACCCCGCGGACCCGGCCATGCTCGATGATCAACGCCTCGGGTGTCGCCTGCAGCCACAGGTCGACGCCATTGGCCAGGGCCGTGGTCGCCAGGCGCGCGATCAAGGCGTTGCCCACGGTCAGGCGCGTGCCGCGGGGATGGCTGAGGCGGTCGATGGCGTAGCGGGTCAGCAGTTTCAGGCAGTGCCAGAGGGATCTGGGCGAACGCTTGATGCTGAGGAAATGCTGGATGTCGACCCGGTTGACCATCATGCCGCCGAACAGCAGCATGCCGTCCGGTGGTCGTTTCAGGTCCTTGAAATGCTCGCCGAGGCGGCGTCCGTCGTATTCGTCGATTTCCAGCGCCCGGCCGGTGAGCGTGCCACCGGGCAAGTCCGGGTAATAGTCGGGCGACAGCGGCCGCAGGCTGTATTTGAGTTCGCTGTGGGTTTCCAGGTAGTGCAGGGCTTCACGACCGTGCTCGATGAACGCGTCGATCAAGGGCGGGTTGTAGCCTGGGCCTATCACCGCTTTCAGGTAGTCGCGCATCTGCTCGGCGGCCAGGTGATGCCCGGCGGCCCGGGCCTGATCGGTATCGTGCAGCCACACCGCACCCCCGGAAATCGCCGAGGTGCCGCCGAAGGCTTCGGTCTTTTCCACCAGCAGGACCTTGAGCCCGCGGCAACTGGCCGTCACCGCCGCGGCGAAACCGGCAGCGCCGCTGCCCAGGACAATGACGTCATAGGTCTGGCCGGCGTCGGCCGAGGCCAGGGAAGTCGTAGTGTTCATGGTTGTCACCTGTTTGAGGACGTTGCCGGAGAGTCAGATTTCCAGCGGCGTCACGCCCATGAAGTGCCCCAGGTTGCCCAATTGCGCCAGGGCCATTTCCGGTCCGGTCTGGATCGGGCAGCCGAGGCGTCGGGCAAAGGCAAGAAAGGGTGTCACTGCCGGTGAGGTCACGACGTCGGCCACCAGGGTGCTTGCGGTCAGGGTTGCCATCAGGGCCTCGGGCAACGGCATCGGGCCCTCATCGCGGGTTGCCCCCATGCCCACTGGCGAGGCGTTGACCACCAGGTCGAAGGGGGCGAGCGAGGTCGGTCCGGCGCTGATCGCGATAGCCGGGAAGGCACTGCGCAACAGCTTGCCGAGTGCCTCGACACGTTCGTGGCTGATGTCGCTGATGACCAGGCGACTGACTCCGGCCTGGCACAGTGCGTAGGCAATGGCGCTGCCCACGCCGCCTGTGCCGATCACCAGGGCCTGTTTGTGCTGGGGGTTGAACCTATGCTTGCGCGCGGCGTTGAGAAAGCCTTCGCCGTCGACGATATCGCCCACCAGCCGGCCGTCGGCCTCGCGGCGGATCACATTGATCGAGCGCAGCGCCGTCGAGCGTTCACTGACGCTGTCCAGGCTCCCGGCCAACTGCTGTTTGTAAGGCACGGTCACCACGCATCCGCGCAGGTTGTGCCAGCCGCGCAGGGTCTGGACGAAAGCGTCGAGGGCGGTTGGCGCCAGGTCGATGGCGATCATCGCGACGTTCTGCTGCTGGTCGACGAACCAGCGATTGAAGTTTTCCGGCGACTTCACCTGGGCGATAGGTGAGCCGACGATGGCGACCAGTTCAGTTGAACCCTGGATCATGGGGTAGTCCCGCTTATTGGCTGTGTTGTGGAGCCAATACTGCAAGCGAGGTACAGGGCGGACAATCAAACGCACCCTGGAATACATTGATAATCGCAGCGCCACTGCGATAATCGCAGTATTTGCCCCTCAAGGAGCCACTCCCGATGAAGCAACCCACCATCCATCAGCGGGATCTGATCGTTGGCCTGCAAAAGGGCTTGGCCCTGTTGCAGCTGTTTTCCCAGGAACATCCGCGCTTGAGCGTGCCCGAAGTCGCGCGCATGGCCGAGATGACCCACAGCGCGGCGCGGCGCTTTTTGCTGACGTTGGTGCATGACGACTTTGCCCAGACCGATGGCCGCCATTACTGGCTGACCGCCAAAACCTTGCGCATCGGCCAGGCCTATGTCGATTCCGCGGTATTGCCGCGCATGCTGCGCCCGATCGTGGAGCAGGTGGCGCGGACCACCCAGGAGCATGTGTCGGTGGGCGTGCGTGATGGGGATGACATTGTGCACGTGGTGCGCAGCCGCTATAGCCACATCACCTCGATGTCGATCCGCCCCGGTTCACGGGTGCCGATGTATTGCACCGGCAGCGGCCGGCTATGGCTGGCGAGCCTTTCCCCGGAGGCGCTGGCGGCTTACTTCCAGCGCAACCCGCCACGGGCCATCACCCCGTACACCCTCACCGACGAAACCCTGATCCGCCGTGAAATCGCCCTGGCCGGCGAGCGCGGCTATGTGATGGTGGATCAGGAATACGAAGTGGGCATGCGCGTGCTGAGCGTGCCGCTGATCGATCGGGAAGGGCACTTGCAGGCCACGCTGACCCTGACCACTCACGCCTCGCGCATGACCCTTGAGAGCATGCGCGAGCGCTACCTGTCGGCGCTGTATGAAGGGCAGGCACTGTTAAGGCCGATCATGACGCTCTGAGTTTCAACGACAGGCCGTTTGGAACCTGTTGAAAGGGCGCTTTTTGCGTGATGGTCATCATACGTCTGTCGCAAATTTGACGTCCTCATAGCACTCCTCGTCGATTTATCCAGCGCGTTTCACTGCGTGGATGCCGATCCCTGAAGCCTGAATCAGCTGAATAGCCCTTGTTTGCTAGGTTTAACGAATTTTATCGCCTCGCAGAAAACAGCTGTATTTGCCGATTGCGAAATCAAAAAATCACATGTCATACTACATCGTACAACAGCAGTGAGGCGCTGGAGGATCTTCCATGATCTTCAGCAAACCTCCAAATAAGGCGGGTAGTTCATGAGTTTTGAAAGTCAGCGCGTCAAGCAGATCTCTTCCTCTCCCAGCATGATCATCTCCATGCGTGCCAAAGAACTCGCCAGCCAGGGTCGCGACATTGTCGACATGAGCCTCGGCGAGCCGGACTTTGATACCCCGGCACATATCATTGATGCCGCCAGCCAGGCGATGCGTGACGGGCATACTCGCTACACGGCGCCCCAGGGAACTCTGGCGCTGCGCCAGGCGATTGTCGGCAAGTTCCAGCGCGAAAACGGCCTGAGTTTCAGCGTCGACGAAATCACCGTCGGCAACGGCGCCAAGCAGGTGATTTTCAATACCTTCATGGCGACCCTGGAAGCCGGTGATGAGGTGATCATCCCCGCGCCGTACTGGGTTTCCTATTCCGACATCGTCACCCTCAACGGTGGCAGCCCGCAGGTGATCGCCTGTGGCATCGAGGTCGGCTTCAAGCTGACTGCCGAAGCGCTGCAAGCCGCGCTGACCGAGAAAAGCCGCTGGCTGATTCTCAATTCACCGTCCAATCCGAGTGGCGCCATCTACTCCCAGGCCGAGTTGCAGGCGCTGGGCAAGGTGCTCGAAGACTTCCCCAACGTGCTGGTGATGTCCGACGAAATCTACGAGCACGTATTGCTTGCCGACCAGCCGTTCGTCTCATTCGGCAACGCTTGTCCTCAGTTGCGTGAGCGCACGCTGTTGATCAATGGCGTGGCCAAGGCCTATGCCATGACCGGCTGGCGTATCGGTTATGCCGCGGGCCCCAAGGCGCTTATCGCGGCAATCAGCAAAATCCAGTCCCAGAGCACTTCGGGCGCCAGCGCGATTTCCCAGGAAGCGTCGCGCGCCGCACTCGAAGGTCCGCAGGCATTCGTGAAGAGTTGCGCCGCCGAGTACGCCGAGCGCGGCCGCATGCTGGTGGAGGGCCTGAGCCAATGCGAGGGCTTGCGCCTGAGCGCGCCGGCGGGGGCTTTTTATGCCTTTCCCGAGTGCAGCCAGTTGTTGGGGCGCACCGCGCCTGACGGTCAGGTGATCACCGATGACGTCGAGTTATCGGCCTACCTGCTCAATCACGCCGGCGTGGCGGTCGTTCCGGGCCTGGCGTTTGGGCTGCCGGGTTACTTCCGGCTGTCGTTCGCCACGTCCCGCGCAAACCTACAAAAAGCGGTCGTTCGTATCCGCGAGGCGCTCGCAGCCTTGCGCTGAAGCCCTCGCTCTTTTGCTGTGCCAAAGCTGCCAAAACAATAGTCGGAGATCCCCATGCTCGATAAAAAGAAACAGCTGCTTGCCCTTGTCGTGACTGCCTGCCTCAGCGCCGGCGCTGCCCAGGCGGACGACCTCACCGGGACCCTGAAGAAGATCAAGGAGTCGGGCACTGTCACCCTTGGCTATCGCGATGCATCGCTTCCGTTTTCCTACCTCAACGATGCCCAGCAGCCCATCGGCTACAGCATCGAGCTGTGCCAGAAGATCGTTGATCAGATCAAGGTCAAGGTCGGCGAGCCCGGTTTGAAGACCGAGTACGTCTCGGTGGTCGCAGCCACCCGTACACCGTTGCTGATCAACGGCACCATCGACCTGGAATGCGGCGTTACCACCAACACGGTCGAGCGCCAGAAACAGATCGGCTTCCTGCTGACCAGCTACGTGGCCAGCGCCAAGTATGCCGTGAAGAAAACCTCTGGCATCAACAGCATTGCTGATCTCAAGGGCAAGTCGGTGGTGGTGATTACCGGTGGCAGCGGTGAGTGGATCACCAAGAAAATCGACCGCGAACAGCAACTGGGGCTGAAAATCCTCAACGCCAAAGATGGCGGTGAAGCCTTCCTGATGCTCGAGACCGGCCGCGCCGTGGCCTACATCAACGACGACGTGCAGTTGATGGCGACCATTGCGCAAAGCCGCAGCCCGGATGCTTACACCTTGCTGGCTGAACCCATGTCCGCTGAACCCTACGCCATCGGCATCCGCAAGAATGATCCGCAGTTCAAGACCTTCGCGGATGACGTATTGCGCAACCTCTACAGCAGCGGCGTGATCGATACCCAATACCCGAAATGGTTCCAGCAGCCGATTCCGCCGAAGAACGCTGTGATCAACCTGCCCATGAGCGACGCGCTGAAAGAAGCCATCGCCCACCCGAACGATACTGGCGTCTGATGCCACCCAGTGGGTCGAGTGAACACGGATCTGTGAGTAGTTAGTGTGCTGGTCATGAACGTCAAGGATGACGCGTGCGGTGTGGATGCACGTTGCAAAGGAAGGTGCTTCGCGAGCCAGCAAACGGCTGCTCCTGTGCATACGTCCCGTTCCTCGACCTGCCGGCATCTGCGAATGCTGAGTTCCGCTTTCTCTCAAAGGTTGGTGTTTCATGGATTACAACTGGAATTGGAGCGTGTTTTGGGACTTTGCGCCCGGAGAATCGTCTTCCTATCTGCATTGGCTGGTCACGGGCACCAGCTGGACTCTGGCTACAACCCTCGCCGCATTCATCCTGGCCTTTCTGATCGGTGGCCTGGTTGGCACCCTGCGTACCAGCAGCCTTCGACCGCTGGTGTGGCTGGGTAACCTCTACACCGAGGTGTTCCGCAACATCCCCTTGCTGGTGCAGATGTTCATCTGCTTCTTCGTGATACCCGAGCTATTGCCGGTATCGATGGGGGACTATCTCAAGCAGGTCTTGCCCTATCCCTCGTTTTTCAGCGCGGTCGTGGCGTTGACCCTTTTCACCTCGGCCAAGCTGTCGGAACTGTTCAAGGCTGGCATCGAATCGGTCGCCGCCGGGCAGCGCGGCGCGGCGTTGGCCTTGGGTCTGCGTCCGAGCCAGATGTACCTGCAGGTACTGTTGCCCCAGGCATTGCGGGTGGTGTTCCCACCGCTGACGTCCGAGGCGCTGAACACCCTGAAAAACTCATCGGTGGCCCTGACCATTGGCTTGATGGAATTGACCGCGCAGGCGAGAAACGTCAGCGAGTACTCGTTCAATACCTTTGAGGCGTTCACCGCCGCAACCTTGATCTACGTGGTCATTTCGTTGCTGGTGACCTTTGTCATGGGGCACATCGAGCGTTCCCTGACCCTTCGCGGCGCGACGAGGTAGTTATGTTTGAACTCGATCCAAGCGTAATCGTGCGGGCTATGCCGGCGCTGTGGAATGGCCTGAAGTTCACCCTGCTGCTGACGCTGGTGGCGATGTCCGTCGGTATCCTGGCCGGCACCTTGCTGGCGCTGATGCGACTCTCGCAGAACCGCGTCATGCGCGGTTTTGCCCTGGGTTATGTGACGGTGATGCGCAGCATTCCGTTGGTGCTGGTGATTTTCTGGTTCTACTTCCTGATGCCGCTGCTGCTGCAAATGGCTTTCGGCACCGAGAGGCCGGTGCAGATCGGTCCGGTGGTCACCGCCTTCGTGACGTTCTGCATGTTCGAGGCGGCGTACTACAGCGAGATCATTCGCGGTGGCATCCAGAGCGTCAGCGGCGGCCAGAGACAGGCCGCGGCGGCCCTGGGCATGCGGCCGGCACAATCAATGTTCTACGTGATCCTGCCCCAGGCGATGCGGCGAATGACGCCGTTGCTGCTGACCCAGACCATCATCCTGTTCCAGGACACCTCACTGGTCTACGTGCTTTCCATCGCCGACTTCACCGGTGCAGCGAGCAAGTTCGCCCAGCGTGACGGGCGCCTGGTAGAGCTGTACCTGTTCGTGGCCCTGGTCTACCTGGTGATTTGCTATCTGCTGTCCAGCCTGACCAAGCGCATGAAAAGAAATATAGGGAGAACCGCATGATCCAGATGAAAAACCTGAGCAAGTGGTATGGCAACTTTCAGGTTCTGAAAAACTGCACCACTCAGCTCTCGCGGGGGGAGGTGATGGTGGTGTGCGGACCTTCCGGTTCGGGCAAGAGCACCTTGATCAAATGCGTCAATGGCCTGGAGCCGGTGCAGAAAGGCGAGATTTTCATCGATAACCAGCCCGTCACCGGCAAAGGGGTCGACCTGCCCAAGCTGCGCGCTCGAGTGGGCATGGTGTTCCAGCATTTCGAGCTGTTTCCCCACCTGAGCATCATCGAAAACCTCAACCTGGCGCAGATCAAGGTACTGGGCCGCGACCGCGACACAGCCACCAAAAAAGGCATGCAACTGCTGGATCGCGTCGGCCTCAAGAACCACGCCCACAAGTACCCGATCCAGTTGTCCGGCGGCCAGCAGCAGCGGGTAGCGATCGCTCGTGCCCTGGCCATGGACCCGATCGCGATGCTCTTCGACGAACCGACCTCGGCACTCGACCCGGAGATGGTCAATGAAGTGCTGGACGTCATGGTCCAGTTGGCAAGTGAAGGCATGACCATGATGTGCGTCACCCACGAAATGGGCTTCGCGCGCAAAGTGGCTGATCGCATCGTGTTCATGGACGGCGGAGAAATTATCGAGGACGTGAAGTCTGAAGAGTTCTTCGGTGCGCCACGCTCGGATCGGGCACGCAGCTTCTTGTCGAAAATCCTGCAGCATTAACCAGCGGCAAAAGCACGGCAGGCCCCATGCCGCGCAACTGACGCCCGATGCCTTGCATCGGGCGTTTTGCGTCATGGGTCGCGGTTCTGGTCTGCGGCGGTTTGGGTGCTGTCTCTGATGCTGCGCAACAGGTTTGCATTGCAATGACCGCCATGATTTCCTGCGCGGGAATCCTGCGCCCTGGTGACCTTGCATGACTGACTTCAAGCTTGATCGGATGGATACACGAATAATCGCTGTGCTACGCAAGGAAGGTCGAATCAGCCATCAGCAACTCTCCACCCAGGTGGGGCTGTCACCTTCTCAGTGTCAGCGACGGGTGAAAAGGCTTGAAGACGAAGGCGTGATCCGTGGTTATTCAGCGGACATTGATGAAAACAAGCTCGGCAATGATGTCAACGCGTGGGTACTGGTGACCTTGCAGCGAAACCAGCCAGGCGCCCGCGAACGCGTTGCCCTGTTGCTGCAGAACCGACCGTGGGTGCGTCTGGCGACAGGCATCACCGGGGATGTCGATTTCATGCTGCGCGTGGTTGCGCCACGCATGGCCGATTTTACCCGGATTTTGGTCGATGAGTTGAGCAGCCACCCTGATATCAGCAGTACGCAGTCATTTATCTGCCTGGATGAGCTGGTCGGTGATCGCTCGTGAAGTCAGCATGGGTACCGGGCGCGGCAGCACCCATGCGTGGTGGCGGTGAGCTTAGAGCGACTCGTCCAGCGCCCGTATCAGTTGTTGCACTTCCTCCTGGGAGGTGTAGTGAACAAATGAAAGACGGAGTACGCCTTCGTCGGGATTGATCTCGAGCGCTTCCAGCAGGCGCACGGCATAGAAATGGCCAGCGCCGGCGATGATGCCCTTGGAGGCAAGGCGCTCGCAGACTTCGCGAGGTGTGGCATTCAGGGTTTGCAGTGACACGGTCGCGGCTTTTTTCTGCGCGTTGGTGGGGCCCAGCAACCGGACACGCGGATCCTTGGCGCAGAACTCCAGCAGTGGGCTCAGCAGCCCGACTTCGGCCTGCTTGAACAGTTTCCTGAGGTTTGCGCCGCGCTCGCTGTTGTCGGCCTCGGGAAAATGGTGGGCATGCACGCTGTCAAAATAGGCTGTGACGCCGTTGACCGCTGCGACCTGGGCATGGTCAGGCCCGGCCGGGACGAACCACTTGGCCAGGTGGGCGGCGTTAAAGTAGTGCGCCTGGTTGCCGAGGAAATCCATCAGCGGCCGTCGAATGACCATCGCGCCCAGGTGCGGGCCAAAGGTCTTGTACAGCGAGAACAGGTAGACATCCGCGCCGAGCTCGGCGACATCCGGCAAGCCATGGCCAGCGTAAGAAACACCGTCGACAACGGCTACGGCGCCGACCCCATGGACGATTTCGCAGATCTCGCGGACCGGGTTGATCTCACCCAGGATGTTTGAACAGTGGGTGAAAGCCACCACTTTGGTGCGTGAGGTCAGGAGTTCTACCAGGGCCGCTGAATCCAGGGAGCCGGTGGCCGCGTTGACCTGCCATTCTTTTATGACGATGCCGCGCTTGATCAGCCGACGCCACACGCCATTGTTGGCCTCGTGGTCCTGGTTGGTGACGATCACCTCATCACCCGCGTCGAGCCGATTGGCAAAGGCCTCTGCCAGCACATAGCTGTTCTGTGAGGAGGAGGGGCCCAGGTGGACCTCCTCGGGTGCGACGTTGAGGTAGCTGGCCATTTCGCGATGAGCACGGTCCATCTCCTCGCCACCCCGGCGAGATGCAGGGTGCACACCGTAGGGTTGCATCTTGTTCTGACGGTAAAAACGATTGAGGCGATCGATGACTTCCTGACAGGCGTAGGAGCCGCCAGCGTTATCGAAAAATGCCTGGCCTTCGAGCGAGGGCTCGGCAAAGGCCGGGAAGTGGCTGCGGATGAACGGCAGATCGAGAGTGGGCATGAACAAGACTCCGGCATCGCTAGGGGGAATTTGACACGCCCTATCCTAATGGCTGACCCATGCATAAGGGCCGCATAAGTAGGGCGGGCGAACCCCGTCAATGCAGGAATCACGCGTCATAACCTCGTGAAATGCGTGGAATCCGTCATAAGTGCCGGTGGTAATTGCTCAGGCATTGAGTGAGATCGCTGAAAGCTTGCCCGACCTTATCCCGCTTGCCCCTCCGGCGATCCCGGCCGTAGCCCCGGCAGGCTGCGCAACACCGCCCGCACCGGGCTCGCGTCCAGGGCCATGAACTTGAGGGGCAGGGCGATCAATTCGTAGTCCCCGGCCGGCACTTCATCCAGCACCAGCCCTTCGAGGATGGCCATGCCATGGCGCTCGATAGCGTGGTGTGCGTCCAGGGTCTTGGACTGTTGCGGGTCCACCGAGGGCGTGTCGATGCCCACCAGCCGCACCCCGTGCCGCGCCAGCAAGTGGAGGGTGGCCACGGCGATTGCGCTGGAGTCCGGGTCCCAGGTGCAAGGGTCGCTGCGACGATAAGTGCGCAGCAGGATGCGTTCCGGTGCCCCGGCCAGGTGCGGCGCTACCTGCTCCGGCTGGACCAGGGCGCCGCTGTCGAAGCAGTGGATCACCCGGCAGGTTCCCAGGTAGGGCTCGAGGGCCACCGCGCCAATGGCGGCGCCGCGGCTGTTGTAGTGCAGCGGAGCATCGGCATGGGCCCCGGTGTGGGGCGAGAGGGTGATTTTTCCGACGTTCACCGGGCACTGCTGATCCAGTACCCAGACGGCTTCCTGGCGGTAGCGGGTGTCCCCCGGCCAGGTGGCGAGGGTGCTGGAGATCGGTGGGCTAATGTCGAACAGTTTGCGTGCGGGCACCTGGCAGGCTCCTTCCCAGTCAGCAACGGCGACCCTGGGCCAGGTCGCTCAGGGGCGGCAGGCAGCGGGTCACTTCGTGCTCCACGGCATCCAGGTTGATCGAGGTCAGGTCGGTGTGGTTGGCCACGGCGAATTTCAGCAGTTGCTCCTGGATCTGCCCGCGAGCCAGGGCCTGGGCATAGGGCAGACGGCTGAAGGTGACCATGCTGTAGCGCGGGATGAAGCGCGTGGGTTGGCGCTGGGCCATGATTTTTCCCAGCTCGCGCTCCAGCAGGTAACTGGGGCTGGCGACCTTGCTGCTCATTTCCACGTAGTTCTCCAGGGCCATGGCCTGGATCGCCAGGGCGTTGGGCTGGCGTTGCGCGGTGAATGCCGCAAGGGCGCTGGCGATATTGCCGGGCTGTTGCAATTGCTCGGCGAGAGCCACCGCGTCTTCCAGGGCGCAGTTCATGCCCTGGCCGTGGAACGGCACCATGGGGTGGGCGGCATCCCCCAGCAGCACGGCCTGGCCGCCGATATGCCAGGTGTCGAGGCGCAGGGTCGCGAGCTTGCCGGTGGGGTGATGGTCGAAGTCCTGTTCCAGGCTGCCCAGCATCGGCGACAGCCCTGGGAATTCGCGGTCGAAAAAGGCCCGGGCGGCGCGTCCATCGACCAGTTGGGCGAAGCACGGGCTGGTGGGTTGGGTCGTCGGGCTCTGGTGGTGCAGGAACAGGGTGACGGTGAAGCTGCGGTCGAGGTTCGGCAGGGCGATGCACATGTAGTCGCCGCGAGGCCAGATGTGCAGGGCGTTGGGCTCCAGGCCGAAGTGCGCGCTGGCCTGCGGGGTGATCTGCAATTCCTTGTAGCCGTGGGGCTGGGTTTCCAGTTGCTGGTCCAGGTCGACCACCTCAGCCATGGCCTGGCGCACCGCCGAGTTGCAGCCGTCGGCGCCGATCAGCAACTGGAAGCGACTGTCCAGGTGAGCCCCCGAGGCGTTGCTGAAGGTCAGGCGCTGGCGGGGGAAGTCGACGCTGTGGAGCCCCAGGTTGAAGTGGATTTTCGCCCCGGCCGCTTCGGCGCCGTCGAGCAGAATCCGGTTCAGACGATCGCGATTGATCGACCAGATCACCTCGCTGTCATCGCGTCCGTACGGTTGCAGGCTGGGGGCCGTACCGGGGACGTGCACCATGCGCCCGCGCATCATCACCGCTTCGGCCAGCACCTCGGGTTCGAGCCCGGCCAGGCGCAAGGCATGGGCGCCGCGTTCGGCCAGGGCCAGGTTGATGGAACGGCCGCGGGCCCCGGTTTCGATGCGCGGATCGGGGCGTCGCTCGAACAGGCTGACACGCCAGCCCTGGCGGGCCAGCAGGCGGGCAACCAGGGCTCCGGCCAGCCCGGCGCCGATGATGGTGACTTGACGAACGTTGTCTGTAGCGGTCATGGCGAATTCTCTTGGGGTGGTGCCCGGTTCGCAGCGGCAGCGGGCTTGATAAGGCGTCGGCTAAAGGCTCGAGCGCAGGCTCCAGAGCTCAGGGAACAGCACGGTGCCGAGCATCTTGCGCAGGTACTCGACGCCTTCCGTGCCGCCGGTGCCTTTCTTGAAGCCGATCACCCGCTCGACCACGGTGACGTGGCGAAAGCGCCATTGGCGAAACGCATCCTCGATGTCCATGAGCTTTTCTCCCAGCTGGTACAGGTCCCAGTAGCGCTCCGGTTGTTGGTAGACCTGGACCCAGGCGGCCTCCACCGAGGCATCGCTGCGGGTCGGTTCGCTGGGGTCGGCGTCCAGTCGCAGGGCGGCAATGGGCAGGCCCTGGCGCGCCATCTGCTGGATGATCGCGTCGTACAGTGAGGGGCTGTGCAGGCAGCGTTCGAGGTTGCGGGCGATCTGCGGCGTGTGCTGGTGCGGCAGGAGCATGGCGCGGTTCTTGTTGCCGAACATGAACTCGATCTCGCGGTACTGGTAGGACTGGAAGCCCGAGGCTTGCCCCAGGTCCGAGCGAAAGCTGATGAACTCCATGGGGCTCAGGGTCGCCAGGATCGACCAGGAGCTGACCATCTGCTCCATGATCCGCAGGACCCTGGCCAGCACCCGGTGACTGCCCCCCAGTTGGCCGTGGTCGATCAACTGGCGGGCGTGACGCAGTTCATGCAACAGCAGCTTCATCCAGAGTTCCGATGCCTGGTGCTGAATGATGAACAGCATTTCGTTGTGTTGCTGGGAGCGTGGCGCTTGTGCGTCCAGCACTTTATCCAGCCCCAGGTAATCGCCGTAACTCATGCTTTCGGCGAAATCCAGTTGGGCGTCATGCCATTGTTGGGGTGGTGCTGGGTGCATATAGGGGCAAGGGCACATCGGTCATTCCTCGCTCGGGGGCGTTAAAAGCAGCCACCGGCGACGGCAGGCAGGATGGTGATCTGGTCCTGCTGCGTCACGGCGCTGTCGAGGCTCTGCAAGAAGCGGATGTCATCGTCGTTGACGTAGATATTGATGAACTTGTGAACTTCGCCGCCGTCGATCAGGCGGGCCGCAAGGCCCGGGTACTGCTGCTCGAGCGCGTCGATCACTTGCCTGACCGTTTGCCCCTGGGCCTCCACGGTTTTCTGGTTGGCGGTCAAGTGGCGCATCAGGGTGGGAACAATGATCTTCATGGGGTGGCACTCCGTAGGGGGTTAATCGGGCAGGTTCAGTGCAGCGACGGGCAGCGCATCGATGCGCACTTCCTCTTCGCTGACACAGCCCTGGACAATGCGAAAACTGCGCAGCGGCGGGTCGTAGTCCGCGGTGCTGACAATCAGGTAGTGGGCATTGGCGTCGGTGGCGAACGCGATGTCGGTGGCACTGGGGAAGGCCCGCGATGCGGTGTGGGAGTGGTAGAACACCCGGGGTTCTTCATCCCGGGCGTCCATCTCGCGCCAGACCTGGAGTTGCTGGCGCGGGTCGAACTCGAAATACACCTCGGAACGGGCACGGTTGACCATCGGGATCAGCCGCGTGGCGCGCTCGCTGCCGGCGGCTGCGGCGATGATTCCGCAGCATTCGATCGGGTGCGCCTGGCGCGCCTGGTCGAAGATCGCGCTGACGATGTCGTGGCTCAGCAGCAACATAAAGGGCTACTCGTTGGGGGCGGGGGGCGCGGGATCAATAGGCCGGCAGCGTCGGCGCATAGGCCGCGGCCCAGGCCAGGACCCCGCCTTCGAGGTTGCGCACGTTGTCGAAGCCTTGCTCGGTCAGGGCCTGGACCACCGTCCTGGAGCGGCTGCCGGCCTTGCAATAGACGACGATCTCGGCGTCCCGGGAAAGCTGCGCGTGGTGCACGCCGCTGAGCACCTGCTGCATCGGCATGAGCTGCGCCTGGGGGATGTGCAGGATGTCCCATTCGTTCTGTTCCCGGACATCGATCACCTGCAGCGGCTGCCCGCCCAGGCGCAGGGCTTGCAGGGCGTGGGCATCCAGGCTGGGCACGCTGGCCGGGGTCGGCACGCTGCCCAGGCCGCACAGTTGCTGGTAGTCCTGCAGCGCGGTGATCGGCTGGCGCTTGAGTGACGGGCGCAAAGGCAGGAAGCGGTAGCTCATTTCCAGGGCGTCATACACCGCAAGGCGCCCCAGCAGCGGCGTGCCGATGCCGGTGATCAGCTTGATGGCCTCGGTGGCCATGACTGCCCCGATGGAGGCGCAGAGCACTCCGAGCACGCCGCCTTCGGAACAGGATGGCGCCAGGTGCATGGGCGGCGGCTCGGGGTACAGGTCGCGGTAGTTGATCCCGCCGCCGGGTGCCTGTTCCCAGAACACCGAGGCCTGGCCTTCGAAGCGGTAGATCGAGCCCCAGACATAGGGCTTGCCCGCCAGCACGCAAGCATCGTTGACCAGGTAGCGGGTGGCGAAGTTATCGGTGCCGTCGAGCATCAGGTCATAGTTGGAAAACAGCGCCACGGCGTTGTCGTTGTCCAGGCGTTGCTGGTGCAGGTTGATCTGGATATGGGGGTTCAGCGCCTGCAAGGTGCGCTTGGCACTTTCAGTCTTGAGTTGGCCCACTTCCGCGAGGCGATGTATCACTTGTCGCTGCAGGTTGGACTCGTCCACCACATCAAAGTCGATGATGCCCAGGGTGCCGACGCCGGCCGCCGCCAGGTACAACAGCGTGGGCGAACCCAGCCCGCCGGCACCAATCACCAGGACCCGGCTGTGCTTCAAGCGTTGTTGTCCTTGCAGGCCGATTTCGGGCAATAACAGATGCCGGCTATAACGGCTTATTTCACTGGCGCTCAATGTGGCGTCAGCCTCTACCAGGGGGGGAAGTTGCATGGCTGTTCCTGTCTTGAATGAAATTCTGGGTGAGCGAAGCCCGCACCTCGATCAGCAGGTGATGCAGGCGTTGAAGGTTGTAGTGCTGTTGACGGTTGTAGCGCCGTTGCAGTCTTTTATTGACCAGGCCCGGGGTCAGCCCATCAAGGCGCCCATGCCCGCCGGTTGTTTAAATCGGATAGAAGAAGCCGTGGAAGTTGGCGCAAACCGTTTGGCTCATGACGGACTTGAAGACGTCCATTTCATCCCGGGTGCCTACCGTGACGCGCACCCACTCCGGGGCTTCGGGCCAGGCACGGCCGATGTGCACGCCGTGTTCCGCGAGGACCTGAATGACCTGGGGGGCCCGGTCCCCGACCTTCATCATGAAACAGCTCGATTGTGAGGCCGTGCACGGGATGTCCCGGGATTGCAGCCAGTCGATGGTTTCCTGCCGGGCCCGGGCGATTTCGAGCTTGCGTTGTGCCACTTGAGCGCTCTGGCCGAGGCTGGCCAGGGCGGCCTGGGCAGCGGTGATCGAGACGTCGTCGGCGGGCAGGGTGGTGATGCGCTGCAAGGTCTGGGGCTGGGCCATCGCCATGCCGACCCGCAGACCGGCCAGGCCATAGATCTTGGAAAAGGTGCGGAGCACGATCAGGTCGGGGCGCTGTTCGACCCAGGGCAGCATCGAGCGTTCATCGCAAAATTGCAGGTACGCCTCGTCCACCAGCAACACCGCGTCCCGGGGCTTTTCCGCCAGGGCCTGGAGGATGGCCTTATGGGGCGTGATGGTGCCGGTGGGGTTGTTCGGGTTGCACAGGTAGATCAGGCCGGCGTCTTCGATCGCGCACATGCGCTCCAGGTCGTGGGCGCCGTTTTTACCTAGGGCCACCTTGTGCACCTCGGCCCCGGCGCGCCGGGCGGCCAGCTCGCAGATCGGGTAGCCCGGGGAGGCCATGACCAGGGATTTGCTCGGCCCGGTAAAGGTCGCGGCGGCATAGTGCAGGGCCCGGTTGGAGCCCGGGTGCAGGGTCAGGTGGTCCCGGGGCACTGCCAGTTCCTGCGCCAGGGCCTGGTGCAGTTGATCGATCGCAGCGAAGCCGTAGCGCCCGCAATCCGGCAGGCTGTCGCGGGCCGCCTCCAGGGCCGGGGGCAGGGGGCCGAAAGGTGATTCGTTGAAGTTCAGGTACACCGCACGGCGATTCTGCTCGCTCACCGCCTGGCCGCCACTGCTGGCACTGGCACCTGGCGTCTGGGGTGTGAAGAGGTTGCTGTTTCTGAAGAAGTTGGAGAATTTCATCTCGGTTAAAAGTCCTGGAGAAAAGGGGACGTGCGCAAGCTCGGAGAGCCGACAGCGAGGTTGGCGTGGGCGCCGGTTGCGGCCTCAAGTGGCCGTAGGGCGAGCAGCCGACCGCGACGGTTTGCCGGGCGTCTTCCGGCATCTGCCAGGTATTGATAGGGGGAGCGCCTGCAGCGGGTGCAGGCATGCCAGGTCAATGGCTTGGGGCTGCAGCAGGGGCGGTGGGCTGGGGCCATCGCTCGGTGCGAATTCCTTTCTAGCATCACTGTGATCTCGAGTTGTCTCGTCGGGATTGGCCACACGTTAGAACCATTCTCAGGGGGGTGGAATAGTCCGCGCCGGAACCCATAGGAAATTCGTCGGACGGCATATTAATAAGAATGATTATCATTTTTTGCCGCTGTTACCATTTTTGCCATTGACCCAATGAGCACATTTTGGAGCGCATCAAATGAATGTCAGTCAGCCCGGGATCGGTCGTTGTGCCTGGGGAAAAAGCACGCCGTTGTGGGTCGCCCTGATGGTCGCGGCCGCGGCTCCAGCCCAAGCGCTGGAAGAGTTGCCAGCGATCACCGTGACCGCCAACGCCTTGTCCCAGAGCGCCGAGTCGGTGCCGGCGGCGATGAGTGTGTTCGACGGCCAGACCCTGGAACGCGAGCATGTGCAGGACCTGTCGGCGTTGTTGCGGCGGGTGCCGGGTTTTGGCTTCCAGCCCTTCGGCCAGTCGGCGATCCAGCCGCCGGTGGTGCGCGGCATCAGCTCCAACTTCGCCTCTTATTCATCTTCGGCGCTGATGATGGTGGACGGCGTGCCGACCTTCATGGCCCAGGGTTTCGACCACGACATGCTGGGGATCGAACGGGTCGAGGTGCTGCGTGGGCCACAGTCGGCGCTGTATGGGCGCAATGCTGAAGCCGGGGTGGTGAACATCTATACCCGCGCTCCGGACAACACCCCGCACGCCCGGCTTTCCACCGAGCTGGGCAGCCGCGACAAGCGCGTGGCGCGGGCCGACCTCAGCGGGCCGCTGGTGGAGGACCGCTTGTACCTCGGGGTCACCGGCAACTGGAGCGAGCAGGACGGCTATATCGATGACCGCTACCACGGTGGCGAGGCCGACGACCGCAGGAAGCACGGTGGCCGCATGGCCCTGCGCTGGACCCCGGACGACAGCTCCGAAGCCATCCTGCGCTACTCGCGCCAGGACTATGACGACGGCGCGGCCCAGTGGGGCGCCTCCGGCACTCCTCGGGCCCGGGTCAGCTCCGGCGTGCGCGGCTGGGATCACTCCAGTGCCCGCAGCGTCTCCCTGGACCTGAGCACCGAGCTGGCCTCGGGCCTGAAGCTGCGCTCGGTGACCGGCAACAGCGACTTCTACGACCGGGTCTTGCAGGACACCGACTTCCGGCCCGCCGACTCCCTGCACATCGGTCGCGACAATCACTTCAATACCCTGTCCCAGCAGTTCACCGTGGAAGGCACCCTGGGCGACAGCCAATGGGTCACGGGCATGTATTTCGATCGCGACCGGCACGACCTGGGCGGGGAGCAGAAGACCCCGATGCGCCTGCTGCCCTACAGCTCGAAACTGGAAGGGCACAGCGCCGCGCTGTTCAGCCACTGGATGATTCCGGTGGCCGAGCGCTGGACCCTGACCCTGGGCGGCCGCGCCGAGCGCGACTTTGTGCGCTTCACCCCGGAGGGCGGCGATTCCCGCGACGCCAGCTGGAAGCGCTTCTCGCCCAAGGTCGCCCTGCAATACGAATGGATGGATGACGCATTCGTCTATGCCAGCGTCGCCGACGGTTTCCGCGCCGGCGGTTTCAACACCTTCAGCCCGGCCGCCAACTACCCGGCCTACGCCCCGGAAAAGGTCCGCTCCTGGGAGGTCGGCCTCAAGGGCGGGGCCCTCGACCGCCGCCTGCAGTACTCGGTGGCCCTGTACACCATGAGCATCGACGATATGCAGGTGCAGCAGATGCTCACTCCGGGCGTGGTGTACATCGCCAACGCCGCGTCGGCGCGCTCCAGTGGCCTGGAATTGCAGGCCGACTACCTGCTGGGCAGCGGCTGGAAAGTCCTGGGCGCACTGGCTATCAACCGCACCCGCTTCGACAGTTTCACCGACGGTGCCAGTGACTATTCCGGCAATCACAACCCCTTCGCCCCGGACCTGACCGGCAACCTCGGGCTGCGCTACGACGCCGAGAGCCGCTGGTACACCCAGCTCAACCTGAGCGCCGTGAGCCGTACCTACCTGGACGCGGCCAACAGCAACCGCCGGGCCGGCTACGGCCTGATCGACCTGGACCTGGGGCGCAGCTTCGAGCGCTTCGAGGTCAGCGCCTACGTCAACAACCTGGCCAACAAACGCTACGACGCCGTGGGCTACCAGAACGGTTTCGTGGACGTCTACAGCCCACCTCGGGAGTTGGGAATGCGCCTGACATTCGACTTGTAAATAAGGGGATCCAGACCGTGAACATTATTGATTTCAACCACAGCCACCCGCTGCAGGCCTATTGGCAACTGGCCGGCGCTGCGGTCCAGGCCGACGCCCTGACCCTGGCCCTGGAACTGGACCTGTTCAGTGCCCTGGAGCAGCCCCTCGACGTGCCGACCCTGGCTGCGCGCCTGCAGCTGGCGCCGGACATCGCCGGGCACTGGCTCGAGCTGCTCTGGAGCATGGCGCTTTTGCAGCGCATCGACGGGCCGGACGGCAGCCGCTATGGCCTGAGCGACACTACTCGCCGCTACTGGCTGCCGGGGCCCCAGGGCTGTGTCGACGCCTGGCATTACCGGCTCAAGGCCTTGCGCCAGACCGGTGCCAGCCTGCGCCAGCGACTCAGCGGCGAGCCGCTCCAGGCGCCGGCCAAGCCCCAGGGCGGCGGGCAGGACTGGGCGGCTGCGGCGGCCAGCCATATCGCCCAAGAGCAACAGGCGATCAGCGTGCCGGCGGTGCTCTCGTTATTGCAGATGCTGCCCGAAGTGCAACGGGCCGAGCGGGTGCTCGACCTCGGTGGCGGGCCGGGGCTGGTGGCCCAGGCCCTGGCCCGGGAATACCCCGGCCTGCACGCGACGGTCTTCGACTGGCCGCCGACCGCTGCCGTGGCCCGGCAGTTGGTGGCCGAGGCCGGCTTGCAGGAGCGGGTGACAACAATGGGCGGCGACCTGTCTCGGGACTCGTTCGGCGAAGGCTATGACGTGATCTGGTGTTCCTCGGTGGTGCATTTCGTGCCCGATTGCCTCGACCTGCTGCGCCGCGTGCTGGGTGCATTGCGCCCGGGCGGGCTGTTTATCAGCGCCCATGCCGAACGTTCCGCGCAGCCCGGGATGAATGCCCGGGTCATGCCGTACTACTTGCCGATGCTGATGGCCGGGCGCTTTGTCCCGCGTGCCGGGGAAATGGCCGGGCTGCTGGCCGAGGCCGGCTTCGCCAGCGTGGAGCACGCCGGTGAATGTGATTTCCCCATGGCGCCGCTGACCGTGCTGCTGGCCCGCAAGGGCGTGCGATGAGCGCCCGGATTCGCGGCCCGGTGACGGGCCATTGGACCTTGCAGGAGGCGCAGCCATGACGCTTTATTCCTCTGCCCGGGCGCTCGACCAGAGTCCGAGCGTCTCACTGACAGTCCCTGGGCAGCCCTTGCTCCAGCACCTGACCTTGCAGCTGCCGGCAACGGCCTGGCCACCTTCGCTGGCTCCGGTCGCCCGGGCCCTGGGGCGGCGCCTCAAGGCCTTGGGCGGGCAGGTGCTGGAGGCCGACGCCACAGCCCCTAGGCCGGGTTTGAATCGATCGGCCCCTGGCTTGCTGGACGACGCCGGACGCCAGGTGGAACTGCACCTGCGGCCCTGGCCGGGGGCCTCGACCCTGGACGCCAGCGCCGCCCTGGTGGAAGCGGTGGTCGGCATCACGGCCCTGCACCAGCGCTCCACCGGCCAGCCATTACCCCTGGGCGTGGACTACTGCGCTACCTTCAGTGCCTCGCTGCTGCTGACCACGGCCCTGGCCAGCCTGGTGGGGCAGGCGCGGGGTTTGCCCCGGGCGCGGGTCGCCATGAGCCATGGCGGGGCGGCGCTGCTGGCCCTCGGTCAGTACCTGGCCATGGACAGTGCCGACGGCGGCTACCCGCCCGAGCCCGCGCCCCCGGCGGATGCGGCACGGCCGCCCTTTACCAGCGCCGATGGCGTGGTGTTTGAACTGGAGGCGCTGAACCCGGACGCCTGGCTGCGTTTCTGGAACCTGGCCGGTGTTGCCACTCCCGTGGCCGGCAAAGGCTGGCGACCGTTCATGCAGCGCTACACCCGGGCCACGGCCTGGTTGCCGGCAGCGCTGTTCAGCGCGGTCGGCGGCCATGGGTTTGCCGCGTTGCAGGCCATGGCCAAAGAGGCCGGCACCGAGCTGTGCGCCCTGCGTCGTTGGCAGGATTGCCGCCATGAGCCATCGTTCCAGCGCTGGATCCAGGGCGGCGGCTGGCGCTGCTTCGACCTGGCCCAGGAGCCTGTCGCCAGCCTGCCCGGCGACCGCCTGCCACCGCAGCAGGCCGGCCTGCCCTTGCAAGGGATCACCGTGGTGGAATGCTGCCGCTTGATCCAGGGCCCGTTGGCCGGGCATCTGCTGCGCCTGCTGGGGGCCACGGTGATCAAGGTCGAACCGCCGGGAGGCGATCCGATGCGCGGCATGCCGCCGATGACCGGGGACATCTCGGCGCATTTCGACGCGATCAATCAGGGCAAGCAGTGTGTGCAAATCGATTTGAAAGCGGCCAGCGGGCGCGCCGAGCTGCTGGCGTTGCTGGCCGACGCCGACGTGTTCCTGCACAACTGGGCCCCCGGTCGGGATGAGCAACTGGACCTGCAGCCGCAGACCCTCGCTCGGCTGATGCCGCAGTTGATCTACGTCTCGGCCTCGGGCTCCGGCCCCGCGCCGGCGCCGGAGCACCCTCCGGGTACCGACTTCATGATCCAGGCCTACAGCGGCCTGGCCGCGCGCATCCGCCAGCCCGAAGGGGCCGCTGGCGGGGCGCTGCTCACCCTGATCGACGTCCTCGGCGGGGTGGCTGCGGCCGAGGGCACGGTCGCGGCGCTCTACGCCCGGCAACGCGATGGCCGGGGCCGCTACCTCGATTCGTGCATGGCCGGCGCCGCTGCGCTGTTGCTGGCCGAAGAACCCGCTGAGCCGGTGGCCGGGCAGGCCGGCGCTGTCGCCTGCCGCGACGGCTGGCTGATGCTCGACCTCGCGCAGACCGCCGAAGGTCACGACTACCCGGACCGTCTCGAGGCCGGGGCTGACCTGGCGCGCTGGTGCGCCGAGCAGGAGACCCAGGCCTGCTGCGCCGCGTTGCAGGCCCGGGGCCTGATGGCCGTGGCCGTCACCGCCGATCTGCGCCAGTTGCCCGAGCAGCCGCTGCTGGCGGGCGCCTTGCGCCAGTCGGCCTACCTACACGTGAACAACCCCTGGGAGATTTCCAGTTTATGAATGGCGCCTCACTGGCTGATACCCGGACGGCTGTCGCCAGCCATCCGGACCACCCCGAATTTATCGATCTGGTGCCCGGCTCCCTGCGTCGACAGTGGCGTGAGCAAGGGCTGTACAGCGGGCTCGACCTGTTCTCCTCGTTTTACCGCCTGGCCTTGCAGCAACCCCGGGCGCTGGCGGTGGCGGATGCCGAGCACAGCCTGGATTACCAGCAGTTGCTGGAGCGCGCCCTGAGCCTGGCCCATGCCCTGGGGCAACAGGGTGTGGTCGCCGGCGATGTGGTGGCGGTGAACCTGGCCAATGGCTGGCAGGCCTGCGCCCTGGACTTGGCCGTGGCAGCGCTGGGGGCGGTGGTCCTGCCGTTTCCCATCGGCCGCAAGAAGCGTGAAAGCCGATCGCTGTTGCAGCGCTCCCGGGCCAAGGCCCTGGTCTGCTCGCGCTGGGTCGGCGAGACCGACTACGGGGCACTGATCGATGAGCTGGCCGAGCAATTGCCGGCCTTGCGCATCCGCATTCTGCAAGGCCAGGCCCGGGAGGGCTGGCTGGATCTGGATCGACTCTGGGACGGGCCGAGGCTGGCCTTCGAACCGGGGCGGATCGACGCCGACGGCCCGGCGCGGCTGATCGCGTCCTCAGGGTCGGAGTCGGAGCCCAAGCTGGTGGCCTATTCCCACAACGGCCTGCTCGGTGGCCAGGCGGCCTACCTCGACAGCCTGAGCCGCAGCGACGCTCCGGTGCGGGCCCTGTTTTGCGTGCCCCTGGCGTCGCCGTTCGGCTCCCTGGCCACCTCCTGTGTGATGGCCGCCCAGGGCGGGGCCCTGGTCACCTTGCCGCGTTTCGATCCGGACGAGGTGTTGCGGGCGGTGGTCCGGCATCAGGTCACCCACCTGTACGCCGGGCCGAACATGGTCGACCTGTTGCTGGCCAGCCCGCTGTTGCAGCAAGCGCCCTGGTCCGGGAGCAGCCTGGCGCTGGAAGCGATCATCAGCGGCGGTTCGGCCCTCAGCGCCGAGACCGCCCGTGGCGTGCAGCGCCTGCTGGGGTGCCGCTTGATCCAGTCCTATGGGTCCGCCGATGGTGTGGCCTGCCACACGGCCCTCGACGACCCGGCCTCGGTGCTGGTGGCCAGCGTGGGCAAGCCGGACCCGCGAGTGGTCGGCATCCGCATCGTGGATGAACAGCAACAGGCGCTGCCGATGGGTGAGGTGGGCGAGATCTGGGCCCTCGGGCCCATGACCCCGCTGTGCTACTACGGCGCCCCGGAGCTGAACCAGAGCGCCCGGGCCCCGGGTGGCTGGGTCAAGACTGGTGACAAGGGCCGGCTCGACGCGCAGGGGCGGCTGCAGGTGGTGGGCCGCAAATCCGACGTGATCCTGCGCAAGGGGATCAAGGTCAATGCCGGGGAGCTGGAAATGCTCCTCCACGAACACCCCCAGGTGCTGGATGTGGCGGTGGTCGCCGTGCCTCGCGCCGGCGGCGAAAGCTGGGTCCAGGCCTGCGTGGTCCTGCGCGATCCCGGGCAGGGCTTGAGCCTGGAGGCGGTCAATCACTTCCTGCAGCACCAGATCGGCCTTGAACGCTTCAAGTGGCCGGACGCCGTCAGCCTGCACCCGGCCTTTCCCCTGGCCCCTTCGGGCAAGGTCGACAAAGCAACTTTACGTGACGAACTATCGAGGAACAGCATGAACCAATCCGTTTCCCCCGTGACCCTGAGCGCCGCCCCGATCCTCGACATCCTGACCGGTGTCGAACGCGCCGGGGTCCTGCGCGCCGCCATCGAACTCAAGGTCTTCGACGGCCTGGCCGAGCAGGCCGCCAGCGCCGCGACCCTGGCCCGGGAACTGGGCACCAGCGAGCGCGGCATGCGCATCCTGCTGTCGGCCCTGGCCGGCCTCGGCCTGCTGCAAGTCGGTGGCGACGGGCGCTATGCCCTCAACGACCTGTCGCGGCGCTACCTGCTGAGCGAGAGCCTGCAGTACGTGGGCGGTCTGGCCCAGGTCTACAGCGCCGACCTGATGTGGGAAACCTTCCGCGATTTCAAAAGCGCGGTGATCGCCGGCAAAAGCACCCTGGCGCAGAACATCGAGGCCGATGACCACCCGTACTGGCAGGAGTTTTCTGCGGGGATCGAAAGCACCAGCCGTACCACGGCGCGCCGAGTGGTGGCGCTGTTGGATGAGTGGACGGCGCGGCAAGCGCGGCTGCGGATTCTCGACGTAGCCTGCGGCAACGGTATCTACGGCTTCACCTTTGCCCAGAAGTACCCCCAGGCCCAGGTCACCGGCCTCGACTGGCCGTCGGTGGCCAGCGTCACTGAAGGCTTTGCCCGGCAGTTCGGGGTGGCCGAGCGGGCGCGGGTGATTGGCGGCGATATCTTCTCGGTGGAGATCCCCGGCCAGTACGAACTGGTGATCATGAGCCAGATCCTCCACCACTTCGATCCCGAGCGATGCCGGCAGTTGATCGCCCGCGCCCGTGCGGTGCTGGCCCCCGGCGGCAAGCTGCTGATCAGCGACTTCATGACCACCGCGATCGACCCGGCCCTGGACCCGCTGCCACGCCTGTTCGCCGCGCAGATGCTCGGCCTGACCGACTGCGGCGACACCTACGCGGTGAGCTTTATCCAGTCGCTGCTGCTGGAACAGGGCTTTACCGAGGTCAAGGCCCAGCCGCTCAAGGGCCTGCCGATCCACTGCCTGGTGGCCAGCGCCCCGGCCTGATCCGCGCTACCCGCTGTCAACCGGCGCATGGGCCTGCCATGCGCACGGCTTCCCATTGTCTGGAGGTTTGCATGAACGTTGAACAATCCGCCGTCACCGGGCTTCGCCCGCGTGCTTCGGCGCGCGGCGAGCTGTGGCTGCTGCTGGGTTTTATTGTGGTGACGCTGAACCTGCGGATCGCCTTCGCCGGGGTTGGGCCGATCCTTGGCGAACTGCGCCTGAGCGCGACCCAGGCGACCCTGATCGCCTCGCTGCCACCGATCTGCCTGAGCCTGTTCGCCCTGGTCGGTGTGCGCCTGCGCCAGCGCTTCGGTGAGGAGCGCACGCTGTTCGCCGCGTTGCTGGTGCTGGCACTCGGTTGCGGGGTCCGGGCCCTGGGCGTGCACGGCCTGTTTGTCGGCACCTTGCTCGCCGGGGTCGGCATCGCGGTGATGAACGTGGTGGTGCCGGCCCTGGTGCGCAAGCGGTTCCAGCCGACCCAGATCGGTCACATGATGGGCCTGTTTTCCCTGATGCTCGGCGGTGGCGCGGTGTTGACCGCCGGCTTGACCGTGCCGATCTACCAGGGCTTGGGGGCGACGGTCGACGCCGCTTACCTGACCCTGGGCGCCTGGGCCATCCCGGCGTTGATCGCCCTGGTGTTCTGGGCGCCCCAGTTGGGCCATGGGCAGCCGCTTGCGGCGACGGGCGCAGTGGCCAGCGGGGGCAGGATTCGGGTCCTGAAGAATCGCACCGCCTGGTCGATCACTCTGTTCTTCGGTTTCCAGGCCCTGAACCTCTACGCCTTGCTGGCCTGGTTGCCGAGCATCTATGTCGAGCGCGGTGCCACGGTCGCCGAGGCGGCGCTGTACCTGGCGGTGTCCCAGGTGGGCCTGGTGCTGGGGGGCTATTTTGCGCCGGTGCTGGCGGCCCGGGTCAGGGACCAGCGTGGTTACATTGCCGCTACCGTGGGCTTGTGCCTCGCGGGGTGCCTGGGCCTGCTGTACGCGCCCTTGCCGCTGGCCTGGCTGGCGGTCCTGGTGCTGGGCATCGGCCAGGGCGCAGGGCCGGCCCTGAGTGCCCTGCTGTTTGTGCTGCGCAGCCCCGATCAGCAGGTCACCACCCAGTTGTCGGCCATGGCCCAGGGGTTCGGTTTCATGATCGCCGTGCTCGGCCCGCTGGGCATGGGCTTGCTGCATCAGTATTCCGGGGGCTGGATTCTGCCGTTGCAGGCCTTGATCGGCATCCTGTTGTTCGAACTCTGTGTCTCCCTGCGTGCCGGCAAGCCCGGCACCCTGGCTGATTGAGCGGGGGAGAGGCGCCATGACCCACGCCCGGGAGACCCTGGAGCACCTGTCATTGAGTACCCAGATCAACGCCCGCATCGAGGGCCTGCCAGTGGTCGGCTGGCAGGCCCGGGTGCGCCTGTTGCTGGGGGTGATCACCTTTTTCGAAGCCTTCGACCTGCTGCTGATTTCCTTCACCCTGCCGCTGCTCAAGCAGCAGTGGCAGCTGGACCCGACCCAGGTCACCCTGATCATCGGCAGCGGCACCCTGGGCATGCTCCTTGGCGCGCTGTTCGCCGGGGCCCTGGCCGACCGGGTGGGGCGCAAGCCGGTGTTGCTGGCGGCGATGCTCCTGACCGGGCTGTTCAGTGCGCTGATCGCCTGTTCCAGCGATTGGCAAGGGCTGCTGCTGGGGCGCCTGCTGCAAGGGATCGGGATTGGCGCCGAGGTGCCGATCGCCGCGCTGTACCTTAGTGAAATCGTCAGCGCCAGGGTCCGCGGGCGTTTTGTGCTGGTGTATGAGCTGTCCTTTCCCTGCGGCCTGATGTTCGCCGGGATGGCCTGCACCTGGGCCTTGCCGCTGATGGGCTGGCGTCCGCTGTACTGGCTGGGCAGCGTGCCTCTGCTTCTGGCGGTGCTGGTCTACGCCTATGTACCCGAGTCGGCGCGCTGGCTGGCGGCGCGAGGCCAGTTCCGGCGGGCCCAGGCGTGCATGGCGCACATGGAGCGGGCCACCGGTTGCGCGGTGCCCGAACCGACGCCGGTCGAGGACCTGACAACCGCGGGCCGCCGGGCCAGCGTGGGCTGGCGGCAACTGTTCAACCCTGGGCTGCGGCATGCCTCGGCCAGCGTCGCGGCCTTGTGGTTCCTCGGTTACCTGGTGAATTTCGCCTTGTTGATCTGGCTGCCGAGCCTGTATGTCGAGGTGTTTTCCACATCCCTGGCGCAGGCCCTGAACTTCGCCTTGTTGAGCAACGTCGCCGGCCTTGCCGGGTGCATGGCCGGCGCTGGATGCGTCGATCGGATCGGCCGCGTGCCGTTGCTGTTCGGCGGCTACCTGGGGGCCGGTCTGAGCCTGGTCTTGATTGCGCTGACGGTGGCGGCGCAGCAGGTGTTGCTGGTGGCGCTGCTGGCGGCCAGTTGTTCGTTTTTTCTGTACGCGGCGAACATGAGCCTGCACCTCTACACGCCCGAGCTGTACCCCACGTTACTGCGGGGCAAGGGCGCGGCGTGGGGCGCATTGTGCAACCGCACTGGGGCCCTGCTGGGCTCCATCGGCATGGGCTGGCTGCTGGCCTGGGACTGGGGGGCGATGGCGATTTTCATCCTGCTGGGCGGGCTGTTGCTGCTGGCCAGCGCCATCGCCCTGCAGGCCCGGGAAACCAAAGGCCGGGCGCTGGGTTGAGGCAATGTCGGATAGTGGCTTATGAGCCCTGCAGTTGCCCGGGCTGATGGGAAGGGCGGTCAAGGCTGAAGATCCGCTTGCGGCTGTGCCAGGCCAGGAGGAATACCACAGTCAGGCCCACCAGCAGGCAGCTCAACATGCCGGAGTAGCCGAGACGGTCGAGCAGCACCCCGGCAAGGATCGGCACCAGGGTGCGGGTGGCGACGAACAGGCTCGACTGGATGCCGTAGTCCAGGGCCGCCAGCCCGGGGCGGGTGTGGTACATCATCAAGCCGAACATCAGGCCGGCCGAGGCGCCCATCGCCAGGGCCACCAGCATGGCGGCGGCGATCAAGGCGGTGTGACCCAGGCCGGCCACCACCACCAGGGTCAGGAAACCGATGGCCAACAGATTGCCCAGGGCCAGCAGCGGCAGGCTGATGCTGGCGCCGATCAGGCGGGTCAGGCGTCCGGCGAGCATGCTGGAGAGGGCGCCGACCAGGCCGCCGACAATCCCGACGATAAGGGCGATGCGGTCTGCAGCGAACCCCTGGTCGAGCATCAGCGGCTTGAGGTACAGCCACACCGCACCGAGGAACGGGTAGTACAGCAGCACCAGCAAGCCCCAGACGCGATGTTCGGCCACTGCAAAGTAGCCCGGCCATTGGCGCCAGCCGGCCTGCACCGGCAGCGGCTCGGGCCGAGCCAGGGACGGCGCCTCGGGTTGCCCGGCCCCGGGCTTGAGCCAGGGCAGCAGCCCGGCCCCCGACAGCAGGCCCAGGCCCAGTACGTAGAAAGGCCAGGCCCAGCCGGTGCGGGTGTGCAGCAGCAACATGACGCCACCGCCGACTATCGCCCCCAGGGACATGGCTGCGGATCGAATGGCACCGGCGCGGACCCGTTCCGACTCCGGGAGGATCTGGATCGCCAGGGCGTTCAGCGGCACATCGGCCCAGGTGCCGAGCACGCTGACCAGCATCGCCAGGAGGAACATCAGGCGCGGCTCGGTGTTGCCCAGGTCATGGGCCGCGAGCAGCCACAAGGCGCCGGCGTAGCCGAGCACCAGCACCAGGCTCCAGTTGCGGTAGCTGGCCCGGCCCAGCCGATAGCGATCGACCGGGGTGGCCAGGAGGAATTTGAACATGGCGGGCAGGCCGGCCAGTTGCATCAGACCGATCTGGGTACCGCTCCAGCCGTTCTGGCGCATGACCAAAGGCAGGCCGATGTACAGGTAGATCAGGGGCGCGGTGAGCGCCAGGTTGAGCCAGCCCAGCAACAGCTGTTGGGGCCACCATGAGGTGCGGGGAGCGGGGATCGGCATCGAACAATTCCTTATGGGCGTCGGATCAGGCGCAGGCCCGCCTCCCGGGGCGGGCGGCAGGCGATGACAGGGTCGCCCTGGTCATCCGCGGCGGGGTGGCGCAGGCGGATAGGGCTGGTCAGGACGGTATGTTAGTGCAATCCGAGATGAGAATGATTAGCATTGCTTGTGCGTGGCGGTGAATAACCTATGGGAAACGGCTGGCGGCCTTGGGTCTGCCGGGCGCTGTAGTCGGATCCGCTGCCATCAGATCGGTGCCGGCTTCGCCGTGGCACCGCAAGGAAGCCAGGCAAGCGCGGCCGTTCGAGTCAGGCACGCGCGTTGAGGGAATGGAAATGCGAGAGTTATCGAGCCCGGCCCGGGCCAGTCAGGATTCATCGGCGTCTTCCTCCTGGACGCAGTTCGAGGGCGCTGCGGGAACGGGCAACTATCAGGTCGAGCGGCTGGACTGTGAAGCGGGGTTCACGGTGATCAAGTCCCAGATGACCGCCCACAAGATCTGCGCCGAGCTGTGCCAGCACCAGGGGGCGGAGCGCATGCTGGTGATTGCCTTCGCGTTGTCCGGGCAGTCGGAGTTCCGTTGCCCGAACGGCCGGGAAATGAAGTTTCAGCCCAACCAGGCGACGGTCTCGGTTTTTCGCGAGGGCCAGGGCCAGCGGGTGTACGCCGCCGACACGCCGATCCAGCAATTGCGCCTGGTGGTGACCGAGTCGGCCCTGGCCCGATTCGTTGGCCCGGAGCGCTGCCAGGGCCTGCTCGGCAGCGCCCTGGGCCAGCATGAAAGCTTTCGCCAGGTGGCCTGCTGCGACATCAACCCCAGCGAGCACCTGCGGCGCCTGAAAAGCCCGAGCATCCACCACCAGGACGGCCTGACCCAGCGCATTCATGCCTTGAGCCTGCTGTCGGAGCAGCTCCAGGCCCTCGAAGTGGCCCCGAGCCGCCAGGCCAAGTTGACCGCTCGGGACCTGGACACCCTGGATCGCATTGACCTGTACATGCAGTCCAATCTGGACCAGCCGCTGAACAACGCCTACCTGTGCGCGGCCATGGGGGTCAGCGAGTACCGGCTCAAGGAATACTTTCGCCAGGTCCACGGCATCAGCCCGGGACGTTACCTGCTGGAGCTGCGGATGAACCGCGCGCGGGAATTGCTGGGCGCCGGCTATCGGGTGTCCGAGGTGGCGTACAAGGTCGGTTACCAGCACCCGAACAACCTGACGGCGGCGTTTACCCGGCACTTTGGCCATACGCCCAAATCGGTGTGTGGCAACCGCGCCACCTGAGTCTGGGCAGGCGCTGCGCTACCTGGGCGATTGACCGCTGTGGCAATCATCCGGAACGCCGGCCGCCGTTCGCTTGTCAAACCCCCTTCAGCAGCCTGGTGATCAACCCCGTCATGGTCCCTTCGGGTCCGGGCGCCTGGCACGACACTGCGACAATGAGGAATATGCGATGAAAGTTCTGATGGTTCTCACGTCTCACGATCAGTTGGGCAACACCGGTTTGAAAACCGGGTTCTGGCTTGAAGAGTTCGCCGCCCCTTATTACGTGTTCAAGGATGCCGGCGCCGAAGTGGTGCTGGCGTCGCCGGCGGGCGGCCAGCCGCCGTTGGACCCGAAGAGCGAACAGCCCGATTTCCAGACTGCAATGACCCGGCGCTTCAACGCTGACCCGGCGGCGCAGAAGGCCCTGGCCAGCACTGTCAAGCTGGAGACGGTCAACCAGCAGGACTTCGACACGGTGTTCTACCCGGGTGGGCATGGCCCGCTGTGGGACCTGGCCGAGTCCAGGACCTCTATCAGCCTGATCGAGTCGTTCGAGCGTGCCGGCAAGCCCATCGGCTTTGTCTGTCACGCGCCTGGGGTACTGCGGCATGTGCAGGCCGCGGATGGCACGCCGTTGATCAAGGGCCGTCGTGTGACCGGCTTCACCAACGGCGAGGAGGCGGCGGTGCAACTGACCGATGTCGTGCCGTTCCTGATCGAAGATGAGTTCCAGCGCCTGGGCGGGCTGTATGAGAAAGGACCGGATTGGGCACCGTTCGTGGTCGAGGACGACAAACTGATCACCGGCCAGAACCCGGCCAGTTCCGAGGCCGTGGCCAAGGCCCTGCTGGCGCGCTTGAGCTAAAGGCTGCTGGCTTCACCGATAAGGCCAGACACGCACGTGTGGCGAGGGAGCTTGCTCCCGCTGGGCCGCGCAACGGCTCCGAAAAAGCGCTGGAGCACCTACAACTTCAGCGCCAGCAAACGCCCTCGCCCTGGGTGACCTGTGCCTTGCCCGTGCCTTAGCTCGCCTCGCGATGCTGATACACCGTCGCACTCCAGTAACGGCTGCCGTTGCGGGTCTGGCGAGTCCAGCCATCGGCCAGCAGTTGCCTGGCGATCAGGCGATTTATCACCCCATGCCCGAGCAGCAGCACCGGTCCTTCGCTGGCCAGCGACTGCAGGCGTTGCGCTGCGCGGCTGGCACGGGCCCGGGCATTGGCGGCGGATTCGACGTTGGGCGAGTAACCGCACAGCCATAAGACCCGCAGGATAACGGCCCAGGTAAACGGCGAGAGCCGTGGTCGTTTCCAGCGGGCAAAAGGCAGTTGCGCTTCGCAGAACATCCCATCGACCAGGACCGGCTCCAGGCCCAGCGCCTGGACCGAGGAGAGTGCACGAGGCGCGGTGCTGGAAACGATCACCCTGGCCCTGGCCGCGAGTTGCCTGCTGGTATCGGGGGCAGGTTGCCGGGTGATGACGGACTGGTCGTAATCTTCGATCCACGCTTTCATGCCGAGCGCCGACACGTTGCCGGTGGCCGCCAGCTGCGGCTGGCCATGGCGCATCAGGATTATCTCTCTGCTCACAGTTGCTTTACGTCCTTGTAGTCGGGGGCGCGAGATTAACGGTTTTGGCACTGACGGATGGGGATTTATCGCGCACGGCAGGGGGTTAGGGTTTGAACCCGCCATGCTCCCGATACCAGGCCAGCGTGTCGCCAATGGTCTGCTCCAGCACCCGGAAACTCAGGCCCAGTTCCTGTTCACTCTTGCGGTGGTTGAAGCAGGTGCGGTGCTCCTCCCGGATCAACAGGCGCAAGGTCGCCATGCTCAGCAAAATAGGTTTGCCGCTCAGGCGTGCGTAGGCTTCCTGTACCGCTGCCAGGGCGTAGAGGAAGGGCAGTGGCAGCCGTCGAACCGGGGTCTTGACTCCCGCAATACGCCCCAGCACAGGCACCAGTTGGGCCATGGTCAAGTTCCGACCTGCGGCAAGATAACGCTCGCCGCGCCGTCCGTGCTTGGCGGCAGCAATCAGCGCCCAGGCTACATCTCGGGCATCGACCACAGAGAAGGTGCCGGGGATCAGCCCGGGCAGCTTGCCATTGACCACATCCTTGACCAATTGCCCCGAAGAGGTCGGGCCCCTATCGCCCGGTCCCCACATCCAGCCCGGCAGCACCATGCAGGCGTGCAGGTCGGGATGGGTTTCAAGAAACCCCAGGAGCACCCGCTCAGCCCGTATCTTGCTGCGGTAGTAGTCATCGGCGTCGGCCTCGGCCCGCAGGCAGGTCTCATCGATGGCGCTGTCCGGTGCGCCGTCGAGCACGGCAATCGAAGAGGTATGGACAAAGCGCCGAATGCCCGCGCCATAAGCCTGGTGCAGCAGCGCTTGCGTGCCGGCGACATTGACCTTTTCCAACTGCTCGCGGTGACTGCCACCCTTGTAGTTATCGCGAAAGAAGGCCGCCGTATGAAACACCGTATCGCAGCCGTGCAGTGCCGCTGCGAACGCCTCGACATCGGCCATGTCTCCCACTACCAACTCCACGCTCGGCAGGTCGTAGAACTGTTGTTCGCCTTTGCTTCGTGAGCGGACCAGGGCCTTGACCGCGTAGCCCCGGGCCACCAACTCACGTACCAGGTTGTTGCCCAGCAGGCCGGTTGCGCCGGTCACGAAGGTGCTGCGCATGGCCGCTTGCGCAGCCTGCGGAGGGAAGGCGGTTGCGGTGGGGTGTACAGGGTTGTTGTGGCCGGTGGTCATACAGTCCATTCCAGTAGTTTCCAGGGCCGGTAGATATACCTTCGCGACCCCTCATGAAAAACAGCGACTGCTGCATAATGGCTTTGCATAAATGCAAAGCATCGAGGATGGGACGTATGGCTGTGCAAGCAAACTGGGACGATCTTCGTCTGCTGTTGGCCGTCTCGCGCCGTGGCAGTTTTCTGCAGGCCGGCCAGTTGCTGGGTGTCGCGGCGTCGACCGTATCCCGCCGCCTGACCCAGCTCGAAGCCGCCCTGGGCGAACCCCTGATCGAACGAGGCGTTGAAGGATGCTGGTTGACCGCGCGCGGCCAATCCCTGGTAGAGGTCGCCCAGGCGGCGGAAGCGGGGTTGCGGCGTCAGACGGCGACGGACCTGCCCGGGCTGCACCCGGAGCTGCATGGCAGTGTGCTGGTCAGCGCGGGGGAGGGGTTCTCGTCGAGCGTGCTGGAGGCCGCGAGTCGTTTCACTACCCTGCACCCGGGGTGTTCCGTGGAGCTGCTGGTCACTGCCGACTTGCAGAAAATCGCCCGCGGTGTGGCGGATATCGCGGTCCGCACCACGCACCTGGGTGAGCCCTCGCTGATTTATCGAGCCTTGGGCCAGCTCTCCTACGGGGTCTTCGCCGACGCCGGGTATCTCAAGCGCTGTCCCGAGGTGACCCCGGCCACTGTGCTCAATATCGCCCTGCTGCCGCCGCTGGACATGCTGCCGCAGATGCGTGCCGCCAAAGCGGCGGGCCTGGATCGGGCGCAACTCAGCGTCAACTCGTTCGCTGCCCAACTGGAGTCGGTGAAGCGCGGCATGGGGGTGGCGGTCCTGCCCCGTATCCTGGCGCAGGACCTGGTCGAGCTGTTCCCGGAGCTGGAGCTTCCAGCCATGGAGGTCTACCTGGTGACTCGGCCTCAGGCGCTGAAGCAGCCCCATATAAAGTGTTTCTTCGCCATCCTTGAGCAGGTGCTGCATGAAGCCCTGGGCGTGGAGCCTGTTGAAGGGTGCGCCGGCTGACTCCCGGGTTCGCCATTAGCACACCCATGGTTTTTACAGCGATGCTCTGACCACCAATGGACAATCAACCGGCTGGGCTCCCGACACCTCGAGGGTTTCGATCAAGTGCCGGGCGGCATTGCGTCCGATTTCGTAGTACGGCAGTTGCACCGTGGTCAGGGGCGGGATGAACAGCTCGGCGATACCGATCATGTTGTCGTAGCCAAGCACCGCGACGTCGGTGGGGATTTTCAGGCCACGGCCCAGCAGCAGTTGATACGCGCAAAAAGCAATGCGGTCGTTGCCGCAGATAAGAATATCGAACTGCGGACGGCCCTCGATGATGTGCCGTTCGAGGATCGCGGCGGTTTCACCGTAGGCGTCATGTTCGGACAGGTCGTACTGCAACAGTCCGTCATGGGCCAGGCCGAACGCCTGGCAGGCCCGCTGCATGCCTTTTTGTCGCAGTTCCCAGGCCAGGCTCTGTCTGGGCAGGTTGATAAACAGCGGGCGCCGGTAGCCCTGGCTCAATGCGTGATGGACCGCTCGGTACTGGCCCATTTCGTCGTCGGGCACATAGCTGACCAGACGGCTGTCATCGGCCAGGCAATTGGCGAGGACCAGGGGTTTGCTTTTCAAACGCTCGGGTATGCACACCTCGCGCAGCCCCATGGCGCTGAAGATCAAACCGTCGGGGCGGTGAGACAGCATCAGGTCGATGTTCTGGTCGGTGGGCGGGTTGCTGAGCAGGTTGAGGATAAAGACGTTCCAGCCGGCTTGTTGCGCGGTCTGCTCGATGGACAGCAGCAGTTCGACCGCGAACGGTGTGGTCGCGGTGTCCAGGGCAAACACGCCGATGGTGCGGGTCTGCAGGTTGTCTCCGCGAATCCTGCGCGCCGACAGGCTCGGTACGAACTGCAGTTCATCAATGGCGCGGCGTACCCGTTGATAGGTCTCGGGGCTCAGTTTTTCCGGATTGTTGAGCGCGCGCGAGACGGTCATCAGGGACACACCGGCCAGCTGTGCAACGTCTTTCACTGAAGTCATGCTAGGCGGGGCCTGTCAGGGTGACGGGCGATCATGACACAGGGGCCGGACTTGTTGCGACTGCAATGACCCCCCTCATCGCCAGCCCGAGGCCAGTGGCCACGCATCGGCAATCGCCACCCGGCCGCCCTGCGCATTGGCCAGCAGCTTGACTCCCAGGCTGTCGGTTTGCGGGTAGAGGCGGCTGCTGAGGGTGAAGCGGCCCTGGCTGTCGAACACCTCGATGGAGGAGCGATCGAGGAACACTCGCAGTTCAATCCGCCCCGACGCCGGGTCTATTGCCACGCTGCGCTGGCCGCTGACATGGCTTCCCGAGTGGCTTCGGTCCAGCACCAGGCGCTGCAGCGCAGCATCGTAGTAGAGCAGGGTGCGTTCATGGCCGTCCGCGCTGCAACGCAAGGCCACCCCCAACTGGCCGTCGGTGCTGCCGAGCAGGTCCAGCAGCAGGTGAATTTCTAGCCTGTCGCCCCGGATATGCGGCACCCATTGGCTGTCCGATTCGCTCAACCAGGGCGTGCCTGTCAATGGTGCCTGGCGCAGCGCGATGAGTTCGCGGGCGGGAAATACCCGCAGCCGATCGGCGTGCAGTTCAAGTTCGCGCGGCAGGCCGAGCATCCCGCGCCAGTGGTGGGCGGCGCAGGGCGTCGGGCTTTCCCACATGTCGAGCCAGGCCCACACCAGGCGCCGGCCATCGGCCGCCTCCAGGGTCTGCGCCGCATAGAAGTCGTGGCCGTTATCCAACTCAATAAAAGGCCCGCCCGTGAACTGCCACTGGCTGTCGAGACGGCCCACGCGATAACCGGTGTGGTACTTGTTGAGTTGTGCGTAACCCTGGGCTGGCATGCCTTGGGGCGAATACAGCAGCACATCGCGCCCGTCGAGGCGAAACAGGTCCGGGCATTCCCACATATAGCCATCGCCGTCGCTGCCGCTGGCCACATAGTCGAGGAACTCCCAAGTGTGCAGGTCCGCAGAGCGGTACAGCGGCAGCAGTGGCTGGTCCTCCAGGCGCGCGCCGGCAATCAGGTACCAGTGCTCATCCTGCCGCCAGACCTTGGGGTCACGAAAATGCATGATACTGGCGTGCGGCGCCGCCTCGATCACTGCGCCGTGCTTGACGAAGTGGATGCCGTCGACGCTGGTGGCGAGGCACTGGACCTGGCGAATAAAACGCTCGTCACCCACCTCCCCGAGCCAGGCATGCCCGGTGTAGATCAGGGCCAGGGTGTCGCCGTGCACCACCGCGCTGCCGGAAAAACAGCCGTCACGGTCGACGTCATCACCGGGCGCCAGGGCGATGGGCAAGTGCTGCCAATGCACCAGGTCAGCGCTCTTGGCGTGCCCCCAGTACATCGGGCCCCACTTCGCATCAAAGGGGTAGTGTTGATAGAACACGTGGTATTCGCCGCGAAAGTACACCACGCCGTTAGGGTCGTTCATCCAGCCTGCCGGAGGGGCCAGGTGATACCCCGGGCGATAGTCGTCGACAACCCGTGCCCGGCCGGTATTCAGCGCCTGTTGCGCCTGCTCGATAGCGGCGGACATCGGATCGCTCAGTGCATTCAAGGACAACGTCATAGGGCGCCTGCTTTGACCGAGCGCAACGCAGCGCCTTCAGCCAGGTGTTGATGGGTCGGTGGCTGGCGTTTCAAGGCGCGGCCATCAGCGTTGAACAGGTGCAGGTGCTCGACCGGCAGGTGCAGCTCGACCCGGTCGCCTGCCTGCCATCCGGCGTTGGCCTCGCAACGGCAGATCAGCGGCTCCTCTTGGCCGGTGTCGAGGTGCACATAGGTTTCGCTGCCCAGGTATTCGACCCCGATCACGAGCACGCCCGCGCCGCCGTCCGCGGCCTTGAGTGATACCTGCTCCGGGCGGATGCCCAGGGTCACTGGGGTGTTGGCGTCCAGGTCCGAGCTGTCGAAGGGCAGGGCAGTCACGCCCAATAGCGGGCTGTCGATCAGGCTGCTCAGGCCTGGAGCATGCAGGCGCGCTTCCAGGAAGTTCATCCGTGGCGAGCCGAGAAAACCGGCGACAAAGCGGCTGGCCGGGTGTTCGTAGAGGTCGCGTGCGGAGCCGACCTGTTCGACTCGGCCACCGTTAAGCACGACGATTTTGTCGGCCAGGGTCATGGCTTCGACCTGGTCGTGGGTGACGTAGATCATGGTCGAGCCCAGGCGCTTATGCAGCCGGGCGATTTCGTTGCGCATCTGCACCCGCAACGAGGCGTCCAGGTTGGACAACGGTTCATCGAACAACAAAATGTCCGGCTCCCGCGCCATGGCCCGGCCCATTGCCACGCGCTGACGCTGCCCGCCCGAGAGCTCCTTGGGCTTGCGTTGCAGCAGGGTGTCCAATTGCAGGATCTTCGCAGTTTTCAGCACGCGCTCGCGCAGGCTGATCTTGTCGGTCTTGGCCAGCTTGAGGCCGAAACTGATGTTGTCGTAGACGCTCATGTGTGGGTACAGCGCGTAAGACTGAAACACCATGCCGACCCCGCGCTCGCGTGGCTCCAGGTCGTTGACCCGGCGCCCATCGATCAGCAGGTCGCCGTCGCAGATCGAGTCCAGTCCGGCGATCAGTCGCAGCAGGGTTGACTTGCCGCAGCCCGAAGGACCGACGAAAACCACGAACTCACCCGCTGCGATCTCGAGGCTGACGTCACGCAGAATCCGCATGCCGCCCAATTGTTTGTTGACGTTGGCTAACTTCAATTTGATCACGGTGCTGTTCCTTGTAGTTGTTGGGCATCAACCCTTTAACGCGCCGGTAGTCAGGCCGGAGACGATACGGCGCTGGAAAACCAGGACCAGAATCACCAGCGGCACGGTCACCAGCACCGATGCCGCCATCAGCAGTCCCCAGGGCAGCTCATGGGAGCTGCCGCCGGAAATCAGGGCGATGGCAACCGGTACCGTGCGTTGTGTGTCGGTGAGGGTGAAGGTCAGGGCGAACAGGAATTCGTTCCACGCGGCGATAAAGGCCAGCAAGCCGGTGGTTACCAGAGCTGGCCACAGCAGTGGCAGCAGCACACGGGTCAGCGTGACCCAGGGCGAGGCGCCATCCATGATGGCCGCTTCCTCCAGTTCGTGGGGCAGTTGCCCCATAAAGGTGGTCAGCACCCAGACGGTAAAGGGCAGGGTGAAAATCGTGTAGCTGAGGATCAACGCCCAGGAGGTGTTGTACAGCCCCAGGGCGCGGATCACTTCAAACAGGCCTGACAGTACCGCCACCTGGGGAAACATTGAGACCCCCAGCACCAGCATCAACACCACACCACGCCCGCGAAACTTGACCCGGCCCAAGGCATAGGCGGCGGTCAGGCTGAGAAACAGCGCCAGCACCACCACGCTCAAGGCGACCAGCAGCGAATTGCCAATGGCCTGCAGAAACGAGGGCTGGTTGAGGACCGCCGCGTAGTTGGAAAAGTCCGGTTTATCGATCCAGTAGCTCACCTCGAACAAGGCGCTGGAGGGCTTGAGTGAGGTGATGACGGCGTAATAGAAGGGGAACACGGCATACAGCAGCAGGATCCCGATCAGGCACCAGAGTCCGAGGCGCAGCAGCGCTTTTTTCAGCAGGCGCAGGTTCATGCGCGAACCTCCATTTGTCGGCGTCCAAGATAGAGATAGAGCACAGCGATAACCGCCACCACCAGAAACAGCAGGGTCGAGGCCGCGCTGCCGTAGCCCACGTCCTGGAATTCCACCAGGTGCTGACGGGCATAGACCGACATGCTCATGGTGCTCGAGGAGTTCGAGGTCAGTACGTAGATCACGTCGAACACGCGCAGCGAGTCGAGGATGCGGAAGATCGCCGCCACCAGCAGTGCCGGCATCAGCAGCGGCACCGTGACTCGCCAGAACACCCGCAGGGGATGGATGCCGTCGACCCGTGCGGCTTCGTAGCAATCACCGGGCAGCATCTGCAAGGCCGCCAGCATCAGCAGCGTGACGAAGGGCACGGTCTTCCAGACGTCGACGATGATCACCGCCCACATCGACAGCGCCGCATCCGCGGTCCAGGCCAGGGGCGCGTCGATCAGGCCCAGGCTCAGCATCAGGTGATTGATGACGCCGAACTGGTCGTTGAGCATCCAGGACCAGATCTTGGCCGAGACAATGGTCGGGATCGCCCATGGGATCAGGATCAAAGCGCGCACCAGGGAACGGCCGGTGAACTTGAGGTTCAGCAGCAACGCCACCAGCAGCCCCAGGACCATTTCCAGGCCCACCGAGATCACGGTGAAGTGCAGGGTGTTGCGCACCGCGTTCCACCATTGCGGATCGACCAGGATCCCCGACCAGCTGGAGCCGTTATGGAACAGGTAATTGCTCAGGCCGACAAAGGAACCGCCGGTGGTGTCCGCCAGGTTGGCGTCGGTCAGGCTGAACCAGAAGGTGCGCAACAGCGGCCAGGCCGCGACCAGTGCCAGGCACAGCAGCATGGGCGCGAGAAACAGCCAGGCTGCGCGTACGCGGCGGCGCTGGACAGGGGTTTCCCGGGTGGCGAGAGGCTCGTCACAGGGGAGCGCGGGAGAAGAGACAGGCATGAGTGATTCCTTTCTTGTGGCTTACCAGTTGCGGTGCTTGATGCGCGTCAGCTCGCCTTCCAGCTCGAGCAGTGCCTGGTCCACCGGCAGTTCGCCTGCCAGCACGCCATGCACCCGATCAAAGAACGCGTTGGAGACTCGCGGATAGCGGCTGGCGGTGATCGCGGCGGGGCGCATCACTCCATCGTTGAGAATGTCGCGCAACTGGCTGTAGTAAGGCATTGCCGCGAGCAGGTCGGCGTCTTGGTAGAGCGACTCGATAACCGGGTTGTAGGCACCGGCCAGGGCCCGGTGTTTTTGCTGTTCGGCGCTGCTCAGGTAGGCCACCAGTTCTGCGGCAAGTTTCGGGTTGGCGCTGTAACGGGAGACCGCCAGGCCCCATCCGCCAAGCGTCGAGGCATGGCTGCCGGCGGTGCCGCCGCGGGGTAGGGGCGCGACCCCAACCTGATCCTTGACCGCGCTGTCCGGGCTTTGTACCAAGGCCCAGACATACGGCCAGTTGCGCATGAACAGCGCGTTGCCCGACTGGAATACCCCACGTCCTTCCTCCTCGGTGTAATTGAGTACGCCGCGCGGGGAAATATCGCCGACCCAGCTTTTGGCCAGGGTCAGGGCTGCCCGTGAGGCTTGGCTGTTGACCACGATTTCTCCCTGCGGGCTGATCAATCCGCCCTGCGGCTGGCTGCTGATCCACTCCAGGGCATTACAGGTCAAACCCTCGTAGGCGCGGCCCTGGAAGATGTAGCCCCAGGCATTGGGGTTGCCGGCACTGCGCTCGGCGTTCTGCACCTCTCGGGCGGTGGTGGTCATCTCTTCCCAGGTCTGGGGAACCGGCTTGTGGTACTTCGCCAGCAGATCCTTGCGGTAATACAACAAGCCCGAATCCGTGAACCACGGCATCGTCACCAGCCGTCCATTGACCGTGGCGTTATCGACCTGGGCCTGGAAGTAGCCTTGGGTCACATCGCCCGGCAGCACTTCGCGCAGGTCCATCAAGTGCTTGGCCAGCATTCCCGGCCACACCATGTCGATTTGAATGATGTCTATGTCGGCGGACTGGGCACTGAGGATCTGTTGGTAGAACGACAAACGCTCAGTGGCCGAGTTCGGTGTGGAAACCACCTCGACCCGGTTGCCAGTCTGTTTCGACCAGGCATCGACGGCCTCTTTGCACAGTTGCAGTTCGGCACCTACGGCACCGCATGAGATCGTCAAGTTGGTTGCGTTCGAGAGCAATGGGAACCCGGCGCAGAGGGTGAAAAAAGCGACTGGAAGAAGCGATTTAAGCTGTTTCATAAAGCCCTCTTTATTTTTGTTTTTATAAAAGTTAACGTTAACATCGCCAAATGTAGCAGCGTATATGCGATGAGGCACCCTTTTTTTCGCTGATTTTGACAATTCGCTCATCAGCAGAAAAAAAGGCCGACCCCCTACAGAAAACAATAAAAACAAACAGGAAAAACCACATGCAGAAAGCATCAAGCTGGCTCTTCGCAGGGGTGCTCGGCACCTCATTGGCGAACGCTCAGGCCGCGACTCTGGAGGAGCGCATGGCGGCATTCGAAGCCCGCGCCAGCGCCGCGGAAACACGTGCGGCCAGGGCCGAACAGCAAACCCAGGCGCTGGCCAAGGAACTGCAACAACTCAAGCTCGCCACGTCTGTCTTGCCGCCTGCCGTCTCTAGCACAACCCCCACCGCCAATGCGGGCGCCGCGCCGACGCTGGACACGCGGGTGGCCACCCTCGAAGCCCGTCAGCAGAGCCTGGAAAAACGCCGCAGCACCTCTGAGCACCTCACCGACGGGTTCAGTTTCAAGGGCTACGCTCGCTCCGGATTGCTGATCAACGACAGCCTGGGTGGCGGTCGCGGCGGCCCTTACACCACCCCTGCCGGTTCGGTCGGCGGGGCAGTGGGGCGGCTGGGCAACGAAGACGACACCTACATGCGCATCGACCTGTCGAAAGAGGCGTATGCGCTGAACGGCACCCATTCCAAGTTCACCGTGTCGATCGCCGATGGCGTTGAAAGCGCCAATGACTGGACCGCTCAGGAGAGCAACCTGAACGTGCGCCAGGTGTTTACCGAACTCGACCATCTCGCCGCCTTCAAGGGCAATTCGGTGTTTGAAAACGCCACCCTATGGGCCGGCAAGCGCTTTGACCGGGACAACTTCGATATCCATTGGCTGGACTCGGATGTGGTCTTTCTGGCCGGCACCGGCGGAGGTATCTACGACCTGCAGATGAACAGGAATTGGCGCTCCAATTACTCGTTGATCGGGCGTACCTACGGGGACTTCAGCGAGGGCGGGGTGGATGCCGAGGTCGAAAGCTACATCCTGACCTCCAATCAATTCTTCAACGACGGCCAGTGGCAGTGGATGTTCAACGCCATCGGCGCCAAGCAGAACGACATCGGTAGCCGCGCCAATAAAGCCGGCCTGACCCCCGCCGATTCCGGCCTGCACAGTATGCTGGCCAACCATCAGAAGAACTTTTTCGGTCGCGAAGGCTTCTTCAAGACGGCGCTGCTCTATGGCCAAGGCTTGGGAGCAGAGGTCAAAAACATCGGTTCGGATGGTGAGCTGATCGAAGATGCCCGTGCCTTGCGCCTGGCGGCGTACGGCGAGACGCCACTGGTCCCGGGCTGGCGTATCGGTCCCAGCGTGCTGGCCGAACGCAGCACCGATCGCTACGTCAAAGGGGACGACTACCGTTGGATGACCCTGAACCTGCGCCTGGCCAATGAGATCAACAGCAATTTCGAGATGGCCTACGAAGTAAGCTGGCAGACCATGGACCTGGACCCCAAGGGCTACCTGCAACGCAATGCGGTTGACGGCAACTTCTGGAAATTCACCGTTGCCCCGACCTTCAAGCCGGATTTCGGTGACTTGCTGACCCGGCCCCAACTTCGCGTATTCGCGAGCGTCATGGACTGGTCGTCGGACCTGGACCGCTACAGTGCCGCGGATGCGTTCGGCAAGAGCGACTTCAGCGCCGGTGGTACGTGGCAATACGGCATACAGATGGAAACGTGGTTTTAATCAATCAACGGGCTCGCCGGCCCGCCTTCAGTGCTCAAGTAGTGCCTTAACGGGGGCACGCTGCTGCTGTGGGTCCTGGGTGCGTTCTTCCTGTTCAACAGGTGCAGCCTTGCGCACCCGCAAGCCTGATCGCGCCGGCCTCTCAAGCCCGATCTATACGCCATCTTAATATCCACCCGGGCAATCAGTGCCCGTCCTTGATACCGCCTCTCTTATGCTTTTGCGCAGGGGAGGTCAGGTCAATCTGTGCCTTGATCATCCCCTTATGGCACCCGGTTTCGGGGGCCATCTTCGAATAATGGCTGCGGGTCTTAGGCTGCGAATTCACATCGCCGACGACTCTTTTCGCCTTCATCAAGGGGAGCTGTCTTGTTAACACTGGAATTCATCTACGGCGCCAGCGGCGTGTGCGCTGTCGCTCTGTTCGCCTACCTGGGGTACGCCCTGATCCGTGCAGAAAAATTCTGATGGCCCGGCCATAGCGTTTTTCATTCGCCCTGCGGGGCTATCCCAAACAAGGAAACCGGCAATGTACGACCTGACGTTCGTGGGGTTGACCCTGTTGTTTTTTGGCGTGACAGCCTGGGCCATTGGCGCCTTGGGCAAGATTTGAACGGAGCATCGACATGTTGAGCACTCTGCTGGAATTTGCGGTGATTCTCGGTCTGATGACCGGGCTTGCCGTGCTGATGGGGAAATGGCTGGCCCGGGTGTTCACCGCACCGGGGCATGCCTTGCTGGAGCGCGGGACCTACCGCCTGCTGGGGGTTGATCCGCAAGAGTCCATGGGCTGGGCGCGTTATGGCTCGGCGCTGCTGCTGTCGAATATGGCGATGATGCTGCTGGGCTACATCCTGCTGCGGGTACAGGGCAGCATGCCCCTCAATCCGCTGGAGCTGGTGGCGCAGACGCCGGACCTGGCGTTCAACACTGCGGCCTCCTTTATCACCAATACCAACTGGCAGGCCTACTCGGGCGAAACCAGCCTGTCGAACTTCAGCCAGATGGCGGTGATTACCTTCCTGATGTTTGTCGGGGCGACCTCCGGGGTGGTGGCGGCAGCGGGTTTCATTCGCGGCCTGAGCCGTTCCAACGCCACCGGTATCGGCAACTTCTGGGTCGACTTCACCCGCATCCTGTACCGGGTGATGCTGCCGCTGTGCTTTGCCATGGCGCTGGTCTATGTCTGGCAGGGCATGCCGCAAACCCTGTATTCCCAGGCGCTGGCCACGACGCTTGAGGGCGCGCAACAGCAGTTGATTGTGGGCGCGGTGGCGAGCTTCGAATCGATCAAGCACATCGGCACCAACGGCGGCGGTTTCTTCAGCATGAACGCCGCGCACCCCTTCGAAAACCCCACGCCGCTGACCAATGCCTTGCACATCCTGAGCATGTTGCTGATTCCTTCGGCACTGACCTACACCTTCGGCAGCATGCTGTTGCGCCGGCGTCAGGGCTGGGTGTTCTTCGGTACGTTCCTGGTGATGTTCATCGGCTTCCTGAGCATCGTCTACGTCGCCGAGCAGGGCGGTAATCCGTTGCTGACCCAGGCCGGCGCCGACCAGATGCTGTCGTCGACCCAGAGCGGCGGCAACATGGAGGGCAAGGAACTGCGCTTCGGCATTGCCGACACCAGTCTGTTTGTCACCACCACCACCGGCGCGACGACCGGCTCGGTGAACGCGATGCACGATTCGCTGACCCCGATGGGCGGCTTCGTGCCCCTGGCGCAGATGATGCTCAACTGCGTGTTTGGCGGCGACGGCGTGGGCTTTATCAACCTGATCCAGTACGCGCTGCTGACGGTGTTCCTGGTGGGCATGATGATCGGTCGCAGCCCCGAGTTCCTGGGCAAGAAGATCGAGGCCAGGGAAATCAAGCTGGTCATGCTGTCGGTCCTGGCGCACCCCATCAGCATCCTCGGCTTCACCGCCCTGGCGGCGCTGTGGCCGGACACCCTGAAAAGCCTCAACAACATTGGCCCCCATGGCTTCAGCGAGGTGCTGTACGCCTACACCTCGGGCACGGCCAACAACGGTTCGGCCTTCGCCGGGCTCAATGCCAACACGCCATTCTTCAACACCACCATTGGCCTGGCGATGCTGATCGGACGCTTCTTCACCATGCTGCCGATGCTGGCCGTGGCCGGTTCCCTGGCCCTGAAGAAAAACATCCCGGCCGGTGCCGGCACCATCCCGACCGCGACGCCGCTGTTCATGGTGCTGGTGGTGTTCGTGGTGTTGGTGGTGGGCGGCCTGACTTTCCTGCCGGCGCTTGCGCTGGGCCCGCTGGTGGAGCAATTGCAATTGCTGTCCTGCCAGACGTATCCATAAGGGGCTGTGTGATGACGACTCAAACTCAAATCAAGACCCAACCTCTGCTCAAAGGGCTGCTGCGCCCGGTGCTGGTGTCGGCGGGGTTTTTCATGCTGTTGACCGGCCTCGGCTACCCGCTGGCGACCACCCTGGTGGCCAACGTGATGTTTCCCCACCAGGCCCAGGGCAGCTTGATCGAGCGCGACGGGCTGGTGATCGGCTCGGCGCTGATCGGTCAGCAGTTTTCCCGGCCCGAGTACTTCCAGGGTCGCCCGAGCATGACCGCGGACCAGCCCTATAACGCCGGCTCCAGCGGCGCGAGCAACCTCGGGCCGACCAGCCAGAAGCTGATGGACCAGGTGGCGCAGCGGGTTCAGGCCTATCGCCAACTCAATGGCCTGGCGGCGGACAGTCAGGTGCCGGTGGACGCGGTGACGGCGTCGGCCTCGGGCCTGGACCCGCACATCTCCCTGGCCAATGCCCAGCTTCAGGCGGCGCGGGTGGCGCGCCTGCGCCAGCTGCCCGAGGCCGAACTGCTGAAGGTGGTTCAGGCCCATACCGAGCAGCGCACCCTGGGCCTGTTGGGCGAGCCCCGGGTCAATGTGCTGCAACTCAACCTCGCGCTCGATGCCCTGCATCAGCAACCCCTCGCGGCCAGTGAGTAAGAGAAACAACCATGCGTAACAAGAAACCGTTGTTCGATCGCACCATCGTGCTGACTGCCTGCCTGGAGGCGCTGAAGAAACTGGCGCCCCAGGCCCAGTGGAAAAACCCGGTGATGTTTGTGGTCTATCTAGGCAGCATTCTCACCACCCTGTTGTGGGTGCAGTCCCTGGGCGGTGCTGGCGAAGCCCCCAGCGGCTTTATCCTGAGCATCACCCTGTGGCTGTGGTTCACCGTGCTGTTCGCCAACTTTGCCGAAGCGCTGGCTGAGGGCCGCAGCCGCGCCCAGGCCGCGAGCCTGCGCAGCATGAAGCGCCAGACCCTGGCCAAGCTGCTCAAGCAGCCCAAACACGGCGCCCCCTGGGCGCCGACCGAGGCCAGTCTGTTGTGCAAGGGCGCGGTGGTCTTGATCGAGGCCGGCGACCTGGTGCCCCTGGACGGGGAGGTGATCGAAGGGGTGGCGTCGGTGGATGAAAGCGCGATCACCGGCGAATCGGCGCCGGTGATTCGCGAGGCCGGCGGCGACTTTTCCTCGGTCACCGGCGGCACCCGGGTGCTGTCGGACTGGCTGGTGGTGCGCATCAGCGTCAACCCCGGCGAATCGTTCCTGGACCGCATGATCTCCATGGTCGAGTCGGCCAAGCGGCAGAAAACCCCCAACGAGGTGGCCCTGACCATCCTGCTGGTGGGCCTGACGTTCCTGTTCCTGCTGGTGATTGTCACCCTCAGCCCGTACTCGATCTTTGCCGTGGCCATGGGCGGCAGCGGCAGCGTGGTCAGCGCCACGGTGCTGGTGGCGTTGCTGGTGTGCCTGATTCCCACCACCATCGGCGGCCTGTTGTCAGCCATCGGCGTGGCGGGCATGAGCCGGATGATGGCGGCCAATGTCATTGCCACCTCGGGCCGTGCGGTGGAAGCGGCCGGTGACGTCGACGTGCTGTTGCTGGACAAGACCGGCACCATCACCCTGGGCAACCGCCAGGCCTGCGCCTTCCTGCCCGCACCCGGGATCCAGGAAGCGGAGCTGGCCGATGCGGCGCAATTGGCGTCCCTGGCCGATGAAACCCCGGAAGGGCGCAGCATCGTGGTGCTGGCCAAGCAGAAGTTCGATCTGCGTGCCCGCGACCTGCAACAACTGCAGGCCAGTTTCGTGCACTTCACTGCACAGACCCGCATGAGTGGGGTCGACTTGCCCGCTGGCCGACAGTTGCGCAAGGGCGCGGCGGATGCGATCCGGGCCCATGTCGAAGCCCTGGGGGGCAGCTTTCCCCAGGCGTTGCAGGCCCGGGTGGACGAAGTGGCGCGCCGTGGCAGCACGCCGCTGGTGGTGGCTGACGGGCCGCAGGTGCTGGGGGTGATCGAGCTCAAGGACGTGGTCAAGGGCGGGATGAAGGAGCGGTTTGCCGAGTTGCGGCGCATGGGCATCAAGACCGTGATGATCACCGGCGATAACCGCCTCACCGCTGCCGCCATTGCGGTGGAGGCGGGGGTCGATGACTTCCTGGCCGAGGCGCGTCCCGAGGACAAGCTGCAACTGATCCGCGACTACCAGGCCCAGGGCAAGCTGGTGGCGATGACCGGCGACGGCACCAACGACGCCCCGGCGCTGGCCCAGGCCGATGTGGCCGTGGCGATGAACAGCGGGACCCAGGCGGCCAAGGAAGCGGGCAATATGGTCGACCTCGACAGCAACCCGACCAAGCTGATCGAGGTGGTGGAAGTCGGCAAGCAGATGCTGATGACCCGGGGCGCGTTGACCACGTTCAGCGTGGCCAACGATGTGGCCAAGTATTTTGCTATCGTACCGGCCGCTTTCGTCGCGACTTACCCGCAACTGGGGGCATTGAACGTGATGCAACTGAGCAGCCCCAACTCGGCGATCCTCAGTGCGGTGATCTTCAATGCGCTGATCATCGTGTTCCTGATCCCCCTGGCGCTCAAGGGCGTGACCTACCGAGCGATCGGCGCGGCGGCGCTGCTCAACCGCAACCTGCTGATCTACGGGGTGGGCGGGGTGCTGGTGCCGTTTGCCGGGATCAAGATCATCGACCTGCTGTTGACCGGGCTCGGCCTGGTCTGAAAGGACTGACTGCACGGCGCCGCCCCTGGCGCCGCGCAGTTCACAAGGAATGCCATGGCTGTCATCGACACCTTTACTGCTGCATCGGATGGACGCCCCGACCCGGACGCGCTGCTGGAAAAACTGCAACAGCAGGAGCAGGCCGCGCAACAGGGCAAACTGCGTATCTACTTTGGCTCCAATGCCGGGGTGGGCAAGACCTGCGCCATGCTCAGCGCCGCGCGCCACGAACAGAGCCAGGGCCGGGACGTGGTGGCCGGCGTCGTCGAAACCCACGGCCGGCGCGACACCGCCGATGGCCTCAAGGGCCTTGAGGTCCTGCCCCGCAGCAGCCTGCTGCATCGCGACACCACCCTGAGCGAGTTCGACCTGGATGCCGCCCTCGAGCGTCATCCTTCGGTATTGCTGGTGGACGAGCTGGCCCATAGCAACATCCCCGGCTCCCGCCACCCCAAGCGCTGGCAGGATGTGGAAGAACTGCTGCGTGCCGGGATCGACGTGTGGACCACGCTCAACGTCCAGCACCTGGAGAGCCTCAACGACATCATCAGCGGGATCATCGGCATTCGCGTGCGCGAGACGGTGCCCGACCATGTGTTCGACAACGCCCATGAAGTGCTGGTGATCGACCTGCCGCCTGACGACCTGCTGCGTCGGCTCAAGGACGGCAAGGTCTACCAGGCGCCCCAGGCTGAGCGCGCTTCGCGCAACTTTTTTCGCAAGGGCAACCTGTTGGCCCTGCGCGAACTGACCCTGCGCCGCACCGCCGACCGGGTCGATGCGCAGATGCGCGACTACCGCCGTGAACGCTCGATCATCACCCTGTGGCCGGCGCGCGAGCGCTTGCTGGTGGGCGTGGCCGGGCACCCGTCCGACGAGCGCCTGGTGCGCGAGGCGGCGCGCCTGGCGCAAAAGCTCGAGGCGGACTGGCTCGTGGTGCATGTCAGCGGTCCGCAGCGCCGGGGCCAGGCGGCCAACCGCTACGCCAGCGCCATGAAGAGCCTGGCCCTGGCCGCCGAATTTGGCGGCGATACCCTGACCCTGAGCGGCATGGACGTCGCCGAAACCCTGGTGGCCTGCGCCCGCGAGCACAATGCCAACCGCCTGGTGCTGGGCCATTGCCCGCGCAAGGTCTGGCAGTTCTGGCAGCCGTCGGTCAGCGATCACATCAGCCGCCACCACCCGCACATCGATCAGATGGTCATGGCCCACGGCCCGATGCCGCGGACGGCGGCGCCGGTGGCCAAGGCCGAGGGCGGATTGCCGCCGAGCCGGCTCCCGGCCTATCTGTGGGCCAGCCTCGCCTGTTTTGGCGCGACCGCCCTGGCGGCGCTGCTGCTGCAAGTGTTCGACCTGGCCAACGTGGTGATGCTGTTCCTGCTCACCGTGGTCCTGGTTGCCCTGCGCTACGGACGTGGCCCCGGGGTGTGGGCGGCGATGCTGGCGGTGCTGTGTTTCGACTTTTTTTTCGTCCAGCCCCGCTGGTCATTCACCGTCAACGACACCCAGTACTTTTTCACCTTCGCCCTGATGCTGGGCATCGCCCTGATCACCGGGCAGCTCACCGCACGCCTGCGCTTCGAGGCCCGCAGCGCCGCCGCCCGGGAACGCCGGGCAACGTCCCTGGCGCGGCTGGCGCGGGACTTGTCGGCGGCGCTGACGGTGGAGCAGATCAGCGAGGTGGCCTTGCGCACCTTCAGTGGCGTGTTCGACGCACGGGTCGGCCTGGCCTTGCCGGACCTGGCGGGCAGCGTGCACGGCGTCGGCAGCGGGGCCTTTGCCCTGGATGAAAGCATTGCGCAATGGGCCTATGACCATGACCAGCCTGCGGGCCAGGGCACCGACACCCTGGCCGCCGCCAAGGGCCGCTACCTGCCGCTCAAGGCACCGATGCGGGTGCGCGGCGTGCTGGTCCTGGAGCTGGCTGAAGCCGAGCGCCTGGCTGATCCCCAGGAGCAGGGCTTGCTGGAGGCCTGCATGAGCCAGTTGGCAATCGCCCTGGAGCGGGTGCATTACGTCGAGGTGGCGCAGAGCACCCTGGTGCAGATGGAGGGCGAACGCATGCGCAACACCTTGCTCGCCGCCATCTCCCACGATCTGCGCACCCCGCTGACCACCATCATCGGCGCGGCGGACGCCGCTGGCCCCCATGCGCCACCGGGTCCGTTGCAGGACCTGTTGGGCGGCATCCACGAGCAGGCCAGCTCCATGCAGCGCCTGATCGAAAACCTGCTGGACATGGCGCGCATGCAAGAGGGCGGGGTGCGCCTGAATCGGCAGTGGCATTCCCTGGAGGAAATCGTCGGCAGCGCCCTGCGCCAACTGCGCGAGCCCCTGGCCCGGCACGTGGTGCGCACAGCCATGGCGCCCGAGTTGCCGTTGGTGGAGGTCGATGCCCTGTTGCTCGAACGGGTGCTGGTCAACTTGCTGGATAACGCCGCCAAGTACACGCCCGCCGGCACCTTGATTCAGGTCAAGGCCCGGGAGGAGCAGCACAGTATCGTCCTGCAGGTCAGCGATGCCGGGCCGGGCTGCCCCGATGGCAGCTCGCTGCACAGCCTGTTCGAACCCTTCACCCGCGGCCGGCAGGAATCTTCGGTGGCCGGTATCGGCCTGGGGCTGGCCTTGAGCCGGCGCATTATCGAAGCCCACGGCGGCCGCATCGAGGCCCAGCCTCACGCGGGCCCGGGCATCAGTTTCATCATCACCTTACCCGCGGGGCAGCCGCCCTCCATGGAATCCCTATGACCAGTGCGCGCATCCTTATCGTCGAAGACGAGGCCAATATTCGCCGTTTTGTCGGCATCGCCTTGCAGGATGAGGGCTTTCAAGTGTTCGAGGCCGACAGCGTGAAACGCGCGCTGATCCACGCTGCCAGCCGCCAGCCGGACCTGGTGATCGTCGACCTGGGCCTGCCGGACGGTGATGGCAAACAGCTGATCACCGAACTGCGGGGCTGGCTGGCAGTGCCGATCCTGGTGCTGTCGGCCCGAGACCGCGAGGACGAGAAAGTGGCGGCGCTGGATGCCGGCGCCGACGACTACCTGGTCAAGCCCTTCGGTGTGCCGGAACTCCTGGCGCGGATCCGCGCCCAACTGCGACGCCATGTGCAAGCCAGTACCACGGCCGCCACCAGCAAGGTGGCCTTCGGCAGCATCGAGGTCGACCTGGCCACCCACGAGGTGCGCCGCGAAGGCGCGCCGGTGCATTTGACGCCCATTGAATACCGCCTGCTCTGTGCCCTGATTCGCGGCCAGAGCCGAGTCCTGACCCATCGCCAATTGCTCCTGGAAGTGTGGGGCCTGGACTATGTGGAGCGCTTTCATTACCTGCGCGTGCACATGGCCCACCTGCGCCAGAAACTCGAAGCCGACCCGGCACAGCCGGCGCACTTCATTACCGAGTTGCAGGTGGGGTATCGGCTGATGGGGCTGTAGCGGTCAATCGCAGCCCCTGTGCGCAAGGTGCAGGGGGCAGCGTGCCAGGGGCGGTCAGCCAATACCGTTCCTGCCTGCGGTTGATCACGGGTCTGGAGACTGAAAACGTTTCACCTGAATGGGGGACGGGTTTCATTGGACCTCTCCACTGAGAACTCCCAGGGTGGGCACGCCTGTTGGGTGGCGCAGCGAGCTATATAACCCTCGGGTGAAAGCGATAAGTTACTGCTGTATCACTGGCCCATGACTTGAACTGCAACATGACTCGGCAGGCACTTATAGCGGGAAGGATAGAAATAAGAATTTTCTTATTTTCTTGGGAGGGTGCTGCGCGTAGGATCAAAAAAGTTTCGCAAGATGACCTCATGTAACGTGAAAACGCTAACAGTAATACTCTTTTGTTCGAGTACCTCAAGATCCAGTTCGTTAGTTTGTAAGTTAGAGGCCGCTGGCGTCGAACACATCCATGTTGTCGGTGGTGTCGAGGCCGCAGTGCTGCCTCCGGCGGAAGAGAAAATAGATTTGGTGGTGTGCGATTCTTTTAAAACCCTAAGCGAGTTTGGGGTATTCAAGGCGTTGTGCGAACGGCTTTCTTTTTTTTCGATCGTCATGTCTGAGAGTTTGGGGGGAGGGCTGAAGTGGGGCGTTCAAAGTTTGCAAGTCAAGTCAAAAAAGTACAATGCCGGCTTTTATGAGTTGACGGAAGGTGGGGCAGGGTTCGACAGCCTGGTTAGAAAGGCCCTGGCGGTAAAGAAAATAGTCATTGATCATTGTGGCTCCAACAGGCGTTTGGCGGGGCAGGGTGATGGGCTTCATGAGTCGCAGTTGTCCGAAGATATAACTAACCAGGCGCTCAAGGCCAAGCAGATACAGCCTTACTTTCAACCGCGGCTATGTCTGGGGACAGGGTCTATAGTCGGCATGCAAGTAGTGGCGCAGTGGCTGCACCCTGAATATGGCGCGGGGGTGTTGGAAAAGTTTGGTGGAATGGTTACTTGCCCTGTTCTGCAGAGAGATATTTTTTACTGCGTGTTGAACCCTGCTCTCAGGCTGCACAGGTATCTGGGCAGTATTGGCGAGTCGTTAATATTCTCCTATAGCCTTGATTGGGGGCTGTTGGGCGACAAGCAGTTTGGCGAAGAGCTGGTTAAAGTCATCAAGGCCGCGGGTGTACCGCTTAAACATGTATTTCTTGATGTGGCTTGGGCAGAAACCAATCTTATGAGCCTGGATTGCATTGAAAATATCACCGTGTTGGTGAGTGCTGGAATATGCCTGTGCCTGTGTCGATATGATGTCCGGTGTTCGCTGATCAAGATCCTGGCTGACATTCCGTTCACGCAGATAAAGATCTGCTCAAGTTTGTTGAAACCTTCGTTCTCTATTAACAACGATCAGATTATTAAAAGCGTGTCATTGCTGGCCAAGTCTGTCAGCGCCAAGGTAGTCATCGACGGAGTCGAGACGCAGAACGCGCTCCCGTACTTGAAAGACTTGGGCGTCGATTTGGCTCAAGGAGATTTTTTCTATTCGCCCAAGCCTGCTGCTGAACTTCTTGCGCTCATGCTGGAGCGCAAATCCATAAAAACCCTTAAGCCAAGCGTATAAGCGCTTCTGGCTCTCTTAAGTGTGGTTGCCTTTCCGGTCTGCGACTGCCTTATCAGACAAGGAATGAACATTCATTCCTATTAAATAAGCGCCAGCCTTGATGGCGGGAATGCGCTGTCGCGAGCAAAAACCAGCGCACCCTGGAAAGCGCCGATTGTTTGGTAATTGTTTATCTTTTCATCAGTTCCAATGAGATGTTTATGAAATATAACCTCCAGCACTTTCAACGCAACCGCACCGGTTCTGCGATACGCCTGACTTTTTTCTTCGTGGCATCTGTAGGTTCCACATTCACCCCTCTAATGTCCGCTTCTGCTGCGGACATCATTTATACCGGAAGCCCTTCTGATCTGAAGGCCGATCCAACGGGAGATACATCAACCCCGAAAAACAGCCTGTTGCCGAGTGATGTGTCGAATAACACCGTTATTGTCGGCGATCCTGATGCTGCCACTCGGGAAGTTTGGGGTTCGAGTGGCAGTACCCTTGTCGCTCCCTATGTTATTTATGGTGGTGTGGATGTCGGCGCGGATGGCGGCGCTCACGCAGTCGATATACATGGCAATAACGTGACGGTGAGTAACGTCCAGTACAGCTGGGACGGGCAAACAGCATTCAATGGCAAGGATTTGCAAACCGGGAGCGGTGGCGGTGTTGGCGGTATGGGCGGCGGCAGTGTTTATGGCGGATTGAGTGTCGGTGGCACTGGCGGTTCGGGTGCGGTTCGTGTCGGTGGGAACGGCGGTTCGGTTTACAACAACTCCATAACCCTGAGGCAGGTGCTGTTAGAGGGGGCCACCGGTGGTACTGGCGGTTCCAGCGGCAGCGGAAACGGCGCTGGCGGCGTTGGCGGCATGGGGGGCGGTAGTATTTATGGTGGGTTGAGTCTCGGTGGCGCCGGCGGTGGCATGAAGGGTGATGGCGGTAGTGGGGGCGATGTTTACAACAACTCGGTGACCTTGACCGATGTCGTGCTGACAGGTTCAAAAGGTGGCGACGGTGGTACAGCGGTTCAAAGCTCTACCTCGGGCGGTGTTGGCGGCATGGGTGGCGGCAGTGTGTATGGCGGCCTGAGTATCGGTGGCGCTGCGGGTTTGTTCGATTTCATTGACCTGTCCAGCGGCAGTGGCGGTGCGGCAGGAAAGGTCACCAACAACCATTTGCTCCTCACGAATGTGACGCTGACGGGGGCAGCAGGCGGCAGTGGCGGCAGTGGTAGCAGTGCTGACGGCATGGCGGGCATGAACGGCGGCAGTGTCTATGGCGGCTTGAGTGCCGGCGGCGCCGGTGCGGATGCTGGCGGCAACGGTGGTCAAGTCACTGACAACAGTATCGTCCTCTCAGGCACGTCATCCCTCTCTGGTGATATCTACGGCGGCTACAGCAGTGGCGGCGCTGCGGATACCGATAGCGGTGGCCTCGCCGGTCTGGGCGGGAACGCCAATAACAATACGGTGACGCTGCAAGGCCCTGACTTGACGATCGCCGGCTCGGTTTATGGCGGTTATAGCGTTGATGGCGATGGCACGGTGCAAAACAGCAGGGCCTTTACCGGCAACACCCTCAACCTCAATGGCTACAGGGGCTCGCTGGCCGGCATCTACAACTTTGAGACCTATAACTGGGTCTTGCCCAAGGACGTGGTCAACCAGGACACCTTGATCAGGATCACCGGTACCGACAAGGTCCAGCTTGATAACACCCGGCACACGATAGCCATGGAAAACGATGGCAATCGCCTTAATGCGGGTGACATCGTGACCCTTATCGATAAGGCCGAGGGCACTCCAACGCTTACGACTCAGCAGGTCAAGCAGGGGCATTTCATCATTTACGATGCAAGCCTGAAGACCCGCAATGACGGCCTCGTCTTGAGCATTGACGGCAAGCAGGACGCTACGCCTGCCGGTCGAATCAACCCGACTTCAAAAGCCTTCCTGGAAGGCCGAGCAGCGTCTCTTGCTTTCACCAATCAAGGGGCTGATTTGATCAGTGATTACGCAATCGGTGCCGCTGATTCAAGTGTCAAACGAGCCCGGCAGGACGGGATCAACCTGACGCCATTCGTGCTGCTCAATGGTGGTTCCAGCCGTTACAACACGGGCTCTCATGTTGATGTACGGGGTTTCAACATGCTCTTCGGCGTGGCCACCGGCCTTGAGCTCAAAGACCAGAGCGCTGTGACCCTGGGCGTCTTTGCTGAGCGGGGTGATGGTGATTACGACAGCTACAACCGCTTCTCTGACTTCGGCTCCGTCCATGGCACCGGCAATGTGCGTTACACCGGGGGTGGTGCGTTGTTCCATATGAACGTCGCCGGCACTGCGCTGAACAAAACGCCCTCATCGAGTACCCGTGGGCATGCGGGGCTGTACCTCGATGGATCGGTACGTACGGGTAATACTGACCTGAGCTTTGACAGCCATGACCTGACGGATGCCGAAGGGGTTCGTGGTACCTACAACAAAAAGTCCAAGTACTACGGTGCTCATGGTGCAGTGGGGTATGTGCTGAATCTGGATGAACAGCAGTCGCTTGATGTGTACAGCCGCTACACCTGGACCCGGCTGGAGGCGGACAAGGTCAGCATCGGTAAAGACACCCTGAGTTTTAATACCTCGGACAGCTCCCGTCTGCGCCTGGGTAGCCGTTACAGCTACGCCTACACACAGAGAATCAAACCTTATGTGGGAGCAGCCTATGAGCATGAGTTCAAAGGTGATGTGTCGGGTAGCGCCTACGACCTTTCAATCGAGAAACCCGTGCTCGGTGGTAGCACAGGGATCTTTGAGGTGGGTGTGACCATGAACCCACTGGCGTCTGCCGAGGCCCTGAGTATCGATGTGGGTGTGCAAGGGTATGTCGGTGAACGTGAGGGCGGCGCGGGCACCCTTAAAGCCAGTTACGCGTTCTGATCCGGCTGTCTGATTTAGCCTCTGCGGTGCGCCGTAGGGGCTAGGAGCCTCCAAGCGTAAAAGGCCCTTCTTGATATCGGGGAGGGCAGAAGTTTCAGGTATTTCTTCGAGTGACTTCGGTGGTCATCGATGCCTGGTTCCAGTCAGTGCAACTTCGAAGGTTGCGCGCCCCGCAGGCGGGATGTTTTCCGGCCTGATCTTTCCGATTCGTCGATGCTCGCCCCCTATCCTCCAAGACCGCTCGATATGCGGCGCCTGGCGCTTGAGTCCGGGGCTGACACCCCGTGTCCAACTGAGAAGTGTGCGGCGTCGGTCGCCTGGTTATTCAGGGCGATATTGATGTTGCAGCATCTACCCGGGTCGGGTACGGCTCGTCATCGAACCCCCACTCCAACCCGAGTCCCTTGTTGAGCTGCCAATACCTTGAGCCCTTCAGGCGGCGTTTTTGTTCCAGCCGGCAGCCCGGACGGCGGCCGCAATTTTCGCGCAGCAACAAGAAAAAGGTTGAATAGTCACATCAAATGTTATTTAAATAACAAAAATAATAACGCTGTGGTGCTTGCCACGACGTGCACAAGGTAAAGATATCCATGAATAAGATCGCGGTCATCGGCAGCAACATGGTGGATTTGATTACCTATATCGACCGGATGCCCCAGCAGGGCGAGACCCTCGAGGCCCCGGGGTTCGCCATGGGCTGTGGCGGCAAGGGCGCGAATCAGGCGGTGGCGGCGGCCAAGCTTGGCAGCGGGGTGTTGATGGTGACCAAGCTGGGGGATGACATGTTCGCCGATAACACCCTGGCCAACTTTCAGCGCCATGCCATCGACTCGCGCTATGTCACGCGGGTGCCGGGCGTCTCCAGCGGCGTGGCGCCGATCTTTGTGCAGAGCGATTCCCATAACAGCATTCTGATCGTCAAAGGCGCCAACGCGCATTTGAAGCCGGCGGATATCGACGCCGCAGAAGCGGCGTTGCGTGAATGCAGGCTGATGGTGCTGCAACTGGAAATCGACCTGGCGACCGTCTATTACGCCATCGAATTTGCCAAGCGCCACGGCATTCCGGTGTTGCTCAATCCGGCCCCCGCCGTCGCCGGGCTAAGCCGCGAGCATCTGGCGCAGCTGGACTTTTTCATCCCCAACGAAAGCGAACTGGCATTGATCACCGGCAAGGCGGTCGATGGCCCCGAGAGCGCGCTGCTTGCCGCCCGGGAGTTGGCCGCCCAGGGCATTCGCCACGTCATCGTCACCCTGGGCGAACAGGGCGCGTTGTATGTGGGCGAGGAGGGTGAGTTTCACGTGCCGGGGCGCAAGGTCGTGGCCCGGGATACCACCGGTGCCGGTGACGCCTTTATCGGCTGCTTTGCGCACTACTGGACTCAGCAGGGCGACATGCGTGCAGCCATGACCCGGGCCGTGGCGTACTCCGCCTGCTCGGTCACCGCCCTCGGCACCCAGAGTTCCTACCCCGACGCGGCCAGGTTCGCCGAGTTTTTTGACGAGCGTTGATCCCACGCTCACGCAGTTGGCCACACCCGCGTGGCGCTGATGCGCCCTGAATCCCACGGAGAATAACAATGACAAAAGTCCCGCTCCAACAGACCCCCGATGGTTTCTACCTCAACCGCACGCCCTGGTTCGCGTTCTTGCTGCTGTGCAGCATCTTCGCCCTGTGGGCGGCCGCGGCCAGCATGAATGACGTGTTGATCGCCCATTTCAAGAAAGCCTTCCTGCTCAGCGATTTTCAGACCGCCTTCGTGCAATCGGCGTTTTACCTGGGCTACTTTTTCGTGGCAATTCCGGCGGCCATGGTGGTGCGCCGCTTCGGCTACAAAAGCACGATTCTGGTCGGCCTGATGTTCTACATGGCGGGCTGTGCGCTGTTCTTTCCTGCGGCATCCACCGCGACCTACGGCATGTTCCTGATGGCGCTGTTTGTGATCGCGTGCGGGCTGTCGTTTCTCGAAACTGCCTGCAACACCTACTCGACCCTGATGGGCCCGCGTGAAACCGGCACCCGACGCCTGAACATCTCGCAAACCTTCCACCCGTTCGGGGCCATGGCCGGGGTGTATGTCGGCAGCTTTGTGATGTTCAAGGACACCGACGCCACCCACGAACAGCTGACCCAGATGAGCGCCTCGGAGGCGGCCATCCAGCAGTTGGAAATGATCCAGTCGACCTTGCTGCCGTACAAATGGATGATCGCCGTGCTGGTGCTGATGTTCATCCTGATCGCCATTACCCGCTTCCCCGCGTGCCGTGGCAATGCCAAGTCAGACGTGAAAAAGCCCAGCCTCGGCCAGAGCCTGGTGCGCCTGTCGCGCAACCCGCGCTTTACCTTCGGGGTGCTGGCGCAGTTTCTGTATGTGGGGGCCCAGGTCGGGGTGTGGAGCTTCACCATTCGCCTGGCGATGCAGATGGGCGGAATGAACGAGCGCAGCGCGTCATGGTTCCTGCTGACGACCTTTGCCGCTTATTTCGTGGGCAAGATGATCGCCAACCTGCTGATGCGCAAGCTGCACCCGGCCAAGGTCCTGGCGATCTACGGCGTGCTGACCATTGTCCTGCTGGCCTACACCATCCTGGTGCCGAACATCAGCGCGGTGTACGCGGCGGTGGCGGTGAGCATTTTCCTCGGGCCGTGCTGGCCGACCATCTACGGCCTGACGATTGAAGGGCTGGGTGAAGACACCAGCGTCGGCGGTTCGCTGCTGGTGATGAGCATCGTCGGCGGCGGGGTGATTCCGGTGTTCCAGGGTCTGCTGTCAGATGCCACCCACGGCAATATGCAACTGGCCTACAGCGTGCCCCTGCTGTGCTTCGTGGTGATTGTCGCCTACGCCTATTCCTGCATGCGCCACAGTCGCGCCACGCAGCCTCGGGCCGGTGCGGTGGTGGCCTCATGAATGCCTTCACCCTGGCCTTGGCTCCCGAGCAGTTCAGCGGGGTGGAAAAGACCCTGCTGCAATCCGCCGACTTCCGCGTGCTGGCCTGGACCTACCCCAGTGGGGTCAAGGCCCTGGCGCTGGAAAACGCCCGTGGCCGGGTGGTGGCCCTGCCTTATCAGGGGCAGATGATTTGGTCCGCGACCTTCGATGGCTGCGACCTGACCATGCGCAATATGTTCAGCCAGCCCAGGCCCAGCCCGACGGTGATCGGCACCTACGGCTGCTTTATGTTCCACGCTGGCCTGCTGCGCAACGGTTGCCCGGCTCCCGAGGATACCCACCCGCTGCATGGCGAAATGCCTTGCGCGCCCATGGGCGCGGCCTGGCTCGAAGTCGGCGAGGACGCTGCGGGCCTGTACCTGCGTTTGAGTGGCGACTACGAGTATGTGCAGGGCTTTGGCGACCATTACCGGGCCACCCCGACCCTGACCCTGCGTGCCGGTTCGGGGCTATTTGATATCGGCATGGCGGTCACCAACCTTGCGGGCAAGGCCATGGAGTTGATGTACATGGCCCACATGAACTACGCCTACATTGCCGGTGGCAGCCTGGTCGAGCCCCTGGCCGGAGCCCGGGCGCGGGTGCGCAGCAGCGTGCCGGCCCACGTCAAGCCGACCCCCGAGTGGTCGGCCTACATGGCGCAGTTGAGCCAGGATCCCTCGCGCCTGAGCACCCTGGACACCCCCGCGCTGCATGATCCGGAAATCGTCTGTTTCTTCGACGCAGTCCCGGCCGACACCGCGGGCAACGCGCATTTTCTGCTGGACCACCCAGCAGGCCCGGCGTTTTACACCCGCTACCGACCCGATCAGTTCTCCCATGCCACCCGCTGGATCCTGCACAACGCCGACCAGGGCGTGGCCGCCTTCGTCTTGCCGGCCACCTGCGAACCCGAGGGCTACCTGGCGGAAAAAGCCAAAGGCCATGTGCGCTCATTGGCGGGCGGGCAACGCGCAGTGTTCAACGTGACCACCGGCTACCTGTCGGCTGAAGAACGGCGCCGCCTGCGGGATGAACTGGGCGGCTGATGTGCGGCGGCGAGGGTGGTTCAGACCACCCACTGCGCGCCGTATTGGGTGATCAGTTCGCGGTAAGGCTTGGGCAGTTTCTTGTCGGAGACCACCACGTTGAATTGGTCCAGGGTGGCGAAATGGGCGGTGCGCACGACGTCGAACTTGCTGTGATCGGCCAGCAGCATGCAGTGCTGGGCCTGGCGCAAGACCTTCTGCTTGACCGCGACTTCATTGAAGTTGAAGCAGGTCACGCCGAAGGTTTCGCTGACGCCTGCGGCCGAGATAAAGGCCCAGGTCAAGCGCACGCTGTCGAGGATGCTGCTCTCGTCGGCATGCTCGAACACCTGGTTCTTGCGATGGAAGGTGCCGCCACACAGGACGATAGTGCAGTTGGGCTTCTGTTGCAGCTTGAGCAGCACGTTGAGCGAGTTGCAGACCGCGGTGAACTCCAGTTCTTCGGCAATGAAATCAATCACGAAAGGTACCGTGGTGCCGCAGTCGAAGAACACCGTGTCGCCGCTCTTGATAAATGCAGCCGCGAGCTTGCCGATGCGGCGTTTCTCTTCCACGTGGCGGGTGCCCTGTTCCGTGACCTTGTAGTCGGGCGCGTCGGCTGGGTCGAAGGCCAGGGTGATATGCCCGCCGAGCAGATGAAACTTGTCCGGGTAGCGGTTGAGATCCCGGCGCAGGGTCATTTCCGAGACTTCCAGCAACGCGGCCATTTCCCGCAGGTGGATCGCTTTTTGGTCCTGCAGGGCTTGCTGGATCAGTTTGATGCGTTCTGATTGTTTGCTTTCCACAGGCATTCCGATCGGCTAGTAATGTTGTAATTACATCATTTGTTGGTATTATATTAACATCTGTTGGGCGAGCTTTCTAACGTATTACGCCCATCGTGCTCCTTCACCAGGAACGGATTTCATGACCTCAATCACACCCGCAGCACTTGCACAGTTTATCGACCACACCTTGCTGGCGCCTGACGCGACGCGGCAGCAGATCGCCGTGTTATGCAAAGAAGCGCAGGAGTACGGGTTCTATTCCGTGTGCGTGAACTCGGGCCAGGTGCCTTATGCCGCTCAATTGCTCAGCGGGCAGAAGGTCAAGGTCTGCGCTGTGGTCGGGTTCCCGCTGGGCGCCGGGCTGAGCGAGAGTAAAGCCTTCGAAGCCCAACAGGCAATTGCCGCAGGTGCGGGCGAGATCGACATGGTGCTCAATATCGGCGCGTTGCGAGAGGGGCTGCTGGACACGGTGCGCGACGACATCGCCACGGTGCATCAAGCCTGCGGCTCGGTGCCGCTGAAAGTGATCCTCGAAACGTGCCTGTTGGACGAGGAGCAGAAGATCCGCGCCTGTGAAATCTGCCGTGAACTGGGGGTGGCCTTCGTCAAGACCTCGACCGGCTTCAGCCGCAGTGGCGCTACCGCCGAAGACATCGCCCTGATGCGCCGTGTCGTCGGCCCGCAGATGGGGGTCAAAGCGTCGGGCGGGGTGCGTGATTACGCGGCCGCAGTGGCCATGATCGAAGCCGGCGCCACTCGCCTGGGCACCAGTTCGGGAGTGAGCATTGTCAGTGGCAAACCGGAGGGCGGGGCGGGTTATTGATTTCGCCAGCACCTTCGACGTCTGTCGATGTTTGAAAAAAGGAGCCTCGGCTCCTTTTTTCGTTGCCGAGCCTGTTACCGTGATCCCCACGCCAATCAACGACCGTCAGGAACACGATGAAACCGCTAATGGATCAGTTCGATCGGCTGTGCCAGCAGGCGCAGTCTGCCTTTGGCGAGGAAGGGGAGCGGTCTTATGAGGCAACGCTCATCGATATCTTGAATTTCGTAAAACGGCACCCGCAGTGTCGGGCGGGATTTGTGGAGCGATTCAAGCTGATATTGAACGTCGGCAACGCGCCGTTCGAAGCCGTTGCGTTCTGCATGCGCGAGCTGCAGTGGTTCGAGCTGAGGGACTACGTGAGTGCGGTGCTTCAGTCTTCCGTGGATCCGCGCAGTCAAGCGCTGACCAGCGTGTTGAGCGCCTATGACGAGGTTTGGCCCGATGCCGATTTGTATCGTTATTATGGCGGCCCGGCATGAGTGGCGATCTGTGACTCGTGGCTCGCTAAACAGGGCGCGCTCCAGTGTGCGAAGCCGATCCACGCAAATAAAAAAGCCACAATCGAAATTGTGGCCTTTGTTGCTGCGGCTTGCCCTGGCGCTTAGAACGCCCAGCGCAATTTCACCGACGCACCCTGGTTCAGGTAATCGCTGCGCGATTCGGCGTCGTAGTTCACGCTGACTTCGGTGCCGTTATCCAGGGTGTGGGTCAAGCCCAGGCCGGCGCGGCCCAGCCATGGGCTGGGGTCCACGCCACGGGTGGTGAAGGCGGCGGTGGGTGAGCCGGCGTAGGTCGAGGAGATCGACGTCGATTCGTTAAGCACGTCGTAACCCACGCCCAGGTTGGCGCTGAGCACGGTGTTGCTGCCCAGGTTGTAATTGAGCTTGCCGTCCACGCTCAGCACCAGTTCTTGCGCGTCACGGCTGTCGACGTCGAGGTTCAGCGCCCCGGCACCTTTCTCGTGATAGGACTCATCACCGATCCAAGTGTAGTCGGCACGTACCGACGGCACGAAGGTCATGGTGTCGGTGAACCGCAGTGTGTGGCCCAGGCCAACCCCGGCGTGGGCGCTGTAGCTGTCGTAATCGGCCTTGGCGGTGGCGTCGGCGAACGGCATGTGGCGCTTGCCCTGGTTACGGTTCTTGCCGGCGTCGACCTGGAAGTTCAGTTCGGTATCCGGGGCCAGCGCGTAGCTGCCGTAGCCGATCAACTGGAAGGTGTCGATCTGCGCGTCTTGCGGGGCGACATGGGAGTCGCTGTCGATGTCGGTCTTGGCGTAGGCGAAGGCCACACCCAGGCGCGCCTGCTCGGAGAAGGCACCATCGATACCAATGGCCAGGCCCTGGGTGTTGGCGTCGAATCCGGAGATCCCGCTGCGCTCGCTTTGATCGGCCCACGAACCGAAGGTCTTGATCCACAGGTTCTGTTCAGCCGCCGGAGCGTCACCGGAGGACAAGCCGCTGTTGCTGGCCTGCCGCGCCTGGATCACCCGGTTGATGCCGGAAAGGGTGCTGCTGGTGGCCGCATTGGTACCGCCGGTCAGCAGGGGCAAGGTCTGGGTCACGGCGTCGGACACTTGCTGCCCGGTGGTCAGGCCGACGAAGTGGCTGGCCAGTTCGCCGTTGGGGTTTTGCGCAAAGGTCCGGTCAAGTGCACGGGCAGCCGGGCCGGCTGGGGAGTTGCCCATCTGGTTGACCACATGTTCGACGCTGGGGCCCGGGCCGTCCGTTGGGTTGGTCGGATCGACCGGATCGACCGGTGTGGTGGCCGCCGCCTTCAGGGTCAGGTCGATGGCATTGCCGTTCTTGATCGCGCCGAAATCGAACAGCAGTGAGTTGTCGCTGACGGCAAAGGTCCCGTCACTGACCAGGGTGCCGGCACTGAACACCTTGTCCATGTGCGACACGTTGAACTTGGTGCTGGCATTGCTGACGTCCACCACAATGTTCGCGTTGCTTTGCAAGGTCGCGGTGCCGCTTACAGCCAACTTGCCAAAGTGGTTATCGTCGGCCACGCCGATCTTCAGGGTGCCGTTGCCGGTTTGCGAGTAGTCACCGTTGAAGTTGGCCGTGACCCCGGCGCTGGAGGCGACCCGCAGCGTGCCGTCGTTGGAAAAGCTCTTGATGGTGAAGGCTTCGCCGCCGGTGAGGGTATAGGTCGCATCTTTGCGCAACAGCACATCGGTGTCTTTGGCGTCGACGGCGCCCATGAAGCGAGCGGTGTCATTGCCGTCGATAACCAGCTTGGCCAGGCTGCCTGAGGTGTCGGAGTCGACCTTGATGGAGTTCAGGGCGCCGCCGATGATGCCGCTGTTGGTGATCGTATCGATCGTGGCACCGTTGGCGAGGATGATGCCGTAGGCCTGGCCGGCGATTCTGCCGCCGGTGTTGTTGTCGATTGCCTTGACTGAACCACCGTCGACGCTGATACCCACCGCCGTGCCCTGGATGACTCCTTTATTGAGGATCGGGCCGTTGATCTGGGTGCCTTGCGAGGCTATGCCGATGGCGCCGGTGATGATGCCGCTTGCATCGTTGGAGATGCCTCCGGTGATCTCGCCCTTATCCACCTGGACGGCTATTCCGGTATCGCTCTTGATGGTGCCGGAGTTGATCAGCCAGCCAACGGAGCCGGTGCCCGAGCCTCCGTCGTCATCGAGGGCCAGATTGATGCCGGCTGTTTTGCCGCCAATCAACCCGGTATTTTCGATCACCCCTTCCACCTTGCTGCCATTGGTCACCTGAAGGCCGAATCGGTCGCCGGTGATGGCGCCGCTGTTATAGAGGTCGGTGCGGATGGTGCCGCCGTTCAGGTTCACCCCGGTGCCGCCGGAGATGGTGCCGCGGTTGAGCATGGAGTAGAGCGCGGCGCCCTTGAGTATGTTCACGGCCGAGCCGGTGCTGGTTACAGCGGTGATTCTTCCGAAGTTGGCGATGGCCCCCAGATTCAGGCTGGAGGCTCCTCCGCTCAAGACAATCGCGTTGTCATAGCCGCTGATTTTGCCGCCGGTCTGGTTGGTGATGGAGGTGCCGCTGCCGGCGCCGATCGCAATCGCGGTGCCATTCTCCGAGGTCACGGAGCCGCCATTGCTGATGGTGCTCCAGTAGCCGGGAGTCGTTGCCGTGTTGATGGCGTTGGTGCCGGCGGTGGTGATCGAGCTGTCCCCGTTCACGGTGAGGCTTGCACCGCCTTCGATGGAGCAGGTCGACGTCAAGGCGACCCCGGACAGGGTTGGTGTGGTCCCTGAGCAGGCGGGCGCAGCCATGGCCGGGCCGGCGACGGCCAGCAGTCCGGCCCCCGCGCCGGCCAGCAGCAGACGGCTGGCGCTGCGTTTCCCGCGGGCGCTGGTGAGTTCGTCGACCACGACGAAAGCCTGACGCGTGTGGCTCCAGATAATGCGAAATGCAGTGTTCATTCGATTCCTCGAAGAAGCCTCTTTGGGCTTTAGGTGACAGACCGAGGCAATCTAACGGAAGCGTTGGCCGGCAAACTGAGCAAATCTGAGCGCCTTGTAGCCGCTGCTGCCAGGCCGCGCTGGCCCGCCCAAGCAACCCACCTGCACCTGACACCCCACGGTGACCACGTCGGCCAGCGCAGGCTCGTGCCTCGGAAGCGGCTAGAGGTTGCATTGGGGGTGATGTTGAACAGGTTTCGTGGGGCTAGGGCCGGATGCTGGCCGGCGCGTAGAAGCAATACCCGGCGTTGCGCAGGGTATTGATCGGCACTATCTGCCCGGAGGTTTCCTCGATGTTGCGCCGCAGGCGTCGCATCTGCGAGTCGAGTCGCCGCTGGTCATAGTCCAGATAGTCCTGGCCCAAGGCTTGAACGATGCTTTGCCGGCTGACGTTGCTGCCGGCCTGGCGCATCAGGCAGTGCAATACCAGCAGATCCTGTTGTGACAGGCGCACCGGGCCGGCGCCCGGGACCAGCAGGCGTCGGGGCCCAAGTTCGAGCAGCCAGGGCTGTTCGCTGCGGTCCAGGTTCAGACGCCATTTCAGGGCATCGAGCACCGCTGCCAATTCGTCCAGGTCGCAGTTCTTGCTCAGGTAATGATCGGCCCCCTCGCCAAGTCCGGCGATCTTGCTGGGCACACTGCCGCGCGCGGTAAACACGACGATGCCGAGCCGATGCCCGGCTTGGCGCAAGCGCCGGATCAACTGCAGCCCGTCACCGTCAGGCAGGCCCAGGTCAATGATCGCCAGGTGATGAACCTGGGCATCGAAACACTGCTCGAACTGCGCCAGGCTGCCCACCGTGGTCGTGACGTAGCCATGCTCCGCAAGGAACTCGTCGAGTTCCACGGCCAGTACGGGTTCATCTTCAAGGAGAATTAGCGGGGTCATGGCATAATTGTATCAAAGCGCCATCATCTTTGAGGCGGGTCTTTCTGAGTGAAACTGAGTGAATCCAAGTGCTGATCGATTGGGCCTGAGGGCTGTGGCAAAGCGCGCCATCCTGCAAAACCTGCTGGGTTGGCTGTCAGTGCTCCTGCTCTGCGCAGTCACCGCCCAGGCTCAGGCCCAGGTTCTGCTGCTGGGCGCGGCCACGGCCCCGGCCAATGCCAAGGGCTATTTGCAGCGTCTGGACGACCCCTCGGGGGGGCTGACGCCGACCGAGGCCGAGCAATCCCCGGCCTGGCGCGCGCTGCCGCAAAGCTTGAGCGCGGGCTACACCACCAACACGGTCTGGCTGCAAGTGCAGGTCGAGGCCCAGGACCCGGGCGAACACCGTTGGGTGATGCGCCTGAGCAATACCCTGCTCGACGATGTGCGTCTGTACCAGCGCGACAAACAGGGGGCCTGGCAGGAGCAGAAAGCCGGTGAGGACCTGGCGCGCAGCCAGTGGCCCATCGACTACCGCTCGGCGGTGTTTCCTCTGAAGTTGCGCCAGGGCGAGGTCAAAGTGCTATTGGTGCGCCTGCAGACCAAGAACGCCATGTCGGTCAGCCTGGAATTTGCACCGCGCCAGCTGTTTTCCGATATGAGTCGCCACGAGTACCTGGGTTTCGGTCTGTATTTCGGCGTTTACCTGATGCTGATCGGTTTCCATAGTGTGTTCTGGCGCATGACCCAGGCACCGGAAAGTGGCTGGTACCTGAGTTACGTCAGTTGCTGCGTGGCGGTCGAGGCCTTGACCGCCGGTTTGCCTCAGCAGCTTTTCAGGTTGCCAGTGAGCCTGAGCGATCCATTACTGGGGGTAGCGCTGGCGGTGGGAGTGCCGATTGGCGTGGTGTTCGCCGGGCGTCAATTGGGCTTGCCTCAGGTCTACCCCAGGTTGCACCGAGGCTTTGCCACCCTCGCTTGGTTGCTCTGCGGGCCTGCGGCACTGATCGTCATGGCCGGGCACTACCGCGATGCCATGCCGATCGTTCAGCTCACCGCGCTGTCGCTGGTGCCGTTGTATATCGGGATGGCCCTGTGGCTGCTGGTGCGCGGCCATCGCCCGGCACGTTTTTACCTGCTGGCGTTCGGCATCTATTACGCCGGGGTGGTGATCAGTTTCCTGCGCAACCTGGGCTACGTGCCGGCCACCTTCTGGACCGACAATGCCGCCGCGGCGGGCACCCTGATTCATATGGCGCTGATGAGCCTGCGCATCATCAGCCACTACAACCGCCTCAAGCAGGACAAGCAGCAGGCGCAAGCCGAGTCGGCCAGGCAGACCTTGCAGCAGAACGCGAGGCTTGAATCCCTGGTGGCTGTGCGGGTCAGCCAGCTGAGTGAGGAAATCGGCCGACGCGTGCTGCTCGAACAGGACCTGCGCGTGGCCCTGGAGCAGGAACAGCATATCCGCGCCCAGCAGAATGACTTTGTGGCGATGGTGTCCCATGAGTTCCGCACGCCGCTGGCCATCATCAATACCTCGGCGCAGCAATTGGCCAAACACTTGGATGCGCCCGTGGACAAGAGCCAGCGCCGTTGCCAGAACATCCGCGAGGCCGGTTCGCGCCTGCTGGCGCTGGTGGATGACTACCTGACCCACGACCGCATGGCCGACGTGCAGCCGATGTCGCAGTTCAAGGACTGCGACCTCAGAGCCCTGTTCGAGGATGTGCTGGCCGGGTTCGAGTCGGGGCGGATCCGCTTCAACTGCACGCTGCCCGAGCGGCCCTTTATCTGTGACAGCGGGTTATTGCACGTGGCCGTGCGCAACCTGCTGGCCAACGCCGACCGCCATGCCCCGGCCGGGGCACAGATCGAGTTCGAGCTGTTCGAGCAGGACTCGGCCATCTGCCTGAGCATTCGGCACCCCGGCGAGGCCATCCCCGAGCAGGAGTGCGGACGCCTGTTCGACAAGTACTACCGTGGCCAGCAGGCCCAGCGCAGTTCGGGCGCGGGCCTGGGGCTATACATGGTGCAACGGATCGCGCAGTTGCATGACGGGGATGTGCAACTGCTGGAGGCAGGCGGGCAGGGGAGCATCTGCTTTCGGATGCGTTTGCAATTGCGTCAGGGGCCCGCTCAAACAGCGATCACCGCCGTTGCCAGCGATGTGTATGGGTAGCCCCCGGCTGCGTTCATGACCCATTGCCGAGCGCCCGGCAGTCGTATGCGGGCGGTCAGAGGCGGGCCGAATCAGGGGGCGCGGCACCCACCCCCAGTAACCCGCTTCAACGCCGTCCTTCAAACGCCATACGCACTGCCAGGCCCGCCAGCACCGTGCCCATTAGCCAGCGCTGCACCAACTGCCACACCGGCTTACTGGCGAGGAAGGCGGCAATGGAGCCGGCCATAAGCGCGATCAGCGCATTGACGCTCACGCTGATGGCGATCTGGGTCGAGCCCAGCACCAGGGACTGGGCCAGTACCGAGCCGTGGCCGGTGGGGTCGATGAACTGCGGCATCAGCGACAGGTACATGACCGCAACCTTGGGGTTCAGCAGGTTGGTGACAAACCCCATCGTGAACAGCTTGCGCGGGCTGTCCTGAGGCAGGTCCCGGACCTGAAACGCGGAGCGTCCGCCGGGCTTGACTGCCTGCCAGGCCAGGTACAGCAAGTACAGCGCGCCGCCCAGGCGCAGGGCGTCATACGCATAGGGCACCGCCAGCAGCAAGGCGGTGATACCCAGGGCCGCGCACAGCATATAGACCAGGAAACCCAGCGCCACGCCGCCCAGGGAAATCAGCCCGGCCATCCGTCCCTGGCAGATCGAGCGTGAGATCAGGTAAATCATGTTCGGCCCCGGGGTCAGCACCATGCCGAGGGAAATCAGGCCGTAGGCGATGAGGTTGGACAGTTCGGGCATGGCGTGACTCCTGAAGGCATTGAAGGGAATCGGTACTGCGCCGAACCTTTACCTGGCGGTATTGGCCAGCGCCGAAGCAGTCGACTCGATGGCGCGCCGATAGTAGGGCGCCCGACAGCCGTGCGTTAGATACAGATTCATCAACAAAACGACATACAGCGCGGCGATCAGCTTTGGCCGGACGCGCCAAGCCCATCGGCAGCGCGGCTTTGTGGGTATCTGGCCATCAGCCACCGGCGGGTCTCGCCACTGAAAAGCCGGCCCTATAGACTCGCCGGTTCGGGCGCGAGGACGGCGCCTTTATCGAGGACTTCTTCCATGGCAAAGCAGATGCCGGCACCTGGCGACGTGCTGGGTTTTCCCATCGAACGCATTGGCCGCTTTGGCGCGTGCCAGATCCTGGCGCTCGACAGCGACAAGCAACAGGTCACGGTGGCATTGCTGGACTGGACCGGTGAGCGGATGCCGACGCTGGATGACGTGGTGGATGCCCCGCGCTTCGTGAAGAACTTCATGTTCTGGAACGACCAGGAAATCGTCATGCACCTGGCCCTGCCCGTACCCGTGGCGTATTGCAGTATCGGCAACCTGCCGCTGCGAGGCAGCAGCGAATCCAACAGCTATGGCGGCTGGGGCTTCGGCGATCTCATCGCCCGCCAGTATGTCTGGAACGCGCTGCCCGGCGAGCTGACCCAGGCGTTCAAGGCCAGCCTGGACAGCGACGCCCTGGTCACTGCTCCGGGGCTCCTCGGTGAGGACAACGACCAGCCGATGCAGATGCGCGTCAGGTCTGCGTCGCGCTTCAGCGATGACGCGGCCTACCGCATCAGCGGCGATTTCAACATGGCCTCACTGCATGCCTGGCCACTGCTGCACCAGGTGTTCCTGCACGCCTGGCGCGACGACCTGATACCTTTTCTGTGCAGCGCGCCCCTGGTCACCGAGCTGTCGCTGCTCAAGCACGATCAGCGCGAGCTCGACTTCTCGGCCACCTCCCTTGAACGGCTGGTGATCGACATCGCGGGCCTTGAACGACTGGTCCTGCCCAAGAGCCTGACCACCCTGATCGTCCACGGCCAGGGCGCGGTCAAGCGCTTCGGCGCCATCGAGGAGCGCAGCCAGCCGGCACCTGATGTGCGCCCCATGCTGACCGTGGTGGCCACGCAGAACGGGCGCTGGATCTCGCTGCAGGCCACCGGCACGGTGCCGGCAGTGCACGGGCTCGACCAGTTGCGCGGGCTGCTTGTGGCCAAGGTGAGCGAACTTGACCTGGCCGAAGTCGTCGACACCTTCCCCCACGTCGAATACCTGCACCTGTTCGGCGCCCCCGGGACCCTGAGCGGGCTGGGGTCATTGAGCGAGCTGCCGAAGCTCGAAGCGCTGTGGTTCTGTGACCTGTTCGGCTACAGCCCGGATGATTTCCCTGCACCCGCTGCGCTGCCAAGCCTGACCAGCCTGAGCCTGGACAGCCTGCCGGCGGACGTCGCGGCTGCGGTGCGCAAGGCGTACAAGAAGGCGCCGCAGGTGGACCTGACACTGAGCAAACCGCGCAAGCCCGAATGGCTGGCGGAGAACCTCGACAACCCGCTGCGGCACTGGGACGGTCGCGAAGGGTTTGCCCCGGCCCTGGTCAAGAAGGTGCACGCGGCCTACATCGCGGCGTTGCGCCAGGTGCGCGAGGCTGAAACCGTCCGGGTCGACGAGGGGGCCTACAGCCAGCGGGTCACCGCGGCCATCGCCGCGTTCCTCGAGGTGATCGCCGGGCTCAATCGCAAGCATGGCTTCCTCTACACCCTGGAACGCGACGAAGTGATCGACGCGGTCAACCTCTTGGCCGCGTCACTCTCGGCCCCGGCACGCGTCGCGCTGGACCCCTTGATCGAAGGAGCCCTGGACGATTGAACCGGTCCGTTGCGGCCTGCATCGCTCAAGCCTGCTGATCGACGGCTGCGTAACGCCACTCTTGCAGTGGCTTTATCGGTTGTTTTGTATCTTGTATCGACAGAAAACAATCGTGTTAAGCTGCGCCGCAACACGCTGGAGCGGCGTTCGAGGACCTTTTAATCGTTTTGTGCGGGCGACATCACGTCGCCTTCAGGCACGCCATCCGGCTGAGTCTTGAGCCGGCCGACATGGTCCAGATGCCTCCAGAGAAAGTGCGCGGCCTCTTCACGCCGATCGGATTCGATGAGGTCGAGCAAGTGAATATGTTCCCGGCATTGCGCCGCAAGACGCGTGCGATCGACGTTGGCTTTGTAGCCCATGAAACGCCGGAGCTGGTTTTGCTGGCGGATGGCGTCGATGAAAAAGGCATTGGCGGAGCCCTGCACGATCAGTTCGTGAAACTGCGCGCCGATCTCGAACAGTTGGGCGCGGGACAAGGTCTGGATCTCTCCGTCGAGCAGGGCCTGTTGTTGCTGCCGGGCCTTGGCAAACGCGCTGTGATTGACCTGATAGCCAGGCTCGAGCAGCGCGGCTGGCTCAATGGCCATGCGGAAGCGGTAGCTCTGGATGTAGGTCTGGGTGTTGTGCACGAAGCTCTTGAGGCTCCAACCTTGGCCGGGATTGCGCTCGACCATGGCTTCGCCGGCCAGCCGGTTCAACACCTTGAGCAGTTGCCCGCGCGGCACGGCATAGCGGCGCAGCAGTTGTGCTTCAAAAAAGTGGGCGGGTATTTCACCGCTCAGAATGTCGTCGACCACGCGCAGGTAAAAGTCGTCGAAAGGGTCGCTGGCAAGAGGGAACGCCGCTTGCTGAATCTGCGCGGCGTCCTGATTCAGAAAGTAGCCGCGATTGGGTTCGTGGATCGCCAGGCCCCACTCGGCGAGCAAGGCAAACACCCGCCGCACAGGGGAGCGCGAAACCCCCAGGGCCTCGGCGAAGGTCTGCTCGCGCAAGGGCTCACCGGTTTGCATCGAGCGGGCGCGAACCAGGTCGATGACGCGGGGGGCCAGTTGCAAGGCGAGGTCTTTCTTGATCACGGGTTCTTTCTCGAAGGAGTGGCCTCAGTCCCTCAGCGGTAGCCCAGGGGGCTGCGGCGGACTGGTGGTGGAAAATACCATACGCAGCGACTGCGGGTGGGCTGGCAGGCAATCGTGGTACAGGCCCTTGTTGAATACGCCGATGGCGCAGTGCTGGAGCGGGGCAAAGAGCTCCAGGCGGATGATTTGTTTTTCCCAGGATGGAGGTTTACCCCGTGCTCAAGTTCAATGCTCACCTTGGTTTTCAGTTCAATGAATGGCCGTTTCTGCAACGTATCGAAGCGGCTGCGGCCGCAGGGTTTCGGGCGGTCGAGTTCCCGTCGCCCTATGAGTTCGACGCCAGTCTCCTGGCCGATCACCTGGCCCAGCATGGGTTGCCACTGATTCAGTTCGCCGCGCCGGCCGGTGTCAGCAAAGGCCTGGCCGCCCAGCACGGCAAGGAGCAGGAGTTTCGCGCGGGCCTGGCGCAGGCGGTGCGCTATGCCAGGACATTGGGGTGCTCGGATGTGCACATCATGTCCGGCGTCACCACCCGGGACGATGCGGCATCGACCTTCGGCGGCAACCTGGAGTATGCGGTCAAGTACTTCGAAGACCAGGGGCTGCGGCCGCTGATCGAAGTGATCAGTGCCCAGGAGGTGCCCGGCTACTACCTGTCCGACTTCGACAAGGCGCAGCAGGTGCTGGAGGACTTCCCGAGTGTCGGGCTGATTCTCGATCTGTACCATGCCCAGTTGCTGACCGCAGACGCTGCCGAGGTGCTGGCAAGGTTTTATCAGCGAACTGTGCATGTGCAAATTGCCGACTGCCCGGGGCGTCATCAACCGGGAACCGGAAGCATGGATTTCCCGGCCTTGTTCGCGGCACTGGAACAGCGTGGCTACAGCGGTTGGATCGGTTGTGAGTACCGGCCTTCGGGCCCGACCGTGAACTCCCTCGAATGGCTCAAACGCCTGGGCGCCTAGAGCGCGCACGGTACGCCCCGACCCCAACCCTGGAGCAAATCATGAGTGCAATCACCCCTGCGGTTCTTCAAGACCTGGCCCCTGGCGGCGTGCTGCGCGCGGCCATCAATCTCGGCAATCCGGTACTGGCGCAGCAGGACCCGGATGGCTCGCTACACGGGGTCTCCGTGGCCCTGGCCAAGGCGTTGGCCGAGGAGCTGGGGGTGCGTCTGGAGATGCTGACATTCGACGCCGCCGGCAAAGTGTTTGCCGCGCTGGAGGAGGGCAGCTGGACCCTGGCCTTCCTGGCCATCGAGCCGGTGCGCGAGCAGCAGATCGCGTTCAGCGAACCCTACGTGATGATCGAAGGCACCTACCTGGTCGCGACCGACTCGGCGTACCTCAAGGTCGAAGATCTGGATCAGCCCGGGCTGCGCCTCGCGGTCGGCCGGGGCGCGGCGTACGACCTGTTCCTCAGTCGGACCTTGCAGCACGCACAACTGGAGCGGGCCGAGACCTCCGCGGCGGCGGTGGAGCTGTTCTTCGACCAGGGCCTGGATGCCGCCGCCGGCGTGCGCCAGCCCCTGCAAAAGGTTGCCGCTGCCGATGGACGTTACCGGGTGCTGGAAGGCGCGTTCACCGCGATCCGCCAGGCGCTGGCCGTGCCTCGCCAGCGAGCGGCAGGGGCGGCGTATGTGAGGGCCTTCGTCGAGCGGAAAAAGGCCGAAGGGTTTGTCCACGCCGCACTGGCGGCGAGTGGGCAAGCCGAGGTCACGGTGCCCTAGGGCCGATGCTCTGGCTTGACGCCCAGCCACACCAACGGCGGGTTGTCAGGCCGGGGGCATTGCCCCTCAGCGTGAGCGAAACCCCCAGACCATCTCCACGATGCGCTCCGCAACCACCAGGTAGATCACGATAAGGCCCAGTTGCAGCGCCAGGTGATATTCCAGCTTGGCCAGCCGGCGAACCCCATCACTGACATTGAGCAGCCACAACAGGGCCGATAAGCCGATCAGGCCCCAGCCTGCCATGTTGGAAACCAGCAGGCCCAGGAACAGGTCATGGGTGCCCCTGAGCGCATCGGTCCCCGCGGCAAACAGCAGGGCGCAGACGATCAGGTTTTTAACGTTGTCGAAGATCTGCGTACTGAGATCGTTTTCCAGCAGTTCCAGATAGCGATTCCAGAGTTTCTGCATAGTCGATAGGCCTCAAGTGTAGGCGTTGAAAGCCGGCGCCAACCCCACTCAGGGGCCATCAGCAGCGCCCTGGGGCAGCGCCAGCCCCGGTGAGAATGTCAGCGTAGCAGCCCGGGCCCCAGGCGCAGGGTGATGGGCGTCTCAGGCGCCCACCCCAAGGCATCGTCGCGACGATTCGCCTTTGTCGGCGCAGCAACACTCACCGGGCTTTGTGCCGCCGACAGCGCTCCGAGCAATAGCGCACCTGATCCCAGCACCGCGCCCATTTCTTGCGCCAGGCAAAGGGCAACCCGCAGGTCGCGCAGGTCTTGACCGGCAGTTCGCTCTTTTTCACAGCGGGTCCCCGGCGTCCAGGGCCGCGAGCAAATGCTGGCCGCGTTGCCAGAGCGCTTGCTGCTTGGCCTCCGGCATGCGGTCGAGGTTTTTATAGAGCATGGCCATGCGTTGGTTGCCCCGCAGCAGGTCGCCGTGGCGCATCAGGAAGTGCCAGTACAGCGCATTGAAGGGGCAGGCATTGTCGGCCGTGCTTTCAGTGACCTTGTACGCGCAGTCGCGGCAGTAATCCGACATGCGCTTGATGTACTGGCCACTGGCGCAATAGGGTTTGGACCCCAGGTAACCGCCATCGGCATGCATGACCATGCCCAGGGTATTGGGCAGTTCGACCCAGTCGAAGGCGTCCATGTAGATGGCCAGGTACCACTCGCAGATCTGGCTCGGCACGATCCCGGCCAGCAGGGCAAAGTTGCCGGTGACCATCAGCCGCTGGATGTGATGGGCGTAGGCATGCTCCAGGCTCTGGCCGATGGCCTGGCGCATGCAGTTCATCCGGGTGGCGCCGGTCCAGTAGAACTCGGGCAGCGGCCGCTGGTTGCCGAAGGCATTGCCCTGGGCGTAGTCGGGCATTTTCAGCCAGTACACGCCGCGCACGTACTCGCGCCAGCCGATCAGTTGGCGGATAAAGCCTTCGGCGGCATTCAGGGCAATCCTGCCCGACCAGTACGCCGCCTCCACATCGCTGCAGACCTGGCGGACATCCAGCAGGCCGATATTCAGCGCGGCGCTGATGCGTGCGTGAAACAGAAACGGTTCGTTGCTGGCCATGGCGTCCTGGTAGTCGCCAAACCCGGCCAGGCCGAAATCCAGAAAGTACTCCCACAGCGCCAGGGCCTCGGCGTGGGTCACCGGGTAGTCGAAGCGCTCCAGGGAGCCGTAGTGGCTGGAGAAGCGTGCGGCCACCAACTCCAGCACCTCGCAGGTAATCGAGTCCGTGCCAAACCGCGCCGGGTAGGGCGCCTTCGTTCCCTTGGGCAGCGCCTTGCGGTTGTCCGCATCAAAGTTCCAGGCACCGCCCACCGGGCTGCCGTCGCCATTGAGCAATAGCCCGCATTTGCGCCGCATCTCACGGTAAAAGAACTCCATGCGCAGCTGTTTCTTGCCCTGGGCCCAGGCCGCGAACTCGCTGCGGGAACAGATAAAACGCGTATCGGCGTGCCACTCGACGCTTAACCCGCAGTCCTTGATCGACTGTTCGAGGCGCCAGTCGCCGCACTCCGTCAGGCACAGGACCTGAGCCTGCAACAGCGCTTGCCAGCGGCGCAATTCGCCCGGCACCGAGCCGGTGTTGTGCGGATCATCCAGGGTCACGTACTGCACCCGCAAACCCCGTTCGCGCAACGCCTGGGCAAAATGGCGCATGGCACTGAAAATCAGCACGATCTTCTGCGGGTGATGGGGCACATGGCTGGCTTCCTCCATCACCTCCACCAGCAACACCGTGTCGCGTTGCGCATCCAGCCCCTGCAGCGAGGCCAGGTCAAAGGACAACTGGTCGCCCAGCACCAGGCACAGTCGGCGAGTCGTATTCATGGGTGGATCCAGCCAGTGTCGGGTGAGCGGAAGGTCATCCGGGCGGGAAGAGGGGGCGCAACACCGGATACGCTGTGGTTCTATCGTCTAAAACCTATACAAATATATATTTGTGTATAGGTTATTCATAGAGCTTTGCGCAGGAAACGGGATTGTTCCGCGGTGCCTGAGGAACCACCCTCAGCCAGGTCTGTAGCTCGTAACAGCGGTCGATGGCCTGGCAAGGCCTGCCTTGCAAACTGAAAAGCCCCGGCTACGCTGATGGCAGAATGCCCTACCTGAAAAAAAGAGCATCCCTATAACAGCTTGTATGGCCCCCTCATTCATTCGAAATGTTGAAGGCTTGGAATGCACTTAATGCTCAGGTGGCTACTTATACTTTCCATCTCGCTGACGTGCTCTTGCACGGTGGTTCATATTATCGGCGAGAGCGGCAATGTCGAAACCCGCTGGATGCCGGGCATCTCCTATATCCACATTGACGCCACTGAGCGTCCCTTGTACGTGCAAAGTGAGACCCTGGGCCTTGGCTTTTCCAATCAATCACTGACGCTGGGTTACGGGGTGTTTGAACAAGTAGTGGTAGAGGATATCAGCGGCGGCACCTGCCTCCTGATATCTATTGCTGGCGGCCCCGCCAATCGAGACTTCTCATTTCAGAAAAAGGATCCTGAATATGTTTGTACAAACAAGGAAGTCAGCGTTCGTTAATACCAGGGCCATGCTCCTGGTGGTGGCGGGGGCAGGAGCGGGGTGTGCCCCCTTGCAGCAAGCGCCCTTGGTCTATACATCTTCCCACGTGATTGGCGTGAAGCTTGGGGTCGCCCCTACGCAGCCGGAATCCATGGAAGCCGTGATCGGCTATAAGGACCTGGACGCCGCCTATGCGCCTGTCGCGGTCTCTAATCCGCATTTGGACAAGGCCATGCAACCTGGAAATAAATACGATAAGGATCTCTATGAAATCAAGGAAATCTACGGGATCTATGGAACTCAGGCGAGCGCGGCGGGTGCCACTCAGTTATTGACGCCGGAAGAGTCGGTGGATATGAAGACGTATTTTGAAGAGTTCTCGAAGAAGGAGAACAGCGCAATCACCACCAGTAAGGCTAAGGCCGATTGGGAGGAAAAGCAGATTTGGAAGACGTTGAGTGAACAATTAATAAAGGAGTCTAAGGGGAGGGGCTGTAAAGAACTCGTAAGAAGTATGCCTATCAAAGACACCTATTTAAATCTATTCAACTGCGTTGCGGTAGATGCCCAAAGCGAAGTCAGGAGGATGTACGGCACCTTAAGCGATAAAAATCAGAGTTATGACTACTTTGATAGTGAGGAGCGCAAAGCTAAAGCGGAGTATGACAAAGCTAACGATGCCTCTCAGGTCGCCCTGACGAATTTCGCCCGCATCACTGACAAAGTTAAGGGCGCCCTTGAGAAGTTGGCCAGTATCCAGAAACGAGACGCCATTTCGGTCTATGGCTCGTTCGACGCCGATACCGGTGCAGAGACTGCCAAGGTCCAGGGCACCGACACCAATGGAAATAATGGTGTGAAGGTTAAAGTCGGCAAGGTTTTTTCAACCGGCGTGGCTGCGCAGAACGTGTCCGAGGCACAAAAAACTGTCGCTTCAGCGGTGGTTGTCAGTGCATGTATCAATGCCCTGGGTGATCAGGCGCAGAAGGTGCACACAGGAGATGGTGCAGGTGCCGCCAGACAAGCATTTATTCAAGCCTTGTTACCCGAGTGCTTCAAAGTGAAGCAGGAGAAATAATCCCCCTTCAGCCGGTCAGGGGTTTGGTTTTTGCGGCTGGATAAGCTGTCTTGGGGTGAGTCGGAGCGGGTGCACTGCATCCGCTGCCACTCCTCAAAAACCAAACGCCGGATGCCGCCCCTCGCTGTAGCGCCACTTTTTCCCGGCCATAAATGCGTCTTCGCCAAAGTGCCTGCGGATCGCCAGTCGGACTTCATCCGGCACCGGGTCGGTGATCTGCGCGGTGGCCTCCAGCCAATAGAGATCGTCGCCAAGCTGCTCCACACGCTGGAACGGTGCACTTTCTATGGCTTGCCTGCCGAACAGCTCGATATAGGGCTTGCCGTAGAGCGAGATGTTGGGAATTTCCGGCAGGCGCAGGTGAAGGTTGAATGGGGTGTCCCAGCCGGCGAATTCCATGCTGCGGATGTCGCCATACAGGGTGTTGCTACAGGCTGCCAACCGTTTGATCAAAGCCAGGAAGTCGTCAAGCATTGCGGGCTTTTTGCTGAAGGCTTTGCGCATCAGGAAACCACTGACAAAGGGAAACGATGGCGGGGTCGAGCGATTCCACTGCACTTGGTACCCAAGGTGGCTGCCTGCCTCCAGCACCAGGCTGCCCGCCGTCGCCGAGGTGCCCGGCTGCGCCAGAAAGCGCAGCGGTTCTTCCACATCGACCAATGGCTGGCGCCCTTCGAAGGCGCCGAACCGGGTGGGCCGGATACTGGCGACGGCGCTGTCAAGGCACTGGATGATTGCCCGGGCCTGGGACGGTATCGAGAAGTCGCCCGTTGAGCTCAATGAAAAAGTGACGCCCGGAACTGGATTACTCATGAAGCTTCCCTTGATTTGCTGTGGACAGTCTGCGGCGCGCAGTCTAGCAAGGTCGGACGGCTCGGCGGGGGCCGAACCCTAGGGTGCTTCGGGTGTCAGGCGCCGGCGCGTTGCCGGTCGTGCCAGAAGCCGGCGTAGCGCCCGTGGTTGGCCAGCAGTTGGCGGTGGGTGCCGGATTCCACCAGGCGTCCCTGGTCCAGCACCAGGATCTGGTCGGCGGCCATGATGGTCGGCAGGCGATGGGCGATCACCAGCACCGTGGCGCTGTGCATCAGGCTGCGGATGGCGGCTTGCACAAAGGCTTCGTTCTGCGGGTCGAGGGCTGCCGTGGCTTCATCCAGCAGCACGATCGGCGCACGTTTGAGCAAGGCCCGGGCCAGGGACACGCGCTGGCGCTCGCCACCGGACAGGCTGGCGCCGCCTTCACCCACTGGTGTATCCCAGCCCTGGGGCAGGCGCGCGACGATCTCATCAACCCCCGCCAGGCGCGCCGCCTCGGCCACCTGCCCAGGGCTGGCGTCGGGGCTGCCCACGCGGATATTGGCCGCCAGGCTGTCATCGAACAGGTACACGTCCTGCATCACCAGGGACAGTTGGGCCATCAGGGCTTCATTGGACAGCTCGCGCACATCCACCCCGCCGACCATGACCCGGCCCTGGCTGGCGTCGAAGAAGCGCATCAGCAAGCGGGTGACGGTGGTTTTACCGGAGCCCGAGGCGCCGACGATGGCGGTCATCGAATGGGCAGGGGCGCTGAAACTCAGGTCCTTGAGCACCGATGGGCCGCTGGGATAGGCGAAGCTCACCTGTTCGAAGGCGATGCTGCCGGGGGCGGTCAGTGGCCGGCTCAGAGCCGGTTCTGGCAGCGGTGGTTCGCGCAGGATGCTCACCAGTTGCTCCAGGTCGTTGCCGGCCATGCGCAGCAAGCCGCTGCGAGCAGCGGCTTCGGCCAAGGGCCCGACAAAGCGCGCCACCAGGGCCAGCAGCGCCACCAACTGGATGGCATCGATCTCGCCGGCCATGGCCAGCGCCAGCCCCACGCCCACCAGCAGGGCGAACGCCAATTGCACGGTCAGGCCGCCAGCCAGCAACTTGGGAAAGGTCTGCGCCAGCATCGAGCCGCCGGCCTGCTGTTGCGCCCGATTGGCGGCCTGCAAGGGTGGGTAGCCGTCCTGGGCCTGGCCAAAGGCTCGCAGCACCTGTTGAAACCGTGCGAATTCCACCACGCGGTTGCCGGCCAGGGTAGCGGCGGCCTCCACCCTTTGGTCATTGCGGGCGATGGCGTTGGCCGACCAGTGATGGGTGAAGTAGATCAGAGGTGCGCACAGCACTGCCGTCAGCCCCAGGCGCCAATCAAACACAAACAGGCTCAGGGCCACGGTGGCAGGTACTACCACGCCGGACACCACCGGCCCCAGGTAATGGGCAAACAGGCCGGTGACCATCAGCGTGCCGCTGGTAGCACTGCGGGACAGGCGCCCGATCTGCTCCGAATTGAACCAGCCCAGGGGCAGGCGCATCAGGTGCTGGCCGAGGCGGTCGTGCAGAGTGGTGAGCACCCGCAGGGCCAGGGTGAAGCCCTGCATCGCCTGGTGGTAATGGGCGATACAGCTCAGCAGCACCATGGTCCCGAGCACGCCGAGCCAGGCCATGGCCCCGTGCAGATCACCACTGAACAAGCCGTGCAGGATCGGCACCAGCAAGGCCACGGCCAGCCCCTGGAGCACGGCGCTGATCACCAGCCAGGCCAGGTAGCGGTAAAAGCGTGGGGCGTGGTCGGGGCCCAATAGGGTGAGCAGGCTGCGGATCACAGGGACATCTCCAGGTCGGGGGCGGTGGTTTCAGTGCTGGCGCGCCACAGTCGGGCATAGGCACCGTTGGCCTGCAGCAGTGCGCAGTGGCTGCCGCGCTCCAGCACCCGGCCCTGGTCGAGGACCACGATCTGGTCGACGCCGCTGATGCTCGCCAGGCGATGGGCTATCACCAGTACCGTGCGCCCGCGGGCCAGGGCCGACAGGGCGTCCTGGATCAGTGCCTCGGATTCCGGGTCGGCGTGGGAGGTGGCTTCATCGAGGATCAGCACCGGGGTATCGGCCAGCAGCGTGCGGGCGATGGACAGGCGCTGGGCTTCGCCGCCGGACAGGATCGCGTCCTCGCCGATCACCGATTGGTAGCCACGGGGCAGAGCCTGGATGCGCTCATGGATCTGCGCCGAGCGCGCGGCGGCCTCCAGTTCGGCGTCGCTGGCCTGGGGGCGGCCGAGGCGCAGATTGGCGGCCACGCTGCCGTGCACCAGTTGCGCGTCCTGCAAGACAAAACCCACCTGGCGGTACAACAGGCCTGGCTCGATGTCGCGCACATCGACGCCACCCACCCGCACCCGCCCGGCGCTGACATCGTGAAAGCGCGGCACCAGCTTGGCCAGGGTCGACTTGCCGGCGCCGGAGGCACCCACCAGCGCGGTCACGCTGCCCGCCGGGCAATGCAGGTCGATGCCCCTGAGAATCAGATGCGCCGGGTCGTAGCCAAATTCGACCTGGTCGAAGGTGATGTCGCGGCCCTCTGGGGCTTTGCCCGGCGTCGGGCTAGGCAGCTCCTCGACCTGCAGCAGGGCTTCGATGCGCCCGGCGGCGGCCAGGGCGGTGCGCTGGGCGCCAAGGCTCTGGGTGATCACCAGCAACGACTGGGGGATGACCACCGCCACCAGGGTTTCGGCAAACAGCTCCAGGGGCGTGACCCAGCCCCGGGCCAGCAGCAGGCTGCCGACCCCCAGGCTCACCAACAGAATCAGCGGCACGCTCAAGGCCATGGAGGAAAAGGTCTCCAGGCGCAGCAATGGCCGCACCCAACCGGCGTACTGCGTGCTGAAACGGTCGACCGCCTGCTGATAGCTGCGATGGGCCTGGCCCGCCCGGCCGAACGCCTTGACCACGGCAATGCCATGGACGAACTCGACGATGGCCGCGCTGACCCGGGTCATGCTGACGTCCAGCTGCTGCATCTTATCGCCGAAGCCACGCATCATCAGGCGGTAGGCCAGCCCATAGATCGGCAGGGTCAGCACCGCCAGCAGCGCCAGGCGCCAGTTCAGGCTGGCCAGCCAGAGCAGCCCGGCCAGGGGAGTGACAATGGCCGAGGTCTGCTCCACCGCATGGTGGGCAATCAGGTGATGCAGGTCTTCAAGATCGTCTTGCACCACCTTGCGCACCGCACCGGAGGTGGTGTCGCTGTACCAGCCCAGGGGCACGCGGCCGAGCTTGCGCACCATGGCTTCGCGCAAGCTCGCTTGCAGCCGGTGGTCCGCCAGGTGCGTCAGCCACAGGGCAAGGCCGCTGGCCATCCAGCCCAGGCTCAGGGCGCCCACCACCAGCGCCGCCCAGCGCCACAGCAATTGGGGTTCGGCATGGCCGTCGAGCAACAGACGGCCCAGCTCGGTCAGGCCGATAAAGGGCACCAGGTTGACCAGCGCGCCCACGGCGGCAAACGCCACGCCGAGGCGAACAAGGCGATTGACTGGGCGTTTCAGGGTGTCCAGGGCGCTAGTCATGGGTTTTTCCGTGGTGACTCAGCCGCTGCACCGGTAGTGCCTGGGCGCGGCTGATGTGAATGGCTGGAAAGTCGAGCAGGTTCAAGGAGCAACGATGCTAGTCGTTCCCATTGTCGGCACTACCCGCATCCAGTCGATTTCGCCCCGCATCCATTGGCCGGCCGGGGACTTGGGCGCTGCCGCTGCAGGGGGCGGTCCCTGGAGGCTGCGGGATACGGTTGGAAAATGACTTGAATCGGGTAGAGGCCGACCCGCGGCCTTGTCTACCGTCCCTGGCTGCCCCCTTCGCGGGCAGGTGTTCCCGCCCATCAGTGCCCGCCGCCCATCAGGGTCTCGTTCGACCCGAGGCCGGCGGCGGCACCTTGTCCATGGAGTTGCAGATGTCAGTCGATTCGGGGTTGCAGGTGCGCGGCCTGCACAAGCGCTACAACAACGGTGTCCAAGCGTTGCGCGGTGTGGACCTGAGTGTGGGCCCGGGCATGTACGGCCTGCTGGGCCCCAACGGTGCCGGCAAAAGCAGCCTGATGCGGACCCTGGCCACCCTGCAGCAAGCGGATGCCGGCAGCATTCGCCTGGACGGGGTGAATGTACTGGCCGACTCCGATCACCTGCGCCGGCGCCTGGGTTATCTGCCGCAGCAATTGGGGGCCTATCCGGGCGTCAGTGGCCGGGACCTGCTGGACCGTTTCGCCTGGCTCAAGGGCCGGACCGATGGCCGCCAGCGCCGCGAAGAAATCGAAGGGCTGCTGGCCAAGGTCAATTTGCAGGACGCCGCGCACCGCGCGCTGGCCACCTATTCGGGCGGCATGCTGCGCCGCTTCGGTATCGCCATGGCGTTGGTGGGGGCGCCGCGCCTGTTGATTGTCGATGAGCCGACGGCGGGCCTCGACCCGGCGGAACGCAACCGCTTTCACCGGGTGCTGGCAGATGTAGCCGCCGAGTCCATCGTGCTGCTGTCGACCCATATCGTCGAAGACGTCGAGAACCTGTGCAGCCGCCTCGCGGTATTGGCCGGCGGGCAAATCATTGTCGAAGGCAGCCCGGCGCAACTGCTGCAGGCTGAACAGGGGCGTCTGTGGCAAGCCTCGTTCGCCCGGGGTGAAGCCTTGCCGACGGCATTGCATGTCGCGGCCAGCCCCGAGGGCAGCCGGGTGATCGTGCACGGGGAGCGTCCGGCCGACCCACGTTTCATCCCCCACACGCCACGCCTGGAAGATATCTACTACCTGGCACTGGCCCAGGCCGGCGAGGTGGTCGAGGCATGAATACCTTCGCCCTGATGATGCGCGAGGCCTGGGTGGAAATACGGGCCGGGCTGCGCAGCGGCATTCCGTTGCTGGTGTTCCTGGGCCTGGCCGGCTACTTGCTGATGTCCCTGACCAATGCCGACTACGTGCAGAAAATGGGCGCCAGCGATATTCCGCGCAATGCTCCCAGCCTGATTTACCTGATGGCGTGCGGCTGCATGTTCTTCCTGTTTTTTGCCTGGGCCTGGGTCTTTGCCCAGCCGGCCCTGAGGGAGCGCAAGGCGCAGTTGGAGGAGGTCTGGCTGGCCTTGCCGGTGTCGTTGCCGGCACTGTTGTGGGGGCGCTTTATCGGCGCGGCGGTGGTGGGCGGCCTGCTCGCCAGCTCGTTGCTGGTCGGTTTTTTGTTGAGCCCGGTCCTGGCCTGGCTGGGTTGGGTGCCGGCGGGCAGCATCGCGGCGCCGGCATGGGCGGCGCTGGGGTTTACCTGGGTGGCCCTGCTGCTGCCGGTGAGTACCGGCGTCGGGGCCCTGTATTACCTGCTGGCGCTGCGCAGCCGCGGGCTGGCGGCACCCTTTGCCCTGGCCACGCTGCTGATGCTGCTATGGATGTTCGCCGTGGTGGTGCTCAAGGGCGGGCATATCAATCCGCTGTTGGCGGCCAGCCTCGACCCGTCGCTGTTTACCTTCGCCCAGGCCCAGGTCGAAACCTGGAGCCCGGGGCAGAAGTCCCAGGCCTTGCTGGCATTGACCCCGGGCTTCTGGCTCAACCGTGGCCTGTGGTGTGGCGTGCCTCTGTTGCTGTTGGCCTGGGTCCTGGCCCGCAGTACGCGGGAGGGCTTGATGGGGCGGCGCTCCGGCACGCTGCTGGCCGAGCCGGCGCTGCACCGGGCGTCGGATGCACCTGTGCCGGGCCCGTTGCTGCCCAGTCGCTGGGCACTGGCCCTGCGCTGCGAAACCCATTGGCAGTTACGTCAGATCCTGGCCCGCAAGCTGGCCTGGCTGGCCCTGGGGTTGTTGCTGGTGATGGGGGTGCTCAGCGGCTTTGTGCATGGGGTGTGGCATGCCAGCGGGCCAATGGTACCCCGGGCGGACCTGACCCTGCCGCTGCTGTCCAGTGCGCTGTTTCTGGTGATCGCCTTCGTGCTGGCGGCGCTGGTGGGCCTGGTCTGTCGTCGCGATGCGGTGGAGGGGCTGGGGGAGATGCTGCACGCCACGCCGGCCCCGGTCTGGTTGCGCCTGCTCGGCCAGGTGCTGTGCGTGGTGCTGGCGACCCTGCTGCTGGCCCTGGTGCCCGGCGTCGCCAGCCTGTTGATCAGCGCCATCGCCGCACCGCACAGCCTGGCCCCGGGCCTGGGGCTGACCTACTCACTGCTGGTGTTCGCTCCGCCCTTGCTGGAGCTGGCCCTGCTGACGGTGCTGGTGCATGCGTTGATCCGCCGTTCCGGGCTGGCCTACGCCACTTCGATGCTGCTGACATTTTTCCTGGTGCTCAATCACGAACTGGGGCTTGTGAGTTACCCACCCTATGCCATGGCGATCCCGGCTCATGTGGCGTTGTCGGCGTTGACCGGATGGGCGCCCTGGTGGCCGTACCTGGCGACCCTGGCCAGCTGGAAACTGGCGCTGTGCCTGGTGTTGCTGGCGCTGGCGGCCCTGGCCTTGCCCCGCGGGCCCGAGCCGCGGCGAATGGCCGATCTGCGTCGGCGCCTGTTCGGCCTGCCGGGTGCACTGCTGGCGTCGGGGCTGGTGCTGATGGGCAGCAGCGGTGCGCTGTTGCATCGGCATCTGGTGGAGCAGGGCACTTATCAGTCGGCTGCTGCCGAGCGGGCCGAACGCGCGGCCTGGGAGCGGCGCTGGCTGGCCGGTGCAGGTCCCTGGCAGGTTGCTGGTGGCCACCTGCGCTTGCAGGTGGATGGCGCGGCGCGGCAGGTGCTGGGGCAGTGGACCCTGGAGGGCGTGATCGCCGCTAACGGGCAGCTGGATGCCGAGTTGCCAGTGGGCATGAAGGTCACTGAGGTCCGAGTGATGGGCCAGCCGCTGGCAGTGGAACAAGACACGGACCACCTGCGCATTGCCCTGGGTACGTGCGCGGCGACGGGGTGCAAGGTGGATATGCGCTGGACCTTGAGCGCCAGCGGTTGGCCGAGCGCGGGCGAGGGCTTCTGGCTAGGCCCTCGGGCGGTGTGGCTGGAAGCGCGGCGGGTGATGCCGCGCCTCGGCTTCGACCCCGAGCGATGGTTGCGGGCGCCGTTGCAGCGCACACAGGCCGGGTTGCCGGTGCAGTTGCCCATGCTGCCGGCGGGGGCTGCGGTGGCGGCCCAGGCGGTGGCCCCGGCGGGTGCCTGGCAATGGCTGATCGAGCTCAACGGCCAATCCATCAGTGGCAGCAGTCAGCAGCCGTTGGACTTTGCTTACGCCATCGCTCCTGGAGCCTTGGCCCAGAACCTGGACGGCGTGCAGGTCGTGGCCGATGCCAGTCGTCAGCAGACCGCCCGTGAGGTGCGCGAGGACCTGGACGCCATGGCCGCCTGCGTGGCGCAGCGCCTGGGCAGCAGCCCGACGGTCAATGAACTGAGCCAGTGGCCCAGCGGCATGGGCCGCAGCCGCTTGAGCCATGGTCATCTGTTGCTGGGTCAGACGCCGAGCTGGGATGTGGCGGCGGCCGGCGTCGGACGCTGGGCGCGGCGCGGGCATATCGCCGAACTGCTGGCTCGTCAGCGCCTGATCAGCACCGGCGACCTGCGTGAAGCCCCCGGGCATGTCTGGCTCAGCCACGGCGTGGCCGGGGCCATCGGCTTGCTGTGTGTGGGCGATGTGGACGGCCCCGAAGCCCGGGCCGCACTGGTTCGGCTACAGGCCGATGACCTGGCCCGGGCCCTGGGCAGCGACGGCGAACCCATCGGCACCCTGGCCCAAGCCCGGGAGCAGGGCTGGGCGACGTTATATGCCCCTTTGGCCAGCCTGGACTGGGTCGCCAGCCAGAGCCCCGAACAACTGACGGCCATGACGGCCGCACTGCGCAACGGCCAGGGATGGCCCGCTTCGATCCAGGGCCTGCTTGGCGCGCCCTCGGAGCCTGTGGTGGCCGAGGCGCTGCGGCGCTGGGGCCCGCCGCAATAAATGGTCCTTGCTCTTTCATATCCCTGGAGTTTTTCCATGCCTGCACATTGGTCACTCACACCGCTGCGCCGTCCCGAGGGCTGGCGCGCCAACGTCCTTACCCAAACCCTGGCCCTGGCCTTGTCCAGCCAGATGTGCCCGGCCTTTGCCGTGGACTACCAGCCGCGCCCCGGCGCCATCGAGTTGACCCCACTGACAGTCAGTGCCCGGTTGAACCAGGAAAGCGCCCAGGACATCCCGTTCGGCCTGTCAGTGATCGACGGGGCCACCCTGGATGCCCGGCGCCTGCGCACCCTCGAAGAAGCCTTGCGCGGCACCCCCGGAGTCGACGTCAATTCCTGGGGCGGCGCCAATGACGCCAATGTGCGCATTCGCGGCGTCGGCTCGCTGAACCAGATGAGCATGGACGACGGCTCGGTGCTGCTGAATGTGGACGGGGTGCCGATGTCGATGCGCAATGCGGCCATGGCCACCCTCGATGTGCAGCAGGTGGAGGTGCTCAAGGGGCCCCAGGGCACCCTGCTTGGACGCAACAGCGAGGCCGGGGCGATCAACGTCACCACCCGCAAGCCGACCCGCGAGGTGCAGGGTTATGTGCGTGCCGAAGGCGGCCAGCAAGGCCAGTTCATGACTGAAGGTGCCCTGGGCGGTCCGTTGACCGAGACCCTGGCCGGGCGCCTTGCACTGCGCCGCAGCGGTTTCGACAACTGGGTCGACGACCAGCAGGATGGCCAGCCACTGACCAGCCCCCGGGACCTGGCCCTGCGCGGCAGCCTGCTGTGGGACAACGATGCGGGCAGCACCGGGCTGCTGGTTGCCGAACGCCAGCGGGCCGAACAGCATGCCGGCCTGGAGATGCTGCGGCCCTTCGCCAGCCAACCGAGCCTGGACTACACCCCCGGCGTCTTTGACGGTAACCGCAAGACCAATGAACGCTATTCCCTTGAGCTGAACCGGGACCTGGCGCAGTCGCGACTGACCTCGATCAGTGCCTATACCCGCACCGACTTCAACGCGGTCAAGGGTTACGATCGCAACATCACCCGTGCGCTGTACGGCTCGCCCTTCGAATACCTGATCGAGGATGCGGCCCGCGAGCAAGTCTGGAGCCAGGACCTGCGGCTGGGCTCGCTGGCGGGGGCCGAGGTGTTTTGGGTCGGCGGGTTCAACCTCTCGCGTTCCGAACGCAGTTTCGACTCCGACAACTTCACCAACGGCGCCCGGCAACGGCGTGACTTCAGCAGCAACAGCCATGCGGCCTATGGCGAAGTAACCTATCCGCTTGCCGAGGACTGGAAGCTCACCACCGGCCTGCGTCATACCTGGGATCGCAAGACCTACGACGCCGACTACTCCAGCGCCGGCAGCGTGGCCCATGACAGCCGGCAGTTGCAGGACCACTACAGCACCGGGCGGGTGGCGCTGGCCTACGCGTTGACGCCCCAGAGCAACCTCTACGCGGTGCTGGCGCGCGGCTACAAGTCAGCCGGTTTCAACGATTACGCCACCTCGGCCAAGGACAGCGAGCCCTACAAGGCGGCCAAGGTGAACTCAGCCGAACTGGGCTTCAAACACGCCAGCGAGGACGGGGCGTTGAGCCTCGAAGGCGCGCTGTTTATCACCCGGGTCCGGGATGACCACCTGCTGGGTTATGACTTCAACACCCTGGCGGTCAGCGCGGTGAATGCTGACACCCGCAGCCAGGGCGCCGAGCTGTCGAGCACCTGGCATGTCAACGATCAACTGACCCTGGGCAGCGCCATGAGCTACACCCATGCACGGGTGACCTCGGCTGCGCCAGGGGTGTCTGGCGGTGATGTGGCCGCGGGCAGCCGGGTGCCGGATGTGCCGTTGTGGAGTGGCAATTTCAGCCTGGCCTGGACCCGGGACCTGCCTGATTGGCTGGGGTTGCCGGCACCAAGGCTGAATACCCTGTTCAATTACCGGTTGCAGAAAAACCGCCCGGCGGACGCGCAGAATCACTACGACCTCAAGGGTTACGCCAAGTTGGATGCGCACCTGGGGCTGGAAAGTGCCGGCTCGGAAGTCTACCTCTGGGGCGACAACCTGCTGGATGCGCGTTATGACCTGTATGGCTCGTACTCCACCGATCAGGTGCTGACCGGCCTGCCCGGCAGGGGGCGCTCGGTGGGGCTGGGGTACTGCTATTCGTTCTGACTCGCGGGCAGTGGGAGCAGGCACGCCTGCTCCCCGGATCCGTCAGAACTGATAGGTGTAGCCGACGCCAAGGGTGCGGCGCTGCGCGGGCGCGCCATAGGCCACCGGGTCGCTGTAGAAACCATAGGTGTCATAGGTCTGGTTCAGCAGGTTGTCGGCGTAGGCATAGACTTCGCCGAATCGGCTTTCCAGGCCGGCACGCAGGTCCAGTTTTTCGTAGTTGTCCAGGTTGAAATGGTTCTGCGGGTCCGCCGCCCGTTCGCCCACCAGGTGGTAGTTGAGGCTGGTGTTGAGGGTGGTTTCTCCGAGGCTGGCAAGGGTGCCCAGGGGGTGCTTCCAACTGGCGTTGAAATTGCCGCTCCAGCGCGGCACATCCGGTGTGCGGTTGCCGGCGTCGACGTCACCGGCCTGGATCCCCTGCACACCGCTGGTGATCCTGGCGTCGAGGTAGGTGGCGCTGGCGGCCAGGGTCAAGCCATGGTCGAAGCGCCAGCTGCCTTCGAACTCGGCACCTCGGGTCCGGGTGTCGGCGTTGAAGGCGTTGGTGGCGAAGGTCGCGGCGTCGTAGCCCAGCAGGTGGTCATCCTTGACCCGGGTGTAGAACACGGCGCCACTGAGGCTGCCACGGCGGTCGGCGGTTTCACTCTTGATCCCCAGTTCAACGGCGTTGCTGACGGCGGCCCGGTACGGCTCGCTGTCGCTGACCTGGGAGGCATAGTCATTGAAACCACCGGATTTATAGCCCCGTGCCCCTTGCACGTAGACGTTGGTCTGCGGGGTGAGGGCGTAGCTCAGGGCGACGCGGCCGGTGCCGTAGTGATCGGTCAATCGGCGCGAGTCGTCGACCGCGTCGCTGCCCGCGAAATACTGGCCGTTGTAGGTCTTGCGATCCCAGGAGTGACGGTAGCCGGTGGTCAGCTTCAGGCGCTCGCTCAAGGGCAAGGTCACCTCGCCGTAGCCGGCATAGGTGGTGGTGCTGAAGTCGCGGAACTTGGCGCCCGAGGTGCCGTAGGTGTTGCGCGGGGTGTCATAACTGCGCTCGTTGCGCGTGGCGGCAAGGCCGGTGACCCAGAACACCTCGGAATCGGGCAGGGAGCTCAAGTGCAGATCCTGGCTCCAGCTGCGCTCGAAGGATTTGTCCACCACCCAGAACTCATTGGGCGTGCCGTACAGGGCGCCCATGAGTTTGCTGTCGTAGGCGATCAGGCCTTCGAAGTTCGCGGTGGAAGTGGCGGTGGTGGAGGTCAGGCGGCTGTTGGCGAAATCATGGTCGAGTTTGATCGCGTAGCGTTCGGTGGTCTTGAAGTTGTCGTCGAACAGGCCCGGGGTCAGGTCCAGGCTCGGGTCGCTGCCGTAGGGGCGCAGCACCAGAGAGTTGGTGGCGCGCCTGGTTTTCTGCCGTTCGGCGCTGAACAGTACGTGGGTGTCAGGGTCGAGGTCCCACAGCAGGCTGCCCCGGTAGGCCTCGTTGCGTGGCTTGGTCAGGGGGTGGTTGGTCTGGTCGTTGTCGATCCAGCTGTCGTAGCCTGCGCGGCGTACCGCCAGCCGGCCACTGAGGCTGTCACTGAGGGCCCCGCCCACCGCGCCCTCGGTGAGGAACTGGCCTTCCTGGCCCACTTCACCGCGCACATAACCTTGCAGCTCGCGGCTGGGCTGGCGGGTGGTGATATTCACCGCGCCCGCCTGGCCAAGGGCGCCAGACAAGGTGCCCTGCGGACCCTTGAGCACTTCGATGCGCTCGACATCCAGAGTCTCGAAACCCAGGCTGCGGGACGATACCGGCACCCCATCGATGTTGAAGGCTACCGAACTGTCATCCATGGACATCTGGTACAGCGAGCCGACACCGCGAATCAGCACGTTGAAATCATTCGGCCCGCCGGACGAGTTGACGCTGACCCCGGAGGTGTTGCGCAGGGCGCTCTCCAGGGTGTCGAGGCGCTGGGTGCGCAGCTGTTCGCCGCTGATCACGCTGAGGCTGATGGGCACGTCCTTGGGGTCCTCCTGCTCCATGCGCGCGGTCACGGTCGAGGCCGGCAACTGCAGGGTGTCCCGGGCCGTCTCGGCCAGGGCGCCATGACTCAAGGTGCAACTGATGGCTATTGTTATAGTGTAACGTGTGTAGGCTGGTCGACGGCTGGCGGTCGAGGGGCGTGGTGCAGACATGATGGGGCCTTGGCTGGGTTCTTGGGCGATGCGCATCGCGGTGTGCGACGGCGGCTAAGGAAGCAACTGCAACGCCGCGAATGCTAGTGATTATCAATTGCGCCTCTCTACCCCAATGTGATCTGATTCGAGCCGTATCCGGTCAGCAAGGAGATTTATCGATGTCAGCTGTTCAGGAGGAGGGGCTTGAGTCCCTGCCCATCTCGCGGATTATTGCCAATGGCTATGGCGGGGAATTCGGCCCGGGCACCCAGTGCCGGGTCACCCGTGTGACCTTGCAGGGAGGGCTGGACATCGTGCGCTGGCAAAGCACCTTCGAGCAGCCGGTCGAACTGCCGCTGCATGACGACAGCGAGCGCATCCACTTCAGCTTCACCAACCTGCTCAGGGGCAAGGCCTCCTGCAGCTTCCTCGAAGGCAGGCGCCAGCGTCGATTCGCGATTGACGAGGGGGCGGGCAGCATCAGTTTCGGGCGCAGCCGCCAGGGCCTCTACCACCAGCACGGCGAGATCGACAACATCACGGTGATGATCCATCCCGAATTGCTGGCCCAGTGGGAAACCCAGATCGATCCGACCCTGCACAGCGCACTGGCGTGCGATCACTGTTTCCTGGACGGCCACCGCAGCGGCGAAATGAGCGCCACCGCGCAACTGCTCTGCGACGCCATGGACCCCGGTGCTGGCCTGGCCCCGGGCCCGCCGCGCAGCAGCCTGTGGCTGTATGGCCAGAGCGTGACCCTGGTCAGCCTGTTCCTGGAGGCACGGCGCAACCCGGGCTGTATCTGCCGCATCAGCCACATCGACCGGCAACGACTGCTGCGCGCCCGGGAGCGGCTGCTCCAGGACCTGGGCAAGGCGCCCAGCCTGTCCGAGCTGGCGCGGGAGTCGGGAATGAGCCAGCCCAAGCTGACCCGAGGCTTTCGCCAACTGTTCTGCAACAGCGTGTACGGCGTGTTCCAGCAAGCGCGGATGATTCAGGCCCGCAGTCGGCTACTGGAGGGCGATGAGTCGGTGATGCGGGTTGCCTCGGACCTGGGCTACGCCAACGCCAGCCATTTCGCCACGGCGTTTCGCAAACAGTTCGGCATCAATCCATCGCTGCTCAAGCACGGCGGCAAAAGCTGGCTCATCGGTGCCGATCCGCTGAGCCAGGACCTTCAGTGCCAGATCTTCAGTGAGGGTTCAGGCTCAGCGTAGCCCAGGGCCCAGCATGCTCTGCGCAGCCCCTGAACGACGCCTTCACTTCGCCAACAGATTGGCCAGCAGGCGTGCCGCGCCCGGCACGCCTGCCGGCAGTTGGCGGAAGAACGACAGCGGCGCGTAGATGAAGCGGCCCCGGCCCACCTGCGCGCTGATCAATGCGCCACTCAGTTCCTGTTCGCCACGGTCGTGCATGCCCAGCAGACGTTGATAGCGCGGGTCGATGTCGCTGGCGAAGTACAGCCCGCGCTCCTGCACCCAGCCATCGAAGTCGTGCTCGATGATGGGGTTGGGGTGGTTCAGCAACGGATGCTCCGGCAGCAGCAGGCGTACCGCGGCGTCCTCTTCGGTGACCCGGTCGCGGGTGATCGTGAAGGGGTAGGGCCCCAGCGGTTCGGCAGGCAGGGGCGCCAGCGTGTTGTATTGCACCAGCAGCACGCCGCCTTGTTCGACGTACTGCAGCAGTTGGGTGCGCGCCGCGGCGAGCGCCGGGTTGACGTTGTAGGCCCGGACCCCGGTGACGATGGCGTCGTACTCGGCAAGGGATTGCCGGGTGAGGGTCTCGGCCTTCAGTTCATCGACCTGATAGCCCAGTTGCCGCAACATCTGCGGCAGGCGGTCGCCGGCACCGGGCAGGTAGCCGATGCGTTCACCGCCGCGCTTGAGGTCGAATTTGACCAGGGTCGCGGTGGCCGGGGGGAACCAGTCAAACGCCGGAATATGCCCGTAGTCGATGGTTGCCAGGGCCTTGTCCAGCACCTGGCCGTCGACCCTGGCCTGAAAGCGCAGCTCGCCGTTCTGCGGGTGAGCCTCGGGTTCGAGGTCGAAGCCCAGGGTCAGTTCGTCGTCCTTGCGCCGCAGGCTGAACGGCTGCTGCTCGGGGGTGATGCGCCAGCCGGCCGGGGCCTGCGGTTGCAGCACGCCATTGAGTCCGTCGGCGAAAGCGTGCACCCGGACTTCGATCCGCCGGCTGTGATCATCACCAAACAGGTAGGCCGTGCTCGACGGGGTCAGTGTCAGCGGCGGTGTGAACTGCACTGGGCGATAGACCTCGCCACGGATCGGATCGACGTGCTTGAACTGGATCTCGCGCTGCACCTCAAGCACCTGCCCGGCGATGGCCAGCTGGGTGCCGACCTGCAGGCTGTGGGCCGAGCCGCTCAGCCGCAGCGGCTGGTCAATCTGCAATGGACGGTGCTCGCCAGCACTGAGCACTGACACCTCGACCGCGCTGCGCAGGAGGATTTCGGTGCGCACGGGAATGGCGCTGCCGGCCGGGAAGCGTGGCGCATCGGCCGTGGTTTCCAGCCACACGCCCGCCGCTGCCAGCAGCAGCGTCTGCACGTCTTGCAGCTTGCGCTCGCGCCACACGCCGGCGGGTAACCCCAGCAGTTGTCTGTGCAGTTGGGCCAGCCCCGGCACGGACTTGGCCGGTGCGGCACTGTCGTATTCGCGTTGCAGACGCTCGACCTGCCGGGCGATGGCCTGGGTCTGGGGCAGGCGGCTCCAGGTGCTGTCCACGCCGTCGAACAGGTCCTGTCGCGCGGCTTGGCCGTCGAGCAGGGCAAAGGATTCCATCAGTCGACCACGCTGTGCGGCGCTGCCGAAGCCCTGGCTCTTGTGGTGGTTGCGACTCAGGGCGGCTATTTCGCCATAGCTCAGGCCGAGCCTGGGGTTGAAGCCGCCGATGTCGACCTGCAATTGGCCGGGTTCGGTGGTGTCGCCGCTGCCCAGAAATGACTTCCAGGTGTTCCACAGCAGGCGCTTGGCTTGCCAGGGCTGAACCTCGCTCAACTGCTGGGGAAAACGGCGTGGGTCGGCCGCCGCGCGAAAGGCCTCCTGGGCCAGCAGCGAAGACGCCTGGTGATGACCGTGGCCGGCGCGGCTGTCACCGGGGAAGCGGGTGATGATGACGTCGGGCTGGAATTTGCGAATGGCCCAGACCAGATCGCCCAGGGTCTGTTCCTGGCCCCAGGCGCGCAGGGTTTCTGCCGAAGTCTTGCTGAAGCCGAAGTCCCTGGCCTGGCCGAACAGTTGCTCGGCGCCATCTTCCTGGCGAGCTTCGAGCAACTCCCGGGAGCGGATCAGGCCCAGGGCATTGCCCTGCTCGTTACCCAGCAGGTTTTGCCCGCCATCGCCACGGGTCAGCGACAGGTAGGCGGTGCGGTAGTGCCGCTGCTGAGCCAGCCAGGCGAGCAGTTGGGTGTTCTCATCATCGGGGTGAGCGGCGATGTACAGTACGCTGCCCAGGACCGCCAGGCGATCCAGGCCCTGGCCGATCCGACCGGCATCCAGTACCTGGGGTTGGGCCTGGGCCAGGCTGCTGGCGAGCAGCCAGGCGCAGAGCAGGGTGCCCATCCGTGTCAGCCGGGGCCAAGGCTTGATCGGGGCGCGCATCAGAACGCGTAGCTCAGGTTGGTGTAGTAGAACGCGCCCTGATGACCTTCCGGCGACACCGTGGAGTACTTGGCAATGCCGTAGGGGCCGCTGCCGGTGGCGTCCAGTTTGTCGGGGTGGCTGTCGAACAGGTTCTGCGCACCGACCGCCACCCGCAGCCCTGCGGCAAAGCGATAGCTCAGGTCGAGGTCGCTGATCCATTGCGCGGAGAAGGTCTGGTCGGTGCTGGCGGTGGTGCCACGGGTGGTGTACTCGCCGTAGCGGCGCTGGTTGAAGTTGGCTTCGAAGCCGTTGAAGGCGTAGTGCAGGCCCCAGATCAACTTGTTCTCCGGCACGTTGTCTTCCAGCACGCCGATGGCGGTGCGGCCCATGATCCGGCTCGAGGCGAAGCGCCCCACATCCCGTGCGTTGGTGACTTCGGTCTCGGTATGGGCAAAGCCCGCGCTCAGGTCCAGGGTGCCTCGGGGCAGGGTGAGGCGGTACTTGCCCCCCAGCTCCAGGCCCTTGGTGCGGGTGTCGAGGACGTTGGTGAAGAAGGTCGCGCTGTTGACGCCGGTGATGCCTGCCGCCGCCAGGGCCGCCACCACGTCCGCGCCGGTCAGGTTTTCGGAAGGGGTGATGCGGTCGTTGATATCGATGCGATAGGCATCCAGGGTGATGCTGGCCTCTGGCAGCGGGCGCAGCACCAGGCCGACGGAGATGTTCTTCGACTGTTCCGGCTTCAGCGCCTTGCCGCCCAGGGCCGCGGCGATCGGGCCGTCGGCACGCAGCGTGCGCTGCAACACCGAGTCGTACACCGCGCCGGTCTGCACGATCTGGATGCCGGAGGCCTGATACCCGGCCTGCACCAGGGAGGGCGCGCGGTAGCCGGTGCTCAGGCTGCCGCGTAGCGCGACCTTGGGCGTGAAGTCATACCGCAGGGACAGCTTGCCGTTGGTGGTGTCGCCGAAGTCCGAATAGTGCTCGGAGCGCAGGGCCACCCCGGCGTTGAATTTCTCGGTGACCTGGGCCTCGACATCGACATAGCCGCCGAACACATTGCGCGACAGGCGGCCGGCGTCCACCGGGGTGATCCCGGAGCTGGCGGGGGTGTAGAAGCCGCCCGCCGGGTGCGGGTACCAGCGGTTTTCCGAGGCGGCGGCTTCACCGGCCTGCAACTCGTATTGTTCCCAGCGATAGGCCAGGCCGCTGGACAGGGTCAGCGGGCCGTGCAGGCCATCGACCTCGAAGTCCTTGACCCAGTCCAGCCCCAGGTTGGCCTGGGAGTTGATGCGGCTGCCGGTGTCGAAACGGGTCGGCGAGGTGGGGCCCCAACTGGCATTCAGGGTGTCGTAGTAGGTGGAGTCGACTTCGTTGCGCCCGTAGTTGGCCGAGAGGTCGAACTTGCCCAGGCCCGGGTCCTCGAAGCGCAGGCCGGTGGTGGCGGCGTAGTCTTCGAGGCGATAGCGGGTCACCGGCCAGTAGCCGTTGGGGTAGACCGCGGCAATGTTGCGCCGATCTCCCGGCAGCACCAGCGAGGCTTCGGCGTCGCTGTTCTTGTGCGACCAGGTGGCGAAGCCGTAGGCACTCAGGCGCTCACTCAGGGAGGCCTCGCTGTTGAGCAGCAGGTTGTACTGGTCGGACACCTTGCCGACGCCGAAGCGCCAGTCACGCAAGGGGTTGCTGGCCGGCACCCGATTGTCCGGGTTGGTGTCGTTGGCCGGGTCCGACTCACCGGCATCGAAACTCACCGTCAGGAAGCCATCCCCCGGCAGCGCCAAACCCTTCCAGCCACTGAGCTTGCGCGACAGCCCATCGCCCTTTTTGTATTCACCCAGGCGATAGCCCAGCTTGCCGCCCTGGTCCGCGCCCTTGAGCACGATATTGATCACCCCGGCGATGGCGTCCGAGCCGTACTGAGCCGAGGCGCCGTCACGCAGCACTTCCACCCGCTCGATGGCATCCAGCGGGAACAGGCTGATGTCCACCGGCACGCCGCCCTTGGCCGCGTAGTTCTGCCGGGTCACCGTCGAACCCGTGTGCCGGCGCTTGCCGTTGACCAGCACCAGCACCTGGTCGGAACCCAGGCCCCGCAGTGACACCCCCGGCGGCACCTCCTGGGCGAAGGCGCCGTTGACGTTCTGCGGGAAGCTGAACGAGGGCAACAGGCTGGCCAGCGCCTGGCCCAGGTTGGCGGCACCGGAGTCTTGCAACTGGGCAGCGGAAATCACATCCACCGGTGCCGAACTCTGCAGCGCCGTCACATCGCTGCGGCGGGTGCCGATCACCACCACGCTGTCGAGCTGCTCGTCTTCGACGCGGGTTTCACGGCTGTCCTGGGCGAAAGCCAGCGAGGACGGGTTAAGGGCGGCGAGTGCAACGGCACCGGCTAAAACATTGGACTTGAACAAGGCGCTGATCCTGCATGAAGAAGGGAAGGTATCGGCGCTAGAGCAAGGGCGGTGCCAAGGCATTCGGAGGGCGGCGGCGAGGCGCGGAATGCGCGCCAGGAAAGCCTTGTGAAACAACCCACTACGGACGCTTTTTTTTCACGCACCAGGGCGAGAAAAACAACCAAGGCCCCCGTCGCAGAGGGCTCGCTGCTGCGTGGCAGGCACTATGCCAGCAACGCATCTGCAGCCGGGACGCTGACGTTCCGGGCCGTGAGCTTGGACAGGTCGGGGGTGATGTTCTGGGGGTGTGGTTGGGCGCTGCCCAGCAGGCCGGTGAGCACCAGCAGCAGGGCGAACAGCAATGAGACCAGCCAAGGGGTGAAGCGCAGTGCGTATGCCATGGGGGAGATCCTGACCGTTACCAGAGAGAGGGTTTGCCTCCACCTGGCAGGGGTCGGTCAGGAGCGAACTTAAGCGGCTGGCCAAGCCGTGTGAAATCATTTTTTGATCTAAGTCGCGTAGTAAACAACCTAGCCCGCCCGGAGCATCGCGCCGGTCAGGCCCACGCCTCAGGGTGTCGGCGACACCAGGGTGCGCTCACCCGACATCGACAGCTCGTAGATGCTCAGGGTGTAGCCGTCGGCGAGCACGGTTTCGATGAGGTAGGTCTGCAACGGCTTGGGCGTGAAGATCTGAACCGGCGGCTGCTTGCTGGCGCCCAGGGGGATCGGGATGCCGTTGAAGACGAAGGTGGATTCCTTGACCTTGGCCCGGACCTTGATCGGCTGGCCGGCGCTGACCAACTGGTCGATCACATCGGTCCCGGGGGCCATGCGCCGCAGGTAGGCGGGGATTTTCTTGAGGTAGGTGGCATCGAACACCGGCTCGCCGGCCACGATCATGAGGTCGTTCGGCACTTGCGGACTGCTGAAGTAGAACGTGACCGGGTTGTTGCCTCCGCCGCCGACATGGCGGTACGTCAGGCTGGCGTGCTTGTCGTCCGGGACCAGGGTCACATGGGGCGCGGGGGGCGGCTTGACCGCCTTGGCCGTCGGAGCGCGGTGGGAGCAGGCGCTGATCAGCAGGGCGGCGGCGATGGCGGTGGACAGCGTCAGTGCTTTATTCACGGGTATTCCTTAATAAAACTCACCGCCCTACGACTGCCAGTCCGTCTTTAGGTTCAAGGGACCGTGGCCTGCTGGGCAGATGAGGCCGTTGGCGCCCAAGCGACGATGCACGGCCGAAGGTGTCGCCCTGTGCCAGGCCTGACGCAGGTGTAGCGGCCGATGCGACACCTGTCGCACCCGGACGCAAGCCCTGGTCCGGGCTGCACGCCTTGCCCCGTGGGGCTTGCAGGGGATTGTCCGAAGGCTGGCATGGCGGTTGCTCTTCTCTAGTCGCGCAGCGCAATGGCTTCGCTACTAATAAGAATCAGGAGTCTCCCCCCATGACACAGATTGGCCTCGCCGTGCCTCCCTCTTTGCCGACCGCGCCCCTTGGCGTTCCATTCAAGACCCTGTTTATCGCCCTGGCCCTGGCCTTGGGTGGTGCGCCGGCCTGGGCCCAGGACCTGCCGGCCAATGTCGATGGCCCGCGGATTATCGCCGCCGACAAGGAGCCCGGTAACTGGATGAGCACCGGGCGCACCTACGACGAACAGCGCTACAGCCCGCTGAATAAGATCAGCGACCAGAACGTCGGCAAGCTGGGCCTGGCCTGGAGCTACAAGCTCGACCTGGATCGCGGGGTCGAGGCCACGCCCATTGTGGTTGACGGCGTGATGTACACCACCGGGCCGTTTTCGGTGGTCTATGCCCTGGACGCGCGCGACGGCAAGCTGCTGTGGAAGTACGACCCCAAGTCCGACCGCAACCGCGCGGGCGAGGCTTGCTGCGATGCGGTCAACCGCGGCGTGGCGGTGTGGAAGGGCAAGGTCTATGTCGGGGTGCTCGACGGTCGCCTGGAGGCCATCGACGCCAAGACCGGGCAGCGCGCCTGGTCGGTGGACACCCGCGCCGACCACAAGCGCAGCTACACCATCACCGGCGCGCCACGGGTGGTCAACGGCAAGGTGGTGATCGGCAACGGCGGCGCCGAGTTCGGCGTGCGCGGCTATGTCACTGCCTACGACGCCGAAACCGGCAAGCAGGCCTGGCGCTTCTTCACCGTGCCGGGGGACCCCAAGCTGCCACCGGAAGACAAGGCCATGGAAATTGCCGCCAAGACCTGGCACGGCGATGCTTTCGTCGAGCAGGGCGGGGGCGGCACCGCCTGGGATTCCTTCGCCTTCGACCCCGAGTTGAACCTGCTGTACATCGGCGTGGGCAACGGCTCGATGTGGGACCCGAAATGGCGCAGCCAGGCCAAGGGCGACAACCTGTTCCTGTCCTCCATCGTCGCAGTCAACGCCGACACCGGCGAGTACGCCTGGCACTACCAGACCACCCCGGGCGACGCCTGGGACTACACCGCGACCCAGCACATGATCCTCGCCGAGCTGCCGATTGATGGCAAACCGCGCAAGGTGCTGATGCAGGCGCCGAAGAACGGCTTCTTCTACGTGATCGACCGCGCCACTGGCGAGCTGCTGTCGGCCAAGGGCATCGTGCCCCAGAGCTGGACCAAGGGCATGGACATGAAGACCGGCCGGCCGATCCTCGATGAGGAGAACGCCGCCTACTGGAAGAACGGCAAGCGCAACCTGGTGACTCCGGCGTTTTGGGGCGCCCACGACTGGCAGCCGATGTCCTACAACCCCAACACCGGGCTGGTGTACATCCCGGCGCACATCATGTCCGCCTACTACGAGCACATCCCCGAGGCGCCCAAGCGCAACCCGTTCAAGAGCATGTACCAACTGGGCCTGCGCACCGGGATGATGCCGGAGAACGCCGAAGGCCTGCTGGAAATGGCCAAGGGCTGGTCCGGCAAGCTGATCGCCTGGGACCCGGTGAAGCAGAAGGCGGCCTGGGAAGTGCCCTACGTCACCATCTTCAACGGCGGCACCCTGAGCACTGCCGGCAACCTGGTGTTCGAGGGCAGCGCCGATGGCCGGGTGATCGCCTACGCGGCCGACAGCGGCAACAAGCTCTGGGAGCAGCCCGCCGCCAGCGGAGTGATGGCGGCGCCCATTACCTACAGCGTCGACGGTGAGCAATACGTGACCTTCATGGCTGGCTGGGGTGGCGCCTTCTCGACCTTTGCCGGGGCCTTGTCGCTGCGGGCCGGGGTCCAGCCGTTTTCCCAGGTGCTGACCTACAAGCTGGGGGGCACCGCCACGCTCAACGAACCGGCACCGCCCGCCGACACGCCGAAACCACCGCCCTTGAGCCGTGACACCGCCGCCATCGACGCCGGCGCCAAGCTGTATGACGGCTACTGCTCGCAGTGCCACGGCATCCATGCGGTCAGCGGCGGCGTGTTGCCGGACCTGCGCAAGCTGACGCCGGAAAAACACCAGATGTTCCTCGGCATCCTTTTCGGCGGCCGGGTCCCCGATGGCATGCCGTCCTTTGCCGACGCCTTCACCCCGCAACAGGTGGACCAGATCCATCAGTACCTGATCAAGCGCAGCCACGACCTGCAACAGGAAGGCGGCATCTGGAAAACCTTCAGCACTCAGTAACGACCCGCGACGCAGGCGCCCCGGTGGCGCCTGCAGCCTTTTTTTGACCCTGTCTGCGAGAGAACCACCATGACCGAGCTGATTCATTACCAGAACTTCATTGGCAACGCCTTTGTCCCCAGCGACCAGCACATCGAGGTGCACAACCCGGCCAATGCCCGCTTGCTGGCACGGGTGCCCCAGGCCAGCAGCGACCAGGTCGAGGCCGCCATCGCCGCCGCGCGCCAGGCGCAAAAGGGCTGGGCCGCGCGTCCGGCCATCGAGCGCGCCGGCTACCTGCGCCAGATCGCGAGCAAGGTCCGCGACAACGCCGAACGCCTGGCCCACATCATCACCGCCGAGCAGGGCAAGGTCCTGGGGCTGGCCCGGGTCGAGGTCAACTTCACCGCCGACTACCTGGACTACATGGCTGAATGGGCACGGCGCCTGGAAGGCGAAGTGCTGACCAGTGACCGGGTCGGCGAAAGCATCTTTCTGCTGCGCAAACCCCTGGGGGTGGTGGCCGGGGTCCTGCCGTGGAATTTCCCGTTCTTCCTCATCGCTCGCAAAATGGCGCCGGCGCTGATCACCGGTAACACCATCGTCATCAAGCCCAGCGAAGAAACCCCGATCAACTGCTTCGAATTCGCCCGCCTGGTGGCTGAAACCGACCTGCCGCCCGGGGTGTTCAACGTGGTCAGCGGCACCGGGGCCACGGTCGGCCACAGCTTGACCAGCCACGCCGGCATCGACCTGATCAGCTTTACCGGCAGCGTCGGCACCGGCTCGCGGATCATGGCCGCCGCCGCGCCGAACATCACCAAACTCAATCTGGAACTGGGAGGCAAGGCCCCGGCCATCGTCCTCGCGGACGCCGACCTGGCGCTGGCGGTCAAGGCCATCACCGCGTCGCGGGTGATCAACACCGGGCAGGTGTGCAACTGCGCCGAGCGGGTGTATGTCGAGCGCAAGGTGGCCGAGCCCTTTATCGAGCAGATTGCCGCATCGATGGCGGCCACCCGCTATGGCGACCCCCTGGCCGAGGACGACCTGGACATGGGCCCGCTGATCAACCAGGCGGCCCTGGACAAGGTAGCGAAGATGGTCGAGACCGCTCGCGGCCAGGGGGCTGAAGTGATGACCGGCGGCGCGGTGGCCGACAAAGGCCAGGGCTTCCATTACCAGCCCACGGTGTTGGCCGGCTGTGGCAGCGAAATGCCGATCATGCGCCAGGAGATTTTCGGCCCGGTACTGCCGATCCAGATCGTCGATGACCTGGAAGAAGCCATTGCCCTGGCCAACGACAGCGAGTACGGCCTGACCTCATCCATCTACACCCGCAGCCTGAGCGCGGCCATGCGCGCCAGCAACGGCCTGGATTTCGGTGAGACCTACATCAACCGCGAGAACTTCGAGGCGATGCAGGGCTTCCATGCCGGGACGCGCAAGTCCGGGATTGGCGGCGCCGACGGCAAGCACGGTTTGTACGAGTACACCCATACCCACGTGGTGTACATCCAGATCTGAGGCCGGGTCCGAGGTAAAAAAATGCCGGCCCCCATCAAGGGGCCGGCATTTTTCATGGGGGCGACGGCGTCTTACAGCCGGTCGTTGGGCGCGATCAGCCCGTGCTTTTTCATCTTGCGGTACAAGGTCGAGCGCGAGATGCCCAGCTCACTGGCGGCGGCGCTGATGTTCCAGCGCTGGCGGCGCAGGCAGTCGTGCAGGCGCCGGGATTCATCGTCGCCCAGTTGCTCGGCGAGGTGCGCGGTCGGCGGCGGGTCGCGGCTGATCAGGGGCAAGGGCAGGGGCGCCAGCAGTTCGCCGGGCAGGCAGTCGAGGTCGATGACCCCGTCTTCGGCCAGGGCCACGGCGTAACGCAGGCTGTTGAGCAGTTGGCGGATATTGCCCGGCCAGGGGTAGTCGAACAGGCACTGTCGAGCCGGGGCGTCCAGGCGCAGCCCGTGGGCGTCGGTCTGCGCCCGCAGCAGGCTGTCGATCAGCTCGGCGCGGTCGCTGCGCTCGCGCAAGGCCGGAAGCGCCAGGTTCATGCCGGCCAGACGGTAGAACAGGTCCTGGCGAAAGGCTTTGGCGGCGATCATCCCGTGCAGGTCCTGGTGGGTGGCGGAGATCACCTGCACATCCAGCACCACCGGCACTTCGGCCCCCAGGGGCGAGATTTCCCGCTCCGCCAGGACCCGCAACAGGCGGGTTTGCAGGTGCGCCGGCATGTCGCCGATCTCGTCGAGAAACAGCGTGCCGCCGTTGGCCAGTTCCAGCTTGCCCTTCATGCCTTTCTTGTTGGCGCCGGTGAAGCTGCCGGCGCGGTAGCCGAACAGCTCGCTTTCGATCAGGGTTTCCGGAATCGCCGCGCAGTTCAGGGCGATAAACGGCCCGGCGCGACGGCTGCTGGCCTGGTGGATGGCGCGAGCGAAGGCCTCCTTGCCGGTGCCGGTCTCGCCGGTGATCAGGATCGGAATGCCCTTGTCGATCACCTTGCGTACCCGGCGTATGTTCTGTTGCAGGCGTGGGTCGTTCCCGGCCAGTTGTTGCAGGTCCGGATGCGGCTGGCTCGCCGGGCGCACCACGGCGGGCGGCCGGTGCTGCTCCGAGGGGATGCGCAGGCCGATATCGAGCAGGGCTTCATCCTGCAGGCCACGCAGGCGCACACCGCGCGCGCCGCCATTGGTGAACTGCAACAGTTCCTCCACCGTGGCCGGCAGCAGGCTGTGGATCGGCGCCCCCAGCAGCGGCGCCCCGGCGCCCCGCTCCAGGGCCACAAAGGCCGCGCGGTTGGCGCCCATCACCCGGCCGTTTTCATCCAGGGCCAGCAACTGTTCGTTGGCCAGGTCGGCGATTTCATCGATGGGCTTGAGGGACAGGGTCAGGCGATCGCGGTGGCTCTGGCGAAAGTGCGCGTTCTCGATCAGGCGCGCGTACATGATCACCAGTTGCAGGGTCAGGTACTGGCTTTCCCGCGGGCCGTCGCTGTTCAGGCAGGTGGCGTTGAGGCAGCCGCGCAGCAGGCCCTGGGCGTCGAAGATCGGCGCCACCGAGCAACTGAGGCGGAAGTTGGAGGCCAGGAAGTGTTCTTCGCGGTGGATGATCAAGGGCTGGGCGGCTGCCAGGGTGGTGCCGATGCCGTTGGTGCCGACCATCGATTCGTCCCAGCGCGCGCCGACCACCAGCCCCGACTGGGTGTAGGCGTCGTCGTGGCTCGGCAGCCGTGAGTCGAGGGTGATGCCGTTTTCGTCGCTGAGCAACACCGCGAACCCGGCCGGAACCACGCGCTTGGCCAGGCCGCTGACGCCCTGGCTGGCAATCGACAGGTACTGTTGATGTTGCTGCTGATGGCGGCGGATGTCCTCGGCGCACAGGATGTTCTTGCGGCTGGCGGCGCCCGGGTCGAGGCGGTGCTCGACCACGCTGCGGTACCAGGACTGGGCGATCAGTCCGTCGGGGCGGATGCCGCGTGCGGAAAAGTGATCGTTGACGAAGGCCGCGAGTTCGCTGGGGCTGGTCTGCGCGCTGTGCCGAGTCATGGAGTGCTCCCATCAGGCGTGACACCGGGGGGTGGTGTGCACGGCGATCTTATTGTTGTTGACGGTTAGCCGGGGCTGGCCGCTGTCTACCTTAGTCGCTGGCGCATTATTTTTCAGCCCCTGATGGTGTCGGCGGCTTTATCGGGGGCTGCCGCGATCAGGCCAGGTGGGGCAGCCAGAGCGCGATCTGCGGAAACAGGATCAACAGCGCGATCAGGATCAGCAGCACTGCGCAGAACGGCAGGGCGCCGTACACCACATCCAGGAAGCGGCCCTTGTTGCGGATGCTTTGCACCACGAACAGGTTCATGCCAAATGGCGGGGTGATCTGCCCCATCTCGCAGAGGATGATCAGGATCACCCCGAACCACAGCGGGTCGAAGCCCAGCGCGACAATGATCGGCACCACCAGCGGTGCGGTGGTGATCAACATCGCCAGGGTGTCCATAAAGCAGCCGAGGACGATGTAGAACAGGATGATCGCCAGCAGGGTGCCCATCGGCGACATGTCGAGGTCGGTGACGAAGCTGACCAGAGTCGAGGTCAGCCCGATGGACGCCAGCACGAAATTGAGAAAGAACGCCGACAGGGTGATGAACAGGATCATGCCGGTGGTGCGCATGGTGGATTCAAAGGCCTGGCCCAGGTTGGTCCAGGTGAATGCACGGCGCCACAGGCCCAGGGCAAATGCGGCGATCACCCCCAGGGCGGCCGACTCGCTGGCGGTGGCGAAGCCGCTGTAGATGGCGCCCACCACCAGGGCGAAGATCGCCAGGGGTGGCAACAGGTCGGGGATGCTGGCCAGGCGTTCGGCCCAGGTCGCGTGTTGCTTGTGGCCGCCCAGCTCGGGGCGGATCAGGCAGGCGATGACGATCATCGCCACGAACATGAAACTGAGCAGGATCCCCGGCAGGGTCGCCGCCAAGTACAGCTTGGGCACCGAGAGGTTGGCGATCAGGGCGAACAGAATCATGTTGATCGACGGCGGAATCAGGATGCCCAGGGTGCCACCGGCCGCGATCGACCCCAGGAACAGCGGGGCCGGGTAGCCTTTGCGCTCCTGCTCCGGCAGGGCAATGGTCGAAATGGTGGCGGCGGTGGCCACGCTGGAGCCGCTGGTGGCCGAAAACAGCGCCGAGGCGCCGATGTTGGAGTTCATCAAGCCACCCGGCAGCCACGACAACCACTTGTCGACGGCGCCGTACATGCGCCCGGCGACCCCCGAACACACCAGCAGCTCACCCATCAGGATGTACAGCGGAATGGCCACCAGCAGGAATTCGGCGCTGGTGCTCCAGGCGATTTCGCCCATGGCGTTGCTCAGGGGCAGGCTGGAAAACAGCTCGGACAACGACATGCCCAACAGGCCGACGCTGACCGCCGCCGCCACGCTCAGGCCAAGCAGGGCCAGCAGGGTAAAGAGGGTAAAGGCCAGCATCTAGTGCGCTCCATGGGATGGCGCGCCGGCGCCACCGTGGGTTTCTTGTTGAATGTCTTCTTCGACCGAGTTGATCCCGATCAGTCCGTTGATTGCTGCCCAGCGTCGTTGGCGCAGCCGGGACAGGCTGGTGCAGGCCAGCACCGCCAGGGTCAGGGCAAAGAACGCGTAGCCGGCGAACCAGATCGACTGCGGCGCCCACAGCGGGATCTGCAGCGGCGTGGTGGAAATCGAGCGGTAGTGGATCGAGTCCCAAAGCACGCCCCAGGCGTGGTACAGCAGGGTTCCGGCAAACAGCGCCATGCCGCTCAAGGCCAGCAGGTCCAGCAGGCTCCGGGCCTTGAGCGACAGCCGTGAATAGAGGATGTCGACCCGGATATGGGAGCGTTTCAACAGGGCGATAGGAAACGCCCAGGTGCTGACAATCGCCAGTACATAGCCGGCTATCTCATCGGCCCCGCCCAGGGACAGGCCCAGAGTCTTGCGCAGGATCAGGTCGATCCCGATCATCAGCGCGGTGCCCATCAGAGCGATGCCGCCCACCCAGGCGCTGAGCCGGGCAATGCCGTTCACCAGCCGGGTCGCGCGGGATTCAGTGGGGGTCATGGATGCTTCTCCGCAAACGGTGTGGGTTCAGGACGCTGGGCACGTTGCACGGCTCAGGGCTGTTGCAGGTGCACGCCGATGGCGGCGCCTGCGGTGGCATTCCAGCGTTCGACGCAGGGCGCGCCACAGCGTTGGCCCCAATCGTTGGCGATGGTCAGCACGGCGTTCTGCAGGACCTGGCGCTCGGCGTCCGTCGGGGTGCTGACCTGCATCCTGGCCGGTCGATGGATCTTGCAGTCCGGGGCGCCGATGTTGCAGGCCAGCGCCGACTGGTTCTCGTTGGCGGTGGCTTCCCACCAGCGGTCTTCCAGGGCCTGGGCCTGTCCCTGGAGCAGGCGTTGCACCGGTTCGGGCAACGCCTGCCAGCGCTTGAGACCGATGGCATAGAAGCCGATGGACCAGTCCACCGGCAGGTTGTAGAGGTGGTTGGCGACGTCATACCAGCGGGCGGCATTGCCGGAGCCGATGCCAGTCACCGCACAATCGATGACACCGGTCTGCATCGCCGTCACCACCTCGGCGAACGGCAGGGTCATGGGCGTACCGCCGAGGGCGCTGATCATGTCCGACATATTGCGCCCACGAACCCGGACCTTGCGGCCCTTGAGGTCGGCGAGCGAGGACAGCGGGTCGCGACAGAAAAACACCTGTGCGGTGTAGGGCACGGTCGCCAGCAGCTTGACCCCGTGATGCTCGGCCATACGCTCGGCCAGTACCGGCTTGAAGGCACTGGAAATCTGCCGGGAGGTCTGGATGTCGGGGGCCAAGCCCGGCAGGTCGATGCCTTCGAAAAACGGGTCGTCACCGGCGACGAAGGCAAACACCCCCATGCCGATTTCCACCGCGCCGCTGCGCAGCAGGCGCACCATCTCCGGGCCCTTGAGCCCGCTTTCCGACAGCCCGCGCAGGCTCGCCGTGAGGCTGCCGCCGGAGCGGGCGGGCAGGGTCTGGTTCCAGAACGGTTTTTCCACCGCGCCAAAGGTGTAGTTGTGGCTGCCGCCGCCAATCACATTGAAGTGAATCGGCGGTGGGGTATCGGCCTGGGCTGGGACGGCCAGGGCGAGGGTCAGGGACGCTATGAGGTACGGTTTCATGGTAGTCCTGTTGTTTTTCTAGAGGGAGCTACTAAGGCAGAAACGGCGTGGCAAAGGGGCTGCGGGTGGTGCTTGCTCCGGGTCAGGAACGGCGCTGGATGGCCGCCTCGATAATGGCTCGGGAGCCGACGATATCAGGGAATTTCTCGCCCTTGGCCAACCTGGTCAGGGTGGTTTTTTCATTGTTCTGGAATTCGATGGCCCGGCGCGCCAGGGGTATGGCCTGATCAGGGGCCATGACCACGATGCCGTTTTCATCGGCCAGCACCGCATCCCCAGGTCGGACCACCACGCCGCCACACTGAATCGTGGTGCAGAATTCGCCTTCTTCGCCCTTGAGCCGGGTGGTGATGGCGCTGGCGCCCCAGGACCAGATCGGCACCCCGTGCTGGCGCAATTCGCCGAGGTCGGTGACAAAGCCGTCAATCACGATCCCGGCGATGCCCGCCTGTTTGGCCGCATAAGCCATGGCCCCTCCGAGGGCGGCGGTGACCCGTTCGCCACAGCGATCCACGATCAAAAAATCTCCGGGGCGCACACACCCCATGGCGTATTGCAGGATGCCGCCATCAGCCCCGGGCATCCTCACCGTGACCGCCGTCCCGGCGGCGCGCACATCCTGGAAGTGAGCCTTTATATCGCTGTTTAAAATACCCCGGGTGATGAAGTGACCCAGGGTGGCCGGTTCTGCCGCAAGAAGTATCGAACGTTCTTCTTCGGTCATTTGCTGCGGTAGTTCTCGAATAATATACATGCTTGGCTTGACTTGTTTTTTGGTGAATGTCTGGTGCATTTAGTTCATCCTAGCAAGCAGGATTTTAAGGCGATAATAAAAATCAGCGCGTCAACTTCGGGACTATTTTTATCATGCGAATTACCCTGATGCAGATCGAGGCCTTCTATTGGACGGCCCGATTAGGGGGCGTGCATGCCGCCTCGCGCCACCTTCACCTGACCCAGCCGGCCATCTCCTCGCGCATTCGGGAGATGGAGTCATTGTTGAGCGTGAAACTCTTCGATCGCAGCAAACAGCGGATGATAATCACCGCTGACGGCTTGATCGCCCTGCAACATGCCGAACTGGCGCTGAACAACAGCGTGAAACTGGAACAGTTCGCAGCCAAGCAGAAGCAGAACCGCCGGCTGCGGGTGGGCGCCGACGAGTGTTCGGCCATGGTCGGGCTGACGGCAGTGATTGCCGAGATCAAGGCGCATTTCCCGGAGATCACCCTGGAAATCACTATCGATGTGGGGGCGGTGCTCAATCGCAAGCTCAATGATCACGAGCTGGACCTGGCGCTTTTGACCAACCCCATGACCCGCGATGACGTGACCGATATCTTCTTGGGCTGGATGACCTTCCAGTGGGTGGCCGCCGCCCACCTGGAAATCGACGGCGATTCGTTTCAGCCGCAGCACGCCGGGGCTTACCCGATCGTCACCCATTCCGCGCCTTCGACCCTGTATTCAGTGGTCGAGCGCTGGTTGAAAGAGGGCGGCAATGTCTCCGAGGCATTTCATTCCAGTAACTCCCTGGCCTTTATCGCGAAGATGATATCGGCCGGGCACGCTATTGGGATTCTGCCAGTACCGTTGATTCGAGATATGTTGGCAGTGGACATGCTCAAGGTATTACCTTGCACGCCGCCTATTGCACCCGCCAAGTTCTGTTTGTCGTATGTGACGGAAAAGCCGGACGTACAACTTGATGAGTTAGTTGCATTGACGCGGGCCACTTTATTGCGACAAAACTTCCTGGTTAATTGATCTTTTAATGCATGGCTTGAAAGGCCGAATCAAGTTACTAAGTTCGGCCACAAGCCTGTGGGTTATTCCGACAAGAGTGGATTGAGCTGATAATGTCCCCGGCAAACCGGGAGCTTATTCCGACCCCTCGAGTGCTTCACGGGTGGCGGCGATCTGTTGCCCGGCCTGATTCAGCCAGGACAGGTCACTGCCCATCAGCAGCATGTCGCAGCCCATTTCCCGCAGGCGCCGGGCGGTTTCAGTGTCGGCCGGGAAGCACGGCACCATCACCTGGATCGCACGCTGATGGCATTTCTTGATCAGCCATTGCAGGCGCGCCAGGACCTCGGGGTTGCCCAGGCGATAATCCACCGGCAACTGGCGGGACAGCGAGTAATCGGCCGGGCCGAAATGCACGGCGTCGATGCCCTCGACGTCGAGGATCTCATCGATGTTGTCGAAGAATTCATAGCTCTCGGCCATGGGCACGATCACGCTGCGCTGGTTTTCCGCCTCGGTGTAGCGCGCCCATTCGAAGCCGGGACCGGCGTAGCGGGCCGAGCGCACCGAACTGTCGCCGCCGCGCCGGCCCACGGGCGGAAATTTGCTGCAGCGGATGATCTCGCGCATCTGCGCGGCGTTGTGCACCTGGGGAATGATCACCCCCGAGGCGCCCATTTCCAGGGCTTTGCGAATGTCCCATTCGAGGGTGCCGCGTACCCGGACCAGGCTGTGGACCGCCGCGTGGTGCGCCGCCAGCAGCAGTTTTTCCATGTCCCGGTCGACCCCCAGAGCCGTGTGCTCGGCGTCGATAAAGACAAAGTCCAGCCCCCAGTTGCCGGCCACTTCGATGGGCAGGCAGGCGGTGCTGTAAATGTTCATCCCGAACGTCACGCCAGCGGCCATTCGGTCCTTGAGCGAGCGGATTGTGTTGAGCATTGCGATTACCTGAAAAGTGAGGGGCGATGGCCGGGTGCTGATTCGCTATCCGAGGCCCGATCAAAGGCGTGGCGCCTCGGCACCCGGGTTTTCAGAGGCGATAGGTCGCTGGCAGGCGGTCGCGGAACGGGTGGATCTCGAACACCCCCGGGTCGCGGATCAGCGACTTGTTGCGCGCCTTGGCCAGGTCGATCTCGACGCTGAACACCCCGTCTTCCAGGCCGGCGCGGGTCAGGGTGGTGCCGGACGGCTCGATGATGTGGCTCATGCCGATAAACTGCATGCCGCCGTCCAGGTCATTGCGGTTGGGGGCCACGAAATACACGATGTTTTCCGCGGCGCGCACGGTGCTGAACAGGTCCGGCAGCAACCGCGCCTGCTCCGGCCAGGCGGCCGGCAGAACCACGATATCGGCGCCTTCCAGGGCCAGGGTGCGGATGACTTCCGGGAAGCGGATTTCATAGCAGATCGCCAGGCCGATGCGGCCGATGTCGGTGTTGAACACCGGCGGCGTCCACTCGGCGGGGCGATCGGTGAAACGGTCGCCGATCATGAACGGCAGATGACGTTTGCGATGCAGGCCGATGACGCCCTGGGGGCCGATCAGGGCGGCGGTATTGAAGATCGACTCGGCGTGTTTTTCATAGAAGCCGACCACGATGTGGATCCCGCTTTCAGCGCTGACCGCCAGCAACGGGGCCAGGGCGTCGAGGCTGATGGCGCCTTGTTCCAGTTCTTCACGGCTGTCGAACGAGCCGCCGGTCAACAGGCATTCGGCAAAGGCGATCAGGCGCGAGCCGTCTGCCGCGGCCTGGCGTGACAACTGCGCGACCTTGTCGATGGTCTGCGCGGGATTGCCGATGACCGGGTGGATCTGGGCGACCGAAATTTTCATTTTGCTGCTTCCTCTTGGCTGATACGGCAGTGCCCGCCGGGCGGGCGTATAAGGCGGAGACCGGGGTGACTTGTGGCGAGGGCGAGGGCCCTCGCCGGACTGCGCCGCAGTCCTTTACTGCGCCTGGTAACCCACGGCCTGGTAGACCTTCTTCACCAGTTCGGGGTTGATCTGCGCCGCGTACTTTTCGATCACCGGGCGGATCTTCTGCTGGATGCGCACCACCTCTTCGGCGGGCAATTCGTTGACCTGCATCCCGGAACTGGCGAGCTCGGCAATCGCCTTGCTGTCGGCCGCGCGGGAGATCTGGCGCTGCTCCAGGCGCACCTCCATGGCCACCTCTGTCAGCAGCGCCTGCTCGTCCGGGTTCAGGGTGTCCCAGAAGGGTTTGCTGATCAGCACGATCTGCGGGTTGTAGTTGTGATGGGTCAGGCTCAGGTACTTCTGCACCTCATTGAATTTTGAGGCCAGGATCAGCGCCGCCGGGTTTTCCTGGCCGTCCACGGTGCCGGTCTCGAGGGCGGTGTGCACCTCGGTGAAGGGCAGGGGCGTGGGGTTGGCCCCTAGGGTCGACCACACGTCGAGGAACAGCGGCGATTGCTGGGCGCGAATCTTCAGGCCGGTGATGTCTTCCATCTTCTGCACCGGGCGCACGTTGTTGGTCAGGTTGCGCACCCCCAGCTCCCAGAACGCCAGGCCCACCAGTTTTTTCTCCGGCAACTGATCGATCAGCATCTTGCCGACCTCGCCATCGAGCATGGCGTCGACCTTGGCGGTGTCGGTGTAGAGAAACGGGAAATCGAGGATGCCGAAGTCGGTCACGTGGTTGAGCATCAGGCCGGCGTTCCAGGTCATCATTTCCACTACGCCGCCCTGCAGCGACGACAGCACCTGCACGTCGCCCCCGAGCACGCCGTTGGGGAAGGTGCGGACCTTGATCTTGCCGCCGCTGCGTTCGTTGATCTTCTTCGCGAACAGTTCCATGCCAATCGCCGGTGGCGTGCCCTTGGGGCTGGTGGCGGCGAATTTGAGGGTGCGTGAGTTGTACTCGGCGGCAAAGCTCAGGCTGCTGGCCAGCAGCAGCGCGGCGAGCACGGTGAGGTGTCGGGTCATGGTCATTCCTTATTGTTGTTCGGGGTGTCAGTGGGCGAACCATTGCGCCGGAACCGTCACCAGTTCAGGGAAGATCACCAGCAGGAAGAGCACGATGATTTCGGCGATAAGGAACGGGAAGGTGCCCTTGAGCAGGGCCTCGTAGCGCATCTTGCCGATCCCGCACACCACGTTGAGCACCGTGCCCACGGGCGGCGTGATCAGGCCGATGGAGCAATTGATCATGAACAGCACGCCGAAGTAGATCGGGTCGATATTGGCTGCGGTCACCACCGGGACCAGGATCGGCGCCAGGAGCAGGATGGTCGGCGTCAAGTCCATGACCATGGAGATCAGCAGGATCAGCAGCATCAACACCACGATCAGCAGTTTCGGGTTGTCCATGACCGGCTGGATCAGGTCGATGATCTGCCCCGGGATGTCGGCGATGGTGATCATCCAGGCCGGGATCGACGCCGCGGCCACCAGGAACATCACTGCGGCGGTGGTCTTGCCGGCGCGTAACAAAAGCTCGCCGAGGGATTTCAGGCTCAGCTCGCGGTAGATCAGCGACGACACCAGCAGCGCATAGACGCTGGCCACGGCCCCGGCTTCGGTCGGCGTCACCACACCGAAGCGCAGGCCGGCGACGATGATCACCGGCAGCATCAGCGCCCAGGTGCTGTCGACGAAGGCCTTGAGGCGTTCCTTGCCGGAAGCCTTGGCGCTCAGCTCGACATCGTTGTCCCGGCGCGACACCAACCACCAGGCGATCACCAGGGCCACGGCAATCATCAACCCAGGAGCGATCCCCGCGAGGAACAGTTTGGTGATCGACAAGCCGGAAGCCACCCCGAGCACCACGAAGCCGATACTCGGGGGAATGATCGAGCCCAGCACCGAAACCGAGGCGATCAGGCCACCGGAGCGATTGCGGTTGTAGCCCGCGATCACCATCATCGGCAGCAGCAGGGCGGTCAGCGACGCGGCGTCGGCCAGGGCCGAGCCCGAGAGGCTGGACAGCAGCACCCCGGCAAAGATCGTCACGTAGCCCAGGCCGCCGCGCATATGGCCGACCAGAGAAATCGCCAGGTTGATGATGCGCTTGGACAGGCCGCCGCTGTTCATCACTTCGCCGGCGATGATGAACAACGGAATCGCCAGCAACGGAAAGCTGCCCGCCGAGTTGATGATGTTTTGCGCGATGATCTGGCCATCGAACAGCCCCAGCAGCCACATCAGGGCCACGCCGCAGAGAATCAGGGCATAGGCGATGGGCACGCCGATAAGAATGGCGGCCATCAGCACGCCGACAAATACACCGAGGGCCATTACTTGAGCACCCCTTGCACGGTGGTGGAAGGTTGGAGCTCGCCGGCCGGGGTGGCCAGGTGCTTGACCAGTTGGGCTCCGAGCAGAACGCTGCTCAATACCGAAAACACCAGGCCGGCGCCGTAGAACAGGCCCATAGAGATGCCGGTGGAGGGCGCGCCCACATTCAGGTTGATCAGGGTCTGTTTCCAGCTGCCCTGGAGAAACAGCCAGGTGGCGAACAGCATCAGCAGGTAGGTCAGGGTCAGCAGGTGTTTGGCGACCCTGGGCGAGGCGCGGCTGGTCAGGATATCGACCCCGATATGGCCGTTCTCGTGCAGCATCAGCTGGGAGCCGGCGAACACCAGCCAGACGAACGCCAGCCGGGAAATTTCCTCACTGAAGAACAAGCCGGAATTGAAGCCGTAGCGCAGCACTACATTGGTGAAAATCAGCGCCGTGATACACACCAGGCAACCGACGATCAGTGCCTTCAGGGCCAGGAAATAAAGTCTTGTAAGTTCTTTCATGAACGGTGCTCCCCGCTGAGTGGGGGGCGGTTGTGCAACTCGCTGCGGGCCGCTGAAGAACGGTTTGGGCGAATGGGTCGCGCTGCATGAAACTGCAAACAGAGCATAAGTAAGACCACCTTTTATTATTAGTTATACGTCGTCGTATGACCTGGGTAGAGTCTTTATTTATGCGGGGTTCGTGTCAATGAAACTCCCTGTGTTTGCTGAGTCAATGTTCTTATTAGGGCGATAAGGGATGGTAATCAGTGAGCCGGCTTATTGATTTTAAAAAGCGCGAGCGCGGGTTTTGAATACTAAGTTGTGGGACGACTTATCAGATTATTGATAAGGGTCGGCTTTTATTCTTGGGGCCAGTTTGTGCTGCCGTTTGCCTGCCTCTGGTGCTGCGCCGGGCAAACACCGCAAACTGTGCCCCCGTTAACGCAACAGAGTGCGAGCCTTGATCGAACGACGGCAATTCAGCACAGGCATGAAGGGCAAAAACCTGCGCTACCTGAATGAGCAATCCAGCCAGGGTCAGCGGCCACTGCAGGCGGGGTTTGTGCTGCTCGAGCATTTTTCCCTGCCGGCGTTCACCCAGGCGCTGGACACCATCGTCACCGCCAACCTGCTGCGGCCTAACCTGTTCTGTTCCCGAACCTTTGGTTTGCACGAAGGGGAGGTGGTGAGCGACCTGGGCCTGGTGATCCGGCCGGACGCCCGTCTCGATGGCTCTCAGCTCAAGGACCTCGACCTGCTGGTGGTGTGCGGCGGCTACCGCACCGAACTCAAGGCATCGGACGCGTTCATTCAACTGCTCAAGGCCGCTGCCGAGCAGGGCGTGACCCTGGCCGGGCTGTGGAATGGAGCGTGGTTTCTCGGCCGGGCCGGGCTCCTGGCGGGCTACCGCTGCGCGATCCATCCCGAACATCGGCCGGCATTGGCGGAGTTCTGCAAGGCGACCCAGGTCAGCAGCGAACCCTATGTGATCGACCGCGACCGGCTCACCGCGGCGAGTCCTTCGGGGGCGTTCCATATGGCCCTGGACTGGATCAAGGGCCTGCACGACAAGGCCCTGGTCGAGGGCATCGAAGACATCCTGGCCTTTGAGGAGTCGCGCTACCGACGTATCAAGCCGACCGAAAATATCTGCCTCAGCGCGCCCCTGCGCGAGGTGGTCAAGCTGATGGCCGCCAACCTCGAAGAACCCCTGGAACTGGAGCAACTGGCGGTCTACGCCGGTCGCTCACGGCGTCAGCTCGAACGCTTGTTCAAGGAACAACTGGGCACCACGCCGCAACGTTATTACCTGGAGTTGCGCATCACCGAAGCTCGCCGCCTGCTGCAACACACCGAACTGTCACAGGTCGATGTGCTGGTGGCCTGCGGCTTTGTCTCGCCCAGCCATTTCAGCAAGTGCTACAGCGCCTACTTCGGCTACCGGCCGTCAAAGGAAGTGCGCCTGGTGAAGTAGGCTTGGCTGGAAACCCCGTAGCCGCTGCCGAGTCCGCGAGGCTGCGCTGGCCCGAGCGCCCCCCGTGATGCCTCAGATAAACCCTGTTTGCGGATAAAACCCCACCCCGCCCGCAGCAGCCTCTACGGCTGGCGGCAATTTTGCGCGGGTGACAACTGCGGCGCCGGCTCGTAGCTGGTCTGCTGCAAGCCATCGGCACCGAGGAAGATGAAGTACTTGGTGCGACAGTCCTTGAACATTGCCGAGTAACCCTCGGCCCTGATGCCCTGGTCCTTGACGGTCTTGGTCACGGTATTGCTGCGGCTGATCACGGCCAGCACCTGGTCATAACTGTCGCCCATCTTTACCCCCGGCTCGCCGGTGACGGTCATCGACGACGCGCAGCCGCCCAGGCCCAGCATCGCCAGCATCAGCGCCGCCATCCGGCCGCCATGGGCCAGCGTGTTGCAGGTGGGGTGTGTGCCGTTCATTCCCTGTACTCCATCCATCAATCGTTGTCGGCAGCCGTCACACGGCGCGGGTCCGCCCAAGAGGCTCGCAGGCCATACGACTGACCATTGCCGGGGATGGTTCCGTCGGCCAGGGAGTGGCGCGCGGGCGCCAGGTTGGACCCGCCAGGACGGCGGGTCCGGCAGGTGCATCAGAGTTTTGGCAGCTGGCCGATACGGCCCATCATTTCGGTCACGATCTGCAGGTCCAGCAGGAACTGTTCAACGGTCTTGAACTCGTTGTCGTTATGACCGGTGTACTTGACCTCCGGCCGGGCCAGGCCGAATTGCACGCCGTTGGGCAGTTCATGCACCGAGGTAGCGCCGGCGGAAGTGCCGAATTTGTGCTCCATGCCCAGGTTCTCGGTGGCCACGGCCAACAGCGCCTTGACCCATTCACCCTCGGGGTTGCGGTACATCGGCTCGGCGATCGAGTAGTCGAAGGCCACCGCGACCTTGGCCTTCTTGCTCCAGGCGTCGAGTTTATCGGCGATTTCGCTTTTCAGCACTTGCGGCGACTTGCCTTTTGGCACCCGCAGGTTGACCGCCAGCTGGAAGGCGTTGTCCTTGACCCCGACGTAGGTCAGGGAGGTGGTCAACGGGCCCATGAAGTCGTCGGAGAAACCGACTCCGAGTTTGCCACCCAGGTAATCCAGGCCCCAGTTATCGGCGGCGTAGCGCGCGGCATCGGTGATCTGGTTGTGCTTGAGCGCGACCTTGCCGTCGAGGCTGTTGAGGAAGTCGAGCATCCGCGCCACCGGGTTGACCCCGGATTCGGGTTCGGAGGAGTGGGCGGACACACCGGTGACCGTGAGCTTGACGTTCTTGCCGTCGACCTTGGCGCTGACCTCGAATTTGCCGCCGTTGCCGGCATGGCGCTGGGCGTACTCGCTGCCGGCCTTTTGCAGGCTCGCTGCCAGTTCGGCCGGCTTGTCGGTGACCAGGGTGGCGACCGAGGTCGAAGGGATCTGGTTGGTGGCCAGGCCCCCGGTCAGCGTGGTGATTTCCGCGCCTTTGCCCTGGGCTTTACGCTGCGGGAAATTGGCCATCACCGTGCCGTAGCCTTTCTCGGCGATCACCACCGGGTAGCCGCCGTCCAGCGCCAGGTTGTAGTTGGGCGTGGGATTGCGCTCGAAATAGTAGGGGATCGCGTCGCCGGTGGTTTCCTCGGTGGTGTCCACCAGCAGCTTGAAGTCGCGCGCCAGGGGCAGCTTCTCTTCCTTGATCACCTTCATCGCGTAAAGGGTGACGACGATGCCGTTCTTGTCATCCTCGGTGCCGCGGCCATACATGCGGTCGCCCACCAGGGTGACCTTGAACGGGTCGAGGCGGGTGCCGTCCTGCAACACCCAGTTTTCCGGGGTGACCGGCACGACGTCGGCGTGGGCGTGGATACCGACCACTTCATCGCCGCTGCCCTCCAGGGTGATTTCATAGACCCGGCCGTCGACGTTGCGATAGGCAAGGTTGAAGGCCTGGGCCAGGCTTTTGATCTTGTCGGCAATCTTGATGAACTCGGGGTTCTCATGGGCCGGCACGCCGTCGACGCTGAAGGTGGGGATCGCCACCAGTTCGCGCAGGGTGTCGGTGGCGGCCTTGCCGTACTTGATCCGTGTGTACAGGCCCAGCAGGCGATGGATCTCGTTCTGCTGCTCGGCGGACAGCGGCTTGTTATCGAGGAAGGCGCCGATGGTCGAGTCCAGGTGGTCGGTTTTGCCCAGCTCGCTCTTGGCCAGGGCGCCCAGGAACTGCCTGAAATCCGTGGCCGAGGCCTCGTTGAAGTTTTTCAGGATGGCTGCGTTCTGTTGCGGGGTGAGGTTGGCCTGGGCCGAGTTGGTGAACAATGACAGGCCCGCCGCCATCAGGGTCGCAGCGGCCAGGTGCTTCAGGGAAAAATCCATGGTGTGAGGCATTCCTTTGCAGAGTGAGGGAAGTATCTGAACTGAAAGTCAGAAAGGTCCACAACCTAACACCACCTGGCAGCGGAACGGGAGTCCCATAAGTGGGGTCTGTCGCACATAAATGCAAAAACGGCGCACAGGCGACAAAGCCCGGGGCATTCTCCAGGCGAGGCCTCAGCGCTCGACAACCCGTACTCGACGCTACTGATACTGCTGCTCCTGCCGGATCGGCAGCTCGACGCGAAAGGTGGTGCCGATCCCCAGTTCGCTGCGCACGCTGATCTCGCCACGGTGCTTCTTGATGATGCCGTAGGACAGGGACAAACCCAGGCCCGTGCCCTGGCCCACCGGTTTGGTGGTGTAGAAGGGGTCGAAGATTTTCTGCAGGCTGTCCGGCGCTATCCCCGAGCCGGTGTCGCTGACTTCGATCCAGACCCGTTCTCCTTCCACGCCGTTGCTCAGGGTGATGGTGCCCCGTTCCGGGCCCATGGCCTGGGCGGCGTTGACGATCAGGTTCATCAGCACCTGGTTGATCTGCGACGGCAGGCACTCGACCTCCGGCAGCGGTGTGTAGCACTTGACCACGTCGGCCTTGTACTTGATCTCGGTGGCAACGATGTTCAAGGTCGAGTCCAGGCCCTGTTGCAGGTCTGCCCATTGCCATTCCTGGCTGGAGTCCACCCGGGAGAAGTCCTTGAGGTCCTTGACGATCTGGCTGACCCGGCCAATGCCCTCCTTGGACTCCTTGATCAGCAATGGAATGTCCTCCAGGAGAAAGTCCAGCTCGATCGCCGTGCGCAGTTGCACCAGGGACTCCAGCGCCGCCGCCTGGGCGATGGCCTGCTCCCCGTGGCGATAGGCATCGAGCATCTCCTGCAGGCGCCTGAAGTAGTTGTCCAGGGTGCCCAGATTGGAAGAAATGAAGCCGATGGGGTTGTTGATTTCATGGGCCACCCCGGCAGCCAGTTGCCCCAGGGACGCGAGTTTTTCGGATTGCACCAGCTGGCTTTCCAGCAACTTGCGCTCGTCAATCTCCCGTTGCAGTTCGGCGCTGGTCTGTTTGAAGGCCAGGGTGCGTTGCTCCACCCGCTCTTCCAGCTGGCTCATCTGCAGATTGGCGCGGGTGGTCATGTCCCACTTGGTGGTGAGGGTGTTGGCCATTTGCTGGACTTCGATGTTGTCGAAAGGCTTTTTCAGGATCAGCAGGCGGTCGTGGCCGTCCAGGCGATCGAGCAACTCGTCCCAGGAGTAATCGGAGTAGGCGGTGCACACCACCACTTGCAGCAACGGGTCGTGTTTCCACAGTTCCTCGATGGTCTGCGCGCCGTCCCAGCCATCGGGCATGCGCATGTCGACAAAGGCCAGGGCGTAGGGCCGCCCGCGGCTCGCGGCATCCAGCAGCTTGGCCAGGCCTTCCTGGCCGCCGTAGGCCGAATCCAGTTCGAACAGGGTGGCGGCGGTCTTCGGCGCGCTGCCGAACAGTGCGCTTTCCATGGCGTCCAGTTCGGCACTGTCACCGGTCTGGGGCGTGAGGATCTTGCGGAAGTCGACGTGGATCGCCGGGGTATCGTCGATCAGCAGGATGCGCCGGTTGATGGGGTTGCTCATGACTCACCTTCGGCGATTTTCAGGGGGATTTGCAGGACGAACAGCGCTCCGGTGCCCGGACCGTCGCTGTAGGCATTCAAGCGGCCGCTCATCTCTATGGCCGCCAGCGCGCAGCTGTGCAGGCCAAAGCCGTGGCCTTCCTTGCGCGTGGTGAAGCCGTGGACAAAGATGCGCGCCATGTTTTCCGGGGTGATGCCTTCGCCTTCATCGCGGACGCTGATCTGCAGGGTCTCGCCGTCGACGATGCCGGTGGCCAGGGTCATGTTGCGCTCGTGGTTGGAGACGTCGGACATGGCGTACTTGGCGTTGCTGATCAGGTTGATCAGGATCAGCAGCAGCCGGTGCTTGTCGCCCATGATTCGCGGGATATCGGCGTACTCCTTGAGCACCGTCACATGGTGCCGGGTGAGGGCGCCGGAATTCATGCGTAGCGCATCTTCCAGCAGCTCGCCGATCGACAGCGACTCCAGCACGCTGCTGGCCCCGGCGTAGGATTGCTGGGTGGAGACGATGTCCTTGATGTGATCGACGCTCTTGCTCAACTGGGCCAGTTCCTCGGCCATGCCTTGCTGCTCAAGGTCAATGGCCTCCACCAGCTGGTTCAGGTAGCCGGGGAGCAATTTGCCTTTCTCGTCCTCGCTGAGAAAATGCCCCAGGTCCTGGGGGTGCTGGTTGATCAACTGCATCGCCTTGCCCAGGCCCTGGGCCTTGCTGTTACGCAGTTTGCGGGTCACCAGGTCGGCGGAGATGTTCACGCTGTTGAGCACGTTGCCGACATTGTGCAAGACGTTGGTGGCGATCTCCGCCATGCCGGCCTGGCGGGCGCTGTCCAGCAGTTCGCTCTGGGTATCCTTGAGCTCGCGCGTGCGCTCCTCGACCCGCTGTTCGAGTTCGTCGTTGGCCACCACCAGCGCCCGGTTCATCTGGTTGATCTGGGCAAAGCTGCGCATCAGGCGGACCGCCAGCCAGACCAGGAGCATGACCAGCAGCGCGGAAAACACCAGCAAGTAGAAATGGTAGCGCTGGTCAATGATTTCAGCCTCCTGCTGGTCACGGTTGAGCAGGTTGGTGATGTCGTCCAGGCGCTCGGCGACCGGAACCAATTCGATCTGTTCAAGCAGGCCGTTGACCAGGGGCTGCTCGCGCAGGATCAGGGAAATATGGTTGCTGAGCACATCGATGGAGTCATAAAACTCCGGGGGCAACCGCGCCTTGTTCACTTGCAGTTTGTTCAGCCCCACCAGGATGTCGGCGGCATGCTCGGCAGAGGTGACCTGGGCGAACTCCAGGCTGCTGAGCAACAGGTCGTAGGTGTCGGTGGCGATATTCTGCAGCTGCTCTTTGTCGGTATCGGTGAGTCTTGCCAGTTGGGCCTGGATGTCATCCTCTGCGGTCGGCAGGAAGGCCAGGGAGTTGCGCAGCACGGCATTGTGCGACTTGAACTGCTCCACCAGCCGGGTCTTCTCCTTCATCGCGTCGAGGTACGCATCCTGGGTAGTGCGCCAGGCTGGCGAGGCGTTGCGGCGTTCCTGGGAGGCCATGGCGTCGAAGCTTTGCCACAGCTGGGTCATTTTGCTCAAGGGTGAGACCAGCGGGTCGTAGTTGTGACTGATGGCGACCCGGGCCTTGAGGATCTCGTTTTCCCATTGGGCGTTCTGCTGCATGATCTGGCGGATCAGGTCCCGGGACTCGGTGTAGGAGGCGGTCTGGTCCGATCGCGAATTGACGTACAGAAACAGCAGGATCGACGCCAGCCCGGCGGCGACCCCGGCCAGCAGGAAGAGGCTGGTGCGGCGGGATACTTTCATAGGGGCTTGCCTTCCCATTCGCCGGTCAGGGTCTTGAGGAACAGGACGATCAGGGCCGTGTCTTCCGCGGAGGGAATACGCCCCAGCTGGTACTTGAACATGATCGCCACGGCGCCCTCGAGGGTCGGTTCCGAACCGTCATGGAAGTAGGGCGCGGTGACCGCGACGTTGCGCAGGCTCGGCACCTTGAACACATTGCGGTCATCTTCATCGCCGGTGATGTTGAACCGCCCCAGGTCAGCCACGGTCGGGTTGCCCCGGGCCTTGAAGTAATCGCCGAGCACGCCGAATTTCTGGAACATGTTGCCGCCGATATTCACCCCCTGGTGGCAGGCGATGCAGCCGTAGTCCTGGAAGCGCTGGTAGCCGTACTTTTCCTCCAGGGTCAGGATCGCGGTGTTACCCGCCAGGTACTGGTCGAAGCGCGAGTTGCTGCTCAGCAGGGTCCGTTCATAGTCGGCCAGGGCGTTGCGAATATTGGCCTGGGTCACGGCGTCCGGGTAGGCCTCGGCGAATGCGCGGCCATAGGCCGGGTCGGCGCCGATGCGCTCGACCACGGTGGCCCAGTCACTGCCCATCTCGGAAGGGCTCTGGACCACGACGTGCACCTGTTCTTCCAGGGTTTCGGCGCGGCCGTCCCAGAACTGGCGGAAGTTCAAGCTGGCGTTGAACACGCTCGGCGTATTGACCGCCACGGGTTTGCCGTCAAACCCCAGGGACAGGGGCTTGTCATCGGCGCCACCATGCTCCAGGCGATGGCAACTGGCGCAGGACAGGCTGTTGTTGACTGAAAGGCGTGGGTCGTTGAACAGCTGGCGTCCCAGTTCGACGTGCTGGCCATTCAGGGCTGGCACCGGCGGCAAGGACTTGAGGGGGCCCTCGAGCGGCGCTGCCTCGGCTCCGGCCGCGAGCAGCACGCTGGCGCAGAGCAGTGATGGGAGTGACGACATGGTCGGTATCCTTACCCGGCGGACGTTCATGAACGGCTTGGTTGGGGCTGGCGCGAGGCGTTCAGGAACAGCACGAACGCCTCGGGCTCCACGGCCTTGCTGAAGTAGAAGCCCTGGCCTTCCTCGCACCGGTGGCGCCTGAGAAAGTCCAGTTGCTCGGCCGTCTCGATACCTTCGGCGATGATACGCAGGTTGAGGCTTTTTCCCAGGTCGATGATGCTGCTGACCAACTTGGCGTCGTTGCTGTCGATACTCAGGTCGCGCACGAACGATTGGTCGATCTTCAGCACATCGACCGGAAATTTCTGCAAATAGCTCAGGCTCGAATAGCCGGTTCCGAAGTCATCCACCGCCAGGCGCACTCCGAGCCGCTTGATCGCATGCAGGGTGGTGATGGTGGTGGCGACGTTCTGCATCAGCACGCTTTCGGTGATCTCCAGCTCCAGCTGCGACGGGTCGAGCCCGGTCTCGGCCAGTGTTCGGGTCAGGCGTTCGACGAAGTCGGCCTGGCGGAAATCGATGGCTGAGACATTCACCGACATGCAGATGGGCGGCAGGCCCTGGGCCTGCCAGGCCCGCGACTGGAGGCAGGCGCTGCGCAGCACCCACTGGCTGAGGGCGACGATCAGCCCGCAGTCCTCGGCCACCGGAATGAACACCGCGGGACTGACCAGGCCATGGCCGGGCCGGGCCCAGCGCACCAGGGCTTCGGCGCCGCCCACGGCGCCGCTGGCCAGGTCCAGTTTGGGCTGGTAGTGCAGGACCAGCTCCTGGCGTTGCAAGGCCAGACGCAGCCCGCTTTCCAGGGTTTGCCGGTGCCGGGCGTGGAGGTTCATGTCTTCGATAAAAAAACTGAAGCCGTTGGGGCCGCAGTCCTTGACGTTGCGCATGGCGGTCTCGGCTTTTTTGATCAGGGTCACCGCATCGCAACCATCATCGGGGTAAATGCTGATGCCCAGGCTGGCGGTTACCGTCAGGTCGTGGCCGGCTACCCAGTGCGGGGTGTTGACCGCCGCCAGCAGTTTTTCCGCGACCCCGCGGGTCTGCTGCGGATGGACGATGTCGCTCAGGATCACCACGAACTCGTCCGAACCGTAGCGGAACACCGAGTCGGACTCGCGCAGCGCCTGCGCGAGGCTCTGGGCGACGAGCTTGAGCATTTCATCCCCGGCGGGATGGCCGAGGGCATTGTTGATCCGCTTGAAGCGGTCCAGGCCGATGAACATCACGGCAATCTGCCGGTCATGGCGCCGGGACTGGGACAAGTACTGGGTCAGGCGATCACCCAGCAAGGTACTGTTGGGCAGTTCGGTGAGCAGGTCGTAGTGCAGCAGGCGGGACACGCTCAGCAGTTCCTGGACCCGTTGCTCGATGGTTTGCTCCAGGTCGCGCATCTTGATCGCGGCATCTTGTGCCAGTTGCCATTTCCAGGTGAGGGCACTGGCCATCTGGCGGATTTCCAGGCTGTCGAAAGGCTTTTTCAGGATCAGCAATTGATCGCCGAATTCAATGCGCTCGGCCATGGCCTCCCAGGAGTAGTCGGAGAACGCGGTGCACAAGGCAATCTGCAGGTGAGGGTCGGTTTTCCAGAGCTGCTCGATCGTTTGCAGGCCGTCCCAACCAGGCGGCATGCGCATGTCGATAAAGGCCAGGGCGTAGGGCCGACCTTCGGCCAGGGCCTGCTTGACCCGTTCCACGCCTTCTTCGCCCTGATAGGCGGAATCGAGCTGGAAGTGTGATTGGGGAATGCGCGTGGTGCCGAACAGCAGCGCCTCGGTACTGCTCAGCGGACCTTCATCGTCGGGGCAGAGGATCTTGCGAAAGTCCAGGTGGATGGCCGGCGTGTCGTCGATGATCAGGATCCGTCGGTTGGCGGTTGCAAAAGCAGGGTTCATTTGAGCGTCTCCGACGTTGGGTCCGCAGCTTCGACGGCGGACGTGGCCTTGAGCAGTTCACCAGCCTGTTCGCTGTCCACCGCCCGTGCCGGGACGTGCCCCAGTGGCACACCGCTGGACAGCAGGGTGATGCGCTGCTCCTGGGTTTCCACCCCTTCGGCGGTGACGCCGATCCCGGCCTCGCTGGCAAAATTGAGGATTGCGCGCAGGGTCATGGCGTTGTCCGGGTCGCTGCTGGCACTGTCGAGCAGGCGCTGGGCGAGCTTGAGGTGGCTGACCCGGTAGGTTTTCAGGTAGTCGAACGATGAATACTCGGTGCCGAAGTCGTCGATGGCGATCTTCACGCCCAGTTCGCACAGCCGGGGCAGTATGTCGTTGTGGGTCCACTTGGTCTGGGCCAGCGTGCCCTCGGTGACGTCGAATCGCAGGTCCCAGGGGCAGAGGTTCCAGCGCGCGGTGGTCCGCAGTACCTGGTAAATCAGCTCCGAACCGGTCTTGAGCTGGACCAGGGACAGGTGGATCGCAATCAGCGGCGGCGCCAGGTCCTGGTCGCGCCATGCCCGCATCTGCCGGCAGGCCTGGTCCAGTATCCAGTGGCCCAGGGGGATGATGATCCCGGTCTTTTCCGCCACCGCCATGAACTCCGAGGCTTCGAGCCAGCCGCGCTGGGGGTGGAGCCAGCGCACCTGGGCGGCCATGCTGAGGATTTTGCCGGTGCCGAGATCGACTTCGGGCAGGTACTGCAAATGCAGTTCGTCGCGCTCCAGGGCCAGTTTCAACTGATTGGCCAGGGTCACTCGCTGGGTGACTTCCTGGTTGATGTCCTCGCTGTGGAAGTGGAACTGGTTGCGGCCCTTGTCCTTGGAGCGATACAGCGCCATGTCCGACTGCGCCATGAGCCCGTCGGCGCTGAGGGTATGGGGGCTGTAGAGGCTGATGCCGATGCTGGCCGAGATACGCGCCTCGTTGCCGTCCAGGAAATAGGGGAGCGCCAGGCTATCGAGGATCTTCGCCGCCAGGCTCGCGCATTGGGTGGCTTCCTCGACCTCCAGCTGCAGGATCGCGAATTCATCGCCGCCCAGGCGCGCCACCACGTCGTTTTCCCGGGTGCAGGACTTCAGGCGCCGGGCCACCTCCTGCAACAACAGGTCGCCCGCGGGATGACCCAGGGTGTCGTTGATGCGCTTGAAGTGGTCCAGGTCCAGGTAAAACATCGCGAAGGGCGCCGCGCCGCGTCGGGCCGCGGCAAACGCCTGGTGCAGGCGTTCGACCAGGGTCGGCCGGTTGGCCAGCCCGGTCAGGCCGTCCGTGTGGGCCAGCAGGGCGATTTTATCTTCGGCCAGGCGGCGCTCGGTGATGTCGAGGATGATGCCTTCCACCTCGAGCAACTGGCCCAGATTGTTGCGCACCGGGATGTAGCGGTTTTCCACCCAGCGAAAGCTACCGTCACCGGTGAGCATGCGAAATTCGATGGAGGCGCCGCAGACGTCCCGGTCCAGTGCGCGCAGCATGGCCAGCTCGACCTTGGCCCGGTCGTCGGCGTGGATCAGCGCCTGGGCCCAGTCGGGGGACGCCACCAGCTGCGCCGCCACATGCCCGAACTTGGTGATGTTGTGGGAGATGTACATCAGCGTGAATGAAGGCTCGCCCCGCAGCCGATAGAGAATCGTGGGGCTGTTCTGGACGATGATGTTGGCGTCGGCCAGCTCTCGGGTACGCTCCTCGACCGCTTGTTGCAACTGGTCCAGTTTCAACTCTGCGGCTTCGGTCATCTGCCATTTGACGGTCAGGGTACTGGCCATCTGCCGGATTTCGATGGCATCGAAGGGTTTTTTCAGGATCAGCAGGCGGTCGCCCAGCTCCAGGCGCTCGGCAATGTCTTCCCAGGAATAGTCGGAATACGCCGTGCACAGGGCAATTTGCAGCTTGGGGTCGGCCTGCCACAGCCGCGAGATGGTTTCCAGCCCGTCCCAGCCGGGTGGCATGCGCATGTCGATAAAGGCCATGGCATAAGGCTGGTCGCAGTCCAGCGCCGCCTGCACTTTTTCCAGCGCCTCCTGGCCCTGGAAGGCCGAGTCGAGGGTAAAGTCTTCTGCCGCAACGCTGAGGGGGGAGCCGAACAGTGCGGCTTCGGCGCTGCCCAGGGGGTCTTCGGCGGGGGTGCCGGGGGCCAGGATCTTGCGAAAGTCCTGATGGATCGCGGCGGTGTCGTCGACGATCAGGACTCGCCGGTTGCGGCGATCCGTCAGCGCCGTCATTGCCAGGTTCCAGCCCAATGCAGCGACCTTGGGTTTAGGCTCATCGGGCTTCCTTTCGTGTTTGACGCGGGCGATCCATCCGGGGCCTGAGCATAGTCCTGTGCGGGTGCAAGTGCGAACCTTGCGGCATTCAGTTCGTACATCGCGAGCGCAATTCATCTAGTCTGATGCCCACGGCGGGCCTGATAGACGTCAAACGGAAGGGGGAAGCATGGACGAGCATGAAAACGACGTGACTCAGAACCGGCCGACGATTCTGTTGGTCGATGACGAAGAACCGATTCTCAACAGCCTGCGCCGCCTGTTGCGCAGCCAGCCTTACGAGATCCTGCTGGCCGACAGCGGCGCCAAGGCCCTGGAAATCCTTGAGCAGCGGCCGGTGGATGTGGTCATGAGCGATGCACGCATGCCGAGCATGGACGGCGCGACCCTGCTGGCGCATATCCATCGGCTTTATCCCTCGACGCTGCGTATCCTGCTCACCGGGTACGCCGACATGACGATGATCGCCAAGGCCATCAATGAAGGGCAGATTCATCGCTATATCAGCAAACCCTGGAACGACGATGAAATGCTGGTGACCTTGCGCCAGGCCCTGGTCTATCAGCATTCGGAAAGCGAACGCCAGCGCCTGGAAGCCTTGACCCAGCAGCAGAACGAACAGCTGCGCAGCCTCAATGTGACCCTGGAAAAACACGTGGCGGCCCGCACCGCCGAGCTGCAGCAGACCGCCGACATGCTCGACCTGGCCTATGAAGAGCTCAAGCGCAGCTACGTGACCGGAACCGAGGTCTTTTCGCTGCTGGCCAACCTGCGCTTGCCCAAGGCCAAGCAGACCAACCGTCAGATCATCGAACTGATTCGCGTCTACTGCGCCAGCCATGGCCTGGACGAAGCCGCAAGCCGCGACATGACCATGGCCGCCGCGCTCTACAACATCGGCAAGCTGAGCTGGACCGACAGCATGATGACGGCCCCGGCCGACCTGCTTTATCACACCGAACGCGAGCTGTACCGGGCCTATCCGAAGCAGAGCGAGTCGTTGTTGATGACCCTGGAGCCGATGAAGGACGCGGCGCGGATCATCCTGCATCACCAGGAGCGCTGGGATGGCACCGGCTTTCCCGATCACCTCAAGGGCTCGGCGATTCCTCTGGGCTCGCGCTGGCTGAAACTGGCGGTGGACTTTATCGAGTTGCAGCGTGGGCTGGTCCTCGAACGGCAGATGAACAGCGATGAGGCGCTGCTGTTCATTCGCAAGTACGCCGGCAAATTGTATGACCCGGACCTGGTGGAAGACTTCGTCAACGTCTGCGCCACCTTCCTCAGCGACGTGACCCTGGCCGATCCGAGCGTCAAGGACCTGGGCACCCGGGAACTGGCCGCCGGGATGATCCTGGCACGCAACCTGAATGCCGACAACGGCATGCTGCTGCTCAATGCGGGCAAGGTCTTGAGCATGGCCCTGGTGGATAAGCTGATCGCCTTCGAGGCCATGGAGGGCGGCAAGTACACGGTCTTTGTGAAAATCCCGGAAGAGCCGGTCGAGACCGCGATCCTGGCCTCCTGAGCAGCCCTTGAGCGCCTGAGGGCGTCGAACATGTCCCTCAGCGCTGCAACACCGCCTTGAGCCGCGGGTCATTGAGGTAAGCGACGTTGAGCCGGGTCCAGGGGTTGATCCGCGATTGCTCCGGGGAAAAGATGTGCCCGGGGGCGATCATGAACCCTTTGGGCAGCAGTTGCCGGGTCAGCTCCCGGGCATCGTCGATATGGGCAAAGCGGGCCCACAGGTACAGGCTCTGCTCGGGGCGCACAAACACCTCGGCGCCGATTTCGTCCAGTAACTGCAAGCCGCTGTCGGTGGCGCTGCGCAGGCGTTCCTGGAGGCGGATCAGGTGGCGCAGGAAATGGCCTTCGGTGAGGATCACGTCCACCGTGCGCTCGCAGAACTCCGATGAGCTGGTGTGCAGCAGCATCTTCAGGTCGCCCAGTTCATCTATCAGCTCCTTGCTGCCGGCGATAAAGCCGACCCGCAGCGCGGCCGACACCGACTTGGAAAAACTCCCGACATACAGCGAGCGCTGCAACTGATCCAGGGCCGAGACCCTGATGCCCGAGGCCGGCTTGAAATCGGCCAGGGCGTCGTCGTCCACCAGGATGAGGTTGTGGGCCTGGGCCAGTTGCACCAGGCGAAACGCCTTGCTCGGCGAGAGGTCGGAGCCGGTGGGGTTATGGCCGATCGACTGGATGAAAAACAGCTTGGGCTTGTGTTCGCGCAGGTGCTGTTCGAGCACGTCCAGGTCCGGCCCGTCCGGCAGGCGCGGCACCGGCAGCATGCGCGCGCCCTGCAATTGCAACTTGCCGAACAGCGGGTAGTAGCCCGGGTCTTCCACCAGCACCGTATCGCCGTAGCCGACAAAGCGCCGGATGATCAGGTCCAGGGCGTGGTTGGCGCCGTGGGTGGTGACGATCTGGCGCGGGGTGGCGCTGATCGAGTAGGCCGCCAGTTTCTGCACCAGGTGCTGGCGCAGGCTGGCGTTGCCCAGGCGGTTGCCGTAGCGGAACAGGGTGCTGACCCCGGTGCGCATGATCTGCCGGGTGAACTTGTCGAGGCGCATGTCCATCAGCCACTCCACCGGCGCAAAGCCCTCGCCGAGGGGGGACTGCCCGGGCTCGCGCACGAACTGCTGGCGCATCAGCCAGATGGTGTCCATGGCCCGGGCATAGGGCGGCGGCTCCTCGGGTTCGCTGCCATTGGGCGCTCCCTGCTTGACGAAAAAACCCCGGCCATGGCGCGCCTCCACCAGGCCCTGGGAGGCCAGCGCCTCGTAGGCGTTGATCACGGTGTTTTTCGAATGGCCGAACAGGCGCATGCATTCGCGCAGGGACGGCAGGCGGTCGCCGACGCGGTAGGTGCCGTTGCCGATTTGCTCGGCAAGCGACGCCGCCAGTTGCTGGGCCAGGGTCAGGTGCGCCATGGGGGAAGTCCTGGGGGGAATTATGCGCAGGGTACAGCGTGGGTACTGTCTGTCCAAACTGTACCTTCTTTGCCGGGACGCAGCGGATTAGGGTGGCGCTCACTGAACAACAATAACTGTGACAGGATTTTTATGAGCCTCGATTCCCGCCTCCCCATGTTCCGTAGCATGACCCCGGCCGAACGCCTGAATCACTTGCAGGAGTTGCTGCAACTGCCCGGTGCCGACGTGGCGCTGCTGCGCGATGCCGGAGCACTGCCGCTGGAAATCGCCGATGGCATGATCGAAAACGTGATCGGAAAATTCGAATTGCCCTATGCGGTGGCCAGCAACTTCCAGATCAATGGCCGCGATGTGATCGTGCCCCTGGTGGTCGAGGAACCCTCGGTGGTGGCCGCGGCCTCGTTCATGGCCAAGCTGGCCCGCGAAGCCGGGGGGTTCCAGACCTCGAGCTCGCTGCCGCTGATGCGCGCCCAGGTGCAGATCGTCGAGGTCGAGGACCCGTTCAACGCCCGGCTGAGCCTGATGCGGCGCAAGGCGGAAATCATCGAGCTGGCTAACCGCAAGGATCAGTTGCTCAACCAGCTGGGCGGCGGCTGCCGGGATATCGAAGTCCATACCTTTGCCCAGAGCCCACGGGGGCCGATGCTGGTGGCGCACTTGATCGTCGATGTGCGCGACGCCATGGGCGCCAACACCGTGAACACCATGGCCGAAGCCGTGGCGCCGCTGATGGAGGAAATCACCGGCGGCAAGGTGCGGTTGCGCATCCTCTCCAACCTGGCCGACCTGCGCCTGGCCCGGGCCCAGGTGCGCATTGCCCCCGAGCTGCTGACCACCACCGCGTACAAGGGCGAAGAGGTGATCGAGGGCATCCTCGATGCCTACAACTTCGCGGTGATCGACCCGTACCGCGCCGCGACCCACAACAAAGGCATCATGAACGGCATCGATCCGCTGATCGTCGCCACCGGCAACGACTGGCGCGCGGTGGAGGCGGGGGCCCATGCCTACGCCTGCCGCAACGGCCACTACGGCTCCCTCACCACCTGGGAAAAAGACCGCCAGGGGCACCTGGTGGGCACCCTGGAAATGCCCATGCCGGTAGGCCTGGTCGGCGGCGCGACCAAGACCCACCCCCTGGCCCAGCTGTCGCTGCGCATTCTCGGGGTCAAGAGCGCCCAGGATCTGGCGGAAATCGCCGTGGCCGTGGGCCTGGCGCAAAACCTCGGGGCCTTGCGCGCCCTGTCCACCGAAGGCATCCAGCGCGGGCACATGGCCCTGCATGCACGCAACATTGCCTTGTCCGCCGGGGCGCGCGGGCCCGAGGTGGATTGGCTGGTGAAACAGATGGTCGAAGCCCGTGACGTGCGGGCCGACAACGCGGCGGCGCTGCTGGCACACAAGCGCGCCGAGGGATGAGCCGCGCCGCGCAACAGGCGGTGCGCCTGGTGGAGGTCGGCGCCCGCGATGGCTTGCAGAACGAGGCGCAGGTCCTCACCCCCGAGGTCCGCCTGCAACTGCTGCAGCGGTTGGCGGATGCCGGCTTGCGCACCCTGGAGGCGGGGGCTTTTGTCTCGCCGCGCTGGGTGCCGCAAATGGCCGGTTCGGATCAGGTGTTCCAGGCCCTGCCCGAGCGTCCCGGGGTGACCTGGACCGCCCTGGTGCCCAATGTCCAGGGGCTGGAGGCGGCGCTGGCAGCCGGCTGCCGCGAGGTGGCGGTGTTTGCCGCAGCGTCCGAGGCGTTCTCGCAAAAAAACATCAACTGCTCGATTGCCCGCAGCCTGGAGCGTTTCGACGCGGTGTTGCAGGGAGCGCGCGCGGCCGGGATCAAGGTCCGGGGTTATGTGTCGTGCGTCATGGAGTGCCCGTTCAGCGGACGAGTCGAGCCCGAGGCGGTGGCCACGGTCAGCGCCGCGCTGTACGCCATGGGCTGCTATGAAATCAGCTTGGGAGATACCCTGGGCAGCGGCACGCCGAGGGCCACCCGCGCCTTGATCGAGGCGTGCAGCCGGGTGGTGCCGGTGGCGGCCCTGGCCGGGCATTTTCATGACACCTACGGCATGGCCGTGGCCAACGTGCACAGCGCGCTGGAGGCCGGGGTCCGGGTGTTCGACAGCTCGGTCGCGGGTTTGGGGGGCTGTCCGTATTCCCCGGGCGCCACCGGTAATGTGGCCACCGAAGACCTGGTGTACCTGCTGGATGGCCTGGGGATGGAGCATGGCGTCGACCTGGATCGGCTGATGGCGGCTGGGGCCTTTATCAATGCCCGGCTGGGCCGGGAAACCGGGTCGAAGGTGGCGCAGGCGTTGCAGGCCAAGGGACGGCTCGCCATCGGCCATTGAGTGGTATCTCTTCACGTGCATAACAATAAAAGCCCGCAGGGGCGGTGGGAGAAGTGCTTTGAAACCCGAACTCTATGAAGTGTGGGGCGACACGGTTGACGGTCGTCACCTGATCTATTCGATCGGCATTGGTGCCTGCGTCAGCCTCGGCGCATTTTTCGGTGCCCAGCAGCTGCTCAATGGCTGGGTCGAGTCGGCGCAGATGGCGCGGGCCTACGCCATGTTGCTGGGGATTGTCGGCTGCCTGATCGGCGGCGCCGTCAGTGCCCGTCTGTTCAAGCCCAAGCGCCACGTGGTGGAACACCAGGCGGATCTGGGGACGCGGACCCAGGTCCTGATTGAGCTGCAAAGCGAATTCGGCGACCTGGGGCGGCTCAGCGACCTGCCGCCGGAAACCATCGCCGAACTGCGGGAGATGGACCTCTATGAACTGTTCGCCCAGTACGAGCAGGCTCAGGTCGCGCCGGCAACCGGCAGTGACTTGCCGGCTGCCGTCGGCCCCGTACAAGGTGTCCGCCCATGATCGCGCCCTTGCTCGACACACTCCTGATGGCCCTGGGCATGGGCATCCTCGGTGCGGTGATCTTTGCCGGCATCGGCCTGATTTCCGGCAGCGATGAAACCACCACCCTGGCGCCCCTGACCCTGCTGGTGGTGCTGCTCGGCGTGCCGGCGCCCGGGGTGCTGACCTTCTTCCTGGCCGGCGCGGTGGCCAAGCACATGACCCACGCGGTGCCCACGGCGCTGCTGGGAATTCCCGGCGACACCATGGCCACGCCATTGATGCGCGAGGCCAACTTCCTGCGCAACCTGGGGGTGCCGCACATTGCCCTGCGCAAGATGATTTCCGGCGCGGTGATCGCGGCCTTGATCGCGGTGCCGATGGCGGTGTTGTTCGCGGTGATGCTGGCGCCGTTCGGCGACATTATCAAACACGCGGCGCCCTGGGTCTTTCTCGCAGCGGCGGTGGCCATTGCCTGGTTTTCCAAGGGGCGGCTGGCGGCGGTGCTGACCCTGATCCCATTCGTGATGGTGATCCTCGGCCTGCAAAGCTTCACCGGGCAGTACGGGGCCAAGCTCAGCGTCAGTTATTTCCTGGGGATCGCCATCGGGCCGTTGATCGCCGCACTGTTTTCCATGCTGGCCCCGGCGGAGCGGGCGAAGATGCGCCGCGATCAGGTGCGGACCTTTTCGCTGTCGCCGGACGTCAAGAGCTGGGGCGGATTCTTCCCCAACCCGCTCAAGGTCCTGGACCGCAAGCAAAGCCTGTGGACCGGCATCACCGCGGTGATTTCCAGTGCCACCTTCGTCTTCAGCCCGGTGGCCATGACCGTGATCATGGGCGAGCTGGTGGGCTCCCGGGTGCGGCATGTCTACCACCGCCTGACCACGGTGATTACCGCGCGCAATGGCGTGACCGAGGCCACCTACATCGCCGAAGCGTTGATCCCGCTGATCGCCTTCGGCCTGCCCCTGAGCCCGGTGGCCGCGGGGCCGGCAGCGCCGCTGTTCAACGCGCCACCACGCTTCAGCGTCGACGCGGCCTCGGGCCAGGTCAATAACCTGCACTCGCTGCTCAGCACCTGGGAATTCCTCGGCTACGGCCTGCTGGCGGTGGTGGTGGCGATCCTGATTGCCTACCCCTTCACCATGAATTACGCCCACCGCGCGGCGTCTTATGTGTCGCGCAAGATCAGCCATGAAGCGGTGATCGCGACCTTTGTCGGGCTGATCCTGGTGATCGGCATTTGGGAGGGCGGTTTGCTCGGCCTGTTGGTGATCGTCACCGTGGGCCTGCTGGGCGGTTTTCTCTCGCGTTTCCTGGGGTTCAACATCGGCGTGCAGTTCATGGGCTACTACACCGCCGTACTCACGGTGCCGGCCCTGGCCGCGCTGCTGGGTGCCTGACCTATGGCCTGCATAACAACACTATCGGGGTTTCATCATGCCTAAGCTGATTGCGCTTTCCCTGCTGTTTGCCCTTGTCGCTGCGGGCCCTGGAGTCCAGGCCGCCGAGCCGTTGCCGAGCCTGACCTACCCACCGGGTGGCGCCCGGTTGCAGGCGCTGCCGGTGGCCGAGCGCGACCTGCCGACGGTCACCGCCCAGCGCTGGCTCCAGGTCTCGGACCAGGGCTTGCAGCTCGAAGGGCCGTCGTTCGACCGCGCCGGCAACCTGCTGTTTGTCGAAGTCTTCGGCGGCCAGGTGCTCAAGGCCGATCCCCAGGGACGGCTCAGTGTTGTGGTGCCAAAGAACGCCCTGGGCTCGGCCGGGCTGGCGATCCACAAGGACGGGCGGCTGTTCGTGGCCGGCCTGGGCAACTTCAAGGACAGCGGCAACCTCACGGTCTACAACGCCGACGGCTCGGACCCGCAGGTGCTCATCGCCGGCGACCGGCACTTTCTGGTGGATGACCTGGTGTTCGACCGCCAGGGCGGCTTCTACTTCACCGACTTCAAGGGCACCTCCACCGAACCCACCGGCGGCGTGTACTACGTGGCACCAGGCAGCCAGCAGATCGTGCCGATCCTGCCCAGGCTGGCCATCGCCAACGGCATTGCCCTGTCGCCCGACGGCAGGACCCTGTGGGTCACCGAGTTCGCCACCGGGCTGCTGCACCGTATCGAGCTCAAGGATGCGCAGACCATCGCCCCGTTCGGCGAGGCGGTGGTGTACCGCTTCAACGGCCCGTCGCCGGACTCGATGCGGGTCGATCAGGACGGCAACCTGTATGTGGCCCAGTACAGCCAGGGGCGGGTGCTGGTGCTCAACCCCAACGGCCTGCCGATTGGCCAGATCCTGATCCCGGGGCGTGACGACGGGCACTTCCTGCGGTCCACCAGCCTGGCGCTCAAACCCGGCACCAACGAGGTGTACCTGGTGGCCAGCGACGGCGACCTGGGGCAGGGCAGCGCTATCTTCCGGGCCCGGGGGTTCGCCAAGGCGTTGCCGTTGTATTCCCATCAGTGACTGCGAGGCGGAGTCAGGCTCCGGGCGCGCCCAGGGGAATCGGATACAGGCCATGGGGGCTGTCATGCCAGGCGAACCCCAGGCCGAACGCCTGTTCCAGCCAGCCAGCCTGCCGGACTGCCTGGGGGCTGCCCGTGCCCAGCAGGCGGCCTTCGGCCAGGACCGCGATGCGGTCGGCGAAGCGCATCGCCAGCCCCAGGTCGTGCAGCACCAGCAGTTGCGCGCAATGGTCCAGGCGGCTGCGCAGGTAGTTCATCAGGCTCAGTTGGTGGGCGATGTCCAGGGCGGCGGTGGGTTCGTCGGCCAACAGCAGGGGCGAGTCGGCGGCCAGCGCCCAGCCGATCCCGGCTCGTGCCCGCTCGCCGCCGGACAGCTGGGACAGCCGCCGCTGCAGCAGGTGGTGGATGTCCAGGGAGTGGATCAGCGCCCGGGGCAACGGCTGGCCGTGCAGCGCCGGGTTGCGCCGGGAGCCCAGGCTCAGCAGCTCGGCCACTTGCAGGTCCCATTGGCTGCGAAAGTCCTGGGGCAGGTAGGCAAGCTGTTGCGCACGCTGCGCCGCGGGCCAGGCGGCAAGGGGCCGTTGCTGCAACTGCACCTGTCCGGCGCTGGTCGGCTGCACCCCGGCCAGGGCGCGCAGGGCGCTGCTTTTGCCCGAGCCGTTGGGACCGACCAGCACCAGCAGCTCGCCGGGTTGCAGCTCCAGGTTGAAGTCATGCAGCACCGCTCGGCCGGCGTGTTCGACACACAGGCCCCGGGCCTGGAGGACGGGAGCGATGCTCATGGGGCAGGCCTCGTGCGGGTCAGCAAGACAATGAAAAACGGCGCGCCGAGCAGGGCGGTCAGCAACCCCAGGGGGATTTCCGCCGGTGGCAGCAGGCTGCGGGCCAGGCCATCGAGCAGCGCCAGCAGGGCGCCGCTGACCAGGGCACTGGCCACGATCAGGCGCTGGTGGGTCGGGCCCAGCAGCCAACGCACGGCATGGGGCGCGACCAGCCCGACAAACCCCACCAGCCCGCCCCAGGACACCGCCAGCGCGGTGATCGCCGCCGCCAGCAACAGCGCCAGGTTGATAAAGCGCCGGGGCCGCAGACCCATGCTGTAGGCCACCTGATCGCCGAACCCCAGCAGGTCCAGGCCATGGGCCAGGCGCCGGGCCGCCAGCAGCGCGAGGAGGGTGAGCAGGCCCAGCAGGCCGAGTGCGGCGAAGTCCGGGGTGTGGATGCCGCCCAGGGTCCAGCTCAGCACCACTTGCAGGTTGACCGTTTCATCCGACAGCGCCAGCAGCAGCAAGCTGCGCACGGCGCCGAGCAGGGCGGCTACGGCGATGCCGGCCAGCAGCAGGCCGCTGGTGTCGTTGATCCGCGTCAGGCGGGTGATCAGCAGCACCAGCAAGGTCGCGCCCCAGGCTCCGGTAAAAGCCAGCAGTGGCAGGCTCAGGGCCAATGCCAGCGGCAGCGGCACCAGCAGCGCAATGGCCGCCCCCACCGCCGCCCCCGGGGCGCTGCCAAGCAGGTAGGGCTCGGCCAGGGGATTGCGAAACACGCCCTGGAAAATCACCCCGGCCAGGCCCAGGCAGGCACCGACGCAAAAAGCCGCCAGCACCCGTGGCAGGCGCCAGGTCAGCAGCAGTTGGGCAAAGGGCGAATCGCTGCCGTGCCACAGCGCCACGGCGTCGCTCCAGTGGGTCAGTTCGGCGCCCAGCCACAGGGCAATCAGGATCGCCGGGATCGGCGTCAGGCACAGCAGGCGGTAGCGGCGGTCGACGCGGCGGGGGGCCCGGGTCATGGCGTAATCTCGCTCAGGGGCTTGGGAAACAGCTCAGGGTGCAGCAGCGCCGCCAGTTGCTCGACGCCTTCAACCACCCGCGGACCGGGGATCAGCAGCAGGGCGCTGGGCAGGCTGTCGACCCGGCCCTCGGCCACTGCGGCAATGCTCTGCCAGCCGGGGCGCGATCCCAGGCTGGCGGCCTGTTGCGGGCTGCCGGCGACGATGATTCGGGTGGGGTTGGCGTGGTACACCGACTCGCCGCCGACCTGGCTCAGGCGGCTGTCGGCGAACAGGTTGCGCCCGCCTGCCAGGCGCAGGATGTCGCTGGTGTAGTTGTGCCCGCGCAGGGTCAGGTAGCTGCCGCGATCGTTACTGCCGGTCTCCAGGTACACCGCCACCGGCGGCTGCCCGGCCAGGCGCGCCTGGACCGCCGCGAGGCGTGCCTGCATGTGCTCGATCAGCTGTTCGGCGCCGCTTTCATGGCCGGTGGCCTGGCCCAGCAGGCGGATGTTGGCCTGCACCGCGACCAGGTCGCGGTGGTTGAGCACCAGGGCCGGAATGCCGATGCGCTGCAAGGGCTCGACCAGGGTTGCGGCCTGCCGCGCCGGGGTCATGATCACCAGGTCGGCGCGCAGCCGGGCAATGGCTTCCACGGAAAACCCCAGGCGCCCACCGACCTTGGCCCGGGCGGCGATGTCGGCGGGGTAGCGGGTCCATGCCTCGACCCCGACGATGGCATCGCCGGCACCGATCGCCGCCAGCATCTCGACGTTGCTGGCGAAGATCGCGACGATGCGCTGCGGCTTGTGCCGGATCTCCACCGAGCGTCCCAGGGAGTCGACCAGGGTCCGGGGGAAGCCCTCATCCGCACGCACGCCAGGGCTTGCCAAAAGGCACAACAGCAGTAGCCAGCGCACCCGGCTTAAAACCGGTAGCGCGCGCCGAGGTACAGCTCGCGCCCCGGGTTGCTGTTGCCCAGGCCACCGTTGGAGGCGCGCGGATCGGCCAGCGGCGAGTCATTGCCGGTGGCGATAAACAGGCTGCTGCGGTCAATGTCGAACAGGTTGTTGACCCCGCCGAACAGGCTCAGCTGCTGGCTCAGGGTGTAGTTGCCGCGCAGGTTGAAGACCCAGAACGGCGCCTTGCGGTACACGTAGTTGGCATCCGGGTTCAGCAGCCGCTCTTCGGTGCGGTAGTACACCGGGCCGTGCAGGATCCCGTTTAGCCCCAGGTCCCAGTCACGCTCGCGGCCGTAGGTCAGGCCAAGGCTGGCCTGGTATTGGTACATGCGCTGGATCTGCTCGCGGTGCGGGCCGGTCAGGGTGCTGGCGGCGCCCTTGTCGTCCATGTCGAAGTTCCAGTTGGCGTTGCTGTTGAGGCGCAGGATGCGCTCGTCACCCAGGGCCAGGGCGCGGGCCAGGTCGTATTGCCATTGCGCTTCAAGGCCACGGATCACCGCGTCGCCGTCGCCGTTCACGTACTGGCTGACATTGCCGCTCAGGGGGCGGCTGGTGATGCGGTCCTGGATCCGGTTCTGGAACAGCGCCAGGTCGAAAAACTGGTGGCGGCTGGTCAGGGTGATGCCGGTTTCGTATTGCAGGCTGGTCTCGGGCTTGAGGTCGGCATTGCCCAGGGTCTGGCTGCCGCTGGTGGTGGTGAAGTCGGCCGCCAGCTCGCCTGCCAGCGGTGCGCGGAAACCGGTGGAAACCCCGGCCCGCAGCTTGACCCCGGGCATGGCCTCGAAGGCTGCGCCGAGGCTGTAGGTGACCTCATCGAAGCTGCGGGTCTGTTCTTCGAGGGTCGGCATGTAGTCGGTCTTGACCGTGCTCGAGCGGCCATAGCTGTAGCGCGAACCGGCGCGCAGGGTCAGGCGGTCGTCCATCAGGCGCTGGATCAGCTCGGCGTACAGCGCCGCGCTGAGGTCATCGGAGTTGATGTCGTAGGGTGCCACCTGGCTGCTGGTGGAGCCGTTCATGGCCACGCGGAAACGATCATTGCGCAGTGTGCTTTTTTCCAGGTCCAGGCCCAGCAGCAGGTCGGTGCCGGGGCCCAGCAGGAACTGCGGCGTCAGCTTCAGGCCATAGGCGTCCAGGCGGCGCTCGATATGGTCCTTGCTGAACCCGGGGCTGCCGTTGCCCTGGCGCTCCGAACCCCAGTGCAGGTCGTCGACATCGCGCAGGGCGTAGACCTGGGCCGCCCAGTTCAGCCAGTTGGTCGGCTTGGCGGTCCAGTTGGCTTCCAGGGACTGGTTATAGCGGTTGTCGTAGTTGTTGTAGTCCCATTGCGAACCGCGAAAGCCCGCGTCGTAGATACCGTCCGAGCGCAGAGTCAGGTCCAGGCGCTGGTCATCGGACAGGTCATAGCCCAGGGCCAACAACCCGCCCCGACGCTTCCACGAGGTGTTTTCCTGGGTGCCGTCCCGGCTCTGATAGTCACCGCGCCGGCCGCTGTCCAGACCCAGGTAGTAATCCAGCGGCCCGGACACGCCGCTCTGGAACAGGCTGCCCTGGGCCAGGCCCCAGGAGCCGCCCTGCAGGGTCGCGCCACCGCCTTCGGTGTTGCGGCCATTGCGGGTGATGATGTTGATCACACCACCGATGGCCTGGCTGCCATAGATCACCGAGGCCGGGCCACGGATCACTTCAATGCGCGCGACCTGGGCCGGCGACAGCTTGGAAATATTCGCCGTGCCGGCCCGGCGCCCGTTGACCAGCACCGTTACCTGGCTGCGAAAGTCCCGGCCCTGGCCATCGGTATTGCCGCCACGGATGTTGATCGAGGTCTGGCCCGGGGTCCATTCACTGAAAAAGCCCACCGCGTTTTCCGCCAGCAGGTCGGTCAGGTTGCGCGCCGAGGAGCGTTCGATCTGCTCGCTGTCGATCACCTGCACGGTGCTGGTGGCGTCCTTGAGCGACTCGCCGGCCCGGGGTGCGCTGACCAGGGTCGTGTCCATCTGCAGCACCGACGTTTTGTCGGCGGCCTGGGTGGCGAGGCTGGTGCCCAGCAGCAGGGGCAGGGCGAAGGTGTGGCGCAGGCTAGGCATGGGGAAGGTCCGCAGGCAGGTTCTTATGGGAGAGTTCACGCGTGCCAGAGCAAGCTGGCGGCGCGTTTCGGGGCGCTGGCCAGCCAGCCCCCCGGGGCCGGTTGCAGGTGATCCTGCAAATGCCGTTCAAGCAGCCCCAGCGCCGCGCCATCGAGGGCGCCGAGCTTCTCCCTGAAATGCATCAGGGCTGCTTCGGGGGTGGCGAACAACGTGCTGAACGCCCAGTCGGTGAAGTGAATCTCGTCGGGCCGGGCGCTGGCCGGCAGCTCGGCCAGGGTCAGTTGATAGCCCGGGGTCATGTCGCTGCGGTGCAGTTGCGGCGGCAGGAACCCCGAGAGGCAATAGGTGCGCGGGCCCTCTTGGGCCGGCAGGTTCCACACCAGGGTGCCGCTGGCCAGGGGCCGCACCCGCTCGAGAAAGGCCTGGGCCTGGCCGTCGCTGACCGGGATGTTGGCGCAGAGCACGGTCTGTGTCGGCGCCAGGCCCAGGTCGCCGATGTCTTGCCAGAGGCCCGGGTGCAGGCTCAGGCTCACGGCCGGTTCACGGGCCGCCAGGCGCTCGATGCAGCGACCCATATAGGCGTTGGGCTCGACCACGGTCCACTGCCCATCGGGGGCCAGCAGATGCCGCCCAAGGATCCCCGAACCGGCGCCGATATCCAGCAGTTGCCGCTGCGGGCCGAGCAGTTGCAGCAGGCAGCCACCGATACGTTCGACATAGTTGGAGGCGGCCAGATGCTCGGCATAAAACGCCGCTTCGTGGTCGGGCCAGACAAAGGGAGCAGGGCGGGGCGAGGTGCAAAGCGTCATCGGAAAGCGCCGGGTTGAGCCAGGTCGGGCCACCCGCGGGAGCTGAAGCAGAAAGTGGCGGGCAGGGGACAGCATGCGCACGCCAAGGCCTGCACCCGCCCACCGCGGATTGCCATGTAGGGATCAGGCCGGTCTCCGGGCTCGCGAGGGGCATGAAACATTCGCCTTCCCATGCCCAGGCACAGTGGCTGTGTGAATGTTTCGCTCGCATACCGTTGCGGGGGCAGCGCCGGACTCGCCCAAAGGGCCTACCGGCTTCCCGTTTCACCCGCAGCACGACGGCTGCGGACACCTGAAACTGGCGCGCATCTGACCATTGAGGGACGGCAGCGTCAAGCGCCTAAGCCGCAAGCTTGCGGCGTGCAGCTTCAGAGCTTGATGACCACCTTGCCTTTGGCGCGCCCCTGTGCGACGTACTTCAGGGCCTCGGCGGTGGAGGCCAGCGGGTAGCTGCGATCGATCACCGGCTGGATCGCACCGGCCTCGATCAGTCGGCTCAGTTCACCCAGTTGTTCGCCGCTGGCGCGCATGAACACGAAGCGGTAGTGCACACCCGCCTGGCGTGCCTTGCGGCGGATGCCATGACTGAGCAGGCCCATGGTCTGCTTCAGCCCCCAGGACAGACGCTGCTCCCGGGCAAAGTCGGCGGTGGGCGGGCCGGAAATCGACACCAGCAGGCCGCCGGGCTTGAGCACCTTGAGCGAACGCGCCAGGGTCGCGCTGTCCAGGCTGTTGAGCACCAGGTCGTAGCCGTGCAACAGGCTGTCGAAGGGTTGGCGCGTGTAGTCGATGACCAGGTCCGCCCCGAGGGCCTTCACCCACTCGACATTGGCGCTGCTGGTGGTGGTCGCGACGAAGGCCCCCAGGTGCTTGGCGAGCTGGATGGCGAAGGTCCCCACACCGCCGGAGCCGGCGTGGATCAGTACCTTTTGCCCCGGCTTGAGCTGGGCGGTTTCCACCAGCACCTGCCAGGCCGTCAGGCCGACCAGGGGAACGGATGCGGCGTGCTCCATGTCGAGGTTGGACGGCTTCAGCGCCAGTGCCTCCTCGGCCACGGCAATCCGCTCGGCGAAGGTGCCGATACGTGCCTGGGGAGGGCGCCCGTAGACCTCGTCCCCCGGCTTGAAGCGCCGGACCTCAGTGCCCACCCGCAGCACCACGCCGGCCAGGTCATTGCCCAAAACCAGGGGCAGGTGGTACGGCAGGATCAATTTGAATTCGCCTTTGGCGATCTTGGCATCCAGCAGATTGACGCTGCTGGCATGCACCTGGACCAGGACCTCGTGGGCTTGCACCTGCGGCTCGGGCACCTGGCCCAGCCGCCCGGTGTCCTGGCCGTAACGCTCGATAAAAAATGCTTGCATACACAGCCTCTCAGGAGAGCGGTGCCCAACGCTGGCGCGCGGATCGGCGTCAGCGGATGGTCGGGCATGCTCAGGTGGGCGCGGGCTCAGGACGCGCTGCGATAGCGCTCGGCGGCGCGGCTCTGGCGGATGTCGGTCAGCAGCACCTGGCGCGCGGCCTGCAGGTTGTCCCAGCGCGACACTTCATGCAGTGGCGGGATGGTCACCGGTTCGCGGCGATCGAAGCCGACCAGGGCCGCATCCACCAGTTCACCAACGTCCATGACCTCGGGCAGGGTGTTGATATCGATGCCGGAACGTTCCCAGATCTCGGTGCGCGTGGCGGCAGGCAACACGGCCTGGATATAGACCCCCTTGGGGGCCAGCTCCAGGGTCAGCCCCTGGGACAGGAACAGCACGAAGGCCTTGGTCGCGCCATAGACCGTCATCCCCAGTTCCGGCGCCAGGCCGACCACCGAGCCAATATTGACGATGGCGCCGTCACCGGCCTCTGCCAGGCGCGGGGCGATCGCGCTGGCCAGCCGCACCAGGGCGGTGGTGTTCAGGGTCACGATCTGCGCCACCGCGTCCGGGGTCTGGTCGATAAAACTGCCGGACTGCGCGGCCCCGGCGTTGTTGATCAGAATGCCGATTTTGCGGTCATCGCGCAGGCGCGTCTCGACCTTGATCAGGTCGCTGGTCTGGGTCAGGTCGGCCTGCAACACATCGACGGCGATCCCGTGTTCGCGCCGCAGGCGGCTGGCGAGGGTATCCAGGCGCGCCTGGTCGCGGGCCACCAGCACCAGGTCGTGGCCGCGACGGGCAAAACGCTCGGCGTAGGTGGCGCCGATGCCGGAGGACGCGCCAGTAATCAGAACAGTCGAAAGAGTGGTCATGGAAATGCTCTCTGGATCAAAAGGGGGGCAAGCCGTAAGGCGCGAAATGCCGCGCCGGACTTTATGATGATGATCATAATCTTAATCGTCAATGGTTTTGATGATGAACGACATCAATGTATAGTGTGCGCCTGACGAGCAACGAGGCATCCAGCTATGAGGGTCACCAAGGCGCAGGCACAGGCTAACCGGGCGCACATCGTCGAGACGGCGTCGGTGCTGTTTCGGGAACGGGGGTATGACGGCGTGAGCGTGGCGGACCTGATGGCCGCCGCCGGCTTCACCCATGGCGGGTTCTACAAACACTTCGCTTCCAAGGCCGACCTGATGGCCGAAGCGGCCGCGTGCGGGTTTTCCCAGAGCCTGGAAAACCGCGCCCAGGTCGATATCAGCGAGTTCATCACGCGCTACCTGTCCCGTGAACATCGCGATGGCCGGGGAATGGGCTGCACCATGGCGGCGCTGTGCGGTGACGCGGCGCGGCAGCCGGAGGAGATCAAGGCCACCTTCGCCAGCGGTATTGAAAACATGCTGGCCGCCCTTGAGCCCGGGGAGGGGGCCCAGGATGAAACAGGCCAGCAGCTGCGCGCCGCCATCATCAGCCGGGTGGCCCATGCGGTCGGCGCCCTGGTGCTGTCCCGGGCGTGCCCGGATGACTCGCCACTGGCCGATGAGATCCTGGCAGTGTGCCGGACCCGGATCCTGGCATCGCTGCCGCCTTTATCGGTCGACTAGGCGACCCGTGCCGGGCCTCGGCCGGCGGCCAGCAGGGTGGCTGCTGCCGCGTGGCTAGTGATCGTCCTCGGGCCCGTCGTGCAGCAGGTGGAAGATGTTGCGCTTCATGCGGATAAAGTCCGGGTCCATGACCATGTCCAGGTTGCGCGGGCGGCCGATGGGCACGTCGAGCACCTCCTTGATCCGCCCCGGGCGTGCGCCCATGACGAAGATCCGGTCGCCGAGCAGGATCGCCTCGTCGATATCGTGGGTCACGAACAGCACGGTTTTCTTGCTGTGCTCCCAGACCTTGAGCAGCAGTTGCTGCATCTGCAACCGGGTCTGGCTGTCGAGGGCGCCGAAGGGTTCGTCCATCAGCAGGATCTGCGGGTCGTTGGCCAGGGCCCGGGCGATGGCCACGCGTTGCATCATCCCCCCCGAAAGTTGCTTGGAATAGTTATCGGCGAAGCGCAGCAGGCCGACTTCATTCAGGTAGTGCTCGACGATCTCCTTGCGCTCCGCCGCCGGCACGCCACGGCGCTTGAGGCCGAACTCGATGTTCTTGCGCACCGTCAGCCATGGAAACAGGGTGTAGCCCTGGAACACCATGCCGCGATCGGCACCGGGCCCATCCACCTGCTGGCCACCGACATAGATCTCGCCCGAAGTCGGCTCGGCCAGGCCCGCCGTCAGGTACAGCAGGCTCGACTTGCCGCAGCCCGAGGGGCCGACCAGGACCGCAAATTGCTGGTCCGGCACCTCGAACGACACCTGCTCCAGGGCGGTGAAGGTGCTGCCCGACGGGGTCTTGTATTGCAGGGTGACCTGATCCACCCGCAGTTGCGGCGCCGGCTGCGGGGCGATGCGGGCCTGGGTGAGTTGGGTGGGAGAAGTTGCGGTTACTGAGCCCATGCGGCCACCTTCAAACGGAGGAATCTGAACAGTTGATCGGTGATCAGGCCCAGCAGGCCGATCACGGCGATCGCCAGGAAAATCACGTCGACCTGGAACCCGCGCATGGCTTTGAGGCTGAGGTAGCCCAGGCCGCTGGAGGCGGCCACCAGTTCGGCCACCACCAGGTAGGTCCAGGCCCAGCCCATGGTCACGCGCAAAGTGTCGAGTACCCCCGGCAGCGAGGCCGGGGCGATCACGTGCACCACCGCGTCGGCGCGGCTCGAGCCCAGGGTGTAGGAGGCGTTGATCAGGTCCTTGGAAATGCCCTTGGACACGTCGGCGATCATCACCAACTGCTGGAAGAACACGCCGAAAATAATGATCGACACCCGCTGCTCCAGGCCGATGCCGATCCACAGGATGAACAGCGGCACGAACGAGGTCACCGGCAGGTAGCGGATAAAGTTCACCAGCGGTTCGAGAAACGCCTGCACCACCCGGAAGCTGCCCATCAGCAGACCGATGGGCACTGCCACCAGGGATGAGATCACGAAGCCGATCATCACCACCTCGACGCTGGCCCAGACATGGGGCCCCAGGGTGCCGTCGCGGGCCAGGCGCAGGGCGGCGTCGAACACCGCCCCCGGGGTCGGCAGGAACATCGCCGGGACCACGCCGCCGTAGGACAGAAACGCCCACAAGCCGATCAGCAGGCCCCAGGCCAGGGCGCTGGCGCTCCAGACCACCTGGATCGGCAAGCCGGTCTTGGGCGTCAGGCAGCGGTTCAGCCACGAATTGCGCTTGGACATGGCGAGCTCCTATTTCGGGCTGATAAAGCGGTTGTCGATCAGGTCGCTGTAGCTGACGTTGAAGGCTTTACCCTGCAGCTCGCTGGCGGTTTCATTGGCCAGTTTGATCACCGTGGCCGCCTCGCCGGTGCTGCCATTGCTGCCCAGCAGCTTCTCGCTCATGACCTGGTCGTAGAAGCGCACGCCCTTGGCCGCGGCTTCCAGTTCGGCCGGGTCTGCCAGGTAGCCGCCGACGCCCTTGGCCATGATCGCGTAGGCCTCCTTCGGGTGCTCCTGGGTGTACTTCACGGCCTTGTACAGGCCGGCCACCAAGGCCTTGATGTCGTCCGGCTGCTTGTCGATCACGTCGCAGCTCAGGGCCACCACATCGACGATCACCCCCGGGGTACTGCTGCTGTCCACCAGCACCTTGCCCTGTTGCTTGTTGCGCACGGTGGTCAGGTGCGGCTCCCAGGTCACGGCGGCCGGCACGCGCCCGGAAATAAAGGCGGTGGCGGCGTCGTCGGCGGTCATGTTCTGGATGTTCAGGTCGCTCATTTTCATGCCGGCGTTTTTCAGCAGGTAATTGAGCCAGAACTGCGACACCGAACCCTCGTTGACCGCCACCGACTGGCCCTTGAGGTCTTGCAGGCGGTTGACTTCCTTGCCCACCAGCACGCCATCGCCACCATGGCTTTCATCCAGGGCGGCCACAGCCTTGAAGCAGAACTGCGGTCGGTACTTGAGGATCTCATCCAGAGTCGAGGCCGAGCCGGACAACTTGCCCGAAGCCTGGGCCGCCATGTACATCGAGGCTTCCTCGATGGTCGGCAGGTCGACGGTAAGCCCGCCTTCCTTGAAGTAACCCAGGTCCTTGGCCAGGTACAGGGTGCCGTAGCCGACCCAGGTGGTATGGCCGATGGACAGGGTGCCGGCCTGGGCACCGCTGGCAACGCCGGCGGCGATAGCGGTGAAGACCAGGGGACGCATGCAGCGCGAGACGAAAGACTTGATCATTGAGCACTCCCGGAACGATGGTTTTTAGTTCGTATATCTCGGGGCAGTGGGGCTAGACGCCAAAAACGGGAACATCCTGCGGGTCTCTGACGGACCTTTTGCCGCTGTGGGGCGAGGTTGATGTTGGCTGATGTCGAGGGGCAGGAAAATTAGTAAATATGTCGTCGCTGACGATGAAAAAGATGGGCTGTTTTTGTGGCGAGGGAGCCAGGTGTATGAGCGCCGCACTGCGCTGTTTTTGTGGTGGGGACTTGCTCCCGCTGGCCTGCGCAGCAGGCCCAACCCCTGGCACCTCGATACATCTGGCCCAGCGCGCCCCCATTTGCGGCCGCTGCGCAGCCGAGCGGGAGCAAGCTCCCTCGCCACATGGGCGGGGAGCCGGGTCGCAGGGGCGTCGCCCTGCGCTCTTTTTTGTGGCGAGGGGAACCAGGTCGACCGAATCGTCAGCTGGTCACCGCCTGGTTCAGGCGGGTGGCACTGGCGGCCTGGGGCGTGCCGTGCAGGATCAGGTCGGCGGCTTTTTCGCCGATCATGATGCACGGCGCGTTGGTGTTGCCGCTGATCAGGCTCGGCATGATCGAGGCATCCACCACCCGCAGCCCCTGCACCCCATGCACCTTCAAGTCCGGGCCCACCACGCTCATGGGGTCGAGCCCCATCTTGCAGGTGCCCACCGGGTGGAACACCGTCGCCGCGTACTCGCGCACATAGGCCAGCAGTTGCTCGTCGGTCTGCACCGCCTTGCCGGGCAGCATCTCCTCGCCGCGAATGGCGTCGAACTGGCTGTCGGCCAGAATTCGCCGGGCCAGCTTCAAGCCCTCGATCAGCACCTGGGCGTCGCTCGGGTCACTGAGGAAGTTGAAGTCGATCAGCAACTGGCCGTCTCGGTCCAGGCGCAGTTCGCCAATGCTTTTGGGCCGCAGCACGCAGGTGTGCACCGCATAGCCGTGGCCCCATTCGAACAGCCGTCCGCGATGGCTGCGATAGCCCGGTACAAAGTGGAACTGCACATCGGGCACGGCCTTGGCCAGGGGCGTGCGGGCAAAGCCGCCGGCCTCCACGTAGTTGGTGGTGAGCCAGCCTTTGCGCGCCAGCAGGTAGCGCAGGGGCGCGGCGAGGATGCTGGGCAGCGAGCCCAGGGAGAAGCCCAGCGTCAGCGGGCTTTTCGAGCGAATGGTGAGCAGCCCGTCGAGGTGGTCCTGGAGGTTTTTGCCGACCCCGGGCAGGTCATGCCGGACCTCGACCCCGGCCTGTTGCAGCTCGGCGGCCGGGCCGATACCAGACGCCAGCAGCAGCTGCGGGCTGCCCAGGGAACCCGCGCACAGCAGCACTTCACGGCGGGCAAGCAAGGCCTGGGGCTGGCCCTGGATGTCCACTTGCACGCCGCGGGCCACCCGCTGTTCGAGAATCAATGAGCGCACCGCACAGTCGGTGACGACGGTGAGGTTGGGTCGCTCCCGGACCGGCGCGACAAAGGCGCGGTAGCTCGACAGGCGCCGGGCATTTTTCTGCGTGAGGTTGTAAATCCCGCAGCCTTCGAGCCGCTCGCCGTTGAAGTCATCGTTGCGGGCCAGGCCCAGGCGCTGCGCGGCCCTGACAAACAGTGCCGACACCGGGTTGGGGTCGCGCGCCGCCTCGACATTGAGCTCGCCGCCCGTACCATGCAGGCGCGGGTCCTGGCCCAGCTGGTTGTTCTCCGACTTCTTGAAATAGGGCAGCACGCTGTTCCAGTCCCAGCCCGGGCAGCCGGCCTCGGCCCAGCGATCGTAGTCGCTGGCATGGCCGCGAATGTAGATCATGCTGTTCATCGAACTGGAGCCGCCCAGGGCCTTGCCCCGTGGCGTGTGCAGGCGGCGCCCGTTGAGGTTTTTCTGTGGCGTGGAGAAGAAGTTCCAGCTGTAGGTCTTGCTCTTGTACAGGGTGATGGTGCCCGCCGGGGTCTGGATGCGCTGGCTGTTGTCGTGGCCGCCGGCTTCGATCAGGCACACGCTGACGCTCGGGTCGGCGCTCAGGCGGTTGGCCAGGACGCAGCCGGAGGAACCGGCGCCGACAATGATGTAGTCGTAGTCAGTGTTCATGCATTTCTCCCTGCGGGTTTGAGTGCTTGCTGGCGGCTGCGACGGCGGCTGGCCAGGTAGTAGACCGGCGAGATCACCAGCAGCCCGACGATCCAGGAAATATCGGCGCCGCCCATGGCCTGGGCGATGACCCCGGTGTACAGCTCGGTGGCCATGAACGGAATCTGCACCAGCACCCCGAGCACATAGCAGCCCACCGCCGTCCAGTTGAAGTAGCCGTAGATCCCGCCGTCGCGACGGAAGAACGAGTCGACGTCGTAGTTGCCATGGGCGATCAGGTAGTAGTCCACCAGGTTGATCGCAGTCCAGGGCACCAGCACATACAGCAGCAACAGGATGAAGTTGGTGTAGTTGGCCATGAAGTCATCCTGGCCCAGCAGCGCCAGGGCCAGGGCAATGGAGAACAGCAGCAGCGCGGTCACCGCCCGCGACAGGGCGCCGGCCGACCACGTGGGCACCAGGGTCTGGCCCACGGTGATGGCCGAGAGGGTGCCGCAATACAGGTTCATGGCGTTGGTGGCGGCGATGCCGATGGAAAACACCGCCACCACCAGGGTCGCGATGCTGCCGGTCATCTCGATCAGGCCGCTGATGATGTCGCCTTCCACACTCAGGCCAACCACCACCCCCAGGGTCATCGGCAGGATCGAGCCCAGGCAGCAGCCCCAGTAGCTGGACCAGAACGCGGCGCGGCCACCGGTGTCGGCCGGCATGTAGCGCGAGTAGTCCGAGACATAGGGCGCATACGCCAGTTGCCACAGGGCTGCGATCGACAGGGTGCCGAGAAAGCCCTGGAGGTTGGTCTGGTTGCGTTGCAGGAAGTCCGCCGGCAGCCCGTGCACGCCGATGATCCAGGCAAAGCACAGCAGCAGGATCGCCCCCGACACGTAGGACATGAGCCGGGTGTAGGCGTGGATCAGGCGATAGCCGAACACCGTCGCCACCACACTGATCAAGCCCACCAGGACGATGCCCTGGTTGGTGCTGAACAGCGGGTAGCGGCTGTGCAGCGATTGCCCGCCGAGCACCAGGTTGGAGGCGAAAAAGCCCAGGTACATGATCACCACCAGGGCCACCACCAGCAGCGAGCCGTAGGAGCCGAACTGGCCCCGGGTCTGCACCATCTGCGGCACACCCAGTTGCGGGCCCTGGGCCGAGTGCAGGGCCATGAAGATGCCGCCGATCAGGTTGCCGGCAATCAAGGCGGCCATGGCCGCCAGGAACGGCAACTTGAACACCGTGACCGCCAGCGCACCGGTGACCACCGTCAGCAACATGATGTTGGAGCCGAACCAGATGGTGAACAGGTCGCGGGCGCGACCGTGGCGCAGGTGCCGGGCAATGGGCTGGATGGTGCTCAGTTCAAGGGTTGCGGCTCTGTTGTCGTTATTATTCATCGGTCATTCACTCTGGTATCGCCCGGGCAAACACCCAGGCATGAGTTGCAGGCAAGGAAGATCAAGCCGGTAAACAGTGCCCGGCCGGTTTTGCGCAAACGGCCAGGTCGTGCGTCACAGAGGCCAAGCACGAACCGGGCCGCTGTTGCGATAGGGGCTCAGCGCAGCTGGAACCAGGTGGTTTTGAGCTGGGTGTATTTGTCGAACGAGTGCAGCGACAGGTCGCGGCCAAAGCCCGATTGCTTGCCGCCGCCAAAGGGTACGCAGACGTCCAGCGCATCCACGGTATTGACCGACACGGTCCCGGCATTCAGGCGGCTGGCGACGCGATGGGCCCGGTTCAGGTCATCGCTCCAGACCGAGGCGGCCAGGGCATAGATATGGTCGTTGGCCATCTGCACCGCCTGGTCTTCATCGTCGAAGGCGGTGATCGCCAGCACCGGCCCGAACACTTCCTCGCGGGACAGGCGCATCTGCGGCGTGACCTGGGTGAAGAGGGTGGGCTGGATAAAGTTGTTCGAACCGTTGAGCGTCACTTGCTCGCCGCCGGCCACCCGCTGTGCCCCGTCGCTGCCGGCCTGGGCGATGTAGTCCATGACCCGGGCGGTCTGCCGTGCATCGACCATCGCCCCCATCTTGCTCGCGGGGTCCAGTGGGTCGCCGGGCTGCCAGTGCCGGGTCTGTTCGACCAGGCGTTCGACGAACTCATCGTGGATCGAGCGCTGCACCAGCAGCCGCGAGTTGGCCGAGCACACTTCTCCCTGGTTGAAGAAAATCCCGAACGCGGCCTTTTGCGCGGCCAGGTCCAGATCCTGACAATCATCGAACACCAGGTTCGGGCTCTTGCCGCCGCATTCGAGCCACACCTGCTTGAGGTTGGATTGCGCCGAGTACTGCATGAAATGCTTGCCGACCTGGGTCGAGCCGGTGAACGCCAGCGCGTCGATATCCGGGTGCAGGCCCAGGGCGCGCCCGGCGTGCTGGCCGAGCCCGGTCACCACGTTGAACACGCCTTCTGGGACCCCGGCTTGCAGCGCCAGTTCGGCCAGGCGCAGGGCCGAGAACGGCGACTGCTCGGCGGGTTTGAGGATCACGCTGTTGCCGGCGGCCAGGGCCGGGGCGAGCTTCCAGGCGGCCATGTCCAGCGGGAAGTTCCACGGCACCACGGCGGCGATCACGCCCAGGGGCTCGCGGGTGATGGTGGCCAGGGCGCCGCGGCCGGTGGGGGCGACCTGGTCGTACAGCTTGTCGAGGCTTTCGGCGTACCAGGCAAAGACGTGGGCGGCCCCAGGCACATCGATGCTCCAGGCATCCATCACCGGCTTGCCCATGCTCATGCTGTCGAGCAGGGCCAGCTCTTCGCGGTGGGCCAGAATCAGCTCCGCCAGCCGCAGCAGCACGGCCTTGCGATCCCGCGGCAACAGGCGGGCCCAGGGGCCGCTGGCAAAACTCTTGCGGGCAGCACTGACGGCCAGGTCGATATCGGCATCGCCGCAGGCGGCGACGTTGGCCAGCAGGGCATTGGTCGCCGGGTTGCGCACGGCAAAGGTCTCGCCGCTCAACGCGGCGTGCGCACGTCCGGCGATCAGTGCGCTGTTGCTGAAGGGTTGCTTGGCCGCCAGCGTTTGCCAGGTATTGAGGTCAGTCACTGCATACTCCCAGTTGCCCCTCGGGGCTACGTCCACGATCAGTGGGGCCGATAGTGGGCCAAGCGCCGGGGGTGGGAAATTAGTAAAAATGTGTTCCGTATCGATAAAAAAACTCGGCTGGCGTGCTTCATCGTGGCGCACACATCGCCCGTAGCCGCTGCCGAGGTACGCGGCTACAGGGGTTGGTCCTGCCTGACCACCTCGTACACAGGCGGCATCGGGTTGAGCAGCTTTTTTAAGTTCAGGCCCCAGGAAATTGCTGGTTTCACCCGGGGCGTGCTGGTTGCAGAATCGAGGTTGTGTGCGCGTAGGCGCAACGGCCCGATTCTTGATTGACCTGGCCCAGTACCGCGCATCATTGCACCGGGGGCTCGATTGCTCGTGCAGGCACGCAGCGGCGGCGTTCAACTAGGCTGCACGCTGTGCACGAGCGCCGTGATCGCGCCCCGTTTTGATGCGTTCGACCCATCTCTTTCGAGGTAGCCATGGCCGCTTACAACTTGCGACAACTCAAATACTTCGTCACCACCGTCGAATGCGGCAGCGTGGCCGAGGCGTCGCGCAAGCTCTACATCGCCCAACCTTCGGTCTCGACCGCAATCAAGCACCTGGAAGAAAGCTTTGGCGTGCAGTTGTTTATCCGCCACCACGCCCAGGGTGTGTCCCTGACTCCCAGCGGCGCACGCTTCTATCGCAAGGCTCAGGAGCTGCTGCGGGTGGCCCACGAGTTCGAGCAAAACGCCCTGGCCGATAACGACGTGGTGGCCGGGCAGATCGACATTGGCTGTTTTGAAACCGTCGCGCCGCTGTACCTGCCACGTTTGATTGCCGGCTTTCGCGATCGCTGGCCGGGGGTGGAAATTCGCATCCGCGACGGCGAGCAGCAAGAGCTGGTGCAGGCCCTGACCTCGGGCAGCATCGACCTGGCGATTCTCTATGAGCATGACTTGGACAGCACCATCGACACCGCGCCGTTGATGGCGCCGCAGCAGCCCTACGCGCTGTTGCCCGAAGGCCATCGCTTTGCCCATCAGGCCCGGGTGTCACTCAATGACCTGGTGCTCGAACCCATGGTGCTGCTGGATGTGCAGCCCAGCCGGACCTACTTCGTCAGCATCTTCGAGGAGCGCGGCCTGACCCCGCACATCCTGTTCAGCTCACCGTCGATCGAGATGGTGCGGGGCATGGTCGGGCGCGGTTTCGGCTTTTCGATCCTGGTGACCCGGCCCAAGTCCGACTACACCTACGACGGCCAGAAGCTGGTCTGCGTACCGCTGGTGGAAGAGGTCACCGGCTCCGGGTTGTCGGCGGCCTGGTTGCGCCGCTCGCAGTTGACCAAGCCGGCGCAATTGTTTGTCGATCACTGCCGCGAAGTCTTGGCGCCCAGGGATCAGGCCTGAGGTCAGCCCTGCAGGGCTGACGCCAGGCGTTCGAGCATGGCGTCGCAGCCCGCGAGCTGGGTGAGGCTGACAAACTCGTCGGGCTTGTGCCCCTGATCCATGCTGCCCGGCCCGCAAATCACCGTGGGGATGCCCACGGCGTCGAACAGACCGCCCTCGGTGCCAAACGCCACGGTGCCAAATTCGCTGGAACCGCAGAACTGGGCAATCCAGCGCGCCGCCTGGCTGTCGGCGTCGGTGGCCAGACCCGGATAGGCCGAAAGCTCGGAAAAACCAATGCCACTGGCACCATCCACGGCCTGCATCCTCGGCACCAACTGCTGTTGCGCGAAGTGCCGCAACTGCTCGGCGACCTGCCGCGGATCCTGGTTGGGCAGGGCGCGGACTTCGAAATCGAAACGACAATCGGCCGGGACGATATTCAGTGCCTTGCCACCACTGATCAGCCCGGTCTGCACCGTGCTGTACGGCGGGTCGAAACGCGGGTCGTGCAGCTCCGGGCGGCGCAGGCGGGCGCCGATGCGGCCCAGTTCGCCAATCAGCTCGGCGGCGTATTCGATGGCGTTCACCCCCTGGGGGGCGTAGGCCGAATGGCAGGCCGCGCCGTGCACGTCACAGCGCATCGCCAGCTTGCCCTTGTGCCCGAGCACCGGCTTGAGCTCGGTGGGTTCGCCAATGATGCACAGCAGCGGTTTGTGTGGCCGCCGCTCAAGCTCGGCGAGCAGCGAGCGCACCCCCAGGCAGCCGACTTCTTCGTCATAGGACAGGGCAATGTGCAGCGGCATGCGCAATGGCGCCGCAAGAAACCTGGGCACCGCCGCCAGCACACAGGCGATATAGCCCTTCATGTCGGCGGTGCCGCGCCCGTAGAGCTTGCCGTCGTGCTCGCTGAGCTCAAAGGGGGCGACGCTCCACGCCTGGCCGTCCACCGGCACCACATCGGTGTGGCCGGACAGGACAATGCCCGGCACCTGCGGCGGGCCGAGGGTAGCGAACAGATTGGCCTTGCTGCGCGGCTCATTGAAGATCAGTTCGCAGGGCACGCCGAACCCGGCCAGGTAGTCGCGCACGAACTCGATCAGGTGCAGATTGGATTCGCGGCTGGTGGTGTCGAAGCCCACCAGTTTGGCCAGCAACTCGCGGCTGTTCATCTATTCATCCCCGGGCACGCCGTAGCTTGGGGCTTTGGTCGGGTCCAGCGCGCGCACGATGTAGTCCTGCATCTGTGGGCTGTAGGCCTGCCACAGCTGGGCCAGTTGGCCGATGGGGTCATGCTCGGCCCAGTCGACCCGCAGGTCGACGATGGGCCAGGTCAACTCGCCGACCACCACCATCGCCGCCGAATGCACCGGCCCGGCTTCGCCCCCGGCCGCGACTGCGGCCTGCATCGCGGCGATCAGCCGGTCGGCCAGTTGCCCGCCGCTGGTTTCGAAGGTCTGCACCAGGGTTTCGATCACCCTGGGGTCGGCCAGCATATTGCCGGCGCCGACGCACTGCTCGCCGGCCAGCGCATGGTGGGTGCCCAGGGTCTGGCTGCCGCTGAAGTGCGCGGTCTGGCCCAGGTGATCGATGGCGGTCAATTGCCGGTACTGGCTGTAGCCATTGCTGGTCAGGGCCTTGTCCAGCGCCTGGGCGGGGGACAGGCCGGCCTCCATCTGTTCCAGCACCTGGGGCCCGAGGGCGGGCAGGGTGATGTTTTGCGTGGCGACCGCCCCGACCCCCGGGCGCAGCCAGGGGCAACGCGCGCCCACGGCAATGCTCGAGGAACTGATGGCGATCCCCAGTTGACCGGTTTCGGCGCAGCGGCCGACGATGGAAAAAGTCATGGCGTGGTGCTCCTGTTTCGTCTGGCCAGCCATCCGCGCCCCAGGTGGTCCTGGGGCGTGGACTGGATATGAATCCATTCTGTCCAGGCGCTGCGGTTGGCGAAACGAGGTTTTTTGTGGTGCTTGCTTAAGTAAATACTTGTCAGGCCAGTGACCGCCGTTACAAGCGTCCGTACTCGCGGGCCGTGCGATCGACGGCGATCCGCGTCTTGTCCACCAACTCATCGAGCTCGGCACGGGTCGCCACCAGGGCCGGGGCCATGATCATGCGGCCCAGGGTCGAGCGGATGATCAGGCCTTCTTCGAAGCCGATGGTGCGGCAACGCCAGGCAATATCGTTCTCGTTGGCAAAGCGTTTGCGGGTGGCCTTGTCCTCGGCAAATTGCAGTGCCGCCACCAGGCCGATGCCCTGGACTTCACCCACCAGCGGGTGGTCGCTGAACACCTCCCGCAGGCAGTTCTGCAAGTACGGGCCGGTGTCGGTACGGACCTGGGTCACCACCCCTTCATCGCGCAATGCCTTGAGGTTGGCGATGGCCACGGCGGCGGCCACCGGGTGCCCGGAGTAGGTCAGGCCGTGGGCGAATACGCCGCCTTTTTCCACCAGGGCCTCGGCCATGCGCCGCGACAGAATCAGCCCGCCCATGGGGATGTAGCCCGAGGTCAGGCCCTTGGCGATGGACAGCGTGTCGGGCTCGAAGCCCATGGTCTGGTGGGCGAACCATTCGCCGGTGCGGCCAAAGCCGCCGATCACTTCGTCGGCGCACAACAGCACGTCGTACTGGCGGCAGATGCGCTGGATTTCCGGCCAGTAGCTGGCCGGTGGGATGATCATCCCGCCCGCGCCCTGGAACGGCTCGGCAACGAAGGCGGCGACCTTGTCGGCGCCCAGTTCGAGGATCTTCTGCTCCAGTTGCCGCGCCATCTGCAGGCCGAACTCCTCGGGGCTCAGGTTGCCTTCGTGGGCGTACCAGTAGGGTTCGTCGATATGCGCCACATCGGGCACGGTGCCGCCCATTTCATGCATGAATTTCATGCCGCCCAGGGCCGTCGCCGCCAGGGTCGAGCCGTGGTAGCCGTTCCAGCGACCGATCATGATTTTCTTCTGCGGCTGGCCCATCACCTGCCAGAACTTGCGCACAGTGCGGATCAGCACCTCGTTGGCCTCGGAGCCGGAGTTGGTGTAGATCGCGTGGCTGTAGTGAGCCGGCAGCAGGCTGAACAGCAGCTCCGACAGCTCGATCACCGCCGGGTGGGTGGTGTGGAAGAACATGTTGTAGTACGGCAGTTGCTGCAATTGCGCATAGGCCGCGTCGGCCAGGTCCTTGCGGCCGTAGCCGAGGTTGGTGCACCACAGGCCGGACATGCCGTCCAGGTAGCGCTTGCCGTCGTTGTCCCACAGCGCCAGGCGCTCGCCGCCGACCATCACCCGCGGGCCTTCGGCGTTGAGGGCTTTCTGGTCGACGAAGGCGTGAATGTGGTGCGCGGCGTCGGCGTTTTGATAGTCCAGGGTGCTGCGGGTGGGGTCGAGGTCGGCGGTCATGGCGTGCTCCAGGTATGAGGCGCAGTGGGCGATCGGGCTGCCTGCCGACGGGGGGCAGGGCAGCGCGGGGATAATATTTGGCACCTAAAAATATTTTTGTAAAGAAAATATTTGTCCTTGAAAAGTGATATCCGTAGGCTGGCCGACATCGTCAGCGCACCCCAGGGGAACCATGTCCGGACTACGAGAGAGGCAAAAGGAGCAGCGCCGCCAGGTGATCGCCGAGGCCGCGTTGCAGCTGTTCAAGCGCAATGGGTTCGGCGCCACGACCCTGGAGCAGATCGCCCACCAGGCTGGGGTGTCGTCGCCGACCGTGGTCAATTATTTCGGCGGCAAACAGGAGATCCTTCTGGCCCTGCTTAAGGCCCCGGACGAGCAGGCCATGGGCGAAGCCCGCGCGCACCTGGACGAGCGCAGCGACCCGCTGGAGGCGCTGTGCGAGTTCGAAGGCCTGATGACCCGCTATCAGCTCCAGGCCATGCCGGCATCCCTGTGGCGCGAGCTGGCGCCGTTCCTGTTCACTGGTGAGCTGTCCCAGGCCCTGCAACCCTGGAACGCGGCGGTGATCGAGGAAACCCAGGCCCTGCTGATGCATTTCCAGCGCCTGGGCAAGGTGCGCGCGAGCGTCGATATCGAGGTCGCCGCCACCGTCTTCAACCAGTACGCCAACATGGCGTTCATCCGCCTGGCCACCGAGCCCACGCCTGACCGTGCCGCCCATGCCGCCCATATGCGCAGCTTCCTCGGCCTGCTGTGCCACGGCATGCTCGGCGCCGAGTAGGCCAGCCACAGGGTCGTGCAGGCGTCGCTGCCGGCCCTAGTTTTTTCCTGCCTTGCGACGACAAAAATCATAATTTCGCTATGCCCGGTATCTGCACAGAATGCGACCACACCCGCCTTCGAGAAGGACACAGGCATGACAGCTGGAAAAATACAGACAGATACGCTGGTTGTGGGCGCCGGTCAGGCAGGCGTGGCCATGAGCGAACACCTGAGCAAACTGGGGGTGCCGCACCTGGTGCTGGAGCGCAACCGGATCGCCGAGGCCTGGCGCACCGGGCGCTGGGATTCCCTGGTGGCCAATGGTCCGGCCTGGCACGATCGCTTTCCGGGGTTGGAGTTCGACGACCTGAGCCCGGACAGCTTTGCCTCCAAGGAGCGGGTGGCGGATTACTTCGAGGCCTACGCCCGCACCTTCAACGCGCCGATCCGCACCGGGGTCGAGGTGCACAAGGTGCGGCGCAATATCGGGCGTCCGGGCTTTACCGTGGAAACCTCCGAGGGCGTGATCGAAGCCAACCGCGTGGTGGCGGCGACCGGGCCGTTCCAGCAGCCGGTGATCCCGGCCATCGCGCCCCAGGATCCACGCCTGACCCAATTGCATTCGGCGCACTACCGCAACCCCGGGCAACTGCCCGAAGGCGCGGTGCTGGTGGTGGGCGCCGGTTCATCGGGCACGCAGATTGCCGATGAACTGCAACGCGCCGGCAAGACCGTCTACCTCTCCATCGGCCAGCACGACCGGCCGCCACGGGCCTATCGCAACCGGGATTTCTGCTGGTGGCTGGGGGTGCTGGGGGAGTGGGACGCGGCCGCGATGAAGCCCGGGCGCGAGCACGTGACCATCGCCGTCAGCGGTGCCCACGGCGGGCGTACCGTGGACTTTCGCGAGCTGGCCCAGCGCGGCCTGAACCTGGTGGGCCTGACCCAGTCCTTCAAGGACGGGGTGGTGACCTTTCGCCCGGACCTGGTCGACAACCTGGCACGCGGCGACGAGAACTACCTGGCGCTGCTCAATGCCGCCGATGCCTATATCGAGCGCAACGGCCTGGACCTGCCCCAAGACCCTGAAGCCCGTCGGGTATTCCCCGATCCGCAGTGCGTGACAAACCCGATCCTCGAACTCGATCTGGCGGCGGCAGGCATCAGCACCATCATCTGGGCCACCGGTTTTGTTGCGGATTACAGCTGGCTGGAAGTCGATGCCTTTGATGCCAGCGGCAAGCCGCAGCACCAGCGCGGGGTGTCCACGGAATCGGGGATCTACTTCCTGGGCCTGCCGTGGCAGTCACGGCGTGGTTCGTCGTTTATCTGGGGCGTTTGGCACGACGCCAAATACGTCGCCGACCATATCGCCACCCAGCGCCAGTACCTGACCTATCGCGATGCCAGCCAGCGCCAGGCGGACAGCGCCGTCGCGCCGCTCACCCTGCTGGAAAAGCCGGCGGTCAGTGCCTGACAACCATGGTCCGAACCGGCACCCGCAGTGCCGGCCTTGCGTTGTATTTCTCTACTCTGGAGCTCCCGATGTCGCAGCCCACCCACACCCGCATCCGCATGTTCAACACCAAGGAAACCTACCCCAACCAGGCCCTGGACAACGACCTGTGCCAGGCCGTGCGCGCCGGCAACACGGTGTATGTGCGCGGCCAGATCGGCACCGATTTCGACGGCAACCTGGTCGGCCTCGGCGACCCCCGGGCCCAGGCCGAGCAGGCGATGAAAAACGTCAAGCAATTGCTGGAAGAGGCGGGTTCGGACCTGTCCCATATCGTCAAGACCACCACCTACATCATCGACCCGCGCTACCGCGAGCCGGTGTATCAGGAGATCGGCAAGTGGCTCAAGGGCGTGTTCCCGATCTCTACCGGATTGGTGATCTCGGGCCTGGGCCAGCCGCAATGGCTGATGGAAATCGATGTGATTGCAGTGATCCCCGATGACTGGCAAACCGGCGCCGCAACCCTGTAGCCGCTGCCGAGCCTTGCGACCGCGCGCAAAAACGCCATGGCCTCGGGGGAGGGCATGGCGTTTTTTTTTGGCTGGGCGGGGGCTAGAAATCCCAGCGGGTGTTGAGCATCACGTTGCGCGGGTCGCCGTAGTAGGCGGTGTTGTAGAAGCCGATGTTGGTGTAGTAGCGCTTGTCGAAGGCGTTATTGAGGTTAAGGGTGGTGGACAGGTGTTCGGTGATTTGGTACTTCGCCATCAGGTCCACCAGCCAGTAGGCCTCCTGGGAGAAGTCCTGGTATTGGTTCTTCGGCCGAATGTACAGGTTCTGCCAGGCCTTGCTCTGCCAGCGCGCGCCGCCGCCGACGGTCAGGCGGTCGAGGGCACCCTGGAATGTGTACGAGGTGTCGAAGCTGACCTGGTCTTCCGGCTCCCAGGTCGAGAGTTTCTTGCTCTGGTGGTCGCGGATGATCTTATGGGTGTAGCCGGCCTGGAGCTGCCAGCCCGGGGCCAGTTCGCCGGAAATCTCCGCTTCATAGCCCCGTGTCTTGGCGTCGGTGCCGACCGAGGCGTAGCCCAGCGCCGGGTTGGTCGGCGCGGCGTTGTATTCGGCGTCGCCTTCGGCGCGGTTGCTTTCGTGGACCTCGAAGTACGCCAGGCTGGTGTTGAGCCGTCCGTCAAAGAATTCACCCTTGACCCCGACCTCGTAGTTCTTGCCTTCATCCGGCTCCAGCACCTTGTTGTTGCGGTCGCGGTTGTAAGTCTGGGGCATGAAGATTTCGGTGTAGCTGGCGTAGGCGGTGAAGTTGTCGTTGAGGTCGTAGGTGACGCCGACGTAGGGCACCAGCCGCCCGGTTTCCGTGGAGTGTTCGTCGCCGGTCAGTTTGTAGTTGGCGACGCGGGTGCCGAGGAACAGGTTCAGGTCATCGCTGAGATTGAAGCGGGCGCTGATGTAGCCCGCGCTCTGGCGGGTGGTCAGGTCGTTGTACTGGGTCGGTTCGCCCCAGTCCGGCTCGGCGCGATCGCCGTTGAAGCTCCAGAAGTCGAAGCTGTTGCCGTTGGCGTAGACGGGGGCGCCGTAGTCCTTGCCGGTCCAGTGGGAGTTGGACGCCGAGGCGCCCACCACCAGTTCATGCTCGCGACCCAGCAGGCTGAAGGGGCCGTTGACGTACAGGTCGGCCGAATCCGCGCGGGTTTTGCCGGTGAATTTGTTGGACCACAGCGACGACAGCCCGGTGGCCGGAAACGGGCCGCTCTGCACCGAACCCAGCGGCGCGTTGTAGCCGTTTTGCAGATGGGTCAGTTGCGCCTTGGCCACCCAGCCATTGGCGAAACTGTGTTCCAGGGTCGAGAACACGCTCTGGGTGTACTGTTCCCAGCGGCTCCACTTGGCGCCGTTGTTGTAGGAGCGCTTGACGTCGATGCGGTCGCCATTGCGGTCGAACAGCGGCCGGCTGCCGGACCATCCCGAGCCCTGGGGGTCGTTTTCCTGGGCGTCGAAGCCCACCGTCAGCAGGGTGTCCTCGCCGAGGTCGGCTTCCAGGCTGCCGAAGTAGACGCTGGTCTTGCGCTGGTAGTGGTCCATGAACGAATGCTTGTCCTGGTACACCGCCACGGCCCGGCCGCGCAGGTTGCCGCTGTCGGTCAGGGGGCCGCTGACATCGATCTGCGAGCGGTAGTTGTCCCAGCTGCCGGCGCCCAGCTCGATGTTGGCCTTGAAGTCGCGGGTCGGCTTTTTGCGGATCAGGTTGATCGTCGCCCCGGGCGCTCCGGCGCCGTTCAGCAGGCCGGTGGCGCCTTTGAGCACTTCCACCCGGTCATAGATCGCCATGTCGCTCAGGGTCTGCCCCGACGAATAGGCCGAGTTGCGCAGGGTCGGGATGCCGTCGTATTGGAAGTTCTCGACCGAGAAACCCCGCGCGAAGTAGTTGGTGCGTTCGCTGTCATAGGTCGACACGGTGATGCCCGGGGTGTGGCGCATCACATCGTCGATGGAACTGAGGGCGAAATCGTCCATGTGCTGGCGGGTGATCACGGTGATCGACTGCGGCGTTTCCCGCGGGGTGAGCACCATGCGTGTGGAGGTGGCGAGGGTGCCCGGGGTGTAGGAGCCGCTGCCTTCGGTGATGGTGCCCAACAGGTTGGCGTTGATCTGGGTCGCGCCCAGCGCCAGCGCACCTTGCACCGGGGCACTGTCGAGCTGGTAGCCATCGGCGCTGGCCCGGGCACTGAAGCCGCTGCCGCCGAGCACCTGGGCAAACCCGTCCGCCACGCTGTAGTTGCCGCGCACGCCGGGGCTGGTCAAGCCGGCCACCTGCTCGGACTGAAAGGAGATCGGCGTACCGGCGGCCTGGGCAAAACGGCTCAGCACATCACCCAGGGGACCGGGGGCAATGTCGAAGGCCTGGACCTGCTCCTGGGCATAGGACAGGGCCGGCAACGCCAGCGGCAGGCAGCCAAGCAACAGGTGGCCGGCCAGCAGCAGGCCGCCACGGGTGGACGGGATTGAAGACATGTTATCGGTGCTCCTTTGGATGTTGGCCAAGGGAAGGACGGAGCAAAACCGCAAACACGCAACGCCCGGGCACATTATTTTTCCGCGGGGGGCAGGGTCACCCGGGTCAGCCATGGGGTGTAGTGGCTGACTTCAATCGGCAAGGTGCGCTGCAGCAGGCGCAGCGCCTTGTCGCTGTCGTCGGTCGGCAACATCACCGTCACGCGCAAGCCTTGCAAGGCCTGGCGATCGAACAGCAGCAGGCCCGGTCGATGCCGCGCCAGGCGTTCAAGCACGTCCGCCAGGGGCTGGTCATTGGCCAGCAATTGATGGTGGGTCCAGGCTTGCTCGAGGGCGTCGGCATCGACCTGTTCCACCGTCCCCGGGCCCCGGGCGTCGAAACGTAGGCGCTGGCCGGGACCGAGCACCTGCTGTTGCCCGGCGCTGTCAATGCGGGTGGAGGACTCGAGCATGGTGACCTGGGTCGCATCGCCGCTGCGCTGGACGATAAACCGCGTGCCCAGGGCGCGGATGCTGCCTTGGGGGGTGTCGACATAAAACGGCCGCTGGGCGTCCTTGGCCACGTTCACCAGGATTTCGCCGCGCAGCAACTGCACCCGACGCTGGCCGGGGTCAAAGTGCAGGTCCACCGCCGAGCCGCCTTCGAGTTGCAGGTCGCTGCCATCGTCCAGGCGTTGCTGGCGCCACTGGCCGCTGCCGGTGCTGAGGTCGGCCAGCAGGTAACCCTGCTGCCCATACTCATAGGCCGGCACCGCAGCCAGGCCCAGCAGCACAGCCAGGCCCAGGCATTTGGCCGCCGTGGCCGCGGCTCGTGGTTGTCGGGCCCGGCGCAATGCGGCACGGGCCGGGGCCTGTTGCAGGGGCAGCAGGTGGCCTTGCAGGCGCGTGATGCTGTGACGGTGTTGCGGGTCGGCGGCCAGCCAGGCCTGGAACGCCTGTTCGGTGGCGGCATCGGTCTGGTGGTCGAGACGCACCAGCCATTCGGCGGCCTGCCGCAATACCTCGGGTGGCAGCGATGACTTCATGCCTGGGCGCACCGGTCGCAGGCCAGCAGGGCCTCCACCAGATCGTGCTGCACGGTGCGCACCGAGACCCCCAGGCGCTGGGCGATCTGCGTCTGGTCCAGGCCTTCGAGGTGCCGCAGGATAAAACTCTCGCGCACCCGGGGCTTCATCTGGGCCAAGGCCCGGTCGATGGCCTCCAGCACTTGCACCGCTTGCAGGATCTGCTCCGGCGAAGGCGCGTGGTCCATGCAGGCGGCGCAGAGTTTGAGCTCTTCCAGGTAGGCCTGCTCCAGGCGCTGGCGCCGGCCCTTGTCCATCAACAGGCGACGCGCCACGGTTGCGAGGTAGGCCTGGGGTTCGCACGGGGCCACATAGGGGCCGGTGGCGAGCAGACGGATAAAGGTGTCCTGCGCCACGTCCGCCGCGTAGTGAGAACACTGCACGCGGCGGCGCAGCCAACTCAGCAACCAGCCGTGATAGCCGCGATACAGGGCTTCGAGCGTTGCGGCCTCGGCGGGTGGAGTGGGCTTCATGAGAAAAAGTCGTAAGTGGGAATGAATCCTATTCTAGTGTGTGGCGGCTCGGGCCTGCAATGGGCGCAAGTTCGCAGGTTATTTGTCGGCGTCGAGAGGCGAGGGCGGGGCGGCCCTCAGCGCAGGCTCCACGACACACCGAAATACACCCCCAACCCCTCGCCCGGCGTCGAACGCGCCGCGTCCAGCCCTTTGTCGTCGTAGCCCGGTGTCACGGTGGCGGCGTAGTGCTGGTTGGTCAGGTTGCGCATGTCGACCCAGGCCTGCCAGTCGTCCTTGGGTGCGTTGTAGCCCAGGGTGGCGCCGAACAGTGCGTAAGGGTCGGCGTAATAGCTGTTGGCGTAATCCACCGTAGCCTTGGACACCAGTTGCGTATTGAGCGCCGCGAAGAAACCCAGGGGCCAGTCGTAGCGCAGCTCGCCCTGGTAATAGTGCATCGGCAGGCCCGGCAGGCGGTTGTCGCCAAAGCGCTGATCGTCGCGGTAGTGGAAGTCGCTCAAGGTGTAGGCCTGGCGCAGGCTCAGTCGGCCGACGCCGTCCCGCGACCACAAGGTGCTCTGCAGGCTGGCTTCCAGCCCCTGGTGCACCGTGGGGCTGGCGTTGAGTTCATAGGGCGTGGTGGCGTTGGCGTCGGGCAGCACCGACAGCAGTTCATGACGCACCTGGGCGTAGTACCAGGCCAGGCTCCACTGGCCCAGGGCGCTGTCGCCACGCCCGCCGAGTTCCAGGGTAGTAGCGGTCTGATTGCGCAACTCGATCGGCTCGCGCTGGGCGCCGGTGGCGACCCCGCTGCCGGGCCCGAACACCCGGTTGGAGCTGTAGATCAGCGACCAGGGGTGCGGCCCTTCCACTGAACGGCTGAGGTTGCCGAACAGTTGCACGTCCTTGTTCAACTGGTAGCGCAGGCCCAGGCGCGGCGCGTAGTCCCAGTCGTGCAGGCTGGTCTTGCCGCCGCTGTCGGGGTAGGTCACCGCGCTTTCACGGCGGGTGTAGATGGCCGCCAGGCCCGTGGTCAGCCACAGGTCGTCGGCGATCTCCAGGTCGTTGCCCAGGTGCAGCACGCTGTCCGAACCCTGGTAGGTGAAATCGCGGATCCGCGTGCCCGGTGCATAGCCGGCGGTGTTGCCGGTGGGAATGCGCACAAACTCGCTGGCGCCGGCATTGGGCAGGTGCTTGGTCACGCGCAGGCCCAGGGTGCTGTGGCTTTCCAGGCCCCACAGGGTGTCGCGGCGCTTGTAGTCGAAGGTGCCGCTGACGTCGGTATAGGCCACCCGCAGGCGGTTGGGGCCTTCGCGCAGGTCCATGGGGTAGTCGTGGTAGACCAGCCCGGTCTGGAGGCTCGAATCGTCGTCGATGTAGTAGGTGGTCTTGTTGCCGATAAAGGTGCTGCCCGGCTGGTCGCGGTTGTAGTCGCGGGCGACGTAGGTGGGGTTGGCCGCCCGTGGATCATGATCGATGGAGCGCTTGGTCACGCGCCCGGCCAGTTCGTTTTCGGTCTCGCGGTGGCGCAGGTAGAAGCGCGTCTCCAGGTTCGGGTTGAAGCGATAACCGAAGTTGGCCACCACTCCCTGGCTGCTGCTGGAGGTGTGGTCCTGATAACCGTCGGAGCGCGCATCGGTCAGGGACAGGTAGTAATCGAAGTCGCCCAGCACCTGGCCCGAACTGACCTGGCGCTGGCGGTAGCCGTGGCTGCCCATGCCATAGCGCACCTGCAACAGCGGCGCGTCGTAGCCGGTGTGGCTGACGTAATCGATGGCCCCGCCCAGGGCCAGGGCGCCACGGTCGAAGCCGCTGGCGCCGCGCAGCACTTCCACATGATCGAGCCACAGCGGCTCCAGCAATTCATAGGGCGTGCCACCGGGGCCGGTCAGGGGCAGGCCGTCGAGCATCGTGTACAGCCCCGACGCATGGGCGCCGGGGGCGCGGTTGATACCCGAGCCGCGAATCGAAATCTTCACCCCTTCATTGCCCGCCGACTGCGCGTACACCCCCGGCTGATACGCCAGCACATCCTGGTTGCTGGCCACCCGGCCCTGCAGCGGGCGCCGCATATCGACCACATTGGTCGCCCCCGGCACCTGGGACAGCCGGGTCTCGGCATCTTCCAGCGTCTGTTCCTCGCCGCCCTGTTCCTGGGCCCGGATCAGCACCTGACCCAGCTCCATCTCCTGGGCCTCGGCCAGGGCCGGGCAGGCAAGGGCCAGGCCCAACAGCGCAGTGGGCAGGGATTTGGGCGAGGGCATCGAGAAACTCCAGGCAGGGGGAAACGGGCAATGAAAGGTGCGACGTAGGAAAGGACGAAGGAAACACATGGCAATTTGGGTTTTTTGCCGGGTTAGCGGCACCCGGCGCCCCGGGCCTTATGGGCAACCACACGAAGCGGCAGGCGTAGGGGCTCGGTTCAACGAGCGGCCCAGGCCAGTGCGTCAGGCAGAACGCGGTATATCGGGCGTTGCCTGTCCGGCTTCCAGGCGCTGGAGTCGAACATTCGCCACCAGGTAGTCGAGAAAAACCCGCACCCGTAGCGGCATCTGCGGGCCCTGTCCGAGAAACACGGCGTGCAGGGGATCGACGTCGCCCGGGTTGAAACCTTGCAGGACCGGCACCAGCCTTCCCGCGGTAATGTCGTCGACCACCTGGAACTCATCGAGGCGTGCCAGGCCCATGCCGGCCAGTGTCAGTTGGCGCAGGGCTTCACCGTCGCTGGCCGTCAGATTGCCCTCGGGCGAGACGATCCATTGCGTGCCGTCCACCACAAAAGGCCAGCCTTTGAGGGTGCGCGTGTAGCCGAAGTCCAGGCGGTTATGCCGGGTCAGGTCGTCGGGCACGCGCGGCAGGCCATGGAACTCCAGGTAGGCGGGCGCGGCGACGACGATCATCCGTGATTCACCGAGCTTCCTGGCCACCAGGCGCGAGCTTTCCAGTGCGCCGTGGCGTATCGCGACATCGGTTCGCTCTTCCAGCAGATTCACCACCTGGTCGGTCAGTACGATGTCGAGTTCGATGCCCGGGTAGCGCGAGAGAAACCCTGGAACCAGTGCGAACAAGACCCCTTGGGCAAAGGGCACACTGGCGCTGACCCTGAGACGACCCCGGGGTTCGCCCTGGCCGGAAGTACTGCGTTCTGCGTCCTCCACCTCGGCAAGAATCCTCACGCATTGCTCGTAAAACGAGTGGCCTTCCGGCGTCGGCGTCAGGCGGCGCGTGGTGCGGTTCAACAGGCGTGCTTGGAGTCGGGTTTCCAGGCGTGAAATCAATTTGCTGACCGCCGAGGGGGTCATGCGGAAGTCCCGTGCGGCCAAGGAAAAATTGCCGAGCTCTATCACTCGGATGAACATTTCCATCTCTGCCAAACGGTTGATATCCCAGCGTGCCATTGTGAATTTATGTCATGGAAGTCAGTCGTGACGGCAGTCTATATCACAGATAGCACGAGGGGCATCATGTGTCTCAAGCCGTGCATCCTGCATGGAAGGAGCAAGCAAATGATCGAATTTGGTAATGGGGAGGCGCTATGAGCCTCACTCCGGCAAACCGTAAAACCGCGCTGGTGGTCGGCGCCAACGGCATCATCGGGAATGCCGTGGCCCAGGAACTCAAGCGTGAAGGCTGGCGGGTCAGGGCGCTGGATCGGCGCCCCGTAGCCGGCACCGAGACCTTGCAGGCGGACCTGGTCGACGCGCAGGCGGTGGCCCTCGCGTTGCAGGCAGCCCGAGACACGACCCATGTGTTTTACGCCGCTTTCAGCCCGGACCCTGACTTGGCGCTGGAAGCCCAGCGCAATGCGCGGATGCTGGGCAATGTGCTGGACGGGCTGGAACAGGCTGATTCCGCCCTTGAACGGGTAGTCATCTATCAGGGCTTCAAGATCTACGGTTCGCACCTGGGCGCCAAGGTACCCACGCCGGCCCTGGAGAGCGACGCCGGGCATATGCCGCCGAACCTGTACAGGGCCCAGGAAGCCCAGCTCAGAACGCGCGCCGAACGCAGTCGCTGGGATTATGTGGCGCTGCGTCCTGATCTGGTTGTCGGTGATATCCACGGCAACCCGATGAATATTGCGCTGCTCATCGGCGTCTTTGCCGAATTGTCCCGTGCCCTTGATATCCCGATGCGATTCCCCGGAACCGACAAGGCCTATGGCCAACTGCTGCAGTTCACGGATGCCGGGTTACTGGCACGGGCCAGCGTCTGGGCAGCCCTCAGCGAGTCGGCGGGCGGCGAGGCGTTCAATGTGGCCAACGGCGATATTTTCCGCTGGGAACGCATGTGGCCGGACATCGCCCGGCACCTGGCAATGAACATCGCTTCGCCGGTGCCGCTGACACTGACCCGGCACATGCCGGACAAGGCCGGGTTATGGCGGGAGATCGCCAAGCGCCACAATCTGATTCAAGACGACCTGGAGAAACTGGTGGGCTGGGCCTTCGGGGATTTTATCTTCCACACCGAGAACGACATCATTTCCGATACCAACAAAATCTACCGCTATGGCTTCACTGAAAGGGTCGACTCAACCGCGTCGCTGCTCAATGCGCTGGACAGCCTCAAGCGCCAGCGCGTGCTGCCCTAGTCGGCGGCCCGGCCTGGGCATTGCCGTTGGCCTGGGTGTCGCCAACGGCGAGCGGGGCTAGGCGTCACTGTTCAAGGCCTTGGCCAACCGAGGATCCGCCTTCCACAGCGCATCGGTGACGGCGAAGGCTTCGGCTCCGCGACCGGAACTCATCGCCTCGTGCCGAGACAGCATCCGGCCCAGAATCGGCTTGCCGGCCCATGAGGTGTCGTCTGCATCGAGGACCCGGCAACCGGGTTCGCGGTCGGTGATTCTCCACTCCAGCGCCACGCATTCCTTGGCCGTTGTGTCCGAGCCCGCGCCCCAGCCCCGAAGGCTGACGGCCATCGACAGGCCCCGCTCGGGATGGGCGGCCGTATAGGTGCCCAGGTACACGGCATAAGCGCCGTCAGCATTGAATACAAAACCGCGAAACATCCTGGTTTCGTGCCCACAGGTTTCGCAATGTCCTACGACCGTCTCTTCGCCGGGTTCTATTTGCAACGCATTGTCCATACCCAGATTTCCTTGGCGGGGGTGGCGGCTGAGGTCCATCAGCGCATTCGATCCGGCGCGCATCTTACCTGAGCACCGGCTGTTGCAGCGCAAGCCGGGCAGGGTGTCGTCCATTGGGCCGGTCATGGAGTCGGAGCGCAGGTGCTGTAAGCTTGCGCTCGCTGTGACCGGGCCGCAAAAACCAGCCCGCCTTTTATTCAGCTGTGCTGGCCGCTCGCCCTTTATCTTTAGCGAGCAGGGCAGCCGAGGTGATGAATGAACACCTATAGAGTTCGCGAACTGAGAAGTACCGACGCCCAAGCCTTGCTGGCATTCGAAACCGACAACCGCCAGTGGTTCGAGTCCCATATCGATGCCCGTGACCCGGCTTTCTACTCCTTGCAGGGCGTCACCGAACATATTCAAGGTTACTTGTCCGACTTTGCCGATGGCCGCTGGCACCCGTTCGTGGTCGAAGAGACCGGGGGAAAAATAGTCGGTCGGGCCAACTTGAAAAGCATCGACCCGGTGCAGCGTTCTGCGCAGATCGGTTATCGCATCGCGCAAGACGCATGCGGGCAGGGGCTGGCGACCCTGGCCGTGCGGCACCTGATCCAGGAGGCGCGCAGGCGCTGGCAGCTTTCTCAGCTGGTGGCGTATGTCTACGAGGCCAATCTCGGTTCGAAGAAAGTCCTGATGCGCTGCGGGTTCCTGCTTGAACACCCCGCTACCGGCGCGCAGGCGGGGGGCGAGAGCCGTTTTGTGCTGGCGATCTAGATAAACCTGCTGACGGGTTTGAGTCGATGGTTTTTCAGCAATTGGGCCCATCGATTCGCGCCGTTATCCACTTTCGGCTGTAAGCCAGGACAGCAGCGCCCAGTGCGGTCGGAAAATGAATGAAGCCATGGGCCGCAGCGGGCACCACGTGCACCTCGACCGCCGCCGACTGCACCCAGCGCTCGGCGATCTGCAGGGTGTCGTCTATCAGCGGATCCAGCTCGGCGGCCAGCAGAAGGGCTGGCGGCAAGTCGGTGAAGTCGCCATACAGCGGTGACAACGGCGGCTGCCGGCGCTGCTCGTCGCTCAACCCCGGCGTCAGCACGCGCAGCGCCTGCACCATGCCGGGCCCGTCCAGCACCAGGGTTTGCGCGGGCGCGGCGTGCACGCTGGGGGTTCCGCCGAGGTCGTAGACGCCGTAGTACAGCAGCGCACCGCGCACCCGCTGCAGCAGGTCGGGCCACTGTTTCAGGGCCAGCAAGGTGGCCACAGCCAGATGGCCCCCGGCCGACTCACCCACGACAATCACCGGCATGCCGGCAAACTCCTCGCATTCGGCACTCAGCAACCAGCGCGCGGCACTCAGGCAGTCCTGCATCAGGCCTTCAACCGGGGTCGATACGGCAAGCCGGTAATCCACTGAAACCACCGCGACCTGGCACTCATTGACCATGGCCAGGTTGAGGGGGTCGTTCATCTGCGCGTTGCCGATCACCCAGCCGCCGCCATGGAAATCCAGCACCACACCCTTGGCTTTTCCGGCGGGCCTGAGGATGCGCACGGGCACCGCAAGGCCGTCGACACCGATGACCCGTGTTTCAGCCTTGAGCCCGTGCTGCAGTAATTTGCCGGCGCCGCCGATCTGGCCGGCACGCAGCAGGGCCTGGATCACCCGGGGCGTGAGCCGATTGCGGATTCGAAAGCGTGGCAACCAGGCGAGCTTTTTATTGAAGTCGCGCATCTGCCGCAACTCCTCCTCGCTGGCAGGCCACAGCCGGCTTGTCCAGGGTTGGCGAGGGGTCATCAGCGGTTATTGCGCAGGATGGAAAAATTCAACGCCGCCGCCACACACAGCCACGCCAGGTACGGCAACAGGATCAGCCCGGTGATCAGGTCCAGCTGCAATGCCAGGACCACCATGGCCGCCACCACCAGCCACAACAGGGTGATGATCAGCATGCCGGCCAGTATTCGGTGGGCGCCGAAGAACACCGGCGTCCACAACGTATTCAGCGCAATCTGCGCGGCCCACAATGCCAGCACCGACTGGCTGCCGGGGATCAGGCTCAAGCGGTAGCCGGCCCAGGCGAGCAGCAGGTAGATCAGCGTCCAGGCAACCGGGAACAACCAATTGGGTGGGGTGAAGCCGGGTTTGACCAGGGCGTCGTACCACGGGCCCGGCTTGAACAGGAGGCCGGTGCTTGCCGCGGCAGCACAGGCCAGTAGAAAAATGAAGAAGGTCATCATCCGTCCTTAGCTGAAGTCAGCTGTCTGGGGCCACAAGAGGTGTCGGCAGCGTTAAATAAAGGACGTCCGGCGCGGCAAAAAGTTTGAATTGAACGCTGACAATTTTCTGCTCGTCCGAGGCAGCCGACCTGGCGCCGGCTGCATTCGAGCCACCGGGCGTTTAGGGAAAGTGCGGATCAGCCACTGCGCGGACCTGGCTGATCCGGCGGCTCAGTACTGATAACGCAAGGTCAGTGCAACGTGCGCGGGTCGCCATAGAGCAATCCGCCGAAGTTGTTCGAGGTCGGCAGCGACCCCGCTCAGGCGCGTGCCGAGGATCAGGCTCAGGTCGTCGCTCAGGCTGAGACGCGTCGCGCCATACAGGCCTCGTTCCTTGCGGATGTAGTGGTAGTCGGACTGCGCGTTGCCTGACGCGGTGACGGCGGCTTGCGCGCCGGGGTGATCGGGAGTGGCGCCTGCTGCGCGCCACTCCCTGGGTGGTCAGCCTTTGTTGCCCGCCAGGGCCGGAGTCCGCAGTGGGATCACCCGCTTGTCGGCGGTGGATTCAAAGGCCGAGGCCAGGCGCAGCAGGGCCGAGTCGTCGTAGGCGCGGCCGGCGAAGGTCAGGCCCACGGGCATGCCGATGTCGGCCATCAGGCCCATGGGCACGGTGACCGTGGGCACGCCCAGGTGGCGGATGGCGAGGTTGCCGTTGGCCACCCAGACCCCGTTGCTCCAGGCGATGTCCGCCGCCGCCGGGTCGACATCGGCATTGGCCGGGGCCACGTCGGCCACGGTCGGGAACAGCACCGCATCCAGGCCCAGGCGATCCATCCACTCCTCGAGGTCGATGCGCCGGGTCTGCTCCAGGCCGCGCAGGCCGTCGGGCACGCTGTCGATCTGGTCCCAGGGGGTGATGCCGCGCTCGGCCATCTTCACGTATTCATCCATGCCGGCGGCGAGGTCGCCTTCGCGGTTGGGCAGGGTGCCCGGGTCGTGGGGGAAGATTTTCGGCCCGTCGACGTCCACCAGGCGCTTGAGCTTGGGGTCGCCGTTGGCTTGCAGGAAGTCATCGAACGCCCAGGCCGTCAGGTCCCACAATTCGTGGTGCAGGAACTCCTTGGACACCAGGCCGCGGTTGTACACGGTCGGCGCACCCGGGCGGTCGCCCTCGCAGTTGGAGACCAGCGGGAAGTCCACTTCCAGCACTTCGGCGCCGGCCGCTTCCAGGGCCTGTCGCGCCTGTTGCCAGAGCTCGATCACCGAGGGCCGGGTGTGGATGCGCTGGCCGGTCGGACCACCGATCCCCGGCGCTTCGCTGGTGCCGGCCTCGGGGTCGGCGTTGATGTACATGCGCGGCACGCCCAGGCGCTTGCCCTTGAGGGCCTTGGCGTCGGCCGCCAGTTGCGGGTAGGACGCCGGGCGCACCGAGGCCACGCTGGGGATCGGCACCCAGGGTTGCAGGCGCCACAGGTCGCCGCGGGTGTCCGGGTCTTCGGCCACCACCACGTCCAGCACTTCCAGCAGATCGGCCATGGTCCGGGCGAAGGGCACTACCACGTCCATGGTCGGGGTCAGCGGCCAGTTGCCACGCACCGAGATCACCCCGCGGGAAGGGGTGTAGGCGCACAGGCCGTTGTTCGAGGCCGGGCCGCGACCGCTGGACCAGGTTTCCTCGGCCAGACCGAAGGCGGCGAAGCTGGCCGCCGTGGCCGTACCGGCGCCATTCGACGAGCCGGAGGCGAAGGGCGCCGTGAGGTAGTCGGCGTTGTACGGGCTCTCGGCGCGGCCATAGACCCCACGCTGCATGCCGCCGTTGGCCATGGGCGGCATATTGGTCTTGCCCAGGCAGATGGCCCCGGCGCCGCGCAGGCGTTCGATGGTGAAGGCGTCGCGATAGGCCACCAGTTCGGCAAAGGCCGGGCTGCCGGAGGCGGCGGTCAGGCCCTTGACCAGGTAGCTGTCCTTGGCGGTGTAGGGAATGCCATCCAGTGGCCCCAGGGCCTGGCCCCGGGCGCGACGGGCGTCGCTGGCCTCGGCCTCCTTCAAGGCTTCGGGGTTGCGCACCACCACCGCATTGAGGGCGGTCGGCGTGGCGGGGCCGTCATAGGCGTCTATCCGCGCCAGGTACGCCTGGACCAGCGCCACAGACGTGACCTGGCCGGATTCGAGGGCGGCGCGCAGTTGGGCAATGGAGACCTCGGTGACGTCGAACGGGGTCTTGGGCTCAGGCACATCACGTTTCAAAATGGATTCTCCTCTCGATTCTTAGGGCACGGCGTGGCGCGGCAGGAGGCTGGGCTCACCCTTGAGGGGGGCTATTTTGCACCAAGTCGGCGTTCAAGAAATTGCTATAAGCTTCGTTCTCGGTTATCCGCCCGCGACGGGGCCGTGGGTAGCCAGCAGGCCCAGGGCTGCGGCGCCATTGCCGGAGGTCCGGCCCAGGCGCGCTGGCCGGCAGATCAACGACCCATAGCGGTCAGCCAGACGCTGACCGGGGGCCATAAACGTAAGAGTTTGAACAACGGCGAGCCAAGCTCGCCCCTATGCTCGCGGTCACTCGACCAACCAACCGCTTTCACCTTCGACCAGCGTGCCGCCATGGCTCGTGGTATCCCCCTGACGAGCAGCGGCCTGGCCCTCGATGATGGTTCCGGGTGAACCGCTCTGGATAACCGCGCCACAACTGGTCTGGTCACCTACCCGGGCCACCGCTTTGCCATTGACGGTGGCAGAGCTCGCACCACTGACCACGGTTCCACCTCCATGAATAGGGCAACTGTGCGCGTGGCCGACGAGAACGATGGGTTTCATGTTTGGTTTCCTTTGCTTAAACGTAGGAGGGTGCCCCCTGCAACTGGCTGCACCATTGGTTCTGAGTGGCAAGCGCAGTGCCAGGCTGTACGTGGGCATGTTGTTGTCGGGATTGGCCCATTCCAGTGTTTAACTTCTTCAGTAATGCCTGCGTACGGCGGTAGTGTTTTTGTGCATCAAAATTCAATTCAACGAATTTTCATCATTCCTCTCCATTCCAGACACCGTCACAAGCGTCAATGAGTTCTTGGGGCCATTTCTTTCGTGGGAGTATACGATCAAGCGCCATGTAGAGCAGATCTCCTAAGGTTATTAACCAAAGTGTTGGCGCTACGAGTGGGAATAAAAATGGTGCTATAAGACGCTTCCACCAAACTTTGCTTTGGAAGATTTTGAATGGCGACCACATAGAGAAGCACTCTCGAATGCTTGTGGCTTTATAGTTGCTTATGGCAGAAGAGGGCGGAAGAGCTCCTGCGCCTTGATGCATGAAAAGTCGAATATATTCCAAAATCATTGCGGCTCCGTATATACCTCGATTGAAGTAAGCTTCGTCTGCATCCTTTGTTGCGCTGATGCTAATACGTAACTGGTCATTAGAAAATGTTTTGTCTTGTTCTGCATAAGGAAAGGCCAGTATCAATACCCCTTCGTTAATAGGTGCGCCTCCTGAGGCGATGGTTGTTATATCTTTTATATAAACTTCCAGATGCTCGTATCTCTGGCTGATCCATTTTCCTTTGATAATGCATGTGACTTTGCGCGTCTCACGGTTGAATATGATCGGGAGCTGAGTGCGCCATGGGATAAATATCCAAATGCAACAGAGGAAAAATACAAAGGTTATGCCGGCTGGGTAATGCCAGTTTTCCATGTAGTGACTTATAGCTCCGGCGTTATATCCGTTTGTAGCTGTGTCGTGACGGTAGCTGAAAAACTCTACTATAGAAAAAAACACGAATATAAAGGGCAGTACTACTGTTGCCCACCAGCTCATACTGGACCGTCCACCATAAATACTCCCGGATACGGGACGTATAAAGAGGCATTTTTCAGTGATTTTCATCACGTTGTTGTCGGCGGCAGGTTCTATGCCTAAAGACGGGCTTGCTGCAGACAACACATCAACACGGGCGTGGAGAGTGCCGTATTTGGGTTGCCATTTAGGATGAGTACACATCAGCTCTCTTTCCCATCCCAGATACCATCGCAGGCATTAACTAGCTCTTGAGGCCACTTGCGGCGGGGAAGAATACGGTCAAACCACATGTATAGGATGTCCCCAATCATTATCAGAGGCGCCAAAGGCAGCGCTAAAAATATGAAAAATGGTACAGCTAGCAGTAGCCACGCAGGATGACTGACGTTCAATATCTTCAGCGGATTGAATTGCTGGATAGCTTCGCGGGCATGAGCAATCCGGTAGGGTGTGATAGCACAAGACGGAGGCAGGGCAGCGGCTCCTTCACCCATGTACAGTCGGATGTACTCCCATAGTTGGGCAGCGCCGTAAATTTTACGACTGCCTGCAGGTCTAATCGAATCTTGTGTGGCATAGATACCTATATATTTCCGTTTGCAACGTGAGGTTGTAGCTGTATCGGTAAGTCCTAAAGTTAAAACGCCTTCATTAACAGCAGCGCCGCTAACTGAAAAGGATGTAATGTCTTTGATATATGCTTCCAGGTGCTGCCATTCTTCGCTCACGATATTTCCATTAATAAAAGCTGTGACGTGGCCTGATTGACGATTGAAAATAATGGGCAGCTGTCGGCGCCAAGGAATAAATAGCCACGAACAAGCCATAAAAAATGCGATTGTAACTCCGATAGTCAGTCCCCAGTTATTGGTATAGTGCTCTAAGAACGTGCCTTTGAAATCTTCGTGCGTTATGTCGTATAGATACCCACCGTACTCGCCAGCGGAAAAGAAGAAGAAGACGAATATCGTTATTACAGTTGTCCACCAACTCATTCCACGACGACCACCGTAAATACTTCCCTCGGCGGTTCTGACAAATAAACAGTGCTCCGTTATTTTCATAATATTAGCGTCAGCCGCTGCCTCAACTCCCAGGCACGGCGTTGCGGAATCTAAGGCATCGATATGAGTCACTCCTATGCCGTATTGGTTTTTATGGGGTGGTGTTCCGGATATCATTAGTTTTTTCCCTCAGCCTGATGTTGGGTCGAACTGCCTGAGCCTGGACGGACTCTTGACATCAGAGTTGTGCTGGGAAGATTTTCCGGCGTATAGGAAAATTTAATCTCGAAAGTTCCTTTGTCACTTTTATTGACTCCCCTGATGGTGTATTTATATCGTTCGCCACCGCTTGTGAGATTAAGATTCTTTGCTTCTATTTTCGTGGCTTTTAGTTCGTTTTTATCAAGATTTATTGAGGGTTCGGCAATTTTTCCCGGGAGTGGGTAGTGGATCTCAATCTCTAATTTTGGGTCGTACTCTAATGGTATGGCTGCGGTATCGGTGTAGGCGTAATAAGTTGAGGGCTCGTGGTTGATTGATACACTGCTCCAGTCCAGTTCAATCAGTTTTGGTGAATAGCAGGCGACCATGTAACTATAATTTTCCTCGTCAAGTGACGTGAATTTATCTACGTTTTTTCGGCCAAGTAACTGTCGCTTTCCAAAGGTTCCATCATTTAGCCAATAGTCCAATGGTTCATATTTTGCGGCGTTCCCTCGCATCATAAGATATGCTCCGATAGTTAAGAATATTGCACCTGCGAGCAGCCAGCCCCACAAAGGAACTCCCATTTCCCATAAATACCGAATCCCGAACCCATGGATTACGTAGGGAAAAAGCATCATGGTCCACATCCACCAATTGATCTCGAATTGCTGGTAACACTCCGGTGCGGGGCGACCGGGAAAACCGCCATGCGATTGCCATGCGCTTAACGCTCCAATCCAAACTGCGCGGAAGCTCCCGCACTTTTATCGAGTCCCTGGTTGGGAACAGCTGCGCTCAGGGCACCTGTCCAGTGGCTTTGTCCGATGATGTAGTCGCGCCAAAAGATGGCAAATTCCATGACATTCGGTAATTCCGGTCCGCGGTTCATGGTGATTGCCCCCCAAATCGACGTTACCCATGAAGAATTGTCGTGCCAGCGGCTATCGATGCCTGTCAAACCCAATACCTCGAGCTGTTGTTTTTCCAATAGCGCTGGCGCGAAGTCCGCGGCATACCAGTGTTTAATTTCTTCAGTAAGACCTGCGTAAGCCAGTAGTGTTTTTGTGCATGAAAATTCAATTCAACGAGTTTTCATTGGATTTTCATTGTTCCTCTCCATTCCAGACACCATCACACGCGTCAATTAATTGTTGGGGCCATTTCCGACGTGGGAGAACACGGTCAAACATCATATAGGTGATGTCACCCAACAGAACGCAGGTTAAGAAAGGGACGGAGATGGGTGAAAGAAGAATAGCCACAAGTAATTTCCACCAAGCACGATAGGTAAATGGCATCCAGGGATTCATGAAGTCAATACAGTCGCGAATGCCAGTGGCGCGGTAGTTAGCTTCTGGTGCTGGAGGAGGGACTGCATCAATACCCTCATTCATATACAGTCTGATATATTCCCAGATCATGCCTGCCCCATAAGATCCGCCATTTATAATGGCTGCTGGTACATCCTCAGTCGCCTTGATTCCAATCCTCGGGCTACGGCTTCGATGTGAGCTATCGTTTGGGAATACGAGTTGCAATACCCCTTCATTTATGGGCGCGCCGCCGACGGCGATGGTGGTTATATTCTTGATATAGGCCTCCAGAGAACTCCAATCACAACTGACCACTCGACCTTCTATATAGCAAGTCACTGTCTGTTTATGACGATTAAAAATAACGGGGAGCTGTCGGCGCCAAGGGATGAACATCCAGAAGCAGCAAGAAAACATTAAGAGTGGAATTCCTAGGCTAATATCAATGTTTTCAAGCAGATGATCAATGCGGCCGCCTCGGAAACTTTCATTTGTTCTGGATTCTGAGAAGCTGGAATATCCTAATGTTGTGAAAAATAAAATCATGAAGTATAAGTTTATTGTTGCCCACCAACTCATGCTGCGCCTTCCTCCGTATATACTTGCATAAGCAGGCCTTAGAAATAGATTGCTTTTCGTAACTCTCATGACGTTAGTGTCCGCAGCAGGTTCTACTCCTAGTGTAGGGCTGTCAGCTTTTAACGCCTTTGGAGAGCTAAATGTGCTTCGCTTAGATCTTGGTGCTATTTTATTCATGGTGGGCTCAGTAGTACCAAGGGGTATCTGAATCACTGAAATTGAGTGTGGAGCCTAATTCCTCGTCGAGTAGTGTTGGGGTGTATTTGGGCTTCACGGCGAAGTGAAATTCGCTGCCTTTTATTAGTCCAGATATACGGTAGGTTAAAATGGTCCCACCGCTGGATAATTTTTCTTTTTCAGGTAAGTGGGTTAGTCGCGCCTGGCTACTTCCGGGGCCAAGTGCAATACTTGTAACTGGAGAGATCACGCCTTCAAGTGGATAGGCGATCTTCAGCGTTAAGGAGTTGCTTGTAATATGCCAGTCAGCTTCCAGTTGCTGCGGGCTGTAGATGGCTTGTATATATCCTTTATTTTCATCGTCAAAGGTTTGATATTTAATTATTGATTCTCTGTCGAGTATTTCATGCTTTCCAAAGCTACTGTCATTTAGCCAATAACTCAAGGCGCTGTACTGAGCTTGATCACCTTTGAACAAGAACCAAATTCCGACGCCAAGCAATAATGTTCCGGCAACAATCCAACCCCAAACGGGTATCATTGCTACAGTTGTCGCGGCAGTCATCAACGCAGACCCGCCGACGGTGAGTGCGGCACCACCTGCTCCCATTCCAAAACTGGCGACTGCATAATATGTGGCGGCTTGATAGTTTCCAGTTTTATATGATTTTCTTGAGCTCAGCCCTTGCGATAAAGCATCTGCAAGAGCACCAAAATGTCCAAATAATCGCAGTGTTCCAGCACTAGAAAGACGTCTTAGGACAACTCCTGATATGGACGCGCGTAGATAGGCTTGTGGCATTAATGGGCGGGTAGCGTAAAGCAGCCCATTTATTCCACTCATCGTTGCCATCAATGCAGCGAAGAGGTTTACAGAAAAGGAAAGTTTTTGATTTTTTTCATACGATAGCGCCACTTTTATCAAATTCATAAAACTAAGAAAGGCAACTCCACCAGCCAGGAAACGCTCAGCCCTCCGAAGAAACGGATTTGCCGCACGTAATCCTTCGTTGAGGTTGCTCCATACCAGGACTTCCATTGTATCGCCAGCACCCATGGCAATAGATCCCGCTGCCACCGCACCGCGGGGAAATCCAGCAGCATCCTCTAATGCTTCAATAACCTCCTGGCGAGTAAGTATTCGACGTGCAATGCGGTCTTGGTAGCGTTGCTCCAACATGGTGACCAAGCGATTAGCATCTTCTACGTTGCCTGTTCCTGCCAGCTGATGAATTCGATCTGCAACGCTGTTGCGAGCTGCGCCATGCCAGGCTCTACCTTGGGCAGTGTTGGGGAACCGGCTTAGTGCATAGACACCTACCTGGTTCATGATCAGGTGGATTGCGCCGTGCCTAAGGGCCTGCCATATGCCCTTACTTCCTATGACATCTAATGCGACGTCGGATTTATTCTGCTCCCAAAGTACATCTGCGAGCCCTTTGTCATGGTCGATGTTAGTAAGGATAGGATTAACGCGCCATGGCAGTTTCCACCACTTTCCAAATAGTTCGCGCTCTCGATCTTTTGTTCCGCTAGGGGTCTCTTCCGTTCCCCAGATCATTCCTTCTATGCAGCTGGCAAAGGTTGTCGCATGGCTTGTCGATGAGCATTCGTCTTTAGTGTCATAGCGGATAAATGTACTGCCAAGAGACAGTGCGCCCGTAGAGTCTTGATATGACTCTAGCCAGATACTACGGTCATTCTTTCTGTCCAAAACTGTGCGATGTTTTTTTTCAACTTCGATCGCAAAGTCTCTCAAAAATTTGACGCGCTCTGATTCTTTAATATGGCGCGCAAATAATTGTGCATCTCTAGCCGTAACTTCGGCGCGATTAGTGATGGGGTCGGATGGAGCACTTTCATTCGCTTTAATAGATTTTGCATGGGGTGCAGGATGCCGGGCTTGCATCCGCTCCAACTGCTTGGCATGTTCAAGAATGCGTTGGCGTGACTGTTCCTGTTGACGAATATCACGCTCGATAGCTTGCTCAATGACCTCTTCATCTTTTCCCGCTAAACCCTTCTCTTCGGCGTAGGAAGTCTCATAAATTCTTCCGATTAGGTCTGCGATCATTTTTTTTCTATGGCGCTGGCTTTCGTTTCCGGTGCTGCGTTCATCCGGCTCAGCGTTGTATCGCTCCATGTCTTCACGAGCCTGTTGGTAGAAACCACCAAGATCCTGCACCAATGCAATGTGGTCGCGCATTACGACTGCAATTTGCTTGGCGGGGGCAACCGCTTTCATTCCTTCAACCAACGCTTCGGCAGATAAGGCTACGGTCTTAATTGTCCAGGGCGAAAAGTCGAGGTTGGTTCCTTTGTAGTCTTCAACCGAAGATCTGATTTTTACCGCTGAAAAGGTATTCCAGGCAGGGCCTGTTTCTTTCCAGGTCTTCATATTTATCGTGGTAGCCAACTTATCTCGCACGCCACCGTCATTGCCTTGGATCTCACGAATTTTTCTTTCGGTGAGCAAGGTGTCGGTTAACAGCAGATGCACAAGTGAATATTCCCGTGCCCAGATATGACGAAGAGTATTTCCTGGAATGTATCCTTTGAGCGCAGCCTGTAGGGAACGGTGTTTTGATTGGAGCTCAATAAACCTCCCGTTCTCTTCATTAACGCGCCAGACAAATACATCACCTTCTGTTTCGTCGAACAGATAGATGAACCCACCGCCTATACAGCGCAAACCATACTGCGCGTACTTCAACTTTGGAAATCCCTTCTCCAGGGTAGGCAAGTCATACCCATAGTCATCCCCACCCTTCGGACGCGGATGCGCGGAATAACGCAAGGGAAACAACGGAATTCGGGCTTGGCAGCTTTCGTTGGTGCTGCTGTATTGGGTGCTTCCTGCCATGGTCAGTGTCCTTCTGTCATCAGGTGGTTCAGTGCCTGGGTAGCGCGGGCGCCGGGCGTCAGGCTGGGGTCTTGCAGCAGGGTGATCACCCCGTCTGCGCGCTTGGAGTAGGCCGGGTGTCGGAAGGCTTCCAGTGCGCTATCCAGGTGCTGGATCTCCTCGAAGCCCCAGCGTTTAAGCTGGTCCAGCCAGATCAGGGTTTGCCGGCGTGCGCTGTCGTAAAAGCTGTGTGGGGCTTGCTGGGTGAGCGCGATGTTTTTGCGCAGGTGATGCTCGCCAAGCCCGGTATCGATAGCCGTCATTTCTCCATGACTGAATTGGAAGCCCCCCTGGACCGGGAGCGGGCCGTGGGCGTGTTGATAGCGCCACCACTGGTGCTCCGGGCCGAAGTTTTCACGCCATATCAGTTCTTGCACAGGGCCGAGCAGGGCTGCGGCGCGGTGGGGCTCGAGCGTGCCGAGAATGCTCGCGAGCGCCGCAGTCTCCTGGAGTCGCCAGCGTGCCTTATTGCCATTGGGCATCAGTACGAACAGGACTTCCCGTAGCTGGGCAAGCACATCGTCGATTGGTCGGGCTGACGCCATGAACACTGCACCGCCGATGGCTGCCCATTGGTCGAGAAAGAGTGCGGGCAAATCAGAGCCTGGGTGGTACTGCACCAGCAGCGGCCCGTCGCTGCGGTATTGGTCATACTCGGTTTCGCTCCAGACCCAGTGTTGCGAGGTGGCGTAGTCGACCGTGCGCACGAAATCGGCAATGGATGGTTGTTCCGGCGCGTCCGGTTGTTGCATCAGCCACTCTTCCAGTACTTCGCTTTCGAGTAGCAGATAGGTAGTGAGCGATGACGATTGCACGTCGGGCAGATGGGGCTGTTTCAAGGCTTGTAGCATGCTCAGCTTCCTTGAAAGTTGCCGCAAGGGCAGTCTGGGCGTGGGCAACTGCCATCGCTGCGTTTCATGCACAACACATCGAACGGCACACCAGGGGCAGGCACTCCCAGGGGGGCGGGGATAGGACTCGCTCCGCCACCCTGCTTGTTCATCGGCCCCTTCAACACGATGTTGATGCCATTGAGCGTGATGCCGGAGCCGTCGATACGGATGCTCCCACCGGGCCCCTTGAGGGTCAGTTGGGTGGTTGCCTGGATCTCGTAGACCTTGGTTCGATAGCGAATCGCCTGGCCTGCCTGTAGCTCGGATCGGCCTTCCACGCTGTGTTCCTGGTGACCGCCGATGCTGACCCAGTGGTTGGCCGTGGTCTTGTCCCGGCGGTGGTTGCCGACTTCTTCGGTGCGGTCTTTGCCGGTGCGGATTGTGTGGTTGCGGCCGATGGTCAGGGAGTCGTCCTGGCCGATATCGTGGCGCCGGTCTTGGCCGATGTTCACTTGTTCGTCGTTGCCGACTGTTTCCTTGCGGTCGTGACCGACAGAAACGGTTTCGTCGTGCTCGACCTGTTCGCTGCGGTCGTGGCCGACGAAAGTCGTCTCGTCGTGGTTGATGTGGATGTTCTGGTCTTTCTGCGCATGGACGTAGATTTCCTCCTGATCCTTTTCGTCCTCGAAGCGCAGTTCGTTGAAGCCTTCGCCCTTGTGGGTTTTACTTTTGAGGGTCATCCGGGTTTTGTGCCGGGGCAGTTCGTAGGGCGGTAGTTGCAGGCGGTTATAAGTACGGCCGGTGATGATCGGTTGGTCCGGGTCGCCGTCGAAATGGTCGACGATCACCTCCTGGCCGATACGCGGGATGGCCATATGGCCCCAGGTGGCGCCCGAAATGTTCTGCGAAACGCGGATCCAGCAGGAGCTGTATTCGTCCTCTTTCCCTTCCCGGTCCCAGGAGAATTGCACCTTCACTCGGCCGTATTCGTCGGTAAATATCTCCTCATTTTTTGGGCCGACTACCGTGGCGTTCTGCGGGCCGTCGATACGAGGTTTGCGCAGCGGTTCGGCGCGCCATTCGGCATCATCCGGCACCAATTCGGCCTGGTAGCTGTAGTGCGTACCCAGCTGTGCTTCGGCACTTTCTTCAGCCTGACTGGTGTACTGCTTGCCGTGGTGGACGATGCTCACCGGACGCCAGCCACGGTTCAGGTCTTCCCGTGGGTGGCCCGCGAGAGTGAAGGAGATACCCGGTTGCAGGCGCGGATCATCGCCCTCGACCAGGGCCATGCGTGCATCGCGCCGATGACCACGTAGACGGTTCTCGGCGAAGGGTTTACCAGCCTCGTCGAACTTGGCGCGTGCCGGATAATCGTAGCGTTCGTACTGTCGGCCCTGGTGGTCGAGATCGACGCCATCACGGCTGTGATGGTGGCTGTAGCGCGGATGGTGGAAGGTGTAATCGCGCTGAGTCTGGCGCGCGGTACGCACGTTTTCGCTGTAGGCAAAGCGGCGTAACGCGGGCTGGGGCTGGTCGCCGCCCGGTGCGGGGTTGTATTGCACCGGTTCATCGCCCACCCGACCGTGGATAAACAGGCGATCGCTGTGGACCAGTTGGTGACCTTCGGCACTGTGGCGGAAGGAATAAAAGAACCCTTCCTCGCGCATGATGCGTTCGACGAAGTGGTAGTCCGTATCGCCCGCCTGCACGCAGTACTCGCGGGATAAATGTTCGTTGGTGACCCGTTGTTCGTAGTCCTGGGTAAGACCGTGTGCCTTGAGCACCGCCTCGGTAATCTGCGGAACAGTCAGCGTCTGAAAAATTCGCCAGTCGGAGCTGAGCTTGAGCCGTGCCAAGCGCGGTTCGATCATTGCCGAATAACGGGTGCGCCTGAAGCCGCTGTCGTGCTGGACGAAGGAGGAAACGGCGCCATGCACATAGCGCACGGGAGCCTCGCCATGCCAGAGCGTCAGCAACGCCGGACGATCCAGCACCTGCCCAAAGTCGATAGCCGGATTGGCGCTGCTCAGTTCGACGGAAAGATGAAAGGTCTCGGACAAGCCTTCGTGCAAGGTGAACTCAACAACGTCAAAAGACTCATTGCCAATGCTGAAGGTGAAGCGCAGGTCGGATTGGATGGCCATAGGGTTGTTCCTTACCTCCATTGAGCCGTGGCGGGGGCTGTCATAGCTTGAGGATGCTCTCGAGTGAATCCAGCACCATCTGGGTCGCGGACCCGAGCCTCATGGAGAAATACAGGTAGGCACCCGCGACGACGACGGCGGCGATGGCCCAGGGCGTCCACAGTGGCCATTGGCGCCCCAGGCGGTAACGCAGCGTGGCGACGTTGCTCAGCACATCCATCAGTCGTTCGGGTGAGTCGCCGCGCAGATGGCGCAGCTGCTGGTGCAGCTTGCCGATGGTGGCGTTGAGGGTGTCTTTGTTGTTGTGCTGTTGGCCGTATTTGCCCTGGTAGCCCAGGCACAGGCAGAGGTACTTGAACTCCAGCACGTCGTGGTACTTGGCAACGTCCATTTGCATGCGCGACAACACGGTGAAGAACTTCTCGCCGCCCCAGGTTTCGTTGTGGTGGTAGCTCAGCAGGGAACGTCCTTTCCAGCGTGAGCCCACGCCCCAGGGCGTGCCCATCACGGCTTCGTCGATAAAGGCGCACAGCGCATAGCGGAACGACAGCTGGGTCGCACCGTCGTAGCCAAGTTGCCTGACCTCTTCCGACAGCGCGGTGATGTGGTCGCGGACGCTCTCGTAGAGCCGATTGATGTCGGTCTCCGCCAGTTGATTCATGCGCCGCAGGCGCATCACCAGGCCGAACATCGGCTGGGCGATATCCACCAGCGGGTTGATGCTGTGCCCGCGCAGCTGGAATTGCAGGTCCTCGTCGGCGTTGATGCCGTGGACCCCTTGATACAGGACGCTTTCGCGGTCCTGGATGCCGGTTTCCCTGGGTGTTCGCATAAAATCGTCCGGCACATCGAGTGCGGCGGATTGCGGACGGTTGCTGTCGTTACGATCGTTACCGACCACCACGGTTGTGTTCATCTTATTGACTCCGAATGGCCCAGAACTGCAACTCCAGTTCCGGGAAGTCGCCGGTGATATGGAAACCAAAGCCGGTGGCCCCGCGCTGCATCAGCCGTTGCCAGTTGGGGTGCGAGCGGTCGAGTTGGAAGTAGGTAAAACCGGCATGGAATGGCAGGTGCCTGGGCGCTACCGGCAGCGTCATCAGGGGGATGCCCGGCAATTGCAGGCGTATCAGCTCATGCAGTGATTGTTGCGAGGCGACCTTGGCCTGACGGACGAACAGCTGGCGCATTTGCTCCAGCGGCATGCGCGCGCGAACGGCCAGAATGAAATCGGCACTTTGCAGCAGGCTCGGGTCGCCGACATGCGCGGTGAGTTCGCCGTGGCCCTGTTTTTCCAGCGGCAGGGAAACGGCCCGTGGTTGCAGCACGGTGCTGAGCACTCGGCGCAGGGTTTCTTCGAGCATGCGAAACGAAGCATGGGGGTTGTCGTGCTGGTAGGCGGGGTAGTCCTGGGGCGTGCGCCCTTCATCGGTGAAGGTTGTCAGTTCGCCACAGGCTTGCCCGCACGCCAGGTAGGCGTCCACTGGCCGAACATCGGCGTCGCGCGCCAGGTGTCGGAACAGGTGCTGCCAGCGGTTAAGGGCCTGCAGCAGGTTGAAGTCAGTCACGTCGGCCACGCCTGATTGGCCTGGAGAGCCGATACGTTGCGCGATGCTCTTGGCGCGCTCGTGGATCAGCGCGGCAATTTCTTCCATGAAGTGCGCCAGTGGCCGGATCGCCTGCAGGTACATGCCGGTGAGGTGGAAATCGCTGTCCAGCAGCAGGCTGCCATCGGGGCGCCGATCCAGAATGCGTCCGAGGGCGAGGCTGGTGAAGGCGCTGCGGTCGTCGCGCTCCATTGCCAACTGGAGGTTGGGCACGGCCAGGGCGATGGGTGTGTGGTTGCCCTGGTGGCTATGGGTATCACGGATATCTTCCGCTCGGTGAACGTAGCGGGTATTGCCAAAGGTATCCGGCCAGCGCACCTCGGATACTCCGTCCGAGCGCAGCGGCAGGGTCAGATAGATCGTCTGGTTGGCGGCGGCCGCGTTGGAAATCGCCAGTGGTTCCGGTGGCGGCTGGTCATGGGGAATATTGAAGGCGGTACCGTCCGGCATGACCCCCCGGGCGCGTACGATCGCGATCTTGCCGAACGACAGAAACTCCTGGTTGAGCTCAAGGTCGGCGAAGCCATAGGCGTACTTGCTGCCCAGGCGAACATTGACGTAGTGCTCAAGGTAGCGATCGGACTGCTGGAAGTGCTGCGGCTTTACGAATTGCCCCTCGCTCCAGACGATGGGGTTGCGGGTGGTCATGGGTACTTTCTCGCTTGTGTGGGGGCGTGCGGGGCAGCGTGCTCGGGACGGTAGCTTTCGTCGGTGATGGCGACACGGGTGTCCTGCAGGGTCACCAGCAAGGCGTATTTGCGCCCGCGAGGCTCCACACGGAACACGTCGTACCAGCGCTGGGCGTCAGGCGCGTGGAAGGCGGCCACCACGGCGATGTAGCGGGTCTTTTCGTCCAGGGCACTGAAATTGACGAACTTGAACTGGCCGGGCACCAGCAGGTAATCGTCCGCAGTGATGTAGGTGCTGCCCAGGGCCTTCTTGGGTTTGCTGTGAATCAGGTTGGGATCGGCGTTCTCCAGCAGCGAATCATCCTTGAGTTGGATCACGCGAAAGGCCACGGGCGTGGCGCTGGTGGACGCTTGCACCTGGGGAGCAGGCGCGGGCGCCAGAGTCAGTTGCCTGCGGTATTGGCCCAAGGCCACGTCCTCGGGCTCTGCGCCAAGGGCCAGCACGTTGTCGGCGTCCTCTGGGGCAGTGCCTTGACGCAATCCCCAATGCGCTGGGGAGGGCAGCGGGCTCATTGCGGAGCTGACGTCGACCCAGGGGTCGAAAACGAACGAAGGCTGCGTAGCGTCCACGTTAAGTTCGAAGGTGGGGGGCTGCTTGACGCCCGCTATGGTGGTCGGCGCGGCGCGCAACTCCTCCTGCAGGTGGGTGAGCAAGGCGCGCAGGCTCAGCACCAGTTCCTCTCGGGTGTTGCTGTGCAGGTTGACGGCGAAGGGACCCTCATCGAGTGGCTCGCTGATCTCGAATTCGATATCCGGCTCGGCAATCGGATTCGGGTTGACGCCACTGCTGGCATACAGGCTCAAGGCGATCTGCGTGGGCTGATCCTCTATCGCCCCCACCTGGATCTCGGGATCCATCAGGACCTGGCCGGTCTTGCTGAACACGTTGCCCACCGTGCTACAACCGGACAGCAACGCGCCGCCCAACAGCAGTGCGATGGCTTGTCTCATGGCGCCTCCGCGCGCAGTGCCTGGTCGTAGGCCTGGTCGAAAACTTCCCAGAACAGTTTGTCGAAGCCTTGCTGGCGGCTGGAGCTCAGTTCGTCGTAATAGTGCCGGTACATTTGCCAGGCTCGATCGCCAGGGAGTGCCTGGCCGTCCTGGCCAGATCGATAGCGGGCGAATCTGCGCTCCAGTTGTTCGGGGGCGAACGCCTTGAGCAGCGCACTCAAACCGGCGGCAACCGCCTTGAGCATCGCGCCCTGCTGCCGAAGAATCTGTTCCAGGGATTCCTCGACCGCTGCGGCAGGTGACAGGTGAACCAGGCTGCGCTCACTGGAAAAGAGTGCACGCACCGTCTCCGGGTAGCTTTGGCCAAGGCGCAGGGGGTTGTCTTCGATGGGCTGCAAGGTCCGGTTCGCCAGCCCCAGGCGTTGACCTGATGGCGCCTGACTCAAGCTGCCGAGACCACGGATGAGCGCTGCGAGGGTGTTGCCGGCTTCGAACAGCAGGTCATGCACCGCATGCGGGTCCAGTGCGCCCACGGGCGCGCCCAGACCCTCGACAAAAGGGGCCACGAGCCCGGCCGGGTCCCCACCCTGGGTGTAGTGGTCATCCAGCCAGGGGTTGGCCGAGGTAGAAGGGCTGTTTTGTCCCGACATGGGGAAATCTCCAGAGGCGTGCTTGGGGGCGCCGGAAACGGCTTCGAAGCGGGTGGTGGAAAGATCGACCTGGGCGGCCAGAACCGAGGACCCATAGTGCCGAGTGTCCAGGGCGGAGCCATCCTGTGTGGTACTGCGCTGACCCGCAGCGGCTTCCAGGGCCTGCAGCGGATCGAGCTGGCCATGGGGCGCTGCCGGCTCGGACAGTGACTCGAAGTCGGACCAGCCAGGCTCTTGTCGTGGCTGGAAGCCTGCCGCTGGCGAGTCGTCGCCGGCGGCGGGCAGGCTGTCCAGAGAGTCGATCGATGAACCCAGCAGTTCACCGACCTCATGTTCCGCAAGATGTCGGGAAGGGTCGGGTAGCGCGTGAGCCTCCTCATCCACATTGACAGTGAGGCGATACGGGCCGACATGGAGCTTGTCGGCGCTGCGCAGCTGGACGCTCATCAGTTCGCCGAGGGGATCTGCCTGGTCGTTGACGCGGGTTTGGCCGCTGCGGTCGATGACGAAGAAGTGCCCATCCTCGTGGCGGATTTCGCAATGGATGGACCGAACCCGGCCCGCTCGATCATGCAGGATCCAGTCGGCACCACGGGCACCGATGGTGCCCCCGGCTTTATCGAAGACGTGCCTTGGCTGACTGCCTTTGTGCAGAACCTGGGGGTTGTCGACCACCAGGGCCAGGTGTTGGGCGGAGAGTGTGCTGTTCATGTACGCAAGGAAACTCTGACAGGTGGCGGCCTGCTCAAGGCTGGCTGTTCCAGGAAGCTGGTCCACCCGAGTTGGGTGCCCTCGGCCTGCCGCAGGTTGAAGGGAGGCACTTCGTCTAGGCGCAAGCCCAGTTCGAGGTCGCAAGGCACCGGGTCACGCAACAGGAACACCATCAGTTGCTGCAACCGTTCGAAGTTCTCGCCGTGCGGCAGAAACTCGCGAAAGCGCTTCTGGCTCAAGTTCGAAATGACGAGGGTGAATTTGCAGTGCCGGGTGCGGACGCTGTCGCCGATCTGGAAACTCTCGCTCAGTTGGCCGTTGCTTTGGCCAAGGCGAATCCGGTCGTTTTCGGTGATCATCGTGTAGCGCAACTCGAAGTCGCGGATCTGCACGTCCTCCAGGTCGAAGCAATGGGCGATGAGGCCTGTCAGCATCCCGGGTGAGCGGCTACGCAACACGACAGCGCCGGCAAAACTCAGCAGGCGGCTCCAGGCGATCGGTGTGTCGCCACGGGTGGCGTCATGTTTCAAGCCAATGAGTGCGAAAATTCGCCGGGAAAACTGGTCGTCGGCCCCAGGACGAAACCGAATGTAGTAGCGGTATTTGCGCCAGGCCTGGTGCAGCAGCGTCAGCAGTCGGTGATTGAAAAAGTCGAAAAAAGCGGGGCGGACCCCGACACCCTGTCCGGCCTCGTAGGCCAGGCGGTCCAGGTAATAACCGGGCAAGGGCGAGTCGGTGCCGTGCATACCGAAGAAGGTCGCCTGCACGCGATACTGGTGCGGGATTGTGCCTTCGAGGTGCTCCGCAAACGTGACATCCGAGGCCGGGAAACCCAGGCCGGCATGGTTGCTCAGATGGATTCGCTGGTGCTCGGCTTCATAGCTGTCCGGCGACTCTAGGTCGTCCTCATGCAGCGCGTGCAGGCGCTCCAACAGGCGGAAGAAGTCATGCCCCTTGGCGTCGTGCAACAGTTTTTCGCTCAGATCAGGGGTTGCGTACCGCTGCGCATCGGCCATGCGTAGTGCTCCTGATTGGAGGTGTTGATCGCTTCCAGCACGTGGAACGATGAGATGCTGGCGTACAGCGCGAGGAAACGACTGAGCACGGTGCCAAACAGATAGAGGTCGCCCTCGCATGAGAACCCCTCCTGATCCAGCTTCATCACGGTCCGAGTGCCGCGAATCGGCAGCCCCTTGTACATCTGCTCCAGTGGGGTACTGACCACTTCCTGAAGGCTGTCCAGGCGCTTTTGCGTCGCCCGGGCGCGCTGGATGTCGTGGTGCGCCGAGAAGTCATAGTTTCCGATGATGGCTTTCAGAGGCTCGACCGACAGCAGGGACAGGTAGGTCGGTGACAGGTTGGAGATCAGGCTCCAATGCAGGTCGCCGTCGAGGATCGGGCGGTAGGAAGGGGTTGGCGCGGTGAGGTTCCGATATCGAACAAAGGCCGGCGTATTGCGGGTGCCTTCGCAGATATCGCCAATGCCCAGGGCCAGAGGGAGGTCGCGATTGGTACAGGTCAGCGAGAGTGAAACCGTTTCTTCCCGCCCGATGTAGTGGTGGTCATCACCCCTGACGAAGGCGATGCGGTGCTCAACTCCCGACTCGACCAGGGACGGGGATAGCCGCGCGCGATAGTACAGGGTGGTCCGGCCATGCTCGTGTTCAATCTGATGGCGCAGCGACTCGAATGGCTGGTAGGTGCGCAGCCATTCTCCGGGCTGGCCGCTGTCCTCATTCTTCCAGCCGTCGACCTTGTCGATGCTGAAGACCTCGTAGGCATCCGGACGCTGTCCGCCGGGTTGCAGGCGATGCTCCGCGGCCTTGCCGGTCAGGCGAACGGGTTCGGCATCATGCTCGAACAGATTGACCGCCGGCGTGCAATACAGGGCCAGGTCGTCCTTGCGCACTCGGACATCCACCGGCATCGGGCGGCTGAAGTGGAATTCGATGCGAATGCCTGTGGTCGACTGATCCGGCCAGAAGGCGCGCAGATTGTTCAGCCCGAAAAAGTAGAAACGCCGGGCAAAGAGGAAGTACTCCTGGAGGATGCGATAGCCGTCCATGGCGTTCTTCGGATAGGGCAGCAACGCGGCGTCGGCCTCAAAGCCGGGGAAATCGATCTGGTTGAGCGGAATGTGCCGAACCACACCGTCCACCTCCATGCGGATCTCACTCAGATACTTGGCCAGCCAGAGGTACAGCGTCTGTGCGTTGTAGTCGCTGCCGCTGAGGTAGAAGTCGAGTCTGTCGCAGTCGTAGGTGTTGGGCGGGCTCTGGCTCAAGGTGGACAAGTCGACGCGTACGATCGATTTTTCCAGGGAATGGCCATCGCTGATGTCAGCGATATTGAATGGGTACACGCACACGTCCTGGCAGGTCCGGAACTGGCAGTGGATGCCAGCCACGGGCCGCGATTGGATATAGGTGCCTTTGGGGACGGTTTGACGCCCGGTGATGGAGTGGTCCGCCGGCTCGAACTGGATGATGGTGGCGCTAGGCAAGGGGCGCAGATAGTTCGGCCAGAGCATTTGCAGTAACGAGTGGGTCAGCTCCGGAAAGTCATCTTCGATCTTCAGGCGCAGTTTGGCGGTCAGAAAGGCGAAGCCTTCCAGTAGCCGCTCGACATCAGGGTCCGTGGCTTCCTCACCCAGAAACGGGGCCAATTGCGGGTTGTTACGAGCAAACACGCGGCGCAAGCGACGCAGATAATCCAGTTCCTCGCGGAATTTTCCCTTCAATGGCATCCAGCTAGCCTCCCGGGCTATTTGCTACGTGACGTTGACCTGTCGGCCCTGGTGGTGAAGAAACAGGTCGATCTCCACTTTCTGGTCGCTGTGGTTCAGAGGAACCAGGCAGACCAGCCGAAAGCCCAGATCGAGCGGTGAGGCCGTGCTACCCAGGGGCTTGACCTCGATGATGCGAGCCCGAGGTTCGTATTGGGCAACGGCGTGACGAATATCCAGGCACACCTGCTGGCGCAGATCCACTGTGCCGATTGCCGCGTCATTCAAGTCCCTGAGCCCCAGTCCGGGGCTGCTCAGGGAGCTGCCGTGGCGAGAGTTGAGGATCCATTCCAACTGGCGCTTGATGGCGCGGATACGCTCGGTCGCCACGTCTTGACGCGTGCGGCTGCGTCGTAGCGGCAGGTCCGGGTCCAGACGTTCGAACAGGCTTCCCTGTCCCGGCGACCGAGGCATGGTTCAGGCTCCCTGTCAGTCCTTGTCCAAGCGGCCGACCAGCGACAGCTCGAAGTTGGCACCCATGTATTTGAAGTGCGGACGTACCGACAGCGCGACCTGGTACCAGCCGGGGTTGCCGGCGACATCCTGGACGACGACATGGGCGGCCCTCAGGGGGCGGCGGCTGCGGACATCGCTGGAAGGGCTTTCCTGGTCCGCGACGTACTGGCGAAGCCAGTTGTTGAGCTCGCGCTCCAGATCCTGGCGTTCCTTCCAACTGCCGATCTGCTCGCGCTGGAGCACTTTGATGTAGTGCGCGAGGCGGTTGATGATGAACATGTAGGGCAACTGCGTACCCAGCATGTAGTTGGTCTGTGCCGCCTGGCCCTCAGGTGTTTTCTGGAACAGCTTGGGCTTTTGCACCGAGTTGGCGGAGAAGAACGCCGCGTTGTCGCTGTCCTTGCGCATCGTCAGCGGAATGAAGCCCTCGCTGGAGAGTTCGAATTCCTTGCGGTCGGAGACCAGCACTTCCGTGGGGATCTTGGCCTGCAACTGGCCCAGGGATTCGTAAAGGTGCATCGGCAGGTCTTCTACCGCGCCACCGGACTGCGGGCCGATGATGTTTGGGCACCAGCGGAATTTGGCGAAGCTGTCGGTAACGCGACTGCCCATCAGGAAGGCGGTGTTGCCCCACAGGTAGTTGTGATGGTTGCCGTCGATGGTCTCCTCGTAGGTGAAACTGCGAACCGGATTCTCCAGTGGATCGTAAGGCTGGCGCAGGAGGTAGCGGGGCATGGTCAGCCCGAGGTAGCGCGCGTCTTCGGACTCACGCAGGCTGCGCCATTTTGCAAAGCGCGGGCCTTCGAAAATGTCCTTGACCTCCTTGAGGTTGGGCAGCTCCTCGAAGGTCTCCAGGTTGAGCATTTCCGGCCCGGCAGCACCGAGAAACGGCGCATGGGACATCGCACCGATGGAGGCGAGATAACCCAGTAGCTTGATGTCCGGGGCGGAGGGGCCAAAGGTGTAGTTACCGATCATGCAGCCAATCGGCTGGCCGCCAAACTGGCCGTAGCCTGCGGTGTAGACATGTTTATAGAGCCCGCTTCGGGTGATGTCGGCGGCGCTTTCCAGGTCCTCCAGCAACTCGTCTTTGGTGACGGGGATGAAGACAACCTGAATGTTTTCTCTGAAGTCGGTTCGCTGCACGAAATCGTATAGGGAGCGCCAGATCGATTCGAGTTCCTGAAACTCCGGCTGGTGGAGGACGGCGTCCATCTGTTTGCTGAGCTTGCGATCGATTTCAGTGAGCATCTGGTCGACCAGTTGCTTATTGATCGGCTGCTCGCGCGCATCGGACTTGAGCATTTCTGAAATGAACGCGGCGACTCCGCGTTCGGCGATCGCATAGCCTTCCTGGCTGGGTTCAAGACGGGTCTGGGCCATGATTTGGGCCAACAGGCCGCCCTCTGGCTGGCCGTCAGCGTGTTTCTGGGCTTCGGCGTTTTGAGCTTGCGTCATCTTTGCGTCCCTATTGAAACCTGGAGAAATGAGGATGGGCAGGAAGCGAGGCTTCAGGCCTCGGAGGCAGCCAGCAACTGATCAAGTTCCTGGGCTAATTTGCCGCGTGTGCTGTCATCACCCAGCAGCGCCTGGATCTGCTTGCGGAACGCCGGGATGTTGCCCATCGGTCCCTTGAGTGCCACCAAGGCTTCGCGCAGTTCCAGCAACCTGCTTAATTCAGGGACCTGCCGGGCGATGGAGTCGGGAGAGAAGTCCTTGATGTTCTTGAACTTCAGACTGACGTTGAGGGTGTCACTGTCGTTGCCGTCTTCCAGGACTGCCGGCACCTCAACTTTCAAATTAAGTCCGGCTTCAGCCATGACGTCGTTGAAAGTGTCTTTGTTGATCTGGACGGCTGGGCGATCTTCCAGCGGAGTTTCATCGCTATGCCCTTTGAAGTCGCCGAGTACCAACATCTTCAGAGGGATTTCTATTTCTTCTTGCTCATTGCCTGTCGCCGGGACGTAGCGAATATTGATGCGTTCCTTGGGGGCGACTGAGCCAGTCTTTGAAGCCATGGGCTACTCCTTGTAATTAACTTGCTAGTTGATGCCTGCTAATGCCGATCAGGGCCGAGAGTCCGCAACAGATCCCATGCAGAGAGTGGAAAAGTGCACTGCTGCAAGGGGTGGAGCTTGAGCTTTCCACTTTTGGAGAGCGACGAAACTCGACAGGCTGGACGTTGGAGGGTGAGGCTACGGTCAATACTTTAGGTCCGTATATAGGAAGTTTCTTAAAGGTGGCGGCGAATAATCTAATTCGTGGTTAAGGGTAATTCTGCAAATAAAGAAAATGCCTTGGCGATATAAGAAATATCTTATGGATGTAGGCTGGTTGCCTGTGTTCTTTTCAACGGCTTGTGTTGTTTGGCAGTAAATCGCCCTGTGTTTATACGAGTGCTCGGTTGTCTTTGATCTTCGTATTGTTACCTCTAAAGCAACTCCCCGCTAATTACGTAATACGCTTCGGTTTGTCTTTGCCAATCAAACAATATGTAAGTTTCATCGATGATGAGAGAGTCCAAGTATGATCACGATTGATCTGGCGGCGCTTCTAGAGCGTTTACACCCCGTTTGCCGACACGCATTGGAGGAGGCGGGTAGCCTCTGCATCAGCCAGCGTGGTGCGGAGGTGACGGTGGGGCACCTGCTCTACAAACTGCTTGAGCAACCGCTGTGTGATGTTCGCCTGGTGCTGGCTGATGCCGGCCTGGATCTCGACGAGATACGCCATTCATTCGCCACCGCGTTCGCCGAGCGCGATGGTGGGTATGGCCATGCGTATCCATCATTTTCCCCGTTGTTGGTGGAGTCGTTGCAGGATGCGTGGCTGCTGAGCAGTGTAGAGCTGGCTCAGGCCGAGATTCGAAGTGGCGCCCTGTTGCTGGCGACCTTGCTGAACCCGGCGCGCTACCTCCCTCTGGCGGTGATTAAACGTCTCGAATGCGTCAATCGCGAAACCTTGCGCAAGCGATTCTCCGAACTGCTCGCCCGATCATCCGAGGCGCCCGTCTTGACGTCGGCTGAGACAGTCGGTGCTGCACCCAATACCGGCGACAGTACGCTGCATAAATACGGACATGACTTTACGGCACAGGCACGCGCCGGCGGCGTTGACCCTGTCCTGTGCCGGGATGCTGAAATCGATCTGATGATCGACATTCTCTCGCGTCGCCGTAAGAACAATCCCATCGTGGTCGGCGACGCCGGTGTCGGCAAAAGCGCTGTGGTGGAAGGGCTTGCACAGCGCATCGTCGACAAGCGGGTGCCCGAGCCGTTGCAGGCGGTGCACCTTTGGGGCCTGGACCTCGGGGCGCTGCAGGCTGGGGCGTCAGTCAAGGGCGAGTTTGAAAAGCGCCTGAAGGCGGTCATCGACGAGGTCAAGCACGCCCCACACCCCATCATTCTCTTTATTGACGAGGCGCATACGCTGATCGGGGCCGGCAATGCCGCTGGGGGCAGTGATGCGGCCAACCTGCTGAAACCGGCGCTGGCTCGAGGAGAATTGCGGACGATTGCGGCCACCACCTGGTCCGAGTACAAAAAATACTTCGAGAAGGACCCAGCCCTGACACGCCGCTTCCAACTGGTGCAGTTGGATGAGCCGAGCGTCGAGCAGGCGGTTCATATCCTGCGGGGTCTGCGGGCGGTCTATGAACAGGCGCATCAGGTCTACATTGGCGACGATGCCCTGAAAACCGCTGCGGCGCTTTCGGCGCGCTATCTCTCGGGACGCCAGCTGCCGGACAAGGCCATCGATGTGCTGGACACCGCGTGTGCGCGAGTCGCCACGGCCTTGGCTGAGCCTCCGCGACGCCTTTGCGCACTGGAAAATGAACGGCGGCAGGTCGATGCCGAGTCAGAGCAGCTGTGGCGCGATGCCCGCGCCGGACGCAAGCCCGAACTGGCCAGGCTGGAAGCACTGGATGTCACCCGCCAGCAAGTCCAACGAGACATTGAGCAACTGCAGCTTGCCTGGGAACAACAGAAGGTATTGATCGACGAAATCGTTGCCCTGCGCGCCAGTGAACATCAGGACGACACGGCACGACTCCTGGAAGACAAGGTCGCGCTGTTGGCCGAGCTGCAACGCAATGGCGCCTTGCTCCATGCGGATGTGGGGGCCGAGCAGATTGCCCAGGTCATTGCCGATTGGACCGGGATTCCCGCAGCGACCATCAATAGCGACCAGTTTCAACGTCTGGATCAATTGCCCGTTACCTTGCGCGAGCGGGTCAAGGGGCAGGACGCCGCAATCGAGGCCGTTCACCGGCGTCTGTTGACGGCCATGGCCGATCTGCGCCGCCCGGGTACGCCCATGGGGGCCTTTTTGCTGGTGGGGCCGAGCGGAGTGGGCAAGACCGAAACCGCGCTGGCGGTGGCGGATGCACTGTTCGGTGGCGAGCAATTCCTGACCGTCATCAACATGTCGGAATACCAGGAAAAACACACGGTTTCGCGCCTGCTTGGTGCGCCACCGGGTTACGTCGGCTACGGCGAGGGAGGCGTACTCACCGAAGCCATCCGCAAAAAGCCTTATTCAGTGGTACTGCTAGATGAAGTCGAGAAGGCCCACCCGGAAGTCCTGAATATCTTCTACCAGGCTTTCGACAAGGGCGAGCTCGCCGATGGCGAGGGGCGGCGGATCGACTGCCAGAATATTCTGTTTTTCCTCACCTCAAACCTGGGCTTCGATCAGGATGAAGGGCCGTTGTCAGACCTCGGCAGCGAGGCGTTGCGGGGTCGTCTTACACAGTTCTTCAAGCCGGCCCTGCTGGCACGGATGCAGATCGTGCCGTTCCGCTACCTGGACGAGGCGACGCTGGAGCAGATTGTCGACAGCCGATTGCAGCGCCTCCAGCAGCAGTTCAAGCAACGTTATGCCGCGCAACTGACCTTCGAACCTTGCGCCAGGACCGAGCTGCGCACGCGCTGCACACGGCATCAGAACGGCGCACGCCTGCTGGATGCCAGCATTGAAGGGGATATGTTGCCGCCGTTGTCGCTGGCGGTATTGAAGCACCTCGCCGGCGCCCAGCCTTTCCAGCGTTCGCGGGTCAGCTGGAGCGGCACCGCTTTCGCCGCTCACCTGGAGTGATCGCAATGCCCTTGAGCTCCAGGGACGCTGCGGCGCTCGCGCGCATGCTGGTTCAGGCCGAGGGCATTGCGCCCCTCGCGGCGCGCTTCCTGAAAGCAGCCTGCACCATGTCCGGAATACGCTATGGCGTCTGCTATTGGCGAGAAGCGGCTGATGACGGCATGCGGCCCATCGCGAGCCAGGCTACAGCTCTGGAACAGCTTCCGCTGCTATCGCTGCAAGAGTTGGACAACCCGCTGGTCTACTGCCTGAGGAGCGGTAAGGCTCGTCATATCAGCCAACTCGACACGCTGATCGGTGTAGGGCGAGGGTATGAGGAACTCGGCGAGCGGCTGGCGGGCAGCGACGCCTGGCAGGTGTTGCCGCTGTTCGACGCGCAGCGCAAACCTGCTGCGGTGGTGCTGCTGGCGGGGACAGGGGAGGCTCTTCAGGCGTGGCTGGATGACCCGGCTTGGCAGGAGTTGTGGAAACTCTACGACGTTGTGCTGAGCGGGCTCCTGAACAAGAGTGGCGCGGACGAGTTGGCGTTGACCCAGCAGGCCGTTCTGCAGCAGCAGGATGAAGAGCGCGGGCGCCGGCGGCTGCTGTCCGCCGGCTTCATCGGCGCAGGGGCGGCAGCGCGGCGAGTGCGCGAAGAAATGCTGCGCCAGGCAGGCTCTTCGCTGTCGCTGCTGGTCACTGGCGAAACCGGAGCCGGCAAGGACCATGCGGCCTGGCTTATTCATCAGGCGTCCTCGCGCAAGGGCAAGTTTGTGCCGGTGAACTGTGCGGCGATCCCCAGGGAACTCATCGAGGCTGAGCTGTTCGGTGCCACCCGCGGAGCCTACACCGGTGCGACCCAGGCCCGCACGGGCCTGGTCGCGGAAGCCGATAAGGGCACGCTGTTCCTCGACGAAATTGGCGACATGCCGCTGCCTCTACAGGGCACGCTGCTGCGTCTGCTCAATGAAAAGAAATTTCGCCCCGTGGGCGCCACCCGTGAACAGTCCTCGGACTTCCGCCTGATCTGCGCCACCCACCGGCCCTTGCCGGAACGGGTACGCGATGGCTTGTTTCGTGAAGACCTGTATTTCCGCATCCGCCAGTTGGTGTTGCACATCCCGCCGTTGCGCGAGCGCATTGAAGACGTGCCGGTGCTGGTGTCGCACATCCTGCTGGAGCACAACCGGGAGCAGCCCGGCCGGGTAGCGGGCATCTCCGACAATGCCCTCGCGAGCCTGCAGCGCTACGGCTTCCCAGGGAACGTCCGGGAGTTGCGCAGCCTGGTGCTCGCGGCTGCAGAGCGCACTCCCCGAGGCAAGCGCATCCAGACCAATCAATTGGTCGAGCTCGAGAGCAACGGACAACGGCCCGCAGCGGAGCGCGATGCACAGGCGGTGCTGCAGCATTTATGGCAGACCGACAATCTGCCCGCCGCCCTGGCAACGTTCGAACGTCTGCTGCTGGACGACCGTCTGCGCCAGGCTGCCGGATCGCGCCGGCTGGCGGCGATCAGCCTGGGCATTCCCAAACGCACCCTGGCGCGCAAATGCCTGGATCTGAATCTGAATGGAGAAGAGTCACGATGAGAACTTGTGGGGCATTGCTCCTGGTAGTCACGGCCTTGGTGGGATGCGGTGCGGGAAAGGAGGTAGTGGCTGCGGCCCGCGATTGCACCACCATCGTTTCGGCGCTCGAGCGTCTCGGGTGTTTCGATGCCGCAGCGGGAACACCGCCGACTTCTGTAGCGGCTGCAGCGACCCCGATCCCGGCCGTCGAGCAACCTGCATCGGTGGTTGTGCCGGACGTCGTTTCTCTGGTGCAACGCAACGAGTCTCGGCGCAAGGCCGAGCAAACCGGGTTGTTGCTGCTGCGCGTCGAAGATGCGCTGCCGGGGCAAACCAAGGTCGTGATTTCAGCCCCCGCGCTGGGTGGCACCGAGCCTCGGCTGAAGCTGGCGATAAGCTGCCTGCAGAACATCTCCCGCTTGCAGTTGCTCAGCGCGCAACCGCTTGACGTCAACCGGGTCAGCATCCGAATGCTGCTGGACGGGCGGCCGATTTCTGCGAGCCGCCCGTGGCAGGTGGTGGAGGATGGCACGGTCACGGATGCCGGTCGCGGTCTGGTGGCCATCGAACAGCTCCGCCATTTGACCCGTCCCGCCCAGGAGCTACGCCTGGAAAGTGACCATGGGCCCTTCGATGGGTTGGCGTTCGACGTCTCTGCGCTGCACGAGATGATCGGGAAACAACGTGAGGCCTGCCGTTGGTGAACATTCAGCCTGCGCTGGACCTCGACACCGTTCTGGCCCCGATAACCGCCCTGCGGCCGGCCGGCGACTTCGATGAGGAAGACAACGCCTACCAGGGCATCGATACCGAAATGATGAAGCTCGGCGGCTTGCAGGAAGCGAGCATCAGCTGGCGCTATGTGGATGACGCTTCACGTCAGTATCTCCAGGCCCATTGCAAGCATTTGCGCATCGCCGCGCACCTGGCGACAGCACGCATGCGCATCGGTGGCTGGCGCGGCTGGGCTGAGGCTGCGGCACTGCTGGCCGGCATGCTCAGCCAGTACTGGGACAGCAGCTACCCCAAGCCCGGTGCCTCGGGCCTGACCGCCAAGCGACGCTTGATGGCGCAACAGCTTGAGCGCCTGGGCGAAGCCTTGGCAAAACTCGATGAAAAGGGCTTTGCCGAGGAGTACTACAAGGCGGGTCAGCAGGCGTTGGACACACTGCAAGCCAGCGTTGGTCAAACCCGGCTCGATTCGTCTGTCCTGACCCGGCTGGAAGGCCTGCTCCGGCAGAGGGCGGAGACCACGCGGGCGCCCGAGTTGGCGCAGGCGCAACTGGAATTGTCCCCACGCACGACGGCGGTCACCGAGGCCTTCTTCACGCCCTTTGCCCCGGACCCGGGCAACGAACGTGAAACGCGGCGTTCGCTGCTCAGCCTGGCCGATCTCATCAACCAACAGGATGCCTACGATCCGACGGGCTATCTGCTGCGCCGTTTTGCCCTGTGGGCGCACTTGAGCGCGGCGCCAACGACTCGCAAGGACACCCTGCGTACGGAGCTGATGGCCGTGCCTGCTGAGACTGCCGAAGGCTACTGGGAGGCGCTCAAGGCCAATATGGTTGACCCCGTGATGCTGCTGCGCCTCGAAAAAAGCGTCACCTCTTCTCCCTACTGGTTGCGCGGCAGCTACCTGGCGGCCGGTATGGCCCGTCGCCTTGAGATGCAGAACGTGGCCGAAGCCATCAGGCAGGCCACCGAGCGTTTTTTGGCGAAGTTACCGGCCCTGACCCAGTTGCAGTTTGCCGACGGCCGTCCGTTCGTGGATGGCGAGACACAGGCCTGGGTCAGTGGGGCCGACGCCTCAGCTGCGAAGCCTGGCGCCGGGCAGCAATACCCCGCGCTGCGCGATGAACTGCGCCATGCGCTGGAGACCTCTGGGGTGGAATCCATGCTTCAGCGGCTTGAGGCGATCCAGCACACGTCGACAGACCCTCGCCATGGCTGCCATGTCATGACCATTACCGCCGAACTGCTGGGCGAGCGCGGGCTGGCCTGGCTCGCGGACGGCCTGTATGCGCGTGCGCATCAGCTGATGCAGGGCGTGTCGGCATCGGAGTGGGAACCGGATCTTTTTCAGCAGCTTCAACAGCATCTGCACTTAGCAACGGAACGCAAGAATTAGGAGCAATCTCATGTTTAATATCTGGTCGAACCTGAAGCGCTATGGCCGGCCTCTCCTGGGCATGGCCAAGCAGGGCATGCCGCTGGCATTGCTGCTGATTCTGGTACTGGCCCTGGCGGGCATCTGGTGGCTGGGGCCGCAATGGACCTGGGGCGAGCATCAGCCCCTGGCCGGTCTCGCCGCGCGCGTCCTCGCGACCCTGGTGCTGCTGGTTCTTCCCTTGTTGGTCTGGGTGAGCCGCCTGCGTCAACGCAATCGGACGCTGGAGGCCGACAGCCACCAGGAACAGGCGCTGCAACTGGACCCCTGTCTACGCTATGTGCAGGCTCAGGAGCGCGACCTGGACAACAGCTTGAGCATCCTCCAGGCCAATCTAAAGGGGCGCAACGCCCTCTACCAACTGCCCTGGTATCTGGTGCTGGGCCAGGAAAACGCCGGCAAGACCAGTTTCGTCAACCGCTCCAGCCAGAGCTTTTCATTGACGGGAGAGGTCAAGGCGAGCAGCCGGCGGATGCAGGAAGACCCCGACAGGATCTACCGCATTGATTGGTGGATCGGCGACCAGGGCGTACTTATCGATCCGCCCGGCGAACTGATCAGCCAGCCGCGTATGGCGGCGCCAGCGGATTCGGATCAACCCGGCGAGGAGGGCGATCACCAAGCCGCTGCGCAACCAGCTGCTGCGTCGGTGCTGCCGGAAGATATCCATCCGCGGCTGTGGGACGGCTTCGTCGCCTGGCTGGGGCGCAACCGCAGCCGGCGCCCGCTTAATGGTGTGGTCCTGATCGTCAGTCTGGTGACCTTGCTCAACCAGCAGCCCAGCGACCGCAAGGCGCTGGCCTCGTTGCTGCGTGCACGGCTGGTGGAGCTCAGTCGACAACTGGGGACTCGTCCGCCGTTGTATGTGGTGCTGAGCAAGTTCGACTTGCTCGAAGGTTTCGAGCCGCTCTTCGCGCGGCTGCCGAAATCCGTTCGCGAAGACATCTTCGGCTTCACGTTCACCCTCGATTCGCTGCAGAACTATGACGCCTGGCTCGATGAGCTCGGCGCGCGCTACGACGAGTTCCTCAAGCGCCTGAACGAGCAGGTCTTTGATGCCCTGGCCGACGTCAGCGAACTCGCGCAACGGGAGGCGCTCTATTCCCTGGTCCGGCAACTGACGGGCATGCGCCCATTGTTGCTGGAGTTCTTGAGCGACATCCTGGGCAGCGATCGCTACATGACCCCGGCGTTGCCGCGCGGGGTCTTCCTGTCCTCGGTCTATCAGCAGGGTGTGTTGACCAACGCCTTTGTCGCGTCTGCCTCGCAGAACTACGACATCCGCGAGCCGGTGCCGAACATGCACCCCAGCGGGCGAGCCATGGTCTACTTCGCCCAGCAGTTGTTCCAGCGTGTCATCTACCCCGAATCAGGTCTTGCGGGAGACAATCCGCGGGTCCTCGCCGACAAAAAACGCGCCCTGGCCGTGCGCTTCGGTGTTGCCTCCCTGGGCTGCAGTGTCCTGATTGGCGCTTGGTACCACTACTATTCGGTGAACCGCGACAAGGCGATGAATGTGCTTGAGCGCAGTCGTGCCTACAGCACCCATACCATCGACGGCAAACTGGATCCCACTGGACGCAACCTGTTGCAACCGTTGGATCAGATCAGCAATGCGGTGGCCGTCTATGGCGACTACCGCGATGCCTGGCCGGTGCTCGCAGACCTGGGCCTGTACCAGGGCCGGAAAATCGGTCCCAAGGTGGACCAGGCCTACCTCACGTTGCTGTCGCAACGGTTCCTGCCCGCATTGGCCAGTGGTGTCATGGAGCAACTCGACGGCCCGGCCGTGGACGGTGATGGGCAACTGGCTGCCCTGCGGGTTTACCGGATGATCGAGGATCGAGCCAATCGGCGCTCGCCCGTAGTCGAGCGCTGGATGGGCGAGCATTGGGTGCGGGCATTTCCAGGAGAGGACCAAGTGCAGCGCGCGCTGATGCGTCACTTGGACTATGCGATGAAATACGCCGATACCCAGCTGCCCCAGTATCAGGAACGGGTCTCCGTGGTGCAGCGCGAGCTGCGGCAGATCCCGCTGCCGCAGCGGGTGTACATGACCATGCGCCGCCAGGCCGGGGAAACCCTGCGCGCGCCGCTGGATTTGCGCAACGAAATCGGCCCGGCATTCGATGTGGTCTACAAACCCGATACAGTCGGCAGGGGCAAGGAAGGACAAGCCACCGCTGATGGCCGTATCGACGCGTTGCTCACGGCCAAGGGCTACCGCAGCTACTTCGCCCCCCACAGCGAGGACCTCACCGAGCTGGCAATGATCGATCAATGGGCCCTGGGCGAGCGTCGCGATATCGATTATTCCGACGCCGACAAGCGAGCGCTGGCCGATCGAATCCGGGCCATCTACAGCCGCGACTACATCGACACCTGGCAACAGAATCTGAATCAACTGGAGGTGCGCGATTTCCAGGATATTGCCGAGGCGGTCAACGTGCTGGCCAGCGTCACCAGCCCGGCCGCGCCCCTGCGCCGCCTAGTGGAAACCGTGCGTGACAACAGCAAACTGGGTAACCGCGTCTTGAGCGCAGTGGCGTCCGACGAAGAGGCTGCCTCCGGCCAAGCCAAGGCGGTGGCGAACAAGCTCGCGGGCGACACAACGCAGGCGCAAGCCACGCCCATCATCGGCATTGCCCGGGCATTCGCGCCCATGAGCCAATTATTGGATGCCAAGGGCGAACGTCCGTCCTACCTCGACGAGACCATGCAAGCCATCGGCAGCGTGCAAGACAAGGTGCGAACCGTCCACGACGGCCCAGACCGCGGCAAGGCGGCGCTGGCGGTGGTGCTGGAGCGCTTCGGCCTGAAAGGCCCCGACCCCATCAGCAACCTGCAGCGCATCGCTGCCGGCCTGCCCGAACCGCTGAACCGCCAGGTAGGCAAACTGGCTGATGAATCATCGCGGGTCATCCTGGTGGAGGCGCTGCGGGAACTGGAGCGCCGTTGGGAGACGGACGTCTATCGCTTCTACCGTGAACGCCTGGCCAGCCGTTACCCCTTTAGCCCGGCCAGCCGCGAGGAAGTGGCGCTGGATGACTTCACTGCGTTCTTCGGTCCGCAGGGGCGCCTGCAGCAATTTCGCGAGAAGTACCTCAACCTGTTTATCGAGGACAATCTGGAAGCCCTGTATTCCGAGCGCCTGGGTGGCTACCTGGTGCGCACCGACGTACTGACCCAACTGGAAGCAGCCGAAAAAATCCGCGATGCCTTCTTCAACAGCCGTGGCACCTTGGGTGTGCAGTTCTACGTCGAACCACTGGGCATGGCGCCGAACAAACGCAGCAGTTCCTTCAGCGTGGAAGGGCAGTTGGTCTCCTACAACCACGGCCCCACCACCAGCACGGCGCTGATCTGGCCAAACACCCTGGCCCCCAGCAACGAGAGCCGCATGACGCTGGTCAACGCCGGCGGCAGCAGCAGCGGCCTGGTTTACCGTGGTCCCTGGTCGCTCTATCGCCTGCTGAGCCAGGCCCGCCTGCACGGCGCCACCAGCACCAGCGTCGACATCAGCTTCGCCGCACCGGACGGCGGCATGCGCTACCGCATCAGCACGGAGAAGGCGAACAACCCGTTTACCCAGCCACTATTCAAAGGCTTCTCCTTGCCGCAAACGCTGCTGCAGGATGGGCTGCGCAAGAGTGCGGAGAGCGGGTTACCGCCAGAGCCGCTCTCAGGTAAAGGCGGCGAAGCAGGCGCCGCATAAAAAGCGACAGAGCAGCAGGGTAGAAATAACCAGGTGCGTACGACCCAACAGGCGCCCCTGGGACGAGAGATTCGAGTCAGATAACACGAGTATGGCGTCCGGTTACTACACCAGTCGCCATCACCTTTAACCGAGCTATTGCCATGACGAGTTTTGGTACTTTTCACCTGCTGTCGGATGCGCGTCGCAACGCCTAATGCATGGATGTGGGAAGTGGCTCTTTCTATCGGAAATCTCACTTTTATTTCATCCGGCTGAGCCAACTATTTCGGGCGCTAACTTTTATTTTCAGGCAGTCATGTATTGCGGAGGAGTTTCAATAGCGTCTGTAGTTCGATATTTTTTTCGTGCTTCCTGTTTTAATTGTTTGAGCATTTTAATGGCTTCGTGATTGGCTTGATGAACTTCCCGTCGTCAGATAGTACGAAGTAGCGAGCCAAACAATGAGGCAACTGTCGGTCTGTGGTGTCGCTGTAGGAACGTGCTAGAACTAGAAAGCTCTCTGGGTGAGTGATTAGATCTACTATTGTGACATGTCCGATTTTATAGCTTTTCGAGCTGGCATGTTGACTTGAAAATAACCTAAGCGCTTGGGATGGTCGTCCGTTGGACAGGTCGGTAAGCGTGTAGTATCTGCATGAAGTTCCGCAGCTGTGTGCTGCTATGTAGAACTTTCCTGCTGTATTTATAGAGGGCGGAGGGACCATTTTCCCCATATTATCTCGCCACATATCACCATCCTGCTTTATAGATGAAGGAAGCAACCACTCTCCCGAGTAAATTTCCGCAGGATAGTCGGTGAACTTTGGTGTCGGGGGATTGGCAGCGCATGCATGTTCGGGCAGAAGGACTGCTAGATAATATAGTGCAGCTCTCATTCTTGAGTTCACTCGATTTGTTGACTTGGTCAGTGAGTGCATTTGTCTCTCCTGATGGAATCCCTAGGCTGGCCTTTTTTTGTTATTTGGCGAGTGTTTCGTGGTCCGCTCTGAAATATTCATTAGGTCAAGGTTTGGAGCGGGTTAATGAAGGGGTAATGCTTTTCTGAACAGGGTTGTTAGTCGAGCGGCATGTCCATTTCGTTAACTCGTTGCTCCATTGATTTTGACAAGCATGACGTATCGGCGCCGCATGAGTTTCTCACTTTCAGCCATTCATTTTGTTCGTGTCGTACACGGCTCACCTCATTGGGAGTTTCGTTCTTCGTGAAGCTCAGAAGCGTGTTGTAGGCTGCTGCCACGCCCTTATCTAGGCCTGCAAGCTCGTGAGACTTGCATATTGCTATTTCGGCATTCAACCTTGCTTTCTCACAAGGAAATGAAGGCGTTGGTTTAGTATTTGGATGTATTTTTTTGAGAATCAATAGTGTTTGATCGTACCAGCGCAGAGCAATTTCATCCTCTTTAAGAAAGAATAGCCAAGCCCCATTCGAAAAGTGTTCGTTAGTGTTTTTTGCGGAAAAAATCGCTCCGTTCCACGCACCGTCTGAACAGTTGATTTTAATAAACTTTGCATTGAGGTGTTCAGGGATTTCTAGCTTGTAATGTTCAGCTGCTGATTGGTCGGCATGTTCGTCATAACCCAAAAGGGTATTCAGCATTTTGCTAACATTTTTGAACTCGACATCCGCTCTGGGGGCATTGCAAGGTATCGATTTTTCTGGTGTGTTGTTTGAAATGTGTGATTTTTCAAAGCTGAATATTCTCCACCGAAGTGACGGGGAGTTCCAGCCATAATGAAAGGTGCGCCCTGAAGTTGTGTTGAGGTGAACTTCGCGGACTTCCCATTGGCCTAGCAGTTCTTCAGGGATTGCTGAAGGTGCCGCAGATGCGGCGCCTGTAATTAGCAGTAGAGCATGGGAAGTTATTTTTAATAATTGAGATATTTTTTTCGTGAGTTTAAGGTTTGTAGTGATCACAATATACTTAAGGGAGGTCAATAGATTTTCCATGAGATTCATAACGTCCTTTTATAAGTAGATTGACTTCATCGTCACGCCTTTTAATCAGGCCATCAAATATTTTGCCGCCAGAGGTTATTCCCTCTTTTATCTTGTCGGCTGCCGCAATCAGATTTCCATTGTTAATAAAATTGGTTACAGAGGACCATCTGCCGGCCGAGTTATAAGCAAAGCAAGTTAGTGCGTCGAATTCGTGTTGCCAAAGATCAACATCGATCGCGCCTCTTACCATTTGCTCATAGCGAGGGATTATGAGGCGAAGCAGTGCGAATTCTTGTTCTTGATTTAGTGATATCAAGCTTTTATTTGATTTGCAGAAGTCACTAGCGGCAATATCAGTTAGGCCTGATGCTGCCGAGATGCTATTCGCTGTAGACTCCGATAGCCCTATAGCAATCATGTCGGTGCGAATGCTTGCTGCACTTCTTAGTTTCATATCGTAACCAGGCCCGAGGGTGACTCCACTTGCGCCTTTGGGCCAGTGCAAGATATTTGAAATGCCTTTTTGAGCTTCTTGTTTGTAAATAAACCAATGCCCTTTCTCAGAAAGCTGGCTGGCGGAATAGCGAAGAAAGGTGCTGGTAAGCGATACAGGATGAATATGAAAAATAGAATCTTCTTTTGCAAACCCGTCTATCTTCCCCGCCACCTCATCCCACCAAACCAACTCCCCCATGCGCTGCTTTTCACTTTCCCAGGCCGCCCTATTTGACGGAGGAATTTCGGCATCATAGTGCGCCCAAGCCTGAGGGTCGGCTTTCCACTCGGTGGGGTAGCGCAGGATGATTCGGGACAATCGTTGCAGCGTGCTGCGGCTGCGTTGTGCGGCTTGTAGTTCGCCCAAGGTCAGGGCGCCGTCGGGGTGGCTGTCGAGGGTGTCAAAAACTTCCTGCAAGGGGGTATCCAGCTGGTTTTTCTGCAGCGCTTTTTCACCACGTTGGAAGGCTGCCATCTCTGCCAGGGTCAAAAAGTAGCTGCCGTAGGCCGGCGTCTGGGACTCGGCTTCGATGACGCTGAAGTCCACCCATTCGTGAGGCGAATGCACGCTGATGCCTGGGTGGTTTTCTTCTCCGAGCCAGCCGATGGCTGAGGTTGTGCCGTCCTTCAGTTGCACTTGCCACCAGCGTTTTCCCGCTTCATCCAGAGCAAAGCCGATGGGCTCGCTGGCAGGGTCTGGCGTGGCGGGGCGTGCCTGTTCCAGGGTTGAAATGGCGAAGTGCTGGGGGAAGGCCCCGTTTTTGTGGCCGTTTGCGGCAAAGGTCAGGGGATAGCTGTCCCAGCCCTGTGCCACGTCCAACAGCAGCAGTTTCTGTTTGCCCAGGGGGTGCAGGCCGCGATAGGTGTTCTTGGCGATCCAGATCGGTGTCTGGTCGCTGGCATCGACAAAGATGCCGCGATAGCCTGTGGCGCCGGCTTGGCCAGCGGTTCCACGCCTTGCCTCGGCAATGATGTCGGCAGCGGTATAGGCGCCGGTGTTGCTGTGGCGGTACAGCCTGGCTTCCCGTGCCCCGGCGGGCAGCTTCGCCGTGCGATCGATCCATTGCAGGGTGGCTGCGGGTTTGACGTTGACATAGACCGCATCGTCCGGTGGGGCGCTCTCCAGCTCGATGACCGTGCCTGCACTGAGGAGGCCGGATTGGGCGGGTGCCAGTACGGCGTTGTATAGCTGGGCGCTGGGTGCCATCCGCAGTAGGGTCTTGTGTTCCGGTTTGGCCGATTTCGCGGCGGCTCTGCTCTTGTGCAGATAGGCCGGCAGGTCGGGGCCGACGATGATTTCGTGGTGCAGCATGGGTCGGGAAGAGCCGGGGTCAGCTATTCGTTGATATTCACCGAGGTGCCCAAGCAGTGCTCCCGCTTTGACTTTAAGTGGGGGAGTGGGGAAGACGACTTCGTCAAAGGCATCCGGCACCTGAGACTGTTCTGTCAGGCTTTTGAGAAACACCCAACCGTCAATGGCTGCGCTGGTTTCCGGTGCGGCATCGCCTGTGTTCAATGGAGCCATGTCGCCGTCGATCAGCGCCTGGATGCGCACCCACTTTCTGTCATGGATCTCTCTGCCAATGATTCTGGCCCCGTGCGGGAGAATGCCGAGGATAGGTGTAGTACCGGCTGACGGTTCGGCGCGCACCCGCAGTCCGGTCATTCTGGTTGCTGCAGAACCCGCAGTTGCATCTTGCTTGTCATCGGCCTGTTCCGAGACGCGGTATATCTTGGCCGTCCAGTAAGGCGGGCGCTTGGCCCGGGCGCCCAGGCGCTCATATTCCTCAAAGGACCGCAGGTGCATGGCCAGGCAGAAGTAGGTCAGCTTGTTGCCAGCGGGGTACTCGAGTGAGTGTCGTGTCAGTACGAAGCCCGAACTGTAGAGCACCTTGTCCGACATGGGCGGTGTCGCCCTGCCACGCACGTCGAGGTAACGGCGGTTGACTCTGTAAGCCACCACTTCGCCTTTGGCAATGGCTCCTATTCCGTCGACGAGGGCCAGCGTGTTGGCCATGGCGGACTCGTAGTGAATACCGCAATGCACGCCCGACGGGCCCAGCGGGTAGTAGCCGCTCGAGGCCATGGTGAGGGCGTCGTAGTAGAGGTCGGCGTTGCGTACCTCTTTGCCTGCTTGATTCTTGAACGGAAACTTGAATGTGGCCATGGCTGCTGCGTTTCCTTAGGCATCGCCGGAGAAGGAGGGGAGGAAAGAAGCGTCCGCTTCTTCACCTGTTGCCACGTCGCTCAACAACGACATCGAGTTGCCCTTGCCACCCCCCTGTTGAGTCATCGGGCCTTTGATGTTGATGGCGACGCCGTCCAGGGTGATGCCGCCATCGTGCAAGGTGATGGTGCCGCCGGGGCCGCGCAGGCGGACGATTTCCCCGGCCTGCAGGTCGATCACCTGCGAGCGATGACGAATCGCCTGGCCCGCTTGCAGTTCGGATCGACCTTCCACGCTGTGTTCCTGATGCCCGCCGATGCTGACCCAGTGGTTGGCCGTGGTTTTGTCGCGGCGATGGTTGCCGACCTCTTCGGTGCGGTCTTTGCCGGTGCGGATGCTGTGATTGCGGCCGATGGTCAGGGAGTCGTCCTGGCCGATATCGTGCCGGCGGTCTTGGCCGATATTGACCTGCTCGTTATTGCCTGCGGTTTCCTTGCGGTCGTGACCGATAGAAACAGTTTCGTCGTGCTCGACTTGTTCGCTGCGATCATTGCCAACGAAGGTGGTTTCGTCGTGGTTGATATGGATGTTCTGGTCTTTCTGCGCGTGGACGTAGATTTCCTCCTGGTCCTTTTCGTCCTCGAAACGCAGTTCGTTGAAGCCTTCGCCCTTGTGGGTCTTGCTCTTGATGGTCATCCGGGTCTTGTGCCGGGGCAGTTCGTAGGGCGGCAGTTGCAGGCGGTTATAAGTGCGGCCGGTGATGATCGGTTGGTCCGGGTCGCCGTCGAAGTGGTCGACGATAACCTCCTGGCCGATTCGCGGGATCGCCATATGGCCCCAGGTGGCGCCGGAGATGTTCTGTGAAACGCGGATCCAGCAGGAGCTGTATTCGTCCTGCTTGCCCTCGCGGTCCCAGGGGAACTGCACCTTCACTCGGCCGTATTCGTCGGTATAGATTTCTTCCCCCGGTGGCCCAACCACCAGCGCATTTTGCGGCCCGTCGATCAGTGGCTTAGGCAGCGGTTCGGCGCGCCATTCGGCATCATCGGGGACCAGTTCGGCCTGGTAGCTGTAGTGCGTACCCAGCTGCGCCTCGGCACTTTCTTCAGCCTGGCTGGTGTGCTGCTTACCGTGGTGAACGATGCTGATCGGGCGCCAGCCTCGGTTCATATCTTCAAGTGGGTGGCCGGCCAGAGTGAAGGAAATGCCCGGTTGCAGGCGCGGATCATCGCCCTCCACCAGGGCCATGCGCGCGTCGCGCCGATGACCACGCAGGCGGTTCTCGGCGAAGGGTTTGCCGGCCTCGTCGAACTTGGCCCGGGCCGGATAATCGTAACGTTCGTATTGGCGACCTTGATGGTCGAGATCGACGCCATCACGGCTGTGCTGATGGCCATAGCGCGGATGGTGGAAGGTGTAATCGCGCTGGGTCTGGCGTGCCGTACGCACGTTTTCGCTATAGGCAAAACGCCGCAACGCGGGCTGGGGTTGGTCGCCACCCGGTATGGGGTTGTAATGCACCGGCTGATCACCCACCCGACCGTGGATAAACAGACGGTCGCTGTGAACCAGCTGGTGGCCTTCGGCACTGTGCCTAAAGGAGTAGAAAAATCCTTCTTCGCGCATGATGCGTTCGACAAAGTGGTAGTCCGTATCGCCCGCCTGCACGCAGTACTCACGGGACAGATGCTCGTTGGTGACTCGTTGTTCATAGTCTTGAGTCAGCCCGTGAGCCTTGAGCACCGCCTCGGTAATCTGCGGCACGGTTAGGGTCTGGAAAATTCGCCAGTCCGAGCTGAGCTTCAACCGTGCCAAGCGTGGCTCGACCACCGCCGAATAGCGTGTACGCCTAAAGCCGCTGTCGTGCTGCACGAAGGAGGACACGGCGCCATGCACATAGCGCACTGGCGTCTCGCCATGCCAGAGGGTCAGCAGCGCCGATCGATCCAGCACCTGCCCAAAGTCGATGGCCGGATTGGCGCTGCTCAGTTCGACGCAAAGATGAAAGGTCTCGGACAGCGCTTCATGGAGCGTGAACTCAACAACCTCAAAAGACTCGTTGCCAATGCTGAAGGTAAAGCGCAGGTCGGATTGGGTAGGCATGACAGGCTCCGTTGCAACCGGGGTCAATGCCCGGATCATCGATCAGCGCAGAGTCGGCACGGCCGGCGCACTGGGCGTCGGTCGTGCCTTTGGCTGGGGTCAGGATTCCTGCGGTTTGCGCCAGTCGTCCGAGGCTTCGGTGCCGGCGATGGCGTGGGTCCAGGTGATCTTGCGGTAGGCCATGGCGACCTTGATCAACTGGGTGTAGCCGGCCTTGCTCGGGTCCTGGGCGTGGGGCAGGGCGGCGTTGATGTTGACGATGGTGGCGTCTTCCAGCTTGGTGGTGAAGAAGTGCTCCTGCTTGCCTTCGGTGGAGGTGCGGTACCACTTCACTTCCACTTCCGGGAGCATCTCGCCGGAGGCCAGAGCCTGGTACAGCAGCGGGGTGGCCTTGTTCAGCGGCGCGGTGAAGATAAACGGCTTGTGTACACGCTGGCCGGAGGGCTGGCCGCTTTGGGGGTCGGTCGGAGTGGCGATCAGGTGTTCGATTTCCTGGACCAGGATCTGGTCTTCGTGGCCTTCCTGGTAAACGTTGCCGACGGAGTCGGCGGTGAAGGCGCCCTGGGTGATGTTGCCCTGGGTCTTGCCCTGGATACTGATATAGGCGGGAGTAGACATTGGCTGCTTCCTTGTAGGTTTGACGAATAAGGCTTGATGGGCCGTGATGCCATCGGTGATGACCCGGGCCTTATCGCAAACCCTGTGCCAGTCTTTCTTTGTTCTTGTATTTATCATTTAAAAACAACGGCTTATGAGTTTTATTCGGCGGCTGTCGACGGTCTTTAAACTCGTCCAATTGCGCCAGGTGTTTTTATCGCCGGCTTTTCGGGCCTGTTCTGGCTCGAATATCGATAACCTGTTGAAAATGAAGGAATAAAAATCAGGCCAAGAGTGGCCTTGCGGGCCAGATGTGGCCCGCAGCCAGGTTTATGCTCAGTGGACCAGGGCCATGGCCGCTGGCTCATGGAGAAATACCGGCGCCAGCTTTCCCATTGTTTGCGATGGCATTGGCGGCGGGTTTTGTAAACAATGGCGGCCCATTCAAGGGGCAGCCCGCCAGCGCCTCTGTCATTTGTCCAGTTACCGAGATATGCATGCCGTCGATTGCCGATACCTGTTTGCCTCGTCCATGCACACGCGAGGCCACGCAATGAGCGATACCACTGTCGAGTTTATCCAGACCGGCCCTGAGAACGCCGAGCTGATTCGCAACCTCTATCAGTTCTATGCCTACGAGTCTTCGGACTGGGAACAGGAAGACGTTGAGTCGGACGGGCGTTTTTACATCCACGAGGAGCACTTGGCCCGCTACTGGCAAGAGCCGCAGTGGAGCGCCAACCTGTTGCTGGTCGACGGCTATATCGCCGGCTTCCTGCTGATCGAGGGCAGTGAGCTGCCGGGATTGAACGCCCTGGAGCTGGCAGACCTGTTCATTCTCAAACGCTACCGGCGCAAGGGCATCGGCCGCGCCTTGGCGACTCAGGTGCTGACCAGCGGCGAGAGTAATTGGCTGGTGCGTTTCTATGACCAGGACGAAGCCTCCCAGGCGTTCTGGCGCGCGGTGCTCGACGACCTGCCGCGTCCGGTGCAAGCCATCGAGCTGGATGACGACCCGCAGTTGCTGAGTTTTCTGGTGACGCGGGCGGTGCATTGAGTGGCCACCACAGCACCCCAGGCGCACGCCTGCCCATGAGCTCGTTGCTGGATGACTGGCTCGCCTACCGTCAGGGCCGGGCTGACTTCGACAAGTCGCATTTTCTCGGGCTGTTCAAGGCGCACCCGGGGGATTCGCAACTGAGCCGGATCCTGTCCGGCTTTCCCCAGGCCCTGGCCATCCAGGAGCGGACGCGCCAGGTGCTGGCGTCCGGATCCCTGGAGCACAGCCTGTATCTGCTGCCGACCTCGGGCACCGATCAGGCGCGGCTCAAGAGTGCGGCGCTGGAGTGGTGGCACGAGCAGGCGCGTTTCTGCGAGGCCACTGGCGGCCCCTGGCCAGACCAGCCCGGCTGGCAGCCACAGGTGCAGTGCGTCAGTCGTGATGAGCTGTACCCGTTATTGCAGCGCGATGTGCCCAATGCCTGGGTGTTCGAGCATATCGCCGATGCGCTGATCGACGACCTGAAGGACGCGGACGCCCAGGTGCATGCCTTGCTCGAAGCGCTGTATGGCATCGCGGCCGACTATTACCTGGCCTGGTACATCGCCACGCCGCTGATTGCCCTGGACATCGATTTTTCCCGCTACTTCGAGTTGTGGCGCCAGGGCGGCATCAGCGTGGTCCTCGAGGACCGGCTGCTGGTGGCCGGCTGACCGGCACCCGCACCGGCGACCCCTCAAGCCACCTGCAACACAATCTTGCCGATATGCTCGCTGCCCTCCATGCGTTCGTGGGCCTGGGCAGCCTCGGTGTAGGGGTAGACCTTGTCGATCATCGGCAGGCAGCGGCCGGCCGCCAGCGCCGGCCATACGTGCTGCTGCAGGTGCGCGGCGATGGCGGCTTTTTCGGCGCCGGTGCGCGAGCGCAGCAGCGAGCCGGTGACCACCGCGCGCTTGCCCATGATCGCCATCAGGTCGATGTCCTTGGCCCGGGCGCCGCCGAGAAAGCCCAGCATCACCAGGCGCCCTTCAAGGGCCAGGGCCGAGACGTTACTGTTGAGGTAGGAGCCGCCCATGATGTCGAGAATCACATTCACCCCCTGGCCGGCGGTTTTTTCCGCGATGACCTGGGCAAAATCCTGCTCGCGGTAGTTGATCGGCTCGGCGCCCAACTGGCGGATCACCGTGCATTTGTCGGCGCTGCCGGCGGTAGCGAAGGCCTCGATGCCCAGCTCCCGGCACAGCATCAGGGCGGTGGTGCCGATGCCGCTGGTACCGCCGTGGATCAGCACCCGCTGGCCCTTGTGGGCGCCGCCGATACTGAACAGATTGGCCCACACGGTAAAGAAGGTCTCCGGGATCGCGGCCGCCTGGATCCACGACAGGTCACCCGGGATCGGCAAGGTCTGTCCGGCCGGCACCGCGCAATACTGGGCGTAGCCGCCGCCGTTGGTCAGGGCGCAGACCCGGTCGCCGAGGGCGAACTGGCTGACGCCGGTGCCCAGGGCCACCACTTCACCCGCTACCTCGAGTCCGGGGTTCGGATTCATTCCGGGCTTCATCGGGTAATGGCCGCTGCGCTGGAGCACATCCGGGCGGTTGACCCCGGCGGCGTGCACGCGAATCAGCACTTCACCCGGGCCCGGCGCCGGCAGCGGGACCTCGCGCGGTTGCAGCACGTCGGGGCCGCCGGGTTCGGTGATTTCAATCAGGGTCATGGTCTGGGGCAGGTGCATGTCGATGTCCTGTGGCAAAGGGTTCATGGGTGGGACCGCAGCCGGGGGCCGGTGATTCAGTTCAATACCGGCTCAAGCCGCTCGCGGCGTTGCACCAGGCGCAGCGCCGGTTCCAGCAACAGAGCGATGACCAGGGCGCCGGCGGCGATGAGAAACAGCAGGGCGTGCTGGCCGCCGCTGGCGTTGAAGAGGCTCGAGTAGGCGAAACCGGCGATGGCCTGGAAGGTGGCGAACGACACCGTGGCGCGGCTCCAGGCGATCTGTTGCAGGTGATGCCGGGGGATCAGCTCATGCACCCGGGCCAGGGCTAACGGCACGATGCCCGGCGGGAACGAGCCGAGAATCACCGCCAGCACCGCCAGCAGGGTGAAGGCGCTGGACACCGCCAGCAGGCCCATGGCAATCGCCTGCACCACCAGCACCAGGCGCATGCTCAGCCGGGCGCCCAGATGGTCGGCCAGAAAGCCATAACTCACCGGGCCGATGATCGCGCCCAGGCCGTACAGGACCCAGATCAGCGCGCCAATGTGCGGCCCGGCACCCAGGCCGCGCGCCACGTAATCCACCAGGAACACCATGGCCGGCACCAGCCCGGCAGCCATAAAGGCGTATTGAGCGAACAGCAGGTAGACGCTCGGGTCGTGGGTGGCCGCGGGCGCCGGGGTTGCGACAGGCGCTGCATGCAGCGGGTCGGTTGTCGGCCAGGCGAACCAGGTGGCCGCGCTCAATAGCAGCGACACCAGGCCCAGGCCCCACCAGGTTTGTTGCAGGCCCAGGCTCAGCAGCGGTGGCACCAGGGTCCCGGAGCCGGCAATGCCGAGGCCGATGCCGAGGAAAATCGCACCGCTGGCCAGGCCCCGACGCGCCGCCGGCACATGGGGCAGTACGGTCGAGGCCACCAGCACCATGATCGCGCCACCGGCAATCCCCGACAGCAGGCGCCAGCCGAAGAACCAGGCCACCGACAGCGGAAAACCACAGGCAAAAAACGCCAGGGTCACCGCCAGCATCATCAGGCGCAGGGCGTGGGTGTTGGAGGTGCGCCGGGCCAGGGGCCGCCCGAGCAAGGCGCCGAGCAGGTAGCCCACCAGGTTGGCGGCACCCAGGTACACCACATCGCCTGCGCTAAACCATTGAGCCTGGATCAATGCCGGAATCAGCGGGGTGTAGGCGAACCGCGCCAGGCCGATGCCGACCAGGCTGGCGCAGAGGCCGGCGAAGATCGGCAGCCAGATGGCCTGGCGCCGGGCGTCCGGGGCAACAGAGGGGCTGAGCATGACAAAGGTCCTGTGGGTTGATTCAGGCGCCCAGCATAACGACCCTGATCGATGCAATAATGCTGCGATTTCGCGCCTTCGTGATGCGTATGTGCATCACGATTGAGTGCGCATAGGAGCAAATCAATGAATTGGGATGACGCTCGGGTGTTTCTGGCGGTGTGCCGCGAGTCGACGCTGCGCGGTGCTGCAAGGGTGCTGGGAGTGGATCAGGCCACGGTCGGACGGCGGGTCACGGCCCTGGAAAAGTCCCTGAGCGCGACCCTGTTTCTGCGCACCTCCGACGGCTACGCACTGACCGCGGTGGGGGAAGCAGCGTTACAGGCGGTGGAGAAAATGGAGCATTCGGCCCTGGAGCTGGAGCGGCAGATCCAGGGGCTGGACGATCGCCTGACCGGCAGTGTGCGGGTCAGCACCACCGACTCCTTGGCCATCGATTTCCTGATCCCGGCAATTGCCCGCCTGCATCAGCGGCACCCCGATGTGCGGGTGCAACTGGACGCCTCGACGCAGATCCTCAGTCTGGCCAAACGCGAAGCCGACATCGCGGTGCGCAACACCCGGCCGGATAACCCGGACCTGATCGCTCGGCGCATCGCGCGCTGGCCGGTGGGGCTGTTTGCCTCCCAGGCTTATGTCGAGGCCCACGGCGTGCCGGAGCCGGGTTCGGCGTTCGCCGGGCATGACCTGGTGGTGTATCAACCCTATCTGCAGGGCAACAAGGACCTGACCCTGGTCGCGGAACCCATGACCGGTGGGCGCATTGTCGCCAGCCTCAGCTCCAGCCTGCTGGTGCGGCGCTCGATTGGTGCCGGGATCGGCCTGGGGGAGATCCCGGTGCCCATGGGCCAGCGCGACGGCCTGGTGCGGCTGTGGCCCGAGCGCAACCGCGCCACGCCCTATGACGTATGGCTGGTGACCCACGCCGACTTGCGCCACACCGCACGGGTGCGGGCAGTGATCGAGGAGATCGTCGCGGTGTTTGGCGACGCCGGCGGGTAGGGCGGCAACAAGTCAGCACATAGCTGCAATTAACCCATTGCCCCAGGGCGCAAGATCGAGGCATGGGGCGGTCCGATGGCGGGCTGCCTGTTTCCACTCGATCAAGGGTAACGGCATGAAAAAATCTCTGGTGGGCACGCTCGGCCTGACGCTGGCATTGGCGTCCGGTATCTCCCTGGCCGAGGCCCCGGCCCAGGTCGGCACCCAGGTGCCGGGTTACTTTCGCCTGGCGGTGGGGGATTACGAGGTGACTGCGCTGTTCGACGGCTATAACGACCTGTCGCCGACCTTGCTCAAGGGCCTGAGCCAGAGCAAGATCCGCGCGCTGCTGGCCCGGCGCTCGATAGAAACCCCGGGGGTGCAGACCGCGTTCAATGCGTTCCTGATCAACACCGGCAAGCAGTTGATCCTGGTGGACACCGGCGCCGGCCAGTGCATCGGCGCCACCGCCGGCATGCTCTCGGCCAATATCAAGGCCGCCGGCTACGACCCATCCCAGGTCGACACCATCCTGCTGACCCACCTGCACCTGGACCACGTGTGCGGCCTGGTCGACGCCGGGCAGCAGCCGGTATTCGCCCATGCAACGGTGTTCGCGGCCCAGGCCGAGGCCGCCTACTGGCTCGATCCGAAGGCCCTGGCCAAGGCCCCCGAAGGCGCCAAGGCCTACTTCAAGATCGCCCAGGACTCCACCGCGCCCTATGTGGCCGCCGGCCGCTTCAAGACCTTCGCCCCCGGCCAGTCGCCGGTGCCCGGTGTAGAAGCCGTGCTGGAACCCGGGCACACCCCGGGCAGCACCACTTACCGCTTCACTTCCCAGGGCCAGAGCATCCTGTTCATGGGCGACCTGGTGCATAACCTGGCGGTGCAGTTCGAGCATCCCGAGGTCTCCATCGGCTTCGACGTCGACGGCCAGCAGGCAATCAAGAGCCGGGCCAAGGTGTTCAGCGCCGCCGCCGCCAGCAAGACCTGGGTCACCGCGGCGCACCTGCCGTTCCCCGGCATCGGCCACATCACTACCCAGGGCAAGCAGTTCCAGTGGGTGCCGGTGGAGTACGGTCCTTACCGGCGTGCAGCCAAGGTGCCTTTGATCGAGTAGGGCGCGCAGTTCCCCAGGGCAACTGTTGGCCTGGCAACAGCGATTCGGCAATTTGCCCATCCACGCCCCGTGCCCGCCGCCACGGGGTGTTGATCATCGGTAGCGGGAGCCCGGCGCAGAGCGGCGGCTGCCGTGGCTTGGGGGCGCAGCGACAACGACTGCCAGGGTTTGGGCATGGCCTGTGCAATGGCTTGCCGAGGACCATTCCCACGCAATCATTGGAGCTACCTGAATGCCTGATGCCGTTTCTGTTTTTTCGCGGTCGCGCCTGACTGCCTCATGGCGCCTGCTGGCGTGTGCCCTGGTGGCCGCCAGCCTGGCCACGACCGCCCATGCCGACGACAGCGATGTCCCTTCGCTGGCGGGCAAGCGCATCGCGATCAGCATGACCGGCACCAGTCACTACTTCGACATCAAGGCCTTCCAGGCCCAGGTTGACGAGGTCAAGCGCCTGGGCGGAACGCCGATCACCCTGGACGCCGGGCGCAACGATAAAAACCTGGTCAATCAGTTGCAGACCGTGGTCACGCAAAAGCCCGATGCGGTGATCCAGACCCTCGGCACCCTGAGCGTGATCGACCCCTGGCTCAAGCGCATCAGCAAGGCCGGTATCCCGCTGTTCACCATTGACGCACCCTCGCAATACAGCCTGAACAACACCACGTCCGACAACGTCGCCACGGGCAAGGCCCTGGCCGAGCAGTTGATCAAGGACGCCTCGGGCCAGGGCAATATTCTGGTGTTCAACGGCTTCTACGGGGTGCCGGTGTGCGCCATCCGCTACGACCAGTTGAAGCTGGCACTCAAGGATCAGCCGAACCTGAAAATCATCGAGCCCGAGCTGCGGGACGTGATCCCCAACACCGTGCAGGACGCCTACTCGCAAGTCTCGGCGCTGCTCAACAAGTACCCCAAGGGCAGCGTGACCGCGATCTGGTCGGCCTGGGATATTCCGCAGCTGGGCGCGAGCAAGGCCCTGGTGGATGCCGGCCGCACCGAGATCAAGACCTACGGTGTGGACGGCACGCCGGAGGTGCTCGACCTGCTCAAGCGCGAGCATTCGCCGATCGGCGCGGTGGTCGCGCAACAGCCGGCGCTGATCGGCAAGACGGCGGTGCAAAACGTGGCCCGCTACCTGGCCGGGCAGCGCGACCTGCCGAAGGAAACCCAGGTTGCGACCTTGCTCACCACTGCCGCCAACCTGCCTGAGGTGCTGCAACTGAGGGGCGATCAGTGACCCCAGCCCTGCACCTGAAGGACCTATACAAGCGCTTCGGGGCCACTCAGGCCCTGGACGGCGCGAGCCTGCGCGTGGTGCGCGGCACGGTGCATGGGCTGGTAGGGGAAAACGGGGCCGGCAAGTCGACCCTGATCAAGGTCCTGGCCGGCATCCACCGCGCGGACGCCGGCAGCCTGAGCATCGACGGCCACCGGTTGCAGGCACCGACGCCGCGCCAGGTCGAGGCCCTGGGCGTGCACTTTATTCATCAGGAGCGGCTGCTGCCCGCCAGCTTCAGCGTCGGCGAAGCGCTGTTTTTCGGGCATGAAATCCGCCGTGGACCCTTTGTCGATCGCCGCGCCCAGGAGCGCGAGGCGGCGCGTTTGCTGCGCGATTATTTTGATCTGCAGTTCCCGGTCGGGGCCCTGGTCCGCGACCTCGACAGCGCCCAGCGCCAGGTGCTGCAAATCACCCGGGCCTTGCTCGCCAAGCCGAAAATACTGGTGTTCGACGAGCCCAGCGTGTCCCTGGTCAAGCGTGAGGTGGACCAGTTGCTGGGCATCATTCGTCGCCTGCGCAGCCAGGGCCTGTCGATCCTCTACATCTCCCATTACTTGCAGGAAATCGAGGCGCTGTGCGATCAGGTCACGGTGCTGCGCAACGGCCGCGATGTGGCCGTGGTGGACCCGGCCAGCACCAGCACCGCACAAATCGCGCGGCTGATGGTCAACCGCGACGTCGCAGACATGTACCCGCGCACCGGGGCCGTGCCGGGCGCGCCGGTGTTGCAGCTCAACCAGCTCGGGGCAGGGCACGCCTATGACGCCATCGACCTCAGCGTGCACCGGGGCGAAGTGCTGGGCTTGACCGGCCTGGTGGGCTCCGGGGCCAAGGAACTGTTGAAAAGCCTGTTCGGCCTGGGCGTTCCCGAGCGCGGCGAAATGCACCTGCACGGCCAGCCCCTGCGCTTGAAGTCGCCGGCGGATGCGGTGCGCCACGGTATCGCCCTGGTGCCCGAAGAGCGCCGCAGCCATGGGGTGGCGCCGCTGTTGTCGGTGCTGGAAAACATCACCCTGGCCAGCCTCGGCACCTTCAGCCGCTGGGGTCTGCTGGACCGAGGGGCGCAGGCCCGGGAAAGCCGGCGCCTGATCGATGAGTTGGCAATCAAGACCACCGGCCCCGATGCGCCGGTGCAGCAACTCAGCGGTGGCAATCAGCAGAAGGTCGCGCTGGCCAAGTGGCTTAGCCGGCACTCGTCGTTGTACCTGCTGGACGAGCCGAGCGTGGGCATCGATATCGGGGCCAAGGTGGAAATCTACCGCCTGATCGCGCGCCTGGCCGAGAGCGGTGCGGCGGTGCTGGTGCTGTCTTCGGACTTGCCGGAGTTGATTGGCATCAGTCACCGGATCCTGGTAATGCACCGTGGCCGCATCGCCGGCGAATTCGACGCGCGCGCCACCGACAGCGAGCAATTGCTCAGATGTGCCACCGGTTCCGGCGAGCTGCCGACCTCGGCCCCGGCGCACCTGCCTCTGGCGAAAAAGGAAACTGCCGATGTCCAGTCTTGAAGCCTTAGCCCGACCTGCTGCGGAACCTGCGAACCACCTGTTGCCACGGCTGGCGCAGCGCGGTTCGTTGCTGGTGTTCGCCCTGATCCTGCTGGTGTTTGCCTTGACCGCGCCGAACTTTATCAGCGCCGGCAACATCGCCAATGTCTTTGCCCAGTCGGCGATCCTCGGAATTCTCGCCTTTGGCCTGACCTGCGTAGTGATTGGCGGCGGCAACCATGTGGTCTCCGGTGGCCTCGACCTGTCGCTGGCAGCCAATCTGGGGCTGTGTGCGGCGGTCTACAGCAGCCTGAACAATCAAGGCTGCGAGGCCTGGCAGGCGCTGTCCCTGACCCTGGCCTGCGGGGTAGTGGTGGGGGCCTTCAATGGCCTGGCGGTATTGCTGCTCGGCCTGCCGCCGCTGCTCGCGACCCTGGCCAGCATGAACCTGGTGGCCGGCCTGGAGCTGGTGCTGACCCAGAACAGCGTGCTGCCCACCGAGTCCGCGTTGCTGGAGTGGCTGGCCTTTGGTGACTGGCTGGGGGTGCCAGCCCTGGCCTGGGTGCTGTTGGCGGTGGCGGCGCTGCTGACCCTGTTGATTCAGCACAGCACCTACGGCCTGCGCCTGTACGCGGTCGGCGAATACCCCGAGGCGGCGCGGGCAGCGGGCCTGGGGCTCAAGCGCTATGTGTTTTCCAGCTACCTGATCGCCGGCGCCTGTGCGGCGGTCGCGGCCCTGTGCTCGGCGGCGTTTTTCAGCGGCAGCACCACCGGCTCGGGAGAGATGCTGCTGTCGGTGGTGGCCATCACCTTTCTGGGCGTGGTGTTCTCCCGGCGCCTGACGGCGAATATTCCCGGGACCCTGCTCGCAACTTTGCTCCTGGGCTTTTTAATCAACGGCTTTCAGCTGCTGAACATCTCCAGCTTCTGGGTCAATGGTGTGCAGGGGGTGCTTATTTTGCTGGTGGTGGCGTTTTCCGCCGCCGTGGCCAAGCAGGAGGGCCACCCATGAGCGGCCTGACCCTGACCCCCCGCGCGCGCGCCGTGGCCCTGCTCGAGCGCCTGCTGCCGGCGATCCTGCCGTTGCTGGTGCTGGGCATTGTGCTGTTTTTCTCGTTGAGCGCCCCGGGCTTTCTCAGCGTGGGCAATCTGTCGAGCCTGGTGCTCAACAACTTTGTGCTGCTGGCGGTGGTCGCCATCGGCATGACCTGGGCCGTGGCCGCCGGTGGCATCGACCTGTCGGTGGGCACCGCCCTGGACTTCGCCAGCCTGGGTTTTGTCGTCAGCCTGAATGCCGGACTTGGCCTGGGACTGGCGATTCTGGTGGCCCTGGCGGCAGGAGCCGGCGCCGGGCTGTTCAATGCGCTGCTGATTGCCGGGCTGCGGATCACGCCGTTCCTGGCGACCCTGGGCACGCTGTTTATCGGCACCAGCGTCCAGCAGTTGCTGTCGGACGGTGGCCAGCCGATCTACATCGCCAAGGACGTGTTGCCCGGCATCAGCAGCCTGTTGCTGCTGGGCATCCCGTTGCCGCTGTACCTGGTGGCGGTGCTGGCCGGTGGTTATGGGCTGGTGCTGGCACGGGGCAGGCTGGGTCGCGAGATCCAGGCGGTGGGCGCGCAGCCGCAGCTGGCGTATTACTCGGGCCTGTCGCCACGGCGGATCCTGGCCCGGGTGTTTGTCGGCAGCGCGCTGGCCTGTGCGGTGGCGGGGATTCTGCTCAGTTCCACGGTCAATGCTTACGTGCCGATGTCGGGCAATGCCTTTTTGATCAACGCCATCGGTGCGGTATTCATGGGCACCACCCTCAGTCGCCAGGGCCGGCCAAATGTACTGGGCACCTTGTTGGGCGTGCTGTTTATCAATGTGATTGCCAATGGCTTGCTGCTGATCGGCTGGAACTTCTACTGGCAGCAGGTCGCCACCGGCAGCCTGATATTCCTGGTATTGGCCGCCAGCTTCTACCGCCGCCGCAGCCCGTGATGACCCGCGCAGGCTGCGACAACCCCGCGTATCTACCTGACCCAACACGGCGTCGATGACGGCCAGTGCAACCTCGTGCCTCGGCAGCGACTACAGGCGGGATCAGGCGAGATAGCGCTTGAACCAGGCCAGGGTGCGTTCCCATGCCAGGTTGGCGGCGGCTTCGTCGTAGCGCGGCGTGGAGTCGTTGTGAAAGCCATGGTTGACCCCCGGGTAGACGAAGGCCTCGTAGGTCTTGCCACCGGCTTTCAGGGCTTTTTCGTAGGCGGGCCAGCCTTCGTTGATTCCGCTGTCGAGTTCGGCGTAGTGGAGCAACAGCGGTGCCTTGATCCGTGCCACGTCTTCTGTCTTGGGCTGGCGTCCGTAAAACGGCACGGCGGCCGCCAACTCTGGGTAGGCCACCGCTGCGGCATTGGCCACGCCACCGCCATAGCAGAAGCCGGTGATCCCGACCTTGCCGGTGCCGGCCGGGTCCTTCATCAGCCACTCGACGGCGGCGAAAAAATCATTCATCAGCTTTTGCGGGTCGATCTTGGCTTGCAGCTCGCGGCCCTGATCGTCATTGCCCGGGTAACCGCCTACCGAACTCAGGCCGTCCGGGGCCAGGGCGATGTAACCGGCCTTGGCCAGCCGTCGTGCCACATCCTCGATATAAGGGTTGAGGCCACGGTTTTCGTGCACCACCACCACCGTCGGCACCTTGCCGCTGGCCTTGGCCGGGTGCACCCGGTAGGCCCGCACCTGGCCATGGCCCTTGGGCGAGGGGTAGGTGATGTAGTGGGCAACGATGTCCGGGTCGGTAAAGGCCACTTGCTCGGCCAGCGCATAGTTGGGGCTCAAGGCGGCCAGGGTCGCGCTGGCAGTCATGCCCATCAGGGTAAAGGCCGCGGCCCGGTCGAGAAACTGGCGGCGATTGATCCGGCCGTGGGCGTAGTAGTCGTAGAGTTCCAGCAGTTCGGGGCTGAAGTCTTGCGCAGTCAGGCGTTCCATCGGGGCTTCCTCATGAATCGCCCGCCGGCCCCTGGCAGCACTCACGCATCAGGGACGACGGGCACAGCGTCGGGTTGACTGAGTAAAGCAGCCTTTGCGCAGACGGCAACGCGACCGCACCCGCCGCGGCTGGCGCGGTGCTGCCGGCATCACCCATGGCGTTTGGTCCGAGGCCCTACCAGTTGTAACTGATGGCCCTCACCAGGTTGCGCTCGTCGCCGTAACGGCAGGCGTTGGCGCAATACAGGTAGCGCTCGTTGCTGAGGTTTTGCGGGCCCCGTGGTGCAAGGTCGCAGGCCGGTTCCCGGGGGCTTAGCGGCGGCGCAGCAAGTCGATGCGGTCCGCCGGCACCAGGGTGCGCAGGGTGTTGTAGAGGGCGCGGGTTTCCAGCAGGTTCCAGACCCGAAGCATGGTTTCCAGGGCATCCAGGGGCTTGCTGATGAAATCATTGGCACCTAGCGCCAGGGCGCGCAGGCGGGTGTCGCGGGTAGCATCGGCGGTCAGCACCAGGATTGGCAGGTACTCGCCCTGGGGGATGCGCCGGCTGAGCTGTTCGAGCACGGCAAAACCGTCGAACTCCGGCATGTGCAGGTCGAGGATCACCAGGTCCGGCTCGAAGCTGTTGAACAGGTCCAGGGTGCGCAGCGGCTCGGTGCTGCTGAGCACATTGCTCAGGCCTTCGCGGGCCAGCAGTTGCTCCATCAGCTCCAGGTTGGGCCGCTGGTCGTCGATGATCAGGATGCGCAGGTCAGTGGTCACAGGGGCTCCGGCAGGTGTCGGTCGAGGTGGGACAGGAACGCCGGAATATGCAGTGGCTTGGTCAGCACTGCCGTGGCCCCGGCATCGAGCAGCGCCTGCTGGGTGCGCTCGCTGGCATCGGCGGTAATCATCAGCACCGGCGTGGCGCAGGTGATGGGCGAGCGACGCAGGCGTTGCAGCAGGGTCAGGCCGTCCATGTCCGGCAGGGCCACGTCCAGCAGGATCAACTGCGGCGCGTGCTGGTCGGCCAGGTCCAGGCCCATCTGGCCCTGCATGCTCGACAGCAGTTTGAGGCCGGGGCGGCGTTGCAGCAGGGTTTCGATCAGGGCCAGGCTCGACAGGTTGTCCTCGATGCACAGCACCTTGGCGCGGTAGCCGACCACGCTGGCCGGGACTGGAGTCGGCGCGATCGCCCGGGGCGGCGGCGGGTGGTGGGGCAGGCGAGCGAAGGGCAGCTCCAGGGTGAAGCTCGAGCCCACGCCGGGTTGGCTGAGCACGCTGAGGTTGCCGTCCATCATCTCCAGCAGGCTTTTGCTCAGGGCCAGGCCCAGGCCAGTGCCTTCGACGTTGGGGTCGGTTTCCAGGCGCTCGAAGGGCTTGAACAACTGCGGCATGCGTTCGGCGGCGATGCCCTTGCCGCTGTCGACCACGGCCACGGCGATGCGCGGTGGCTCGACCCTGACCTCAATCTGCACCCGGCCGCCGGCGCGGTTGTATTTGATGGCATTGGACAGCAGGTTCAGCAGCACCTGCACCAGGCGTTGACGGTCGGCGACGATGCCGCTGTCGTCGGCCAGCGCTGGCAACTCCTGGACCTGGATCCCGGCCGCTGCGGCCATCGGCGAAACCAGCGCCAGGGCCTCTTGCAGCACCTGGGTCAGGGGCACGGCTTCGATATTCAGGGGCAGGCGCCCGGCCTCGATCTTGGCGATGTCCAGCACTTCGTTGATCAGGGTCAGCAGGTGTTGGCCGGCCCGCAGTATGTGCCCGACCTGGGCTTTCTGCGCGTGGGAGGCGTCCATGTCGAGCAGTTGGGCGAAGCCCAGGATCGAGTTCAGCGGGGTGCGCAGTTCATGGCTCATGCGCGACAGGAATTCGCTTTTGGCGCGGCTCGCGCGCTCGGCTTCTTCACGGGCGGTGCGCAGGGCAATTTCCGCCAGCCGCCGGTCGCTGATGTCGCGGGTGATCTTGGAAAACCCGCGCAAGGCGCCGCTGGCGTCGTACTGCGCGGTAATCACCACACTGGCCCAGAACCGGCTGCCGTCCTTGCGGCAGCGCCAGGCCTCTTCCATGAAATCACCGTCGCGAGTGGCTTCGCGCAGTGCCAGTTCGGGATGCTGCGGGCACTCCTCGGGCAGGTAGAACAGGGAGAAATGCCGGCCGATGATTTCCTGTTCGGTGTAGCCCTTGATCCGTTCGGCCCCGGCGTTCCAACTGGTGACGTAGCCATCGGTATCGAGGGCGAAAATACCGTAATCCTTGACCCCGTCGATGATCAGCCGCAGGCGTTCCTCGTTGTCGCGCAGGGCGCGTTCACGCTCGGCCAGCAGGTGCCCGGCTTCCACCAGGCGGGTGCCCAACTGGCCTATTTCATCCTGCTCCGGCGGTTGCGGCCACAAGGGTTGGCCCAGGGCCAGGCGCTGGGCATTGCGTTGCACCTGCTGCACCCGGGCGACAATGCCCTTGGACAGAAACAGCACCGCGACAATCGCCCCGAACAGCCCACACACCGCCGCCAGCCAGGTCGACAACAGCAGGCGTTCGCGGGTGGCGGCGGCCGCGATGGTGCGCTCGGCCAGCAGCCGATCTTCCAGGGTGCGCATGGTGGCGATGCGTTCGCGCAGCTCGTCGAGGATGTGCTTGTTGCTGATCAGGATGCTGGTGATCAGCTCCGGGGTGGCCCTGCGGTCTTCAAGCATCTCCGCCAGGCCATCGACTTTGCTGTCGATCAGCGGCGCGATGGCGTCCAGCTGTTCACGCACCCGGGGGTCGCGCACGTTGCTGTCCAGGCGTTGCAGCGCGGCGTCGATCAGTGGCCTGGCCTGGCGATAGGCCGGCAGGAAGTCTTCGCGTCGGGTCAGCAGGTAGCCACGCACGCTGGCCGCCGCTTCGGCGAGCAGGGTGTGCACGGCCTGGATATCGCCCTGCACCAGCAGCACCCGGCGCACGTCCTCTTCAGCGCGGGCGGTCTGGCGCTCGGTGGTGTAGATCAGCACCAGGGACAGCAACAGAATCACCAGCGGCAGGGAAATCACCACCAGCGCCTTGCCCCGCAGCGGCAGGTCGGCCCAGTAGCGGGCGCGCCACAGCCTCACGGTTGCGCCACCAGGCCCAGGGCGATGCCGCGCACGGCGGCCTGGGTCCGGTCGGCGGCGCCGAGTTTGCCGATCACCCGTTCGACATGGGCCTTGGCGGTGCCGGTGGTGATGCCGAGCTGCTCGCCGATCTGGCGATTGCTCCTGCCATCGGCCACCAGCCCCAGGACTTGCCGTTCGCGCGGGGTCAGTTGCTCGCTGGCAGCACCGTTGCCGCCGCGCTCGGTCAGGCGCCGCAGCAGGCGCGCACTGACGGCGCTGTTCAGCGCGGCTTCGCCAGCGGCAACCCGTTGCAGGGCGTCGATCACTTCGTCGCGGCTGGCGTCCTTGAGCAGGTAGCCCACGGCCCCGGCGTTCATGGCCGCCTCCAGGTGGTCCGGGCTGTCGTCCATGGTGAAGATCACCACTTTCAACTCCGGCAAGCGTTGTTGCAGGAGCCGCGCCGCGCCCAGGCCGTTGAGCAGCGGCATGCGGATATCGAGGATCACGATGTCCGGCAGCAGGCGCTCGCACAGCGCCACGGCCTCCTGGCCATCGCGGGCCTGGCCGACCACCTCGAACTGGGGATGACCGGCCAGCAGAGCGACAAAGCCGGTGCGGGTCACTTCGTGGTCGTCGGCCAGGACCAGGCGCAGCACGGGGTTGCTGGCAGTACTCATGCCAGGGCTCCTTGCGCGGTACAGGGCACGCAGGCCAGCAGTCGGGTGCCGGCAGTGGGGCGGCTGGTGCAGGTCAGGCGCCCGCCCAGCAGGCTGGCCCGCTCCTGCATCGCCGCCAGCCCCAGGTGCTGGGTGTCGGCATGGTCCAGGGCCTGCTCCCGGGCAAAGCCCAGGCCGTTGTCCTCGACCCGCAGCCAGGCCTGGCCGGCGTGCAGCTCCAGGGCCAGTTGCACCCGGCTGGCCTGGGCGTGCTTGAGGATGTTGTTGATGGCTTCCTGGGCGATGCGAAACAGGCCGATCTCGGTCTGGCTCGGCAGGCGCGCCGCGCAACGCTCGTGCCACAGCACCTGGATCCCGGCGTCGCGCAGGCGATCGGCCTCTTTGTCGACCGCCTTGAGCAGGCCGAAATCATCCAGCACCGTCGGCCGCAGCCCGCCGATCAATTGGCGGCCTTCGCCCACGCAATGCTGGGCCAGGGCCAGGATGTCCCGCAGGTCGCCGTCCAGTGCCCCGGGCAGGGGTGGGCAGCGACCGGCAAAACCTTGCAGGCGCTGATGCAGGCCGGCGAGGGTTTGTGCCAGGCCGTCATGCAGGTCGTAGGCCACGCGTTTGCGTTCGTCTTCCTGGGCGCGGAACAGGCGGTCCACCAGCTCGGACAAGGTGCGATCGCGGGCCACCAGGGTATCGAGCAACTGCTGGTTCTCCAGGTGTGCGGCGAGCAGGGTGGCCAGCAGTTGCAGGGATTCGAGGTCTTCGTTGTCCGGCGCGCTGATGCTGACGCTGTTGGCCAGGACCAGGGCGCCAAAGCTGGTGCCATCGCCGCCACGCAAGGGCACCCGCAGCTCGCTGGGCAACGGCGCCCCGGGGTTTTCCTGCCAGTGCGGCGCACGCAAAGTGCGGTCGGCGCTGCGGGCCAGGCTCTGCAGGCGTTCGCTGTTGCCCAGGCTGGCGCGGCTGTGGACCTCACCGGCGGCGTCCCATTCCAGCAGCACGGCGTGGTCCATCGCCAGGAACCCACAGGCCCGGGTCAGCACCCGCAGACGCTTGGCGTGGGGGCTGAGCTGAGTCAGTTCCTGGCCGGTGTCCACCAGCAGGCGCAGGCGTGCGGCGCGGCTTTGCGCCTGGCGATACTGGGTGCGAATCGCCAGGGCACTGGCGGGATCATGGGGCGGGGTGGGCAAGGGGCGGCTCCGGCGCTCAGGCACGCTCGTTCGGGCAGGGGCGCTATTAAACCGTGTTAACGGGGGCGGCGACCATCTGCCAAATGGCATAGGCAAATGCCTCCGGTTGGCCGATGGCGGCGCGTGCGCCGGACCACAGACTGTGGCCATTGCCCCCCCACTGGAGAATCGCCATGAAATTGAAAACCTCGGCCCTGATCATGTTGCTGGCCCTGGGCGCGCCCCTGGCCCATGCCCTGGAGAGCGTGCCCTACGTCTACAGCAGCGTGGCGCAACAGCCGAGCAGCCAGCAGGATCGTGAAATCGCCGGCCTGTTCGACCGCTGGAACGGCGCCTTGCAGACCGGCGACGCCCAGGCGGTGGTCGACCTCTATGCCTCGGATGCGGTGTTGCAGCCCACAGTGTCGAACCAGGTGCGCACCACCCCGGCGCAGATCAAGGACTACTTCGAGCACTTCCTGGCACTCAAGCCTGTGGGCCAGATCAACTACCGGGAAATCCGCCAGCTGGGCAGCAATGTGGCCATGGACAGCGGCGTCTACACCTTCACCCTGACCGGCACCGACGGTCGCAGTCGCCAGGTCCAGGCGCGCTACACCTTTGTCTACGAGCAGGAAGGCGGGCAGTGGAAAATCCTCAACCACCATTCCTCGGCCATGCCGGAACCGCAGGTGCTGCACGCCGGCAAGTAAATGCAGGACGTTGACGACCCTGCGCCACGGGATGGGCGCAGGGTGCGGGAGAGGCGGATGGCGCCGGGGCCGGCGTCATCCGTTGCTGCGGGCTAGAACTTGCCGTTGACGCCGATGCGGAATGTGTCGCTACGCTCGTCGCTGCCCAGGGCGGTCTTGTAGGAGAAGCCCATCTGCCAGGCCCGACCCAGGTTGAAGTCCAGACCCAGGTCGAGGTTGGCAAAATCGCTGTCCAGCGGGTCGGGCTTGAAGCGGTAGAGAATGCCGTCGTCACCCTGGTCGGTGTAGCGCATCTTGTAATCGCTGCTGCCGCTGAAGTTGTGACCCCAGGCCAGCCCGACCTTGGGCGTCATCACCCCGATTCGGGTCGGCACGTCATACCCTGTGCGCAGGCCGATAAACGAGGTGAAGTTCTGTTGCCGCTGCTCGTCATAGGACAGCCCGTAGATGCCGCCGCCGCTCTCACGGAAGGCGTCCATGCGTGTGGTGCTGGCGTTCAAGCGCCCGTAAGGGGTGAGCGACAGCGGGCCCTGGCGGTACTCGTAACTGGTGGTCAGCGAGGCGAACAACTGGTCGGCATCACGGGAACCCTTGGCGTAGTCATCGTTGCTGCCGGTGATGTAGCGCCTCGAATCGAAGCTGATGCGGTTGTAGCCCAGCAGGCCGTCGACGAATACCTGGGGCGCCACGTTCAGGCTCAGGTAAGTGGCGATACCGATGGCGTCGGCGTCACTGCGGGTCTTGTTGTCCCCGATGTCACTGCGGTCGTTGCCGTAGCCGATACCGACACCGGCAATCGCGGTCGGTGACAGGCGATAGTCGATGCCGGCACTCAGGCCCAGGGTGGTGAAGCTGTTGTCCCGCGCCCCACGAGTGTGGGTCGAACCGTTGTTGATGAAGCCGTCGCTCCAGTAGGCGATGACGTCTTGCTTGCAGCCGTCTTCGACTTCGGCTGCGGTCTTTCTCTTCTCTTCGTCGGTGGTGTTGGCCGAGCCGCCCAGCTGTTTCTGCACGGCGCTGGATATTTCCTGCATGGGCACCTCGTGCCCGTCTTTTCTCACGCTGGCATTGAACGAGTTGCGGTTGCAGGACACTTGATGCAACTGCTCCAGACGGCGGTTGAAGTTGTCCATCTGGGTGCTGGCAAAGCGTTCTGCGGCCCGGGTCTGGGCGTTGAGCAGGCCGATCACCTCGGCATCCCTGCTCGGGTCCGGGCGCGCCTCGATGATAAAGCTCACGGAACTGGCAGCACTGGAGCCGCTGCCGTTCTGCAGGCTGAAGGTCACGACCGCGGTGCCGACAAAGGCCGCCGACGGCACGAAGCGCATCGAGAACGGGCCCATCATCATCGCCCGACCGGCGGAGGCGGGGGTCACGGTGCCCAGCGTCGCCAGAGTAAAGGGGCCGCCGGTGGCGCCCTGGGTCAGGTCGACGGTGGCGGTCTGCCCCGAGGCCAGGATCTGGCTCGACGCCGGCACGGTGATGGGCACGGCGGCGATGGTCAAGGTGTAGGCCTTGGAGGTGTTGGCAGCGTTGGCGTCGGTAGCGGTGATGGTCAGGTTGTAGCTGCCGCTGGCCGTCGGTGTGCCGCTGAGCACGCCGCTGCTGGTGTTCAGGGTCATGCCGGCCGGCAGGCTGCCGGTGACGCTGTACGTATAAGGCGCGGTGCCGCCGGAGGTGCTGAAGGTGGCGCTATAGGGACTGCCTGTGGTGCCGGCGCCCAGGGAGGCCGGGGTCAGCACCAGGGTGGGCGCGCTGATGGCCACGGAGTAGGCACGTGCTCCGGTCGCGCCGTTGGCATCGGTGGCGGTCACGGTGAAGTTGTAGCTTCCGGCGGCGGTGGGAGTGCCGCTGATGATGCCGGTCGTGGTGTTCAGGGACAGGCCAGTGGGCAGGCTGCCAGCGGTGAGGGCGTAGGTGTAGGGGGCAGTACCCCCAGTGGCACTCAGGCTGCTGCTGAAGGCAGTGTTTATCGTCATCGCGCCCAGGGTGCTCGGGGACACATTGATGGTCGGCGCTGTGACGGTGATCAAGACGTTAGCTGCGCTGGAGGTACCGCTGCCATTGGTGGCGGTGTAGGTGAAGCTGTCCGCGCCGGAGTAACCGGCCGTGGGGGTGTAGGTGATCGAGGTGCCGCTGGCGGTGGCGGAACCATGGCTGGGGGCGCTGGCCACGGCCACGCTGCTGGCGGCGCCGCCGCTGATACTCAGGGTGATCGGGTTGGCGCTGCTGTTGGCGGCGACTGTGGCACTGACGGTACTGGTAACCGGCGGTCCGCTGCCGACCGTCCCGGAATAGGAGCGAGAGCCCGTCGCACTGTTGGCGTCGGTGGCGGTCACGGTGAAGTTGTAAGCCCCGTTGGCAGTGGGAGTGCCGCTAATGACGCCGGTCGAAGTGTTCAGGGTCAGCCCGGTGGGCAGGCTGCCGCCGGTGATGGCGAAGGTGTAGGGGGCGGTGCCGCTGCTGGCGCTGAGGGTGATGCTGTAGGCGCTGTTCGCCGTCATCGCGTTCAGGATGGACGGGCCGACGGCGAGGGTTGGAGCACTGACAGTGACAGTCACGGTAGCCGGGCTTGAGGTGCCACCGCTGTTGGTGGCGGTATAGGTGAAGCTGTCCGCACCGGAGTAACCGGCGGTCGGGGTGTAAGTGATGCTGGTGCCGCTGGCAGTGGCGGTACCATGGCTGGCCGCGCTGGCCACGGCGACGCTGGTGGCGGCGCCGCCACTGAGGTTGAGGGTGATCGGGTTGTTGCTGCTGCTGGCGGCGACGATGGCGCTGACGGCGCCTGCCACGGGCGGCGCAAGGCCGTTGATCAGCAAGCTGTAGGCGCGGGAACCGGTGACGCTGTTGGCGTCGGTGGCGGTGAGGGTCAGGTTGAAGGTGCCACTGGCGCTCGGTGTGCCACTGAGCACGCCGGTGCCGGTGTTCAGGCTGAGACCGGCCGGCAGGCTGCCGGCACTGATGGCATAGGTGTAGGGCGCGGTACCGCCGGAGGCGCTGACGGTCTGGCTATAGGCCGTGCCCTGAGTGCCGTTGGGCAGAGTGGTCGGCGTTATCGTCAGGGTGGGCGGGCTCACGGTGATGGTCACCGTGGCCGCTGTAGAGGTGCCGCCGGCGTTGGTGGCGGTGTAGGTGAAGCTGTCCGTGCCGGAGTAGCCGGCGGTCGGGGTGTAAGTGATGCTGGTGCCGCTGGTAGTGGCGGTGCCATGGCTGGCCGCGCTGGCCACGGCGACGCTGGTGGCGGTGCCGCCGCTGAGGTTCAGGGTGATCGGGTTGGCGCTGCTGTTGGCGGCGACGATGGCGCTGACGGCGCCTGCCACGGGCGGCGCCAGACCGTTGATCAGCAAGCTGTAGGCGCGGGAACCGGTGGCGCTGTTGGCGTCCGTGGCGGTAACGGTCAGGTTGAAGGTGCCACTGGCGCTCGGTGTGCCACTGAGCACGCCGGTGCCGGTGTTCAGGCTGAGACCGGCCGGCAGGCTGCCGGCGCTGATGGCATAGGTGTAGGGCGCAGTACCGCCGGAGGCGCTGACGGTCTGGCTATAGGCCGAGCCCTGAGTGCCGTTGGGCAGAGTGGTCGGCGTTATCGTCAGGGTGGGCGGGCTCACGGTGATGGTCACCGTGGCCGCTGTAGAGGTGCCGCTGGCGTTGGTGGCGGTGTAGGTAAAGCTGTCGGAACCAGAGAATCCGGCGGTCGGGGTGTAGGTGATGCTGGTGCCGCTGGCGGTGGCGCTGCCATGGCTGGCCGCGCTGGCCACGGCGACGCTGGTGGCGGCGCCGCCGCTGAGGGCCAGGGTGATCGGGTTGGCGCTGCTGTTGGCGGCGACCGTGGCACTGACCGGGCCGACGGTGGGGGCCGGCACGTAGGTATAGCCATTGGTCAGGGTCGCGCTGCCGCTTGCGGTGGTGACCGTCACACTCACTGCGCCTGCGGCGTGGGCCGGGGTGGTGGCGGTGATGGTGGTGGCGTTGTTGACGGTGAAACCAGTGGCCGCTGCTCCGCCAAAGGTCACCGCCGTGGCGCCGGTAAAGTTGGTGCCGGTAAGGGTGACGGAGGTGGCGCCGGCGGTGCTGCCGCTGCTTGGGGCGACCGAGGTCAGGGTCGGGGTCGCGGAACTGGTGACCACCAGGGTATAGGTGGCGACCCCGGCCTGGTTCAGGCCGTCATTGAGGGAAATAGCGAAGGTGTAGGTGCCGGCTGCGGTCGGTGAGCCGGACAGAGTCGTGGTGGCGCTGTGGGGCGAAGGGCTGAGGGTCAACCCCGGCGGCAGGCAGGTCTGCGTACCGTCATAGCTTGGGTCGTCGATGTCGCATTCGTACCAACCGTCCAGAGGCAGCGCGCCCCCTGTGGCGGTGATGGTGACACTCATGAACTGGTTCACCGCCACCGGGGTCAGGGTGGTGCCCGAGGCTGGAGAGGTGATGACCGGGCGTGCTGCCATCGCCTGGCCGGCCAGGGTCATCGCACAAAACAGCAGGAACAGCGAGACCAGTCTTTTTGCCAGCCAGCTACCGGAGGGGGTGAACGGTGTGCTCATGGGGGGCTTCCTGCCATACGGCAACTATTGTGGGCGTGCCTTGCTCCGTTGCAGGGCTGCGCACCATGGAACCAAAGGGGCGACGCCAGTAGCGCCTGCGTTTGAATGTCATGTCGCGGGTGATGGGCGAAGCAGCGTCAGGGGTCCGCTGGCAGGTCATCCGGGCGCTCGCAGCCCATGGCGTCCTTGAGCAGCGGGTAGTGCGTGCTGGCAGGTCGCTGCATCGGGGTATACAGACCTGCTTCGCCGCAGGCCTGGAAGCCCAGGCGCTCATACAGGCCACGAGCGCGGCTGCCCTGCTCGACGCTCAGGTTGCAGGCCAGGCCCTGGCTGTCGGCCAGTTGCATGACCGCGTGCAGCAAGCGGCTGCCGATTCCCCGGTCTTGCCACTGCGCCAGCAGGGCGATGTCGACGATGCGCAAGGCGCTAGCGCCCTGATCCACGCACAGGCGACCTATTGCGGTCCCTGCGTAGTCGACGATAAGAAAGTCGGCCTCGGGGTAATGCGTGTGGTAATGGCTGCGCTGCAACTGTTCCTGGGACAGCAGGAACGCCCGGCGCTGTGCATCGCTCCAGCCCGGTATGGCACTGACTTCGGCCCAGCGTCGCGACAAGTACACGTCGCCGAGCAGGGCCAGGTCATTCCCGGTCTGCACTCGCAGGCCGGGGGCGCCACCCGCAGGCAGCATGGATAAAAGACCGCTTGAGGCGTGCGTCATCAGGGCTTTATCGGGTACTCGCCATCGAGGCAGATGCAGTAGGCCAAGGTCTGGAACGGTTGCAAGGTGTTGCGTGGCGTGCCGCCCGCTGCGGCGGATGTGCCCACCGGGGGCAGGGTGTAGGGGTCCAGCGACGGGCTGCTGGCAGTCGGTGCAATGGCGTTGTACAGGCGCACGTTACGCGGCTGCGCCAGGTAGGCCGAACCGCTGGGCTCATCCTGCGCCGTGGCGTTGTCCGAGCCGTCTCTGGCCTGCACGGCATGGGAGTGTCCGGCGAAGTTGGCCGGCAGTATCGTCACCTGGTCGGCGCCGGTCGCATTGCCCACTGTCCTGTTCGTCAGGCCGACGCCGTTCCCGGCGCCCATGGCCACACGGCCATTGAGGTTGGGCAGGTTGAAGTCCCTCGCCGGGTTGCCGCCATAGAGGTTGCCGATGATGGAAAAGAGTGCGGGGTACTGTTGCGTCAGGAGCAACGAGCCGTCGCAGTAGGCCCAGTTCTGCGGTGCGAAGTTGTAGGGGAACAGCCTGATCTCGCCGGTGAATGCATCCATGATCGCTCAGTCCATAGTGAAGGGATTGGGAAAGACTAAGGCCGTGTCGGGAAGATGCCCGACAGGCAAATGATGTAGTTGATGGCCAGCGATCCCATCATGTTGCTATGGGGCTTTACGGTTCCTTGGGCAGGTACCAGGGCCTGGGAGAGAAACATCGGGCTCAGATTGACCGAGTTGGTGGCCTGAGTGCTGTACAGCCCCTTGATCACGCCGACGCCGAGGAACTCACCAAAGGTCTGGCTCTTGGGCGCGCCGGGCGGGTTGGGGCTGGCCGAGGTCGCTGGGTGCTGGCTGACCATGAATGCATGGTTATGCGCAGGGGTGTTGGCGGTCGTCATGGTCACGGTTTCGCTGCCCATGGTCAGCCCCAGCGTCCTGGCCGTGAGTCCGGTGCCGCGCCCTTGCCCCACAGGGACCCGCCCGCGATAGTCCGGCAGGCCGAAGGTGGTGACACCGTTGCCACCGTAGGTAGTGCCCAGCACGACGAACAAGGCCTCGAAATTTTGCACTGGCAGCACGCTTCCATCACAGATGGCCCAATCTCGCGGCGCAAAATTACCGGCGAACATGCGGATCTCGCCCAGGAATGCTTCAGACATATCAGTTTCCTTGCTTGAGGGTCTGTAGGGGATGGCTACGGGCGCGGCGGATAGATACCGGACGTGGCAATGCAGAAAAAGCCGACGATGGAAGGCTGCATGTTTTCCAGGGGCAAGCCCTGAGTGAACCCCACCGTGGCGCTGTTCAGGGCCACGAGGGCGGAGGGCGGGGTCGTGGTGTTGGCGGTCACGTAGGTGGGCTTGAACACGGCGCCAGCGGAGTTCGAACTGACCGCCGGAATGCCGCCTGCCGGGCCCATGGTGCCCGGAGCGTCCGAGGCATAGGCGGTATGGCTATGAACTGGCAGCGCGCTGCTGCCCAGTGCCACGGTCTCGGTGCCGCCGATGCTGGCCAGGGCGTGTACGCCGATGATCGGATCGACGGTCGAGGCCACCAGATTCACCCCCATGGCTACTCGTCCGCGCAGGTCGGGCAGGCCGAAGGTGGTGCGGCCATCGCCGCCATAGCGGTTGCCCAGCAGGGAGGCCAGGGCGACATAGGTTTGGAAGTTTAGAATCTGGCCCTCGCAAGCCAGCCAGCCATTCGGTGCCCAGCCCCACGGGAACAGGCGAATCTCACCAAGAAAGGGATCCATGCTCTTTTCCTCCATGAAAAAAGACGACACTTTAAATTCGTCTTCCTGATTATTTTTAGTGTTGTGTTTTGCACAATAAACAAAAGTTAATTTACTAGGCAAATTTTATTTTTGAATTTTTTAGAGTTAATGCTGTCGTGTCCATGTGACAGCCATTGGCAACGTATTTGGTAAGGTTTCTCAGTGGCGCTTACAAGTAGGCTGGGCACAGGATAGTTGTGCCTTTGGGGCTATTTGAAGGGGGGGTCGGCGTTTGTTATCAGTTTGAAGTCCGACACTTACAGTAGGAGATTGCTGCGCCGTGTATCTCAAGTTGAAACAGACACTGCGTACAAGTTGCTGACGACTTATTGGCGCCAATAAAAAGCTTGGAGAAACTCTGCGGTCTCCAGCAAGGCAGCGTGGGCTGGCCCTTTACGTGATCGAAGAGACGGGTAGACCGCGCTCGCCGAACGCGGGTCGGGAGCTGTTTTAAGTGGGTTTAAATGGAAGAATTATTCCAGGAGTAACAGACCAAGGTGTAGGTTGCATAATCGTCGTGCAATACTAAGTTCTTATTATTTAAGCTTTTTTAAATGTTCAGGTAGTTGTTTTGGTGTGATGTGTCATGCGGCTATGGTGATTATATCCGAGTGCTGCTCTAGGTTATTTCTGCACTAATGTTGCGTGTTCTAACTGGGTAAAAATGCTTCTGGTCTTGTCTGTTACATACCCTGCGGCGTGTTTGAAGAAGGTGCTGTACTGTTGCAGTACAGCACCCCGCAATGCTCTAGCTTAGAGCCCAGCGCTTTCCTGCGCCGCAGTCTTCGGCTTGCCGTAGTGCCATTCATAGACCACGAACTTGAAGTCCTTGAGGTCGCCTTTCTCGTCGAAGCTCAGGTCACCGGTCGGGGTCTTGAAGGTGCCCTTGTGGATCGCCTCGGCGACTTTCTCCGGGTCTTCGCTCTTGGCCGCGGCGATGCCCCCGGCAATCACTTCAACTGCCGAGTAGGAAGGCAGCACGAACGGACCGCTGGGGTTTTCCTTCTTGGCTTCGAAGGCTTCCACCAGGGCCTTGTTGGCCGGGTCCTGGTCGAAGGACTTGGGCAGGGTCACCAGCATGCCTTCGGAGGCGTCCTTGGCGATCTGCGAGATCGAGTCGTTGCCCACGCCTTCAGGGCCCATGAAGCGCGCGGTCAGGCCCTTCTCCTTGGCCTGACGCAGCAGCAGGCCCATTTCCGGGTGGTAGCCGCCGAAGTACACGAAGTCGACATTGGCTTGCTTGAGCTTGGCCAGGATCGACGAATAGTCACGCTCGCCGACGTTGATGCCTTCGAACATCGCGACCTTGATCCCTTCCTTGCCGAGGATCTCCTTGACCGAGCTGGCAATGCCTTCGCCGTACTGCTGCTTGTCGTGCAGCACCGCGACATTGGTCGGTTTGAGCTGGGCGATGTAGCGTGCCGCCGCCGGGCCCTGGGCGTTGTCCAGGCCGATGGTGCGGAACACCATCTTGTAGCCCCGGGAGGTCAGCTCAGGGCTGGTGGCGGCCGGGGTGATCATCACGATGCCTTCGTCTTCGTAGATGTCCGAAGCCGGTTGGGTGGAGCTGGAGCACAGGTGGCCGACCACGAACTTGACGCCGTCGTTGACCACTTTGTTGGCCACGGCCACCGCTTGTTTCGGGTCGCAGGCGTCGTCGTACTCGACCGCCACCAGTTGCTTGCCGTTGACGCCGCCCTTGGCGTTGATCTGCTCGATGGCCATGCGTGCGCCGCTGAATTGCATGTCACCGTATTGCGCCACCGGGCCGGTCTTGGCCCCGGCGATGCCGATCCGAATGCTGTCGGCGGCCATCGAATGGCAGGCCAGGCCAGCGAGGATCATGGCGCTGAGCAGTTGGGTGGCTTTCTTATTGATGCGACTCATTGGGGGTTCCACTCCTGTGGGTTAACGATTCAAAAGGTGTTGCAGGTCATTCAACGATCCCAGGGCGCGGCGCGCACCGGGTCGGGGGTGTAGCGCTCGATTGCGGCGGCCAGTATGCCCGGGTCAAGCCCGTCATGCTCCACCAGGGTTTTTAAACCGGCAATGACAATGCTGTGCTGATCCACCTCAAAGAATGCCCTGAGGTTGTGCCGATTATCGCTGCGGCCAAAGCCGTCGGTGCCCAGGGTGGTGTAGGGCGCCTTCAGGTATTGGGCAATCAATTGCGGCCAGGCCCGGATGTAGTCGCTGGCGGCAATGATCGGCCGGGTGCCGCCCAGCCACCTGTCGAGGTGGCTGTGACGGGTGGCCTCGGTCAGTCGATTGTCGCGCTCGACCTCTCGGGCCTCGCGGGCCAATTCGCTGAAGCTGGTGGCGCTGAATACCTCACTGTGGATGCCCCAGTCCCGCGCCAGAAGGGCGCTGGCGGCGATCACTTCACGCAGGATCGCGCCACTGCCCACCAGCCGCAGGCGCACCTGGGACGGCTGTTCACAGCTGGACGAATAGCGATAGAGGCCGCGCAACACATCAGCGTGCAATTCAGCATCGAGGGACGGTTGCGGGTAGTTTTCGTTCATCACCGCCACGTAATGAAACTCGTCGCACTGCTGCTCCAGCAGGCGCCGCGCGGCGTGGTCGAGGATCACCGCCAACTCCCCGGCAAAGCACGGGTCCCAGGCCCGGCAGTTGGGCACCATCGAGGCCATCACCAGGCTCGAACCGTCCTGGTGTTGCAGGCCTTCGCCGCCCAGGGTGGTGCGGCCTGCGGTGGCCCCCAGCAGGATGCCGCGGGAGCGTTGGTCGGCGGCGGCCCAGATCAGGTCGCCGACCCGCTGGAAGCCGAACATCGAGTAGTAGATGTACACCGGCAGCATCGGCTCGCCGTGCACCGAATACGAGGTGGCCGCCGCGACCCAGGACGACAGGGCGCCGGCCTCGGTGATGCCTTCTTCGAGCAGTTGGCCGTCCCGGGATTCACGGTAGGAAAGGATCGATCCGCAGTCTTCGGGCTCGTACAGCTGGCCGTGGGGCGAGTAGATCCCGATCTGCCGAAACAGGCTGGCCATGCCGAAGGTGCGCGCCTCATCGGCCACGATCGGCACCACGCGCGGCCCCAACTGCGGGGCCTTGAGCCAGGCGGTGAGCATGCGCACCGCGGCCATGGTGGTGGACATTTCCTTGCCGTCGGCCTGCAAGGCAAACCCGCCTGCCGTGGCCAGGGCCGGCACCGGGATCTGCGGCGCCTGGCTCTTGCGTGCCGGCAACGGCCCGCCCAGGGCCTGGCGCCGGGCGTGCAGGTAGCGCATTTCCGGGCTGTCGGCAGGTGGGCGATAGAAGCGCAACTGCTCGACATCGGTGTCCGACAGCGGCAGGTGGAAGCGATCACGGAACGCCAGCAGGGCGGCGACATCGAGTTTTTTCGCCTGGTGCGCGGTCATCCGCGACTCGCCGGCGGCGCCGATGCCGAAGCCTTTTTTGGTCTTGGCCAGGATCACCGTCGGCCGGCCCTTGCAGGCCTTGGCGGCGGCGAAGGCGGCGTAGAGTTTGCGCAAGTCATGGCCGCCGCGCTTGAGGCCGTTGATCTCCTCGGCGCTCATGTGCGCCACCAGGCTCCGCACCTGCGGGTCCTTCTCGAAGAAGTGTTCCAGGTTGTAGGCGCCGTCATGGGCACCGAGGGTCTGGAACTCGCCATCCGGGGTGGCCGCCAGGCGCTTGAGCAGCAGGTTGTCGCTGTCGCGGGCGAACAGTGCATCCCACTCCGAACCCCAGAGCACCTTGATCACGTTCCAGCCGGCGCCGGCAAACAGCGCTTCCAGCTCCTGGATGATCTGGCCGTTGCCGCGCACCGGTCCGTCGAGGCGCTGCAGGTTGCAGTTGACGATAAAGGTCAGGTTGTCCAGCTGCTCGCGGGCCGCCAGGGACAGGCCGGCGATGGATTCCGGCTCGTCCATCTCGCCGTCGCCGAACACGCCCCACACATGGCGGCCCTCGGTCTGGGCGATGCCCCGGTGCTGCAAGTAGCGCATGAAGCGCGCCTGATACACCGCGCTGATGGGGCCGATGCCCATGGAGCCGGTGGGGAACTGCCAGAAGTCCGGCATCAGCCAGGGGTGAGGGTAGGAACACAGGCCCTGGCCGTTGATTTCCTGACGGTAGTTGGCCAGTTGTTCCTCGCTCAGGCGCCCTTCGAGAAAGGCCCGGGCATAGACTCCCGGCGCTGAGTGCGGCTGGAAAAACACCAGGTCGGCGTTACGCTGCCCGGCCTCGCCGTCGCCACGGAAAAAGTGCTGGAAGCCAACCTCGAAAATCTCCGCCGCCGAGGCGTAACTGGCGATATGTCCGCCCAGTTCGCCATAGGCGTGGTTGGCCCGCACCACCATGGCCAGGGCGTTCCAGCGCAGCAGGCCGGTGATGCGCTCTTCCAGCGCCAGGTCGCCGGGGTAGCTGCCCTGTTGCGCCAGGGACAGGGTGTTGCGGTAGGCGGAAAAGGCCTGGGCCTCACGGTTGATGCCGTGTTCGCCGGCGAATTCCTCCAGGCGCTTGAGCAGGTAGCGCGCCCGCTCCGGGCCGCAGGCTTCCAGGGTTGAAGCCAGGGCATCGAGCCATTCCCGGGTTTCCTGCGGGTCCAGGTCTTCGGCGCTGTGCTCGCCAGGGGGCATGGTAATAGGCGTGGCCATGGCAACCTCCCTCACGCGCAGGCATCCAGGGCCTGGGTCACGTCGGCCAGCAGGTCGGCGATGTCCTCCAGACCCACCGACAGGCGCACCAGCCCCTCGGAGATCCCGTGGTGCGCGCGCTCTTCAGGGGTGTAGGTGGAGTGGGTCATGCTCGCCGGGTGCTGGGCCAGGGATTCGGCATCCCCCAGGCTCACGGCGCGGCTGAACAGCTCCAGGGCATTCATGAAGCGCTTGCCGGTGGCCAGCCCTCCCTTGAGTTCAAAGGCGATCATGCCCCCTGGCAGTTTCATCTGGCGCTGGGCCAATTCGTATTGCGGGAACGATGGCAGGCCGGGGTAGGTGACCCACTCGACCGCCGGGTGATTCTGCAGATACTGCGCGACCTGCAGCGCGTTGCTGCAATGGCGCTCCATGCGCAGGGACAGGGTCTTGAGGCCGCGCATCAGGAGGAAGGCGTCCTGGGGCGAAAGCACCGCGCCGGTCAGGTCCTTCAGCCCTTGCAGGCGAATGCGGTCGGCCAGGGCCTGGCGGGTGACCACCATGCCGGCGGTGATGTCGCCATGGCCGCTGAGGTACTTGGTGGCGGAGTGCACCACCACGTCCGCACCCATCTCCAGGGGGCGTTGCAGGTAAGGGGTGCAGTAGGTGTTGTCCACCACCAGGGTCAGGTTGCGGTGGCGCGCAGTGATTTCGGCCACGGCCTGGATGTCCACCAACTGCATGTTGGGGTTGGCCGGGGTCTCGAAATACACCATGCGCGTGTCCGGGCCGATGGCGTCCCGCAGTTCGGCGAGGTTGGACATGTCGACATGCCGCACCTTGACCCCGAACTCGCCGATGCCGTGGTGCAGCAGGGCGAAGGTGCAGCCGTACAGGGTGCGATTGACGATGATCTCGTCACCCGGTCGCAGCAACGTCCAGAAGGTCGCGGCAATCGCGCCCATGCCGGAGCTGAAGGCCACGCCGGCTTCGCCGTTTTCCAGGGCGGCCATGCGGGTTTCCAGCAGGGCCAGGGTCGGGTTGGAAATGCGCGTGTAGAAGTGCCCGCTTTCTTCGCCGGCAAAGCAGCCGGCGCCGTATTCGGCGGTGGCAAAGGCAAAGGTCGAGGTCAGGTAGATCGGCGGGATCAGCGCGCCGTTGTTGTCCAGCGGGTTGTAGCCGTGATGGATCGCACGGGTGGAAAAGCCCAGTTCATTGTTTTTATTGTGCATGGTGAATGCTCCCGGTTTTGTTGTAATGCTATGCTCAATTTCGCTGCGATAAATTCCAAATTTGCCCGCTAATTCACGGCGAAATGGAACAAAACCAAATAAAAACAAGATAAAGAGGCAAGACATGCCTATTGGCCTGGACCGTACCGACAAAGCCCTGCTCAGCGCCCTGCAAGGCAACGCCCGACTCACCGTCGCCGAATTGGCAGACAGTGTTTCCCTCACTACCTCGCCGTGCTGGCGGCGGGTGAAAATCCTCGAAGAAAACGCAGTCATCGTCGGCTACCAGGCGATCCTCTCACCCAAGGCCCTGGGCTTTGGAGTCACGGCGTTTGTCAGCGTGATGATGGAGTCCCACTCCCAGGACACCGCCCGCGCCTTTGAACAGCGGCTGCTGGAAATCCCGGAAATCGTCGCCTGCCACAACGTCTCCGGGCGCTATGACTTCCTGCTGGAAGTGGTGGCCAAGGACCTGGAATCCTTCGGCGAATTCGCCCGCGAAGTCCTGCAAACCCTGCCGGCGGTGAAAGAGATCTACTCGAGTTTTTCCTTCAAATCGGTGAAGCCGTCACGGGTGATTCCGGTGCTGGGGTGAGCGTTGCGGGTGTTGCCGGGCTTGCGACGGCCGCGCTAACGCGGTAGTCGTGGCGGGGCAATTACCTGCAACTACCCCTTAAGGATGAGCACCATGACCGATGATTTGAAGCAATCGGGCTCCACCACCACGACCCAGACCACCACCTCCCTGGAACAGGTCAAGACCGGGCGGGTCCTGGACTTCAGCTGGGCGCCGAACAGCAACACGACCACCACCACGGTTTCCGCGGATTTTGTCGATTATCGGGTCGATACCGCCCAGGGCAGCCCTACCGGCGACAGCCATTCGATTGCGCGCTTTACCTACGTGCAGGGCAAGGGCGGCGGGCAGATCAGCCAGTTGTTCCTTGAGGAGCTGCGGGCCGGGGTGCGGGCCAATACCCAGCTCGGCCTGCTGGTGGGACGCAAGTGGGTTCTGGACCCGGACGCCGAGACCTCGGGCAGCGTTGGCACCTATGTGATCGAGCAGTTCGATGACATGCGCGCCAGCGTCAACTACGTCGCGCGCTTTGCCCGGGTATTCGCCGACCCGCGCATGGTCACCTACCATGCTGGCGGCCATGTCCACCCCAACGTGTCGATCAGCGCCAGCCAGTCCCTGGGCATGGCCGACTCCGGCAAATCGTTCCTGGTGATCAGCGACAGCGATGTCACCCTGACCCTTGGCGCAGACGTGACCGAAGGCTTCAAGTCCACCTTCATCCAGGCCGGTGCCGGCAAGATCAACATCGCGGTATCGCCCAGCCATACCCTGTACAGCAACGCTGGGACCCGGACCCACACCCTCAACCCGCTGGATGAACTGGAGGTCAGTACCTTCCCGTTCGGGCCGGTATACCTGGCGTTCCGCGTGCGGCCGACGGCCTGATGAGTGCGCGTGCCGCCCAGGGGCCGGGCGGCACGCCAACACCGCGCTAGCCCACGCTCGATAGCAGCGCGGTTTGATGCCGCGCTGACTACGTGAGCTACGCGGCTACCCGTTGGCGATGGCAAAAGCACTGGCGGCACCCAGGCAAATCATGAGCATTGCGTGGCTGGGGTGATGGTGCAAAAGGGCTCGAGGCGCGGCATCGCTTATAACCAGAAAATATTTTCTATGCGATAGAACTATTGGAATGTTTATAAGGGAATGCTTTTAATCCCCGCCTCAACCTTTTGTGTTCGCTGGATTTTTTAGCGGCCATCCTGTTCCGGGATTTTTTATGAGTGCGCCTGTCGCCGTGGCACCCGAGCCGCTGATTCGTGTGCGTGAACTAAGCAAGACCTTCGGCGCCAACCGGGCACTGGACCGGGTCAGCCTGGATATTTTCCCCGGTGAAGTGGTGGCCTTGCTGGGCGCCAACGGCGCCGGCAAATCGACCCTGGTCAAGATTCTCGCCGGCAGCCAGGCCGCAGATGCCGGCGAACTGTGGCTCGACGGCCAGCCCCGGCGCTTCAGCTCGCCCTTGTCGGCGCGGCGGCTGGGCATTGTCGCCGTGCACCAGCAGGTCAACGATGGCATTGCCCCGGGCTTGAGCGTGGCGGAAAACCTACTGCTGGATGAACTGTGCCAGCCGGGTGCGGACTTCTGGCTCAACCGCCGGCGCCTGCTGGAACGTGCCGCCAGCATCGCCGCCGGCCTGGGTCTGGAATTGCCCCTGGAGCACCCGATCGAACACCTGGGCCAGGCCGAGCGGCAGCTGGTGGTGCTGGCCCGGGCCCTGGCCTTGCAGCCACGGCTGCTGATTCTGGATGAGCCCACTGCCGCCTTGTCCGATGTCGAGGCCCAACGCCTGTTCGGCTTGATCGATACCTTGCGCGGGCGGGGGGTGGCGATCCTGTACATCTCCCATCGCCTGTCCGATCTGCAACGCCTGGCCGACCGCGCGCTGGTGCTGTGCGACGGGCAACTGGCCGGCGAGTTCGGCGCCGGGCAGTTGTCCGCGGCAGTAGAGGCCATGCTCGGCCAGGCCCTGGACACCCATGTCTACCAGCCGCGTGCGGCCGGAAGGGAAGTCCTGGCCCTGCGTGCGGCGCAAGTCTGGCCCCATAGCCAGGCCTTTGACCTGCGCCTGCATGAGGGCGAAGTGGTGGTGCTGTGCGGGCTGCTGGGGGCCGGTAAAACCGAGATCGCCGAGTTGCTGTTCGGCCTGCGCGAAGCGGCGGTCGGCACGTTGCAGCTGGATGCTGTCGACTGGCAGCCGGGCTCGCCGCGCCAGGCGATTGCCAGCGGGGTGTATTACGCCGCCGAAGATCGCGCCAGCCAGTCGCTGATCGCCGACTTTTCCCTGCGCCGGACCCTGACCCTGCCGTTTCTGGAGCGCTTCACCCGGGCCGGTTTCATCCGCAACCGCGCCGAGGCGGCGGCGGTCCAGGCCCAGGTTGCGGCCCTGGGGATCAAGACCGCCGGTATCGACCTGCCGATGAGCGCGTTGTCCGGTGGCAACCAGCAAAAAGTGGTGCTCGGGCGCTGGTTGCTGGGGCAGGGCCGGGTGCTGATTCTCGATGAGCCGTTCCAGGGCGTCGATGTACGAGCCCGGCGCGAGATTGGCCAGTTGCTGCGCGACAGCGCCGATGGCCGCGCGACCCTGGTGATCTGTGCCGACGTCGACGAAGCCCTGGAAATTGCCGACCGCATTCTGCTGGTCCGCGACCACGCCGTGGTCGCCCAATACCCCCGTGCCAATCTGGCCCGCGCGACCCTGGTCGCCGCGCTGGCCGGTGCCGGCGCGCCATCGACGATTGCGCCGATTGCCGCCACATCAAGGAGTAGAGCCAGTGCCTGATTCACGTTCGCGGGTGCTCAGCGCCCCCCCTGTCACCGAGCGTCTGCTGCAGGCCGCGATCCGTTATGGGTTGTTGTGGCTGCTGGCGCTGATCCTGGTGTTTTTCAGCGTTGCGGAGCCGGCGTTCCTGCGGGTCGGCAACCTGTTCAGCATCTTGCAGTCGGTGTCGATCGTCGCACTGCTGGCCCTGGGCGTGACCCTGACCATGGCCGTCGGCGGCCTCGATCTGTCGATCGGCGCGGTGGCGGCCATGAGCCTGATGATCGCCAGTTACGTGATGGTGGTGCTGGGCTGGGGCGCGCTGCCGGCGGTGTTGATCAGCCTGGCGGGCGGGGCGCTGGTGGGCCTGTTCAATGGCTGGCTGATCGTCAAGCTGCGGGTGCCGGACATTCTCGCGACCCTGGGCAGCATGTTTCTGGTGATCGGTGTGCAGTTGATCCCCACGGGCGGGCGTTCGATTGCGGTGGGCATGACCCTGCCCAATGGCGACGAGGCCGAGGGCAGCTTCAGTGCGCTGTTCCTGGCCCTGGGCCGTGGGCGGCTATGGGACACGGTGCCGGTGCCGGTGCTGATCACCGCCCTGGTGGCGCTGGTGGTCTGGCTGTTCCTGGAGCGCACGCGCATCGGTCGCCTGTTCTACGCCATTGGTGGCAACGAGCAGGCCGCGCGCCTGGCCGGTGCGCCGGTGCAGCGCTTCAAGTTGCTGGCGTATGTGCTCTCGGCGTTGCTCGCTTCCCTGGGGGGCTTGCTGTTGGCGGCGCGCCTGGGGCGGGGGGATGTCAGCTCCGGCAACGGCCTGGTGCTGGATGCGCTGGGCGCGGCGCTGATCGGCTTTGCCGTGCTCGGTGCGCGCAAGCCCAACGCTTTCGGGACCCTGGTCGGGGCCTTGCTGGTGGCGACGCTGCTCAACGGCCTGACCATGCTCAACGCGCCGTATTACGCCCAGGACTTCGTCAAGGGTCTGGTGCTGGTACTGGCCCTGATGTTCACCTTCGGCCTCGCGCATCGGGCGCGCTGAGCCGGTTTTGTTGGTTGCCTAGGAAATCTCATGCACGGATCAATCAAGTTGTTCGTTCGCCACTGCCTGGCCGGGGCGGTGCTCTCGGCCCTGGCCTTCAACGCCCAGGCCAAGCCGCTGCCCGGCGCCCCGGCGCCGTTCGACAAGGGCCAGGTGCAGATCGCCCTGGTGGGTTACCTGTTCTCCGGCGATTTCACTGAAGCCTATCTGCGCGGGGTGGAGAAACAGACCGAGGCCCTGGGGGCGACCCTGCGGGTATTCGATGCTCGGCAACAGGCTGCCAGCCAGCGGGAAATGATCGATCAGGCGATTGATCTGGGGGTGGACGGCATCATTGTCCAGCTGGGCCTGGCGGAAACCCTCAAGGGCCCGATCGACCGCGCGATTGCCAAGGGCATCAAGGTCGTGGCCTTCGATGTCGACCTTGGCAGCCCCGAGGTGACCCAGGTCGAACAGGACCACCACGCCCTGGCGCAGTTGGCCCTGGACCAGGCGCTGAAGGATAACGGCCCGCGCTTCGATGCCGGTTATGTCTACATCAGCGGCTTTACCCCGATGGAGCGCCGCGACGAGATCTGGCGCCAGGTCAAGGCCGCGAACCCGGGGATTGTCGAGAAGGCCCGCTTCGGCACCCTAAACCCGCCGATCGCCAACTCGGTGGCCGACCAGGCCAGTGCCGTGCTGCGGGCCAACCCCAGCATCAGCGTGATCTTCGCCCCGTTCGACGAGTTCGCCAAAGGCGCGAAAATTGCGGTGGATGAAGCCGGTCGCGGGCAGCAGGTGAAAATCTACAGCGCCGACATTTCCACCGCCGATATCCAGATCATGAAAGAGCCCGGCAGTGCCTGGGCCGCCACCGCCGCGGTCAACCCGCAGGTGGCCGGAGCCATCAGTGTGCGCAGCCTGGCCATGTTGATCGCCGGCGACAACCCGGGGCACAAGGTGCTGGTGCCGCCGACCCTGATCACCCGTCAGCAACTGCTGGACCTGGACGTGAAAAACGTCCGCGACCTGGCGCAGAAGCTGCCGGCCTTTGGCGACAGTGCCCAGGTGGCGCGCGCGCCGTGGATCCCCGTGGCCGACTGAGGACTTGCCATGCATGACAAGGCTGCCCGGGTGCGCAAAAGCCGCGCGCCCAAGGCCGATCCGGCCCATGGCGGGCGACTGCCGCCGGGCCAGGTGCTGACCGAGCGTTTCCCGATCCTGCACGAGGGCGCGGTGCCCGAGTACGACCTCGACACCTGGTCCCTGAGGCTGTCCGGCGCCGTCGACCGGCCGCGGCAACTGAGCTACGCCGATCTGCTGGCCTTGCCCCAGCGGCAGTTGCGGTGCGATATCCATTGCGTGACGCGCTGGTCCAAGTTCGACACCCAGTGGAGCGGGGTGCACCTGAGCGACCTGTTGCAGGCCCTGGATATCCAGCCGCGCAGCGGGTTCGTCATGGCCCATGCCGACCCCGATTACCAGACCAACCTGCTGCTGGACGACCTGCTGCACCCCGACAGCCTGCTGGCCCTGACCTATGACGGCCAGCCCCTGGCGCCGCAGCATGGTTGGCCGTTGCGCCTGGTGGTGGCCGGGCGGTACTTCTGGAAAAGCGCCAAATGGCTGCGCGGCCTGGAGTTTGTCGAGCACGAACAACCGGGGTTCTGGGAGCGCAATGGCTTTCATCTGCACGCCGATCCGTTTCGCGAACAGCGCTTCAGTGGCGAGGCCCTGGACATTGCCGAGGATGAATGGCTGTACAAGGACTTCGATTAGCCACTGCTGCAACTAAGCATTGACTCGTGACTATTAAAGTCTTGGAACTTGTTGATCATCGACAAGGGGTTTTCTGTGCCCGGCTTAGTTGCATGAAAGTTAATCCGCCTGTTGTTGCAGCAGCACTTTTGCTGCCTGGGCAGCCGTCGGTTCGGCTGATCTAACCTAAGCGTTATTAGTTCTTTTGCAATGTACGGCGTCTCGCCTAGCATCGGTGCCATGGGGCGTTTTATTGACATTGGGGTGTGCACTAAACCCTTCTTTCCAGGCGTGGATTAATCGCACTTGCTGGGATTAAGCGCGTTCTGCCTTTCGGATTACTTAAAACTAAAGCAGAGATAAACCAGCCTTGATGGTCGACTACTTTTGTCGGCCAGGGCCGGTATCAGCTGCGATTCAAGGAGCTGTTCCATGTATCACCGATCTCGTTCTTTACTGGCGGCGGCTGTCGTCACTGCGATTGCCCAGTTCCCGGCCCAGGCCGAAGAAGCCACCCACGCAAACGGCGATGCACGCCTGGGCACGGTGCTGGTCACCGGCACCCGCGGCACCGCGCGCACCGTGCTCGATTCACCGGTGCCGGTGGACGTGCTGACCGCTGCCGACCTGAAGTCGACCGGCGCCAGCAACGGTGAACTGGGCCAGGCCTTGCAGACCCTGCTGCCCTCGTTCAGCTTCCCGCGCCAGTCCAACTCCGGTGGCGCCGACCATGTGCGGGCCGCGCAACTGCGGGGCATGAGCCCGGACCAGGTGCTGGTGCTGGTCAACGGCAAGCGCCGTCACACCTCGGCACTGGTCAACGACTCGTCGAAGATCGGCCGGGGCACCGCGCCGGTGGACTTCAACTCGATCCCCATCAGCGCGATCAAGCGCATTGAAGTGCTGCGCGACGGCGCGGGTGCGCAGTACGGCTCCGACGCAATTGCCGGGGTGATCAACATCATCCTCGACGACGCCCCGGAAGGCGGCGAAGTCTCCACCACCTACGGTGCCTATCACACCCACCAGGACGCGATCGGCAAGACCACCACCGACGGCCAGAACAGCCTGACCACGGCCAAGATCGGCACGCGCCTGGGGGAGGACGGCGGTTTTGTCCGCGGCGGCACCGAGTACAAGGATCGCAACCCGACCAACCGCGCCGGCTTCGACGGTTTTGCCGATACCCCGGGCCAGCGCAACTACGTGATGGGCGATGGGGTGGCGCGTGACGTCAACGCCTGGTTCAACTCCGAGTTGCCCCTGGCCGGCGGCAAGGCCTATTCCTTCGGCACCTACAACCAGCGCCACACCACCGGCGCCGAGTTCTACCGCTACCCCTCGGAGCAGCCGCAGTTCTATCCCAACGGTTATCTGCCGCAGTCCCTGGGGGACAACCTCGACCTGTCGGCCACCGCCGGCTTCAAGGGCCTGATCGGCGAGGACTGGGATTTCGACAGCAGCCTGACCCATGGTCGCAACCGTTTCGAATCCGCCACCCGGCGCACCCTCAACGTGACCCTGGGGCCGGACTCGCCGACCCGTTTCGACACCGGCGACTACGAACTGCGCCAGACCACCGCCAACCTCGACTTCAACCGCGAACTGCGCCTGGGTGGGCGCTCATTCGTGCTGGCCCTGGGCGGTGAATACCGCTACGAGCACTACCTGACCACCGCCGGCGACGAAGCCTCGTACACCGGCAGTGGCGCCGATGGTGCCAACGGCTTGCGCCCCAGCGAAGAGGCCGACCTGGATCGCAATGTGTTCGGCAGCTATGCCGAGCTGTCCGGGGACGTGACCGACCGCCTGTTCGTCGACGCCGCCACCCGCTGGGAGCATTACGACGATGCCGGCAGCAAGCTCACCGGCAAGCTCAGCGCGCGTTATCGCCTGACCGATCAGTGGGCGTTGCGCGGCGCGGTGTCGAACAACTTCCGCGCGCCGTCCCTGGCGCAAACCGGCTTCCAGCACACCACCAGCAACTTCGGCACCGGCGGTACCCTGACCGACGTCCGCGTGCTGTCGGTCAACGACCCGATCGCCCGCGCCCTGGGCGCCGAGAAGCTGGACCCGGAGACCTCGAAAAACTTCAGCCTGGGCCTGACCGCGCAATTGAGTGAACGCTTCGACGCGTCCCTGGACGTGTTCCGCATCGATGTCAAAGACCGCATCACCCTGTCCCAGCGCATTGGCAGCGACCCCCTGGAGCAGTACATCAATGACAACTTCGGCGTGGCCGGGGTGCATGACGTCAACTTCTTCACCAACGCCGCCGACACCCGCACCGATGGCGCCGAGCTGGTGCTCAACTACCACCAGCCATTCTTCGAAGGGCAACTGGGCCTGACCAGCGCCTACACCTACAACCACACCAAAGTCACCAAGACCAAGGGCACGCCGTCCCAGCTCAGCGCCCTGGGCATTGGCGCCGACGCCCTGGTGGGCGTCGAGGAACGCAACACCCTGACCGACGCCGCCCCCAAGGATCGCCTGGTGTTCTCGGCCAACTGGGCCAGCCAGCACTGGGGCCTGCTCGGGCGCCTGACGCGCCAGGGCGAGACCACCCGGGTCTTCGACTTCGGCGACTCGCAGCCGGAGCAGACCTACGGCGCGGTGTGGCAGCTGGATGCCGAGGTGCAGTACAAATTCACCCCGACCTTCGACATCGCCCTGGGCGGCAACAACCTGACCGACAACTACCCGGACCGCTCCAACTCGCAGATCAACTACGGCGGCAACCTGCCGTATGACGTGCTGTCGCCAATCGGCACCAATGGCGCCTATTACTACGCGCGCGCCACCTACGGCTTTTGAGCCAGGGCGCCACCGTTCGCGGTGGCGCCTACCTGACGAGTATTGCCATGAGTGAACACGCCAACGCCGGCCCCGGGCGCCATCTGCCGGTGTTCCAGGCGCTGCTGGTGACCCTGGGCATGGTCATCACCACCGATATCCTCAAGACCGCGCCAACCGTGGCGCTGAATGTGGGCCTGGAGCATTTCTACTGGGTCTGGATCCTCGGCGGACTCGCGTCCATGGTCGGCGCCTTGTGTTTTGCCGAGATGGCCACGGCCTTTCCCCATCCCGGCGGGGACTACCACTTCCTGCGCACCGCCTACGGCGAACGCCTGGGTTTTGTCTTCGCCTGGTCGCGGTTTTCGGTGATGCACACCGGCTGGATCGCGCTGTCGGCGTTTATGTTCGCCGACTACTTCAACGCCGTGTTTCCCCTGGGGCCGTATGGCAGCGGGCTGTTTGCCGCCGGGCTGATCGTGGCCCCGGTGCTGCTCAATCTCAGCGGCAAGCACATTGGCTTTATCACCCAGACCTGGCTGGTGGCCTTGCTCGCCCTGGGCTTTTTAAGCATTGCCGGGGCAGGGGTGTGGCTGGCCTGGCAGGGGATTGAGCCGCCACTGCCTACGGCCCCGGTGCTGGCGGAAAACAGCGGCCTGGGCGGATTTTCGGCGGCGCTTATTTTTGTGTTCCTGGCCTTTGGTGGCTGGAGCGATGCGGCGACGCTGTCGGCCGAAGTGCGGGACGGGCGGCGCGGGATCTTTATTGCCATGCTCGGCGCCCTGACGGTACTGCTGGTGATTTACCTGGCGCTGAACTGGGCGTTCGTTCGCGGCCTGGGGTTTGCCGGGCTGGCCGCGAGCAATGCGCCGGCGGTGGAGTTGCTGGAGCGTGCGTTCGGCGCCCCGGGCGCACTCCTGATTCTGCTGGTGGTCGGGGTTTCGGCCATCGCCAGCATCAACTCGACCTTGCTGGTGGGCGCCCGCACCACCTACGCCGCCGCGCGCGATGTACCGCAATTGCGGGGCCTGGGCAGTTGGGAGGAGCGCGATGGTGTGCCGCGTCGGGCGTTGCTCGCCGAAGGGGCGGTGGCGTTGTTGCTGGTGCTGTTTGGCAGCCTGACCCACAGCGGTTTCAACAGCATGGTCGAGTACATCACTCCGGTGTATTGGTTGTTCCTGAGCCTGAGCAGCCTGGCGCTGCTGATCTTGCGCCGGCGCTTTCCCCAGGTGCCGCGCCCGGTCAAGGTGCCGTTGTACCCGGTGCTGCCGCTGCTGTTTTGCGGACTGTGCCTGTACATGCTGTATTCCAGCGTGGCCTTTGTCGGCTACGGCGCCTTGTTCGGGCTTGGGGTATTGCTGGCAGGGGCGCTGGTGCTGGTGCTGTTGGGCCGGGGCGGGCGCCGGGTGGCGCTTGAATCGGCCGCACCCGGCGTCAGCCCCGAGTAGCCGAACCTAGAACGAGACTTGCGCCGGCTGCGACAGGCGCAACACCGACAGGTCGCCGGTAATGCGCTTCCAGGCCAGGCGAATGGCTTCGATGTCGGCTTCATGCCGGGCGTTGTTCTCATGCAGCACCACAATCACCTTGGTGCCCAGGCGCTCCGGTTCCTTGGCGCCCCGATCGCGCCATTGGCCGTAGGCATCGAGCACGCTGAAGCCATCCGGAAAGCGCGGGGTCACTTCCTGGTCGAGAAACACCCGCCAGCGCTCCGGGCTGATCACGCCTTCCGTGCCTTGCAGCGGCCCCACCGAAAAATACAGCTCGGTGCGCACCCACTGCGCTTGCGCCGGGCGCCCGGCATCACCGATCAGGGTTGAACTGGCGGGGTCCTTGGTGTGCACAGAGGCGGGCGGCTGGCTGACACAACCGGCGACCGCCAGGCACAGCGCGGCCAATAAAAAGCGTCGAGGCATGGAACGTCCTTAGTTGAATAGTTGAACTAAGTGGCCAGTATAGGGGCGGCGCCTAATAGCGATAAAAGATTAAAAAGTATTCGGATTGCAGTTGAGTGGAATAAGCGGCGCCACTGAAAAAACTTTCAGTTGTTTAGAACGAATATTTCTTTCGGTTATTTATATAGTTTCTATTCGCATATCTAAAACCGACTAAACACTGTGATGGCCTGCACTTTATCTGTCGTGACGATGTTTAGGCTGCTGTAGCAGCATGTACTGTTCCGGCGCACGCACTAAGGACGTTTGAGCAGCGGTTATTGCTGTTCGATAGCCACCTTGTCGCCTGCCGGGGAGTCCTTAGAATCGCCTCCATCCGCTTCGTCCAACTATCGAAACCTTCAGGGAGCAACACCATGATGAACGCCATGCAGATGCAAATGCCGATGAACGCCAACATGCCGATGATGCCGATGATGGGCATGCCGATGATGATGGCGACCATGAGCTGCGAAATGATGGACGACGGCATGCAGTGCAAGATGATGCCGGCCGCTGGCATGGACATGGCCATGTTCAAGAACAGCGCTGAAATGATGCAGATGATGATGAACTGCGGCATGCCGATGATGATGCACTGCGGCAACATGAGCATGATGTGCATGTCCCAGTCGGCCATGGCCATGCCGATGATGAACATGATGATGCCAATGCCGATGATGGGCATGCCCATGCCTTCGATGAAGTGCGTGATGGAATGCACCATGATGGCCGACGGCATGATGTGCAAAATCATGCCGATGGCCGGCATGAACATGGACATGATGAAAAACTGCTGCGCCCTGATGATGAAAATGATGAACGACTGCAGCATGCCGATGATGATGAGCTGCAACGGCATGCCGCTGATGTGCTGCACCTGCTGAAGCAACCGCCATTGAAAAAGCCCGGCAGGGGTGACCCTGCCGGGCTTTTTCGTGGCTGCGATCTGGCTGGGTCAATCAGTCCAGGCGTTCCGGGTAGGTCACCACCAGGTAGGCCACGGCCTCGCTGTCCGCCGGATTGCGGTAGCGGTGCGGCTGGTCGGCATAAAACAGAATCGAGTCGCCGGTGGACAGCAGGTAGCGCTCGTCGTTGACGCTGATTTCAATCACGCCCTGGGCCACCACCAGGTTCTCCTGCACCCCCGGGCCATGGCCTTCGGATTGATCCTCGCCCAGTGGCCGCAGGCGCAGTTCGTAGAATTCCGATTGGCGTGCCACATCGAACGGGAACAGCGCGCGGCTGACAAAGTCACCGCTGGCGCTGACCAGGCGCTTGCTCTGGTTCACCGACAACACCGCCACGCCTTCAAAGGCCCGGTGTTCGAGAAACGCCGCCACCGACACCTTCAAGCCCTTGGCGATTTTGCACAGCACCTTGATCGACGGCACGCTGCGCCCGGACTCGATCTGCGCCAGCATCGCCCGGCTGACCCCGCACTGGCGCGCCAGGGCGTCCAGGGACAGGTGGCGCTTGCCGCGCAGGCGCTGCAGGTTCTGCCCGACCCGTTCACTGGTCGGGTCTTCCTCCTGGGTATCGAGGGCATTGAGCTCCAGCACGGGATCGTCAGCGCTCGCCAGAAAGCGCGAGGGTTGCTGCGCACTCACCCGTGACGGGTCTCGGTCGACTGGGCTGCCTGGACCCATTGCAAGGCCTGGTAGCCGGCGTTGCGTGCGTACATTTCCCACATGGCCCGTGCCCGTTGCTGAGCGTGTTTGCGTTTGCGGTAGCTGACGAAGTCGATGAGGTTGGCAGTCGGATTCATGGGGCACTTCACTGTGGTCATCAATGACGGGATGAGGCGAGAGTACGCCCCTATTTTTATAACTATAAATATCGATTATTTATTTATTAATTCCTTTGTGTTCTATGTGCTGGTGCTGCCTGCCGGTATTGATTCCAGGTGTTGGTGGAGCAACAGAGATTAAGCAGGCTGCGCTGGGGTGATACAGGTCGGGCCCCACGGGCTGTTTTATAACTGATTGATAAATATAGGTTTAGTGGCTGGCACGGAGGCTGCAATGGCGTTTGTCTGAGCATTTCCCAAGGAACCCTCCATGACCCAGACCTTGCCCCTGGCCCTGTTGCAGCAAGCCGCCACCCGAGGCGCGGCCACGGCCCTTCGCTATAAGCGCCTGGGCATCTGGCATCCGCGCAGCTGGCAGCAACTGGCTGACGAGGTCGGCCGGCTGGCGGCAGCGCTGCAACAGAGCGGGTTTGCCCGCGAGGATGATCTGTTGATCATCAGCCAGGCCCGGGCCGAAGCCTTGCTGTTGGCTCTGGCTGCGCAATGGCTGGGGGGCAGCGTGACGTTGCTCGACCCGGACCTCGACCACCGCCCGCTGTTGCGCCGTCTGCAACCGGCCTTTGTCCTGACCGAAGCCGAGGCGGGGGTGCAGCAGGTGCGCGAGGCGCAGAGCCCGACCCGGCTGCTGCTGTTCCTGGATGGACGCGGGCTGGATGCCGGCGCCGACCCGACGCTGACGGCCTATGAAACGTGGCTCGCCGGCACGCTGGCTGCGGCCCCGGCGCACGTGGCCGAATCCACCAGCACGGCCTTTGTCTTCCACGACACTGACGACCAACCGCCCCGGCGCCTGAGCCATGGGCAGTTGCTGGAGGGGGCGCGCAAGTTGCTGGCGCGCGAACGCCTGGGGCCGGATGAAGAGGCCCTGGCGGCCCGGGTTTTCGCCGCCAGCGGCCAGGCGCGCTACCTGCTGACGCCCTGGCTCAGCGCCGGGTTCTGCCTGAACTTCCCCGAGGCCCTGGCCACCCGCGACACCGACCGCCGCGAGCTGGGGCCGACCTTGGTGCTGGGCACCCGCGAATCCTATGCCCGCCTGGAGTTCTGGGCCCGGGAGCGGCTGCCGCTGCCCGGCACCTTGAGCCATCGCCTGTACCACTGGGCAATGGCCCCGGGCGGCAACCGCGTAAGGCGCTGGCTCGGCCATTGGCTGATCCGCCGGCCGCTGCTGGATGTGCTGGGCATGAGCCGGCTGCGGGTGCCGTTGCTGGTAGGCCCGGCGCTGACCCCGCAGAGCGCCGAGTTCTTTGCCGCCCTGGGCGTACGTCCGGGCAACTGGCAGGAGCCCGGCAGCCAGCACGCCAGCGCCGGTGCGCCGACCCGACTGCTTCCTCAATCCGTGTAGCGAGCCCCCATGAGCGCAACCCCAGAATCCGTACTGCTGCGCCTGGATGACATCTCCCTGTCGTTCAAGGGCGTCAAGGCCATCACTTCCATCAGCTTTGCGGTGCAGGCCGGGGAGATCTGCGCCCTGATCGGCCCCAACGGCGCCGGCAAGAGTTCGCTGCTGAACATCATCAACGGTGTCTACCAGGCCCAGAGCGGCAGCATCCACTATGCCGGGCAAACCCGGCGCCGCATGCGCCCGCACCAGGCCGCCGAGCGCGGCATCGCCCGCACCTTCCAGAACATCGCCTTGTTCAAGGGCATGAGCGTGCTCGACAACGTGCTCACCGGGCGCAACCTCAAGCGCCGCAGCAGTTGGCTGGAACAGATGCTGCGGCTGGGCAGGGCGCCACGGGAGGACGACGCCCAGCGCCTGCACGCCGAGCGGGTGATCGAGTTTCTGCGCATCCATCCCTGGCGCGATGTGCTGGTGGGCAAGTTGCCCTATGGCCTGCAAAAGCGCGTGGAACTGGCCCGAGCCCTGGCGGCCGAGCCGCGCCTGTTGCTGCTGGACGAACCCATGGCCGGCATGAATGCCCAGGAGAAAGGCGAAATGAGCCAGTTTATCCGCGACATCAACCGTGAATTCGGCACCACGGTGGTGTTGATCGAGCACGACATCGGCGTGGTCATGGGCTTGTGCGACCACGTGGTGGTGCTCGACTACGGACGCAAGATCGGCGATGGCAGCCCGCAACAGGTGCGCGCCAACCCGGAGGTGATTGCCGCCTACCTCGGCTCGCGCCGCCCACGCAGCGAGGGGCGCTGAGCATGGAATTCTTCTTCGAAGTGCTGATCGGCGGGCTGCTGGCCGGGGTCATGTACGCCCTGGTGGCCATCGGTTTTGTGCTGATCTACAAGGCCAGCGGGGTGTTCAACTTTGCCCAGGGCGCCATGGTGCTGTTTGCCGCGCTGACCTTTGTCAGCCTGCTGGAGCGCGGCCTGCCGTTCTTCTGGGCGTTTGTCGCGACCCTGGCGAGCATGGTGCTGTTGGCGCTGCTGATCGAGAAAACGGTGCTGCGGCCCCTGGTCAACCGGCCGCCGATCATCCTGTTCATGGCCACCCTGGGCCTGTCCTACCTGATTGAAGGCTTGGCCCAGTTGCTCTGGGGCGCCCAGGTGCACGGCCTGGAACTGGGCATCGCCGATGAGCCGCTGGAGATCCGCGGCATGCTGCTCTCGCAGTTCGATCTGTTCGCCGCCGGCACCGCCGCGCTGCTGGTGATTGCCTTGTCGCTGCTGTTCAACCGGACCCGGGTCGGCCTGTCGTTGCGCGCGGTGGCCGACGACCCCCTGGCCTCCCTGGCGGTGGGCATTCGCCTGCCACGGATCTGGGCATGGGTGTGGGCGGTGGCGGGTTTTGTCGGGCTGGTGGCCGGGCTGCTCTGGGGCGCGCGGCTGGGGGTGCAGTTCTCGCTGTCGCTGGTGGTGCTCAAGGCGTTGCCGGTGCTGATCATCGGCGGCTTCTCGTCGATCGGCGGGGCGATTGTCGGCGGGCTGATCATTGGCGCCGCGGAAAAACTCGCCGAGATCTACCTCGGGCCGATCATCGGCAGCGGCATCGAAAACTGGGTGCCCTATGTCCTGGCCTTGCTGTTTCTGCTGGTGCGTCCGGCCGGGTTGTTTGGCGAACGGGCCATCGAGCGGGTCTGAATTTATTCAAGGAATGCCTTCATGCTGTATCAAGAAGCCGGTCAACTGAGCACCACCTACGCCGCCCAACGCCGTACCTTTCGCCTGCGCCAGGACCGCCTGGGGCTGTGGCTGCTGCTGGCGTTCGCGTTTGTCGCGGTGCCCTGGCTGGGCAATGACTACTGGTTCAGCGCGATCCTGGTGCCGCTGCTGGTGCTGTCCCTGGCCGGCTTGGGGCTGAACCTGCTGACCGGTTATGCCGGGCAACTGTCCCTGGGCTCGGCGGCGTTCATGGCGGTGGGCGCGTTTGCCGCCTACAACCTGCAACTGCGGGTGCCCGGCCTGCCGTTGCTCGCCAGCTTCGCCCTGGGCGGGGTGATCGCGGCGCTGGTGGCGGTGCTGTTCGGCTTGCCGAGCCTGCGCATCAAAGGCTTTTACCTGCTGGTGGCGACCCTGGCTGCACAGTTCGTGGTGGAGTGGGTGCTGACCCGCTTCAGCTGGTTTACCAACGACAACGCTTCCGGGGTCATCACCTCACCGCCGTTGCTGATTGCCGGGCTGGATTTCAGCTCGCCCCGGGGCCGATACCTGCTGACCCTGAGCCTGGTGGCCGGGCTGTTCTGGCTCGGCAAGAACCTGGTGCGCAGCGAGCTGGGGCGCAACTGGATGGCGGTGCGCGACATGGACACTGCCGCGGCGGTGATCGGCATCCGTCTGTTCAAGGCCAAGCTGCTGGCGTTCGCCATCAGCGGCTTCTACCTGGGAGTGGCCGGCTCGCTGTGGGCGTTCGCCTACCTCGGCACCGTGGAGCCCCACGGCTTTGACCTCAGCCGGTCCTTCCAGGTGTTGTTCATCATCATTATCGGTGGCCTGGGCAGCATCCTCGGCAACTTCCTGGGGGCGGCCTTTATCGTGCTGTTCCCGATTCTGCTGGGCAACCTCTGCGCTTTGCTGCCGACCGGGCTGATCGACTCCGGGCAACTGGAAAACCTGCAGAAAATGCTGTTTGGCGCCTTGATCATCGCGTTCCTGATCAAGGAACCCGAAGGCCTGGCCCGGCTCTGGCAGCGCTTGCGCCAGCGGGCCCGGGTCTGGCCGCTGCGTTACTGAACCGCCCTTGAATTCAACCACCCCCCGCTACTGTCCCCACGAGGAACTGCCTACATGACTCACCGCACATCGCTGCGCCGCCTGGCGCTGGGCCTGGCTTTGCTCACCGCCGGGCTCAGCGCCGGCGCCCAGGCCGCCAACGAACAGTACTTCCCCCTGCAAAGCTATCGGGTCGGACCCTACGCCGCCGGCGGCACCGGGTTCTTCGGCGGGTTTATCGACTACCTGCAATACATCAACGCCAAGGGCGGGGTGAACGGGGTCAAGCTGACTTGGAGCGAGTGCGAAACCGAGTACGTGGTGGAGAAGGGCGTCGAATGCTACGAGCGCCTCAAAGGGGGCCTCAACGGTGCGCCGGCCGCAGCCACCAACCCGTTGTCGGTGGGCATTGCCTACGCCACCCTGGAGCGCTCCACCGCCGACAAATTGCCGCTGATCACCATCAACCACGGGCGCACCGATTCCACCGACGGCAGCGTGTTCCCCTATGTGTTCCCGTTGCAGCTCAACCCCTATTCGGAGGTCTCGGCCATCATCAATTACATCGGCCAGCGCGAAGGCGGGGCCAACAAGCTCAAGGGCAAGAAAATCGCCGTGCTCTACCACGGCTCGCCCTATGGCAAGGAAACCAACGGCGTGCTGCAGACCCTGGCCAGCAACGCCGGATTTGAACTGACCCTGCTGGAAGTGCCGCATCCGGGCAACGAGCAGCAATCGCAATGGCTCAACATCCGGCGCCTGAAACCGGACTGGGTGATTCTGCGGGGCTGGGGGGTAATGAACCCGGTGGCGCTGAAGTCGGCGCAGAAGGTCGGTTACCCGGCCGATCACATCATCGGCAATATCTGGAGCAACTCCGAAGAAGACGTGGTGCCGGCCGGTGCCGCTGCCAAGGGCTTCATCGCCATCACCACCCACCCCTCGGGCACCGATTTCCCGGTGCTGCAAGGCATCAAGCAAAGCGTGGTCGACGCCGGCAAGGGCAACCTGGCCGACCCCAAGCGCTTTGGCACCGTGTATTACAACCTGGGCGTGGTCAACGGCATCCTCAACGTCGAGGCCCTGCGCCTGGCCCAGGAAAAATACGGCAAGCAACCGCTGACCGGGGAACAGGTGCGCTGGGGCTTCGAGCACCTGAACCTGGACGATGCGCGCTTGCAGGCCCTGGGCGCCAAGGGCCTGGTGCAACCGTTGCAGTTGTCCTGCGCCGACCACGAAGGCGGCGGTGCGGTGCGCTTCCAGCAATGGGATGGCCAGCGCTGGAACCTGATCAGCGACTGGGTCCAGGCCGACCGCGCCTTGCTGCGTCCGATCATCGAAGCCTCTGCGGCGCAGTACGCCAAGGAAAAAGGCATCACCCCGCGCAACTGCAGCCAGGAGCAATAAGGTCCGATGAGCCAGAGCCCGCAGATCGTCGCGCCATTGCTGCGCGTGGAGCAGGTCGAAGTTTTCTACGAGCAGTCGATCCTGGCCTTGCGCGGGGTCTCGCTGCAGGTCGGGCAGGGGCAGATGGTGGCGTTGCTTGGGGCCAATGGCGCCGGCAAGAGCACCACCCTCAAGGCGATTTCCAGCCTGGTGCGGGCTGAGCGGGGGGAGGTGACCCAGGGCCGGATTGTCTACCAGGGCCGGGAAATTACCGGCGCCGACCCGGCCAATCTGGTGCTGGCGGGGCTGGCCCAGGTGCTTGAGGGGCGGCACTGCTTCAGCCACCTGAGCGTGGAGCAGAACCTGCTGATCGGCGGCTTTGCCGGGCGCCCGTCACACAAGGTGCTGAACCAGCGGCTGGAGCGGATCTACGGCTACTTCCCGCGCTTGCGCCTGTTGCGCAAACGCCTCACCGGCTACACCTCCGGTGGCGAGCAGCAGATGGTCGCCATCGGCCGCGCGCTGATGTCCGAGCCGCAACTGCTGCTGCTCGACGAGCCATCCATGGGCCTGGCGCCCCAGGTGGTGGAGGAGATTTTCGAGACCCTGGCCCGGCTCAATCGCGAGCAAGGCTTGAGCCTGCTGGTGGCCGAACAGAACATCAACATCGCCCTGGATTACGCCCAATACGCCTATGTGCTGGAAAACGGCCAGGTGGCGCAAGCGGGCCCAGCGGCGGAACTGGCCGGGCGTGAACAGTTGCAGAACTACTACCTGGGCGCGGCTGGCTAGGGCGGCGCGAGCCGGTTCAACGCTGCCGCGACAGTTCGGCCACGGCCCGGGCCAACCCGGCGACCGGGCTGCTCAGCGGCGGCGGTCCGTTGCTCACCCGCTCGCTGGCACCGGCCATGGAGGCCTGGGCCAGGACCACCAGGCTGAAGCCTTCGGCATAAGCGGCACTCGCCGCGTCGGCAATGGCCTCCAGATAACCTTCGCCATCGCCGGCCTTGAACAGCGCCCAGGCGTCAGGCACCAGGCGCACCTCGACCTCGATTCCACTGCCACTTGCCGCTGCGCTGAACAGCGTCAGGGTCGGCTGCAGGGTGGTTTCCACGGCGCACAGCGCCAGCACCCGGCCGCCATGCTCGACGGCTTGTGCGGCGAGTGCCGCGTCGACCCGCAACAGCGGCACCGCAGATGCCTGCGCCGCCCCCGGCACTGCCGGGCCCAGGGTGGAACAGGTGAGCATCACCGCATCGGCCTGCTGCGCCAGTTGCAGCAGCGCCGTGCGTACCCCGTATTCGATATCGGCCGTCAGGCCGCCGGCCTGTTCCGCCAAGGCCAGCCACTGCGGCTGCACCTCATGCAACAGTGTGCCGTCGGCCAGCCCCAGCTGGCGTGCGGCGGCTTCAAACACGGCGATGTTGCTGTGGGCGCTGTGCAGGCAGGCAATTTTCATGGGCGCTCGGATACCCGTTCGGCGCCGCGCAGCAGCGGGCTATGGTGGGTGCAGAGTTCCATCAGGTAGTCCCAGACAATCCGCAGCCGCACCGAGTGGTGCAGGTCGCGCCGGGTGCACATCCAGTAGTGGCGCTCGATGCTCAGCTCCGGCAGCACCGGGCGCAGCAAAGGGTCCTGGTCGCCCATGTAGCGAGGCAGCACCGCCAGGCCCAGGCCGCTTTGCGCCGCCTGCTGCTGGGCGATCACGCTGGTGCTGGTGAACACCACCCGCGGGTGGCGGCAGAAGTGAGTCAGCAGCGAGAGTTCCTGGGTGAACAGCAGGTCGTCGACATAACCGATCCACTGCTGGGCATTGAGGCTCTCGCGCTGCTCGATCGGCGGCATGCGCGCCAGGTAGTCGGGGCTGGCGTAGAGCGCGAGGGTGTAGGGCGTCAGCTCACGCACGATCAACTGATCGATGCTGGGTTTTTCCAGGAGGATGCTGATGTCCGCCTCGTGGTTGATGATGCTGACAAAACGCGGCACCGCCACCAGTTCCACCTCCAGCCCCGGGAAGCGTTCGAACAGCGGCCCCAGGCGCGCGGCCAGAAACATCACCCCCAAGCCTTCGGTGACCCCGATCCGCACCTTGCCCAGGGGCGAGACGGTCTGGGTCAGTTCTTCCTGGGCCAGCAAGGCCACGTTTTCCATGGCTTCGGCATGCTTGAGCAGGGCCTGGCCGGCGGGGGTCAGGGTGTAGCCCTGGGCCTGCTGCACGAACAGTTGACTGCCCATGGCCTTCTCGATGGCATCGATATGCCGGGCCACGGTGGCATGGGTGGTCTTGAGGCGGCGGGCCGCCAGCAGCAGGCGCCCGCTGCGGTGCAGCTCAAGGAAAAAGCGCAGGTCGTTCCAGTCGAACATGGTGGGATTTCCATCGGCAGGGCGCGAGGGGCACTGTTTAAAAACGCACAGGGGGTGTTCTTAAATGGATAGTTTTTTTTGAAAAACAAACTTATAGCATGGGCCCCGGATAACAACAAAAGTCCCGCGAGGATCCCATGCAAGCTGCTGATGTGCTCTATGACTACGTGATTGTCGGTGCCGGTCCAGCCGGTTGCCTGTTGGCCAATCGACTGTCGCAAAACCCCCAGCATCGGGTGCTGCTGCTCGAAGCGGGCGGGCAAGACAACTATCCCTGGATCCACATCCCCGTGGGTTATCTGTACTGCATCGGCAACCCGCGCACCGACTGGTGCTTCAAGACCGAACCGGAACCGGGCCTCAACGGCCGCTCCCTGAGTTATCCCCGGGGCAAGGTGTTGGGCGGCTGTTCTTCGATCAACGGCATGATCTACATGCGTGGCCAGGCCCGGGACTACGACCTGTGGGCCGAGCAGGGCAATGCCGGCTGGGCCTGGAAAGACGTGCTGCCACTGTTCAAGCGTTCGGAGAGCCACTACGCCGGCGACAGCGCCGAACATGGCGCCGGCGGCGAGTGGCGGGTCGAGGAACAACGCCTGTCCTGGGGCATTCTGGATGCCTTTCGCGAGGCGGCGGCGCAGACCGGCATCGAGTCCATCGCCGACTTCAATGGCGGCGACAACGAAGGCTGCAGTTACTTCCAGGTCAACCAGAAACGCGGTGTGCGCTGGAATGCCTCCAAGGCCTTTCTGCGCCCCGTGGCCCAGCGCAAGAACCTGACCGTGCTGACCGGCGTCGAAGCCTCGCGCATCGAGCTGGACAACGGCCGTGCCAGCGCCGTGCTGGCCCAGTACCAGGGCCGGGAACAGCGCTTTCGGGCGCGCCGGGAAATCATCCTGTGCTGTGGCGCCATCGGTTCGCCGACCTTGCTCCAGCGCTCGGGGATCGGCCCGCGACCGTTGCTGAAAAAGCTGGGGATCGGCGTGCGCCACGAGCTGCCCGGCGTCGGCAACAACCTGCAGGACCACCTGCAACTGCGGCTGATTTACCGCATCGGCAATGGCCGCACCCTGAACCAGATGGTCTCCAGCCTGTGGGGCAAGATGAACATGGGCCTGCAATACATGGTCAGCCGCAGCGGCCCGCTGGCCATGGCGCCGAGCCAGTTGGGCGCCTTCGCCCGCTCTGGCCCGGAGCAGACCTGCGCCAACCTCGAATACCACGTGCAGCCGCTGTCTCTTGAACGCTTTGGCGAGCCGCTGCATGAGTTCCCGGCCTTTACCGCCTCGGTCTGCGACCTGCGTCCGCAAAGCCGCGGCAGCGTGGCGATTCGCGATGCCCAGTTGGGCTCGGCACCGCTGATCCGGCCCAATTACCTGAGTCATGAAACCGACCTGCAAGTCGCCGCCGATGCCATTCGCCTGACCCGGCGCATTGTCGCTGCCCCGGCCTTGGCCAGCTTTGAGCCGGTGGAGTACCTGCCCGGTGCCAGCTTGCACAGCGAGGCCCAACTGCGCGAAGCGGCCAGCGCCATCGGCACCACGATTTTTCACCCGGTGGGCACCTGCAAGATGGGCCAGGGCCGGGATGCAGTGGTCGATGAGCGCCTGCGGGTGCACGGCATTGCCGGCCTGCGGATTGCCGATGCGTCGATCATGCCGACAATCGTCTCCGGCAATACCTGTTCGCCGACCCTGATGATCGGCGAGAAGGCCGCTGAAATGATCCTGGCAGATGCCGCTGCGGCCCAGCGCGCAGCGTCCGCCGTCGAGCCGGCCCTGGCCTGATCGTCCCCCACAAGAATCTATAAAAAAGGAGCTGAGCGTGAACGCCCCAACTGAAATCCTGACCCTGAAAAACTACATCAACGGCCAATGGCAGGCCTCGCGAACCGAGCACTTCGACACCGTGCGCAACCCGGCCACCGGCGAAGTGCTGGCGCGGGTGCCGCTGTCCACCGCCGCCGAACTGGATGACGCGGTGGCGGTGGCGGCCGAGGCGTTCGACAGCTGGCGCCAGGTGGCCGTGCCCCGGCGTTCGCGGGTGTTGTTCCGCTATCAGCAGTTGTTGATCGAGCGCCAGGAAGAACTGGCAAGGCTGATCACCCAGGAAAACGGCAAGAGCTACGAAGAAGCCTACGGCGAAGTGCAGCGCGGCATCGAGTGCGTGGAGTTCGCCGCGGGGGCGCCGACCTTGATGATGGGCAGCCAACTGCCGGATATCGCCACCGGTATCGAGTCGGGCATGTACCGTTACCCGCTGGGGGTGATCGCCGGCATCACGCCGTTCAATTTTCCGATGATGGTGCCGTGCTGGATGTTCCCGTTGGCCATCGCCTGCGGCAACAGTTTCGTGCTCAAGGCCTCCGAGCGTACGCCGCTGCTGGCCCAGCGCCTGGTGGAACTGTTCACTGAGGCCGGCCTGCCCAAGGGCGTGCTCAACCTGGTGCACGGTGCCCACGACGTGGTCAACGGCATGCTGCGCCATCCCGAGGTCAAGGCCGTGTCCTTTGTCGGCTCGCAGCCGGTGGCCGAGTATGTCTACCGCGAGGCCGCCAGCCACGGCAAGCGGGTCCAGGCCCTGGCCGGGGCCAAGAACCATTCGATCGTGCTGGCCGATGCCGACCTCGACATCACGGTGAAGAACATCATCGCCGCGGCCTTCGGTTCGGCCGGTGAGCGCTGCATGGCCTGTGCGGTGGTCGTGGTGGTCGAGGAGATTGCCGATGCCCTGGTGGCGCGCCTGAAACAGGAAGCCGACGGCCTGAGCATCGGCAACGGCATGGACAAAGGGGTGTTCCTCGGGCCGGTGATTCGTGACGAACACCGCCAGCGCACCTTGGGCTATATCGAAAGCGGCGAGCGCGAAGGCGCCACCTTGCTTCGCGACGGCCGCCAGGACGCGGCTTGTGCCGGCCCCGGCTATTTTGTCGGGCCGACGCTGTTCGACCACGTGACGCCGCAGATGAAAATCTGGCAGGAGGAAATCTTCGCCCCGGTGCTGTCGATTGTCCGGGTCAAGGACCTGGCCGAAGCCATCCGCCTGACCAACCGCTCGGAGTTCGCCAACGGCGCCTGCCTGTACACCGACAGCGCCAAGGCCGTGCGCCAGTTCCGCGATGACATCGACGCCGGGATGCTCGGGGTCAATGTCGGGGTGCCGGCACCGATGGCCTTCTTCCCGTTCTCTGGCTACAAGAAATCCTTCTACGGCGACCTGCACGCCAATGGCCGCGACGGCGTGGAGTTCTTCACCCGCAAGAAAATGCTCACCGCTCGCTACTGAGCCGCCGCAAGGCAATAGCGCAATATCCATAACAAGAAAAAGGCCGTGCTCAGCGCGGCCGCAACACCTTTTCTAACTGTCGAGCACCGTCAATTTTTCTGGCTGAGCCAGCCGCTTCGGACATTTAGGGAGATACCCATGACTTGGTTCATTTCGCGCATAAAACAACAAGGAAACGCAGATGAGTAAGTTCAAAGAGTGGTTTCAGGGGCCTCAGGACATCACTGAGGCCGAGGCAGTGGAAGACTACGCCGTCGGCCGGGTGCCGAGCCGCTATCGCTGGCCGATCCCGGCGATCATCCTGGTGTTGCTGGGCAACTCCACGGCCATGTTCTGGTTCAGCCTGGGGGCTGACATGAGTTACAAGGTGGGCTGGCCGACGCTGTTGCTGCCCATCGGCTACATGGTGGTGCTGGCGACCATCATCGGTGCCTGCATCATGAAACTGGCGAGCAAGGAAGGGCTATCGCTCAACCTGCTGACCCGGGGGCTGGGTTTCGGTTACCTGGGCTCGGCGTTCACCTCGTTGATCTACGCGGTGAACTTCATCTTCTACTTCCTGTTCGAGGGCACCATCGTTTCCCATGCGATCGCGCACTATGCCGGGGTCGAGGTGGATTCGTTCAAGGGCGTGCTGATTTTTGCCAGCATCGGCCTGGTGACCATCTGGTTCGTGTGGAAGGGCATGTCGTCGATGCAGTTCCTGCAGACCTGGGGCGTGCCGATCTTCATCCTGCTGTTCGGCTTCTGCCTCTATCAACTGACCCACAACTATGACGCGGTCGGCCCCAGCGGCTGGTTCGCCCGGGGCGAGGTCGACGGCACCGCGCTGTGGGTGGTGATGAACATGGCCAACGGGCAGATTGTGTTCCAGGGCCTGCTGGCCACCGACTACGGGCGCTTCGCCAAACCCGGGATCAGCCACAAGGGCACCGCCACCATCATGCTCGGGATGCTGATCCCGATTGTCGCGGTGATGCTCTGCGGCGCATTCCTGGCCTACACCCTGATGCCCCATATCCAGAGCGGCGATCCCTTTGCCCTGGCCCTGGATCCGGGCTTCGTGTTTCCGTTCGTGATTGCCCTGGTGGGGGTGATCTTCACCATCATCACCCAGATCCGGATCAACGTGATGAACCTCTATTCGGGGTCGATCGCGCTGTCCAACACCATGGACATGGCCTTCAACTACCGCCCGGGCCGGCAGTGGTGGATGGTGCTGGTGTGGGGGTTGGGGGTGGTGTTCTACATCTTCAATATCCTGCAATACACCGGGACCTTCCTCGCGATCACCGGGATCCTGACCAACACCTGGGTGTTCATCATCCTCGCCGACTATTTCGTCTGCCGCAAAATGCTCAACCTGGCGCCCAGTGATTTTGTCGAATTCCGCCGCGAATACCTGCGTTCCTGGAACCCCTGCGGCGTGATTTCGCTGCTGGTCGCGGTGGCCATCGGCGCGGCGGGCATTCTCGGCGCCTATCCGCTGTATTACGCCTCGTTCATCGCCATGCTGGTGGGCCCGCTGCTTCACGTGGCCTTCACCGTGGCGACCCGTGGCCGTTACTATTTCAAGACCTTCCCCCAGGACATGCCTACCACCTGGCGCCCGGCGCAGGACTACCAGGGGCCGCGCCCGGACGGGCTGGCGGCGCAAGCCTGAATCACGGAGAAACGACCCATGAGCACAGCATCGATCAACGTCGCGGCGGTTCAGTTCGAGCCGACCCTGTTCGACAAGCAAGGCAATATCGAGCGCCTGTACGCGCTGGTGGAAGAGGCGGCCGAGGCCGGGGCACAGCTGATAGTCGCCCCGGAAATGGCCACCACCGGCTACTGCTGGCAAAGCCGCGAAGAGGTCGCGCCCTATGTGGAGCCAATCCCCGGGCCGACCAGCGCGCGCTTCGCCGAATTGGCCAGGCGCCATGGCTGCCACATCGTCGTCGGCATGCCGGAGGTCGACCCGGTCGACGACCTGTACTACAACTCGGCCTTTCTGGTCGGCCCCGAAGGGCTGGTGGGGGTGCACCGCAAGACGCACCCCTATATCTCCGAACCCAAGTGGGCGGTGTGCGGCGACCTTGAGCACCAGGTGTTCGAGACCCCCATCGGCAGGATCGCGCTGCTGATCTGCATGGACATCCACTTCCTGGAAACCGCGCGGGTCACGGCGCTGGCCGGCGCCGATGTGATCTGCCACCTGAGCAACTGGCTGGCCGAGCGCACCCCGGCGCCTTACTGGATCAACCGCGCTTATGAAAACGGCTGCTACCTGATCGAGGGCAACCGCTGGGGCCTGGAGCGCGGGGTGCAGTTCAGTGGCGGCAGTTGCATCATCGAGCCCGACGGCTCGGTACAGGCCGCACGCGACACCGGCGACGGCGTGGTGCTGGGCCAGATCGACCTGGCGCGGGTGCGCGCCGAGCGTCAGGCACGCCAGGGCCTGCGGCGCCCGGCGCTGTACAAGGAACTGCTGAACAATTCCTACACCTGGAACCCGCTGGACTTTTTCCGCCTGTACGGCCTTGAGCAGCTGCCGGCCGGTGGCGTGGCCCAGGTCGGCGTCGGCCAGTTCAACCCCGGCCCGGACAAAGCCGAGAACCTGGGGTGCATCCGCGAACTGGCCCATGAGGGGCAACGTGCCGGAGCGCGCCTGCTGGTGCTGCCGGAACTGTCGCTGAGCGGGCCCTTTGCCGGTGTGCAGATGGCCGAACCCCTGGACGGACCGAGTGTGGCCGGGTTGATTGAGCTGGCGGGCAGCCTCGACCTGTACCTGGTCGCCGGCCTGGTGGAAGCGCATCAGGGGCAGTTCTACAACACGGCAGTGCTGGTGGGGCCCGAGGGCCTGCTGTGCAGCTATCGCAAGATCCACCTCAGCGCGCAGGATCGGCGCTGGGCCGAGGCGGGCGGGCAGTGGTGCACCTACGATCTGCCCTTCGCCCGGGTCGGCCTGTTGCTGGGCGACGATGCCCTGGTGCCGGAAGCCGGCAGGATCCTGGCGCTCAAGGGTTGCGACCTGATTGCCTGCCCGGCGGCGCTGAGCGGGCCGGTGCCGGGTGCCCATGCCGGCAGCCAGATACCGCAGCAGGCACCGATCCCCATGGGGGCAGACGCGTATCACTGGCACCTGGGGCGGGTACGCGGGGGCGAGAACAATCTGTATTTCGCCTTTGCCAACAGCCAGGACGCGGCCAGCGGCAGCTTCGGCGCCAGCGGCGTATTCGGCCCGGACACCTTCGCCTTTCCCCGGCAAGAAGCGCTGGTGGAGACGACCCGTGGGGTGGCGGTGGCGAGTATCGATACCGGCAACCTGGCCAGCGGCTATGCCACCAACGTGGTGCGGCGCAAGGACCTGGTGCTGATGCGCAAACCTCACCAGTACCGGTCGTTGATCAAACCTTCGGCGCTCTGAAAGGCCGCGCCGACACCTGGCGTCGGGCGCAATGCCCACGCCAGGTTCGGTTATTCAGGGAGGGCCGCAGGGCTGCGGCCTTTGCCCGGCCGGCAGCAGCGTGGGTGCCGCTGCCGGATCTTGCCCGGCAACCTAGTGCTTGAACATCACGTGGCGGATGGTGGTGTAGTCCTCCAGGCCATACATCGACATGTCCTTGCCATAACCCGAGAGCTTGGCGCCGCCGTGGGGCATTTCGCTGACCAGCATAAAGTGCGTGTTGACCCAGGTGCAGCCGTATTGCAGGCGTGCGGCCAGGCGGTGGGCGCGGCCGACATCGGCGGTCCACACCGAGGAGGCCAGGCCGTAGTCGGAGTCGTTGGCCCAGGCCAGGGCTTGGGCTTCGTCGTCGAACTCGGTCACGGAAACCACCGGGCCGAAGATTTCATGGCGCACCACTTCGTCGTCCTGGCGGGCGCCGGCGAGCACCGTCGGCTCGAAGAAGAAACCCGGGCCGTCAACGCGCTGGCCACCGGTCACCACCTCGATATGGGACAGCTCGCGGGCACGTTGCACAAAGCCCTCGACCCGCTCCAGGTGCTGGCGGGTGATCAAGGGCCCAAGCTCGGTGTTCGGGTCGTCCTGCAGGCCGTACTGGAGGCTGGCCACGGCGGCGCCGAGCTTTTGCACGAACTGCTGATAGATGCCTTTTTGCACGTAGATGCGGCAGGCGGCGGTGCAGTCCTGGCCGGCATTGTAGAAACCGAAGTTGCGCACGCCTTCGACGGCGGCGTCGATGTCGGCATCGTCGAACACGATCACCGGCGCCTTGCCCCCCAGTTCCATGTGCATGCGCTTCACGCTGTCGGCGGTGCCGGCGATGATCCGACTGCCGGTGGCCACCGAGCCGGTCAACGACACCATGCGCACCTTGGGATGGCTGGTCAGGGGCGCGCCGACACTCGGGCCACGGCCGAAGACTACGTTGACCACGCCGGCCGGGAAGATCCCGGCCATCAATTCGGCCAGCTTCAGCGCGGTCAATGGCGTTTGCTCGGACGGCTTGAGGACCACGGTATTACCGGCCGCCAGGGCCGGGCCGAGTTTCCAGGCGGCCATCATCAGCGGGTAGTTCCAGGGCGCGATGGAGGCCACCACGCCCACCGGGTCGCGGCGGATCATCGAGGTATGGCCCGCCAGGTACTCGCCGGCAGCACTGCCTTGCAGGCAGCGGCTGGCGCCGGCGAAGAAGCGGAACACGTCGGCGACCCCCGGCAGCTCATCGTTCAGCGCGGCGGCGTAGGGCTTGCCGCAGTTGTCGGATTCCAGGCGCGCCAGGTCCTGGGCGTGGGCGTCGATGGCATCGGCCAGTTTCAGCAGCAGCAGCGAACGGTCCTTGGGCGTGGTCTGGGACCAGGCGTCGAAGGCGGCGTCGGCGGCGCAGACCGCGGCGTCGACCTGGGCCAGGCTGGCCTCGGGGATTTCCACCAGGGTGGTGCCCAGGGACGGGTTGAGCACCGACAGTTTTTCGCCTTCACCGGCGATGAGTTGGCCATTGATCAGCAGGCAGGTTTGCATGGATTCTCCTGTGGGGCGGGGGAGGCCGCCGCCTTGAAAAAGTCGCAACTGCCCCAGCAGGCGCATGGAGCATGCGCATGAAGGGGCCGTTACAGGGGGGCTTGGAAGAAGGGGGTCAGAGCGCCGGTTCCGGCACCGCAACACTGAACAGGCGGGTGCGGCAGGCCAGGTACACCAGGCCCAGCAGGACCCAGCAGCAGCCGAGAATCAGCGCGTCCTGGTCCAGGCTGATCAGCATCCAGCCGGAGGTGAAGGCGCCGGCCAGGGGGAACAGCACCCCGCGCAGCATGCCGGCCTTGTCGCCGACCTTGCGGTCGAAGGTCAGTTTCAGCGCGCACAGGTTGACGGCGGTGAAGGCCAGGAAGGCGCCGAAGTTCACCAGCGAGGTGGCGGTGGCGATGGTCAGGCCGAACCCGACCAGGCCAAAGGCACCGGACAGCATGATGTTGAACACCGGGGTCTTGTAGCGCGGGTGGAGCACGCCGAACAGCTTTTGCGGCAGCTGGTTGTCGCGGCCCAGGGCATACAGCAGGCGCCCGACACTGGCCTGGAACGACAGGCCAGCAGCGAAGTGGGCAATGATGATGCCGGTCAGGACCACGCCGAAGAACAGGTCGCCACCGATGGTCTTGGCGATTTCGAAGGCCGCGCCGTCGATGTTCTCGAACACGCCCGCCGGGTGTGCCAGGTACATGAAGTACGAGGAACCGATGTACAGGCTGCCGCCAATCAGGGCCACCAGCAGGATCGCCCGGGGAATGGTGCGTTCCGGCTCGACGGTTTCTTCACTCAGGGTCGACAGCGCATCGAAACCGAGGAACGAATAGGCCGCGATGGCCGCGCCCGCCATGGTCGCCGAGAACGGCACGTCGACGTTGAAGAACGGCTTGACCGAGAGCAGTCCGCCCGGGCCGTTGATTGCCGCCACGTAGTGCCAGCACAGGCCGATGAAGACCGCGATGATCGTCAGCTGGATCAGCATCAGGATGATGTTGAACCGGTTGGCGACCTGGATCCCGAGGATATTGAGCAGGGTGGTGGAGACAATGAAACCGGTGATCCAGCACCACTGCGGCACATCGGGAAAGGCCAGGCTCAGGTAGCTCGCACCCAGCAGCCAGATCAGCATCGGGATAAAGAAGTAATCGAGCAGGGCGGCCCAACCGACCATGAAGCCGATGTTGGGGTTGAGCATCTTGCGGGTGTAGGTGTAGGCCGAGCCGGCTGCGGGGAACACCCGCACCAGGCGACCGTAGCTCAATGCGGTGAAGATCACGCCGATGGACGCCACCACGTAGGACAGCGCCACGGTGTTCTGGCTGGCCTGGGCGATCACGCCGTAGGTGCCGAATACGATCAGCGGGGCGATGAAGGCCAGGCCGAACAGCAGCACTGAGACCGGCCCGAGGGTCCGGCGCAGATGAGGAGAGGAAGTCGATGCGCTCATGGGTCTGGCCTCAAGCTGAGTAGTTGTAGGCGGCGCGGATCACATCGAGGTAGCTCTCGACGGACATGTCTTTGATGTTGCTCGCATCGGAAATATTGCTTTTGGACTTCTGCGCGATGGCCAGGAAGTCTTCTTCGCGCACCCCGGCCACATCGGCGAAACGCGGGATGCCCAGCTCCCGGTTCATGCGGAACAACTGCTCCACGGCCGCTTCGGCTGCAGCCACCGCACTCAGGTTGGGGTCGATGCCCAGGGCGTAGGCGACATCGGCGTGGCGGCGCAGGTCGGCGTCGCGGTTATGGCTGAACACAAACGGCAGGAAGATCGCATTGCCGACCCCGTGCGGGGTGTCGTACATGCCGCCGATGGCTTCGGAAATGCAGTGCACGCTGGCGATGTCGGCGTTGCCAAAGGCCATGCCGGCGATCAGGCTGGCGATCAGCATCTGTTCCCGGGCCTCGCGGTTGTCCGGCTCTTGCACGGCGGGCTTGAGGTGTTGCGCGATCAGGCGGATGGCATGCAGGGCCAGGCCGTCGCTGATGGGGTTGGCCGGCTTGCCGGTGTAGGCCTCGATGGCGTGGGTCAGGGCGTCCATCCCGGTGGCGGCGGCAATGTGCGGCGGCAGGGTGGCGGTGATGTCCGAGTCGAGCAGCGCCAGGACCGGGCCGATGCGGTAGTCGAGCAGGCTCATCTTGAACTGGCGGCGGGTGTCGGTGATCACCGAGAAGAAGGTCACTTCGCTGCCGGTGCCGGCAGTGGTCGGAATCGCCACGATCGGCAGCACCGGGCCCTTGAGGGTAAAGGCGCCTTCATAGTCTTCGACCCGGCCTTCATGGGTCAGCAGCACGCTGATGGCCTTGGCCGCGTCCATCGCGCTGCCGCCACCGACGGCCAGCACGCCGTCGATGCCCTTGCCGCGGTACAGCTCGGCGGCACGGTTGACGTCTTCGCTGCGCGGGTTGGGCTTGACGTCGGCGATCTCGTCATAGCGGATCCCGGCCTGCTCCAGGCTGGCGTAGATGCTGTCGAGCAGGCCGGCGTTCTTGACCCCCGGGTCGGTGACCAGCAGCACATGGCGCAAGCCGAGGCCGGTCAGGTATTCGCCGGTGCGCTGGCGCAGGCCGGGCTCCATGACGATTTTGGTGGGTAACAGAAACTGGAATTGCATGGGTAGGTTCCTCTCGCTCTCTGGCGCTCTTGCAATGTTGTAGTTATGGCAGACGAGTCAGGGCGCCGCGTGTGCGGCCAATGCTGGTTTTTTATTGTTCCGGATGCCGATCGGTCGAGCCCGAGGGGCTGGCATCTCCAAGGCTGCGCGGCGAGCGCAGGCCGGTATGGATCGAGAGACTAAGACCCGGGGGAGCAATCGACAAATACTAAAAACTCAAGGGAGCATTCGATTTAATCGAATGCTCGGGGAGCGCCTCGTTTGGCAGCGGTGCCCAGCGCTGCAGCTCGGGCAGATTGCAGCGCAATTGCAATTGCGTACTGCCATCAGGCAATATACGAAACATATACACTTCGTATCAGGTGATGTTTGTGGGAATCGTCAAAATTTCAGACGCCATGCATGAGAATCTGCGCGTCGCCAGCCATGCCCTCAGCCGTTCGATCAATGCCCAGGCCGAGCACTGGATGCGCATCGGCATGCTCGCCGAGCTGTACCCGGACCTGGACCACAGCGGTATCTGCCGCTTGCTGATCCGCGCCGAACAGGCCGGTGGCCTCGACCTCAAGCAACTGAGCGAGCTGGCGGAGACGTCTCGCGGCGCCACCATGCGTGCCGTCGGGGGTGCCCGCCCATGAATGGCAAAGTCGTGTTGAAGACGCGTGAGGAAGTGGCCCAGTCCAAAGTGGCCGGCACCTTGGCCGCCGAAGTCCTGGCCATGATTACGCCCCACGTCAAGGCCGGGGTCAGCACCGATCAGCTGGACCAGATCTGCCATGACTACATCGTCAACGTGCAGCGGGCGATTGCCGGGAATATCGGCTATCATGGCTTCCCCAAGACCGTGTGCATCTCGGTCAATGAGGTGGTGTGCCACGGCATTCCTTCGGGCCGGGTGCTCAAGGACGGCGATATCGTCAATATCGACATCGCCGTGGTCAAGGACGGCTGGTACGGCGACACCAGCCGCATGTATTTCGTCGGCGAGCCCAGCCCCGAGGCGCGGCGCCTGGTCGCCACCACCTATGAGGCGATGTGCGCCGGCATCCGCACCGTGCGCCCGGGCGCGACCCTGGGCGATATCGGCCATGCGATCCAGAGCGTGGCTGAACGCGACGGCTTCAGTGTGGTGCGCGAATACTGCGGCCACGGCATCGGCAAGATCTACCACGACGAGCCTCAGGTGCTGCACTACGGCTACCCGGGCCAGGGCCTGAAGCTGAAAGCCGGGATGATCTTTACCATCGAACCCATGCTCAATGCCGGCAAGCGCCACGTGAAGACCCTGGCCGATGCCTGGACCGTGGTGACCAAGGACCACTCGCTCTCGGCTCAGTGGGAGCACATGGTGGCGGTGACCGACCAGGGTTTCGAAATCCTGACCCCGTGGCCGGACAGCGTCGAGGGCTTTCCCGCGATCGTCTAGCGCGGCGAGGCGCTCCAGCCCGGCTGCGCAACGCCCCCATCGGCCAGCACCGGTGGGGGCGTTTTGCCAGATCGGAGGCTGGCTGCACGGTGGGGCCGGCCGCCGATTGGACAACAGCCCGGCGCGGGGCGGTAAACTGCCGCGCAGATTTTTCCTTACTCACTCCTTGAACAAGAGCAGCCCATGACCCACCACGACATCACCTTTATTCCCGATCCTGACGCGGACTCCATTTCCTCCGACGTTGCCGGTTTTGGCGGCCTGCTGGTCTCGACCCAGATCCCGACCCATGCCGATGGCAGCCTGGAGCTGGGGGACATCACCCGGCAAAGCGAATGCACCCTGCAAGCGTTGAAAGTCGCACTGGAGAAGGCCGGCAGCTCCATGGACCGAGTCCTGCACCTGACCATCTACCTCACCGACATGGCCGACCGCGGCGCATTCAACGAGGTTTACCAGCGTTTCTTCGCCAAGCCCTGGCCGGTGCGCGCCGCCGTTGGCGTGGCGGCATTGGCGGTCGAAGGCATGCGGGTGGAAGTCACCGCCATGGCCGCCAAGGCCTGATCAACCGAGGGTTTCGGCGGTTGCGCGCAAGGCGTGGCCGCCACCTGGCAGCACACGGGTGCCGGTCGCGCATTTGGCCGCTACAATGCACGCCTCGACCGTGACCAGCCTGACTAAAAAAATTATGTCCCTGCCTAAACATCACCTGGAATTGCTCAGCCCCGCCCGTGACGTGGCCATTGCTCGCGAGGCCATCCTGCATGGCGCCGACGCCGTGTACATCGGCGGCCCCAGCTTTGGCGCACGGCATAACGCCTGCAACGAAGTGAGCGATATCGCCCAGTTGGTGGAGTTCGCCCGGCGCTACCATGCCCGGGTGTTCACCACCATCAACACCATCCTCCACGACAACGAGCTGGAGCCGGCGCGCAAGCTGATCCACCAACTGTACGATGCCGGCGTCGATGCGCTGATCGTCCAGGACCTGGGGGTGATGGAGCTGGACATTCCGCCGATCGAGCTGCACGCCAGCACCCAGACCGATATCCGCACCCTGGCCCGGGCCAAGTTCCTCGACCAGGCCGGCTTCTCGCAACTGGTGCTGGCCCGCGAACTGAACCTGCAAGAGATCCGCGCCATCGCCGACGAGACCGACGCGGCCATCGAGTTCTTCATTCACGGTGCGTTGTGCGTGGCCTTTTCCGGGCAGTGCAACATCTCCCACGCGCAGAACGGCCGCAGCGCCAACCGTGGCGACTGCTCCCAGGCCTGCCGCCTGCCGTACACCCTCAAGGATGAGCAGGGCGGGGTCATCGCCTACGAGAAACACCTGCTGTCGATGAAGGACAACAACCAGAGCGCCAACATCCGCGCCCTGGTGGAGGCCGGCGTGCGTTCGTTCAAGATCGAAGGCCGCTACAAGGACATGGGCTACGTGAAGAACATCACCGCCTATTACCGCCAGCGCCTGGACGCCGTGCTCGAAGACCGCCCGGACCTGGCCCGGGCCTCCAGCGGGCGCACCGCGCACTTCTTCGTGCCCGACCCGGACAAGACTTTCCACCGTGGCAGCACCGACTACTTCGTCAGCGAGCGCAAGATCGACATCGGCGCCTTCGACTCGCCGACCTTCACCGGCCTGCTGGTGGGCGTGGTGGAAAAAGTCGGCAAGCGTGACTTGCAGGTGGTGACCCGCGAGCCACTGTCCAACGGCGACGGCCTCAATGTGCAGGTCAAGCGTGAGGTGGTGGGCTTTCGCGCCAACATCGCCGAGGCCAAGGGCGAATTCGAGGAAGACGGCGAGAAACGCTACCGCTATCGCGTCGAACCCAATGAGATGCCCGAAGGCCTGCACCGCCTGCGGCCCTTGCATCCCCTGAGCCGCAACCTGGACCACAACTGGCAGCAGGCGTTGGTCAAGACTTCCGCCGAGCGTCGGGTAGGCCTGGCTTGGACGGTGCAGTTGCGCGAAGAGCGCCTGGAACTGAGCGCCACCAGCGAGGAGGGTGTCAGCGCCAGCGTGGTGCTGGATGGCCCGTTCGGCGTGGCCAACAAGCCGGAGCAGGCCCTGGAACAACTGCAGGACCTGCTGGGCCAACTGGGCACCACCCAATATCACGCCACCGGGATCAAGCTGGATGCGCCCCAGGCGTTCTTCATTCCCAACTCCCAGCTCAAGGCCCTGCGCCGGGAAGTCATCGAAGCCCTGACCGCCGCGCGGATCGAGGCTCACCCACGGGGTAGCCGCAAAGCCGAGACCAGCCCGCCACCGGTGTACCCGGAAGCGCATCTGTCGTTCCTGGCCAACGTCTACAACCAGAAGGCCCGCGACTTCTACCACCGTCACGGGGTGAAATTGATCGACGCCGCCTTCGAGGCCCACCAGGAAACTGGCGAAGTGCCGGTGATGATCACCAAGCACTGCCTGCGTTTCTCCTTCAACCTGTGCCCGAAACAAGCCAAAGGTGTGACCGGGGTGCGGACCAAGGTCGCGCCGATGCAATTGGTGCACGGCGATGAAGTGCTGACCCTGAAGTTCGATTGCAAGCCGTGCGAAATGCACGTGATCGGCAAGATCAAGGGCCACATCCTCGGCCTGCCGTTGCCGGGCAGCGTCAACGAGCAAGTGGTCGGCCATATCAGCCCCCAGGACCTGCTCAAGACCATCCCCCGCGCACCGCACTGAGTGCCTGCCGGGGGCGCCGCCCACGGGCGCCCCCCGGGCGCGAAAAAAAACCCCCGGGTGGCGCAGCGGGCCCCCCGCGGTGTGGGGGGGGGGGGGGGGGGGGTGGGGGGGGTGTTATCCCGCGG
>NZ_JBLZOM010000001.1:328352-751538 GCF_049199125.1 Pseudomonas sp. QD4
CCGCCCCCCCCCCGGGCGCCCCCCGCGCCCCCCCCCCCCCCGCCGGCGGCCCACCGGGATCCGCCCGCCCCCCCCCCCCCCCCCCCCCGGCCCCCCCGCGGGCCCCCCCCCCCCCCCCCCCCCCGGCGGCCGAAAAAAAACGCCGTTTGCTCACTCAGGGCAAACGGCGTTTTGCGTTGGGGGAGGGTGGTGTTCAGGCGATTTTCAGCACCGTGCGCCCCACCAGTTGCCCTTTGCGCATGCGCTCGAATATCTGGTTGATTGCTTCCAGCGGCTCGGTGACGATCTGCGCCGTGACCTGGCCCCGGGCGGCGAAGGCCACCGCTTCGTTGAGGTCCTGGCGGGTACCGATGTTGGAGCCGGTGATGGTCAGTTCCCAGCCGCTGATGGCCGAGATCGAGGCGCGCACGGTGTCGGCGTCGCCGCCGGGCAAGCCGATGAAGACGGCGGTGCCACCCGGGCGCAGCATGCCCACGGCCTGTTCGAAGGCGGCGTTGGCCACTGCCGTGACCAGGGCCGCGTGGACCCCGCCGAGTTGCTCCTTGATCGCCTGCACCGGCTCTTCCCGGGCGTTGATCAGGCGGTCGGCGCCCAGGCTGCGGGCCAGCTCCAGTTTGTCGGCCGAGACGTCCACCGCCACCACGCGAAAGCCCATGGCCTTGGCGTATTGCACTGCCACGTGCCCCAGGCCGCCAATGCCGAGCACCGCCACCCATTGCCCGGGACGGGCCCTGGAGCGCATCAGCCCGCGATACGTGGTGACCCCGGCGCACAGAATCGGCGCCATGGCATACAGGTCCACGCCGTCAGGAATCCGCGCGACAAACGCCGCTGGCGCCAGCATGTATTCGGCGTAGCCGCCGGGTTGGCTGTAGCCGGTGGATTCGCGGTGGGCGCAGATGGTTTCCATGCCCGCCAGGCAGTACTCGCAGGTGCCGCAGGCGCTGTACATCCACGGCACGCCCACCGCTTCGCCAATCGCCGGTTGCTGCACACCTTCGCCCTGAGCCACCACGTGCCCGGTGATCTCGTGGCCGGGTATCAACGGCAGCAGGGGCAGCTCAGACCAGTCGCCGTCGATGGCGTGCAGGTCGCTGTGGCACACGCCGCAGGCCACCACCTTGATCAGCACTTCACCGCGCCCGGGTACTGGAATCGGCACCTGCTCGATGCTCAACGCTTCGCCGACACGGTGCAGTACGGCGGCCTTCATGGTGTTGCTCATGGTGTTCCCCTGTGTTTCAAGGGCAGCCCGCCTGGGCTGCCGGATCGTTCGAGAGTGGAGGGCGGGCTTACTGGGCGACGAACAGGGCAAAACGCTTCTGCATGGCGTCCTGGTTATCGACCCACCAGTCGGGGTTGACCATCACCACGCGCGAGGCGTTCTGCGGCGAGGTCGGCAGGCGCTTGGACAGCTCTTCGCTGATCAGCCCCGTCTGGTAGGCATGGCTGTTGACCGGCGCGTAAGGAATAAAGGTCGCGAGCATGGCCTGGCTTTTCGCGCTCATGATCTGGTTGATCACCTGCATCGCCAGGGCCTTGTTCGGCGCGCCCTTGGGCACGATCAGGCAGTCGTGGCTGAGCAGGGCGCCGTCGAAGCTGTAGTCGACATTGGCGTCGTCATGCTTTACGTCGTTGACCCGGCCATTCCAGATCGCCAGGAAATCCACCTCGCGGCTGCGCAGTAATTGCGCGGAATCGGCGCCCGCGCTCCACCAGTTGGCGACTTGCGGCTTGATCCGCTCCAGGGCGCGGAACGCCCGCTCCACATCCAGCGGGTAGAGCTTGTCCGGGGCCACGCCATCGCCCAGCAGTGCGGCTTCCATGGTCAGCCAGGGTTGCCGGTACAGGGCGCGGGCGCCTTTTACCGAAGGGTCGAAGAATTGGTTCCAGGTTTTCGCCACCGGCTTGCCAGTGTCATTGGCCCAGGCCACCACCGTGGCGTAGGCGTGGGTGCCGATCCAGTTCTGGCCGACCACGTTTTTATCCACGCCATCGGTGCCGATCACGCTGTAGTCCAGGGGTTCGGACAGGCCTTCGCGCTGGGCCTGGGCGCATTCCATGCTGCCCAGTTCGACGATGTCCCACTTGGGTTTGCCCGACAGCACCTGGGCGCGCACGGCGGCCAGGCCATCCATGCTGTCTTCCTTGATGGTGATGCCCAGGGCCTCGGCGGCCGGTTGCAGGTAGGCCTTGCGCTCGGCGTCCTGCAGGGCACCGCCCCAACCGGAGAAGGTCAGGGTGGCGGCGCCGGCGCTCAGGTGCGCGCTCAACAGCAGGCAACCGGCGATGCAGCGGGGAAGGGAAAGAGGGGACAGTTTCATATCGATTTTCCTATGAGGTGCGTTTCGGGCAGCCGTCAGCCCAGATACAGGGGTGGTTGGCAGGCTGGCACAAGGTGGCGAAACGTAAATTTATTATTGTTCAGGCGTCATCGAGGTCGCTGATTCGCTGTTAAATATCGCATTGCGATAATTAAAAATCGAATAAAGTCAAGTCTTATGGTTATTTGATTGTCTGTCAATGCGATTTTCGAAATCGACAGCGGGGAAAGTTGTTAAAAATAATCGTTGACCGATATCGACATTCGCTTCTAGTCTGTTAAAAACCGATTAGTTGATATCGCACAGCGATAATGCGAGGCCAGATGTACGATCCATTGGTGCATTCCCATCCCGGCACGGGCGAAGCTCACTCCGCTTCCTATTGGGTCGATACCGCCGGCCAGGCGCCGGCGGATGACGGCCCGGTCACCGGGCCGCTGGACGTCGACGTGGCGGTGATCGGCGCCGGCTATACCGGCCTCAGCTGTGCCCTGCACCTGGCCCGGGATCACGGCGCCCAGGTGCTGGTGCTGGAAGCCAACACCACGGCCTGGGGCTGCAGCGGGCGCAATGGCAGTTTTGCGCGGATATCCGGCGGCCGAGTGCCCCTGGCGGAATTGATCGGCCGCTACGGCAAGGACACCGCCCGGGCCTACTTCGGCGAAATGCAGGCGGGCCTGGCCACGGTCAAGCGTCTGATCGCCGAGGGCGGGATCGAGTGCGACGTGCAGCCCGACGGGGTGTACAAAGTGGCGACCAAGGCCGCCCACACCGAAAGCCTCAAGCGCGAGGCCGGGCTGTACAACGAGGTGCTGGGTTACCCCGCGCATTTTGTCGGGGCCGAGCAATTGCAGGGCGCCCATGCCGGGGCCGAATCCTTTGGTGCGCTGCGCATGCCCGACGGCTTTGCCATGCACCCGTTGAAACTGGCCTGGGGCGTGCAACGCATGGCCCGCGCCGCCGGGGCCAGGGTTCACGTGGCGTCGCCGGTGACCGGCTGGAGCAGTGACGCCAAGGGCCACCTGCTGGTGACCCCGGGCGGTGTGGTGCGGGCCCGCAAAGTAGTGGTGGCCACCAACGGCTACACCTCGTCGGACCTGCATCCGCAACTGGCCGGCCGGGTACTGCCGGTGCATTCGCAGATCATCGTCACCGCGCCGTTATCCGCCGAGCAGGTGCGCAACAGTCTGCCGTCCACTGACTGCATGTTCGATACGCGCAACCTGTTGTTCTACTACCGCCGCCTGCCGGACAACCGCCTGCTGTTTGGCGGGCGTAGCGCCGTGACCGGGCGCGAGGCCGAGAACCCGGTGCACCGTCAGTTCCTCCTCGACTCCCTGCGGCGCAAGTTCCCGGTGCTCGGCCAGGTGCCAGTGGACTACGGCTGGGGCGGCTGGGTCGCGGTGAGCCAGAACTCGCTGCCCTACATCTATCAGGTGCCGGGCCTGGACCAGGTGTTCAGCGCCGGTGGTTACGCTGGCAGCGGCGTGTCGTTTTCGCTGCACGCCGGCCAGCGCCTGGCGGACATGGTGATGGGCACTGGCCTGCCGAGTGCCGCGAGTTTCCTGCACCAGGTGCCACAACGCTTTCCCTTCCAGCCGTTCCTGCGCCTGGGCCAACGCCTGGCCTACAGCTGGTATCGCTTTCAAGACGCCCGCTGAGGCGGGTCATTTTTCTGGAGCTTGTCATGATCTACCGTGAGTTTTTGATTGATGGTCAGTTGGTCCCGGGCCTGGGTGCCGAAGAGCGGGTAATCGCCCCGGCCGATGAGCGCCAACTGGCCGTCATTGCCGAAGCCACTCCGGCACAGCTGGACCAGGCCGTGGACGCCGCCGAACGGGCCTTTCCGGCCTGGGCCGCGACCCCGCCGCGCCAGCGTGCCGCGCTGCTGCTCAAGCTGGCCGATGCCATCGAGCGCCACGCCGAGGCCCTGGGCACCCTGGAAAGCCAGAACTGCGGCAAGCCGTTGCAAAAAGCCATAGGCCATGAAATGCCGGCGGTGGCCGATGTGTTCCGTTTCTTTGCCGGGGCCAGCCGCTGCCTGTCGGGCAGTGCCGCCGGGGAGTATGTGGCGGGGCGCACCAGCATGATCCGTCGCGATCCGCTGGGGGTGGTCGGGCTGATCGCACCCTGGAACTACCCGCTGCTGATGGCTGCCTGGAAACTCGCGCCGGCCCTGGCCGCCGGCAATACCCTGGTGTTCAAGCCATCGGAACTGACGCCCCTGAGTGCCCTGTACCTGGCGCGGTTGTGCGCCGAGATCTTCCCGCGCGGGGTGGTCAATATCCTTTCCGGACGTGGCGCCAGCCTGGGCGAGCAGCTGTCGAGCCACCCGAAGATCCGCATGGTCTCGGTCACCGGCGATATCGCCACCGGGCAGGCGGTGGTGCGGGCGGCGGCGAGCAACTTGAAACGCACCCACCTGGAACTGGGGGGCAAGGCGCCGGTGCTGGTGTTTGCCGATGCCGACATCGACGCAGCGGTGAACATGTTGCGCACCGGCGGCTATTACAACGCCGGCCAGGACTGCACGGCTGCCTGCCGGGTGTATGTGGACGATGCAATCCATGACCGCTTTGTCGAAGCCCTGAGCGCGAACATTGCCACGCTCAAGACCGGTGCCCCCACCGACCCGAGCAGCGATTTCGGGCCCTTGATCAGCCGCCGCCAGCAACAGCGGGTAGCCGGCTTCGTCGAGCGTGCCCGTGGCCTGGCCCATGCCGAAGTGCTGGTGGGCGGCGCGGTGGTGGATGGCCCCGGATTCTTCTACGCCCCCACCCTGATTGCCGGAGTGCGCCACGAAGATGAAATCGTGCAGAAGGAAGTCTTCGGCCCGGTGGTCAGCGTCACCCGCTTCGACGACGAACAGCAAGTCATGGCCTGGGCCAATCAGAGCGAGTACGGTCTCTCGGCCTCGGTCTGGACCCGCGACGTGAAGCGTGCGCTGCGCACCTCCAGCCAATTGCAGTACGGTTGCGTGTGGGTCAACGATCACATGACCCTGGCCACGGAAATGCCCCACGGCGGCCAGCGCCAATCCGGCTACGGCAAGGACCTCAGCGTCTATGGCCTGGAGGACTACACCTGCGTGCGGCATGTGATGCTGAATTTCAACGATTGAATACCCGCGACACCGGCGATACCCAGAATAAAAATCAGGATCGAGTTCGATTGGAGGGCAGGACGCCCGCGTTTCAGCTGTTGCCTGTCCTTTGACAACGACCCAGGGAATACACCCAATGCAGATCACCGCCAGCACCAGAACCATCAGCGCCTTGACCCTTTCACTGCTGTGCATCGGCGCCGCCCAGGCCGCCCCGAGCATCACCTTCGCGGGCTGGGGAGGGGCCCTGCAGGATGCCGAGCGCAAGGCCTACCTGGAACCCGCGGCCAAGGCCCTGGGCGTGACCATCAAGGAGGACAACATGGATGGCCTGGCCGCCGTGCGTGCCCAGGTGCTGTCCGGCAAGCCGCAGTGGGATGTGGTGGAACTGGCCTCCAACGATTGCGTGCTGGCCGAGCGCCAGGGCCTGACCGAACCCCTGGATTTCTCGGTGATCGACACCTCGGGCGTGGCCAAGGGGCTGTACGGCAAGAACTGGATCGCCAGCAATGCCTATTCCACGGTCATGGCCTGGGCCACCGACACCGGCAAGGCGGTGCCCAAGAACTGGAAAGAGTTCTTCGACCCCAATTTCAAGGGCGCGCGCTCGCTGTACCGCCAACCGTTCACCACCCTGGAACTGGCGCTGATGGCCGATGGCGTGGCGCCGAAAAACCTCTACCCACTGGACGTCGAGCGGGCGTTCAAGGTGCTGGAGAGGATCAAGCCGCAAGTGGTGAACTGGTGGCGCAGCGGCAGCGATTCGGCACAGTTGCTGCGCAGCCGTGAAGTGGACTTCCTGTCGATCTGGGCTTCGCGGGTCAATGAGCTGAAACAGGGCGGCGAAGCGGTCGACTACACCTACGACCAGGCGCTGCTGGACTACGATTGCGTGGTGGTGCCCAAGGACGCGCCAAACAAGGAACTGGCGATGAAGCTGATCGGCCAGATCATGTCCGCAGAGAGCCAGGCACGGCTGGTGATGCTGATCCCCAACCCGCCGATCAACAGCAAGGCCTACGACACCGGGATCATTCCTGCGCAGATGGCGGCCACGCTGCCCACCGCGCCGGCCAATATCGACAAGGTGGCGATGTTCGACCCGGTCTGGTGGGTGGACAACCAGGCCGAGCTGCAACGCCGCTTCGACCTGTTTATCCAAAACTGATTCATGCTCGACTCCCCGCTGGTCCAGGCCGCCGGGGAGGTTGCGGGCCGCGTGGTTGGCGGCCCTGAAGTTGAGCCTTTACCTTGCGCTGAGTTGACTATGTCCCAAGAAAAAAGCCAGTCGATCGCCATCGACATCGAGCGATTGACCAAGACCTACGGTGCCTTTGCCGCCCTGGACGATGTGTCGTTGAACATCCGCAGTGGCGAGTTCATCTCCCTGCTGGGTTCGTCCGGTTCGGGCAAGACCACCTTGCTCATGGCCCTGGCCGGGTTCGTCCAGCCCGACAGCGGCAGCATTCGCTTCGGTGGCCGCGAGATGGTCTTCGAGCCGCCGCACAAGCGCGACGTGGGGATGATGTTCCAGAACTACGCGCTGTTTCCCCATATGAACGTGTTCCAGAACGTGGCCTATCCGCTCAAGCTGCGGGGCTACAAGCGCGAGGACATCCGCCGTCGGGTGCACGAAGCCCTGGCCACGGTGGAACTCGATCACCTGGTGGAGCGGCGCATCGACGAAATGTCGGGTGGCCAGCGCCAGCGCATCGCCCTGGCGCGGGCGATTGTCTTTGAACCGAAGATCCTGCTGATGGACGAACCGCTGTCGGCCCTGGACAAGCGCCTGCGGGAAACCATGCAGCTGGAGATCCGCCGTCTGCACGAGCGCCTGGGCATGACCGTGGTCTATGTGACCCACGACCAGCGCGAAGCCCTGACCCTGTCCGATCGCATCGCGGTGATGACCAAGGGCCGCATCCAGCAGATCGACACCCCGCAAAACCTCTACGAGCGCCCGGCCAACCGCTTTATCGCCGAGTTTGTCGGCGAGTCCTCATGCCTGCCGGTGCAGGTCCGCGATGGCGCGGTGTGGCTCGGCGAATCGCAGCTGCAATGCACGCCGCCCGCTGGCCCGCTGCTTAACCCGAACCTGGTGGTGCGCCCCGAAAAACTGCAATTTATCGGCGCCGACACGCCAGGTTTCAACGGCTTGCAAGGCCAGGTCCGCGATGTGATCTACCAGGGCGACAGCCAACTGATCCAGATCACCCTGGAGCAGGGCGCCGAAGTCTCGATCCGCCGCCCGACCCGCAGCTCCGAGGTCGAGCGCTTGCCGCAGCGTGGTGAACAGGTACGCCTGGGCCTGCACCCGATGGACACCCTGGTGGTGGGGGACGCGCCATGAACCTGGCCCTCAACCCTGGCGAGGCCCCCCATCGCCAGCAATTGCAACGCGCCGGCCGCCGCCATGGCTGGTGGCTGCTGAGCCCGGGGCTACCGGCCTTGCTGTTGGTGCTGGTGACCTTTGTGCTGCCGATCGGCTGGCTGTTCGGCCTGTCGCTGTTCGACGCCGAGGGTCAGTGGACCACCGAGAACTACAGCCGCCTGCTGCAGCCGATCTACACCCTGGCCTTCAGCCAGACATTCAGCGTGAGTTTTATCGTCACCGCGATCTGCGTGGTGATCGGCTACCCCTACGCTTATTGCATGGTCCACGGCCCGCGCCTGCTGGCCAACCTGGCCATGGCCTTGCTCCTGGTGTCGCTGTGGACCTCCTTGCTGGTGCGCACCTACGCCTGGCTGGTGATCCTGCAACGCCGTGGCCTGGTCAACGAAATGCTGCTCGGCCTGGGCCTGGTGGACACGCCCCTGGCCCTGGTGCACAACCTCACCGGCACGGTGATCGGCATGACCCACATCATGCTGCCGTACATGATCCTGCCGCTGTATGCGGCGATGAAGAGCATCAACCCGATCTACCAGCAGGCCGCCGCCACCTTCGGCGCTTCGCCGGCGCGGGCCTTTCGTGATGTGTTCCTGCCGTTGTCGCTGCCGGGGCTGACCGCTGGCGCGACCCTGGTGTTCGTCCTCAGCCTGGGCTTCTACGTGACCCCGGCACTGCTCGGCGGCGGCAAGGTGCAGATGCTGTCGATGCGCATCGAAAGCGACGTGTCGATGTACGCCAACTGGGGCGCGGCATCGTCCCTGGGGGTGATTCTGTTGTTGGCGACCCTGGCCCTGATGTACCTGGTCAAGAAGGTCGCCGGCCTTCGTCAGCGGAGTGAGTGAAGCCATGTCCCGTCTATCCCGAAACCTGGTCCGCGAGGCCAAGCGCAGCTGGCTCTACCTGTTCATGCTGCTGGCGATGGTGTTTTTGATTGCGCCGACCTTGATCGTGCTGCCGATGTCGCTGTCGGATGCGCGCTACCTGAGCTTCCCGCCCAAGTCCCTGGGCTGGCAGTCGTACCTCAATTACTTCGGCTCCCTTGAGTGGCAGAGTGCGACGCGTATCTCGCTGTTCACCGCGACCCTGACCATGCTCATCGCCACCAGCCTCGGCACGGCGGCGGCCTATGCCCTGCATGTCAGTGGCAAGCGCTTCACCGCGCTGCTGCGCGGGCTGATGCTGGCACCGATGATCGTGCCGGTGATCTTCACCGCCATCGGCCTGTTCTTCGTCTATGCGCGGCTGGAGCTGAACAACACCCTGTTCGGCCTGGTGCTGGCCCATACCCTGGTGGCCTTGCCCTACGTGATCATCAACGTCGAGGCCGGGCTGCGTTCCTATGACATGACCCAGGAACACGCGGCGTGCATCCTCGGCGCCACCAGGCTGCGGGCGTTCTTTGACGTGACCCTGCCGCAGATCCGTTTTTCGGTGATCGGCGCGGCGATGTTCGCCTTTGCCGTGTCCCTGGATGAGGCGGTGATTTCGCTGTTTATCAGCGGCGGCGACACCTCGACCCTGACCCGCAAGATGTTCAGTTCGCTGCGTTCGGAAATCGACCCGGTGATCGCGGTGGTGGCGACGCTGATGACCCTGCTCTCGATCATAATGCTGGCCATCAGCCTCACGGCCCAGAGCCGGGCCAAGAAGAGGGCGCAGCCATGAGCCGGCCGTGTCCGCGCCTGGCCCACGGTGCGCAGCAGGCGGTGGAGTTTTTCTGGAACGGTCACGCTCTGCAGGGCCGGCCGGGTGAGCACCTGGCCGCGGCCTTGCTGGCCAACGGTGTTCGCACCCTGGCCTGGACCCGCAAGTCGCACCGGCCCATGGGCCTGTCGGGCAGTTACGTGAATGGCGTGCTGGCGCGGGTCGATGGCGTGCCCAATGTGCGCCTGGATCAGGTCCGGGTGCGCGCCGGGCTGCGGGCCGGGATGCAGAATTGCTGGCCCAGCCCCGGCTTCGACCTGTTGCGCCTGGCGCGCTGGATCCCGTCGGGCTGGATCCAGGGCGGCTTCGAGCACAGCAACCTGATTCCCAGTGGCAACCGGCTGTTTCAGGTGTGGGAAGCCCTGCTCGCGTTCCTGGCCGGCGTAGCCCGGCCGGCAGACCGTGCGCGCCTGGCGGGCCAGACATTGCCCCAGGGGCGGGCCCTGAGCTGCGAGGTACTGGTGATTGGCGCCGGCCCTGCCGGGTGCGCGGCGGCCAATGCGGCGGCCGAGCAGGGTCGGGATGTGTTGCTGGTGTCCCGTGGCCCTGGTCCTGGGCGCGGGTTGCAGGCGGCCGGGCAGCGGGTGCCCGAGGTGGCGGCGGCGGTGCGCACCCTGTACGGGGTCGAGGTGTTTGGCGCCTATCGCGACGGCGACTTGTTGTTGGCCGCGCCCCAGGACCCGAGTCAGGGTGCCGTGGCCCTGAGTGCCGGCGAGGTGCTGCTGGCCACCGGCAGCCGCAGTTGTCCGCCGTTGGTGCCGGGGGCCTGGCTACCGGGGGTGATGGACGCCCGCTGCGCCCTGGCCCTGGCCCATGAGTGTGCAGTGGCACCAGGGCGCGCGGTAGTGGTGGCCGGCACCGGCCAGGAAACCCAGGTCGCCGAACGCCTGCGTCAGCTCGGGGTGACGGTGGTGGCGGTCAAGAGCCTGGAGGGCTTGCGTTGCATCAAGGGCCGGCATGCGGTGGAGAGCGTCATGTTCGAGCAGCCGATTGTCTGTGATGCCCTGGTGCACGTCGGCCCCTGGTTGCAGGAGGCCAGCCTGGAATTTCAGAGCGCGGCCCACGGCCTGGGCCAGTTGCGCAGCGGCAACAGTCGCTTCCAGCGCATCGGCCGCGCGGCGCGGGCCGACCAGGTATTGCCGGTCAGTGATCTTGAGCCGCTGCTGCTGTGCCCCTGCATGGACGTCTCAGGCAAGGAGGTCGCGGCGCTGATCGATGAGGGCGTCATCGACCTGGAAGTGATCAAGCGCCTGACCTCCTGCGGCATGGGCCCGTGCCAGGGACAGCCGTGCTGGGATGCCTTGCGCGCCTTTGTCAGCGCCCGCAGCGGTCTGCCGTTGCAGGCCCTGGCCCGACCGACCCTGCGCCCACCCAGGCGCAGCCTGACCGTGGCCCAGGCGGCGGGGCTGGTGGATGTGGTGGAGCCTTTGCAATGACGGAATCAAGCAAGCTGCCGCGCCAGGCGTCGGTGGTGATTGTCGGCGGCGGCATCCAGGGCCTGGCCCTGGCGTTCAACCTGGCCGAGCTCAAGGTGCGCGACATCCTGGTGCTCGACGCCGGCTACTGGCAGGGCGGGGCTTCCGGGCGCAACGGCACGCTGATCCGCGGTGCCTTCAGTTCGCCGGAATGGACGCGCTTTTTCGCCCACTCCAACCGCCTGTGGCTGGGGCTGTCCAAGCGCCTGGGGCAGAACGTGATGTTCTCCCGCCGCGGCTACACCATGGTCGGCGAGCGCGAGGCCACTGCCCAGTTGCTGCAGCGCACGCTGCAGGTCCACCGTGACTGCGGCATCGACTCGGAAATGCTCAGCCCCGGGCGCCTGCGCAAGGTTCTGCCGGCCCTGGCCCATGAACGGGTCAGCGCCGCGTTGCACCTGCCCGACAGCGGGGTGGCGCCGCATCATGCGGCGATGCACGGCTACCTCAAGGCCTGTCAGGCCCGGGGAGTGGATGTGCGCTATCGCACCGAAGTCAGCGCCATCGACCGTCGCGACGGCCAGGTGGAAGGGGTGTGGGTCGGCCAGCAGCGGATTGCCTGCGACACCCTGGTCCTGGCCGGCGGCGCCCAGAGCAATGCCTTGGCGGACATGGCCGGGGTGCCGCTGGAAGGCTACCCGATGCGCCTGGAGGCCATGGCCCTGGAGCCGACCCGGGCCCTGATCGGCCCCGCGGTGGCCTTGCTCGACCGCCTTTGCTACATGCACCAGACCGCCCGTGGCGAAGTGGTGGGCGGCGCCGAAGTGGCCGAGCGCCCGCAAGTCAGCCTCGGCGCCGACGTGCCGGTGATGGCCGCCACGGCCAAGGCCTACGCCGAAATGTTCCCGCAACTGGGGGCGGCGCGGATCCTGCGGCAATGGGCCGGGCTGGTGCATATCTCCAAGGACTTCGGGCCGCTGCTCGGCGCCCACCCGCACCTGGGCGGGCTGCACCTGAGCGCCGGCTGGTGTTATGGACATGCCGGCGCGCCGGCCGCTGGCGAGTTGCTGGCCAGGGCCCTGGTCACCGGGGTGGTGGACGAGCGCATGCAGCCGTTCGCGGTCGACCGTTTTCAACGCAATTGCCCGGTGCACGAACCGGGAATTGTCCTGAGCCACTTCGAATGAACGCGGGCAGCCAGTATCCTGCACACTGTCCGGCTTTTAGCCGCGCCCCAGACGCGGCAGTCACACTCAATCAAGGATTTGTTGCCTGATGACCACACCTGAAGAATCCCCGCTGTTTGTCACTGCGCTGTCCAAGGGGCTGGCCATTATCGCGATCTTCCGCGCCGGGCAACCGAGCATGAGCCCGGCGGAAATCGCCGAGGCCACCGGGCTCAACAAGAGCACGGTGCAACGCTCCTTGTTCACCCTCGAGGCCCTGGGCTACCTGTGCAAGGAGCCGGACACCAAGCGCTACCGGCTGACCCCCATGTCCCTGGACCTGGGCACCGGCTACTTGCAGACCAGCGACCTGATCGAGCGCGCCAACCCGTACCTGCATGAACTCAACCGCGATATCGAAGAGAGCTGCAACCTGCTTGAGCCCTGCGGCCTGGACATGCTCTACGTGGCGCGCTTCCCCAGCCACAAGCAGATCTCGCTGCATATTCCCCTGGGCCGGCGCCTGCCGATGTACTGCACGGCGGCGGGGCGCGCCTACCTGTCGGCGCTGCCGGCGGCGGAGTCCGGTGCGATCCTCGAACAGTCCAACCGCCAGGCCTACACCGCCAACACCGTGACCGACCTCGGGCAACTGCAGGCGGTGATCGAGCAGGCACGCACTGAAGGTTATGCCTACGCCAACGAGGAGTACTACGCCGGTGATATCAGCGTCGCGGCAGCGGTGGTGAATGCCGCCGGCTACCCCCTGGGGTCGGTCAACGTGGCGGTGCCGTTCAGCCGCTGGAACCTCGAGGACGCCCGGCGCGAACTGGCGCCCAAGGTGATCAATGCCGCCCGCGCCATTTCCAGTGCGGCCCGCAGCCTGCGGCGCATGCCTGGCTGACTGACGGCCGCCCGCCGGGGTGGCCGCTGCCTGAACCTGTGAACTGAACCTGCCCGACGGCGATTGATCGCCGTCACGGGTTTCGTTCGCCCGCGATTTCTTGAAACCGGCCGAATACCTCGGCCGCACCGACCCCTGAAGAGAGGCCAGCATGACCATCAAACGCTACCAGCCCAACGGCAAACGCCTGAGCCACGCCGTGGAATACAACGGCATCGTCTACGTCACCGGCCAGGTCGCCGCCGACCGCAGCCAGGATGTCCAGGGCCAGACCCGCCAGGTATTGGCCCGCATCGACGAACTGCTGGCCGAAGCCGGCAGCGACAAGAGCCGCATCCTGTTCGCCCAGGTCTGGCTCAAGCACGCGGTGCAGGACTTCGCCCAGATGAACGCCGCCTGGGATGCCTGGGTACCGGAAGACGCACTGCCGGCCAGGGCCACCGTGGAATCGAGCCTGGCGGCCGAGAACATCCTGGTCGAGATCGCCGTCCAGGCGGCCCTCAGCCATTAATTTTCCGGGCGCCACGGCGCCCGCTTCAGCGAGGGTGTACCGAGCATGAGCATCGAACATTTGATCAATGGCCAACTCCTGGCCGGGGGTACGCGCCAGGTCGCGGTCTTCAACCCGTCCACCGGCGCCAGCATCGCCCAACTGACCCTGGCCGACAGCGCCACCGTGCAGTTGGCGGTAGAGGCGGCCGTGGCGGCTTTCCCGGGGTGGCGCGACACACCGCCGGCCAAGCGCGCCCAGGTCCTGTTCCGTTTCAAGCAGTTGCTCGAAGAGCATCAGCAAGCCATCGCGCAACTGATCAGCCTGGAGCACGGCAAGACCCTGGAAGACGCCCTGGGCGAGCTCAAGCGCGGCATTGAAAACGTCGAGTACGCCTGTGGTGCCCCGGAGCTGCTCAAGGGCGAATACAGCCGCAATGCCGGGCCGGCCATCGATTGCTGGTCAGATTTCCAGCCCCTGGGTGTGGTGGCCGGGATCACCCCGTTCAACTTCCCGGCCATGGTTCCGTTGTGGATGTACCCCCTGGCCATCGCCTGCGGCAACTGCTTCATCCTCAAGCCTTCGGAGCGCGATCCCAGTTCGACCCTGCTGATCGCCCAGCTGTTGAACCAGGCGGGCCTGCCCAAGGGCGTGCTCAACGTGGTGCACGGCGACAAGGAAGCGGTGGATGCGCTGCTGCAAGCGCCACAGGTCAAGGCCCTGAGCTTTGTCGGCTCGACCCCGGTCGCCGAGTACATCTACGCCGAGGGCACCCGGCGCGGCAAGCGCGTCCAGGCCCTGGGCGGGGCGAAAAACCACGCGCTGCTGATGCCCGATGCTGACCTGGGCAGTGCGGTCGGGGCGTTGATGGGCGCGGCCTACGGTTCCTGCGGTGAGCGCTGCATGGCGATCTCAGTGGCGGTGTGCGTCGGCGATCAGGTGGCGGATGCCTTGATCCAGCGCCTGCTGCCACAGATTGCGGCATTGAAAATCGGCCCTGGCACATCCCCAGGGTTGGACATGGGGCCGTTGGTGACGGCTGCGCACCTGGCCAAGGTCAGTGCCTATGTGGACGCCGGGGTCGAGGAGGGTGCCGAGCTGCTGGCTGACGGTCGCGGGCTGCAAGTGCCGGGGCATGAACAGGGCTTTTTTATCGGCGGTTGCCTGTTCGATCGGGTCACGCCGCAGATGAGCATCTACCGCGACGAAATCTTCGGCCCGGTGTTGTGCGTGATGCGGGTGGCGAGCCTGGAGCAGGGCATCGCCCTGATCAATGGGCACGAATACGGCAATGGCACCTGCATCTTCACCCGGGATGGCGAAGCGGCGCGGCTGTTTGCCGATCAGATCGAAGTCGGCATGGTCGGGATCAACGTGGCCTTGCCGGTGCCGGTGGCCTACCACAGCTTTGGCGGCTGGAAACGCTCGCTGTTCGGCGACCTGCATGCCTATGGCCCCGATGGCGTGCGTTTCTACACCCGACGCAAGGCCATTACCCAGCGCTGGCCGAAGGCGGCCACTCAGGAATCCACGCAGTTCGCGTTTCCCAGCCTGTAAGCGTCGAGGCCGATGACCAGGGCAGCGTCCCTGGTCATCGGCCTGGGCCCGGGGTTACACGCCGAGGCTTTCCAGGTCCCGGGCCAGCATCACCAGTTGGTGGGCCAGGGAGTTTTCGAGTTTCTCGCTCGACAGCTGGAAGCTCGGGGCACCGCAGGTCAGGGCCATGATGCTGCCGTCTGCCAGGTGCAGCGGCACGCCGGCGCCATTGACGTTGCGGTCCCACTCGCCCAGGGACAGGCAAAAACCCAGGGACTCGTATTCGCGGAACGAGGCTTCCAGGGATTTTTCCAGGGCCGGCCATTCGTCGCCGGCCTTTTTCGCCACTTCCCCCAACAGATGGTCGCGCTCGTTTTTCGGCGTGGCGGCCAGGTAGGCACGCCCGGCGGCGCTGGTGGCCAGGGGCAGGCGTACGCCGGGCTCCATGCGCAGGCTGGCGACTTCCGGCGGGCGGCTGCTGTCGACGTGAATCATCGACAGCCGATCGCGGCAGGTCAGGCTGACGGTGGTGTTGGTCCGGCGCGAGAACTCATCCATATACGGCTTGCCGAGCTGGCGCACCCGCAGACTGGCGGAGTAGGCGTACCCGAGGGCCAGCACGGCGGAGTCGAGCTGGTACTTCTCCAGGTCCTGGTTGTACTTGAGGTAGCCCAGTTGCGTCAGGGTGTAGGTCAGGCGCGAAACCGTCGGTTTCGGCAGCCCGGTGATGCGTGCGATGTCCTGGTTGCCGCGCACCGCATGGCCATGGGTAAAGGCCCGCAGGACTTCCAGGCCACGGGCCAGGGCCTCGACGAACTTGCGGTCCTTGGGGTCTTTTTCCGGGGAATCGTTCTGGTCGTGCATAGGCGTATCCGATGGGGGCTGGTGCCGGTCCAGTGCCTAAGGTCTGCACGAAAACTACCTGCGCTTCGATCATGCTGCGTTAAAAACACGCTCAGAATGCTCATGTAGGCCTCTACACTCCGCTTCCTCGCCTGTTTTTGCCTTGCCTGATCTTTGCTCGGCAAGTTTTCCTACAGACCCGAGTGACCACACAGCAGGTTCGTGAAATTCAACTGAAAAATGGTAGCGCGGAACCGCTTGAATTGACATCGCCGATTCCCTGTCGAAACCCGGTTTCGCAGGTGCGTGGCAGGCGCGTGTATTGGGCTTGTCTGCACGCGCGCCGCGCAATCGCCTCAGTCGCCATCCGGCGCGAGGCGCCCGCGCTTGAAAACCCCTTCTGCGCTCGCGAGTAATTGCCCCTCGACGTCGAGCAGGTCGCAGGTTGCCATAAAGATCTTGGCGCCACCGCCCCGGGTCCGTGCCACGGCTCGGACCTCGGTCCCGGGGGGGGCAGCAGCCATGTAGATGATGTTCAGCGACAGGGTCAGGGCCAGTCGCCGTTGGGCGGGAACGGCGTGCCAGGTTCCGCTCATGCCCATGGCCGAGTCCGCCAGTGAGGCGATCACTCCGCCGTGCAGGTTGCCGGCCCGGTTCAGGTGATGGGCCTGCACGGTGAAGCCGATGATGGTTTGCGCCTGGTTGTACTCGTGCAGGACCAGGCCGATATGGGCGGAAAAACCGTTGAAGGGGTCTTGCTGCGGTGGTTGCGGATGAACGGCGGTCATGGGCGATAGCTCGTGTGGGTCAGTCAGTGAGACAGGAATCAAGGGTTGCTTCCCGTGCCAGCGATGGCTGTACGGTGTTTCGCAAAGGTCTATTTAAGTCCAGTTAAGCGGATGAATCTAATTATTTCATGAGATATATGGAACCATATTCCGCAGTGCGAAATAAAAAAGATTGAAATAGGCTTGCGTCATGGGGCAGGATCGGCCCTGATGTGACGGCCACTGCGACCTGTGCCTGCCTTATCGCGTTCAGCGCCGGCAAGCCGCGAACAGGGCCCAGGCGCCAGGTCGCGCAAGCGTTGCCGGCCCTGATCCAGGCCGCTCGGGGGACCTCCGCAAGAGCCCCTGCCAGCGCAACTCGTGCTTGATCACCTTCGGAGTCAAGGAGTCTCGATGCCCACTATCAGCAGCGTGCGCCCCCACCAACGCGTCTGGCCTAAACGCCTGCCACACGCGTTATCGGTCCCGGCCACTTCCCTGTGGTTCAACCTGGAGGTGTCTGCGCGGCGCTACCCGGACAAGACCGCCTACCTGTTTTTTGGCCAGCCCCTGAGTTTCAGCGCCTTGCAGGCCCAGGCGCAGGCCGTGGCCGGCTGGCTGCAACGCGTGGGGGTCAAGGCTGGTGATCGGGTGGCGCTGTACCTGCAGAACTGCCCGCAATTCGTCGTTGCCTATTACGCCATCCTGCGGGCGAATGCGGTGGTGGTGCCGGTCAACCCGATGAACAAGATGGAGGAGTTGACCTACCAATTGCAGGACGCCCAGGCACAGGTGGTGATCTGCGCCGCCGACCTGGCGGCGACCGTGCAGGCCGCCCAATCAACCCTTGAACCTCACGAACGCCTGCGGCAGGTGCTGGTGACCCATTACAGCGACGCGATGCCGCCTGTCTCCGCCATGGACCCGGCCGAGCTTGCTGCCGAGGCCACCGATGCCTGGCTGCGCGCTGAGCCGGCATTGCCCGCAGCCTGCCTGCGCTGGAGCGAGATACTCGGCCAGGCCTGGCCCCTCGGTCCGCACACCGCCGAGGCGGACGATCTGGCGATGCTGCAATACACCTCGGGCACCACTGGCCATCCCAAAGGCTGCATGCACAGCCACCGCAGCTTGATGAGCAATGCCGTCACCGGCTGCTGGACCCAGTCCACGGTGGCCTCGGTGGGGTTGGGCGTGGTGCCGTTTTTCCATATCACCGGCCTGGTGTGTTTTGTCCTGCGTGCGGTGTTCGATGCCACCAGCACGGTGATCCTGCCGCGCTGGGACCGGGAGCTCGCCGGGCGCCTGATTTCGCGGCACAAGGTCACCCACTGGACCTGCATTCCAACCATGGTCATCGACCTGTTCGGCAGCCCCAACTACAAGGATTTCGGCCTGGGCGGGCTGGTTCATATCAACGGTGGCGGGGCGGCGATGCCTCAGGCCGTGGCCGAGCGCCTGCAACAGGAGTTCGGGCTGACCTTCCTCGAAGGCTACGGGCTCACCGAAACCGCAGCGGCCACCCATGGCAACCCACCCGAACGGGCCAAGCTGCAGTGCCTGGGCATGCCGTTCTTCGGCGTCGATTCGCGGGTGGTCGACCCCAATACCCTGCGCGAGCTCGAGCCCGGCGAGGTCGGGGAAATCGTCAGCCGTGGGCCGATGCTGTTCCAGGGCTACTGGCGCAACCCCGAGGCCACGGCGGCGGCCTTTATCGAGTTGGAGGGGCAGCGGTTTTTCCGCACCGGCGACCTGGGGCATATGGATGAAGAGGGCTACTTTTTTCTCACCGACCGGCTCAAGCGGATGATCAATTCCAGCGGCTTCAAGGTCTGGCCGGCCGAGGTGGAAGCCCTGCTGTTCAAGCATCCGGCGGTGCACGAGGCCTGCATCATCTCCAGCCAGGACGCCTACCGGGGCGAGAGCGTCAAGGCGCTGGTGGTCCTGCGCAGCGAAGCTCGGGGCCAGACCACCGAGCAGCAGATCATCGACTGGTCCCGTGAACACATGGCGGCCTACAAGGTGCCGCGCCAGGTGCAATTCGTCGAAAGCCTGCCCAAGTCCGGCTCGGGCAAAGTCATGTGGCGCCTGTTGCAGGAGCGTGAAACCGCGGGCACCTGAGCACCGATCCCCCGTCCCAGCAATTACCCACTCTGCCGGAGATGACCATGACAACAAAAATAATAAACGTCCAAGGTCCGCAATCCCTGCCGACCCATGCTGCTCGGCTCGACTCGCTGTATTCCAGGATCCGCTGGCGCCTGCTGCCGTTGTTGATGCTGTGCTACATGGTTGCCTTCCTTGATCGGGTCAACATCGGCTACGCACAATTGCAGATGAAGCAGACTCTGCCGTTCAGCGACGCGGTGTACGGCTTGGGCGCGGGCATTTTCTTCGTCGGCTATTTCCTGTTCGAAGTGCCCAGCAACCTGATGTTGCAGCGCAGCGGGGTGCGCAAGACCCTGCTGCGGATCATGGTCTGCTGGGGCCTGGTGGCATCGGCGATGATGTTCGTGCGCACCCCGCTGCAGTTCTACGTGCTGCGGTTTTTGCTTGGGGCGTTTGAAGCCGGGTTTTTCCCTGGGGTCATCCTGTATTTCACCTTCTGGTTCCCGGCGGCCCGGCGTGGCCAGGTGATTGCTTTGTTCATGACGGCTGCGGCGTGCGCCGGCCTGATCGCCGGGCCATTGTCCGGCAGCATCTTGAAGTACCTCAACGGCGTGGCCGGTTTTAATGGCTGGCAATGGCTGTTCGTGCTCCAGGGGCTACCGGCCAGTGTGCTGGGTGTGGTGGCGTTCCTTTACCTGCAGGATGGCCCGGATCAGGCAAAGTGGCTGAGCACCGCTGAGAAACGCCTGCTGAGCGACGACCTGGCGCAGGAATTGAAGAACCGCAAGGACCGCTCCCTGCACACCGTGGGCCAGATGTTTCGCGATCCCAAGGTGTACCTGCTTTCCACGGCGTACTTCATGTTCCTGGGGGCCACCTACATGCTGGTGTTCTGGATGCCGAGCCTGATCCAGGGCTGGGGTGTGGCGGACCTGTTGCTGGTGGGATTGATCACCACCATCCCCAACATCGTCGGCATTGTCGGCACCATCGTCATTGGTCTGCACTCGGACAAACGCCATGAGCGGCGCTGGCACTTTGTCTGCTGCATGGGGTTGGCGGTGTTCGGCCTGGGCATCACCACGCTGTTGAACGGTCATCTGGTGATGTCGGTGGCGGCGCTGTCCTTGGCGTACCTGGGAATCAAGGCGGCGACACCGTTGTTTTTCGCCCTGGTCAGCGAATACCTGTCGGTGGCGTCCGCGGCGGCCGGCATTGCCCTGATCAGCAGCCTGGGTAACCTCGGGCCGGCGGTGACGCCGTGGCTCAACGGGGTCATCAACAGCCATACCGGTGGCCATGTATCGAGCATGTACCTGGGCATCGGCATGTACCTGCTGGCCGGGTTGCTGGTGTTGCTCTCTGCCGGAACCGCCGGGGCGGCGAGGGTCAGTCCGGGGATCGCCCTGGCCACCAAGTGAACAAACGCCTTGTGCCGCCAGCCCTGGAGCGGCAGGCGCATGGGACCTGGCTCAGTTGCCGAATTTCGTCGGTGACGGGCATGTTGATCGCTCTGAAAGGAGGTGCTCCATGAGCTTGCCCGAGGTGTTGTCCCGGCGTTTGCGCCTGCCGTTGGTGGCCGCTCCGCTGTTTATCATTTCCACCCCGGAGCTGGTGATCGCCCAGTGCAAGGCCGGGATCGTCGGTTCGTTTCCGGCACTCAATGCCCGCCCTGCGGCACAGCTGGAGCAGTGGATCGAACGCATAACCCGGGAGTTGGCCGAGCATGATCGGCTGCACCCCGAGCGGCCCTCGGCCCCCTTTGCCGTGAACCAGATTGTCCATCGCTCCAACGAACGCCTGGAGCAGGACATGGCGGTCTGTGTGCGGCACAAGGTGCCGATCATCATCACGTCCCTGGGTGCGCGCCCCGAGATCAACCAGGCGGTGCACAGTTATGGCGGCATCGTGCTGCACGATGTGATCAACAATAAATTCGCGCACAAGGCCATCGACAAGGGCGCTGACGGCTTGATCGCAGTCGCGGCGGGGGCGGGCGGGCATGCCGGGACGCTGTCGCCCTTTGCCCTGGTGCAGGAAATCCGCCAATGGTTCGACGGACCCCTGTTGCTTTCGGGTTCGATTGCTTCTGGGAGCTCGATCCTCGCGGCCCAGGCAATGGGGGCTGACCTGGCCTATATCGGTTCGGCCTTTATCGCCACCCGCGAGGCCAATGCGGTGGATGGCTACAAGCAGATGGTCAGCCAGGCGAGTGCCGACGACATCGTCTACACCAACCTGATCACCGGGGTGCATGGCAATTACCTCAAACCGTCATTGCAGGCGGCAGGGCTCGATCCGGAGAACCTGCCCAGTAGCGACCCCTCACAGATGAATTTCGGCAGCGACCGCCAGCGGCCCAAGGCCTGGAAGGAAATCTGGGGCTGTGGCCAGGGTATTGGCGTGCTTGACCATGTACCGACAGCCGAGGCTCTGGTGGCACGTTTTGCCAGGGAGTACCGCGAAGCGCGCCTGCGTCTGGACAAGGTTTCGGGCGAGTTCCAGGGGCCCACCGCGGCAGTCAGCCTGGAGTAGGCAACTGCCGGCCTGTGCCGGCTGTTGGGGGCGGGGTTACCAGACTTTCAGGTTGTATTCGACGATCAGCCGGTTCTCATCGACGTTGGCCGCATAGTTGGCGCGATACACCACGTTGCGCCAGCGCAGGCCGATGTTTTTCAGCGGACCTTGCTGGATCACATAAGCCAGGTCGGTATCGAGTTCTCGTTCTCGGCCATTGCGTTGTCCGATCTTGAAGTGGTTGCCCTGCACGTAGCGGCTCATCCACGTCAGACCGGGCAGGCCTGCTGCGGCGAAATCGTAGCGGTAGCGCAACTGCCAGGCATCCTCCCCGGCGTTGATGAAGGATTTGTAGGTCGAGGTGTTGAATCCGTAAGGGTCGGTACCGTTGATAAAGGGCAGGCCGCTGCGCCCGCTCTGGTTGTGATAGATGAAGCCCAGGGCATGGCCCTTGTAGCTGAAGGTTTCCATGATCCCCAGGTAACGGTTGTCCACCTCAGCCCGGCCCTGGCTGCCGCTGTTGAAGTAACGCACTTCGGATTTCAGCGAGAGGCTGTCGGTCAGCCGCGCATCATGGGTCAGGTTGCCGTAGTGCTGGTCATAGTTGTCCTTGAGCTCGGCGTAGAAGTAGCTGGCCTTGAGCGCGGGCGTTACGGCGTAGCTGGCCCCGGCATAGCTGAAACGATCGCTGCTGACCCGGCCTGCGACCTGGCGGCCGTTTCTGGCGAGGGCCGACATGCTCATGTCCTCGTAGTCCGTGGAGTTGCGCAGGCGTACCGCCGTGAACTGGCCGAGGGTCAGGGTAAGATCCTTCAGGTCACTGGAGACCAGTTGCGTCCCCTTGAAGGTCTGCGGCAGCAGGCGGGTATCGTTTCTGAAGGCGACGGGAAGCAGCGGCTCGTGGGTGCCGATGCTCAATACGCTGCTGGCGGCCCGGGCTTTGGCGGTCAGGCCGAACGAGCCGTATTGATCGGCGACATCGCCACTGCGGTCGGCCAGCAGTGCCCCGGTATGGGCCGTGCCACCACCGGAATCGAGCTTGAGGCCGAGTGTACCCAGTGCGTCAACGCCAAAACCCACGGTGCCTTCGGTGTAGCCAGACTGGTAACGCAGGGTAAAACCCTGGGCCCATTCTTCCGCCTTGCTTTGTGGCGTTGCCTCACCGTGGAAGTCGCGGTTCATGTAGAAATTGCGGGCGCCCAGGTTCAACTGGCTGTCTTCAATCAGTTGTGCCTGGCACACCAGGGGCAGCATGCAACCACCCAACAGGGTGGAAAGGGGCAGTAAAGGTTTGGATGCCGAATGCATGGATCTTACCTATGTTGTTGTTTTTATTTTTAGGAGCGCCCACGTCGTATTCGTCCATGCCGGGGTTAGCCTGCTCGCAGCACCTGGAGGCTGCTGAGGAGGCAGCAGGCAATGCCAGGCTTCGTCGCGGGCGTAGCAACCCCTGACCCAGCCGAAGGCGAGGGTCATGCAAGCGGGCGCGAAAGACGAGAGGGCTGAGTGGGGGGCTCAACTACGCTTGCCGGGGTATCTCAGCCCTGGATAGCGCAGTTGCGGACCCGCCCGGTGGAGGCTTTCAGCGCAGCGTGAAGTAGCCCGCTGCGCGCCAGTCAAGGAAGGCGGCGACACCTGCGATGGTTGCGGCGGCGCGATGCCGGGTCATCGACATGGAGTTCATGCGGCGAGTTCTTTGCCGAGGGCAATAAAGCGCTGCAAGTGGTGATCTTCATCGCCCAACTGATGGTCGATCATCACCAGGCGCTTGGCGTAATGGGCCAGCGGCAGTTCCCAGGTCATGCCGATGCCGCCGTGCAACTGGATGCTTTCCTCGGCCACCAGGGTACCGATGCGCCCGATGCTGACCTTGGCCGCCGACAGTGCCCGCTCGCGAGTCAGCCGGTCGGCGTCCAGGGCGGCAGCAGCGTTGATCACCGCCGAGCGGGCTTGCTCGATCTCCAGCAGCAGCACTGCCATGCGATGTTGCAGGGCCTGGAAGCTGCCGATCAGGCTGCCGAATTGCTTGCGGGTACGCAGATAATCCAGGGTGGCTTGCTTGGCCACCTCCATCGCCCCCAGCGCTTCTGCGCACAGGGCCAGCACCCCCCGGCCAATGGCACGCTCCAGGGTGGCGTAGCCCTGGTGCTCGGCCCCCAGCAGGGCGTCGGCCGAGAGCTTCACGTTGTCCAACTGCACCTGGGCGACGCGGCCGCCATCGATGGTGGCGCAACCCTGTATCTGCAGACCCGTAGTGTTGCTCGGCACCAGGAACAGGGAGATTCCTGCTTCGTCGTCAATGGCACCCGCGGTGCGTGCCGAGACCAGCAACAGGTCGGCGTGCTCGCCTTGCAGCACCATGGCCTTGCTGCCATTTAGCAGCCAGCCTTGGCCGTCATGCTCGGCGCGGGTGGCGACCCGACTGGTTTCATAGTGAGTGCCAGGTTCTTCATGGGCGAAGGCGGCGAGCAGACTGGCGTCGACAATGCCCTGCAGCAGGGCCTTCTGCTCAGGGGAACCGGCCGTGGCGATGGCGTCGCCGACCAGTATCGCGCTGCCCAGCAACGGCTCGACCAGCAGCCCGCGACCGATGGCTTCGAACACCACGGCAATGTCGAAACCGCCGCCGCCAAAGCCGCCGTGCTCTTCGCTGAGCAGTGCGCCGATCACACCGAGCTCGGCCAGTTGCTGCCAGATCTCGCGGCTGAAGCCGTGGGTTGCCTGGAGAATGTGTTCGCGTTTGTCAAAGCTGTATTGCTCCGCGATAAAGCGGTTCAGGCTGTCGGCGAGCATGCGCCGCTCTTCGCTGTGTTCGAAGTTCATGTGCGTGCCCTCATAGCCCGAGAATCGTTTTCGAAATGATGTTTTTCTGGATTTCGTTGGACCCGCCGAAAATCGACAGCTTGCGGTTATTGAAGTACTGGGCGCTGGCATTGGCGGCAAACGCCGGGCCCAGGTCCAGGGCACTGAAGTCGTCCGCCTCGGCTTCAGGCACCAGGGCCCGGGCGCTGGAACCCATGGCCCGGCGCATCAATGAGGTCAGTTCCTGGCGGATTTCCGTGCCGCAAATCTTCAGCATCGAGCTTTCTGCGCCAGGGACGCCGCCTCCGGCCACTGCGGCGATGACCCGCAGGTTGGTGGTCTTCATGTTTTCCAGGTCGATCTCGACCCGCGCCAGTCGCGCGGCGAAGGCCGGGTCTTCGGCCAGTGGCCGGCCGTTGCGGCTCTGCAGGGCGGCCAGGCGCTTGACCCGTTCAAGGGCTGCCATCGACAGGCCGACCCCGGCGATGTTGGTGCGTTCGTAGGTCAGCAGGTATTTGGCACAGGTCCAGCCCTTGTGTTCCTCGCCCACCAGGTTGTCTACCGGCACCCGCACATCGGTGAAAAACACTTCGTTGATTTCGTGGGCGCCCTCCAGGGTAATGATTGGCCGCACCTCGACCCCAGGCGAGTTCATGTCGATCAGCAGGAAGCTGATGCCTTCCTGCTTCTTCGCTTCGCGGTCCGTGCGCACCAGGCAGAAAATCATGTTGGCGTGCTGGCCGAGGGTGGTCCAGGTCTTCTGGCCGTTGACCACATAGTGGTCACCGTCGCGCACGGCGCTGGTTTTCACCGCTGCCAGGTCCGAGCCCGCGCCGGGTTCCGAATAGCCCTGGCACCACCAGTGCGTGCCATCGAGAATGCGCGGCAGCCAGTAGCGTTGCTGCTCCGGGGTGCCGTATTTGATCAGCACCGGGCCGAGCATATTGACGCCGAAGGGCACGATGCGCGGTGTATTGGCGAGGCTGCATTCGTGCTCGAAGATAAACTTCTCGAACGCACTCCACCCCGGACCACCGTGTTCGACCGGCCAATGATTGGCCAGCCAGCCACGGGCATTGAGGATCGAGTGCCACTGCTCCATGTCGGCCTTGGACAGGTGCCCGCCGTTGGCCACTTTTTCGCTGAGGTCCGCAGGCAACTGTTCGGCGAGAAAGGCCTGTACTTCGCTGCGAAAAGCTTCTTCTTGCTCGGTAAAACGCAAATCCATGTTGGCTTCCCCCGGTTAGTGCGGCTGGTTGAGGCTGTCGAAGCTGGCACCGCGTTCCACCAGCTGCACCAGTAACGGCGAGGGCTTCCAGAACTGCGGGTCGGTTTTGGCGAACTCGTGGATATCGGCGAGCACCTGGGGCAGCCCGATCCCGTCGGCGTACTTCATCGGCCCACCCAGGTGCCGGGCGAAGCCGTAGCCATGGATAAAGGTCACATCGACATCCAGGGGGCGCAGGGCGATGCCTTCATGCACCACATTGGCCCCCTCGTTGATCATGGCGGCCATGTAGCGGCGGACGATTTCCGAGTCGCTGAAGCTGCGAGGGGTGATGCCGGCCCGAGCGCGTTCGGCGTCGATGATCGCCAGCACTTCGGGATCGGGCGTGGCGCTGCGCGCGCCGGCGGGGTAGAGGTAATAGCCACGGCCGGTCTTCTGCCCGAACCAGCCGCGTTCGCAGAGGCGGTCGGCGATCTGCACATAACGGGCTTCGGCGGGGCGGGTGGCGGCCTTGCGTTTGCGGGTGGCCCAACCGATGTCGCCTCCGGCCAGGTCCGACACCTGGAACGGGCCCATGGGGTAGCCGAAGTCGCGCAGGGCCTGGTCGATCTGATAGGGCGAGGCGCCGTCTTCCATCATGCAGTCGACTGCCTGGCGATACACCGCGAGGATCCGGTTGCCGATAAAACCATCGCAGACCCCGGCCCGGACCGGAACCTTGTTCAGTTGCCTGGCGAAGGCGAAGGCACTGGCCACCACCTCGGCCGAGGTTTTGGCCGGGACCACGATTTCCAGCAGTTTCATGATGTTGGCGGGAGAGAAGAAGTGCAGCCCGAGCACATCGGCAGGGCGCGAGGTGCTGTCGGCAATGGCATTGATATCCAGGTAGGAGGTGTTGCTGGCGAGGATGGCGCCGGGCTTGCAGACCTGATCCAGCTGGCTGAATACCGCCTGCTTGACGGCGAGGTCTTCGAATACGGCCTCGATCACCAGGTCGGCCTGGGCCAGGCTGGCGTAGTCGAGGCTGGTGTTGAAGCGTGTGAGGGTTGCGACTTTGTCGGTGGCCTTCAGGCGACCCTTGGCGATCAAGGCGTCGTAGACCTGCTCGACATGGGCCTGGCCGCGCGCCAGGGCACCTGGGTCGCGCTCGATCAGGGTCACGTGCAGGCCGGCATCAAGTGCAGCCACGGCAATGCCGGCGCCCATGGTGCCACCGCCGATCACGCCCACCCGTTCGATTCGGCGGGGTGTGGCGTCGCGGGTTTCGGGTGCCTTGAGCACTTCGCGCTCGGCGAAGAAGGCATGCACCAGGCCTTTGTGCTGCGGGCTGGCAAGGCATTGCAGGAACAGCTCGCGTTCCAGGCGCAGGCCGTCATCGAAGGGCTGCTCCAGGGCTGCCTCGACCGCCAGGATAATGTTCAGCGGGGACAGCAGGCCCCGGGCTTTGCTGATGGTTCCAACGCGTGCGGCATCGATTGCGGCGTAGTGGCTGGCCGGCTCGGCCAGGGCCTGGGCGTCCCGGGTGCGGCGGACTCCGGCGTTTGCCGCGAGAAGTTGACGGGTATAGGCCAGACCCTCGGCGAGCACATCGGCGCTGCCGGACAATTGATCGACCAGACCCAGGGCCTGGGCTTCTTCGGCCCCCAGGTGACGGCCGCTCAGCATCAGGTCCAGGGCCGGGCCGGCGCCGATCAGGCGTGGCAAGCGCTGGGTACCGCCGGCCCCCGGGAGCAGACCGAGCAAGACCTCGGGCAAGCCGAGCCGCGAGCCGCTGACGGCCAGCCGGTAATGCGCGGCAAGCGCCACCTCCAGCCCACCTCCCAGGGCCACGCCCTGGATCGCTGCCACCACCGGTTTGTGGCAGCTCTCGATGCGGTTGACCACCTCGGGCAATGAAGGCGGCTGGGGCGGCTTGCCGAATTCGCGGATATCGGCGCCCCCGGCGAAGTGGCGACCGGCCCCGACCAGAAGCACGCCTTTCACCTCGGGGTCATTGTCGGCCTGTTCGATCGCGGCCAGCAGTCCGCGTCGTACCTCGACCCCCAGCGCGTTGACGGGAGGGTTGTCGAGGGTCACCACTAGGATATTTCCGTGCAGGACAGACTCCACGGCTGGGCGGGGGGTATCGGGGCTCATCGCAAAAATCTCCAAAGTGGGGGAGGTTTGAGGTCGTTTGCGTCGACAGCGTGTTGTTCGAGACGCCTGTCCAGCGACAAAAGCTGTTTCGCTGGGCGTTTATTTATTCGAAATTGATCCTGTCATCAATAAATTGTGTGGTCAATACGGAATCTACTTTCGCACAGCGGAATAAGAAATTTCATTTAAGCACTGAAGACTTGTGCTGATTCATGCAGAAACAGCCCTGTGTACGGGGGGGCGTGATTGAGGGGCGGGGTGCGGGAGGCTGGTGCGGTTTGAAACCTTGCCTGTGGCGAGGGCGCTTGTTTCTGTTCTGCCGTGGAGTGGGCGCAGGGTCTGCTATCGCGATCTATTTGTTACACCGCGAATGCTCGGTTTAGGGGCGCTGCGCACCCCAGCGGGAGCAAGCTCCCTCGCCACGCTGTGGGGGCTGTATTCGAGGTGCTTTGAGGGATCGCGAGGTCGGGCATGCTCGGATCGTCTTGCGGGCAGGGGAGCTTTCTGTGGCGAGGGAGCTTGCTCCCGCTCGGCCGCGTGGCGGCCGCCGCGATCTGTCACTCAGACCGCAACGGCAGCTTTTGCAGGCGACGCTTACCAGCGATAGGTGATGGAGCTGACCAGTTGCCGCTCGTCGCCATAGCGGCAGATGGCGGCTTCGCAGTAGGTGTAGCGTTTGTTGGTGACGTTGTTGGCGTTGACCGCGACTTCCCAGTTGGGGTCGATTTCGTAGCTGGCCCGGGCGTCGAACAGGGTGTAGGCCGGCATTTGCGACGGCACTGCCGAGGCCTGGGTGGTGCCTTTGTAGCGGGCGCCGCCGCCGATCCTGGCCTTGGGCAGTCCCAGTTCGGCCAGGCGGTAGTCGGCCCAGAGTGCGGCCTGATGGTAGGGCGTGTCTTCGCTGCGCTGGCCGACTTGGCCGACGACGTTGCTCTTGGTGATGCGCGCGTCGATGTAGGCGTAGGAGCCGATCAGGCTCAGGTTGGCAGTGGCCTCGGTCTTGGCTTCCAGTTCCAGGCCCCGGGAGCGCATTTCGCCGGTCTGGACAAAGTAGGTGGAGGTGGTGTCGGTGGGGTCCGGGGTCAGCACGTTTTTCTGCACCAGTTCGTACACCGCCGCGCTCAGCAGGGTGGCGCTGCCTTCGGGCTGGTAGCGGATACCGATTTCATACTGCTTGCCTTCGGTGGGTACAAAGGCCTGGTTCTGCTTGTTCAGGCCCGCTACCGGGAAGAACGACTCGCTGTAGCTCAGATAAGGCGCCAGGCCGTTGTCGGCCTTGTACACGAGGCCGGCGCGCCAGGTGGTGGACTCATCACTCTGGCTGGTCTTGGCCGAGGTGCGAAACAGCTCGGTGCTCTGGTCGGCCCAGTCATGGCGTCCGCCCAGCAGCGCAATCCAGTGTTCGTCGAATTTGATCTGATCCTGGAAATAGATGCCTTTTTGCAGGGTGTCGACTTGGGAGCCCCGGTCCTGGGCCAGGGATTTATTGACCACCACCGGCTGCCCGTAGTTGTAGGTGCTCAGGTTCAGGGCCGGCGCATTGCCCCGGAAGTTGTGCGAGTCGTAGCTGGTGTCGTAACCGTCGAAACCCACCAGGAAGGTGTGGTCCCATTGGCCGAACTGCCATTTGCTTTCGACGCTGGTGTCGCTGGCCAGGCCCCGGGAGCGCTCTTCACGGTCGCTGTATTGGCGGCTCAATATGCCGGTGCGTAACGAATTGTCGAGGGTGGTTTTGGTGGCATTCACTTGCAGGTAACGCCAGGTCACGTCCGACTGGTAGTAGCGCAACTTGTGGCTGATGCGGGTGTGCTCGTCGAAGCGGTGTTCGAATTCATACCCCAGGGCGGACATCTCGCCGTTCATTTCGTCGTAGTCCGGCTCGCCGATAAAGTCATGGCGGCCGATCTGGTAGCGGTTGTCACCCACACCCTTGACCAACTGATAAGGCAGCGGCGCGGAGAAGCGGGTTTCGGTCTTCTGGTAGAACGACAGCAGGGTCAGCGAGGTGTCATCGTCCGGACGCCAGGTCAGGGCCGGGGCGACGTAGATCTTGTCGTTACCGATGTGGTCGCTGCTGGTGTCGCTCTTGCGATCGAGCAGGGTCAGGCGATAGCTGAGGGTCTCGCTGTCGCCCAGGGGGCCGGTGAAGTCGGCGGACAGTTGCTTGCGGTTGTTCTGCCCGGCCTGCACGTTGACTTCATGGTAGGGCGTCTGGCTTGGGCGCTTGCTGACGGTGTTGATCAGGCCACCGGGTGACAGTTGGCCGTAGAGCACCGAGGCCGCGCCACGGATCACTTCGGCGCGTTCCAGGCCGTAGGGCTCCTGCACCCCGTCATAGGAGTTGTTCTGCAGGCGCAGGCCATCGCGCAAGGAGCCGCCAGTGGCCGACTCGACATCGAAACCACGGATGCGGAAACGGTCCGAGGTGCGGTTGAAACTGGTTGGCTGGCTGGTAAAGCCCGGCGTCATGTCCAGGCTCTGGGACAGGGTTTCCGATTGCCGGTCGCGGATCTCGTCGCTGGTCACCACCGACAGCGATTGCGGGGTTTCAATGATCGGGGTGTCGGTCTTGGTGGCGCTCATGTTGCGTTTGGCGACATAGCCTTTGATGTGGCCGGTGGTGCTTTCTTCGCTGTTCAGCCCGGTAATGGCGGTGGGGGCCAGCTCCAGGCTGCCGGTGGTGACGGCGGGGATCAGCACGAAGCCGTTGTCGCTTTGCCGGGCCTGGTAGCCGCTGCCCTGGAGAATCCGCGCAAAGCCCTGGTTGATTTCAAACTCGCCCTGCAGGCCCGGGCTGTTGAGGCCGGCGACGGTTTTGGCGTCGAACATCAGCGCAACTCGCGATTGCTGGGCAAACAGGTTCAGCGCCGGGCCCAGGGGGCCGGCGGGAATGTCATAGCGCTGTTGAGCCTGGGCCTGGGCCGCGAGGGGCATGCACAGCCCAAGCCCCAGCAGGGTGCAAGTCGCCAGATTGACGGCCAGGACCAGGGGAGCGAAGGGCACGCGGGGACGCTGGATGTGGGGCATTGGGGGGCAATCTGACGGCATGGAAGAAGTTCCTGTCATGGGGTTCTTTCTTCCTTGACGCGGCAGGTAAAAAAAGCGGAACCCTGCCTGCAGAAATTAGTGCGGGTGTGCCTCCAGGCGCTCAACCCTGATCCACCAGGGGCCGTACGAATGGACCCGGACCGGGAAGGCATCGGCAATCAATTGCAGGGCGCGGCGCGGGTCGTCCAGCGGCAACACTGCCGATACCCGCAGGTCGGCCAGTTGCTCACGGTCGAACTGCACATGGCCGCCATACTGCCGGGCCAGTTCATCAAGCACTTGCGGCAATGGCCGGTCCTGGACCACCCATTGATGGGCCTGCCAGGCGTCGTTGAACAACGCGCTGTCGACGCTTCCCAGCAGCTCGACCTGCTCCGAGGTGATGCGCGCCTGTTGCCCGCCCTGAACCTGGGTCTCGACGCTGCTGTGGGCGCCCTTGGCTGCCACTTTGGATTCCAGCATGGTCAGCAGGGTGCCCGGCGCTTCGCGTTTCACCGTGAAGCGGGTGCCCAGTGCCTGCATGCGTCCGTCGTCGGTGACCACGGTGAATGGCCGGGCGGGGTCGTGGGCGACCTGCACCAGGATTTCCCCGCGCAACAATTCGACCTCGCGCTGTTGGCCGTTGAAGGTGATGTCCACTGCGCTGTTGCCGCCCAGGACCAACTGCGAGCCATCCTCCAGGCGCAGGCTGTGCCATTCGCCCGGCGCCGTGCGCTGGTCGGCCAGCAGGTAGCTCGGCGGGTAGCTGCGCAGCATCAGGGCCAGGGGCAGGGCGAGCAGCACCCCGAGCACGGCCGTGGCGCCCAGGTGGCGCCGACGATTGATCAGGGCCGCATCGAGGGCCGCCTGGACCGGCGCCTGCTGCGCGCTCAGGGCTTGCAGGTGGCCGACAAAACCTTGCAGGCGCGCCAAGCTGGCGGCATGGCGCGGGTCCTGGGTTTTCCAGTGCTCGAACGCCTGTTGCTCGTGGGCGTCGAGTTCGCCTTCACCGAGGCGGATCACCCAGTTGGCCGCTTGCTCTTCAATCGTCGGTTTCGGCTGGCCCATCAGCGGTTACACATCCAATGCATGGTGGCAATGCACCAGGGCATTCATCAGATGCTTGCGTACCATGCGCTCGGAAATCTGCAGGCGGCTGGCAATCTCGGCCTGGCGCAAGCCTTCGAGAAAGTGCATCAGGAACACTTGCCGCGCCTTCAGGCCAAGGCCATCGAGGACGAAGGCAATCTGCTCCAGGGCTTCGAGGGTGACCAGGATCTGCTCCGGCGACTGTTGGCAGCCTTCGAGCAGGTCAATGGTCAGCGCCAGTTCCCGCAGGTAGGCGTCTTCGATTTTGCGCCGGCGGGCACGGTCGATAATCAGGTGCCGCGCGGTGGTGGTGAGGAACGCCCGCGGCTCGCGCATACCACCCAGGGCCTCGCACGAAGAAAGGATGCGGACAAAGGTGTCATGGGAAAGGTCGGCGGCATTCTGTGGGCAGCCGAGCTTTTTTCGCAGCCAGCCCAATAGCCAACCGTGGTGCTCGGTGTAGAGCACATTGACGGCATGTTGCATGGGCAGTTCGGCGGTCGACATGGAGGTGCATCTGCGGATAAGAACTATTCGCGATGTTAGCGGGCCCGCAGTCCCGAACGCAAGCGCCAGAAGTGCCGATGCCGGCGATTTGCCTCAAGGCGCGTCGACGGCACCCGATTGAGTGAATGGCCCAGTATCCGGGCACTGTTCGCCAAGCAACAGCCGATCAATAGACTGTCATCCCGCGTACAGCGCCGATCTCCATATGTCGGTTTTAAGTCATTGATTTTGCGTGATTATATTGTTGGCATGGATTGTGGTTCAGGTCAGGCGCAACCGATGACTCGACCCGGCCACGGGAGGGCGACCCCTTACCCTTGATAAGAAGCCACCCCCATGCGCAAAACCTTGCATCGCACCCTGGCTGCCAGCCTCCTGGCCCTCGGTCTCTTTACCGGCCTGGCGCCGGCTGGCGCCCAGGCCGCCGATAACCAGCAGTTCATTCCCCTGGCCACTTACCGGGTCGGCGCCTATGCCTCCAGCGGGATTCCGTGGTGGGCCGGGGAGATCGACTATTTCCGCTACATCAACGAGGTCGAGGGCGGGGTCAACGGGGTCAAGCTGGTCTGGCAGGAGTGCGAGACCGAGTGGAACACCGACCGGGTCATCGAATGTTATGAGCGCTACAAGAAAGGCCTGGACGGTGCGCCGACGGCGTTTTTCTTCACCCATAGCACGCCGGCCTCCTATGCCTTGATGGACCGCGCGGCAGTCGACCATATCCCGCTGATCGACGGGGCCGGCGGCCGCACCGAGTCCACCGACGGCAGCGTATTCCCCTATGCCTTCCCGCTGCTGCTGAACTACTACGGCCAGGCGTCGGTGGGCATCAATTACATCGCCCAGCGCGAGGGCGGGTTCGACAAGCTCAAGGGCAAGAAGATCGTCACCGTCTACCACGATTCGGCCTACGGCCGCGAAACCCAGGCGCCGATGCAACTGCTGGCGCAGACGTACGGTTTCGAGAATATCCAGATACCGGTGGCGGATCCGGGCAGCGAGCAATCGACCCAATGGCGCCAGGTGCGGCAGATCAACCCGGACTGGGTGTTTTTGCGCACCTGGGGCGTGTCGACTCCTGTAGGAATCAAGACCGCAGTGCGTTTTGGCATCCCGGTGGACCACATCATCGGTGACGTCTGGGCCGGTTCCGAGGCCGATGTGATTCCCGCCGGCACCGCCGCCAAGGGCTACCAGGCGCTGGCGCCGTTTCCGGGGGGCGATGGTTTCGAGATCCATCAGCGGCTCAAGCAACACCTCCTCGATGCCGGCAAGAGCAACCTCAAGGACCCGAGCTACTTCGGCAAGGTTTACTACAACATCGGCCTGATCAACGCCGCGATTGCGGTGGAAGCGCTGCGCACCGGCCAGGCCAAGTTTGGCCAGCGTCCACTGAACGGCGAGGAAACCCGCTGGGCGTTCGAGCACCTGGACATCGACGCCGCACGCCTCAAGGCCATGGGGTTCGAAGGGCTGCTGGCACCGTTGAAACTGTCCTGCGCCGACCACGAAGGCGGCGGCTCCGCCCGGGTGCAACAGTGGGACGGGCAGAAGTGGGTGCTGGTCAGCGACTGGCTGCAAGCGGACCGCGCTACCCTGCGTCCGCTGATCGAGGCCAAGTCTGCGGCCTATGCCAAGGAGAAGGGCATTACGCCGCGTGACTGCTCGGCGGAATAAACCGGTACTCGGCTGCGGATAGGGGCCAACCCTGGGTTAGTGGAGTTGGCCCGGGCATGAAGGAGGGCGCTGTGCACGGTTGCGCCAACCCGGCGCAACGGGAGCAGGCTGCCTCATTTCAGGGATTTTCCACGAGGATGTTTTCGCGAATAATCACAATGTTATAAGATAACCACAAATCCGGTTCTGCGCTGCGTCCAAGGCAGAACCTTCACCCCCTGCGTTGCGAAAACTCCATGCCTGAAACAGTTGTTCGTCCTACCGTTGCCGGTCGCCTGCTCTCCATCGATGCGTTGCGGGGGCTGGTGATTGTGTTCATGTTGCTGGACCACGTGCGTGAAACCTTTTTCCTGCATCGCCAGGTCACGGATCCCATGGATGTCGCTGGCACCGAGCCGGCCTTGTTCTTCAGCCGGACTCTGGCCCATTTGTGCGCCCCGGTGTTTGTCCTGCTGACCGGCTTGTCGGCCTATCTGTTTGGCGAGAAGTACGCCGGCAAGGCTGATGTTTGTGCCTTCCTGTTCAAGCGCGGGCTGTTCCTGGTGCTGCTGGAAATGACCCTGGTGAACTTCGCCTGGACCTTCCAGTTGCCGCCGACGGTGATCTACCTGCAGGTGATCTGGGCCATCGGCCTGAGCATGCTTGCGTTGTCGGCCATGGTCTGGCTGCCACGGCCGCTGCTGTTGCTGCTGAGCCTGGCGATCATCGCCGGGCACAACCTGCTGGACGGCCTGCACTTTACGTCGGATTCGGCCTTGCACCTGCCGTGGGCGGTGTTGCATGACCGCGGCTGGATCGAGTTTTCCGAAACACTGCGTCTGCGCACCTCGTACCCGGTGCTGCCGTGGATCGGCGTGATCGGCCTGGGTTACGCCCTCGGACCCTGGTTCGGCAGGGCGGCGGATGCTGCGCTGCGCCAGCGCAGCCTGCTGGTGGCGGGGCTGGGCGGGCTGGTGGGGTTTGGGGCGCTGCGCCTGCTCAATGGTTATGGCGAAAAGCCGTGGGCGGTGGGGGAGACCTGGTTGCAGACCCTGATGAGTTTTTTCAACATCACCAAGTACCCGCCGTCGCTGCTGTTTATCAGCCTGACCCTGAGCCTCGGCCTGTTGCTGCTGTTGTGGCTTGAGCGCCGCCAGGGCAGTCGCTGGCTCCTGCCGCTGACGGTGTTCGGTTCGGCGCCGATGTTTTTCTACCTGCTGCACCTGTATGTGCTGAAGGTCCTGTACCTGGTGGCCGTGGCCTGTTTCGGCCTGAATCAGGGCCGCTACTTCGGCTTCGATTCGGTGTGGGCAGTATGGCTGGTGGCGGGGTTGCTGGCCCTGGCCTTGTACCCGCCGGTGCGCTGGTTTTCCGCGCTCAAGGCGCGGCGTCGGGACATTGCCTGGCTCAAGTATTTTTAAGCCTCGGGCGGACCTCGTCCGAATCTATTGAAGGTCAATGTCAGTGCCGGGCCGCAGGCGGCTGGCTTGAAAATCCGTTCGATGAGTGCAAACAGGCGTCGCACAAGCCTATAGAATGCATCCCCTGCGGGTGCCGTTCGCCAGGATGCGCCGCCTTGCCCGCAGCCTTGGGTCCAGCCTGGACCTGTTTGATCATCGATTGAGTACTACGACCTTTACATGAGCAATTCTGCGGCTACACCTCAGGCTACTTGGCAGCCGGTCATCGCTCTGGCGCTGGCGGCCTTTGTATTCAATACCACCGAGTTCGTGCCGGTGGGGCTGTTGAGTTCGATCGGCAGCAGCTTCGACCTGTCCACCGCACGGGTCGGGCTGATGCTGACGATTTATGCCTGGGTGGTGTCCCTGACGTCACTGCCGGTGATGCTGCTGACGCGCAACGTCGAACGCCGCAAGCTGTTGCTGGTGCTGTTCGGGATGTTTATCGCCAGCCATATTGTGTCCAGCCTCGCCACCAGCTTCGGCATGTTGCTGGTCAGCCGGATCGGCGTGGCGCTGTCCCATGCCCTGTTCTGGTCCATTACCGCCTCCCTGGCCGTGCGCCTGGCGCCGGAGGGCAAGCAGGTGCAGGCTTTGGGGCTGCTGGCCACTGGCACGTCTCTGGCCATGGTGCTGGGCATTCCCCTGGGCCGGCTGCTGGGCGAGGCCATGGGCTGGCGCACCACCTTTCTGGTGATCGCCGGGTTTGCTGCGCTGCTGGTGTTGTGGCTGACCCGGGCCTTGCCGCTGTTGCCGAGCCAGAACTCGGGCTCCCTGCGCAGCCTGCCGCTGCTGTTCAAGCGCCCGGCGCTGGTGGCCGTGTATGTGCTGACGGCGCTGGTGGTGACCGCGCAGTTCACCGCCTACAGCTACATCGAACCCTTCGTGCAGGAAGTGGCTGGCCTCAGCGGTGAGGTGGTGACCCTGATCCTGCTGCTGTTTGGCGGTGCCGGGATCCTGGGGTCGCTGTGCTTCAGCTGGTTTCACCGCTACGGCCCGCAGCGCTTCCTGATGACCGCCGTGACCTTGCTCACCCTGTGCCTGCTGCTGTTGTGGCCGGCCAGCGCCGGGGTCGAGTACCTGGGGATCCTCAGTGTGGTCTGGGGTATGGCGATCATGGGGTTTGGCCTGGCCCTGCAATCCAAGGTGCTGGTGCTGGCGCCGGATGCCACCGATGTGGCGATGGCGATGTTTTCCGGCATCTACAACATCGGCATTGGCGGCGGCGCACTGCTGGGCAGTTGGGTCGGCGGTCAGCTCGGTTTCGCCTACATAGGGCTGGGCGGTGGATCTCTGGCGGCCCTGGCCCTGCTGTTTTACGGGGTGGCCATGCACCGCCTCGCTCGCTCGGCGGGCTGATTTGCCCGGGGCGTCAGGCCGGCGATTTCGCTGTCGGGTAGCTGACGTCCCGCAAGACCCCGATGTAGCCGTTATAGAGATTGCGGCTCGGCACCAACTGTTGCGCGACCAATTGCCGATGCACCCGCTGCAGGTGGTAGAAGGGCAGCCGCACATAGAGGTGGTGCTCGATGTGGTAGTGGATGCCATGGGGGCCGAAGATAAAGGTCTGCCAGTTCGGCCGTACAATACTGCGCGCGTTCTGGCTCTGATCGTCGCAGGCGGGCAGGCCGGCATGTTCCATGATCGCCCGCACCCGGCCCATCAGCGGCAGCAGGGTAATGGCTGGCAGCAACCACAAGCCCAAGTAGAGCCAGGGGTGTCCCGCCCAGGCCAGCAGGCCGAACAACAGCCCATTGCCGAGCAGCATGGAACAGACTTCCGAGAGCACTTGCCGCGGCGACTTGTCGACCTTGGGCATGATCGCGCGGTAGTCGCCCCGGGCGAACCTGAAGGCGCTGATGACGTAACCCACCCCGCATAGATCCGCCAGCAGCCGCGTCGCCAGCTTGCCCCGTGGCAGTGGGTAGTCCCCCAGGCCAAACACCGCGACCACCGGGTCGTCATGCTGCATGGGGTCGAGGTGATGCTTGAGGTGCCCGGCGCGGTAGGTCTGCATCGAAATAAACAGCGGGCCGGCGGCGCACCATTGGCCGAGCAGGTCGTTGAGCTTCTGCCGCGGCAACAGCACGCCATGGGCGCTCTCATGCATGATCACCGCCAGCGCCAACTGGCTGCGGGCGATGAGCAGCGCCGCCAGCAGGTAGGTCACGGGGTGCGGCCAGAAGATGGCGCCAGCGAAGGCCGCAGCGATCAGGCCCCAGTCGGCCAGCAGCGCCAACAGGCTGATCCAGGGCTTGAGCGCAAACAGCTCGGCGGCCGGGGCAAAGGCATTCAGCGCCGGGTTGTTGCCGGCACGGGAGTTAGACGGGGACACGGGCGTTGCTTCCTTGTCGTTGGGTGGCCAGGGCACAGGCCAGGGCCAGCAGCACACCGCCGGCGACATCGACCAGCGTGTGTTGCTTGAGGGTCAGGGTCGACAGGCAGATCAGCAGCCCGACGCCTGCGGTGAGCCAGCGCCGGGGGTGATCCCAGAGCGCCCGGCAGGCGAGGCCGGTCACTGCCACGTGCAGGCTGGGGCAGCCATTGGACGCCAGGTCCAGCTGCCACATCCGGCTCAGACGCTGTTGCAGAAAAGCATTGTCGAGTGCGCCGATATCGGGCCGTGGCACGAACTCGGGGAACAGCCAGAAGCACAGCAGGGCGACCACGAACGCCAGCCCGGTAGCGGTGCGCAAGCGCCTGAAGCCGTCGGCGCTGGTGTAGGCCGCCGCCAGCACCACAAACGGGAAAAACAGCACATACAGCCACCACGAATGAGGGATGAACGGGATCAGCTCATCCAGCGGCGTGACCCAGTTGTAGCGCGGGGTAATGCTGTGCTCCAGGGCGATGAAAACCCCCAGGCCCAGCAGCAGGCCGAGCAACGCCAGCAGCGCCTGGCGATAGTCCGGGACCGGGTGCGGCAAGGGGCGCTGGGGGGAGGGCTGGCGCATTGCAGAGGACTCAGAGGCTGAGCAGGCGGCTGACCCAGGCGTCGATCCGCGCCTGGGCGCGTTCCGGGCCTGCCGCGCTTGCCGGGCTCGGCGCCGCGGCGGCCAGTTGCGTCGCTGCCTGAGTCACCTGGCGCTGGAAGTCGGCCCCATCGCCGCGCCAGGTCACCACTCGGTGCAGCACCTGCAACTGGGCGGCGCGGGCCGCATTGGTGGCTTGTTCGGGCTGGTCGCTGAGGACCAGGATGATCGGCCGCTGGTAGACCAGGGCAATCGACAGTGCGGCCATGCCCGGTGCCGACACCATCAATTGCGCCTGCGCCGCACGGCTGGCCCAGTCCGGGTCCACCGCCAGCCAGCCGTCGCGCCCGGCATAACCCTCACCGACCCGGTGCGCATCGAGGCCCGCAGCCGCCAGGCCCGCGCTCAAGGCGTCGGCCAGGGCCGGCTCGCTGAAATGCGGGTTGAGGTACACCGCCGCGCCGTCGCAGGTTTCGGCGGGCAATGGGTTGGCCAGGGCCACCGGGGTCGGCAGGCAATACAGGGCCGGGGCCTGGGTGTCGTCGATGTCGTAGGCGAAGTCATGTTCGATCGAGGCACGCGCCGCGTCGATCTGGCGCCCGACAATCCAGCCGAACAGGCGCCCGAACTGGCGTGGCCACATGCCCTCGAAATTGTTGATCAGGGCGACCTTGAGGCTCGCCCCGTACACATGCACCACCTTGCGCCGCCAGCCGGGCAGCATGCCCATGTACAGCAGCGCCGGGTGGAAGGAGTCGTTGATCACCAGGTCTGCGTGCTGCAGCCGCCGACGCAGGCGGCCGATATCGCGCAGCATGCGGGCGGGGCGAAACAGGTAATGGGCGACATTGCGGTTGGTGGCCTTGCGCAGCATGTTCTGCTCGCTGTCGAACTGCACCGCGTAGTGCTCGGACAGGATCTCGGACTCGACGCCAAAGCGCTGCAGGAAGCGCTGCCCTTGTTCAGAGGTGGTCAGTACATCGACCTGGGCCCCGGCCTGGCGCAGGGCATGCACCAGCAGTTGCGCGCGCATCAGGTGGCCGCGGGCGTCGGCAGTCGCCAGGTACAGAATGCGTGAACTCATCGGGCATGGCCGCCTGTGCTGCGCAAGCCGCCAAACACCCAGCCGGCGATGTACATCGCCAGCGCGCCGGTCACGCCAAAACGGGCGTCGACGGCACGAATCTCTTTCAGCAAGCGCGCCAGATGCGGCAGCTCCCGGGGCGCGACGATGCGGCGCAGGGTGTTCTCGCACAGGCGCACATGGCCTTTTTCATCGGCGAGCACCCGAGACAACAGCGGGTACAGGCCGTGTTCGGCACCGATCACCCCACAGTGACGGCCCAGCACGCGCTCGGCCATCTGCTCGGCACAGAGCCCGGTGGCATAGGCGGGCACCAGCAGGCCGTGTTCGAAATGCCCGGCGTACTCATGGGCCAGACGTTGCCAGCGCTGGATCTTGCGCCGGCTGAGCCAGTCCGGTTCGAGGCGTGTGGCGCCGTCGTCGCCGACCGCGCGCAAGGCCTCGGTGAACAGCGTCACGTGCCGGCGTTCATCGGCCAGGTGCTGTTCGACCTGGCATTCGAGCCAGGGCGGCGATTGCGGCATCAATTCGTCGAGCAGCGCGCGTTCCGTGGCGTCTTCGCCGGCCAGGTACATGCGCAGCAGCAGGCGCTCGCCACGAGGGCTGCGGTGCAGGCGCGACAGGGCTGCGCGCTTGATGCGGTCCACCAGACGCGCTTGCAGCGCGCCCAGACCCTCAGGGCTGGGCGTGGCCAGGCAACTGAAGTCAGCGGCGTCGGCGCTGTGTTCGAGCACATTCATTGGACGGGCTGCGGCGCGCCGCCGCTGGCCACCGAAGTCACAACCTGTGGGCTGCGGTGCCATGCCAGGATCAGGCCGATAAAGCTGTCGCGCATAAAGGCAGCACCTGAGGCGGCGGCCTCGGGAAAGCTTTCTTCAACACCGTTGTAACGCAGGTAACCCTTGCCGTTGATAGCGCCCAGTTCCAGGGTGTCGCGCTTGTTGAATCCGCGCTGGCGCACGTCCTTGAGCAGCGGGCTGTCTTCCAGGCCGAACACGAACAGTTGGCGCTGCACCACCCAGACCGGGATCTGGCCGCTCAGGGCCTGCAACTTGAGGTTCCAGGTGCCGCTCGCCAGCAGTGGGTTCAATTCGGCGCTGTTCGGTTGGTCAGAGGTAAAGCTGGCGCGCATCAGGGACTTGGAGACGCGACCGACGCCGAGGGCGATGGTGATGTCATCGGCGGCCGGGTTCTTGGCGTCGCTGGGGCGTACGGCGACGAAGTAACTGGCGACGCGTGCGGCCAGCGACGGCTGGGCCAGGACCTTGCGGGCCTGCTCGGCAGTGAACAGTACGCGTTCGCTGCTGCCCTCGCGGACGCTGATCTGGTACGGATCGAGTTCGATCGCGCTGAACTTGCCGCGCACCGGGGAGTGCACGTAGGTGTCGGACTTCCACACCTGGCCCGTGCGCCGCAGCAGCACATGCAGGCTCAGGGGTACGCGCTGGCCATCGGCGGCCAGGCCGCTGCCGTGCAGCAGCACATCGCCGATCACGGTCTTGCTGTCGTGCTTGGCGTCGGCGGCAATCACGATGGCGTGGGTCTGGGCGTCGACGCTGGCACGGGCGTCGGCCACGTCCAGGGCGATGCGGTTGCAGCTGTTGTCAACGCTGCTGGCGGTGGCGCAGCCGGTGCCGGAAGCGAAGTGGAACACCCCGCGCCCGCTGAACTCGGAGGGCGCGGCCTGGGCCTGGCCGCTCAGTGTCAGCAGTGCCAGGCACGCCAGGGAATAGCCGAGTGACGCAATCGAATGGGGTTTCATGCTGACTTCCTGTGGGCACTTGATGGGCGGCGACAAAAGGGGAGGGATGGGGATCAATCCAGGTTGCGGTGATAAGACAGCGCTTCACTGTGACGGGCACTGGCGCGACCCACCGAGACGCCGCAGCCACGGATCACCGCGCCGGCAGTATCCAGCAGCGACATGCCGATCACGACGGCCATCGCCGCCAGGCGCCGTACGCCGTGCACGGGCGGCAGGTCCTGGTGATTCAGCGCTCGCAGGCTGTAGCCCAGGCGCCCGGCCATCACGCACAAGGGGCCGATCGGCCCGCTGCGTCCCAGCCATTGCAGCCAGCTCGGCATATAGGCGCGTACCAGGTAGGGGGTGAGGTCGACGCTGTCGCCGCCCCGTAGCCAGCGCAGCTTGATCACTTCGCCCTGGCTGTCGGGCAGGCGGTGTTCGGTGTGCGCCCGCGGCGCATAAGCCACCGCCACGCCTGCGGCCTGCATGCGCAAGCCCATGACCTGGCAGTGGGCGCGGTACACGCCATCGAGGGGCTCGTAGCGGTGCTGCTCGAAAGTGTCACAGCGAAAGGCCACGTTGTTGGCGTAGAAATTACGCGTGGCGCCGCTGCGCAGCGGGCTGGGGAAGTACATGAAGTCGATGGAGGTCAGTGCGCTGCCGGTGATGCTCGGCGCGTAACTGGTGCGCCCGGCCACCGCGACCGGTGCGTCAGGCTCGGTGAAGGGCAGAAGCAATTGTTGCAGCCAGTCGACGCAGGGCAGGCAATCGGCATCGGCGAACACCACGTACTGGCAGCGCGCCTGGTCGACACCGTCGAAGCCGACATTCTTCGCGTCGTAGTAGCCGGTGCGGGCATCGATCTCGACGAAGTCCAGGGGCCGTCCGGCCAGGACGCACAGCGCCTGGCGCGCCTGCGGGTCGAGGCCGTCGTGGGTGATGACCCACTGCGCCAGGGACAAGGGGGAGACACTCTGCTGGGCAAACCGGGCGATCAGGCGCTTGAGGCTGTTCAGGGCCTCCACGGCGTCTTTGCCACCGCGCAGGTTGTTGGTTTCCAGGACCAGGGCGGTCGTGGCGGCGATGTCGACCAGGCGTTGCTGCATGCCGTCGCCGTGGGGCGGCGTCGACATCCCGGCTGTCGTTTCTTGGCTATCCATTTCGGGCGTATCTCTGAAAAAAGCGGGGCTGCCGGCCGGCCTGATATGCAGTCGTTCCAGCAACTCGGGGTGTCGCGGGCGCAATCACAGCATTATCCTTGAAAATATTCAAACACTGACTGTGACCGGACATTGCCCATGCCCCCGCCGATCGACCTTCCCGAGACCCTTCGCCCCTTGTTCCTGGCCGCGGGCTGGCCGGCCACCCACACTGAACCGCTGCCGGATTTCGTTCCGTCCTGGCACCCGGCCACAGCCCTGCTCCAACAGCTCGCCGGCCTGCAGGTGGGCACCTGTGACACAGGCGAAGAGTGCGCCACCAGCGATGTCGTCTTTGGCACCTTCGAGCACCTGCATGGGGACGAAGACTTTCTGGCCTGGCAACAACGCCTGGGCAGCACCCTGGTCAGCATCGCCGAAGTCCATCACGGCCACGGCGCGCTGTTGATGGACGAACAGGGCCGCTGCTACGTCTTGAGCATCATTCATGACGGGTTCTGGCTACAGGGCCGGACCTTTGCCCAGGCCGTTGAAACCCTGGTGTTCGGGCGCAAGGCCGGTGCGCAGGTGGCGCTGGCCACGCCCGGCGCCGTGCCCGCTATTCCTTGAACCCCGAGCATTGAGAGGCGACGGCCCATGGCACGGTGCAGGCCGTGGCATGGGCGTGCCGTTCCTGATGGCCGAGTCGGAGATGTTCGCCAGCGTGCCCATGGCGGTCGGCCGGAGGGTTTATCACCACCCGGCTAACCGCTGGCTGGGGGCCTTCATCCGCTTGCCGGGGGATTTTGCGCCCCTGGAGTGAAGGCTGTATTCCGGTGGAACCCCGGTGCGCGCGGCGGGTTCTGACCTAGTACCTGCCAGAACAAAAGGGATGCACCTATGGGCCGCGCGATCAGTGCCAGTGACCTGGGTATCGACTTGCAGCCGGGGGCTGAACCGGCGTTGTTCTGCTGGTTGATCGCCAGCTTCCTGATGGGCAAGCGCATCCAGGCCGATATCGCAGCCCGGGCCTACCGGGTGATCGTGCAGCAGCATGGGCGCGATACCCCGCGCAAACTGGCCGCGTGCAGCCATCGCGAGCTGGTGCGGATGCTCGGCGAGGCGCATTACGTACGCTATGACGAAAGCACCGCGCAGCGCCTATCGAGTCTGTGTCAGGCGTTGCTCGATGAGTATGCGGGCCAGGTCGGCGAGATCCGGGCCGCCAGCCTCGACCGCAAGGCCTTCGAGCAGCGGCTGCTGGCGTTTGCCGGGGTCGGACCGAAGACCGTCGAGATCTTTATGCGCGATGCCGCTGCGGTGCTCTTTTGAACGCCCCGATCGCCAGGCCGGCGCTGGCAATCGGCTGCGCCGGGTGGAGCCTGCCCCGTGAGCATTGGCCGCGCTTTCCCACCCAGGGCAGTCAGTTGCAGCGCTATGCCACGCAGCTTTCGGCGGTGGAGATCAACAGCTCGTTCTACCGCCCCCATCGTCCGCAAACCTACCTGCGCTGGGGGCAGTCAGTGACGCCGGGGTTTGCCTTCTCGGTCAAGCTGGCGAAGCAGATAACCCATGTGCAGCGCTTGCAGGCCTGTGACGGGCTGCTCGACGAATTCCTCGGCCAGTGCCTGCAATTGGGGGCCGCCATGGGCTGCCTGCTGGTGCAATTGCCGCCATCCCTGAGTTACGACGAGGCCACGGCCCGAGGGTTTTTCGAGGCCTTGCGCCAGCGCTATGCCGGGCCGGTGGCGCTGGAGCCGCGCCATGCCAGCTGGCTTCACGCCCAGGCCTTGCTGGTTGAATTGCAGATCGCCCAGGTCGCGGCCGACCCGTCGCCGATTGCCGGCGGTGATCAGCCCCGGGGCTGGTCGGGCCTGCAGTATTGGCGCTGGCATGGCTCGCCGCGGATCTATCACAGTGCCTACTCCCACAGCCGCTTGCAGGCACTGGCGGATGAGGTGCGGCGCGCACGTGCGGCGCAGATCCCGACCTGGTGCATCTTCGACAACACGGCCAGCGGCCATGCCGTCGAGGATGCCTTGACCCTGCAACAGCTGGTGCAGGCCTAGGCAGTGAACAGCAACTCCTGCAGCAGGCTGAACACCGTGGTTTTGACTGCGCTGTCGAGGTCGACCCAGGCCAGGCCGGTGGTGGCGCGGTAGCTGCCCAGGTCCAGGGGTCTGGCAATGACATTGGCCGGCAGCGCACGCCCGGCGTTGGCTGGCAGCAGGCCGACCCCAAGCCCGGCCGACACCAGGGCCAGCATGGTGGTGAATTCGCCCAGCTCCGAGGCGATTTGCAACTGCGCGCCCTGGCGCTCCAGCGCCTGCAGCAGCCCATCGTAAAACCCTGGTGCGTAACGCCGGGCCAGGATCAGCAGCGGTAGCTGCACCAGGTCCGTGGGGTGCAGGCTGCTGCTGGAGGCAAGGGGATGGTCACCGGGCAGGGCGACGATAAAACTTTCCTGCAGCACCTCACGGGTCTGGATCCCGGGGATGATCGCTGGCAAGCGCATCAGGCCGAAATCCAGTTGGGCATTTTTCAGCGCCGTGGCCTGGTCCGGGCCGGGCATGTCCTTGAGCTCCAGTTCGATCCGCGGGAAGCGCTCATGCAGAGTCCGGATCAGGTCAGGCAGCAGTTGGGGCAGCACTGAGGAAATAAACCCCAGGCGCACCCGGCCGATTTCCCCCCGCCCGGAGGCCCGGGCCACGTCGGCGGCATGGGCGGCCTGGTGCAGGGTGGCGCGCGCCTCGGGCAGGAAGATCGTACCGACCTGAGTCAGCGCCACCGAGTGTCGGTTGCGCTCGAACAGACGCACCCCCAGCTCTTCTTCCAGCAGCTTGATCTGCATGCTCAGTGCCGGCTGCACGATGGACAGGCGCTGGGCCGCGCGACCGAAGTGCAGCTCCTGGGCCAGGGTCACGAAGGCGCGCAAATGTTTGATTTCCACGGGGTGGCTCCGGGGCTGGATAGGGTCTGGGGTGGTGATCATAAATTTTGATGACCAGATCAGCAATGACGATTGGACGTTGCCTGTGCCCTGGGGTGAACTGGCGCCCAAGGCCTGCAGCACAATAAACGGCCGCTTTACGGAGAACAGCATGTCATTCAGCACCAGCAGCTTCCTGCTTGAAGGCCGCACGGCCCTGATCACCGGTTCCGGCAAGGGCATCGGCCTGGAGCTGGCCCGGGGCCTGGGCGCCGCCGGCGCCAGGGTGGTTATCAACGATCGTAATAGAGACAAGGCTGAGTCTATTGCCAGTCTGTTGCGCGACGAAGGGCTTGAGGTCGAGATCGCGGTATTCGATGTCACCGACCGCGCGCAGTTGTTCGAGGCCATCGACGCTTTCGAGGCGCAGTACGGGGCCATCGATATCCTGGTCAACAACGCCGGGATCCAGCGCCGCGCGCCGCTGGAGGATTTCGCTGCCAATGACTGGCACGAGCTGATGCGGGTCAATCTCGACGGCGTGTTCCATGTCTCCCAGGCGGTGGCGCGGCATATGATCGGTCGCGGTCGCGGCAAGATCATCAATATCTGCTCCGTGCAAAGCGAACTGGCGCGCCCGACCATCGCCCCCTACGCCGCGTCCAAGGGCGCGGTGAAGATGCTGACCAAAGGCATGTGCGCCGAATGGGCACGCCACGGGATCCAGGCCAATGGCCTGGCACCGGGCTACTTCGCGACCCAGATGAACCAGGCGCTGGTGGACAACCAGGCGTTTTCCCAATGGCTGTGCCAACGCACGCCGGCCGGGCGCTGGGGGCGGGTCGAGGAGCTGTGCGGCACCGCGGTGTTCCTGGCCTCCGCGGCGTCGGACTTCATCAACGGACAAACCATCTTTGTCGACGGCGGCCTGACCAGCGTCGTGTGAAACCGTACTGCGTACCTGAAAAAAACAACAACAGGGGACACCCATGAGCACACTCAAATCCCGGTCACTGCCGCTGCCGGCCATTAGCAGCGAGACGTCCACGGCCTTCGCGCCGAAACGCTGGCTGTACCTGATTCCACTGATTTTCATCACCTACAGCCTGGCCTACCTGGATCGGGCCAACTACGGCTTCGCCAGCGCCGTGGGCATCGAGCAGGACCTGGGCATCAGCAAGAGCACGTCGTCGCTGATCGGCGCGCTGTTTTTCCTCGGCTACTTTTTCTTCCAGGTGCCGGGGGCCATCTACGCGCAGAAATACAGCGTACGCAAACTGGTGTTCTGCAGCCTGATCCTGTGGGGCGTCTGCGCCATGGCCACCGGGCTGGTGACCAATATCCCGATGCTGATGGTGATCCGCGTCTCCCTGGGTATCGTTGAAGCCGCGGTAATGCCGGCGATGCTGATCTTCATCAGCAACTGGTTCACCCGCAAGGAACGCTCCCGGGCCAATACCTTCCTGGTGCTGGGCAACCCGGTCACCGTGCTCTGGATGTCGGTGCTCTCGGGCTACCTGATCCAGGCCTGGGGCTGGCGTGAAATGTTCATCATCGAAGGCGCTCCGGCGGTGCTCTGGGCCTTTGTCTGGTGGCGCATGGCGCGGGACAAACCGGAACAGGTCGACTGGCTGAGCCGCGAGGAAAAGACCCAACTGGCCGCGACCCTGGCCAGTGAGCAGCAAGGCCTGAAGGCCGTGCGCAACTATCGCCAGGCCTTTACCAGCCCAGTAGTGATCCAGCTCTGCTGTGTGCATGCACTGTGGAGCATCGGGGTCTACGGCTTCATCATGTGGCTGCCGACCATCATCAAACAGGCGGCGGCCGCCGATATCGTCACCGTCGGCTGGCTGAGCGCGGTGCCCTATGTCGCGGCTGTGGCGGCGATGCTGGTGGTGTCCTGGGCCTCGGACAAATCCCAGCAACGCAAACATTTCATCTGGCCGCTGCTGGCGCTGGGGGCCTTGGCGTTTTTCTGCTCGTACCTGTTGGGCTCGACCCACTTCTGGCTATCGTTCGCCCTGCTGAGCATTGCCGGCGCGGCGCTGTACGCACCCTATGGGCCCTTTTTCGCGCTGATCCCGGAGATCATCCCGGCCAACGTGTTCGGCGGTGCCATTGGCCTGATCAATGCCTGCGGTGCCCTGGGGGCCTTTATCGGTTCGTGGATCGTCGGCCACCTGATCGGCCTCACCGGCAACCCGGGGGCGGCCTACATCTTCATGACTGTTGGCGTGCTGTCCTCGGCGCTGCTGATGGCCTGGGTCAAGGTCCGGCGCTGACCCCACCACCGGGATAACGGGCGCGCAGCCCGGTATCCCGGTCGGCTTACTCGGCGTTGCCCAGGTCCACCACATGCTCAAGGATCACCGGTTGCTGGCGAATGATCTGCTTGCGCCAGTACCAGTCGGCAATGTGCTGGATCTGCTCCACCTGTTGCGCACCCACTGCCAGCAAGGGCGAGGTGTTGGTCGCGCCCAGTTGCCGAGCGACCTCTTCACTCTGGTTGCCCATCTGCCTGGCCCAGATCCGACCCGCTTCCAGAGGGTGCTCGCGGGCCCAGCGGTTGCTGCGTTGCAGCACCTCCAGCACGGCTTTCACCACCTGGGGATGAGCCGCGAGGAAGTCCTGGCGGATAAAGTAGCCGGCGGCGTTCTCCGAACCCAGTTGCTGGCCGTTGATCAGCAGGCGCCCGCCGTAATTGTTTTGCGCCAGGGCCAGGTACGGGTCCCAGGTGGCCCAGGCGTCCACATGCCCGGAGGCAAACGCCGAGCTGCTGTCGGTGGGGCTCAGGTACTGCTTGTGCACGCTGCCTTCATCGATGCCGGCGGTTTCCAGGGCGCGGGACAACAGGTACTCGCCGGTGCCGCCCCGGTTGACCGCGACTGTTTTGCCCGGCAGGTCGGCCAGGCTGTGAATCGGTGCCTGGTCCTTGACCACAATCCCTTCACCATTGGCCGGCATCGGCTGGTAGCCGAACATGCTCATTGGCATGCCCCCGGCAATCGCCGTGACAAAGGCGGTGGAGCTGCCGCTGGTAAGGTCCAGGGAGCCGCCATTGAGGGCTTCATAGGCCGGCGCCGCCGCCGGGAACGGCCCCAGCCAGCGGACCTTGACCGCAAGCCCGGCCAACTCTTTTTCCAGCTCGCCGGTGTCGCGTACCAGGGACAGGTCCGAAGGGCCACGCAGGTAACCGATGCGCAGTTCCAGTGGCTCGGCCTGGGCGTTGGCGCACAGCAGCCAGGCGCTCAGGCCGAGGCTGGCGAACAGCGCGAAGGCGCTAGGGCTCGATGCTTTCATGACAGCTCCGTGGACAGTGACAGGTCGCGGCCGAGGCTCGGTGGCAGGGCATTGTTCAGCAGCCCGGCGCTGAACAGCAGGCGGGCCTGCTGGTCCTGCTCGTCAAGGATTGGCTGCCGGGCCGGCTCAATGCCCCAGGGGCGCTGACGCAGGCTGGCGGCCCAGGTGCTGGCGGCAACCTGTTGCGGGTGGCTGCCGGCCAGCAACTCGGCTGCCTGCTCGATATGCCCGGCGATCCAGCGGTCATTCTCGGCCAGGGCCTGGAACACCAACTGCGCCTGCTGCGGCTCGCGCTCGACCCAGGACCGGTTGGCCCAGAACAGCGAGCGATTGGGGATGAAGTCGCCGGCCTGGCCCAGGGCTCGCACCTGGCCGGTCTGCAACTGCTCGCTGAGCAGCGGGTCGAGGGCGGCCCAGGCCTGGACCCGGCCTGCCTGCAGCGCGTGCTGGCCTTCGCGCCCGGGCAGGTCCAGCACCTCCACGGCCTGGTAGTCCAGGTGGTGGCTGTGCAGGGCCTGGGCCAGGAAGTGATCGGTGTAGGAACCCACGGTGCTGGCGATGCGGCTGCCCCGCAGCTGGTCGATGCGCTGCAGCGGGCTGTCGGCCAGCACCAGCAAGGCGCTGCTGGTCTGGCGCGAGGCCGAGGCGCCGACGTAGACCAGGTCGACCCCGGCGGCCCGGCTATAGAGCGGCGGTGTCGAGCCGGTGCCGACCCAGTCGACCTGGTCTTGTTGCAGGAGCCTGCCGCTGTCACGGCCTTCGGCGTAATCCAGCCAGTGCACGGACCAGCCCCGGGCCTCGGCCAGTGCCTCCAGGTGCCGGCGCTGGCGCAGGATAAACAGCGACAGGTTCATCGGATGGCTGCCGATACGCAGGGTTTGGGCGCGGCTCATGAGGGTTGCTCCGCACTGGCGACCGGGCTGTCCCAGAGGTTGCCCCAGGTAAAGCGCTGCTCGGTATCGGCCTCGACTGCCTGGCTCGGCAGGCGCGTGACCGGGAGCCGTGGCAGCACCTGTTCGCCGAAGCGGTAGGCCTCTTCGAGCAGGGGGAAGCCGGAGAGGATAAACACCTCGATGCCGGCATCGGCGTATTCCTTCATGACCCGCTCTACGGTGTCCGGGCTGCCGACAATCGCGGTGCCCGGGCCGGGCCGCACCAGGCCGATGCCGGCCCACAGGTTGGGGTAGATCTCCAGGTCGCGGGCGTTCTGTGGCCGGCGTTCGCCGTGCAGCGCGGTCATGCGTGCCTGGCCCACCGAATCGGAATTCTTCGCCAGGGCCTGGCGGTTGGCGATGGCTTGATCGTCCATCCCGGCGTACAGCTCATCCACTGCGGCCCAGGCTTTTTCATCGGTGTCGCGCAGGATCACATACAGCCGGATACCAAAGCGCAGGGTGCGCCCATGGGCCGCCGCACGCTGGCGTACCTGGGCAATTTTCTCGGCGGCCTGGGGCGGGGTTTCGCCCCAGCTCAGGTAGGTGTCGACGTGTTTTGCGGCAATTTCCTGGGCCACCTCGGACGAGCCGCCAAACCACAGCGGCGGCGCATATTGCGGGCCGCCGGGCAGGGCCAGGCGCGCTTCGCGGATATCGAAATACTCGCCCTTGAAGTTCACCGTCTCACCGGCCAGCAGCGGCTTGAGCACGCTCAGGAACTCGTCGCCCAGGGCATAGCGGCCGTCGTGGCTCATGTTCAGGCCGTAGGCGCCCAGGGTGTTGGCGTCACCGCTGACCACATTGAGCAACAGCCGGCCCTTGGACAGGTGGCTGAAGGTCAGGGCCATCTTGGCCAGCAGGGTGGGCGAGATCAGCCCCGGCTGGATGGCGATCAGAAAGCGGAAATTTTCGGTAAAGGGAATCAGCGATGCCCCGAGAATCCAGGGGTCGTGGGCGCCCGTGGCCAGCAGGGCCCCGGTAAAGCCCAGGTGGTCGACGGCCCGCGCCACTTGTTGCAGGTAGGGGTAGGTCACCGCGCGCGAACCGCTGGCGGTCCAGGGCTGAGGGCCATCGGGGGCGGTCAGGTACCAATAGATTTCCATGTGTTGCTCCTCGATCAATGACGAATGAATTACCAGCGCGTGGTGACGGACAGCCCGAGGGTGCGTGGCTCGCCGTAGAAAATGGCGTTGCCGCCGTAGGAGACCGGCAACGAGTGATTGACGTATTTGCGGTCGGTGATGTTTTGCGAGTAGAGCGAGATGCGCAGTTTTTCGTCCTGGGACAGCCAGGCCAGGCTGGCATTGCCGAGGGCGAAGGCGTCTTCGCTCAGGGCCGGATCGGTCTGGTTGTTGGCGAAGTAGTACTGCTTGCTGCGGTAGCTCCAGTCGGTCTGCGGAATCAGGTAGCCGCCAATGCCCAGGGGGTAGCGATACTCCACGCCAAAGGTGGCCGAGACGCTGGGGGCGCGGACAAAGCGATTGCCGGAAAAATCATCGCTGCCGGACTGGTAGTCGGTGAACTCGCTGTGCAGCAAGCCGATCCCGGCCTGCAGGTGCAGGCCGTCCACCGGCAGGGCTTCAATTTCCAGCTCGGCGCCGCGCAACTTGCCGCGGGCACCGTTGGTCAGGGTCGACAGCGCCCCGGTGCTGGTGCCGACCACGGCATTGAGCTGGATGTCCTTGTAGTCGTAGTAGAAGACGCTGCCGTTGAGGTTCAGGCGGCCATCGAACCACTCGGACTTGAGCCCCAGTTCATAGGCCGAGAGGTACTCCGGGTCGACCGTGGCGACGCTGCCCTGGCTGGTGGCGCCGGTATTGAAGCCGCCGGAACGAAACCCCTTGGCGTAGCGCAGGTAGACCCGGGCGTGATCGTTGAGCTGGTACTCGGGGGTCACGTCCCAGGTGAAGTCGTTCCAGGTCCGGCTTTCATCCTGGACCGCCGTGACCTGCAACGGGTTGCTGACACTGCTGCGCGACCACCAGCGGCTGGGGTCACTGAATTGCGCGCTGCCGACCGCCGCCACGCGGTTGAGGTCGATGTCTTTCTGTTCGCTGGTCCAGCGCAGCCCGGTGGTGATGCGCAATGGCTCGGTCACCTGCCAGGTGGTGCTGCCGAATACGGCGTAACTGGTGTTGCCTTGCTCGGTCTGGGTGTTGTTGAAGTAGGGCGTGAGGAAGCTGCCGTCGACGGCGGCGCGGGCTTCGGTGTAGTCGAGCTTTTCATGGAAGTAGTGCACCCCGGCGACCCAACTCAGGGTCTGTTCCTTGGGCGAGGCCAGGCGCAGCTCCTGGGACCACTGGCGGCTGTGCAGGTCGCGATAACCACGGGCCAGGTCGGCCGGGGTGTAGTCGCTGTCGCCGCGAATGGTGCGGGTGACATCCTCGAAGGCGCTGATCGAGGTCAGGGTCAGGTCCCCCAGTTGCCAGTTGAGGGTGGCCGAGCCGCCCTTGTGCTCCAGGTCATCCTTGCCGGGGAGGGTGTAGTCGACGTTGGTCCGCGACAGCCTGGGGCTATAGCCGAAGGCATTGGTGCCGTTCGCACCCCGGGCGAGGATCCCGGCGGTGCTGCCGTCGAGGCCATTGCCACGGCTCTTGAAGGTGCGGTAATGCAGGTTGAACACGCCGTCCAGGCTGTCGTTGAAGTTCACCGCCAGTTGCAGGCGCAGGGCGTCGTCCTGGGTATCGCCGCTGCGTCCGCCGCTGCTGTTGTCTTCCGCCAGGCCGTCGCGCTGGTTATGGCGGAACGACACCCGGCCGGCGATCTTGTCATCCACCAGCACGGTCCCGGCGGCGCCTTCCACCGTGCGGCTGGCATGGCTGCCGGCGTCGAGCTTGAGGTAGCCGGGGTTGTCCTTGAAGTCGGGTTTGCGCGACACGAAATTGATCGCGCCAGCGGTGGTGTTCTTGCCCCACAAGGTGCCCTGGGGGCCCTTGAGCACTTCCACCCGGTCCAGGTCGAACAGCGGAAAACTGGTGGCGTCGACGTTGTTCAGGTACACGTCGTCGAGGTAGATGCCCACCGGACTGACGGTATTGGCGCGCTGGTCACCGGTGCCGATCCCGCGGATCCACCAGCGCGGTCGCTGGTTGTCGATGGTGGCGGATGAAGTGTTGGGGATGAAGCGGGTGATCTGGGTGGCACTGGCGCCGGCATTGGTGTCTTCGATCTTGCGCCCGCTGACCACGCTCATCGGCACCGGCACCCGTTGCAGGGCTTCCTCGCGTTTCTGCGCGGTCACCAGCACGCTTTCCAGGCGTGGGGTGCTGGCTTCGCTGCGGGGCGCAGGGCTGACGGTCGCGTCCGCCGCCGCAGTCGGCTGGCCCTGGATGCTCAGGGCGCCCGAGGCCTCACGCTGCACGTGCAGGCCGGAACCCTTGAGGGCCCGTGAGAGTGCCTGTTGCAGGTCCAGGTCGCCGGTGATCGCCGGGCTGCTCAGGCCTTCCATCAGGTGCTGATCAAAGGCGATCAGTTGCCCGCTTTGCCGGGAGATCGCCAGCAGCACGCTGTTCAGCGGACCCGCCGCAATGGCGTAGTGCTGACGTTGCTCGGCGGCTTGCAGCGGCGCGGCCAGCATTGGCAGCAGCGGCGCTCCGGCCAGGGCAATGGCCAGGGTCAAGCGGTTCAGGGGGATGCGCACGCACGCGACATGGGGCATTTTTTTATCGATCCTGGTTGAGAGTGACTGCCGGGTTGACGGGGCAGCCCGGGTCATTTCCAGTCGCGGCTCAGATCGATTTGTTCCTAGCTTATGCCGGCTCGATATTCGCCCACAGGCGGCTGCGCCAAGTGACCCGGATCGGCGCGATGCTGGCGAGCATGTCCAGGGCCTGGTGGCTGTTATCCAGGGGGAACAGCCCGCTGACCCGCAGCCCGGCCACCGCCGGCGACAGGTGCAACAGGCCGGGGTGGTAAGGGCGCAAGGCGGCCACCACCTGCTCCAGGGGCAGGGCATCGGCTTCGAACAGCCCTTTGAGCCACAGGGTCTCGCTGTCGGGTGCGGGGCCGGTGTGCCAGGCGCCGTCGCGGCTCAAGCGAGCCCAGTGGCCGTGGGGCAGGGTGCGGCTGGCACTGGCGCCGTGCAGGCTCAGGTCGGCGTCCAGGGCGGCGACGTAACAGGCGCTGGCTTCCTGGCGCAACAACAGCCGCTGTTGCCGGGCCTCGACCCGCAGGTTGCCTGCCTGCAGGACAAACGCCCGTTGCGAGTGCTGGCGCACGTCCAGCAGCAATTGCCCGGCGTGCAGGGTCAGGCCGCGCTCGGCGCCGTCGAAATGCGGGCTGATGCGGGAAGCGGCGTCGAGGGTCAGTTGGCTGCCATCGGGCAGCTGGAACTGGCTGCGCTCGCCGATCCCGGTGTACAGGTCACCCGGCCAGGCCAGGCCGGTACTGCCCAGGCGACTGAGCAATCCGGTGGTGACCGCCAGTCCCGCCAGGCCGAGGCTGGTGCGCAAGAACCGGCGGCGGCTGGAGGGTGCATCCAGGGCTTGCTGCAACTGCCGGGGGTTGAGATCGCGCAGCTTCGACGCCTGGATAAACCCCAACTGCTGATTGATCCGCGCGATGCATTCGGCGTGCTGCGGGCTGCGCGCCTGCCAGTCGAGAAACGCCGCGTGGCGCGCCTCATCGGCTTCGCCGGAATGGAGGAAGGCCAACCAGCGGGCGGCTTCGATCCGGATCTGTTGCTGCGAATCCGTACTCATTGCGCCAGGGCCTCCAGGCAACACAGATACGCCTGCTCCATATGCTGATGGACGCGGCTTTTGGAAATCCCCAGCTGACGCCCGATCTGTTCGTAGGTCATGCCGTCGAACAGGCTATGGATAAACGCCTGCCGCGCCTGATGCCCAAGGCCCTTGAGCAGGCGGTCCAACTGCAACAGGGTTTCGATCAGCATCGCGTGTTCCTGGGGGGAGGGCAGCTCGCTGTGAGGTTGCTCCTCCAGGGTCGCCAGGTACGCCCGCTCCAGGTCGGCCCGGCGCCAGTGATCGATCATCAGCCGTTTGGCGATGGTGGTCAGCAGCGCCCGGGGCTCGCGCACCGCGGCCAGATCCTCGATCCCCAGCAAGCGCATGAAGGCCTCGGCGGCAATGTCCTCGGCGCTGTCCTGGCAGCCCAGCAAACGGCTGACCCGAGCGCGCAACCAACCGTAGTTTTTGCTGAACAGGCGGGTGAAATGATGATGGGATGTGCTGGGCATGGCAGGCAATCACGAGCAAGCGGACGGGCAATGTTGGCGAATGTGCTTGATTAAATAAAAGAATAAAAAGTGTGAGGGTTATTACTTTTTATCCATGCGGAGGCTGCGTACCGCCCTGCATCGGGCAGCACGCGGCCCGGCAGCCCGCTACTTGTAGCCGTTGTTGGCGAGATAGGTCAGGGTCACCTGCGACAACGCGCGCACGCCCACTGGCAGGGCCTGGTCGTCCACCAGGAATTTGGGTGAGTGGTTGGGCCAGGCCTTGGCCGGGTCGATACCGTCGGGGGTGACGCCAAGGCCGAAAAACAGCGCCGGAATGCGCCGCGAGTATTCGGCGAAGTCGTCGGCGGCGTAGACCCCGGAACCCAGGGTGACGGGCTTGCCCGACGAGGCTTCGAGCTGGGGCAGGAGTTTGTCCACCAGATCGGTGTTGTTGTAGCCGGCCGGGTAGCTGCCGGGGAGGATCTCGACCTTGGCGCTGGCTCCGGCGCTTTCGGCGATTTTGCTGGCGGTGCGTTGCAGGCGGCTGATCACATCGTCGCGCTGGGCGTCGGTGAGGGTGCGCAGGGTGCCTTCCATGCGCACTTCGGCGGGGATGATGTTGCTGCGCACGCCGGCGTCGATCTTGCCGATGGAGATCACCGGGGCGGGCAGGGCCACCAGGTTCACCTGGCGGCTGGGGATGGTCTGCCAGCCGAGGATGATCTGCGCCGCCAGGGGGAAGGGGTCGATCCCGGCCCAGGGGAAGGCGCCGTGGGTCTGTTCGCCGGTGATGGTGGCGACGAAGTTGTCCGAGGCGGCGGTGGTGCGTTGGCGACTGACCGAAAGGGTGCCGGACACCCCCGGCCCCACGTGCAGGCCGAAGATCGCTTGCGGCGCCGGGTTGGCCAGCACCCCTTGTTCGATCATCAGCCGGGCGCCGCCGGTTTCTCCCACCGGCACGCCTTCTTCGGCCGGCTGGAAAATGAACTTGATGGTGCCGGGCAGGCTGTCCTTGTGCGCCGCCAGGACCTGGGCCACCCCCAGCACAATGGCGATGTGCGCATCGTGGCCGCAGGCGTGCATGACCCCGACTTGCTTTCCGGCCTGGCTGAAGTCATTGCCGCTGTAGGCCTGGGTCACGGTCGAGGCGTAGGGCAGGCCGGTCTGCTCGGTGACCGGCAGCGCGTCCAGTTCGGAACGAATGGCCACCACCGGTCCCGGCTTGCCGCCGCGCAACAGCCCGACCACGCCGGTGTGGCCGATGTCGGTCTGCACTTCCAGGCCCAGCTCACGCAGGCGCGCGGCCACCAGCTTGGCAGTGCGCACTTCGCGGTTGCCCAGCTCCGGGTGTTGATGGATATCGTGGCGCAGCTCGATCAGTTGCGGGGTGGCCTGGCGGATATCCCGGTCGAGTGTCTGCAGGCGCTCGGCATCCACCACGGCGGCGCTGACGGTGTTGTGGAGCAGGGAGGAGAAAAGCAATCCGGCGCTGATGCCGAGTCGGGCGAAAAAGTGATTCATGCAAGGCCTCTGGGTTGGAACGGCAGAGCCCGAAGTCGGGCGCAATGGCGTTAACGCAGAAAGCATGCCAGCCCGCTTGCTGGCCGCCAGGCTGGCGTCGCGGGGAGATGAGGCGTGGGGATGCACCAGGCGCAACAGCCGGTTGCTGATGGTCTGCTGCTCTTCCAGCAGCCAGCGCCGGGAACCTGCGGGGTCCCCGGTGCCTGGCTCGGGCGGCGTTAAACGTGCCCGAGGGTTGCCCGCTACAGCGTGACAGGCACTTAGAAGCTGTAGTCGGCGGTGACGAAGAACGAGCGCGGCTCACCCATCAGCCATTGCTGGCCATTGTTCTGCTGGGCCACGGCGTAGCGCCGGTCGAGCAGGTTGTTGAGCTGCAGGCCCAGGCGCACATCCCGTTGCAGCTGCCAGCCGAGGTTGGCGTCGAGCACCGTGTAGCCCGGAACCTGGGTGGTGTTGGCCGTATTGGCATAACGCGCGTCGACATAACGCAGGCCCATTCCGGCTGTCAGGTCCTGGCTCAGGGCCTTGTTCAACCACAGGTTGGCGCTGCGGCGCGGCACGTTGCTCGGGCGATTGCCGGCGCGCGAGACCACCTGGCCCGACACCACTTCATCGAAGTCGTCGTATTCGGCCCGCACCAGCGCGGCATTGGCCGAGACCTGCCAGTCGTGAGCCAGGGCCAGCTCCAGGGATGCTTCCAGGCCGTCGGCGGACTGCTGGCCGACCTGTTGCGCCAGGCGCGTGACCGGGTCGCTGCTGAGCAGTTTTTTCTTGACGATATGGTAGGCCGCCAGGGTCCATTCACCGCGCCCGTCCCAGAACTGTTGCTTGAGGCCAAACTCGGTCTGCCGGGCCTCGGTCAGGTCCATCTGCTGCTGGCTCGGGTTCAGGCTGATGAGGTTGTTGACCCCGTCCTCGCTGGTCGAGTACTGGCCGTACAGCGACAGTTGGTCGGTGACCGCGAACACCAGCCCGGCGCGCCAGTTGCCGCCGGTGAGGCTGCGGTCGCTGCGGCTGCCGGCACGCTGGTCGTCGCGCTCGATGTGGTTCTGGTCGCGGCGCACGCCGGTCACCAGGGACCAGCGCTCGGACAGCTGCAAGCGGTTCTCGGCAAACAGGGCAAAGGTGTGGGTGCTGCTGGCGGTCTGGGGTGAAAATGCAGAGCGACTCTGGAAGTAACCCGCTGCCGGCTGCCAAGGGTCGATGTAGTCGCCGCCGACATCGGTATAGGGCGAGTTGTTGCCCACGGCGAACCTGATTTTGTTGTACTCGGTACCGACCACCGTGCGGCTGTCCAGGCCGAACAGCGAATGGTTGAAGGTGAAGCTCTGACGGTCGCCCATCTGCTCCTGGTCGTGCTTGATCTCCAGGTAGCTGTTGCGCAGCAGTTGCTGGCGGGGGCTGTCCCAGCTGTAGGTTTCGGCGTTGCGCCAATGGCGTCGGCTCTTGATGTAATACAGCTGGTTGCTGGCGCTGACGCTGTCGCTCAGGTTCCAGTCGGTATTGAGTCGGGTCCATTCGTCGTTGTAGCGCTGCACGGCGTTGCGCAGGTTGTAGTTCTTGTCGCGCAGGCTGTCGCGGTAGTGCCCGTCGAGCAGGGGCGTGCCGAAGTAACTGCTCGGTTCGCTGTCGCCACGCTCATGGGCGAAGGTGAAGCTCAGGTCATCGTTGGCCTGCCAGCGCAGGGCCGCACTGAGGGCCAGGCTGCGCGAGTCGCCGTGGTCGACCCAGCCGTTGCTTTGCTGCTGGTTCAGGGTCAGGCGATAGCTCAGGGTGTCGCTGAGGGAGCCGCCGCTGTCCAGGCCCAGCTGCTGGCGGTCGTTGGAGCCATAACCCAGGCGCAGGCGGTTGCGCACTTCACCTTCGAAGGGCTTCTTCGAGATCACATTGACCACCGCCCCGGTGGCGCCTTCGCCATAGAGCACCGAGGCCGGGCCCCGGATCACGTCGATGCGTTCAACCATCCACGGGTCGACCGGAAACGTCAGGCTGCCGGCACCGGTGTACAGGCGGGCACCGTCGAACAGGGTCATGACCGAGCTGTGCCCGGTAAAGCCCCGCGCCGCCAGCGCGGTGTTGCCGTTGCCCGGGGCGGCGATGCTGGTGATGCCCGGGGAGCGGGTCACCGCGTCCTGCACCGTGAGGTTATTGCGGTTGTCGATGGCGTCCTGGCCGATGCTGCTGGTGCTGGCGGGGTTTTCCAGGGCGCTCAGGTTGAGCCGTGAGCCGGCGGGCAGCGGTGTGCTGAGGGAAGTGTCATCGCCCTTGGCGACTTCGCTGACCAGGGTCGCCGGCAAGGCGAGCGCACGGTGGTCGGTTTCGGCAAAGGTCAGGGATGAAAAGGCCATGCAGGGGACAAAGGTGATCGGCAGGGATCGGCTTGCGAGGCTTTGGAGCAGGGGATTGCGGGACATGCTATTCCAACTGAGTCAGGAAAGAATGAAACCCGGAGGGAACAACGCATAAGGAATCGCAGGCGCACGCGCCCACGCAAACCGGACTGCGCCCGCCCACCGCGGGGTTGCCAAACGAAGTTGCAGGCCGGTCTCCGGGCTCGCGAGGGTCATGAAGCATTCACCTTCCCATGCCGGAGCACAGTGGTCTGTCGAATGCTTCGCTCGCTTACCGTTGCGGGGGCAGCGCCGGACTGATCACCGAAGTGACGCACCGGCTTCCCGTTTAATCCCATGCACGGCGGCATGGGACACCTGAAACTGGCGCGCATATGACCATTGATGAATTTCTTCGTCAATGCGCAAAGCTGCTACAGGGGAAAACAGTCTGTGCCGCCGCCGGTCCTCGGCAGCGGCTACGCGATAGGTGGGGGATGCTTCAGGGGGTGGCCAGGGTCTGCTGCGGCTCGTATTCGGTTTCGGCGAAGTTGAAGTAGGTGGTGCCGGCATGCTGGGTGATCTGCGGTTCGCAGCGGCCAAAGGGTTCGGACAGATGCCCCTTGCCGTTGACCACTTTGAGCAGTATTTGCTCTTGGGCACTGCAGCCATTGCCGGCCCACGCGGCACTCACCAGAAACAGCCCATCCCCCAGGTGCTGCACAGCTTCGAACGACATGCCGTCGCTGAGCAGGGCCGACTTCCCGATCAGGGCACCGTTGACCAGCAATTGGCTGGGCGGGTTTTTATTGCCGTCATGCTGTTCGGCAATCACCTGCACCTTGTCGTTGCCGTTGACGGCCTGGGTCTGGGTGCCGATCTCCAGTGCCGGGTATCGACGGGCCTTGGCCGCTTCCGCGGCGTTGGCTTCGCGGGGCACCAGGCCCAGGCCGGCAGGGCCGCGCACGGTCATGAAGTCGGCGGGCTTGGCGGCTTCGAGGGCGCGCACGGCGTCGAAGTCCCAGTAGTTGACCCGGGTCACCGCCATGCGCGAGGGCGCAGGCTCGATCACGCTCAGCTCGAACTGCTTGCCGGTCATATTCGGCGCATACAGGTAGGACAGGTGATCCAGCGATGCCTGGGCATGTACCGCGACCTTGTTGGTCTGGGTGAACGCCTGCAACGGGCCTGAATAACGGGCCAGGGCCTCGTCGGCGAGCTTTTTGCCGGCGGTGAGCGAGCCTTTTACCTCGGCTTCCAGGGCAATGACCCTGTGATCGGGGCCGAAGGTGTAGGTCGCCGATTCATAGGGCTTGTCGCGGTTGACCTCGGTGCGCCGGGTGTTGCTGAAGTAGATGGTCTGGTAGCGCAGGAACACCGTCAGCGAATGGATGCCCGCCGGGCCGGAGCCGGTGTAGGTCATGCAGCCCCGGGGGCAGGTTTCCTGAAGCAGCAGATTGACTTCGTCATAGGGCATGCCGAGTGCAACGTCATGCACGGTAAAGTCCGGGGCCGCCAGCAGCGTCGGCGAGACCAGCGCCGCCGCCAGCGCGAGCGCGTTGAATGTGTGCTTCAAGACCATCTCCTGGTTGTCCAATGGCGGGGCCGTCGTGCCCCACGCCGCAATCCTTGCCAGCGAATGGCATGGCCTGTGTGGCTATCGGCTGCTGGCGATTGGCCTTTAGCTGCAATGTGCTGCAAGCCGCGCGGGAGTGTCCCGGGCGCAGTAAAACCTCAGCAATCAGACGCAACATGGTGAAGAATATGGCGCTTGCCTGATGAGCCCCGACCGGGACCATTACCCTGAAATCGCTGCCGCCGGCGGCAGGTAACCAAGGAACAGAATGCTTTTTGTAGTGATGCTGGGGGGCAAACACCCCAGGGCCAAGATTGAGGTCCACGACGTGGTGTTCGCCATCGCCGACAACCTGGAAGCGGCCTACCCGCAACTGCGCGAAGGCTGGTTTGGCAGCCCGGCGGGGCTGCATGTCGATTCGTGGATGCAGGTCGACGGCGTGGAAGGGTGGAAGGTGCAGTTGAGCCCGCTGGCGCCTCTGCCCGGGGCCCCGCGCCTGTATTTCATCAACCTCGGCGGCTATGAGGCCCAGGCCTTCGGCGAGGCCCACCACTACCTGCTGGTGGTGGCCCATGACAAGGCTGAAGCCAAGGCCAAGGGCAAGCGGCATATGCTCAGCCACTGGAGCAAGGCCCATACCGACGCGCTGATGGACGTAGACGACTGCCTGCCGATCGATGCCGTGGACGGGCGCTATATCCACCTGGTGGAGGGCGAGCATCGCGGGGTGGTCCAGCGCAACGACTACATCGTGATTCCCCGCTGAGCCCCGGTGGCTGACGCTGGATCTCAGGCCGGAGCGTCGAGCTTTTGCGCCAGTTCCAGGTTCAGCCGGTAGTGTTCGTCCAGCGGCACGGCGCGCCGACTGCTGCTGTTGATGCTGCCTTCGGCGGTCCACAGGAACGGGTAGAAGCTCATGCACTGGTCTGCCCCAAGCTGCGGCAGTTCACGCTGCCAGCCGTCCCAGCGCAGGTCCTGGTAGAACTGCCCGAGGCGTTCGCTCAGGGCCCATTCGACGAAGTCCGAGTAGCCGATTTCCAGGGCTTCCCAGCGCAGGGTGTCCGGCGCCCAGTAGTACAGGGCCCCGGTATCGTCGCCGAGGCTGCCGCCGTTGATGGCGAAGAAGCCGCCCGCGGCATCGTCGGCGACCAGCATCGCCCCCTGGATGCGGTCCTGGTTCCAGTCCCGCAGGTTGCGTGGCAGCTGTGGATGGCCCGACCCCAGCAGTCGCAGCCAGCCGTCATCGATCAACAGCCCACCGCTTTCGTAAGCCATGGCCCCGAGCACCGAGCGGGTGCTCACGCCGAGTGCCAGCAGGATGGCCTCGCGATCCGGGGCCGGCGCCAGCCATTCGCAGCGATGAGGGGAGCGGGCGATCCACGCCTCGATCAAGGGCAGCGCCGGGTCGGTGAGGTTGAGCAGTTGATCGAGGGTTGGCACGTCAAAATCCTTTTTTGCAGCAGGCACTCGCCAGGGGGCGCTGATCATATCAGGCGCGTAGCCGCTGCCGAAGGCTCTGGCCTGCGTTCGCAACACCGCGAAAGCTCGGCAGCGGCTACAGGGCTACAGGGCTACAGGGCTACAGGGTGAAAGTGGGGGATTGGATATTTTTGGAGGCTGATGAAAAGCGCCGCTTACTTAGTCACACTGTGCAGGCTTTTCCTGGGTGCTTTCGGGCAGCCACACAGAGTCGGGCACCAGGGCAGGATCCTCTTATTGTTTGATGGAGCACTCAGACGTCATGGTTAAATCAACGCAGAAAAACAGCCGTTTCAAAATGGCATCCATTGGCGTACTGACCGCGTTTCTGGCGGTCGGCGTGGCCAAGAGTTTCGCCGAGGACAAGGGAGTCCAGGGAATGCACAGTCTCCAGTTTCGCAAGGTCATCGACCTCAGCCACGTTATCAGCCCCTCCATACCGTTATGGCCCAACGACCCGCCAGTGACCTTCGATGTCGTGGCAACGCTGGACAAGGACGGCTATTACCTGCGGCGCTTCAGTATCGGTGAGCACAGCGCGACCCATATGAATGCGCCCAACAGTTTTCACGCCAAGGGCATGGGCATCGACGGCTATGCGCCCGAGTCCCTGATCCGGCCGGCGGTGGTGATTGATGTGCGCAGCCAATCCAAAGCCAACGCCGACTACGTGATCGGCGTGCAGGACATCGAAAAATGGGAACGCGAGCACGGCACGATCGCCAAGGGCTCGCTGGTGCTTTTCTACACCGGCTGGCAAGCCCTGTGGAACGACCCCAAGGCCTTTATCAATGCAGACGCCAAGGGCCCGCACTTCCCCGGTGTCGGTGCCGAGACCAGCAAATTCCTGCTTGAGAAGCGCCAGATCGCCGGTGTGGGCATCGACACCCATGGCGCCGATCCGGGCCAGGATGAGGTGTACGCCACCAACAGCCAGGTGCTGGAGAAAAACGGCATCATCCTCGAGTGCCTGACCAACCTTGACCAGTTGCCGGCCAAGGGCGCGACGCTGGTCATCGGGGTACTGCGGCTGCAGGAAGGTTCGGGCTCGCCCGTGGCCGTTACCGCCCTGGTGCCTTGATGGGTCATTGACGGGAACGCGTGTCCACTGGCGGGGCGCTGGCCTGGATCTGTTGCCGGTAGTTGGATGCGCGTTGCAACACACTGGTCAAGGCCTGCAGGTTGGCCGGCTTGGTCAGGATGTCATTGGCGCCCGCCGCCCTGAAGCGCTCGACCTCGCTGGAAAACGCGCTCGCGGTAAAGGCCACGATGTAGCAGTTCTCGCTCAAGGGCAGGTCACGGATTTCCTCGATGGCTTCGAGCCCGGTCATCACCGGCATGTTGATGTCCATCAGAATCAGGTCCGGGATCGCGCCCACGCAGTACTTGATCGCCTCCAGCCCATTGTCTGCCAACTGCGGTGCGTAACCGAGCCGTTGCAGCATCGCCATCGCCACTTTCTGGCTCACCGGGTGGTTCTCCACCAGGAGGATGTCGAGGGGGAAGCGCTCGGCGAACGACGAGTCGAAGTCCACCACCACATCCTGCTCCTCGCCCTTGGGGATCTCCGCCCCGGAGAACGGCTCCATGGGCAGGGAAAACGAGAATATCGAGCCGACGCCAAACTGGCTGCTGAAGGACAGGGTGCCATTTTGCGCTTCCACCAGGTTCTTGCAGATCGACAAGCCCAGGCCGCTGCCGGAAAAGCGCTGGTTGATCGGCCCCTCGAACTGGGCAAAGGGCTTGAACAGGCTGTCTTGCAGCTCGTTGGGGATGCCGACCCCGGTGTCGTAGATGGAAAACGCCAGGCGCGCGCGGGGGCCATAGCCGTTGGTGGTCACCACCAGCGACACCTTGCCGGTCTCGGTGAACTTGACCGCGTTGCCCAGCAGGTTGATGAGGATCTGGTGCAGGCAGTCGGCATCAGTCTTCACCAGCGCCGGGACCTGGGGCGAAATCTGCACCTCCAGCACCACCGGTTTGTCCTGCAACCCCTGGCGGATCATCTCGACGCTGGAGGCAATCAGGGTCCGCAACTCGAAGACCCGGGGCTTGAGTTCAAGCTTGCCTGCTTCGATTTTCGCCAGGTCGAGAATATTGTCGATCAGCGACAGCAGGGTGCGTCCGCTGCTGTGGATGGTCTTCACCAGGCCGCGTTGTTCCGGGCTCAAGGGCGAGTCGGCGAGCAGCTCGGTCGCACCGATCACGCCATACATGGGGGTACGGATCTCATGGCTCATGGTGGCCAGAAATCGGGTTTTGGAGCGGTCGGCATCTTCAGCGGCATTCTTGGCCTGTTTCAGCACCTGCTCGTTGATCTGCAGTTGTTGCAGGTGAGAGCGCACGCGCAGCAGGTCCACGACAAACAGCAGGCTGAAGGCGAGAAACACCAGGATCGCCAGGATGATGTGGTGCAGGGAGTCCCGATGGAGCTGGTGGTAGTAATCGGCCAGGGTGATTTCCGCACCCGCAACGTAGACGGTCCCGTCCTTGGAGTGCAGGGGCACGAACACCGCTCGAAAGTCTCCCCAGTGATCGGTGTAGTCGATCCACACCGGCTTGGTGCTTTCGAAACTGTCGACCAATGCCTGGCTGGCGTCCGGGTAGGGGTCGAAAAAGCGCACGAAATTCTGGTTCTCGACCTCGGTCTTCGACGCGCTGGAACTGGCCAGGTAAGCCACACCCTCGCGTTTGATCACGGTGTAGACAAACGCTGTGCCCAAGGCTTCGTTGAACCGCGACAGCCGGTTGATGGCGTCCAGGTCTTCGGCTTCGGTCTTGGACTGCTTGTCGACCAGGTGGTCGTGGTAGTTGTCGCCGAGGATCGCTGCGGTGCCCAGCGCGGCATACAGCAGCTTGTTGTTGATGTTCTCAGTGAGGATTCCCTGGGTTTCAACGTAGAGGTAATAGATGTAGCCACTCACCCCGACGATATAAACCAGCAGCAAAGCCCATGTTTTCCTTCTGAGTTTGAACATTGATCCCAGCCTCCGTGCCAGTAGAACCGGACGATCAATGTGCGATCTCCGGGCGTTCCTTGCGCGGAGCATAATTTGGCAGGGGGTGGAAAACCATTGTTTTATTTTCAGCCTGCCGCCGCTGCCGGGCCTTTGGCCATGGGGCGCCGCGCGCGTACCGGACAAAAAATCAATATGGCACGCAGATGCAAATAACTGGCATACACAGACACGTTTTGCTGATCCAGCTTTGATCTAATCCCGTTCACCGGACAGGCGCCCTGCAAGTGCCTGCCACGCTGTCACCCAGAACGGGATAACAAGAATAATGAAACGCTTGATACCGCTTGCTGCTATTTGCCTCTCGACCCTGGCCCTGGCCGCGCCGCCGACCCCAGGCGCAGTCGACGAGAAACGCCTGCTCAACGCTGACCAGGAACCCCAGAACTGGATGGCCCACGGGCGCACCTACGATGAACAGCGCTTCAGCCCGCTGAACCAGGTCAACGACAAGAACGTCGCCGGCCTGGGCCTGGCCTGGACCCAGAAGCTCGACATCGACCGTGGCACCGAAGCCACGCCGATCGTGGTCGATGGGGTGATGTACACCACCGGCGCCTTCAGCATCGTCTATGCCTTCGATGCTGCCAGCGGCAAGCCGCTGTGGAAGTACGACCCGAAGATCCCCATGGAGAAACTCAGCCAGGGCTGCTGCGACGTGGTCAACCGTGGCGTCGCGGTGTGGCAGGGCAAGGTCTACCTGGGCAGTTTCGACGGACGTCTGATTGCCCTCGACGCCGCCACCGGCAAAGAGGTCTGGAGCGTCAACACCATCCTCGATCCGAACAAGAGCTACACCATCACCGGGGCACCGCGGGTGGTCAAAGGCAAGGTGCTGATCGGCAATGGCGGCGCCGAATTCGGCGTGCGCGGCTACATCACGGCTTATGACGCCGAGAGCGGCAAACAGGCCTGGCGCTTCTTCACCGTGCCGGGCGACCCGGCGCTGCCGCCGGAAAACCCGGCCATGGCCAAGGCCATGAAAACCTGGAAGGGCAATGGCTGGGTCAAGTGGGGCGGGGGCGGCACGGTGTGGGATTCGATGTCCTATGACCCGCAGCTGGACCTGCTGTATGTCGGCACTGGCAACGGCTCGCCCTGGAACTACGAGTTCCGCAGCCAGGGCGAGGGCGACAACCTGTACCTGTCGTCCATCGTCGCCCTGCGCCCGGATACCGGCGAATACGTCTGGCACTTCCAGGTGACCCCGGGGGATCGCTGGGACTTCACCGCCACCCAGCAGATCATTCTTGCCGATATCAAGATCGACGGCGCCGTGCGCAAGGTGCTGATGCAGGCGCCGAAGAACGGCTTCTTCTACGTCATCGACCGCACCAACGGCCAGTTCATTTCCGGGCGCAACTTCGTCCAGGTCAACTGGGCCAGCGGCCTCGACCCCAAGACCGGGCGCCCGATCCTCACCGCCCAGGCCGATTACTCCAAGGCGCCCAAGGTGGTGCAGCCAAGCTTTCTCGGCGGCCACAGCTGGCACCCGATGTCCTATAACCCGGCCACCGGCTACGTCTACATCCCGGCCCAGGACACCCTGGCCGAGCTCAAGGCGGCAGACAAACCGCTGTTTCTGCCGAGCAAGTCGGTGGTCAATTTCGGCCTCGACGTGCCGGACCTGCCGGAGGATCCCAAGGTCCTGAACCAGATCCGCAGCGCCTGGCGCGGGCACCTGATTGCCTGGGACCCGGTCAAGCAGCAGGCCGCCTGGACCCATGACTATGTCGAGTCGGGTAATGGCGGCACCTTGAGCACCGCCGGCAACCTGGTGTTCCAGGGCACTTCCGATGGCCGGGTCATGGCCTTCAGCGCCGACAAGGGCGAGCCACTCTGGGAGCACCGCGCCAACTCCGGGGTGCTGGGCGGGCCGGTCACCTACCAGATCAAGGGCGAACAGTACGTGGCCTTCATGGCCGGCTGGGGCGGGATCATGCCGCTGATTGCCGGGCCGCTGACCGACAAGGGCAAGGTCCGGCCCGAGTCCCGGGTGCTGGTATTCAAGCTCGGGGCCAAGGAGCAGCTGCCGCCACCGCGCCAGGCGCCGGTGCTGCCACCGCAAGTGCCAGCACTGACCGCCTCGGCGGAGCAGATCAAGCAGGGGCGGACCTTGTTCAATGGCATGTGTGGCGCCTGCCACGGCCTGAACGCGGCCAGCGGCGGGGTGATTCCCGACCTGCGCTACCTGACGCCGGACAAGCACCTGGCCTTTGTCGGCATCGTCAGCGGGGCCTTCATGAACAAGGGCATGCCGAGTTTTGCCGGGGTCCTGGACATGCCGCAAATGGAGCTGATCCACCAGTACATCATCAAGCGCAGCCTGGATTTGCGTGCGCTGACCGACACCGCCGCAGCCCAGTAAAGCGTCACGGGGGCCCCCCGGTATCTGCCGGGCAGGCCCACGGGCGTGCCGTGCCTTAGCCATTCCAACAACAATATCCGCTAGACAGGTGAACTGATGAAAACGCTTTTTTCCAGCAAAAGTGCTGCCTTGCCGTGCTCGCTGTTATTGGCCTTGCTGGCCGGCCAGGCCCAGGCCGACGTCAAGCCCGACTCCGGCGACTACGCGGCGCTGCCGGCGGGCACCGACCTGCTGTTGCTGTACCAGCAGAACCCGCGAATCGACAAGTCGTACCAGGGCGGTAAAAAAGTCGCCGACAACCTCGACCTCGACCTGACCGTCGAAGTGCTGCGGCTGGTGCACTTCACCGAGTTTTTCAACACCGGCTATATCTGGGACCCGCAGATCGTCATCCCCTACGGCCATCAGGACCTGGGGGCCAGCGGGCAGAAGTACACCGGCTTGGGTGACATCACCTTTGGCGCCACGCTCTGGACCCTGGCCGACATGGAGCGCAACCGGCACCTGGGCTGGTCGATGTTCATCACCGCGCCCACCGGCGACCACAAGAACCAGGGGTTTGCCCTGAGCAACAACCGCTGGGCGGCGGATTTCCAGGTCGGTTATGTCCATGGCTTCAACGACAAGTGGACCTGGGACGTGATTGGCGAAACCGAGTTCTACCAGGAGCAGCGCGACACCGGCGCCCACCGCGACCCGCTGATCCAACTGCACAATCACTTGCGCTACAACTTCACCCCGCAGACCTCGGTGGCCCTGTCTTATCGGCATAACTGGGGCTCGCGCGAGACCCTCGACGGGCAGACCCTGGACACCAGCCACAACAACGGCACCGTGGGGCTGTCTGCAACCACTATGCTCGGCAAACAGTGGCAGGTGATGGGCCAGTACTGGCGCGACGTGGCGGTGCGCTCCGGGCCGATGACCGACCATTCGCTGCAATTTCGCCTGGCTTATATCTACTGAAGATCGGGGCCTCGGGCATGGCAGGGCAGATCGAGCGAACCCCGGGTGAAAGCGGTGGTCTGACTGGCGTCGAGCGCGTATGCTCGCCGACGCTTTTCAGGGGTCGACCCCGGCAAGCGCTTATCTTTTTTCGGAGGTCCATGACATGAAGTCCCTGTTTCGTCCCGGTTTGCTGCTGGTTCTGGCGCTGCCCCTGGTACTGGCCGCTTGTGGCGACAAAGAACCCGAGCAGCGCGCAGCGTTCAGCCAGTTTCTGCAGACCCGCATCCTCGACAAGCCTGGCGTACGCGTGCCGCAACTGACCGCGGATGAGAGCAAAGCGTTTGGCGACTACAGCCGTCACTACGCGGTGATCAGCGATTTCAATGCCGGCATGGACGCGTCGGTCAAACCTTTGGGCGAGCTGATGCAGAAGGGGTCGATGCGTTCCCTGGGCGATGTCATCGCCCGTCGTGACGATATCCAGGCGATCCAGGCCGGGCTCAATAACATGAGTACCCAACTGACCAGCGAACAGGCCAAGGCGGATGCGGCGCATGCCCAGCTCAAGCAGCCCGAGGACTTGAAGGTGGTGTATGACAAGGCCTACGACAAGACCGTCAGCGTGCCGGCCAACACCTTTCGCGAGGTGCTGCCGCAGATCAACGGCACCTTCGACAGCAGCCTGAAGATTGCCGATTACGTGAACGCTCACAAAGGCCAGATCGAGATTTCCGGGGCGGTGGTCAAGGTCCAGGACCCGGCAGTCCAGGCCGAGTTGAATGCCCTGTTGCAAGAGCTGAACAACCAGGCGAAAAACGTCCAGCAGGCCCAGGCCCGCTTGCAGAGCCTGATGACCGGCCGCTAAGCCGGCGCAAAAAAAACGCCACTCAATCGAGTGGCGTTTTTGTATGGGGCGCCGATGGTCAGTGGGAATGCCGCGGTTCGCCGCTGCGGGCGATGATGCGCAGGTGCAGGGTGGCGGGTTCCAGGCAGCCGCCAGTGGAGAGTTGGCCGACCAGTTGTCGGTAGAGTTCCTGCCATGGGGTTTGCGAGGCGGGGATACTGGGTTTCCACAGCGCTCGGCGCCGCTCCAGCTCGGCCTCATCCACCAGCAGATTGACCTTGCGCGCGTTGAGGTCGACGCTCAGCCGGTCGTTGGTTTGCAGCAGTGCCAGGCCACCACCCACGGCCGCTTCCGGCGACATATTGAGAATCGACGGGCTGGCCGAGGTGCCGCTCTGGCGGCCGTCGCCCAGGCACGGCAGGGAGTCGATGCCGCGCTTGATCAGGGCTGCGGGCGGGGCCATGTTCACCACCTCGGCGCTGCCCGGGTAGCCGACGTTGCCCACGCCACGGATCACCAGGATGCAGCGTTCGTCGATATCCAGCGCCGGGTCGTTGATCCGTGCGTGGTAGTCCTCAGGGCCTTCAAACACGATGGCCCGCGCCTCGAAGCTGTTTTCCGCACCGGGCTCGGAGAGGTAGGTCTTGCGAAACGCCTCGCCCACCACCGACATTTTCATGATCGCGCTGTCGAAGAAATTGCCGCTGAGCACGATAAAGCCCGCACGGTGTTTGAGTGGCGCGTCAAAGGCGTGAATCACGTCGGCATTGCTGGTCAGGCTATTGCGCACGATCTCGCCGATGCTCAAGCCGCTGACCGACGCACAGTCCTCGTGCAGGCGCCCGGCCTTTTGCAACTCGTGCATCACCGCCGGTACGCCGCCAGCGCGGTGGAAGCCTTCGCCCAGGTACTTGCCGGCTGGCATGCAGTTCACCAGCAGCGGCACGTCTTCGCCGATGCGTTGCCAGTCATCCAGGCTCAGCTCGACTCCCATGTGCCGGGCGATGGCGATCAGGTGCGGCGGGCAGTTGCTCGAAGCGCCCAGGGCCGAGGCCACGGCAATCGCGTTTTCGAACGCCTCGCGGGTCATGATCTGTGACGGGCGTACATCCTGGCGCACCAGCTCGCAAATACGCTTGCCGGTGGCATAGGCCATCTGCCCGCGCTCACGGTAGGGCGCCGGAATGCTCGCGCAGCCTGGCAGCGACATGCCCAGGGCTTCGGCCAGGGCGTTCATCGACAGCGCGGTGCCCATGGTGTTGCAGTGACCGACCGAGGGCGAGGCCGCGGTGGTCATTTCCATAAAACCTTCGTAATCGATGTCGCCGGCGGCCAGCAGGTTGCGTGCATGCCACAGCACGGTGCCGGAGCCGATCAGCTCACCCTTGTGATGGCCGTCGAGCATCGGCCCGCCCGACAGCACGATGGCCGGCAGGTCGGTAGTGGCCGCCGCCATCAGGCAGGCGGGGGTGGTCTTGTCGCAGCCGGTGGTCAGCACCACGCCGTCCAGCGGGTAGCCGTGGAGGATCTCCACCAGCCCCAGATAGGCCAGGTTGCGGTCCAGCGAAGCGGTGGGCCGGCGAGTCTGCTCGGCGATGGGGTGCACCGGAAATTCCATGGGGATGCCGCCGGCATCGCGAATCCCGGCCTTGACCCGCTGTGCCAGCTCCAGGTGGTGGCGGTTGCACGGGGTGAGGTCGCTGCCGGTCTGGGCGATGCCGATGATCGGCCGCCCCGATTGCAGCTCTTCGCGGGTCATGCCGTAGTTCATGTAGCGCTCGACGTAGAGCGCGGTCATATCGGCGTGGGCAGGGTCGTTGAACCATTGTTCGCTGCGCAGCGGGCGTCTCGGGGTGTCGCTCATGGTGCGGTTCTCTCTTGTAATTGGGATGAATCGATACCGGCGGCGGCCTCAGCGGGCGAGCAGGCCGCGCGCGGCCAGGTTGCGCAGCAGGGCGCTCAGGCCAAAGGTCCAGGGCGCGGCCTCGCTGCTGTGGGTCACCTGATTGTGCAGGCTGCCCAGCAACGGGCTGCTGATGCTGACCTGGTCTCCCAGCTTGTGGGTGAAACCGCCGCCGACGTGATCACGGTCCTCGGTCGGGGCGAACAGGGTACCGAGAAACAGCAGGAAGCCGTCGGGGTATTGGTGATTGGCGTTCAGAGTCTGCTGCACCAGGTCCTGGGGATCGCGGCTGATCTGGTCCATGGAGCTGGAGCCCTGGATCCGGTAGCCATCTTCGCCCCGCACCTCAAGGTCGACCACGCAGCGGCGCACGTCATCCAGGCTGAAGCCTTCATCGAACAGACGAATGAACGGCCCGATCGCGCAGGACGCATTGTTGTCCTTGGCCTTGCTCAACAGCAGCGCACTGCGCCCCTCGAAGTCCCGCAGGTTGACGTCGTTGCCCAGGGTCGCGCCGTGGATCTGCCCTCGGCTGTTGACCGCCAGCACCACCTCCGGCTCGGGGTTGTTCCATTGCGAGCCGGGGTGGATACCGATCTGGCTGCCGCTGCCGACCGCGGCGAGCACCGGGGCCTTGGTGAAAATTTCCGCATCCGGGCCGATTCCGACTTCCAGGTATTGCGACCACATGCCTTGTTCGATCAGCAGCGCCTTGAGGCGCTGAGCCTGCTCGGAGCCGGGGACGATCGAGCGCAGGTTGTCGCCGATGACCCCGTGGACGATGGCCCGAACCGCTTCGGCCTTGCCCGCATCGCCGCCGGCCTGCTCCTCGATGACCCGCTCAATCATGCTGGCGGCGAAGGTCACGCCGGCGGCCTTGATCACTTGCAGGTCCAGGGGCGGCAACAGGAACGGCTTGCCCGGGTCGCTGCCGGCACCGCTATTGGCCAGCAGCTCGTCGAGGCTGCAGATAAAGGTGCCTGGGGTCTGGCGCAACGCCTCCAGCGGCGAATCCGACTCCAGCAGCTCGCTCAAGGTGGCAAAACGTGCCGACAGATCGAACACGCCGTCGGCACGCAGAGCAATGGCCGATGGGCCGGCGATGGCTCCCGGGACCCAGGCGCGGCCGATCAGGGTGCCGCTCACGCCATCGGCGGGCAGGGTGTTGTGTGGGGTAAGCAATATCGACATGACGACTATTCCAGGTCCGTAAAGCCTTCACGCTAGGGCTGGCGGTCGATAAACTCCAATGACATATTTTCAATTATCGATAACGTACGGTTATTGTTTTGCGGGGGAGTGTCATGTCGGACCTGTCATTTTCAAGCTTCTGCGGTTGGCTCAAATTCAGGCATTTGCTGCTGATCGACACCCTGGGACGCACGCGCAACATGCACCTCGCGGCGCAGCAGATGAACCTCAGCCAGCCGGCCATCAGCAAGATGCTCAAGGAAATCGAGAGCCTGCTGGGCTTCGCCCTGTTCGAACGCCAGCCGCGCAGCATGCCGCCCACTGCCCTGGGCGAGCACGTGGTGCGGTATGCGCAGATTGCCCTCAATGATGCCCGGGCCTTTGTCGGGCAGATCAGCAGCCTGCGCGAAGGCGGCCACGGCCATCTCAAGGTCGGCGGGATTTTTGCCGCGACCGCGATCGCGCTGCCCGAGGCCATTTTGCAGATCAAGCAGCGCTGGCCGTTGCTGTCGATCGAAGTGGTGGAACAGACCAGTAACCACTTGATGGAGATGCTCGAAGAGAAAAAGCTCGACCTGGCGGTGGCGCGCTTCACCGAACAAAGCCAGCGCCGGCGCTATGACTTCCAGCCCCTGGCCCCGGAGCCGTTCTGCATCGTGGTCAACAGCCGTCATCCGCTGGCCGAGGCCGGGCCAATCTCGCTGCAGCAACTGGTGGGCCTGCCCTGGATCCTGTACCCGGTCGGCACCCCGATTCGCGGGCGCATGGAGCTGGCGTTCGCCGACGCCGGGGTGGAGATGCCGCGCAATACCGTGGACACCATTTCCATGCAGACCTTTCTCCAGGTCCTGCAACGGGGGCCGATGATCGGCATGCTGCCCGATGCCATGGTCAAGCCGCTGCTCGACAGCGGCCAGCTCAGGACCCTGGACACGCCTCTGCACCTGGTGCCCCAGGATTACGGGATCCTGACGCGCAAGGGCGAGCCGCTGGTGGGCGCGGCCTTGGAGTTTGCCGAAATACTCCTGGAAAACGCCCGGCTGACCCGGGAACAGGGCGGTTGAAAGGGCACTGATGAAGCGGCGCTTCCGATAACGGGCCGTTATCGGTTAATCCAAAAATGCCATTGGGAAAGAATCGCGACCGGGCAGTAGAGTACGGACCAGATTTCAATCCGGGTCAGGAGACTGTCATGCCCCAATTGTCCGGTCACAACTTTATCGCCGGTGGCCGCAGCGCCGCTGGCTCGGTGCTGCTGCACAGCGTCGATGCCAGCACCGGCGAAGCGCTGCCGGGTGCTTTCGTCCAGGCCACCCTGGCCGAAGTCGACGCCGCGGCGAATGCCGCTGCCCAGGCCGACCAGCTCTATCGCCATTTGCCGGCCGCGCGCCGCGCCGAATTTCTTGATGCCATCGCCGCCGAGCTGGATGCCCTGGGGGACGATTTCGTGGCCCTGGTGAGCCGTGAAACTGCACTGCCGGCAGGCCGTATCCAAGGGGAAAGGGCGCGCACCAGCGGCCAGATGCGCCTGTTTGCCCAGACCCTGCGCCGGGGTGACTTTTACGCTGCGCGCATCGACCTGCCGCTGCCGGCACGCCAGCCGCTGCCCCGGGTCGACCTCCGGCAATGCCGCCTGGGTGTGGGCCCGGTGGCGGTGTTCGGTGCCAGCAACTTCCCCCTGGCGTTCTCCACCGCCGGCGGCGACACCGCTGCCGCCCTGGCCGCCGGCTGCCCGGTGGTGTTCAAGGCCCACAGCGGGCACATGGCGACCGCCGAGCGGGTGGCTGAAGCGATCGTGCGCGCCGCCGAGAAAACCGGCATGCCGGCCGGGGTGTTCAATATGATTTTCGGCTCCGGGGTCGGCGAAGCACTGGTCAAGCACCCGCTGATCCAGGCCGTGGGTTTTACCGGTTCACTCAAGGGCGGCCGCGCGCTGTGCGATATGGCTGCCGCCCGGCCGCAGCCGATCCCGGTGTTTGCCGAGATGAGCAGCATCAACCCGGTGCTGCTGCTACCCGAAGCGCTGGCGACCCGAGGCGAGCAGATTGCTGCCGAACTCGCCGCTTCGGTGGTGATGGGGGCCGGGCAGTTCTGTACCAACCCGGGGTTGGTGATCGGTATCCGTTCGCCGCAGTTCAGCGCCTTTATCCAGCGCCTGAGCACCCTGATCGGCGAGCAGCCCGGGCAAACCATGCTCAATGCCGGGGGCCTGCGCAGTTATGTGCAGGGCTGCGACGCCTTGCGGGCGCATCCGCAGATCCGCCATCTGGCGGGCGCGGCGCAACAGGGCCAGCAAGCCCGGGCGCAGGTGTTCCAGGCCGATGTCAGCCTGCTGCTGAGCGGCGCCGAACTGCTGCAGGAAGAAGTCTTCGGCCCGGCCACGGTGCTGGTGGAAGTGGCCGACCGCGCCGAGTTGCTGGCGGCCTTGCACGGCCTGCACGGGCAACTGACCGCCACCCTGATCGGCGATCCGACCGAGCTGGGGCACGCTGGCGAACTGGTGACGTTGCTGGAAAGAAAGGTCGGCCGGGTCCTGGTCAACGGCTACCCGACCGGGGTCGAAGTGTGTGACGCCATGGTCCACGGCGGTCCTTGGCCGGCCACCTCCGATGCCCGAGGCACCTCGGTCGGGACCCTGGCCATCGGGCGTTTCCTGCGCCCGGTGTGCTACCAGAACTTCCCGGACGCCTTGCTCCCCCAGGCTTTGCAGAACAGCAACCCGCTGCACCTGACGCGCCTGGTCAATGGGGAAAATACCAACCAGGCCGTGTAATCCGCTGCACCGCCGGCTGAACGACTCAGCCGGCGCGACCCATTCGATAAAAACAATCAGGCATGTCCACATGCCCAGGGGTTATCTCCATGCAAACCATCTCCGAGCACCTGCCGGCGCAGGCGCAAGCCCGCGAACTGGATTTTGAAGACCGCACCTACCGCAAAGTCATCTGGCGCATCCTGCCGGTGCTGTTGCTGTGCTACATGGCCGCCTACCTGGACCGGGTCAATATCGGCTTTGCCAAGCTGGACATGCTCAACGAACTGCAATTCAGCAACACCATCTACGCCCTGGGCGCGAGCATGTTCTTCTGGGGCTACTTCCTGTTCGAGGTGCCGAGCAACCTGTTGCTGCACCGCTTCGGCGCGCGCTTCTGGATCGCCCGGATCATGCTCAGTTGGGCGGTGATCTCCATGGCGGTGGCCTACACCGTGCCGCTGGCGGGGCTGTTCGGCATCGAATCGCACACCATGTTCTACGTGCTGCGCTTTTTGCTGGGGATCTGCGAAGCCGGCTTCTTTCCCGGGGTGATCCTGTACCTCAACTACTGGTTTCCAACCCATCGCCAAAGCCGGGTGATGTCCGGGTTCCTGATGGCGATGCCCATCAGTCTGACCCTGGGCGGCATTCTTTCCGGCTGGCTGATGAACAGCATGCAAGGGGTGCAGGGCCTGTCCGGCTGGCAGTGGATGCTGATCATCGAGGGCATTCCGTCGATCATCATGGCGTTCGTGGTCATCGTTTGCCTGGCCGATAACATCGACAAGGCCAAGTGGCTGTCGGCGGCAGAGAAAGCCCTGCTCAAGGCCAATCTGCAAAGCGACAACCAGGGTAAGGCCACCCGCTTGAGCGAGGTGTTTTTCAACCCGCGGGTGTGGTTGCTGGTGCTGATCCTTCTGACCTTCAATACCGGCTTCTACGGCCTGGCGTTCTGGATGCCGTCGATCATCAAGAGCACCGGCATCACCAACAGCCTGCACATCGGCTTGCTCACGGCGATTCCCTATGCCGTGGCCACGGTGGCGATGCTGCTCAATGCACGGCATTCCAACCGTACCGGCGAGCGCCGGCTGCACGCGGCGATCCCGGCTTTTATCGGCGGTGTGGGGCTGATCCTCAGTGCGTTTTTTGCCGACAACCTGCTGCTCTCGGTGTTGTTCCTGAGTGTCGCCGCCTCCGGGATCCTGAGCCTGATGCCGATTTTCTGGACCCTGCCGGGCACTGTGTTGTCCGGGGTCGCGGCGGCTGCCGGGATCGGCATGATCAATGCCATCGGCAACCTCTCGGGTTTTACCGGCTCGATGATCACGGCCGTGGCGGAAAACCTCACCGGCAATATCAACAACGGCACCTACGTCCTGGCCCTGTGCCTGTTTGTCAGCGGCGGGCTGATCCTGGCGATCCCCGCTGCCATGCTGGGGCGCAAGGCCAAGGCCGCTGATGCCACTGCGAAGGTGGAAGGCCGATGAACATGCGTGACAAACGGGTCCTGGTCACGGCGGCCGGGCAGGGCATAGGCTGGGCCAGCGCCCTGGCCTTTGCCGAGGCAGGCGCCGAAGTGTTTGCCAGCGACATCGATATCGACAGCCTGCACGGCATCGACGGCGTGACCCCGCTGCTGCTGGATGTGACCTCAAGCAGCGCCATCGCTGACGCCTGCCAGCGTATCGGTGGCCTGGACGTGCTGTTCAATTGCGCAGGTTATGTGCACAGCGGCAGCATCCTTGAGTGCGACGAAGCGGCCTGGGCGCGCTCGATGGAGATCAATGCCAGCGCCATGTACCGGGTGATTCGCGCCTTTTTGCCGGGCATGCTGGAGCGCGGCGGCGGTTCGATCATCAACATGGCGTCGGTGGTGTCCAGCGTCAAAGGCGTGCCCAACCGTTTTGCCTACACCGCGAGCAAGGCCGCGGTGATCGGCCTGACCAAGGCCGTGGCCGCCGACTTTATCGGCCAGGGCATCCGCTGCAACGCCATCTGCCCGGGCACCGTGGAGTCGCCATCGCTGCGTCAGCGGATTGCCGAACAGGCCGCGCAGCAGGGCGTCAGCGAGGTCCAGGTGTATCAGCAGTTCCTGGATCGCCAGCCCATGGGCAGGATCGGCTCTGCCGGCGAAATCGCCCAATTGGCGCTGTACCTGGGCAGCGATGCATCGGCCTACACCACCGGTGGCGTGCACGTGATCGATGGCGGCATGAGCATCTGAGCCTGGGCTTACCCCTTTTAGAAAAAAGCAGGAGCAGCACATGAAATTATTGCGTTATGGCGAAAAGGGCTCGGAGAAACCGGGACTGCTGGATGCCAACAACCAGATCCGCGACCTCTCGGCCCATGTCACCGATATTGCAGGCGAGGCCTTGAGCCCGCAGCGCCTGGCCGCCCTGGCCGCGCTCGACCCCAACAGCCTGCCGCTGGTGGCCGGGCAGCCACGGATCGGCGCTTGCGTCGGCCAGGTCGGCAAGTTTGTCTGCATCGGCCTGAACTACGCCGATCATGCTGCCGAGTCGAACATGGAGGTACCCAAGGAACCGGTGATCTTCAACAAGTGGACCAGCGCCATCTGCGGCCCCAACGACGATGTGCAGATCCCTCGGGGTTCGCGCAAGACCGACTGGGAAGTGGAAATGGGCGTGATCATCGGCACCGGTGGGCGCAACATCGACGAAGCCAACGCCATGCAGCACGTGGCCGGCTACTGCGTGATCAACGATGTGTCCGAGCGCGAATGGCAGCTCGAACGCGGTGGCACCTGGGACAAGGGCAAGGGCTTCGACACCTTCGGCCCCCTCGGCCCATGGCTGGTGACCCGTGATGAAATCCCCGACCCGCACGTCCTGGACCTGTGGCTGGAGGTCGATGGCCAGCGCTACCAGACCGGCAATACCCGGACCCTGATCTTCAGCGTGCCGCAGCTGATCGCCTACCTCAGCCGCTGCATGAGCCTGCAACCCGGCGATGTGATTTCCACCGGCACCCCGCCCGGAGTCGGCCTGGGCATCAAGCCGCAACCGGTGTACCTGCGCCCGGGCCAGACCATGCGCCTGGGCATCAGCGGCCTGGGCGAACAGCGCCAGCTCACGGTACAGGCGGACTGATTGCGCGGCCTGTTTCAATAGGCCTGGCTCCGGCCTCGCAGCCCCGGTACATTGGCGCCCATTGTCGAACCGGGGGGAGAGGCTATGGCGCCTGACGGCGAGTTGCGGCTGTTTGCCGTGCCGATGTGCGGCGGGCTGGTGTATGCCGGCGCCAAGGCGTTGGTCCTGGGGCCGAGCGCTGAGGCGCTGTTCTCGGGGTTTTTGTTTGGCAGCGTGATTGCCATTGTCCTGGGGCTCCCCTTGCTGCTGTGGGGGGATCGGCGCTGCCCAGGCTCCAGACTGCGGCACCTGCTCAGCGCGCTGCTCCAGAGCCTGGCGGCCAACCTGCTGCTGGGCCTGCCCTTGGGCACACTTTTGTGGTCGACGCTGGCGGGCGGCCTGGCCCTGGGGCTGTTGTCCAGCCTGGTGCTGTTGGGCATCGAACGCTTGCCCAGCCGCACCCCGGCGCATAGGCGCAGCCCCGGTTCAATCATCGCCGTGCCGCTGTCGGGCGGGCTGACACTGGGCCTGGCGGCGAGCGTATTCATCGAGCACAGCCTGGGCGCTTTCTGCCTGTTCTTCCTGATTGGCGGGCTGCTGGGCATGCTGGTGTGCTGGCCGGTCCTGTGGCTGGTGGAACGTTGCCTGAACACGTCCTGGCGTTACCTGGTCGGCGGGGTTATCAGCAGTGGCCTGATCTGGCTGATGTCCGCGCTGCCCCATTTTCTCGACTATGCCCGTGCCTCCGTGTCTGCCGACTATCCCTGGCCATCACGATTTGGCCAGGGGGCGTTGCTGTTCCTGGCCCTGGGTCTGGTGGCGGGCGGCCTGTGCACCGCGCTCAATGCGCTGTTCGCGTGGCTATGGCGGCGCAAGGACCTGGTGCGGCCCTAGTCCGGGGGCCGGCTTGAGTGGCTGCGACGGCGTACGCTCTGTATCCTGCCCGACCTTCATCGCCATCCTGCAAGGAAGCCCCCCATGTCTGTTTTTCTCGGCCGTTACGTGCTGCTGGCGTGCCTCTTGCCCCAGGTGTGCCTGGCCGGCGCGGCGTCGATCGATCCCCGGGCAGAAAGCCTCTACCAACAAGCTGTGCCTTATCTGCAACAGGCCAACAGCAAGCTGGAAGCGGTGCCTGCCGACATGCCCACCGCGAGTGCCGAGGACAAGCAGCGAGGCATGCTGCTGATCGACCAGGCCGGCGCCTTGATGCGGCCGGCCATGGGTCTGCTGGAACAGGCCGCTGCGCTGCAACACCCGGTGGCTGAATATCGCCTGGCGCTGATCTACGTGATGCTTTATCCAAGCGAGGAGGTGAAGGCCAAGGCCTGCCCCTTGCTTGAGCACAGCCTGACCCAGGGGTTTGCGCCGGCGGCGCTGGAAATTTCATCCTGGTGCCTGCCATTCACCGACACCCCGCAGTACCAGGCAGCGTTGCATGCTGTGGAGGACGCCATGCCGGCTTACGCGCAGTACTTTCCGCAGCCGGTGGTCAGGCTTGAGTGCCGCCGCGAGCAACCCCAGGGCCTGGCGATGCAGTGGGGCAGCAGCCGCGACTATCAGGCGGAAATCTACCGCCTGCTGGGGGACAGCAACCGCGCGCAACGCCAGGCGTTTTATCAGAAGGCGCTGGACATCAACGATTGCTACAAGGCCAAGCGGCGCATGGCCATTGCTCAATAGGCGGTTGCACCTATTCGGTCGCGGCAAATGCCGGGTGGTACTGCACACGCCCGACTGGCAGCGGGCCGCCCAGGACCCCGCAGCGCCGCCGGGTCAGGGCACCCGACGACGTGACTGACATTGATCAACTGGTGGTGACCGCACTCCTGGGCACGGTAAAGCGAAACTCGGTCCCGGCCCCGACTTCACTTTCGGCCTCGATCCGCCCGCCATGGGCCTCGACTATGCCCTGGGTGATGTACAGCCCCAGCCCGGTGCCGGTGGGGTTGCCGTCCTTGATGGTCCAGTAGCGGTCGAAGACGTGGGGCAGTTGATCCTGGGGAATGCCTTCGCCGGTATCGCGCACGCTGAACACGATGTCATCCCCGGAGGACATCGCCACCACGCCGATCTTGCCGCGCCGCGGGGTGAACTTGATGGCGTTGCCCACCAGATTCGACAGTACCTGGAACAGACGCTCCGGGTCGGCGTGGATCGACAGCTGCGGCTCGGCCTGGAAAGAGATCTCGATGTCCTTATCCAGCGCCAACGGCGTGAGCAGGGCCTGAGCTTCTTCGAACATTTCCCCGACTTCCAGCGCTTGCGGCTTGATGGTGTAGCGCCCGGCATCGATTTTCGAGGTGTCGAGCAGGTCTTCGAGCAGGGTGTTCATCCGCCCGGCGGCCTGTTGCATGGTGTCGATGGCGGTCGAGATGCGTCGCGAGGTGTGCGGGCCGTCGGAGCTGAAGGCCTTTTGCATCATGCCGCACAGCATCGAGATCACGGTCATGGGGTTGCGCAGGTCGTGGGAAACCACCGCCACCAGGTCGTCCCGGGCCTGTACCGCGCGCTGTTCGCGCAGCACCTGGCGCGCCAGGTCGCTTTCCAGCGCCGAGCGCCGCAGGTCATTGGCGGCGAACAGGTCGCCATGGCTCCACTTGGTGGCGATGCCGGCCATTTCCACCTTCCAGATCTCGAACGAGGTCCGCGGACGCAAGCGCAGGCCCGATTCGGAGTCTTCCAGGTTGAGCGGCTTGTTCGGGTCGCCGCTCCAGTTGATGTTTTCCTTCACCTCGGGGCGAAACCACAGCACACCGTTGTCCACCGGCTTGGGCAGGCTCATCGCAAGCACGCCGCTGGCGACCTGGGTAAAGGCGGCGGCAGGCGGGTAGAGCAACGACAGCTGGTGGCTGGAAAACACCTTCTGCGACGACGCTTGCAGCCATTTGTGCAGGGCGCGGATGTCATCGGGCTCGGGGCAGTTGCCGTAGCGGTGCAACTGTTTGTCTTCGATGATCGCCACGCCGCCGGCATCGGCCAGGGCCAGCAGCAGCTCCGGTTGTTGGGCCAGGCCGTCGAACACGTTTTCCGTGGAGTCGATCATCGCCTGGTTGAGCTGGGCCAGGGTTTCGACCTTGGCCTCGCGCTGGCGGCTGACTTCCAGCGCTTCCATCGCGCTGATCTGCAACGACAGCACCTGGCCGATGGTCTGGCAGGCGCTGCGCAATTCGTGGGGCACATGCAGTGGCTGGCGATTGCCGCAGCTGATCAGGCCCCAGAGCTTGTCGCCCTTGAGCAGCGAGATGCTCATGGAGGACAGCACCCCCATGTTCTTCATGTACTGGCAGTGAATCGGCGACACGCTGCGCAGGTTGGCGAAGCTCAGGTCCAGCGGCTGACCGGTATCCGGGCGCAGCTTGGGCACCAGCGGCACCGGCTGGTAGTCGGCATCGGGGATGATGCGCAACCAGTTGGTGCGGTACAGCTCGCGCGCCTGCTCGGGGATGTCGGAGGCCGGGAAAAACAGGCCCTGGAACACTTCCATGGACGGCGACGAGGCTTCGGCGATCACCTGGCCGTGACCTTCTTCCTCGAAGCGATAGATCAGGACCCGGTCATAACCGGTGATGGCCTGGATTTCCTGCACGCTGATTTCATACAGCGCCTGCAGGCTTTTGGCCGCCTGCAGGCGTTGCAGCATTCGCCCCAGGTTGGTGGCCTGGCCCGCGACCTTGGCCGGCTCGGCCTGAACTTCCAGCTCCAGCACCAGCACGCCCTGATGGCGGTGCACGAAACCTTCGAACACACCGCCATTCAGTGAAAAGAACAGCTCGGGTGCTTCCAGTTGGTTATCGTGCTGCGCTGCCAGTTCGACCTGCTGCGTGTACTCGGCGCCGATCAAATGCTCCAAAGGCGCGCCCACGCTCTCGTCCGGTGTGCGGCCCAGCAGGGGCTGGACGTTGGCGCTGATCTGCAGAATGCGCAGCTCGGGCTCGGCCAGGGTCAACAGCACGCCGTGGGGCTGAATCGCGCCGGGGGTGCGGATGGGTTCGTCATCACAATTGGCCAGCAGCTCTTCGAAGGCTTTTTTGTCCAATGGGTTCATAGCAGCACCTCCGAGCGGTCAAGCCAGTGTTCAAAAGATGAAAATGTATCCTGGGCGGCGTTCACCGCCTCTTGCCGTGCGTTGGCCTCCAGGGGCCAGGCCCCCAGGTAGTCGGTGAACTCGCGCCAGCGGCGGCCGGTGGCGGCGCCATAGATGTCGAGAAACGCCGCGCCGTTGTCCGCGTCCAGTTGCAAGCGGGCGGCAATCTCGCGCCGCAGGATCTGCCCGCCCAGGGTGGCGCCCTCCAGCACATAGAGCACCCCCAGGCAGGCCTGGACCGAAGGCGTGCCCGGCAGCGACGGGCACTGGGGCAGGGCGTCGATGGCGGCGTCATCCAGGCCCAGGGCCAGCAGGTCGCGGCGCAGGGTCGGGGCCTTGAGGCGCTGGTCCAGGCCAAAGTCGGCCGGCACCGCGCCGCTCTGCAGCAGGCGTTGCTCCAGAGGCTGGTAGAAGCCGTAGTAGGCCTTGATCAGGCGTAAATAGTGGGAGTGGCTCAGCAGGGGGGAGAAAAACGGCAGGCGCTTTTCCAGAGCGATGTGTAACGGAGCTGTTCCTGAGCGCAGGTTTTGCAGCAACAACGGAACATCAACGCTACGAACGTTTGATTGCATGTAAGTCAGCTCTAGCGGTCGGGCCTCATCACGGCCATGGGGCGGAGTGGAAGTGGGCTGAATGAACAATATCGCCAGCCGCACAACGGTCCTGCCAAGTGGATACGTTGGTGTTCCACCTGACAATCTGAGTCGCAAGAGTCAAAAAAAATTCCGGGCGACGTGCAAAAAAATGGCGATTCGCTATTGATGGCGTGGTGCCCTGTGGCGCCAATGGCAGGGGTCATTCACGGGGGACTTCTTCGATACGGCCGCCGCAGCCGGTAAAGGACAGCTTGTAACCCTGGCGGCAGCTTCGCACCTGTTCGGTGCGAGGGTCGACTGGGGCCGGGCCGCACACTTGCCCTTGGGGCGCGTCTCTTGAGCTGTTGTGCAGGCAACTCTGATAGCTGGCCATCATCGCGTCGTAGATGCCTGTATCGGCCTCCAACTGCTTGCTGGCGCGCTGCTCGCACTGAGCAACATCGGCATCGAGCTTGGCTACGCATTGCCGACCTTCGGCGCTGTCGGGCTGGACATAGCGGTATTGGGTGCAGCCGGACAGGCTGAGCAGGGCGGCGGTGGCGGCGATAACCAGGGGCAGGCGAATAGGCACGGGGCAGGGTCCGTCTAAAAAAGGGCTCGATCTATGACCCTGGACCGGGCATTCGGTTCTGCGCGTCTGCCGGGGCCAGGCTCCTGCTGCGCCCTCGCCACCGGGCGCAGGCTTGGGTATGATCGCCGCCGGCCGCTGCTGCCCGCCGCTCGCTCCCGCACAAGGGAAAGGTGAAAGCATGTGTTGTTGTTCCCAATCCTATCGCCACTCTTGAGAGTCGAGGTTTGGCAATGCGAGCACCGAAATGCCTCGATCACAGGAGCAACGATGTTTTCGATCGATCAAGCCAAACAGATGGCCAAGCGGCTGCGTGCCTCGCTGGAGACGCGCGATCAAGTGGTGTCTCACTCCGCCGCGCTGGAACTGGTGGCGCAGCAACTGGGCTACAAGGACTGGAACACCGCGGCGGCGCTGCTACCCGAGCAAACCGCCCACGCCCAGCCAGCCACTGCGCCTGCCATAACGTTCGACAAACCCATCCCCATCCTGCGCATGTTCGATGAAGCCAAGGCCCGGGAGTTCTACCTGGATTTCCTGGGCTTCGGCGTCGAGTTCGAGCACCGCTTCGAAGCCGATCTGCCGCTGTACCTGGGCCTCAGCCGCGACGGCCTGCAACTGCACCTGTCCGAGCACCACGGCGATGCCAGCCCGGGTTCGACCGTATTTGTGCCAATGCACAATATCGAGCTGCTGCGTGACGAACTGCTGGCCAAGCGTTACGGCTACGGGCGTCCACAGATTGTCCAGCAGGGCTGGGGCCAGGTGCTGGAAGTCTATGATCCGTTCGGTAACCGCATCCGCTTCTGTCAAAGCTGATGGCCCTGACCCAACCCGAGGCCTGATCGCCGGCCAGGATCCTTTCGGCAGTGCCCGCCCGTAAACCAAGGCTTACGGGCGGGTTGCGGCCCTCAGTTGCGGTCCAGCCACACCGTCTGCGCATTGCAGAATTCGCGTACGCCGAAGTGCGACAGTTCGCGACCAAAACCGCTTCTTTTCACCCCGCCAAAGGTCACCCGTGGATCGCTGGCGCAGTAGCCATTGATAAACACGCCGCCGGTTTCCAGGTGCCGGGCGAAGTACTCGGCCACCTCCAGGTTGGCGGTGTAGACGGTGGAGGCCAGGCCGAACTCGCTGTCGTTGGCCAGGGCCAGGGCGTGCTCGGCATCGCGGGCGGTGATGATCGAGGCCACCGGGCCGAACAGCTCCTGCTTGAACGAGGTCATCTGGTCGGTGACATCGGCCAGCACCGTGGCCGGGTAGAAGTTGCCGGCACCTTCGGCCTTGGCGCCGCCGAGCAGCAGGGTCGCGCCTTCTTCCAGGGTGTCGCGCACTTGCTGGTCCAGTTCGTCACGCAGGTCAAAACGCGCCATGGGGCCGATGTAGGTGTCGGCGGCCAGGGGATCGCCCACGGCCAGCAGGCGAGTGGCGTCGACGAACTTGCGGGTGAATTCCTCGACCACCCCTTGTTCGACGATCAGCCGCTTGGCCGCTGCGCAGACTTGCCCGGTGTTCTGGTAACGGCCGATCACCGCGGCTTTGACGGCAGCATCGAGGTCGGCGTCGTTGAGCACGATAAACGGATCGGAGCCGCCCAGTTCCAGCACGCATTTTTTCAGCGCGGCACCCGCCTGGGCGCCGATGGCGATGCCGGCGCGGACGCTGCCGGTGAGAGTCACGGCGGCGATGCGGCGGTCAGTGATGGCACTGGAGACGCCGTCCGGGGTGACGTTGAGCACTTCAAACACACCCTCGGCGAAGCCCGCGCGCTGGAAAGCATCGCGCAGCAAATAGGCGCTGCCCATGACATTCGGTGCGTGCTTGAGCACGTAAGTGTTGCCGGCGACCAGGGCCGGTACCGCGCCACGCAGCACTTGCCAGATCGGGAAGTTCCACGGCATCACCGCCAGGATCGGCCCCAGCGGGCGGTATTCGATCCGCGCCTTGCCGCCTTCGACCAGGGTCGGTTCGGCGCTGAGCATGCCCGGGCCCTGGGCCGCATACCACTCGCAGAGCTGGGCGCATTTTTCAATTTCGCCACGGGCCTGGGTGATCGGCTTGCCCATTTCCCGGGTGATCATGCTCGCCATCTGTTGCGCGTCGTTGCGCAGCTCAGCGGCCAGGGCCAGCAGCGCGGCGGCCCGTTGTGCCACCGGGGTGTTGCGCCACAGGCTGAACCCCGACGCGGCGCGCGCCAGTGTCGCTTCCTGGGCCTGGGCCGATTCAAAGGGGTAGTGGCCGATCTGTTCGCCGGTGGCGGGGTTGATCGAGATGGCGTGGGTGACGCTGGAAACCTGAGTCATGGCACCGTCCTGCTGGGTGGGGATGGGCGCAGGTTACGGTGGCGTTTGTTTTCTGGAAACTGAATAATACTGAGTCTTTCGTTCACGTTTGGAGAATGCCGTGGATCTGGTACAGCTGGAAATCTTCAAGGCCGTGGCCGAGCACGGCAGCATCAGCGCCGCTGCGGCGCAGATCCACCGGGTGCCGTCGAACCTGACCACGCGCATCAAGCAACTGGAGCAGGACCTGGGGGTCGACCTGTTTATCCGCGAGAAAAGCCGCCTGCGCCTGTCGCCGGCCGGCTGGAGTTTTCTCGACTACGCCCGGCGCATCCTCGACCTGGTGCAAGAGGCCCGGGCCACGGTGGCCGGCGAAGAGCCCCAGGGCTCGTTTTCCCTGGGCTCCCTGGAAAGCACGGCGGCGGTGCGGATCCCCGGGTTGCTGGCGGCCTACAACCAGCGTTACGCCAAAGTTGAACTGGACCTGTCCACTGGGCCCTCCGGGACCATGATCGACGGTGTACTGGCAGGGCGCCTGGCGGCGGCTTTTGTCGACGGCCCGGTGCTGCACCCGGCCCTGGAAGGCGTGCCGGTGTTCGAAGAGGAGATGGTGCTGATCGCGCCGCTGCACCACCGGCCGATCCAGCGCGCCCGAGAGGTGAACGGCGAAAACATCTACGCCTTTCGCGCCAACTGCTCGTACCGGCATCACTTCGAACGCTGGTTCACCCAGGACGCGGCAGTGCCGGGGAAGATTTTCGAAATGGAGTCCTACCACGGCATGCTCGCCTGCGTCAGCGCCGGTGCCGGCCTGGCGCTGATGCCGCGCAGCATGCTCGAAAGCATGCCCGGGTGCAGCACCGTGAGCATCTGGCCGCTGTCGGAAGCCTTTCGCTACTTGCGCACCTGGCTGGTGTGGCGCCGGGGTACGGTCTCGCAAAGCCTGACCATGTTCGTGCGCTTGCTGGAGGAACGCGGGGTGGTGCAGCCCCAGGCTTGATCGAAGGGTGTGTTCAGCCCGCGGGACTACAAGCTTTCCATGCCATTCTCGGTCCTTGACGTTGGAGGGTCAGGCCTGGGCCACGTCGACCCATTGCGCGCTGACCAGTTGCGCCATGCGCAGTGGGCAGATGCGTACCGCAGCGTTGGTCGCGCCGCCGGCGGGCAGCACTTCGTCGAATTGCTTGAGCGAGACATCGCAGTACACCGCGACGGTGTCCGGCACGCCGAACGGGCAGACGCCACCTACCGGGTGGCTGGTATGGGCCTGCACTTCGCTGGCGTCGAGCATCTTGGCCTTGACCCCGAAGTGGCTCTTGAATTTCTTGTTATCCAGGCGTGCGTCGCCACGGGTCACGATCAGGATGACCTGGTCGTTGACCCGCAGCGACAGGGTCTTGGCGATTTGCCCCGGTTCGACATTGTGCGCGCTGGCGGCGAGGGCGACGGTGGCGGTGCTTTCTTCGAGCTCGATGACCGAGAGGTCGGAAGCGTTTGCGGCGAGAAAGTGTTTAACGGTTTCCAGGCTCATGGCGGCTCCTTGAGCGGTCTGTCAGTGCGGTCCGGGGTGGCGGCAACGCGGCAGGGCGACCCGTGCGGGGCGCGGTCGAGGTCGGTCACCTTAACGGGTGCGGCGGCCATCGTGCCAGTGTTTGTCGGGGATCAGGAGCGCGCGCCGGCTCACTGCGCCTCACGCTCCAGCAGTTGGCGCTTGCGCTCCACGCCCCAGCGGTAGCCCGACAGCTGGCCATCGCTGCGCACCACCCGATGGCAGGGAATGGCCACCGCCAGGCTGTTGGCGCCGCAGGCCTGGGCCACGGCGCGGAAGGCTTTCGGCGCGCCAATGAGTTGGGCGATCTCGGCATAGCTGGCGGTGCTGCCCGGCGGGATGCTGCGCAGGGCCTGCCACACCCGCTCCTGAAACGCGGTGCCGCGCAGGTCCAGGGGCAGGTCGAGGCCGAGGGCCGGGGCCTCGATAAACCCCACGACCTTGGCCACCAATTGCTCGAACTGCCGGTCGCCACCGATCAAGCGCGCCTGGGCAAAGGTGTCTTGCAGTTCCGTGACCAGGGCTTGGGGGTCATCGCCCAGCAAAATGGCGCAGACCCCGCGGTTGCTTTGCGCCACCAGGATGGCCCCCAGCGAGCATTGACCGACGGCGAAGCGAATCTCGGTGTTGGCCCCACCGGCGCGGTACTCGCCAGGCTTCATGCCCAGTACGTCGTTGGAGGATTCATAGAAGCGGCTGTTGGAGTTGAAACCGGCGTCATACAACGCCTCGGTCACCGAGCCGCCACGTGTCAACTGTTGGCGCATCTTCCTGGCCCGGTGCGCGCTGGCGTAGGCCTTGGGTGTCAACCCGGTGATGGCCTTGAACACCCGGTGGAAGTGATAAGGGCTCAAGCCCAGTTGCTGCGCCAGGGCATTCAGGCTGGGCGCAGCCTCGGCCTGCTCGATGAGCTGGCAGGCGCGGGTCACCAGAGCTGCATGCTGCTGTGCGGTGCTGGTCTGATCCGCCGCCGCGCGTCTGCTGGGGCGATAACCGGCAGCTTCGGCCTGCTCGGCAGTATCGAAAAACTCGACGTTGTGCCGCCGTGGCAGGCGCGCTGAGCTGCTGGGGCGGCAGTAGACCCCGGTGGTTTTCACCCCGTAGACAAACTGCCCGTCGGCGCCTGGGTCGCGAGCCTCTATCGCCAGCCAGCGCCGGTCGTCTTCAGACTCGGCGCCAGGGCTGTGGGGCAGGGTGGGTTGCTTCATATCGGCTCTCTGGGGTAGGTCAGGTTGCAAGCAGCATAGGCCGATTTCCGGCGTCGAAAACTCCGAGTCTTGCGCTTGAATTGATGCTCAATCCGTGGTGTCCGCGCCCCGGGCCGGGTGTGCCGGAACCCGCCATAAATACCAGGCCGCCACGGTGCGGTAGGGGCTCCAGGCCTGGGCGGTAGCGGCCATCTGCTTGCGGGTCAATTGTGCTTCCAGGCCTTGCAGGCGCCGGTAGCCCTCACGCACGCCGAAATCGTCGACGGGCAGGATATCCAGACGTTCCAGGGTGTAGATCAACAACATCTCCACGGTCCACTGGCCCACCCCGCGCAAGGCGACCAGGCGCTCGATCAAGGCTGCATCGGTCATCTGCAGCGCTTGTTCATAGCTGGGGATCACCCCGTTTTGCGCCGCTTCGGCCAGGCCCTGGATAGTTGCCAGCTTGCTCGCGGAAAAACCGCAGCCACGCAAGGTGTGTGGATCGGTGGCGATGATCTGTGCCGGGCTGGGGAATGCCTGGCCGGGGTACAGCGCCAGCAGCCGCCCGAGGATCGCGTCGCCGGCCCGGGCATGCAATTGCTGATAGGCAATCGCCCGCACCAGCGCCTGGAAAGGGTCGCGGGTCGGTTTGGGCTGATGCAGGCAGCGGCCCACCCGCTGGATATGGGCGGCCCACTGTGGGTCCAGCGCCGCCAGAAACGCACTGGCGTCGGCATAAGGGTCATCAGTGGCAGCGACGGGCATGGCGGTACCTGAAAACTCGTGGGTCCAAGGGCTCTTTGCCGGAGCATGGTAGGGGACGCCGGGGTGGGTTGCACTCGGTGTCTTGCGCTTGAACTCCGGGGTGTGGCTAGGGGGATTTTCGGCTCAACAAAGGGAGCCAGGCTTCAGATCAGGTGATTTAAGCGATTTTTCTGTGGGTCTTTTCAGCAAGGTCTCATATCTGCGGGCCATGAAACACGTGCAGGCTTCTGCCGGCTACACCCAGGCATGCCCACTTTTGAGGGCATGCAATCAGGTTGCCGGGAATAGAGCATGCCAAGCCAATCCGATCTGCGTTTTAGCTTCAGCATTGGTAACGAGTCTTTTGACGTTGTTGAGTTCACCTTGCACGAAGGCTTGTCCGAGACCTTCCACCTCGCGGTGGAACTCACCAGCGCCAACCCGGCCATCGACTTCGGGCAGGTGCTGGATCGACCGGCATTGCTGACGCTCTGGCATGGCGAGGCACCGATGCGTTACGTGCACGGCGCCGTGTCCTCCTTTGTTCAGCACGACAGCGGCTTCAGGCGTACACGCTATTCGGCGGTGGTAGAACCACGTCTGGCACGGTTGAAGCTCAGTTCCGACTGGCGCATTTTCCAGACTCTTACCGTTCCGCAGATTACTGAGGCAGTGCTTAAGGCCCACGGGCTGACTCAAGACTACGAACAACGCCTCACCACCGAACACCAAGCCCGCGAATACTGCTTGCAGGCCGGCGACACCGACTACCACTTTGTCGAACGCATCATGCGTGAGGAAGGTTTTTTCTACTCCTTCCGCCACAGTGCAGAAGGTCACCAACTGGTCCACAGCGATCGCCTGTTTATCCACGGGCGGGTGGGGGATGAGCCGGTGCAATACAACCCCACGCCCGGCGGCGATCAGCCGCAACCGTCTCTGCGCCGATTCGCCTACAGCGAAAACGTACGCACCGCGCGCCAGACTCAGCGCGATTACACCATCCACCATCCGCGCTATAGCCACCAGCACAGCCGTGATGGCGTCGATCTCGACCATCAAGGTCGCCAATACGAACGTTACGATTATCCGGCCCGGGCCAAGTTTGATGAGGCCGGCAAGCCCTTCGCCGAGAACCGCCTACGCGGCCACCGGCGCGATGCGCGCATGGCCCTGGTCGAGGGCGATGATCCGCGCCTGCAACCGGGCATTTCCTTCACTCTGGCCGGCCACCCACGGGAAGATATGAACCGAGGCTGGCGCCCGATCAGCATCGTTCACCATGGCAAACAGCACACCAGCCAGGCCGAAGAAAGCGCCGAGGCGCAGCTGGGTACGCACTACAGCTACCAGGCCGAACTGGTGCCGGACGATGCCGAATGGCGCGCCGAACCGCTGCGCAAACCTCGTATCGACGGCCCGCAGAACGCCACGGTAGTCGGCCCAAAAAATGAGGAGATATTTACCGACGAATACGGCCGAGTGAAGGTGCAATTCCCCTGGGACCGGGAAGGAAAAGAGGACGAATACAGCTCCTGCTGGATCCGCGTTTCGCAAAACATCTCTGGTGCCACCTGGGGCCATATGGCGATCCCGCGAATCGGCCAGGAGGTTATCGTCGACCATTTCGACGGCGACCCGGACCAACCGATCATCACCGGCCGTACTTATAACCGCCTGCAACTACCGCCCTACGAACTGCCCCGGCACAAAACCCGGATGACCCTCAAAAGTAAAACCCACAAAGGCGAAGGCTTCAACGAACTGCGCTTCGAGGATGAAAAGGATCAAGAGGAAATCTACGTCCATGCGCAGAAAGACCAGAACATCCACATCAACCACGACGAGACGACTTTCGTCGGCCACGACCGCAGCGAACAGGTCGAGCACGACGAAACCGTTTCTGTCGGTCACGACCGCAAGGAAACAGTCGGCAACGACGAACAAGTGAACATCGGCCAAGACCGGCGCCACGATATCGGCCAGGACGACTACCTGACCATCGGCCGCAACCACACAATCCGCACCGACAAAGACCGCACCGAAGAAGTCGGCAACCACCGCCGGGACAAGACCACGGCCAATCATTGGGTCAGCATCGGCGGGCATCAGGAACACAGCGTCGAAGGCCACGCCGAGCTACAGGCAGGCCAGGCGATTCGTCATCGCTCGCAGGTGATCGAACTACAAGCCGGCGAAGTGATGCGCATACGTGGCCCTGGCGGGACCATTACCTTGCACGATGGCGGCATCACCCTGGACGGCGTCGCCATCAACATCAAGGGGCCGCTGAAACAGCAGGCTGGTGGCAGCGGCTACGCGCTGTCCCCCGATGGCCAGCCAATGCCCGGTCTTCCCTTTGATCCGACCAGCCTGCCACTGTCCGAGTAACGGCCCGGCCCCAGGAGTGCTCTAGATGCTTGTCAGCTTCCCCTTCCTGCGCAACGCCGATCTTCAAGAGACAGATACGATCGACGATGGCACCTTCAATCTGGGCGAGAAAAGCGGCAAAGGGGCCTTTCCTGTCAGCCACCAGTTCGGCTGGCATGGTGGCGTGCACCTGGTAGCCCCAGGCGCACCGAACGATCCCGAACCCGTCCGCGCCATCGCCGATGGTGAGGTCGTGTTTGCCCGTCACAGCGACCCGATGCCGCTCAACAGCGCCAGCGCCGAGGTCCAGGCCGCCCACCCACTGCTGTACTACACCGGCTGGACCAGCAATGGCGTCATGCTCATCAAGCACCAAACCGAGATCGGCGAAGGGGTGGGTGTGACCTTCTATTCCATCTACCAGCACCTGCACAGCGTGGCCAACAAACCGGGCACCGAAACGCCGCTGAAAAAAGGCGACAAGGTTTATCGCAAAGACTCGATCGGCAAGGCCGGGGCCGTCTACGGAAAACCCAATCGTATCCACTTCGAGATCGTCGCCGACCAGCGCAATGTGGAAGCCCTCATGGGCCGCAGTGCCGGTCCACTGACCGCCCCGCAAGGCCGGCGCACCAGCGTATGGGGCGATATGCATATCGTTTTGCCCGCCAACACGGTGCTCTACGCCCAGGACCCTCGTACCGAGAGCAAGGCTTATGTGGTGCGCACCAGTCACCCGGGTTCGGGGGGCATCAACGACAGCCTCAATTCAGTCGCGCAACGCTTCCACACCACGCCTGAACGCATCCGCCGGCTCAACGGCACACCCGCCCAAGCGGCCAACTGGTGGTCAACGGTGGCGGCGGCAACCACGGTCGCCCAGCGCACGATTCGCGTACCGGCCCAGTACGGCGCCGCAGCGAACGCACCGCCCGCGGACCTGTCCCTGGAAGATTGGCGTCACTGGCACGCCACCCGCAGTGGCCGTACACCGGCTGATCTCATCATCAGCCTGAGCGAAATTCGAGGAACCATCACCCTCACTACTCGCGACCGCGAGGGCGTCGTGATCGGCCGCTGTACGGAACCCGAGGGTGGCTACAACCTGTATAAAACCGCGGTCAAACACTACCCGGGGTGCCCCAGCGCCGGTTATGAAATGCTGCGCTTCGGACGCATCCTCGGTCCCGATGCACCTGCCGCGACGGACATGCAAGGCGGGCGTCTGCCCCATGTACGCAAGATCGTCACCCCGGGCGGCGTGCAAGCGTTCGTCGACCTCAACCCGGCAGGGGTCAAGGTGTACAGCGACGCTGATTTTCCCGACTGGCTCGGCTGGACCTTTATCGACGACGACACCGATGGCAACAGTCGCTGCGACTCGAAACAGTTACTGGACCTGATCGAGCCCATGGCGCCCACCCCCAACCCCGCGCCGAGCTTGCCGGGAGTGCTGGGCGAAGCCGTGCATGCCGCCGCCACGGCGTTGGACACGGCCATGCACTACAAAGACCGCCTTGCCCGAGCCTACGCCAAGATCCACAACGCCAGCATGCGCAAGCGCCTGAGCTACTGCGTGGCCAAACTCCCTACCGAGTGGTCGCGCGACGACTTCGACCAGCGCTGGGGCTGGATCAAAGGCGACGACCCAAACGACGTTCCGGCCAACGTGCTGCTCAGCCTGTGCCTGTCACCTGAGGCCTACGACAAGCTCAAGCGCCACCATGGAGCGCTGGCGTTTTGGGAGGACGCGGTGAAAGAGGGGCTGGCCTTGGGCAAGGTGCATTATCACTTTCATCCGTTGCGGTTTATTCAGACTATGCAAAGTTGCTCTTGGCGTAGCGTACGCGAACTAGCGCAGACACTACCAAGACGCTCTTCTCAGAATGCGGGAGGCCTTATCTCATGGGGAGACGCCTCGGAGCGCTGGACCATTGGCAACAGTAGTAATGGATTTATGCCCGCAAATATACATGTATCAATAAATAGGATGTGGAGGAAGTTTGGATTCATCACAACATTACGCCAAGCCCATTTCCTTGCCCAGATATATAAGGAAAGCGGTGTGCTAAAGGCGACAGCCGAAAAAGGTAGTTTGCGCTACTTTAGGACCGTGTATGAAGTTCTAACACCTCAGGAGGCCGGCGAAGATTTTGATAATAAGCATGCTTGGTTACAGGCAACAGGGTTTTTGAAAGGAAGGAACCGACCGACCTATGTGGCGCAGCGTCCAGGAGAAATTCGTGAAAAAGCACAAGCTTTAGGAAATATTCAATCCGGAGATGGTCCTCGTTTTTGTGGAAGAGGACTCCTTCATCTTACCGGTCGAAATAACTATCGAGACTACGGCGCTTTTCGAAATGCAAACTTTACAGCTGATCCCAATCCTATTCTTTTATCGACAAGCGCTGAGGTGGCGGCAGACTCTGCGGGGTACTTCTGGGTAAGCAAAGTAATGGTGTCAGCAAATAATGAAACGCTTCGTAATGGCATGAACATACATCGTCGTGCAGATCTTGGTGGGGGTGATAATAATGTCGCCGCAATTACAACCCCTGTGAACGGTGGCAGTATTGGATTAAATGGGCGCCAAGAGCTCTTCAAATACATCCGATTTATTTTTGAGGATGAAGTCAGTATGCCGGTAACAGCAACTCTAGAAAGGCAAACTGAAGACTAAAAAATTAATATTGATCATGGATGACCAACATGGCGCTGAAAAGAAATGATTTCTGGATGATGTTTTGGGTGGCTGTATGTTTGTGTGGCTGCAGTTTTGCAAAAGGTGGTGAGGCTGCTGGCGAAAATAAAGAACTATTGAGGTGTGGGCTGGTATTGAATGTTCCTGCGGAGCTACCCTCTGATCAAGATATTCAGCCGGATTTGTGCATCAGTTCATATCGCGACCAAGAAGGAGCACTTCTACTACTAGGGGCTTTGCTGGAGGGGCAGAGAAATCCAAGGTGGTTAGATATTATGCCTTCGCTGAGAATATACTCTAAAGGTATTGATGAGCTTTTATCTATAAGTAACGAAAGTGGCATTCGCCGAGGTTTGTCCGGTCTAGCGCAATCAATGAATGATTTCACCGAAAAAAACTGTTCGCTAAGCCGCCGTACACACTTATCGGAACTGTCTGGAGGCAACTGGAAAGGCTGGATTGCAGAGGATTCCTATCACGAACTCAGCAAGGTCACTTCACGGCCTGAGTACTGCGAACAGTTTTCTGAACATAACAGATGTATCAGAATGATAATTGGAAATCTGAAGGAGTCGGCAGTTATGGGGCAATACTGCTTAACGCGACGAGATGATGACTTTGATCTTGATGCCGGTCTTAGCTATGGCATTTTCCTCAAGATAATTAAGAGCATTAGGTTTATCGAAAGTTAAGTAATCATGGAGCTCCGGCTATCTACAGAAAATCTATGTGCCAATACTGACGCTCTGGCCGTGGCGAATCGAGCAAGCGGCGCTGGCGTTTTGGGAGGACGCGGTGAAAGAGGGGCTGGCTTTGGGCAGGGCGCATTATCACTTTCATCCGTTCGGTTTATTGAGGTGTTCAAGCGGTGTGGGTGGTTGAGCCCTGCCGAGCTTAGGCAGACGGTTCCGGCACGGGCGTTGCGTGGGGTCGGGGCAGGTATTCCTGCTCAGATCGTATATGAAAGGGTGCGGCCTGAAGCCGGTCAACTAGTCCAAAGCCACTCAACCGAACTAAATTGCGCGCTGCGCAAATACACCATCAACACCCCAGTTCGTATGGCTACCTTTTTTGGAAACGCCGTACAGGAAACTGCTTGGCTACGAGTGACAGAAGAAATAAATGCCACTAATCGGTGGTATGCGCCTTGGATAGGGCGAGGCTTCCTGCAACTCACTCATCCCAGCAATTACCTCAACTATTGGCACTGGCGTGGCCGTGTAATTGATGCTGATGTGGAGCGCAGGTTGAGGCAGGCACGACAGCAGGCTAATGCCCAACGCAGCAATCAGCCATTGCAGGAAATAGAAACTCAACTACCAAGGCAAATAGTGGATTGGCGCATCAACATCGCAGATACGCCGTACGACGCCATGGACAGTGCCGGATACTACTGGGCCATGAACACAGTCAGTCGGGAAGCGGATGTGGCATCGCGTAATGTCCGACACCCCTTCACCCTCCATACCAGCAGCCAACAATGGCCGGGCCAACGCTTCACCTTTTATGAGAATGTGTCCTTCCGTCGCGTGAGTTGCCTGATCAATCTGCCCGGCCACATCAACCGTATCGACCCGCAGCTCAACGGTTTAATCGACCGTTATCACGCCCATGCCTATGCGCAAGTACTGCTAGTTGACCAAAACACCTTCCCTGACGCCAACGGTGTGTTGCAGTTTCTGCCAGAGAGTTACCAGGTGAAAGATGAGGAACCGCGATGAACAGGATAAGACTGATCCCTCTGCTAATGGCCAGCCTGCTCGTGGGACTTGCCCCATATGTCGCAATGGGTGAAACCGCTATAGATGTTGAAAGAGTGTCTGAGCCCGGTGATAAAAAACTGCCAAAAGGCATGCAGCGCTATGTTCTTCCATTACTGGGGTGTGCTTTCGAGTTCGTTGCAAAAGAGGGAGGAAGAGCTAGAGCAAGCGAGAGTTTATCACCCAATCCGTACGGCTTTTTCAGTTACAGTCGCTATGTGAATGGTGAAAAGCCACCATCGACATCCTTCATTTGCTACCCCGGTAATGCCACGGAGTTATGCCTAAAATTGCTTCCCGTTGAGCCCGCAGAAAATATCCGATACTACAACATACGTCGCTTTGAGAATTTGCACCCTGCTTACTTTAATATCGCCCAGATATCGTCGTTTCCTCTTAATAGTTCCTTGCCGGGCCAAGTTAGAAGTCTTAGTTTTTGTCTGGGCGATAATACCCATACGTTGATCACTAGCAATGGTGGATTCGAGCTTGGCTACGATTCCAGAGACGTTTCCGAAACCCCAGGAAAAAAACTTCAGTCCACTTCTGAAACTGCCCTTCCTGCGACGCTGGAGATTATTCGCTCCATCCGCTTTTTACCGGCAGACAGCGAGTGAAAGGCGAGGTTGCGCGATGAACACAATACGTCTGAGCTATGTTCGCCCGTTACAGCGCTGTGTCTTTAAGCTCGTTAACCAACCCAAAATCCAAAGTCTGGAAAACACCCGAAACTGCAATGAAACACTACTTCTGAGCCACCGAGGTCTTCGGCGCCAGGTTCCAGCGCACCGAGCTGATGCCGTGGGGTTCGAGGATGCTTTTGATGATGGCCAGGGAACGCAGCGACGGCAGTTCGCGCAGGGGGATGGCGCAGTCGAGGGCGGCGCAGAACCAGGCGTCGAACTCGGTCATCTGGGTCGAGGCGTGCAGGGACACTTTTTTGTGTCCCTGCAGCAGGTAGTGGATTTCGTAATCACGAAGCATGGGGTGATTGCTGCATGGCGCGGCGGATGCGCATCCAGTCCTGATAGGCCTCGGTGCGTTTGGCGTCCGCGGCTTTCTTGGCCTGGCTGTAGCGTTCCCACACGGCGTCCGGGCCGTCCTGGCCCCCGATGATGGTGTAGGCCAGGTCGTCGAGGCGGTCGGCCTCGAAGAACAGTTGGGTGTTGCGCGCGATTTCCTCGTCCCAGGGGTTGCAGTCGAGGCTGGTCTTCAGGGCGTGGGCGTTCACAGGCTTGATTCTCCGGTCCAGTCGATTTGGGTCGAGGGGCGCCATTGCACATCGGTCAGGCCGTAGCGTTCAGCCAGGGGGCGGGTGACGCGCTTGACCTTGTCCCGAGAAGACTTGGGGATGGTGCCGATGCCGGCGTCACAACTGGCCCAATGCCAGGCCTGTGCGTTATCCATGCCGTCGGCGCGGATGACGAAGGTCTTGTGTGCACCCTGTAGGTGGTATTCGATTACGTAAATTGCCGGGTTTCCCATAAGGCCCTCCATTAGCTTGTGAGAAAGAATCGATTTCGTTCAAAAAGGTTCAAAATAATTGTAGGACAATTGCATTTCCGTGACCCAAGTCAAGCCCAGGCCATTCGTCACCTCGAATGCACTGCACCGCCGCTCCGAACGTCGAAAGATCATGGCCCAGGTTGGCTGGACCCAAGCCCTGAGGTGTTTATGTCCACTGATTCGAGTTTCGACGATCAAGCGCAAACCCCACGCCCCGATCCGGCACCGGCCGAGCCCTCTGCCGAGCCGTTGCAGAAGGACCCTTTGGCGCGCCCCGAGGTGGTAACCCGCGAGCGCCCCAAAGACTGGAACGAGCCCAGCGCCGGCGATGGCATCCCCAGCGACAAGGACATGCCGCTGCCCAATGATTGAGCCCCCATGCAAACCCCGCCTTTCGGGCGGGGTCCGGGTGCTGCTTGGGGCGGTCGGGCCGGCGGTTACTTGGCGTGCTGTGCCTGCAGTTTTTTCGCCATGTCCAGGTGGTGCTCCAGCGTCGGCAGGGTCTGCTGGGCAAACGCCTTGAGTTCGGCGTTATCCGAGGACGCGGCTTCTTTTTTGAACAGGGCGACGGTGTCCTCGTGAGCCTTGACCTGGTTGTTGGCGTAGGCCTTGTCGAAGGATTCGTCGCGCATTTCGAGAATCATCTTCTTGGCTTTTTCCGTGAGCGAGGCTTCATCCGGCACCTCGATATCGAGTTTTTTCGCCAGGGTCGTCAGCTCCTGATTGGCCTTAGTGTGGTCGGTGACCATCTGCTGGGCAAACGCCTTGACGTCGGCTGCGCTGCTTTTTTCCAGTGCCAGCTTGGCGCTTTCGACTTCGTTGATTCCGCCTTGCGCCGCGTCATTGACGAAGCTGTTGGAGGTGGCGGCAGCGGCGCTGCCCACGGTACCGGCCAGCAGCAGGAAGGACAGGCCCATCTGTTTCATCAACAGTGTGTTCATGGTGATCTCCATTTCATTATCAGGGGACGAGGATGTCGTCTTACTGTTGAGCCAGCGGCCGGGCAAAAGGTTTAGTTTTTTTGCTTGGCGCAGGCTTGAGATCAATCAGTAGTGATTCGCATTTACATCCTGGGTGAGAGTTTCTATTCTTGCGCCTGCGCATTTTCAGCTCAGGAGAGCCCATGCAATCTTCCAACCCCGGATCGGAACGCGCGTCGCCGATGGCCACCCTGATCGGTTTGCTGGCGGGGCAGCGCGCTCGGCTGGGCTTGGCCGTGAGCCTGGCCGCCGGCTCGGCGCTGCTGGAGCTGTTGCTGTATTACCTGTTGTACCGCGCGGCGGAGCTGGCCTTGCTCGATGCCCCGCCAGGCCGGGACCTGCTGCACTTGGCCGGTTTGGTGCTGCTGGCGCTGCTGGGCAAATACGGGCTGCTGACCCTCGGCGGCTATTTCAGTCATGTGGCGGCGTTCCAGATCCTCTACGAGGTCCGCTTGCGCCTGGCCCAGTCCTTGACCCGCTTGCCGTTGCAGATGCTCGGCCGCTACAGCTCCGGCGGCTTGCGCAAGATCATCCTGAATGACGTCGAGCGCCTGGAAACCTTTATCGCCCACCACAGCATCGAACTGATCGCAGCCGTGGTCACGCCCTTGGCTGCGGGCGGCTTTCTGTTCTGGCTGGACTGGCGCATGGCCCTGGCGGCGCTCAGCACCATTATCCCGGCATGGCTGGCCCAGGCCTGCATGTCGCGGGGCATGGACGAGCGGGTGCGCAGCTATAACATCGCCACCGAACAGCTCAACGGCGCCACCGTGGAGTACCTGCGCGGGATTCCGGTGATGAAGGCGTTCCGCCAGAGCGCCAGTTCCTTCAAGTTGCTGCGCGAGCGGCTGGAGGCGTACCACCGCCTGGTCGAAGGCTTTAGCCGCAAGGCGGTGCCTGGCTGGTCGGCTTTTGTCGTGCTGCTGACGGCCAATATTTTCGTGTTGCTGCCCCTGGGGCTGTGGCTCAACGCCCAGGGCCAGTTACCGCTGCCCAACCTGATTTTGGCTCTGGTGCTGGGCAGCGGTTTGCTCAAGCCGCTGCTGCGCCTGATGTTTTTTTCTTCGGTGATCCGCGAGATCTGCGGTGGGGTGGAGCGGATCCAGCCACTGCTGGTTCCGGTGGCCGTGCAGGTCAGCAGCCGCTTGCCGGCCCATGCCGGGGTGCGCTTGCAGCATCTGTCGTTCAGTTACCAGACGCGGCCGATTCTGCAGGACCTGAACCTCGAGTTGCGCCCCGGCAGCTTCAACGCCCTGGTGGGTCCTTCCGGTGCTGGCAAGTCGACGCTGGCCTATCTGCTGTCCGGGCTGTTGCCGCCCGACAGTGGCGAGGTGCTGCTCGGTGAGGTATCCCTGGCCAGCCTCGGCGATCGAGACCGGGCCCAGGCCATTGCCGTGGTCAGCCAGGACGCGTTTCTGTTCCAGGGCAGCCTGGCGCAGAACCTGCGACTGGCCAAGCCCCTGGCCAGTGATCGGCAGTTGTACGACGTACTGGCCATCGTCCAGGCCCGGGACCTGGTGCGCAGCTTGCCTCAAGGCCTGGACACCCAGGTCGGCGAGCGCGGGACGCGTTTGTCCGGAGGCGAGCGGCAACGGATCGCCATCGCCCGGGCGCTGCTGGCGGGAGCCCCGGTATTGGTGCTTGACGAGGCCACGGCCTTTGCCGACAGCCTGACCGAGGCCGCGTTTTATACGGCGTTGCGCAAGCGTTACCCGCAGACCACGGTGCTGGTGATTGCCCATCGCTTGTACGCGGTGCGCCATGCCGAGCAGATTCTGCTGCTGGAGGAGGGGCGCCTTGTCGCGTCCGGCTCCCATGCCCAATTGCTCCACGGCAACAGCACTTACCAGCGCTTGTGGCACAGCCAGTTCCAGGCCCATGCCTGGCATATTCGCCAACAGGAGGTCAGGGATGTCGATGCTTGAGGATGTGGTGCGCATTGCCGGTCGCCAGCCGTACCGGGTGTACCGCGGCATCGGTCTGCGGGTACTGGCCCAGGCCTGTTCCATCGCGCCGTTCTTCCTGGCCTGGCTGGGGCTGCAATGGGTGCTCGCCGGCAGCGCCGGGAGTGCTGAGTGGTGGGGGCTGGGCCTGGCGTTGGGTGCTTGTCTGATCGGCCAGTTGCTGTTTTCCCACTTCGGCCAGATGGACTGCTTTATCGGGGCCTATGACCTGATGATGAGTTATCGCGCGGCGCTGACCGATCACTTGCGCCTGGTGCCCCTGGGATTTTTCCATCAGCGGCGGATCGGCGAGTTGGCGGCAACCCTGACCGATGATGTGAAGCGGGTCGAGGACGTCTTCACCCACTTGATCGCCGAAGTCATTGCCGGGATCAGCGTGCCGCTGATTTTCTGCCTGCTGCTGGTCTGGGTCGACTGGCGCCTGACCCTGAGCCTGCTGGTCACCTTGCCCCTGGGCTGGGCGCTGTACCAGGGGTGCATGGGTTACCTGCTGCGCGAAGGCACGCGGCAATCCGGGCGCCTGCAAATGGCTTCGGGGCTGCTGGTGGAGTTTGTCAGCGGTATTCGCACCCTGCGTCTGTTTCACCGCTGTGACGGCATGCTCGCGCGCCTTGAAGAAACCTTCGCCAGCATCCGCCGTGGCAGTCTGGGCATCGAAGCCTGGGGCGGCGGCGGGGTGCAGCTGTTGCGCCTGATGATCGAGATGGGCCTGGTCAGCCTGCTGCTGATGGCGGCCTGGCTGTTTGTCGAGCAGTCGCTGGACGTGGCGACCTGGCTGTTGTTTGTGCTGGTGTCGTACAAGATCATCGACGCGCTGCTGGAGGTCGCGGCCTACCTCACGCAACTGCGCATGATGAGCCAGTCTTCGGCGCGCCTGAGTGCCCTGATGGCGGAGCCGATCCTGGCTGAAACCACCGAAGTCGCGGTGCCCGAGGATTCGACGCTGCGCTTTGAACAGGTGAGTTTCGGCTATGCCCAAGAGCCGGTGGTGCAGGGCATCGACTTCACGGTGCCGGCCGGTTCAGTGACGGCGATTGTCGGGCCGTCCGGCAGTGGCAAGTCGACCTTGCTGCATTTGCTCGGGCGTTTCTACGACCCGCAGCAAGGGCAGATCACCCTGGGCGGTGTCGACCTCAAGGCCCTGGGCACCGACGCCTTGTATCAGCAGGTCGGCTTCGTGTTCCAGGATGTGCAGCTGTTCGACGGCTCGGTGCTGGATAACGTGCGCATCGGCCGTCCCGAGGCCAGTGTGGAGGCGGTGCGCGCCGCCTGTCGCGAGGCCCATTGCCAAGCCTTTATCGAACAGTTGGAGCAGGGCTATGACACGCCGCTGGGGGAGGGCGGCCTGCGCTTGTCCGGCGGCGAGCGCCAGCGGCTGTCGATTGCCCGGATGCTGCTCAAGGCACCGCGCATCGTGCTGTTGGACGAAGCCACGGCCTCGGTCGACCCCTGCGCCCAGGCCGATATCCAGCAGGCTTTATCGCGCCTGGCCGAGGGCCGCACGGTGGTGATGATTGCCCATCGCCTGCGCACGGTGGAGTATGCCGATCAGATTCTGGTGCTGGATCAGGGGCGTATCGTCGAGCGCGGCAACCACCGTCAATTGCTCGAGCTGGGCGGTCTGTACCGGCGTCTGTGGGACGAGCAGGATGCCCAGGCCATGCCGCTGGCGCCCCTGATACCGGGGCTGCCTGGCGAGCAGCCATGAGTGAGGGGGGCGCACGCCGCCGATGGCGCGCGCTTCAGCCCTGCAGGTCGGCCGAAGAAAACCCGTTGCGCCGATAAAAGCGCTCCAGCTCCCGGGGTTCGGGCTCGACCCCGGTGAAGATCTTCAAGTACTCGGGGATGTAGCGCATGCGCTGCGCCAGCGGCTCCTGGGTGTTCATGCTGATGTAGCCGATCTGGGTCAGGTAGATCGAGCGCGCCCGGGTCACGGCGGCGTCATGGGCGAAGCCGAAACGGTCGAACATGGTTGCCAGGGCCTGCACCCGCTGGGCATCGGCCTGGCGGATTTCTTCCGCCACCTCGGGCGATTGCAGGGCCCAACTGCGCATGGCGAATTCGAACTGCGAATCGAACAGCTCGCTGTTCAGCCAGCAGTCGAAGACGTTGAGAATCGCCTCGGTGATGGATTCGGCATAGGCCTCGGACTGTGACACCAGGTTGAAGGTGTTCTTGTTCTTCCACAGGCTCACCAGGGCTTCGAGCAGCGCTTCGCGGTCCTGGAAATACCAGTAGAAACTGGTTCGCGACAGGTTGAGTTTCTTCGCCAGCGGCATCACCCGCACTGCATCCACCCCCGATTCCTTGAGGCTCTCATAGGCCGCGTTGAGCCAGCTCTCCAGAGAGCCGCGGCCAGCCGCTTCCGCACTGTTGGTGGTTGCTTTCATGGGGCGTTTTTTCCTTGTCCACTTGACCTTGATGGGGGTGAATATACACAACCGTCGACGTTATTGACACTGGTGTACATTGGGGTCTATCGTCTGCCTTGCCTGATGACCTGTATGCGAGACCGATATGAATAACGATCCGCTTCTTCAGCCTTATCGCCTCAAGCACCTGACACTTCGCAACCGCATTATCACCACCTCCCACGAGCCGGCGTACCCCGAAGAGGGCATGCCGAAGAAATTGTACCGGGCTTATCACGTCGAACGCGCCAAGGCCGGCGTGGCCATGACCATGACCGCAGGCTCGGCGGCGATCTCCCGCGACAGCCCCCCGGTGTTCAACAATATCCTGGCGTACAAGGACGAAGTGGTCGGCTGGATGAAAGACCTCACCGACGAATGCCACGAGCATGGCGCGGCGGTGATGATCCAGCTTACCCACCTGGGGCGGCGCACCCGCTGGGACAAGGGCGACTGGCTGCCGGTGGTGTCGCCTTCGCACAACCAGGAGCCGGCGCACCGGGCCTTCCCCAAGAAGCTCGAAATCTGGGATATCGAACGCATCGTCCGCGACTATGCCGACGCCGCCGAACGCATGCAGGCCGCCGGCCTGGATGGCATCGAGCTGCAAGCCTACGGCCACTTGATGGACCAGTTCTGGTCGCCGTTGACCAACGAACTGGAGGGCGCCTACGGCGGTTCGCTGCACAATCGCCTGCGGTTCACCTTCGAGGTGCTGAGCGCGATCCGCCAGCGGGTCGGTTCGGCGTTTATCGTCGGCATTCGCTACACCGGTGACGAGGTGCTGGCGGGCGGGCTTGAGAAAGAGGAGGGGCTGCACATCTCGCAACTGCTGAAAGACAGCGGCATGGTCGACTTTCTCAACGTGATTCGCGGCAATATCGCCACCGATGCCGGGCTGACCGACATCATCCCGATCCAGGGCATGCGCAATGCACCGCACCTGGACTTTGCCGGGGAGATTCGCGCCCTGACCGGCTTCCCGACCTTCCATGCGGCGAAGATTCCCGATGTCGCCACCGCCCGCCATGCGATTGCCGCCGGCCTGGTGGACATGGTGGGCATGACCCGCGCGCACATGACCGACCCGCACATCGTGCGCAAGATCATCGAGGGCCGGGAAGATGAAATCCGCCCCTGCGTGGGCGCCAACTATTGCCTGGATCGGATCTACAACGCCGGCGCCGCGTACTGCATCCACAACGCCGCCACCGGCCGCGAAACCACCATGCCCCACGAGGTGCCCAAGGCCCCGCGCAAGCGCAAGATCCTGATCGTCGGCGCCGGCCCCGGTGGCCTGGAGGCCGCACGGGTCGCTGGCGAGCGCGGGCATGAGGTGCTGGTGCTGGAAGTGGCCGACCAGCCCGGCGGGCAGATTCGCCTGACCGCGCAGTCCGAGCGGCGCAAGGAAATGATCAGCATCATCGACTGGCGCATGGCGCAGTGCGAGCGCCTGGGGGTCAAGTTCCGCTTCAACACCTGGGCCGATGCGGCGATGGTTCTCGATGAAAACGCCGACGTGGTGATAGTCGCCACCGGCGGGCTGCCCCACACCGAAGTCCTGCAACGGGGCAACCAGTGGCTGGTGTCGAGCTGGGACATTATTTCCGGCGACGTGAAGCCCGGACGCAATGTGCTGGTGTATGACGATGCCGGCGATCACGCGGGTTTGCAGGCCGCCGAGTTCATCGCCCGCAGCGGGGCCAGGACCGAGATCATGACCCCCGACCGTTCGTTCGCGCCGGAGGTGATGGGCATGAACCTGGTGCCTTACATGCGCTCGCTGCAACAACTGGACACCACCTTTACCGTCACTTACCGACTCAAGGCCGTGGACCGTGAGGGCGACCAGTTGCTGGCGACCATCGGCACCGATTACAGCGATCTGGAGAAAACCCGGCGGGTGGACCAGATCGTGGTCAACCATGGCACCCGGCCCCTGGACGAGCTGTATTTCGAGCTGCAACCCCTGGCCACCAATGAAGGCGCCGTGGAGTACATGGACCTGATTGCCGGCACCGCGCAAAACGTGGTGACCAATCCCCAGGGGCGTTTCCAATTGTTCCGAATCGGCGATGCAGTGTCATCGCGTAACACCCAAGCGGCGATCTACGACGCCCTGCGCCTGGTTAAGGACCTCTAGCGAGCGCTGATTAGCGTGCCCTGAAAATAAGAAAGACAGCCGTCATCCGTTTCCCAAGCCTTTAAGTCACTGCCCCGAAAGTTGGTCCGATTGGTTTTGATTAACGTCAAACTCTTCCCAGCGGAGGTTGTTGCATGCACACGGATACCGATTTCACCGAGCTGCTCAATGCCGTACCCCCAGGCCCGCTGCACTATCGCAGCGATGCCAGCGTTACCGGGCATGCCCTGGCCCCGGTCGATAACGGCCTGCTGGCGGCCTATGCCGCCATCGATCGCCCGGCCCTGCGCCAGTACCGCCTGGAGCGCATTCGCCAGCAGCTGCGCGAGCACGATTACGCCGGCGTGCTATTGGCCGATCCGATCAATATTCGCTACGCCACCGACACCAATAACCTCGGCCTGTGGGTGATGCATTCCCCCAGCCGCTACGTGTTTGTGGCCACCGATGGTCCGGTGGTGCTGTTCGAGTTCACCAGCAGCCGGCACAACAGCGAACACATCGAGACCATCGATGAAATTCGCCCGGCCATCCCCTGGCTGTATTTCCTGGCCGGCCCCCGGGTCGAGGAGAAGGCCGAGCGCTGGGCCCTGGAAGTGGCCGACCTGATGACCCGGCATGGCGCCGGCAATCGCCGCCTGGCGGTGGACCGCTGCGACCCCTGGGGCGCGGAAAAACTCAAGGCCAGGGGCATCCAGCTGTTTGATGCCCAGCCGCTGATGGAGCAGGCGCGGCTGATCAAGTCGCTGCAGGAGATCGCCAGCCACCGGGTGTCGATGGATGTGTGCGACCTGGCGATTGCCCGCATGCGCGCCAGCCTGGTGCCGGGCATCACCGAAAACCAGCTGTGGAGCATCATGCACGGGACCAACGTGGCCCAGGGCGGGGAGTGGGCCGAGAGCCGCCTGCTGAACTCCGGACCGCGCACCAACCCGTGGTTCCAGGATGCTTCGGACAAAGTCATCGCCGCCGGGGAAATGGTCTGCTTCGACACCGACATGGTGGGTCCGGGGGGGTATCTCTCGGACATTTCCCGCAGCTTTATCTGCCCCGGCAAGGCACCGACGGCGGCCCAGCGCGACCTGCTGGAGATTGCCTCGCAGCAAATCAACTTCAACCTCGAGCTGCTGCGTCCCGGGCTGTCGTTCCGCGAGTTCGCCGAGGGCTGCTGGCCGGTGCCCAGGCAGTTCGAGCACAACCGCTACATGATGATGTTGCACGGCGTGGGCCTGGTCGACGAGTACCCCAGCGTGGCCTACGCGGTGGACTTTGCCGAGTGGGGCTATGACGGTCACTTCGAGGAAAACATGGTGCTCTCGGTGGAGAGTTACATCGGCGAGCAGGGCGGCCATGAAGGCGTGAAGCTCGAAGAGCAGGTGCTGATTACCGCCACTGGAGCGGTCAAGCTTTCCCGTACCCCCTTAGTCGACGGCGATCGATAACAGCGGTTGTTGCCTGATTCTTGCAGGCATGGCGTCTACCCTGTCCGGAGAAAAAAACAATGAGCAGCATGACCGTGATCGAAAGCGCCGCCGCCCTGGCGCCGCGCCCGGTGTCCAGCGCCGAACCGTTCCTGCGCCTGGATGCGATCCACAAGCAGTTCGGCCCTTATCCCGTCTTGCATGATGTGTGCTTTGAAATGGCCAAGGGCGAGGTGGTGGCGATCATCGGCCCCAGCGGCTCCGGCAAAAGCACTCTGTTGCGCTGCATCAACCAACTGGAACCGCCGACTCGGGGTCGGGTCAGCATGGCCGGGGTGCACATCGAAGCCGGGCGCCCGCTGCCCAGGAGCGAGTTGCTCAAGCTGCGACGGCGCATCGGCATGGTGTTCCAGTCGTTCAACCTGTTTCCGCACCTCACGGTGCTGCGCAATGTCAGCCTGGCGCAGATCCGCACCCTGGGCCGCAGCGCCAGGGAGGCGGATGCCCGGTCCTTGCAGTTGCTGGACCGGGTCGGCCTGGCGGACAAGGCCAATACCTACCCGGCGCGCTGCTCCGGCGGCCAGCAGCAACGCATCGCCATTGCCCGGGCCCTGGCCCTGGACCCGGAATTGATGCTGTTCGACGAGCCGACCTCGGCCCTCGACCCCGAGCTGGGCCTGGAAGTGCTGGCGGTGATGAAGGAGCTGGCGCGCGAGGGCATGTCGATGCTGGTGGTGACCCATGAGATGCACTTTGCCGAGACCGTTTCCGACCGGGTGGTGGTGATGGCCGAAGGGCGGATTATCGAGCAGGGGCCCAGCGCCCGGGTGATGCGCGAGCCGCAGCATGCGCGGGTAGTGCAGTTTCTCCAGGCCGTGAGGAATCGCTGATGCTGGATATTCTGCTGGTCCTGTTGCGCGGTGTGCCCTGGACCCTGGCCGTGACCCTGGGCGCCTTCTGCATTGGCATGGTGCTGGGCTTTCCGCTCTGCGCCCTGCGCATGTCGAACCTGAAATTCTGCCGCTGGCTGGCGGCCATGCTGGTGCTGACCCTGCGGTCGATTCCGCCGATTGTCTGGTTGTTTTTCATCTTCTTCGGCATTGGTGGCGGCTACATCGCCTTGTCGCCCTTTGCCGCCGCCGTGCTCGGCTTGGGCCTGATCACCGCAGCGCATATGTCCGAGGTCTATCGCGGGGCCTTTGCCGCGATTCCCCAGGGCCAGTACGAGGCAGCGCATGTGCTCAACCTCTCGGCCCCCCAGCGGTTCTTTGATGTGGTGCTGCCGCAACTGGTGCGCATCGCCATTCCCACCTCGGCCACCTATGCCATTGGCCTGCTCAAGGACTCGGCCGTGGCCTCGACCATCGGCGTGGGCGATATCAGCTTCCAGGCGTACCAGATGTCCCAGCAGACCTTTCAAGGGCTGGGGGTGTACAGCGCGGCGGCCGTGGTCTACCTGATTCTGAGCGTGCCGGTGGCGCTGTTCTCGCGCTGGCTGGCGGCCACCCTGAAACAGAGGATTGCCCGATGAGCGAGCTCCTGACGATGTGGCTGGCCTGGTTTCCCGAGCTGTGGAAAGGCTTTGTGCTGTCGATGCAGGTCACCGCCGTCAGCCTGGCGCTGGGGGTGGTCCTGGGGTTGCTGCTGGCACTGGGCGTGTCGGCACCGCGCCGGGTGGTGCGCTATCCCTCGCTGCTGATTGTCGAGCTGGGGCGCGGCGCGCCGGCGTTGATCCTGTTGCAGTACTTCTATTTCGGCCTGCCCTCGGCGGGCCTGACCCTGAGCTCGTTCTGGGCCGCGGCCCTGGCGCTGGCCTACTGCACGGCGGCCTATACCAGCGAGATCATCCGTGGCGGTATCGAGGCGGTGGCCCAGGGCCAGAACGAGGCGGCCGAGGTGATTGGCCTGAATCGCCTCGATACGCTGCGCTTCATCATCCTGCCCCAGGCGCTGCGAGTGGCGCTGCCATCGTTGCTCGGGTTCTCGATCATGATGTTCCAGGCCTCGTCGCTGTGTTTCACCATCGCGCTGCCGGAGATCGTCAGCCGCGCCTCGGCCATTGGTTCATCCACGTTCGAGTACATGCCGGTGCTGACCCTGGCCGGCCTGATGTATGCCGCTGTTTGTGCGCCTGCGACCCTGGGCGTGGCGGCACTGGAGAAAAGACTGGCACCCAGCCAGCACGCATGACCGACTCGGGCCGTTTTTCGGCTGCTGCTCTCTTAATGCAACCCTTGCACAGGTGAAGCCATGATTAGCTCCTTCAAATGCATGACCCGTTGGGCCGTCCTTTGTTCCACCCTGATGGCCGGCGCGGCCCAGGCGGACTGCAAGCCGGCCCATCAGTTTGAAACCCTGACCCCGGGGGTGCTGACCGTCGCCGCCTGGGTCTTCCCGCCGTACTCGATCCCCGGGCCGGGCAACCAGTTGAGCGGGGTCGACGGCGAGATCATCAAGCGCATCGCCGCCCGCGAATGCCTGGAGATCAAGGCCACGGTGGTCGACCCGGCAGCGGTGATCCAGTCGGTGATCGCGCGGCGGGCCGATGTCGGTATCGGCGACTGGTACCGCACCGCCGAGCGCAGCAAGGCCCTGGGATTGTCCGCGCCGCTGTACCTGGACGTGATGGGCATCATCTCCAGTGAGGGTTTTTCGAAAATCTCCGAGCTCGAGGGCAAGCGCATCGGCACGGTGCAGGGCTACCTGTGGGTCGACGACTTGAAAAAGACCTTTGGCGACAACCTGGTGCTGTACCCCAACCCGGTGGCCATGGCCCAGGACCTGGCGTCAAAACGCATCGCCGTGGGTGTGGACAGCTTCGCCGTGGGCGTGGCCTCGCAGCAGAAGGGCGCGTACCAGGGCAAGAGCATCAAGGTTTCGGAGCCCGACCCACGGGTCAAGGCGACCCTGGAACCGGGGCAGACCGGCTTCCCCCACACCAAGGCCAACACCGCGCTGGGCCTGGCGCTGAATGAAAATATCGAGGCCTTGCATGCCTCGGGCGAGATTGCTGAAATCCTCGGTTCGTTCGGCCTCGACAAGCAGGCCGCGGACGTCGGTGCGCCACGCCTGGTGGAGTAACCGGCAACCTCATCCCCGGCCTTGATGGAGAGCCCATGCAATCACCCGCAGCGTTCAAGCACCTGTCGTTGCCAGAGGCCCGGGCGTTTGCCCGGCAGTGCTGCCTGGCTGCCGGCGCCAGCCAGGAGGTGGCCCAAGCCCTGGCCGAGGCAACGGTGTCGGCCCACGCCCATGGCTTGGCCAGCGTCGGTTTCGAGCACTTGCCCGACTACCTGAGCGGTTTCGCCAGCGGGCGCATTGCCTGCGCCGCGCAACCGCTGATCACTCAGGTCGCCCCGGCGATGATCCGCAGCGATGCCTGCCAGGGTATCGCGCAACTGGGTTTCGACCAGGCGTTTGGCGCCCTGTGCGACAACTCCCGGCAGTTGGGTATCAGCCTGTTCGCCCAACACAACTGCTTTACCTGCGGCGAGCTGGGCTACTACACCCGGCGCCTGGCTGCCGAGGGCCTGGTGGCGCTGGCCTTCTGCAACGGTCCGCCGTTGTTGACGGTGCTCGGCCAGCGCCAGCCGATGTATTCGACCAACCCCCTGGCGTTCGCCGCACCCAGTGGCGATGGGCGCCAGGTGCTGATCGACCAGGCCAGCAGCGCCACGGCGTTCGTCAATATCCTCAAGGCGGCGCAGGCCGGCGAGGCGATCCCCGCCGGCTGGGCGGTCGATGCCCAGGGCGCTGCGACCCAGAGCGCGCGGGAGGCCATGCACGGCGCCTTGCTGGCCTTTGGCGGCAGCCGTGGGGCCAATATCGCGTTGATGGTCGAGGTGCTGGCGGGCTGCGTCGGTGGCGGCAACTGGTCGCTGGACGCGCCGGACTTTCGCAGCGGTGCACAATCGCCGGGCTCGGGGTTGCTGGTGATCGCCATTGCTCCGCACCTGCTCGACGAGCAGTTCGAAAGCCGCCTGGCGCAGCAGATGCAGCGCCTGGCGGCCCTGGGCATTCATCATCCGGGGCAGGCCAAGCAGCAGGCGTATGCGCGGGCGTTGAACGAGGGCATCCGCTTGCCGATGACGCTGTATCAGCAGTTGGCCTAGTCGGCGTCCTGCAGGGTGTCCCAGAGCAGCCTGGCGCTCGGCGACAGCTGCACGCCCTGGCGGGTCACCAGGGAATAGGGTTCGCTGCGCGAGCGCATGTGCAGCGGCAGGGACACCAGCACCCCCATGCGCGCGGCGGCGTCGGCGACTTCTTCGGGCATCAGTGCAATCAACTGCGGGTCCTGCTGCAACAGCATCAGGGTGGTGAAGGTCGAGGCGGTTTCCAGGGGGAATCGCGGGAACTCCAGGCCGGCCTCGCTGAACTCCCGTTCCAGCACCAGGCGCATTGGCATGTTGGCTGGGTAGATGATCCAGCCATAACCCTCCAGCTGCGCCAACTGCAACGATTCGGCCTGGGCCAGCGGGTGCCGGGGGTTGGCCACCACGCGCAGCTGTTCCTGGTTCAGCACCTGGCAGTCATAGGCTTGCGGGCGCGGGCTGACGCTGGTGCGGCAGATCGCCAGGTCGAGGCGCCCCTGGTCGATCAGGCCCAGCAGGCGGGCGCTGGTGTCTTCGACAATTTCCACCGACAGCTCGGGTTGGGTCAGCCGCAGCCGCGCCAGGCTGCTGACCAGCATCGGCACTGCGCCCATGATGATGCCCACCGAAATGCGCCCGCCCTGGCCTTGGAGGATGCCGAGCATTTCTTCGCGCAGGTGCGCCAGGTCGCTGTGGATCAAACGCGCATAGCGGATCGCGCAGCGTCCCAGGTCATTGGGTTCAAGACCCTGGCTGGTGCGGGTGAACAGCCGGGTGCCGAACGCCGACTCGATCTCATTCAGGGCCTTGGTCGCCCCGGGCTGGGTGATCGCCACCTGTTCGGCGGCCTTGTGCAACGAGCCGTGTTCGTCCAGGGCAATCAGCAGGCGCAACTGGCGCAGGCGCAGACGGGAAACCAAAGAGGGCAGGGAAGCGATCATGGGGATGACTAAAAGTTATCGCGAGGGCAGGGGTTCTCATTAGGCAGCCTGCGGGGCGATTCGTAAAGTGGCGCATATCACGGCTGATGCTCAGCCCATGCCCCTAACAAACTCCTGCCCAAAGAAGGCCCCTGCCATGCGATTGATTCAGTTTGAGAGCACCACCGGTGAACGCCACGTCGGCATTGTCGAAGGTGAGCGAATCCTCACCGTGAACCAGGCGAGTTCCACCCGCGAGCTGGCCCTGGCGGCGATTGCCGCGGGTCGCAGCCTGCAGGAGCAGGTGCTGCAACAGGGCAGCCAAGCCGGCCCGCTGTACGCGCAGCTGCTGCAGGATGGCCGCGTGCTGCCACCGCTGGACCACGTCGACCCGGCCCATTGCCTGGTCAGCGGCACCGGCCTGACCCACCTGGGCAGCGCCTCGACCCGGGACAAGATGCACCAGCAGAAGGCCCAGGATGAGTCGACCATGACCGACACCCTGCGCATGTTCAAATGGGGCGTCGAAGGCGGCAAGCCGGGCAGCGGCAAGGTCGGGGCGCAACCGGAATGGTTCTACAAGGGCGATGGCAGCATTGTCGTGCGCCCGGGCGCGGACTTTGCCGTGCCGACCTTTGCCGAAGACGCCGGCGAAGAACCGGAACTGGTCGGCCTTTATGTCATCGGCCATGACGGCCTGCCGTATCGCCTGGGTTATGCCCTGGGCAACGAGTTTTCCGACCATGTGCTGGAGCGCCGCAGCTACCTGTACCTGGCGCACTCCAAGTTGCGCCGCTGTGCCTACGGCCCGGAATTGCGCCTGGGCGAGCTGCCCAGGCATCTATCGGGCTTCAGCCGCATCCATCGCGCTGGCCAGGTGCTGTGGGAGAAGGAGTTCCTCTCGGGCGAGGAGAACATGTGCCACAGCCTGGAAAACCTCGAATACCACCATTTCAAGTACGCGCAGTTCCTGCGGGCCGGTGATGTGCACGTGCATTATTTCGGCACCGCCACCCTGTCGTTCGCCGACGGGATCGAGGCTCGGCCGGGCGACACGTTCGAGATCGAAATGAGCGAGTTCGGCGCGCCCTTGCGCAACGGGATAGCCGCGCAGGCCGAACCTCTGGCACCAGGGGCGGTCAGGGCACTTTGAGCCCGTTCACTTATCCTCCCTCTATCAGGTCAAGGAGCAACAGATGACGCGCATCAGCGGTCAAAACTACATCGCAGGCACCCGCAGCGCCGCAGGCAAGGTCACCCTGCACAGCCATGACGCCACCACCGGCGAGGCCCTGCCATTCGATTTTTATCAGGCCACCGAGGCCGAAGTCGACGCCGCAGCCCTGGCGGCCAAGGCTGCTTATCCGGCGTTTCGCAACCTGTCGGCGGCCCGTCGTGCCGAGTTCCTGGAAGCGATTGCCGACGAGATCGACGGCCTGGGTGATGAATTCGTCGCCCAGGTGTGCCAGGAAACCGCCTTGCCGGCGGGCCGGATCCAGGGTGAACGCGGACGCACCAGCGGCCAGATGCGCCTGTTCGCCAAGGTTCTGCGTCGAGGCGATTTCTATGGTGCGCGGATCGACCGCGCGTTGCCTGATCGTCAGCCACTGCCACGGCCGGACCTGCGCCAGTACCGCATTGGCCTGGGCCCGGTGGCGGTGTTTGGTGCCAGCAACTTCCCCCTGGCGTTCTCCACGGCCGGTGGCGATACCGCGGCGGCCCTGGCCGCCGGTTGCCCGGTGGTGTTCAAGGCCCACGGTGGGCATATGGCGACGGCCGAGTGGGTGGCCGATGCGATCATCCGCGCCGCCGAGAAAACCGCCATGCCGGCCGGGGTGTTCAACATGATCTACGGTGCGGGCGTCGGTGAGTGGCTGGTCAAGCACCCGGCCATCCAGGCCGTGGGCTTTACCGGGTCCCTGGGCGGCGGTCGGGCCCTATGTGACATGGCGGCGGCGCGCCCGCAGCCGATCCCGGTGTTCGCCGAGATGTCGAGCATCAACCCGATGTTGCTGCTGCCTGAGGCGCTGAAGCAGCGTGGCGCGACCATCGCCAAGGAACTGGCAGCTTCGGTGGTGATGGGGGCAGGGCAGTTCTGCACCAACCCGGGGCTGGTGATCGGCATTCGTTCGCCGCAGTTCAGCGACTTCCTGCAGCATCTGATCGCACTGTTCAATGAGCAACCGGCGCAGACCCTGCTCAATGCCGGCGGCCTGAAAAGCTACTGCCACGGCCTCGACAACCTGCAGGCCCATGCCGGTATCGAGCACCTGGCCGGCACCGCGCAAACGGGGCGTCAGGCCCATGCCCAACTGTACAAGGCCGATGTCGGGCTGCTGCTCAAGGGCGACCCGTTGTTGCAGGAAGAAGTGTTCGGCCCCACCACGGTGGTGGTCGAGGTGGCCGATCAGGCCGAGCTGACCCAGGCCCTGCACGGCCTGCGCGGGCAACTGACCGCGACCCTGATCGCCGAGCCGGCGGACCTCGAGGTCTTCGGCGGCCTGCTCAGCCTGCTGGAAGAGAAGGCCGGGCGCCTGCTGCTCAACGGCTACCCGACCGGCGTCGAAGTCTGCGAGGCCATGGTCCACGGCGGTCCTTACCCGGCCACCTCCGACCCGCGCGGCACCTCGGTCGGCAGCCTGGCCATCGATCGCTTCCTGCGCCCGGTGTGCTACCAGAACTACCCGGACAGCCTGCTGCCCGAGGCCCTGAAAAACGCCAACCCCCTGGGCATCCAGCGCCTGGTGGACAGCGTCAGCAGCCGTGACGCCCTGAGCTGAAACTGACCGGCCATACGAAAAAGGCCGACCGTTGATGACGGTCGGCCTTTTTTATTGCAGAGCACGCCCAGGGTGCGCCTGCTCGGCGATCAGCCCAGGCGGCGAAATATCTTCCCCGGGTTCATCAGGTTCTGCGGGTCCAGTGCCTGCTTGATCGCGCGCATGGTGTCGATGGCCACTTGGCCGTGCTCTTCGACCATGAAATCGATTTTGTGCAAGCCCACGCCGTGCTCCCCGGTGCAGGTGCCGCCAGCGGCCAGGGCGCGGTGGACGATGGCGTGGTTGAGGCGTTCGGCTTCTACCAATTCTTCGGGTTTGTTCGGATCGAGCAGCAGGCAGACGTGGAAGTTGCCGTCGCCGACGTGGCCGAAGATCGGCGCCGGCAGGTAGGACTGGCGCAGGTCGTTTTCGGCGCCGACCACACATTCAGCGAGCTTCGACAGCGGCACGCAGACATCGGTGGACAGGGCGCGGCAACCGGGCTTGAGCTGGAGGAAGGCGAACAACGCGTTGTGCCGCGCACTCCACAGGCGGTTGCGTTCTTCCTGCTGGGTGGCCCACTGGAAGCCGGTGCCCTGGTTGCCGTCGGCCAGCTCTTCGACGGTTTGCGCCTGTTCGGCGACGCTGGCGGCGTTGCCGTGGAATTCCAGGAACAGGGTCGGGGATTCTTGCAGGGTCAGTTTGAAGTGACGGTTCAGGGCCTGGATCGCCAAGGTGTCGACCAGTTCGGCACGGGCCACCGGCACGCCCATCTGGATGGTCTCGATCACTGTCTGCACCGCGCCTTCGACCGAGGCGAAGCTGCACACGGCGGCGCTGATGGCCTCGGGTTGCGGGTGCAGTTTGAGGGTGATTTCACTGATCACGCCGAGGGTGCCTTCGCTGCCGATAAACAGCCGTGCCAGGTCATAGCCTGCCGAGGACTTTTTCGCCCGCGAGCCGCTGCGCATCACCCGGCCGTCGGCCAGCACTGCAGTCAGGCCCAATACGTTTTCGCGCATGGTGCCGTAGCGCACGGCGTTGGTGCCGGAAGCCCGGGTGGCGCACATGCCGCCGATGCTGGCATCGGCACCGGGGTCGATGGGGAAGAACAGCCCGCTGGCGCGCAGGTATTCGTTGAGCGCCTTGCGGGTGATGCCCGGTTGCACGGTGATGCTCAGGTCTTGCGGTTCGAAACTCAGCACCTGATCCATGGCCGACACATCGAGGCTGATGCCGCCGTGTACCGCCAGCAGGTGGCCTTCCAGAGACGAGCCGCTGCCGTAGGGGATCACCGGCACCCGGTGTTGATGGCACAGGCCGAGGATGGCGCTGATGTCATCGACGCTGTGGGCATAGGCCACCGCATCCGGCAGTACCGGGTCGTACAGCGACTCGTCGCGCCCGTGGTGCTCGCGCACGGCGGTGGCGGTGCTGAAACGATCGCCGAGCAGTTGGTGCATGGCGTCAAGGAAGGCTTGGGGCAGGGGGTGTGATGGGGTCATGACTGGCTCCTTGGGGAAAAAGCCCGGTCGCCGACCCCTGGCGCATGGCCCGGCGGCGCTACAGCGGCGTCAGGACATTCATCACGGTATCGAGGGCGACGCGGGTGTCGTCGAGTTGCACCAGCGAGGCATGCCGCGCGCCCAGGGCGTCGCGGTTCTTGATCGCGGTGAGGATCGCCTTGTGCCGCGGCAGGCTGAGCTGCTGGGTATTGGGGCGCAGGTTGGTGACGTTGATCGATTCGCGCAGCGGCAACGACAGCATGTTGCACATGTAGGCCAGCAGGTCGTTGTGGGTTGCGTCGGCGATGGCTCGATGGAAGTCCAGGTCCGGCTGCAGCAACTCCTGCCGGGTCTGGGCGTTTTCCATGCGTTGGTAGGCGTGTTCGATGACCGCAATGTCGGCATCGGTGGCGGTGGTCGCTGCCAGGGCGGCGATTTCCGGTTCGAGAATCCGCCGCACCCCGGCCAGGGTGTTGAAGAACTCGCTGTGGGGTGTGGACTGCATCTGCCAGAACAGTACATCCGGGTCCAGCAGGTGCCATTCGACCCGCGGCCGCACCACGGTCCCGACCCGCGGCTTGGAGTACACCAGGCCCTTGGCGCTGAGCACCCGGGTTGCTTCGCGCAATACCGGCCGGCTGACCTGATACTCCTCGCACAACGTGGCCTCCGATGGCAGCTTCTCTTCCGGCTTGAAGCGGCCGGAAACGATGTGCATGCCCAGTTCCTGGACAATTTGGGCATGCATGCTTTTACGTGGTTTGGGCGTCTGGTAATCCATAACAGCAACGTTGCTCTGGCGAAATGCCGTGCATCATAGCATCGCTCCTGGCGGATTCAGCCGCCATGGACCGCACAGTCGGCGCGGGTTTGGATGATTTTGATACTCCGCCGCCGTGCTGTTTTCAGCAGCGCCACGGTTTGTCGCAAATCCTGTAGCCGCTGCCGAAGAACGAGGCTGCGCTGGTTCTTGAAGACGCCGGTGTTGCAGCGGGGGTATTGCGTGGCGGTTGAGGGCCAGCGCAGCCTCGCAGGTTCGGCAGTGGCTACAGGGTTACGGGTCAATGGGAGTGGCGAGGCACCTCGGAGCCGCGGCAGCCGACCAGGAAGTCGAAGTCGCAGCCTTCGTCGGCTTGCAGCACGTGGTCGACATACAGCCGGCTATAGCCGCTGGAGAAGATCTTGGCGCTGGTGTCCGGCTTCAGGTCGCTGAGGCGCGCTTGCAGTTCTTCGTCGCTGATGTCCAGGTGCAGGCGGCCGCCGGCACAGTCGAGCTCGATGAAATCACCGTTGCGCACTGCGGCCAGAGGCCCGCCGGCAGCAGCTTCCGGCGCCACGTGCAGAACCACGGTGCCATAGGCCGTGCCGCTCATGCGGGCGTCGGAGATGCGCACCATATCGGTCACGCCCTTGGCCAGGACCTTGGGCGGCAAACCCATGTTGCCGACTTCGGCCATGCCCGGGTAACCCTTGGGCCCGGCGTTCTTAAGGACCAGGATGCAGGTTTCGTCGACGTCCAGCTCGGGGTCGGCGATGCGCGCCTTGTAGTCGTCGAAGTTCTCGAACACCACCGCCCGGCCGCGATGCTGCATCAGCGCCGGGGTCGCGGCCGAAGGCTTGAGCACCGCACCCCGTGGCGACAGGTTGCCGCGCAGGATGCACAGCCCGCCATCGGCCACCAGCGGGTTGTCGATCTGGCGAATCACTTCGTCGTTGTATTGCGGCGACGCCTGGCAGTTTTTCCAGAGGCTCTGGCCATTGGCAGTCAGAGCGTCCGGGTTGGGCAGCAGGCCGGCTTCGCCCAGGCGGCGAATCACCGCGGGCAGGCCGCCGGCGTAGTAGAACTCTTCCATCAGGAAGCGCCCGGAAGGCTGCATATCGACGATGGTCGGGGTGCCGCGGCCGATGCGGGTCCAGTCTTCAAGGTCAAGCTCGACGCCCAGGCGCCCGGCAATGGCCTTGAGGTGGATCACGGCGTTGGTCGAGCCACCGATGGCGGCGTTGACCCGGATCGCGTTTTCGAACGCGGCCTTGGTCAGGATCTTCGACAGGCGCAGGTCTTCGCGGACCATGTCGACGATGCGCATGCCTGAAAGGTGGGCCAGCACATAACGGCGGGAATCCACCGCCGGGATCGCCGCGTTGTGCGGCAACGAGGTGCCCAGGGCTTCGGCCATGCAGGCCATGGTCGAAGCGGTGCCCATGGTGTTGCAGGTGCCGGCCGAGCGCGACATTCCGGCTTCGGCGGAGAGGAATTCGTCGAGGCTGATCTGCCCGCCTTTATAGGCTTCGTGCATTTGCCAGACCACGGTCCCGGAACCGATGTCCTTGCCTTTATGTTTGCCATTGAGCATCGGCCCGCCGGTGACCACGATCGCCGGCACGTCGCAGCTGGCAGCACCCATCAGCAGGGCCGGGGTGGTTTTGTCACAGCCGGTCAGCAGCACCACGCCGTCCACCGGGTTGCCGCGAATGGCTTCCTCGACGTCCATGCTGGCCAGGTTGCGCGTGAGCATGGCGGTGGGGCGCAGGTTGGATTCGCCGCTGGAGAACACCGGGAATTCCACCGGGAAGCCACCGGCCTCCAGCACCCCTTTTTTCACGTGTTCGGCGATCTTGCGAAAGTGGGCGTTGCACGGGGTCAGCTCGGACCAGGTGTTGCAGATGCCAATGATTGGCTTGCCCTGGAACTCATGGTCCGGGATGCCCTGGTTCTTCATCCAGCTGCGGTACATGAAGCCGTTCTTGTCGGCGGTGCCGAACCATTGGGCGGAACGCAGGGGTACTTTTTTATCGGTCATGGTGCGGTCACTCTTATTGTATGACTAATTGCAGGCTGTTTTGCCAAATCTACCCGATAAAAAGCCTTTTTGAAATCGTTGTGCGTTAAATAGTATTACTATATTGTCTCTCCACCTGATCGACACCGAGCGCATTCGACGCTGGGATCGGTCGGGGGCTGACGACCCCATAACAAAAACAATTTGGAGAAGACTATGAATCCGGAAGCTCGGATCATTCGCACGTTGACGCTCAGGTTGATTCCCTTCCTGATCCTGCTGTACCTCGTTGCCTTCATCGACCGCTCTGCGGTGGGCTTCGCCAAATTGCACATGAACGCCGACATCGGCCTCAGCGATATGGCTTACGGCTTTGGTGCGGGCCTGTTCTTCATCGGCTACTTCATCTTTGAAGTCCCGAGCAACCTGTTGCTCGAGCGCTTTGGCGCGCGCCGCTGGTTCGCGCGGATCCTGATTACCTGGGGCCTGATCACCGTGGGCATGGCATTCGTCACCGGGCCCTACAGCTTCTATGTGATGCGTTTCCTGCTGGGTGCGGCGGAGGCCGGGTTCTTCCCGGGCGTGCTGTACTACATCACCCGCTGGTTCCCGGTGCGCAACCGGGGCAAGGTGCTGGGCTTCTTTATCCTTTCGCAACCGATCGCGTTGATGGTCACCGGGCCGCTGGCGGGCTGGTTGCTGGGCATGAATGGCATCGGTGGCCTGGCGGGCTGGCAATGGCTGTTTATCACCATCGGTATTCCGGCCATCGTGCTGGCATGGCCGACCCTGAAGATCCTGCCCGACACCCCCAAGGATGCCCGCTGGCTGGCCGAGGCCGATCGCCAGTGGCTGCTTGGCGAACTGGACAAGGACCGCAAGGAATATGGCCAGACCGAACACACCAACCCGCTGCGGGCACTGACCGACCGCCGGGTGCTGATCCTGGCCCTGTTGTACCTGCCGAGCACCCTGAGCACCTACGGCCTGAGCCTGTGGCTGCCGACCCTGGTGCATCAGTTTGGCGGCAGTGACCTGAGCACCGGTTTCATCTCGGCGATTCCCTATGTGTTCGGGGTGATCGGCCTGCTGCTGGTGCCGCGCAGTTCTGATCGCCTAAATGACCGTTATGGCCACCTTACCGTGCTCTACATCCTCGGTGCCCTGGGCCTGTTCCTCAGTGCCTGGCTGACAGTGCCGGGGATGCAACTGGCGGCGTTGTGCCTGACCGCGTTCAGTCTGTTCTCGGTGACGGCGATCTTCTGGGTCTTGCCGGGGCGCTTCCTGTCCGGGGCCACGGCGGCGGCGGGCATCGCCTTGATCAACTCGTTCGGCAACCTGGGCGGCTACATCGGTCCGTTCGGGATCGGCGCCCTCAAGGAATACACCGGCACCTTGTCCTCGGGCCTGTACTTCCTTTCGGCGGTGATGCTGAGCGGCGTGGTCCTGACCTACATCGTCTACACCCAACTGGAAAAGAAAGCCTCGGCCGCGCGTTCCGCCGCGCTGGAACAGGCCACCTGATCGTTCAGGCGGGCACGGATGCCCGCCGTCCTGGAGTATTTGCATGAGTAGAAAACTGAAAGTCGCGATCGTAGGTCCAGGCAATATCGGCACCGACCTGATGATCAAGGTGATGCGCAACGCCAGGTTCCTGGAAATGGGCGCCATGGTCGGTATCGACCCGGCCTCTGACGGCCTGGCCCGCGCTGCCCGGCTTGGGGTCGCCGTGACCCATGAGGGCATCGAAGGCCTGGTGCGCTTGCCGGAGTTTGCCGATATCGACTTTGTGTTCGACGCCACCAGTGCCGGCGCCCACGTCAAGAACGATGCATTTTTGCGTTCGGTCAAGCCGGGCATCCGCCTGATCGACCTGACCCCGGCGGCCATCGGCCCATACTGCGTGCCGGTGGTGAACCTGGAGCAGAACCTCGACCGGCTCAACGTCAATATGGTGACCTGTGGCGGCCAGGCGACCATTCCCATGGTCGCGGCCGTGTCGCGGGTGGCCAAGGTGCACTACGCGGAAATTGTCGCCTCGATTGCCAGCAAGTCGGCCGGCCCCGGCACTCGCGCCAATATCGACGAGTTCACCGAAACCACCTCGCGTGCCATTGAAGCCATTGGCGGCGCGACCCGGGGCAAGGCAATCATCGTGATGAACCCGGCCGAACCGCCGCCGATGATGCGCGACACGGTGTTCGTGCTGTCCGAGGCTGCCGACCAGGGGCTGGTCGAAGCCTCGATCAGTGAAATGGCGGCGGCAGTGCAGGCTTATGTGCCGGGCTATCGGCTCAAGCAACAGGTGCAGTTCGAGGTGATCAGCCCCGAAGCCCCGCTGCACATCCCGGGCCTGGGCACCTTCAGTGGGCTCAAGACCTCGATCTTCCTTGAAGTCGAAGGCGCGGCCCATTACCTGCCGGCCTATGCCGGCAACCTCGACATCATGACCTCGGCCGCCCTGGCCACTGCCGAGCGCATGGCCCAGTCGATGCTCAAGGCCTGAGGAGAACCGTGATGACCTTCAACCCCGGTAAAAAACTGTACATCTCCGATGTGACCCTGCGCGATGGCAGCCACGCGGTGCGCCATCAGTACTCGATCAAGAACGTGCAGGACATTGCCCGCGCCCTGGACCTGGCCCGGGTCGACAGCATTGAAGTCGCCCACGGCGACGGCCTGCAGGGGTCGAGCTTCAACTACGGCTTCGCCGCCCACACCGACCTGGAATGGATCGAAGCGGCGGCCGATGTCATCAGCCACGCCAAGATCGCTACCTTGCTGCTGCCGGGCATCGGCACCGTGCACGATCTCAAGGCCGCCTACGACGCCGGTGCGCGGGTGGTGCGGGTCGCCACCCATTGCACCGAAGCCGATGTGTCCAGGCAGCACATCGAATTCGCCCGGGAACTGGGCATGGACACCGTGGGCTTCCTGATGATGAGCCACATGATCGCGCCCGAGCACCTGGCGCAGCAGGCCAAGCTGATGGAAAGCTACGGCGCGACCTGTGTGTACATGGCCGACTCCGGCGGGGCGATGACCATGCAGGATGTGCGCGAGCGTTTTCGCGCGTTCAAGGCGGTGCTCAAGCCCGAGACTGAAACCGGCATGCATGCCCACCACAACCTGTCCCTGGGCGTGGCCAACTCCATCACCGCGGTGGAGGAGGGCTGCGACCGCATCGACGCCAGCCTCGCCGGGATGGGCGCGGGTGCCGGCAACGCGCCGCTGGAGGTGTTTATCGCCGCCGCCGAGCGTCTGGGCTGGAACCACGGCACAGACCTCTACACCTTGATGGACGCCGCGGATGATTTGGTGCGGCCGTTGCAGGATCGCCCGGTACGGGTCGATCGTGAATCCCTGGCCCTGGGTTATGCCGGGGTCTATTCGAGCTTCTTGCGCCACGCCGAGCTGGCGGCCGCACGCTATGGCCTGAAGACCGTGGATATCCTGGTGGAGTTGGGCAAGCGGCGCATGGTCGGCGGCCAGGAAGACATGATTGTCGATGTCGCCCTGGACCTGCTGAAAAAGGCTTGAGCACCTGACGCGGGCGGTTTTTCCAGCCCTGGCCCAGCAACAGCGCCACTCCTCGGGGTGGCGTTTTTGTGGGGCACGGGTTCGTGTGCGACGCCGTCCGGGTTAGACTGCCGGTCGCTGATTCCACCACTCAGAGCCGCGTTGCCATGACTCCTCCGAATATTGAGCTGTTTACCGATTTCATTCCCGACCCGCAGGCGTTGTTCGAAGGCCTGCAGCAATCGGTGCAATGGGACGAGCGCATGCGTGCGCGCAAGACCGCCAGTTTCGGTGCGCCGTACGATTATTCGCAGATCACTTACCCAGCCCAGCCGATGCCTGAGGAACTGGAGCGGTTGTGCAGCCTGATTGAGCAGCAACTGGGCTTTCGACCGAACAATTGCCTGATCAATTACTACCCGGATGGCAGCTCGTCCATGGGTTTTCACTCCGATGCCAAAGAGCAGATGGTCGAAGGCACCGGGGTCGCGATCGTATCCCTGGGCTGTGCGCGGCCTATCGTCTACCGCCACAAGCAGGACCGCAGCCTGGAGTTTTCCTATCTGCTGGGCAGTGGCTCGATGCTCTACATGTCCGATGCGGTGCAGACGCAATGGCTGCATGCAATTCCCAAGGCCCCGGATGCCGGGGAGCGCATCAGCCTGTCGTTTCGTCTGCTCGACAGCCAGTGAAGGCGGCCTGCGGCCGGCCTATCGCCGAGCCAAGACACAGCTGATGCTGTAATGATATTATTTCAGGTGAATCGATTCATCCTGTCTATGGGGTGAGTCGGACTGTTTATGTCCTGCGTCCCGATGACATAGCAACAGAAAAACAGTGTCACTCCCGTCGCTGAAGCCAATACGAATAAGAAGTCAGCACAAGAGCGATATAAAAGTGGGGTCGAGCTGCATGTCGGCCTTGTGTGCCCACCCTCCATATCTTCTGAACACGCAGGTCCCGGCGGCTGCCATACCGTGAGCCGGGTGGCTTGTGATCAGGGTTGGAAGGGCGGATGGCGTTCTATCGTAGGTACTACAGTATGTTGAAAAAGGTGAACACGGCTCTGTTGGGCCTGGCTATGTCGCTGGGGCTTTCGTCCTCGTACGCGGCTGAACCGAAGAAAGTCGATGTGCTGCTGATCGGCGGCGGCATTATGAGTTCGACCCTGGGGGTCTGGCTCAATGAGCTGGAGCCGGAGTGGTCGATGGAAATGGTCGAGCGTCTCGACGGCGTCGCCGAAGAAAGCTCGAACGGCTGGAACAACGCCGGCACCGGTCACTCGGCCCTGGCTGAGCTGAACTACACGCCAGAAGACAAGAACGGCAAGGTCGAAATCCCCAAGGCGATCGAGATCAACGAAGCCTTTCAGATTTCCCGTCAGTTCTGGGCCTGGCAGGTTCAGCAAAATGTCCTGAAAAACCCGCGCTCGTTCATCAACTCCACGCCGCACATGAGCTTTGTGTGGGGTGACGACAACATCACCTTCCTCAAGAAGCGCTACGAGGCATTGCAGGCCAGCCCGCTGTTCGCCGGCATGCAGTACTCCGAAGACCCGGTGCAGATCAAGAAATGGGTCCCGCTGATGATGGAAGGGCGCGATCCGCAGCAGAAGGTCGCAGCCACCTGGTCGCCAATCGGCACTGACGTCAACTTCGGCGAGATCACGCGCCAGTTCGTTGCCCACCTGCAGACCAAACCGAACTTCGCCCTGAAGCTGTCGAGCGAAGTGCGTGACATCGCCCGCAACGAAGACGGTTCGTGGCGCGTGACCTACAAGAACCTGAAAGACGGTAGCGAAACCAAGACCGACGCCAAGTTCCTGTTTATCGGCGCGGGTGGCGGTGCCTTGCACCTGCTGCAGAAGTCGGGCATCGAAGAAGCGCGCGAATACGCCGGCTTCCCTGTGGGCGGCTCGTTCCTGGTCACCGATAACCCGACCATCGCCGAGCAGCACCTGGCCAAGGCCTATGGCAAGGCGTCGGTTGGCGCGCCGCCGATGTCGGTTCCGCACCTGGACACCCGCGTGCTGGACGGCAAGCGGGTCATCCTGTTTGGCCCATTCGCGACCTTCTCCACCAAGTTCCTCAAGGAAGGCTCGTACTTCGACCTGCTGACCAGCACCACCACCCACAACATCTGGCCGATGACCAAAGTCGGCGTCGAGCAGTACCCGTTGGTGGAATACCTGGCCGGCCAGCTGATGCTGTCGGACGAAGACCGTTTCAATGCGCTGAAGGAATACTTCCCACAAGCCAAGCAGCAAGACTGGCGCCTGTGGCAAGCCGGCCAGCGCGTGCAGATCATCAAGCGTGATGAAGAGAAGGGCGGCGTGCTCAAGCTGGGCACCGAGATCGTTGCTTCCAAGGATGGCAGCATTGCCGGCCTGCTGGGTGCATCGCCAGGCGCCTCCACCGCTGCACCGATCATGCTGAACGTGCTGGAAAAGGTCTTCAAGGACAAGGTTGCCTCCCCAGCCTGGCAAGAGAAGCTGCACCAGATCGTGCCGAGCTATGGCACTGCGCTGAACGTCAGCCCTGAGCGCGTGGCTCAAGAGTGGGCGTACACCGCCAAGGTCCTGCAACTCGACCCGCCACCGGCGATCGGCAACATTGCCGCTCCTCAGGATGCCGCTGCCAAGCCCAAGGCTGAGCAGCCAAGCAACCCTGCGTCGGATTTGGCCCTGTAAGAAACGCCGGGACCGGTCGTTCGACCCCCAGGGATGAAAGCGCCACTCTTCGGAGTGGCGTTTTTTTTCGCCTTTTTTTCCCGAATTGGCCATCCAGCGGGCTTTCCGGATCAGGTTGCCGGTGCGGCCTGGCACAGCTGTGGCAAAATGCCGACCCTCTGAATTATCGAAGGCAGGATTATGGTCAGGACGGTTGGCACGGACGCGAGCGAGCGCAAGCTATTGGACAATGTGGCCGAGTTTGGCTGGCATTGCGTAGGCATTCTGGAAGAGGGCGAGGAGCCAGCCTACAGCTTCACTGTGGGTCTGTTTGAAACCTTCAAACATCCGGAGCTGATCATCTTCGGCGTGCCATCGCGCCTTGGGCAGCAACTGCTGAATATCGTCGGCCAGGCGCTGCGCGATGGCGAACCGATTGACCTGAATAAACCCACCGACGCCTTGCTGGAGGGGTATTCATGCTGCTTTGTGCCGGTGCCCAAGGCCCACTACCGCGAGTTCGTGGGTTTTGCCCGCTGGTACTACGAAGGCAATGACTTCCCTCTGTACCAGGTGGTCTGGCCGTCGCGCAGTGGTCTCTTTCCGTGGGATGCCGATGCTCATCCGCAGTTCAGGGCGGCCCAGCCCGTGCTCGGCGAACCACTGAATCACTGATAGCGGTATGCCTGCGGGATGAATGTACAGCGGTGTCAACAAGGTGGACGCTGCTGTACATTTATTCTTGCCGGGCGGGGGGGCAGCCTCTAGGATCGCGCCATGACCGACTGAAAGGCAGGCGACTATGTTCGGCGAACCCACGATTGGCATTATCGGTGGCAGCGGATGGCTTGGCCGTTCGCTTGCGCAATCGATGCTTGAAACAGCCTTTGTCCAACCTCGGGCCTTGATCCTGTCGAGCCGTTCCACCGGTGAGCTGGCGCTGCATGCCCGGTGGCCGCAGGTGCGCATGACCCGCAGTAACCAGGAGCTGCTGGAGCAGTGCCAGGTCATTATTGTCGCGGTACGCCCCGAGCAGTTTCCCGCGGTCAGTTTTGACGGCATGCAGCGCCTGGTGATTTCGCTGATGGCCGGGGTCTCCATGGCCAGCCTGGTGCGTCACACCGGCTGCTCCCAGGTGATTCGCGCCATGCCCAATGCGGCGGCCGAAATCGGCAAGTCCTATACCCCCTGGTTGGCGACCGCGAGTGTGACACCCGAGCAGAAAGCCTTTACCCAGTGCCTGTTTGAAACCTGCGGTGGCGCCGACGAAGTCTTCACTGAAGCCGACCTCAACTATTTGAGTGCGCTGGTGGGGACTGGCCCGGCGTATCCGGCGCTGTTGGCCCAGGCCATGTTCGAGCATGCCCTGGCCCAGGGCTGCCCCAAGCCATTGCCCGGCGGGCGGTGGATGCAGTGGTGATGGACGCTAGCCAGTTACTGGACACGTACCGCCCCGAGCAGTTGCTGGATGCATTGCGCAGCTATCGAGGCGTCACTGCGGCAGGTCTGGAAGGGATGAGCAGCGCGGGTTTCGTGCGGTCAGTCAATGCCGGCCTGGACGCTGCGGTCGGTGCGGCCGCCGCCATGCAGGCTTCGGCGGCGGATGATCCAACCGAGTGAGATCGGGCGGATGCCGTATAAGGCCTAGTCTTCGGGCTCGTCGCTCAACAAGCCACGAAAGCCCCAGTCCTGCGGGTCGATCTCCTGAATCACGATATGGGTCTGTTCGGGCTTTTTGCCCAGGATCCGCACCAGGGAATCGGTGAACTCCTTGACCAGTTGGGCCTTCTGCTCGCGCGAGGCGCATAAGGCATCGGGTGAGTTTCCTTCAGTGAAAGGGCGGTGATGCGGCTGTCCGGAACCTTGCATCGCCCGAGGGGCACTCGGCTCGGCGACTGAAGTTTTTTACACGCTAGCGTGCGCAGTAGCAAAGGCTTTGGCTGGTCCAGCGCTCGATAATCGCATGGCTGTGGGCCAAGCCCGCTTCAAGTGCGGCAACGGCGGACAGGTAGTCATGGCCGAAGGGCGGCGAGCTGAAGCGCAAGGCGTAGCAGGGATGATGGCCCTTGCAGTTGACCCGTCCCACATAACTGAATGCCGAACGGTCCTGGCCCGGTTCACACACAATCATCAGGTACACATCATGCTGGGCATGACTGTGGGTGAACCAGTTGTTGGTAACTTCCATAGACTGCTTCGTCCAGTGGGGGTGATGGGCGTACTCCGAGAGATGGCCGGTCATCGACATCGATGACAGGGAAGCTTGAATTGGCCTGCTACAGAGCGGCCCGGACATTCGTTGGCACGGAGTGAATGAGCGCTACATGCTCGCGGAACTGGCGTAGACCTGGGAATAAGACCAATCCTTATGCTGTCTACGAATTGTCTGATTTCCATGGGGCGGGGGAGCTGAGCCTGGATAAATGAGGCGCTGACCCGTGTGCGAGGAGGCATTGCACCTCCCCGCCGGGCTTCACTCAACGTTGTTGCAGGCTGCGCTCCATGCGCTGGATCCCTTCCTCGAGCAGGGCTCGCGGGCAGCCGAAATTCAGGCGCACAAACTGGCCGCAATCGTCGCCAAATTCCAGGCCGGCGCTCAGGCCGACTTTTGCCTGGCTGAGGAAGAAGCCATGGGGATCGTCCAGGCCCAGTGCGCTGCAGTCGAGCCAGGCCAGATAAGTACCTTGCGGCGCGTGCATCACCACGCCCGACAGACGGGTCTGCACGGCGTGCAACAGGTAGTCACGGTTGGCTTGCAGATACTCGATCAGGGCCTTCAGCCAGGGGCCACCGTGGCTGTAGGCGGCGAGGGTGGCTTCCAGCCCCAGGGGGCTGACGCTATCGACCATGCCGGCCCGGGCATTGTTGAAGCGTTCCCGGGTGGATTGATCCTGAATGATGGCGAAGCAGGTTTTCATCCCAGCAATGTTGTAAGCCTTGCTGGCCGACATCAGGGTGATGGTGCGCTTGGCAATCTCCGGGCTCAGGGACGCCGTGGGGATATGCCGGCGCCCGTCGAAGCAGAGTTCAGCGTGGATTTCATCGGAGATGATCAGCGCGCCCTGTTCCAGGCAGGCGTTGGCTACGGCCAGCAACTCTTCCCGCGGAAAGACTTTGCCCAGCGGGTTGTGCGGGTTGCTCAACAGCAGTGCGCCTGCGCCATGCAGGGCCTGGCGCAGGGCCGGCAGAGGCGTGAGGTAATCACCTTGAGCGTCGCGCTCGAAGGCCAGTTCAATTTTTGGCAAGTTCCAGTTATCCGGCGCCATGCGCAGCGGACGGTAATTGGGCGTCTGCACCACCACCGTCTGCCCCGGCTCGACAAAACCCCGCAATGCCATATTGAACCCGGGCTCGACGCCGGGCAGAAACAGCAACTCATCGGGCTGCACCCGCCAGGCGTACTTGCTCCACAAGTCAGCCACTATCGCCTCGCGCACTTCATCGCGGGCCACGCTGTAGCCGAGCAGTGGATGCTCCAGACGCTGTTGCAGGGCCTGAATGATTTCGCTCGCCACGGCAAAATCCATATCAGCAACCCACATCGGCAGGACATCCGCCGGGTAGCGACTCCATTTAGTGCTTCCGGTGCCTTGGCGTGGGTAAACCGTGTCGAAATCGATGCTCATGAACCTGGCTCTCATCTGCTCGGATAGTCGCAGGATTCTAGCGGGTCCCGAGCGCGTCGGCGTATAGACACTGCGGCGAGAGCAATAAGCAACGACGCCCAATCTCAATCATTGCGGGGGGGGCATCACCCGCTGGAGCAGATGCCGCATTGCCCCTCTCCAGGGTGAAATCACGCAAGTCACGGGAAATGTTGAAAAAAATCACAGAGGGAGTTGCCATGAACGAAAAACAAGTCCATAATTGCGACCACTCCTTAACGGGAAAGCGGAAAAACTCTTTATAAAACAAAGAGTTGCGAGGTGATAAAGATCTCGTTCGCTGTTCAAGTTTGTATGTGTCCAGCACTGCTTCATGGGTATTGGATACTTGGGGCCGAGTAGCAAAATGGTTATGCAGCGGATTGCAAATCCGCCTACGCCGGTTCGATTCCGACCTCGGCCTCCACTCTAAAGACCCCGTAGATCAATGATCTACGGGGTTTTTTATTGCCTGGGATTCGTAATCGCTTCCGCAATTTCCTTGGTCGCTTCCGCAATTCGCCATATTTTTGCAAAAACGAAGCTTCTTCGTGGGTTCCATAGCGTTCATTGTCAGCGCTGTTCTTGACACCCACAAAGCCTGAGCCCCATCACACCCGAAATCCAGCCTAGCTCTAAAATGCACTCGAAATAATATCTAAATATGGCATTGAGCCATACTGCTCGAATGCGTAGACTCTCTCGTAATTTTTATCGTGGTTTTTTTTGCAGTATCAAGGAGGAATGGTGAAGTTAATTAGCTTTGTAGCCGAGGGAGTGCATGAGTATTTAGATTTCAATATTAAATTTAATGAAGATGTCAATTTTATTGCCGGTCTAAATGGCTCCGGAAAAACGTCGGCCTTGAATATAATTGCAGCACTTTTGGCTCCCTCTCTCGAGGATTTGGCGAAGTTAACCTTCAAGTCTACGACATTGTTTGTAGTAGCCGACGGAGGTATGCCTTTTTCAATCCATGCAAATCAGATTAATGAGAAATTACGCCTTTGGGTCTCTGGGCCAGAAACTCTATCGAAAGAATGTATTGTTGCGTCACTTGAAGAACTAAAGCAATCTACTGATCATTCCGCCGCGAATAAATTTCGAACGTATGCAGTATTTAAGTTTATCTCGAATCTGCCTTCTCCTATGTACTTAAGTTTAGATAGGCGTTTTATAAAGGAAGTAACTCCTTATGATGCGTCTCCATTCAATTTAACTAAGATATGGTTTGATAAATCTGCTGATGTCGAGTCTGATGTCGATGTAGGTATGAAGGATGCTCTGTCTTTAATATTGAAAAAAAGTGCGGAAATAAAGGATCGGCAAACTGTAGAGGATAGAAGTCTCCGAAATAAAATTATACTGGATTCATTTTATGTTGATAGTTCTGAAGGCGGATCTATGGTGTTGCCTGATGGGAAAAGTCTTCAGCAACTTAAGGCTAAACAAAGAACAATCAAAAATACATTACTTAGTCTAGATATTAAGAACGAAGAGTTATCTGTAATGTATGATAAATTTTTCGAGCATTTGACAGGTATATTGAAAAATGTTCTCGAAGTGTTCGAGCGTCGTGAGGTAAATCCTTCGACTTTAAGTCGCACGCCATCTCATAAACGAAAGAGTATTGATTATGCTCATCAGGCTAATAGCAAAAATCAGACTCCGATCAATCTATCTCTAGAATCATCCCGTGTTCTCGCGAATTGGTTTGCCAATAGTCACCAAGTAGCTCGGATTGACAGACTTATAAATCTAATCGGAGAGTATGAGAAGATAAAGTCTCATATATATGAGCCATTACAAAAGTTTGTTGATTTGGTGAATTCCTTTTTGTTGCAGACAAAAAAGAGGATAAGTGTCACAACTCGCGGCGAAGTTAAAATATTTATTTCTGATGTGGAAAAGAAACTTACGGTATTGTCCTCTGGTGAGCGGCAAATTTTAATCATGTTAGCCCACCTCTCTCTAAATTCTCAGCTACCTAAGAGCGGTGTATTTATCGTAGATGAGCCCGAACTGTCTCTCCATATAGCATGGCAGGATATGTTTGTTGAGGCCGTACAAGTAGCAGGGCCTGACCTTCAGATTATCCTGGCTACCCACTCGCCGGCGATAATCGGGGGTAGAAAAAAGTACTATATCCCTTTGAATGGAGGGATCTGATATGTCGTTAGATGAAATTCCTTCATGGTCAGCTTCGGCAAGTGAAAGCATCGGTTTACTGTACAGAGCGTTGCAACCTATTGAAGTGTATGTAGAGGATAGCAACTCAGAAGCATTCTATCTTGAACTCCTTAACAGAATGATGGGTGACGGGCAACAAATTCGAAAAATAATCCCCTTGCATGGTAGGGGGCACGTATTAAAGAATAGTTTGGAGTACGACGGTGTTAGCCCCGCTCTGTTCTTAATAGATGGCGATTTGGATTTGTTGCTTGGCCAGCGGGAGTGTGGTTACACTAATCTTTTTCAGCTAAATGCTTATTGCATTGAGAATTATTTATTTTGCTGTGATGCTGTTCGCGAACTCATCGTTCAAGGGTCGGGACTCCTTAAAAGAGATGAAGCGCTTCCAGAAGGCGAGTGGGAAGATTTTTTAAGTCCAATAAGCCATGAGTTGAAAGATTTATTCATTTTCTTTGCGGCTGCGCGCAAAGCCAAACCAGATTTGAAGACTGTAAGTAACGGATTATCCTCAATTATCTCCCAGCGCACTAGGAGAGAAGGCCCAATGCTAGATTTAGAAAAGGTTCGCGCTCTTAAAGCGGACGTAGCAATTGAATGTATACGTGAAGTAGGTCAGGCGCATTGGCATTCGTTAATTGAAGAGATTACCGAATCCTCTCGAGGTTTGAGTGCGCTAGACGTTGTCTCAGGAAAAGATTTTCTGCTGCCTTTATTAAACTTCTTCATGCGATCAAAAACAGATGGCTCAATGACGCTGCCCAGCCTCATGTTTAGACTGGCGAAATATTGTTCGCTTCGTCGTCTGGATCGGCTTAGATCTGCGCTGAGCTCGGCTTTAAGTGGTAGGAACTTTATATCGCATTAGTTTTTTAATTTGTGAGCGCTCACTTCTTAAATCTAATCAAGGTTTGGGCGTTTTGCATTTTATAGTGTGTGTTTAATCATTTAATAATTTTTTGATATTGGTGGCTTCTAGGTTACTTCGTTGGCCTAACAATTTCTCCGATTCGCCGATAAACTTTTTTAGTCATTTCTTCATTTGAATGCCCAAGTAGTCTACTAGCGTGTGATAATTCGATTTCGCTTGCAGCTTTAGGTCGTATATCCTTGAATTGAAATTTTCGAATGCTGGTAGCTAGTGCCGGATCACCATCCGTCGCGGCTTTGCTTGCCGCCTTTTCCCGTGCGTCGTCCCACCGATTGCGCAGCATCTGTTGGCTCATTCGCAGTCCAGACGCATTGGTGATCAAAGTGGAGGTCCGAATACCATTGATGGCTCTGCGTTCCTGCAGATCATCGATGAAGGCGCTCAGCTCAGATTGGATGCCGGCATCCTCCAAACGAAGGCGCAGCCGCTTTTCGGTCTTGCCCTGGCCAATTAGCAAAAAACCGTTGTTCAAGTCGGTGGCTGCAATCTTGAGCACATCGGCAGGACGTTGTCCGGTCAAGTAGGCAAGGTCCATCGCGTCCTTTAGTTCCTGCGCCGCCTCGGCGTAGACCGCATTCCATACGGTCTCACCGGCGTAGTAGTCCCTGGGCTTTTCCTTGTTGCGGCGAACGCCGAAGCAGGGGTTGGCTTTGTCGGTCAGGCCCCACTCTCGGGCAATGGTGAACGCGTGAGAGAGCAGGGCGATTTCTCGATTGGCCCGGACCTTGGCGGTTCTGGCATCGCGGTATTGGGCGATCACCTGGGGGGTAATCGATTTGATAGGCGCGTTTTCAAAGGCTTTCCTGAGCTGCTTGAGTTCCTTGCCGTTGTCCGACTGAGTACGAATCGATTTGCCCGGAATAATCTCCTTTTCGTACCGGTCGAAGACGTAGCTCATAAGGTGTTTGGGCTTTGGTGGTGCTCTGCGCTCCAGTCTGGCCCATTCAACCTTTGCCTGATCGAGGTCCGTGCCCAGAGGGATTTCCTTTCGTTTGCCGGTGGCATCTCTGCCGTCGTAGTAGTACGCGGTCCAGATCTGTCCGTTCTTGCCTTTTCTGATGCGCCGTACCATACGCGGCGGCAGGTCGCGGTTGGCTGTGGTTTTCTTGCGCACGTGTCAGCTCACATTCGCGAGGTTGAGTGACCAGACTTCAGTCACTGCATTAACTGCTGAGGGTTTAACGCCGGCTAACTTCATCCTGGCGTAAACCCGGCCTACGATTGGGCGTCGGCCACCCGTCAGAACAAATTCCCAATGGTTGTTGGTTAGCCATTGGATCTGTTTGGATGGGAGCTGATAACCCGTGATGGTTACGAGCTCTTCGTCGGCCAGGGTTTCGCTTTGTAGTTCCATCGTTAAGTTTCCTGAGCCTGTTGCAGTGACAGATAACCCTTGATCGTCGAGGGGCGCTTACACCCCTGAGCAAGCTGCGCGAGCGGCCCACTCTGAGCGTTCAGCGTTGCTTCAGGTGTGGCTGCCCCGCGCAGCTTTTCGTGGGGTATACGCTCCTCGGTAGTGCTGGGGGCTTGAGCAGTAATGCCTGCTGCTGCGCAGCAGAGACTGTTTTTTACAAGCGCGTTGATCCCGCTGGCGTGGCGGAGCAAAGCGGTCTGAGCCTGGATGCTGCTCTGTGGGTGCGTCATGCCGCTTTGTCCTGCTTGGTATGTTCCAGCAGTGTTGTGATAGCGATGACTTTGTCGCGCTGCCCACGTGCGTCCTTCTCCAGCTTTTTGCCTGTCCGGAAGGCGCTGAAGGTGTCAGCTGCAATTCTCAACGTATCTACAACTTCAAGTAGCGTCAGGCGCTCGGCCTCATAGGGTGGGACTCGCAGTTTGACGATCTTCGAACTGAACGAACTGAAGCCGATCACCCCGGCCCAGCGCTCGTCATTACTGAGGATCAGCTCGACGTTCTGCATGTGCGCGATCAGCAGGCCGCTTTCGCTACGGGCTAACAGATCGTTCCAGCCACCAGCTACTGAAGGCTTAACCACCGCGAGCACCTGGCGCCGGACCGCGTCCAAGCCTTCAGCACAGTGCAGGTCGTTGAAGTCGGTCCATTTGTCCTCTCGCTCACACGCGAAGTTCGGCCCAACCACCTGGCCACCCACGACGGTCGCCGCGTTTTCCGCACGCTCCTTGCCCGGATTCCAAGACTCGCCATTCGGGCGTTTGGTTTTCCAGTCGTCATCCCGGCACACAATGATCGGGCGCCCAGGAAAACGCTCACGCATGGCCTTAGAGACCAGCATCAGGTTGCCGGCATCAAAAGCAATGGCGACCGTTAGTGAGGTCGCCATGTGCAGGCTGGCGCCGGTGGCGTAGCCCTCACACACCAAGATGGCTTCGCCCGGCTCATCGCCCAGATCGGCCACGAGTCAGGCCAGTTGCAGTGGGTACGCGAGCTGGGCGGCGACCAGTACTTGAGCAAGTACGACACCGGCACCCTCGCCAAACGCCTGGGCAATACCCCCGAAGCGGACGGCGACGGCCAGAAGTACCGGGGCCGGGGGCTGATTCAGGTCACCGGTCGGGCCAACTATGCAGCGTGCAGCGAGGCGCTGTTTGGTGATGCGCGCTTGCTCAACACCCCGGAGCTGCTCGAGCACCCGGTGTATGCCGCGCTGTCGGCTGGGTGGTTCTGGCAGCGGGCAGGCCTCAATACCCTGGCCGATCAGGGTGACTTTCTTACCATCACCCGCCGCATCAACGGCGGCACCAATGGCTTGTCCGACCGCGAGGCGCTGTATGAGCGGGCGCTGAAGGTGCTGCCGTGAACGCGCTGGGCGCACGCGGACTGATCGCCGCCCTGGTCCTGGGGCTTGGGTTGCCTGCCGCCACCGGCCCCGGCCGCGTGGATCATGGAGAAGCGCGAGCCGAACTTGACCCAGCGGCTGCTCAACGAATTGTCGCCATCGCCGGAGACGGTGACCAAGGATTGATCGCGCTGGCAGCGTGTCAAGGCTATGTCAAAGAAATTACTTTAATTAAGTGAAGGGAGTGGGGCAGCGGCACACTAATGACAATTAGTTTGTCCCGCCCCTAGAGTAAATTATATTAATCTTTCTGTTGTGTATGATCTACTATGGCTTCTTTTAAAAACTCTTGGTCAGTACTGAGCTTTTAGTCAGGTGAAGATTGTTGCTAGAGCTCTATGACCTTTCCTGGAGGCGATAGTCTCTCGACAAGAATTCCGCTTTCTTTTAAGTCTTTAATCGCTGTTATATCGTATATTTCGACGAAAAAGCTCACTGCATGTCTTGTTGAAAATCTAACCTCACCAGAGTTTATCGCAGCATTTACCGGCCATCCTCCATCTAGAAAGCCTTCAGATTGAGATGGGTTTTGTCCCCAGTCACTCATGACTCTCGCTACATCACCTAACTTGGAGTCTACAATTACGTTGTTATTTTTGTTTCTATAATTGGCTATACCTATGAGCTCAGCACTTACACGATTTCTACCTGATACAGCTACTCGCTGTAGCATATAATTTATCCGATAAGTTCGATGCGCAGGAACAGGTACGGAAAATGGTTCAATAGTCCAACTTCTTTGTGTTGTTCTTGTGACGGTCTCTTCAGTCGACATGTTGTATTCAACACTAAAGTTGTGAGTTAAGCTTGCGCTGGCAAATAGTACGTCTACAGATACTGATGATTCAATTCCGTAGGAAAATGTCCAGCCAGCACTATTGGTGGTTGAGGTCTCACTAGTCTCAGTGTAGTTAAAACCTGGTACAGGCAGGGAAACTTCATGTGGCAAGGAGTTTTTTAAGTCATTAAATGATGTGGTTAATATCTCTTCTGAGCCTACAATTGATGTGGCAATGTTTTCTCCAGATAGATTATATTCATTGACGCGATGGCCTGTGTATACTAGTGGGTCGTTTGCAGTGCCGGGGCGTTGCGTCTTGGTTGCATAGTTTCTTAACATTGTTTCAAGCAGATTGTCTATGTTTTGGCTGTTTTTAGTGGTGGTCAGTTTTTCTTTGGTATCCATGGTTTATCCGTGCTTCCATTCATTGAGATTTTATACAGACTGGTTTTGTGTATTGTCAGCTAACTGGTTTTTTTGTCTTCAGGGTTTTAAGCTTGTAAGCCTGCGAGTCTAAAAAAAAATAGCGCGCAAATCTGAGATCGTTTTAAGGCAAGATGTGATTTGCATGCGTGCTACTACTGGAGATTGAAATGAGTTGTAGTCATAAGGGGCTACGCCGATATTTAATGTGGTTTGTAATGTTTTTAAGTTAGATAAGATGACATTGCAAAATCCATTGAATAAATTAAGCGAGTCGCTGCAGTTGCGTAAGAGACTACGCAGGGTTGAGAGGTTAGCCATATCTGTGCCGCCTTGAGGAGGGCTGAAAGTATCGTCTGGATAAAATAAAATATCACTGATGTAAGAAGAGTTGTATTCGACGGAGCATAATAGCATTGCGAATTCATTGATTGAGTTCTCAACGCTCGATATGACCCCGGATAGTTGAGTTCGGCAGTTACTTATATCGTCTTCATTAAGATACGCGCTAGCATTGTTTATCTGGGTTACCCATTGCTCTGCTGGGGCGAGAATTGATGAAATTTCTTTGTCACACATGCTCGCAGTTTCAGTCATGGTAAAAGCTGCTTTACGAGCATATGTATCGATTGGGGAGGCGGCTCCGTTCAAAGCTAAAGATAGATTGCCGGCCTCTGACGAAAGTAGTTGTTTGTATTGATAGATATTAATAGCCGCCTCCGCATGCGTATATTTAGTAACTAAGTAGGTTATGAGTGGATTCAGCTATAAGATGGCAGTATGCTATATAGGGTTTGGCCTGGTGGAGCGGTAACAATGCTGACGCCGGTCATTTGATTTTCTATGATTCCGGTGGTTTCTATAATCTGCTGAAGATCCTTGTTTGCCCCGGCCAAAAATAGGTTTCTTATCTCTCCAGTATTCTGTAAGCCGGTGGTTAAATTCTTGCTTAGAGTGTTTAGTTCGGAGTTCAACAGAGACCATGCATTTGCCATTGCCAGCGCACAGGCTGAAGCTGCGCGAACCCTTGTGCCAAGACCGGAGTACCCTGTCGCCACCCCCTGGGCAATTTTAACTTCAGATGTTAGCTGAGTGTCTTCAGATATTAATGTCCCTCTCAACTTTGTATCAGCTACCAGCTCAACGAGTGCTGCACTTTCTCCTGCAATTCCCCCTGCTAAAGTTATAGATCCAGAAATAACTAGCCCTACTGAAGCTCCTCCTGTTACGACATCCGCAAAAGCGCCAACAAATATTTGTATTATGCCGCCGATGATTCCAATGAAACTAATAGCGATTCCTGCTTCTTCGCCGGCTATTTTGCTTTGGAGGCTTTCTATCTGCTTCTTGTTACTGTCTAGAACGCCATTATCACCACTTACTGCGGAATTCAAGTTTGTAACTACGATGCTAAAATCCCCAGCGTCTGTATCTATATTTTCTGCAAAGGACTTAATTAAGTTGCTAAGGTTGAATGCGGTAGTGCTGTAGTTAAGTGATACTTCTATTAAGGCTGCAATTGCTTCGTTCCATTGTTGAGCTGTTCCATTTTCAGGTATGGTGTCAGGCACAGATGTATGAAGGTCGCAGTAATTGTTTATGTTTGAAATGTTATCTATGATTTGAGGTAGAAGAGTGTTTATATAATTATCTGCATTTCCCTGTGCTGATGCGAGAAAGTTATTTATTTGATTTTGGTATTTTACAAGTGAGTCATCGTAAGAGAAATCGACCTTTTGCTGCTGCAAAATGCTATTGCAATAGGCTTGAATAGTAAGGGCTTGAGATGATTGCTTTTTGTTTGCGTCATTCATTTGTTGAAAGGAGTCATTTAGAGGCATGTTCTATATCTCTCTGCTTTAAGTTGTTGAGAAGGCAGGTGTGGATGATTAAATTGATAAAGAGGGTGTTGTGTCAAGAATACTGGTGGTTGTTTAAATGGATTGAGGATTTTTCTGCAATGAATTTCCGCTCGAAGTTTTCATGTTGAGTCCTTTTAATGGAATTTTGGTTGGTGCACTATTAATGTAGGCTTGTTTTTTTTTATGTCAAATTGGCTTTTTGGTACTTATTGGTTTTGTTTGTGAGTAGTGAAGCAAATTGATGGTGCTGGCAGTGATTTCTATTTTTCTAGGCTCAGTTTTGAAAAAAAATTGCGGATCAGATGCTCGTAAATGTTGGTGCGCACCTGCCGTAGCCTGAGTAGTGAGACCGGACTAATAAAGAGGTTTTTTTTGCGCAAGAAAAAACAGTCTCCTTGATTTCTCCGAGTTTTCTAGCTACGTTTTTTTACACGAACAACGGACGTTGTTGGTATTGGTGCGAAACGCTTTGATTAAGGGATTAAAGGAGAGAAAAGGAATGATGAAATTACAAACAGCAAAATGGACTTTTATGACCTTGCTCGGATTCTGCTTATCGCTACCGATGGCATATGCTTGTACTCGCGTGGTGTACCTGGGCGATAATCAACAGGTGATTACTGCGCGCTCAATGGACTGGGCAAAGGACGTGGAGACGAACTTGTGGGTATTTCCGCAAGGTATGCGTCGTCATGGCGAAGCTGGTCCAAATTCAGTTACGTGGACTTCAAAATATGGCAGTGTTATTGCGTCCGGTTATGATATTTCTACGACTGACGGTATAAATGAAGAGGGTTTATCTGTAAACTTGTTGTGGTTGGTGGAGTCTGAATATCCAGCAACTGATCCGGGTAAGGCAGGGCTAAGTATCGCGGCGTGGGCTCAATATGTATTAGATAATTACAAGTCAGTAGCTGAGGCTGTTGACGCTCTTAAGGCTGAGCCTTTCAATGTTGTGACTGTGCCAGTTCCTAATGAGAGCCGATTAGCAACACTGCATCTTTCAATGTCTGATGCATCAGGTGATAGCGCTATTATAGAGTACATTGATGGGAAGCAAGTCATTCACCATAGTCGTTCTTTTCAAGTGATGACCAACTCTCCTGCGTTTGAGGAACAGTTGGAGATGAATACATATTGGGAAGGGGTTGATGGTACACAAGTATTGCCTGGAACCAACCGTTCACCTGATCGTTTTGCTCGGGCGTCTTTTTATGTCAAGGCTGTCCCTAAGCATCAGGATGCACGGCTTTCGTTGGCAAGTGTATTCAGTGTAATACGCAATGTTTCTGTGCCTTATGGTATTACAACTCCAGATCAGCCTAATATTTCGTCGACGCGTTGGCGTACAGTGGCTGATCATAAGCAGAAACAGTATTTTTTTGAGTCTGCTATCACGCCTAATACTTTCTGGGTTGATCTGAATAAGCTAGATTTTAGTAAGGCAACTGGGAAGGTGAGAAAACTAGATCTTGGGCCGAATCAAAGCAAAGTGTATTCGGGAGAAGTGTCCGCCAGATTCGAGGAGTCTCCACCGTTTAAGTTTGAAAGCATCTGAGTTTTCTTGAGGGATCTCAATGCTTTGTATTTGATGTTTTTTTGATGGGAGCAGTTCGCAAGTACCACTAATCAACTCCAGTCGACGTTCTATCTTGCGGTTTCAATAAAACCCTACAGCTCTAATTATTCAGGGCTCTAGGGTTTTTTTGCGTTCCAATCCATCACCGGTTAGATCGGGGAGCGATTTAAATTCATAGACCCCTACATCACTCGAAAGCGCTGGCAGGCAGGCTGGCAACGGCGAAGCGGTATTTGTACTTCGCGTCTCCCTCAGTGTGCCGCAGTGACCAGCCATCTCTGGGCTAGGGCACATTTAGGATAAAACTGAGGCGGCTACCGCCCGTTTTAGGCTGAGCTCTAAGGCTCAATATCTTGTGATTGTTGGCCTGTAACGGCCTGTGGTCTCGCAAGCAGGGGTTCGAATCCATATCCTCGCTACCCTGGTGTGCATTTGCCGAACTGGTTGTTGGCTAGTAAGGCGCGGTCGTGGGGCAAAAATGGGGCAATCTGTATGCCAATCAATGCCAATCAATGCCAAATGGCACTGTCTCTTGCTTTGTCAAAAAGGCCCTAGAGCCCTTGTTACCCGGGGCTGTAGGGCTTTTTTGCGTTAATACCCGGGCACAATCGGTGTATGGGTAGACCTAGTTTCATGCTAGATCAGCCAGTGCCGATGGCAGCAATCGGCCAACAGCAGTCATTCTATTTCTACGCAAACAGGGGCGATATAAGGCGGCCGTTAGCTTATGGCTGTGTCACTACGCCGGTAGCTTGATTGAGAGCTACGCTAATGCTTAGTGAGACCCGGACCATCCCAGTCAGCAGTGGCGCACGAACATGATTTTCTCTTTCTTGATGGCGTTGGTATTAGCATTCTTGATTGGCTGGATTTCGCAACGCATGGGTATGTGTCTTGTCAAAGCGAGCGAACAATTGCTGGCTGGTCGCCCGACGTTATTTGTGGCGCTGATATCGTGTGGGTTGTTCGGGTTGATGCTGGCTCCGGTCTATCGTTTCTCTGAGGTCAGCCTGTCACTGTATTCGCCTGGTATTTCCTATCCATTAATGGTTGCGGGAGGCTTGTTGTTCGGAGTGGCATCGGTGCTGAACAACGGTTGCAGCGTAGGCACGCTGACCAAGTTTGCATGTGGCAATATCAATAAACTGTTCACGATTATCGGCTGGGTACTGGGGATCGTGCTCTGGTATTACATGCGCATGATGCCCGAACAGAAGACCATTCTGATGCCGGAAATTTCTAGCCGCCATTACTGGTTGTTGATCGGTGTGGTGGCGTTAGTGCTGATATTTTTGGTTGGCATACATGGTAATAAACACCTGGTGCTCTCGAGTATGCTGCTCGGTGCGTTGACGAGTGCGCTCTATACGTTTGAGCCGTTATGGACACCTAGTGTGTTCTTTTACAACGTTTCGCAGATGTTCTGGCAAGCCGATATGGCGATCAGCGCCCGGCGTATTGCGGTGTTTGTTATGTTGCTGGCGGGCATGCTGAGTTTTACCCTGTACAGGAAAACGTTCTGTTTTGAGGCCTTTACGCCATCAAAGGCTGTGGTTCATTTGTTGGCGGGTATTTTTATGGGGATTGGGGCTTCGATGATTCTCGGCGGCAACGATTCGCAAATTCTGTTGGTGTTTCCAGCACTGGGTGTTGCCTCAAGCATTCCGCTGGTGTCGATTGCCACGGGCATTCTGGTTTCATTGTGGTGGAAAAAGCGGGGTACGAGCTGAATTCGTCAAAACCAACCGCTTGATGCTATCCACTGGAATTTGGGCATTTCAAAGGGCATTCAAGTCCGTCTCTTTGGAGAACCTGAGGGTTGACGCATTAAAAATCGACAAGAACTTTGTTGATACTGAATCGTCCCTGAGTTCCTAGACACATAGAAGAGCTATATACGGACTCGTCCTCATTGCAAGCCTCTTTGAATTAGCACAGTCGAATTAACAGTTTAGGCCAAAAGCGAACCCTCGCTCCTGCCTAGGACACTGACTCTGCACCTCTGATACGGCGATTTGTGACTTCTCTAATGGGCTCGAGAGTTATCACGAATAATTTAACTTTACGTGAAGATTTGGCGATCTATCGACTCCCATACTAGGCTCCAATGATCAACCGAAGGGAGCAGGACATGTCGCAGCTATCTGCCTCACCCGCTGACAGTAGCCATCCTCGCTGGTTACGACTGACCCATTGGCTGAACGCCCTGGCCGTACTGATCATGGTCACCAGCGGTTGGCGTATCTATAACGCCTCGCCGATTTATGACTTCAGCTTTCCCAAATCGATCACGCTGGGCGGCTGGCTCGGCGGCGCACTGCAATGGCATTTCGCGGCCATGTGGTTCCTGGCGATCAACGGTCTGATCTACCTAGCCATCAACCTGTTCAGCGGCCGTCTCAAGCGCCGTTTCTTTCCGGTGTCGCCCAAAGGTGTTTTGCATGACCTATGGTCAGCCCTGCGGGGAAAATTGGGGCATGCCGACCTGAGCCATTACAACCAGGTGCAACGGGTGGCGTACCTGTTCGTGATGGTCGACATCACGCTGCTCGTGCTCTCAGGGCTGGTGCTGTGGAAGTCGGTGCAGTTTCCGCTGCTGCGGGAATTGTTGTTCGGCTACGAGGGCGCGCGGCGTGTGCACTTCTTCTCAATGGTACTGCTGATCGCGTTTGTGGCGGTGCACCTGGTGATGGTCGCGCTGGTGCCTAAAACACTGCTGGCGATGATCGCCGGCCGCAAGGAGCGGGTATGAAAAAGCGCATCGTAAGCCCCAGGCTGGATGAGTCATCAATCCTGACTGACGCCCGGAAACTCCTCGCCCCACAGATCACCGAACGCTCGCGTCGCGCGTTCCTGTTGCACAGCCTGACCCTCGGAGGTGTGGCGATGCTGTCTGGCTGCAACCTGACCGACAACGAAAGCGTCGAGACTGCGTTGTCGTCCATGTCGCGCTTCAACGATAGAGTCCAAGGCTGGTTGTTCAATCCCAACGCCATGGCGCCGACCTATCCGGAATCCATGATCACCCGGCCATTTCCTTTCAATGCCTTCTACGGCATAGACGAAGCACCGACGGTGGATGAGGAGAGCTATCGTCTGGAAGTGACCGGCATGGTTGCGGATAAACGCAGTTGGCGGCTCGAAGAACTGCGCGCCATGGCGCAAACCGAACAGATCACCCGGCACATTTGCGTTGAAGGCTGGAGCGCCATCGGACGGTGGGGAGGCGTCCGGTTCAGCGATTTTCTTAAGCGCGTCGGCGCAGACACCGATGCTAGGTATGTCGGTTTCAAATGCGCGGACGATTACTACACCAGCATCGACATGGCTACCGCGCTGCATGCGCAAACTTTGCTGACGCTGAGCTATGACGGCGCGGTGCTGCCTCGCCAGTACGGGTTCCCGATGAAGCTGCGCATGCCTACAAAACTCGGCTACAAGAACCCCAAACATATTCAGGCGATTTTTGTCAGCAATACCTATAGCGGAGGTTACTGGGAAGACCAGGGATACAACTGGTTTGGCGGCAGTTGACCTGTTTCCTCGCTGCATCAACGCGCAGTCCAACTGCGTTCATTCGCAATCAAGCATCAGGAGTTACATCATGAAAAAGTTGACCACTGCTGTACTGACCATGTGCCTGGCATTCGGGGCAGCGAGCGTATTTGCAGCCGATACCATGAGCAATGACGGCATGAGCAAGGACACGATGTCCAAGGACACGATGAAAAAGGACACGATGAAGAAAGATGCCATGTCCAAAGACTCGATGAAAATGGATAAAGGTTCGAAAGACGCCATGAAGAAAGACAGCATGTCGAAAGACACCATGAAAAAAGATGCCATGTCCAAAGACACGATGAAGAAAGATGATATGAGTCAGTGAGTTTGTTTCGGAGTGGTGGCTGCTGAGTTAAAGCGGTTGTAGTGAGTGTGTGAGCCGCCCCTGTGGCGGCTTTCATTTTTGGGCTACCGCTCTTTTGGTCGATTTCTGCCTGTCATGATAAGCAGAGGTTGAAAAATCTGCATTTAATCAGTACTCGTTATTTATGAAGAATGAATCGACACCAGATTCGTAGTCACCTTGGAATGACCGCTTCTGCGCCGGAAGCGGCCGTTCGTGTGGGGCGGCTTTCGGCTAAGAGCAGCCGTCCAGCCCATAAAAAACGGACGATGATGCATTTACTGATTCGCCAGGGGTGACAGAAATGGGCTACCTTGTTGACCCAGTTACTCGCGGCTCAGGGAGAGCGACATGTCTGTAGAGATCCAACTTTCGGAAAATGCGACTGAAGCAGAGTGGTTAGGAATTTTGACTCCATTACTGGCCCATAATGTGGCTAACGGTGGGGACGACGCCCATGAAACATTTGCCCTGTTGCTACGAGACCCTGACAGTAACGAAGTTATAGGCGGGCTATACGGCAAGGTCTCATATCGATGGCTGCTTATCGATCTTGTCAGCGTTCCCGAGTCGATGCGTGGCCAAGGTATCGGAGAACGGCTAATGCGCATGGCCGAAGATATCGCTCAGAAAAAGAAATGCACTGGTATCTGGCTTGAGACCTTCAGCTTTCAGGCACCAGGCTTTTATCAAAAACTGGGCTACTCCGAATTCGGACGCCTGGCAGACTATCCGCCGGGACATACCCGGCTCTATTACCAGAAGTCGTTGTGCTGACAACGTTTTGATCTTGGCCCGATAGCTGCTTCATAGCAGACCACAATCGGCCAATTTCAGCCCGTTACGAGAGACAGCTATTGGCCGATAGCAGACATCCGCAAACAACGGCCAGCCAGCAGAAGAGCTTGCCAGTTAGCTTTGAATAGTCCAGAGCATTGTCTGAACCATGATATGGGGATGACTTTCTAAAGGTTCCCATTCATCTATGAATGAAAACCCCTGGTTCAGATAGAAGTTTGAGGCTCTGGTATTGTCGGGAGAAACGTCCAGAAAAACACGATCATGGCCTTTCTCTATCGCGCGAGATTTCACTGCCTCAACCAGCTGAGCTGCCACACCAGAGCCCCGCGCAGTAGGATCAACCCACATCCCGATCAAGTTATAGCGATTCGCGCCACTGACCGCCGCACCGATCATGCCAACCGGTTTATCGTCCTTCACGGCCAGCCAGAATTCAGTTCCGGCCGACGAGGCTCTGTCTTTCCATTGTGCATCACTGTATAGGGCGGCAGTCTGGTAGCTCACACCAAACGCCGTTGGTGTGTCCAAAAGGGCTGCGAGACGAACTTGCTTCAAAAGCATCCAGTCTTTTACTTCCGTCGGTCGAATGTCCATGTTCTTCCTGAAAATTAGCGAAACTTAAACCTCTCACAAGAATGTCGAGGGAGCAACCAAGTTGTCGTGGAGCGAGGTCGCGATTGGCTGAAAGCAGCAGCTCATGACTGACCTCTTTTGACCACTCGAATCCCCTAAGAAATCAGTTCCGCAATCAAAATCCTACCCCCTATAGGACGTGGGCTCCAGTCTTGCTAGAGTAGGGCACTTGCGGAATCGATTCCTCATTAACTTACTGAAAACATGGAGGTTTTATATGAATCGCAAATCCGCCTACGCCGGTTCGATTCCAACCACGGCCTCCACTCTAAAGACCCGTAGATCAATGATCTACGGGGTTTTTTATTGCCTGGGATTTGGGCAATCACTTCCGCAATCAGCTAAAAAAAGCGTCTGATAGCCCTGCAATTTATAAAGCACAGCGAATGTACGCGGATGCAATGGAGCTGTGCGTCTACTGAGCCGTAAGTGCGCAATTGAGCTTGACAAAATCAACCGCCCGTTCAGGGTCGACGAGCTCACGACCAAGGACTGATCATGTCAAAAACCGCTGAACCACAGCTCTACTATTCTCACGAAGCTTACCGGTCGGACCGCATACCCTTGCAGGCAGGCTCCGAAAAGCGAAGTGTCCTGCACAAATTCACAGGCACCCGCTTGCCTTGGGGCTACACGCAGGATGTGGTTCCAGACAACATCATGGAAGATCCAAAACCAGAAAATCTGCGTTTCTGGGAGCGGTGGGAGAACGAAAAGGCTGAGATGAAAGCGAATGGGAAATACGTGCCACGCCCATTCGAAGACGTGGAGCTGCACTGTCGATATGATCATGAGCGATTTCGATTTGCGCAGTTGCCCTTCCGGTCTCAGTTTTGGCTCTCACTTAGGACGTTTTGCAAGTGGGGGTTAATTATTCTCCTTCCACTGTGCATCTTGATTGATTGGTTGTTCGAAATGGATTCAGCGGGATTCAATATAAGAGAACTGCTAAATAACTCAATTACCGTACTCGTTTCAAAAATACTACTTCCCCCTTGGTTGGTTAGCAGCGTCATTGTCAATTACTTCCCGCGAGTTTGGTTCCGACCTCCTGGCGGTCCACTATGGGAGTTGAACCGTGTTACAGGACAGGTGACTATTTTCAATAGCGCGGATGTGAAAACACAAGGTCAAACCCACGACATAGTTGCGCCATTTCACGAGTTCGATGCATATATCGTAACTTCGCCGGATCGCCAAGGATTACCGACGAATGGATTGCAACTGGCTCATCGCTACAGTGCCGCTACCATCAATTTGAGTGCCCTGATAACCCCTGACAATACGACGCAAAAGCCATGTGCGCTGTGGGATTTCTTGCAAAATTTTATGGATATTCAACGTCCATTGCCTGAAATTCCACTGTATGAGCCCTACCGGAGCCAAGATCCGACCACGTCTGAATACGACGAAAAAAACAATCGCCCAACGCGTTATTGGATCGATATGGACAACCACACCTTCAAAACAAAGGTTAAGGACATGCTTGGAAAAATCGACTCCATAGATACCTTTGATCGCCCAAACCTTATGGCAAAAGCAGTTCAATATATCGATTGAATGACCGCTGAGTGGGCAAAGCCTAGTGAGGATTTAAAACGCCTTAGCAAACATGACAAATAACTGAAGACGTAAAAGCCAATACGGCGCGGCGCGCGACGAGTATCGGGGCTTTTAAAGGCCGCACCGCTTGAGAAAGCTAGGGCGTAAAGCCCTAGCAGGTTTCACTTTTTCTTTTTAGCAGGCTTTTCCGCCTTCTCTGATTTCTTAGCTTTTTCTGGCTTGCTATCAGTTTTTTTTGCAGATTTCTTTGGTTCGACGTCTTTTTTCTTGTCTTTCTTTTCGGATGATTTCGAAAGAGCCGAAGCCGCAGTTGATTTCTTTGCCGGTGATGACTTCTTGTCTTTTAATTCCTTGCTGGCTTTCGAAGCTTCACCTTTGCTTTTCTTCTCATCTTTAGCCATGTTGCCCACCTCTCGGGTATGCCGATTTTGGCAAATTGCCTGTGAGATTTTTCACAGGCTGAACATTAGGCGAGTGCAGGCAAAAGCAGTTCAAATTTTTTTGGATGTGTCGAGACAGGCTTTGGGCGAAAAGGTGGGGGAGGGAAGTGGCGCGGCTTCTTCAAGGTGCTACTCGTGGCAATTCTGGAAGATGTTAGCCTCCAAAAAGCTCAGGTACATGGTCCAGTGGGGCGCGGAAGATGTGCCGCAGGTGAGTGCGAAACGGATGAAATGCAGTGAAAAAAGCCTGATGATCCTGGGGCAGACGGTCTGGTAGTAGTGGTACCGTCTACGCAGCCATCCTGGAGCCCGCTAGATGCCTTGTCAAAGTCCCCCTCACCGCGCCGCAGCGCCTCTAGTCGCGTCAAGCACTGACAGCCCCGTCGCCCACCCCCCAATTTGGCATCGTGGCCCGGACTTAATGACCGTTGGCAGCACGGGTGCGGCCGTTTTGGGTTTCAGCTTTGTGATGCTTTGGTTGTTGCCAGGCTTAGTGCTGACGATCTTGCTCCTTCTCGGGTTCGACGCGATGCAAAGTGGACCGAACAGCGATGGGTCGAGTCTCAAAATGTCGACGCTCATTCTGATGCTGATTGGTTGTGTTGTGCTCATGGGGCTGGTCTTCGCCTGGATTTCCTCTGCCGCTAGAGTGCTGGCCTTCACGTTCGACGAAAACCAGCAACTGCTTACCCTCACGGTCACCCGTCGCGGTCGTAAGCCCACCGAGGTGCAGGTGCCATTTAGCGACATTACTTGTATCAGCCCTTACGTGTTAGCCAGTTATGACCGTCATGGCTATTTTAGCGTCGTGTGTCAGGGGCCGAAGGGCAAGGAGTTTGAATATCGATTGGCTGAGGGCACTTCTCTGGAAGACATGGAGTTTCATGCTGCGTGGTTGCGGGAAATAATTGGCTTACGGATGCACCATGTACTGAATCTGGACAAATGAGGAAAGTACATACATCCAGCCACTAATTGGATTTCAGTACCTACCTTTCCCCTTCCGCCAACGCGGCGGTGCCCTTTTTGGTACTAGATAATAGCGGCCATAAGGACGAAACCACTTAAGGTAAAAATTGGGAAACCCCGGCACTGTCAGAGACTGCTGCACACCATTTCCGATGCGCAAAAAGGCGGATTTTGCTCGCTTGAAGCGGCTTCGGCATTCGGTGGTAGGGGACGAGTCCCCATCCGTAGAAACCGATTGATAGTCGTACCGAGTTGATACCTCAGGCGGTGAAATCGTTCAGCCATGACCGGCGACTGTCGCCCAAGGTGTCTACGATGCACCGGCCGGCGAAAAGCCTAAATTCAAATAAATCACGAAATAGGTATCGAATCAGTAAGTGCCTGCAGAGGCCTCTATGTAGATCTCAAGTATCGATAAAGCGTCTGACGGCTGATATCAAAGTCACGCGCCAATTTAGATTTGCTTTCTCCAGCGCAGGCGCGGTCAATTAAACTTACAACCTGATTGTCCGACAGTTTCTTCTTGCGACCTCTATAAGAGCCGCGGTTTTTTGCGGTAGCAATTCCGACTGCCTGTTTTTCCCTTCTAGCAGCGCGCTCGAACTCTGCGAGCAACTCCATTACCGCGATGATGGGCTCCACAACTTCAAGGCAGTCATGCCGGAAAATCAGGTTCTCGTTCAAAAACTCTAGTGTTACCTGCTTTTCAATCAGCCGGCGAATGATGGTGCACAACTGCTCGGTACTGGAGGTGAGCGTTGCCATGCTGTCCACTACCACAGTATCTCCGCACTGTATGTAGCGGATTAGCCTTTCGAGGCCTGCGCGATTTACGGCATTGTCTGCGGGCTCATCGCAAAACATGGCGTCAAATACATCATGGCTGGTTGTTTTCTCTACGGTGCCCTCGGGTTCTTGTAGAGAGAGCCGGAAATATTTGATGCGATGCAGTCTCATGGTGCCTCCTTGGCAATACTTGTACGCAGTCGTTTTATACTTATGCAAACTGTAACTAAATTATTAAATCCTTACACAAATACCTGTAACGCTGAGCTTACCCAAAATACACAGTTGCAAAGAATTTAACTTGTTTTATCATTTTAAAGCTTGGAATGATTCTGGCAACTTTTTTTGGCGAACAGTCGGTTTCGTATTTCTTGAATGATGCGCGTGAATTCACGCGGTGAATTTCAATGCGTACTGTTTATAGCTGCAACAATTGACTTGGCCGGCTTGACGAAGCTGGTACTTCCCCGACGCAAGCAGAGGATGAATTGATGAAAGTCTTGGAAAAAGCCATCGAAATTGATCGCCTAAATACCGATCAGGAAAAGATTGATCATGTAACTCGGAGAATTACCGAACATGGAAATGAGCTACGCAAGCGTTATCCGATCTTGCAGTATCAGAATGCTCTGGGTGCGAGTGTCATGGCGTTTTCCCTAGTAGGGATGATCGTCACGGGAGGGCTCTACATAAAGGGTTTTATCCCAGGATGGAGCTGTATTTTGATCAATGCGCTGCTGACTTCATTCATTCATGAAATCGAACATGATTTGATTCATCGCCTTTATTTCAGAAAGCAACCGCTGACCCATAACGTCATGATGTTTATGTGCTGGCTGGCTCGGCCGGGGATGCCCAGTCCCTGGCTGAGACGCAGTCTGCATTTTCATCATCATAAGGAGTCCGGAACTGACTCGGATGTTGAAGCATGGATCACGACCAGTGGTAGCCCATGGGGAATACTACGGTTATTGAAACTGATGGATGGATTTGTATTTGGTTTTCTAAATGCGGTTTTCGCGCCAGGATGGCGGCAAAAGGTAAAATTGTTAGGCAAGATTATTCGGCTCAATACGCCTTTCGGCCTTTTGTATTGGGGATGCTGGTATGTGTTCCTCGGCTACCACCTGTATGTCTGGCTTGGGTCAGTCATGGGACAGGAGGTTCACAGTTCTGCTGCAACATTGGCGATTATGGATGTCGTCAATAGCGTGGTCGTTATTCTGATCGCTCCAAATTTGATACGGCAGTTCTGCCTGTTTTTTATAAGTTCAAATATGCACTATTATGGTGATGTTGCTCCGCGTAATGCATTACAGCAAACTCAGGTGATGAACCCCTGGTGGTTATGGCCATTTCAAATGTTCTGTTTCAACTTCGGTAGTACTCACAGTATTCACCACTTCGTTGTGAGAGACCCATTCTATCTTCGTCAGATGACGGCACCTTATGCTCATAAAGTCATGGCGCAGGCCGGTGTCAGATTCAATGACTTCGGCACCTACAAGCGAGCCAACCGTTTTTCCATGGCGCACTCTCAAACTCGGTCGCGGGGGTGAGTTCTCCCATAAACATTATCTGCTTGATGGCGGGCGCCGCCGATAAGCGATAACTTTTACAGTCCAAGAGCGTGTTGTTACTTAAGTACTGGTCTGCCAGGCGGCGGGATATTTCTTATCGCCTGGCAGATTTGATGATGGTCAAGTTTGGCAAGTATCAAGGCAACACTTCAAATACGAGGAGTCTTAGCATGAAAGCGCAAGGGATGTGTGCGAAGCAGTTCGAAGCGGTCAAGCAGGCCTTCGAGGACATATTTGATGATCCGCAGGAGCGTGGGGCCGGGCTCTGCGTGCAGGTAGGCGCAGAGGTGGTCGTCGACCTGTGGGCCGGTATGGCGGATCAAGAGGGCACTAAGCCCTGGACGCGCGATACGTTGGCCAATACTTTTTGCGTTATAAAGCCCTATGTTGCGGTGGCCGTTCTGATGTTGGTTGAGCAGGGCAAGCTGGAGCTGGATGCGCCTGTGGCGCGTTACTGGCCTGAATTCGCCCAGAGCGGGAAAGCAAAGGTCACCCTGCGTCAGGTGATGAGCCACACCGCGGGCCTGCCGGCGCTGCGAGCACCCGACCATAACGCCATGATGTATGACTGGGAGCACATGGTACGGGTCCTGGAGGCCGAGCCGCTTTGGTGGGAAGCGGGCACAGACCTGGGGTACGGCACCACTACCTTTGGCTGGATTCTCGGTGAGTTGATTCGTCGTGTGGACGGACGAGACCCTTGTGTCTTTATCCACGAAGAGATTCTGGACCCCCATGACCTCGACGTTCACCTTGGCGTGGACGAGAAACACTTTCATCGTATCGCTCGTTTCGACAATGCCACGGGCCGAGTCGGTGATCCTTACTCGCAAGCGCTGCGAACAGTGCTGAAAAACGAGCCATCGCATATCGCGACATACGCCTTCACCAATCCCGGAATGGTGCCTAAACGGACCAGTGACCCTCGCTGGTGGGCTTATCGGCAGCCGGCTGTGTGCGGACATGGCACGGCTCACGGCTTGGCCGGTTTCTACAGTGCATTAATGGCGGGAAACTTCATCAGCCGTGAACTGCTCAGTGAATTCACTCGAGAGCACAGTCATGGCATGGATCGGATATGGATGCGCCCAATGCGTTATGGATTAGGCTGCATGCTGGAGCAGCAACTCGATCCAGCGGCTTCCCACGCAATGGGCCCAGGCACCTTTGGTCATATCGGGCTTGGCGGTCCGATAAGTTTCGCCGATCCCGAAAGGCAAGTGAGTTTTGGTTTTGTCACCACGACCTCGGGCAGCCATACGATGATCGATCCTCGACCTAGCCGGCTATCATCCCTCGTCTATGCGGCGCTTTGAGCAAGTTGTCATTCAGGGGTTAACTTGAGGTTTTTTACTTAGTGCCGGCGCGGCATCCTCTTGCATACGCCTTTGTACTGCCCCTGGCCCCCTGCAACAGATCTGGTATTACGTTCGGCACTTATTGAACGCTGGCTGCGATATCATGGCCGGCGGTCAAGCCCCCCCTTTAAAGGATTGAAAGTTGAGAGTTATGGAGTATCAGACTGATGCGCAGCGAGTGATCATAGCGTTTTTGATAATCGTTGCTTCATTGGGCGCAGTCGCTTTCATTGGCTGCTTGGCCAGTCCACCCGGCTTTTTAACTGACCTCAGATTTGTGCTGGCGATGGCTGTTTTAGGCGTTACCTGTCTGGTTTCCTATCCGTTGGTCATCGCCTACTGGTTAGTTTCCGACAGACCAATAGGTGTACGCGATTTACTCATTGTCCATACAGTCGCGTTAAGTGGGTTTGTTGCCTGGTGGGTTATGGTTTATTTCGATTGAAGAATTTTCACGATGTTTAGGCTCATGGAAGAGCGGACCACACACTTCAGCGGGTGCCTGTTCAACGACCTTTCGCCGTCCTCACTCACGTGCCTCTGTTCCAGGTAGAGACCCTGATCCTGGACCCTGCGCCGCATGTTTAAACCCCTTGGGATCGAGACCATCGATCCAGCGGCGACGAAATTACATCGCGCGGGAGACATAGGGTGGTTTCCCTCTGGCACCACGATGTATTTGGCGCCGTTGCAGTTGCTCACTGACGCATCGTCCCACAGCCCTTACGGCAGCGATTTTTATCGCCCCGTTTTTTGCCAGATGGTCCGCAACCATCGGCAGGCGCTGCGCAAGTTTCTCCTTGTTTCCTTGGCTTAACGATCTCTTCGACACGGTGTCGGGCCTGGAGTACTGCGGCAGATATGGCTAGCTGCCATTAGCACATTCGATCTATTTGTCGCTGCATAGGCTCGACCGCAAAATAGCGCGATTTAGCCATCGCCCCGTTACCGATAAGGATATCCAATGAAGACTCTGTCAAAGCACCCGTTCTCCTTCGCTGTGCTGGGTGCAGCGACCTTATTGACGGCCTGTGTACCTCTTGGCAACTCCGGCATCAATGGCAATGCCATGCAGGACCCGACCAATCAACTCCTGGATATCATCGATGGCGCTACTCGGGACGGCATGTCCGTGGTGCTGGTGCCGGCACTCATGCCGAACAAGAGTGTGACGGACCTCTCAAGCTACTCTCATCGCGTCATTTTCAAGAACAAGGACCAGCCAGATAAAGGCTATATGCAGGCGTTCGCCAATAACGACCTGGAGAAAATCAAGGAAACAGTCTTTCTGTGGGACTTCCTCGAAGTCCACATTGTCCCGCCCGGAACCTATCTGATGTCTGGCGGGATCGATTACAAGATAGACAGCTCCCTTGCCCAAGTGGGAGCCGCAAAAGGGCAGCCGAAGGCCAGTGGCCGTGGAATGGTGAATCTGTCCGCAGTGCTGTATCGCCAATTTCTCAAGGAGAAGTACTGGCGTAGTGAGACCTACCAGGACAAGACCAACTCGCAGAATGTTTGCAGTACGGTGCACGTGGCCTCCGGCCAATGCGTTGGCTGGACAGAGCAAAAGTACAACACGCGCGAGAAGGTATCGGACGCTGGCTGGACCGACGGCACGAAGATGAGGGATGTCCAGTCCATAAAACTGCAAGCGCAGATACCAGACGCTTATGCACCATTGGCCTTTAACATCCAACCAGGCCAGATACTGCTCAGCGACCGCTTCCACTTGAAAACGCCGGCGGTGAGCTATGACAAGAAAACCTGCAAAGCCGTCGACACACAAAACATAAAATGCGCACTGCGCGACGTTCAGGTTTATGTGAGGCCTGCTCCAGTCGAGCTGACGAAGAAGTTCGTCGATAACGCGCAGCCAACGCTCAACGAGAAAAGCCGCCAGGTGCTTGCTCGCATTCAGCCGATGAAAACCCAGATGCTTGGAAGTGTGGGCATGGAAGACTTGGTTTGGGGCATTCCGGTTTCCCTGAAAAAGACAGGGAAGTAAATGGACTCGTTTGAGCAGCGCAGCTGCTGCAAAGTCTGAGCGCGCGGCGCAGGCCTTCGATCTAGAACGTGACTCGAGCCATGGGCTTTAGGGCGGCATCTTGGAAACGTCAGACTTGCGAGTGACACAATGTGTCATATAGTATTTTACGTGTCATTCGATCCGTCCCACCGCGCAATTGCCCATCGAGGAATTTTAATGAACGTTTATTTCGTGGTTCACGAAGCATTCGAGTCGCCCGGTGCCTATGAGACCTGGGTTCGGGAGCGTGGATACGAAGCGAGTTATTCGCGGGTCCATGGATGGGATGCCTTGCCCGCGAGCGTGGAGAACATTGATCTGCTGGTGGTGCTGGGCGGGCCACAGTCTCCTGCAACGACGAAGGAGGAGTGCGCTCATTTTGACGCAGCGGCCGAGTGCGATTTGATCGTGAAAGCCGTCAAGGCCAACAAGGCCGTGGTGGGTGTTTGCCTCGGCTCGCAACTGATCGGTGAGGCGCTGGGTGCTGCGCATGGCCACAGTCCGGAAAAAGAAATCGGCACGTTCCCGATCGTGTTGACGGAGGCGGGGAAGGGGAATGCCAAGGTTGCGCATTTTGGCGATGTACTTGAAGTGGGGCATTGGCACAACGATATGCCGGGCCTGACGCCGGATGCGAAGGTCCTCGCTTACAGTGAGGGCTGCCCGCGTCAGATTGTCTAGTACAGCGATCTGGTCTATGGCTTCCAGTGCCATATGGAGTTCACGGCGGACGTGGTGGAGCAACTGATCAACGCTTCCAGCGAAGAACTTGCGGCGTCGGCAGGTCGTCGTTTCGTACAGCAGCCGGCGACGCTGCGCAGCCATTCCTATGCCGAGATGAACCTGAAGCTCTTTGAGTTTCTGGACAAGCTGGTTGCTCAATACCAGCAGCAAGACAAGGCCTAGAAAAAATGCGGCTTGGGAGTCGGCGCAACGACCCGTACGACAAATAAGACCGTATTATTTTTGCCGGTTATGACGCTCGTCGATTCGTTCACGCGGGTGGCGTGGTGTCTTTCTCGAGCAAAACGGCACCTTCCCCGAGCTGGCTCAGACGATCGCCTGGATTGCGAAGAGGGCAGTCGTCCATGGAGAGACAGCCACAGCCTATGCAACCGTCGAGCTGATCGCGCAGTTGCGTGAGGCTGCGAATGCGCTCAGTCAACATGTCCCTCCAGATCGTTGAGAGCTGCGTCCAATCTTTTGCCGTCAGCGGTCGTCCGCAAGGAAGCCCATCCAGCGCGTCCTTGATCGCCGCCAGCGGCACACCCGCACGCTTCGCGATCTTGATGATGGCAATGCGGCGCAGAGTGTCCCGGGCATAACGACGTTGGTTGCCCGCGCTACGTTGCCCTTGAATCAGGCCTTTTGCTTCATAGAAGTGCACGGTTGCGATAGTGACCCCGCTTCTGCGGGCCAACTCTCCAACCGAAAGTGGCACGTGCACATCGATCATGACTGTCTGCTCTCTCTTGACCTCATCTATACATGAGGTTTTATAAAGAGCGTCGGCTTGCCTTTGCAAGCCTTCATTCGCCGCAGCGGGTGAATTCTCGAAGTGGAGTGCACATGGACAAGCGTCATATTCCTTCTGGTCATTATTCGCAAACTGCGTCAGAGACGAGCGCCTCGACGCAGGACCGTCACTCAAGAACCGGGTGGGCCGCCTTGCTGTCTGGCTGGAATGGTGTTCGTTCGCTCGCGCTCGCGGGGGGTGTCGTGCTGCATGCGATCAATGTGTATATCGCCACCACGATTCTGCCCTCCGTCGTCTCGGACATCGGCGGTATCGACTATTACGCCTGGAACACCACCCTGTTCGTCGCGGCTTCCATTCTCGGATCGGCCCTGTCGGCGAGGTTGCTCACCAGCGCCGGACCGCGCAGCGCCTACGTTATTGCCTCGCTGGTGTTTGCGATCGGCACCTTCATCTGTGCAAGTGCCCCGTCAATGCCCGTCATGCTGGCGGGACGTCTGATTCAGGGGCTGGGCGGTGGTTTCTTGTTCGCGCTTTCCTACGCCATGATCCGGCTGGTGTTCGATGAAGCCTTATGGCCGCGCGCGATGGCGTTAGTCTCGGGCATGTGGGGCGTGGCCACCCTGGTCGGGCCTGCCGTCGGCGGGATCTTCGCTGAACTGGGTGTATGGCGAGCGGCATTCTGGTCGCTGATCCCAGCCGCGGTGCTGTTTGCCCTGCTGGCTGTCGCCGTATTGCCCAAGCGCAGGGCTGATAAAGGCGAACGCTCGCCGCTTCCACTCGCCCAACTCGTTCTCCTGACGTCGGCGGTTCTCGCCGTCTCATTCGGCAGTGTTTCCTCGACCCTGTCCTGGAACATCGCAGGCCTGGTCGCCGCCGCTGTCCTGACGGCTCTGCTGGTGGCCACTGAAGGCCGCGCCCGCCATAGGCTGCTGCCGGAAGGTGCATTGCGCATTACAACAGCGCTGGGTGCGCTGTATGCAACGATGTCGCTGCTTGCGGTCGCGGTTACCAGTGGCGAGATATTCGTGCCGCTGTTCCTGCAGGTCCTTCACCATCAGTCCCCGCTTGCCGCCGGTTATCTTGCAGCGCTTATGGCAGCCGGATGGACGCTGGGGTCAATTGCCAGCGCAGGGGCGACGGGTAAAAGCATCCGGTACGCCATCCTCGCCGGTCCGATCCTCGGCCTGGCCGGCATGGCAGCGCTTGCCGTTTTGATGCCCGTCGAAAGTACCGGCGGCGGGCTCGCGATCACGCCGATCTGCCTTGCGCTTGTGGCCATCGGATTGGGGGTGGGGCTGGCTTGGCCCCATCTGCTGACCCGCGTGTTTCAGGTCGCCTCGGCAGGCGAGCAGGCTCTGGCGGCAGCGTCCATCACCACCGTGCAGTTGTTCGCCACTGCGCTCGGTGCTGCGTTGGCGGGGATGGTGGCCAACGTCGCAGGCCTCACGGACCCCGGCGGCATCGCCGGCACGGCAAGCGCCGCCGGCTGGTTGTTTGGCGTGTTTGCATTGGCGCCGATCCTGGGTGTTTTTACGGTGCTGCGGGTGGTTCGGCTGCATGCCAGAACTGCCGAGGTTCAGGAGGTTTGACGCTGCATGCGATTGTTCTCGTGTGCAGGGTTCGGGTAAAACAGCAGCCCATGCGCGTGCTGCCCTGGGTCGACCGCAGGCTTTGCTAGCAAAACGACCATCCGCGGGCCGCACGTACGCCAAGCCCTATTACCAATTCAGGCCAACCCGGATGCACGAAGATCTTGCAAATAACGATATCCAGGCGCTTAACGCGGCTACCCGGCTTGCAGCAGTTCATGGTGCCGGGCCTTTGGGCATTGACGGGTATGAACAGGTGGTGGAGCTGTGCGGTCGCGTCGCGCAGGGCTGGTTGTTTCGCTATCGAGTAGTTTGCAGGCTGAACATCGCTTCTGAAGATCAGGAACTCTTCGCGGGCGCCGCTGGCTGTGTCGTTACTGATGAAGGGCAGGTGAGGGATTTGCCAGGCCCGGCGTTTATGGAAGTGCTCTTGGCTTCGGCTTAGCGCTGTTGGAGGCGTACTGAAATACCTGAGTCGCAAGGAGCTGGATAGTGAGTGAAGGGCTAGACATTGTTAATGTTCTTGAAGGGTTTTTAGACGGCCTATATAGGAAGGCTTCGAAAAGTCAAAATATTTCACTGACGAGAAACAAGGGTCACTACTTCTACTCGGGTCAAAAAATATGTGTGTATGTCACGTTTTTCCCCACAGAAGTTGAGCTTGTTTTTGATGGTGAGGAAGTCGGTGCCGGCATTTTCTGTGTTGCGCTGGATATATGCAGCCCAAATGGAAAAATACTGGCTGGCGATAGCGTGTCGCTGAAGGGCCGGTGTAGCGAGATCAAAGCCGCATTGGATGCTCAAAAAGAGTCGGTATTGACTCAACTCTTGAAATTCCTGGGTGACTAAGTCGTCATGCTCAGTGCCAGGCACAGGCTGATGATGGTGTGGAACCGGTGTTTGCTTGCGCAGAGAGCAACACCAGAGGAGCGAAGTTTTCGGCCTGATTTGCACATCATTTGCGGTCAGCATGAAGGTTTAATGAAGGGTTTTGACTCTTCGGCTTTCGCCGATTCTGATACGGTCCAACGCCCTGTTTAATCCATCCAGTGCGTCCAGGAGCGCTTTCGCTTCGACCTCTCGGCCATCTCCCCAGAGGCGTTCGGCCATTTTGTTAAGGGCCTGAATGGATCGTTCAATATCGGCAGCAGTCGCGGCCTCGGTGTGCATCTGTTGTTTCTTTGCCATTCAATAACAATTCCGCAGCGGCCCTTTAGGCAGTGCGTCATTTTGTTCGGGCGGTGAGCGACGCGTCTACAGGTTATTCGTGCAGAGGGCCGATGGACATCAAATCGGCGTTGGCTTGGCTCACTTCGCCACTGACCGTGTCTGCCAGTGGCTCCAGCAATTGCGCCCCGTGGTTTCGAACATTGCCCACGGCGGTGCCGACCTTGAACCACTCGAAGGCCTCTGCAGCCTCCCCTTGATGCAGCGCCATCTGTTCGGCACGTTCTCCTGGTGTTGCCGGGTCCAGCCATTCCCGGGCCATTTCGGGGGAAAGCACCACCGGGCGTCGGTCGTGAATGTCGACCATGCCGCCCTGAGCGTTGGCAGTGATGATCACAAAACCGTCGCTCTGGCCGTGGCCTTCATCGAGACCGGGCAGTTGTCCGATCGATGTGCAGAAGATAGGCGACCCGTCGCGATGCCTGATCAGGTAGGGCTGTTTTTTCGGGCTACCTTCGTCGACCCACTCAAACCAGCTGTCGATGGGACATATCGCCCGGTGCGGCCAGATTTGCCGGTAAAAAGGGCCGTGGGCGACCTTTTCGATTCGGGCATTGATCGGTACGGTCCGATCCTTGGCCCAGTGCGGACGCCAACCCCAGCGCACGGTATCGGCATGCAAGGTGTCGCCGGCAACATGGAGCAGGGCCAATTGCATCGTCGGCGCCGCGTTGTAGCAGCCAAGGGCCTGCTCGCCGACCCTGTTGACCATGGCCCCGGGCATGCCCAGGGCCGCGACGAAGTCGTGAATGCCGCGGTACTGGCTCAAGCGTCCACACATCATGGTTTTCCTCGGGTGGAGCAAGAATCATAGTTCATCGATTCAATGCGCCGGCTACCACTGGACGGCGCAGCGGAGCGTCGTGCAAATCTCGTTGCATTGGTTTTCGCGTGCCCCCAAGCTTCGGGCCTGCTCAGTTAAACCTGAGGTCGCAGGCCGAGGCAGGCTTGGCTGAGGTGGACATTGGTGTTCAGACCGGCGCGAAGCCGAATCAAGGAGTTTTATCGGTGCAGATCAATTCTGGCTGGGTTGGACATGAGGGTGCGTCTACCGACGCTCTGGAGCGCCTCCGATCCGTGGCCCCATCGGTTCTACCTCTGGAGTATTACCAGTTGCTGGCCGGCAGCAACGGTGGTGAAGGCGACCTACCTGATCCCTTTTTCACCCTGTGCCTGGACCCGGCTGAAACAGCCTCGGATCTTGAGCAAATCGAGATGTTCGCGGACATCGCTCCCGGGTTGTTTGTATTTGGCAGCGATGGCGGCGGCCAGTTGTTCGCGTTCGATACCCGGGGTGAAGCTCCGCTGCCAATCGTTTCCTTCGACGGTGTCGATCCGGATGCAAGTCTGTGCCGGGTGGCAGACAGCTTTGCCGAACTGCTGACGCTGATCGGCCGGGAGTGAGGGTGAACAATGGCGCTGGAATACACGGCATGGAGGGCAAGTGAATGAGTTGGCACATCAGGCAGGCGGTCTTGAGCGACATAGAATTTCTGGTGGAGATCGATCCCGTGACCCGGATCGATGCCGGCCGCCGGGATGACATCGAGCGCGCCGTAGTTGCTGGAGAATGCTGGGTGGCCTGTGCTGCGAATCAGCCTGGGGTGCCGGTCGGTTATGGCTGTCTCGACCGAAGCTTTTTTGCAGAATGGTTTATTTCGCTGGTGGTGGTTTCAAGCGCATGGCGACGCAGTGGCATAGGCCAACAATTGGTGACTCATCTGGAGCGCTGCTCCGCTGGGGTAAAAATCTTCACTTCGGCCAACACTTCGAACGAGCCGATGCGCCAGTTGATCAGGCAGCTCGGTTATCAAGACAGCGGCAGAATCGAGAATCTTGACGCCGGTGATCCCGAGCTGATTTTCGTGAAGTTCTTGAGTCGGTGAGCGATAGCGGGGAAAAGTGTTGCCCGAGTGGGGCCCGGGCCGCCATTTCCCAACTCGATACTTCTCGTGGCCCCTGGTTCAATCCTAGGTTCTGGACGTCAAAGCGATGCGTTTCTGGGTTACGACCAGCATTGCCGTCGCGGTAATGCCGGGCGTCAGGTAAATGATCCAATACAGACTGTCGGAGCCCATCTCCAGCGCCACCATCAGCAGGCCCAATGCAGTTCCCGTCAAGACACCCGACACCAGCAGGCATTTGTTGTCGAACCTGGGGTGGGAACTCATTGCGATGGCATAGATCTTCCAGCCCATTGCAAGGCTGAACGTCGCAATGCCAATGATGATAAGCGCGTGCACAAAGGTGTCAGAGCCAACGCCTAGCCGTCCCACGATCTGCACCAGGGCCGCGTACGCCCCCTGGATAAACACCAGTGTGACCGGCAGCAGGCCAATGATTGCGCCGATGGTCAATTTGATTCTGAGGCGGGCAAGGCTGTTCAAGTGTTTCCTTAATCCGTTCAGGGGGGATGAAGTTCGAGCTGCTGCCTGTGGCAGGTTTACTGTTGTGTGAAGGGGCGGGCCTGCGCGCTCCGTGATGCCTGCCGGCCAGCGCGAGCAGGCGTCCTCGCCACAAGCGTCATTCCAAACCGCTGCTCAGCCGATGGGCGTCAGGCGACTCCGTTGCTCGGCATTGGGGAAACCCAGGGTGCGATAGCGGGGCGGATAGAGGTCTTTGTCGGGTGCAAGCAGTTCCCCCAGTACCGACTCGACGTCTTGCCAGGCGAACACCTCGGTCACTGCCGAGCCTTCATGATGGGGTTGCACCAGAACAATCCGGTCAGTCTTGGGCAGGGAAGTCTCGACCCCTTCTGTCCAGGCCGCTATGGAGAAGGTCTTGCCATTGTCTTCAGCGTTTTCGTAGAGCATGTACGTGGCGACGAATACATCTTCTTTCTGATCCTCATGGACCTTGTCCAGCATCTCCTTTTGCATGCTGTAGATACCTTGGGACATCAGCCGTGCAAGGGCGTCCAGCCGCTCAGTAAGTTCCGGATCCTGCAGGACGAAAGGAATGATCTGACGCTCATCGTAGGTGTAGATCTGGCCGGAAAGGACGCGGCCGTTTTCCACGGCCTGACAACTTAGCTCGATCATATGGCGCAGGCCCTCGGGGTCCTTGTCCCCGGTGACCATCAGCACATCACGGGTGGGCATCATAAACACCGGCTGGCCCTTGATCGGCGCGCGCTGCAGAACATCGGGCAGCAGCGCCCGGCTGGTGTCGTAGCCGTCTTTCCAGGCACCCAGGTAAAGCCCGGGGATGACCTCTTCGAATGCATCGGGCGTAGCTTCACGCAGGTTGTCCAGGGCGATGGCCAAGGCTTCGTCGAAGCTGATGCCCCAATCATCCTGCGGGCCCTTGGTCAGGGTGGATGTGGTCTCTGGGTAGTCGACCGCCAACAAGGTCACGCAATCCTTGCCCAATGGCCGATGCGCGACGATGTAGGGTGAGTCCCAGCCTTCGCTGCGGGCGTGATGCAGGCGCACCTCTTCCAGCATGGCGCGGTTGCGGATCACCGGCCGTAGCAAGGGGCGAACTTGCTCGAAGGTCAGTATCGGACTGTTCTCGGCGCCGAGCAGGGTGGCCAGATAGCCAGAGAGAACCTGTGGCTTGTGTTGTTTATCGGCTTTCAGGTAGTCGCGGTAAGCGTTGTGCAGATTGAAGAAACCGTTATCGCCGTGACGCAGGCGGAATTCGTCTGGCAGGTACTCAAGCGTGGCGCTGTAGCCGCTGTCGCGAGCGGCCTTGATCATCTTCTGGGCGAACCCGTCCTGGGTAGGAGGGCGGTTGAAGAGCCCATCGAAAAATTCCCTGAGCATGTTGCAGGTCCTCCATGAGTGTGAGCAGTCGATGATGCTGGCGCGAGTGGTTCAGGTAAAGCCGGTGGCCGAAATAATGGCCTCGGGGTTGTGGATGGACCCGGCCAGCGTCGCAGAATTCCCCGGCAAGGCGCCCATTTCACAAGATGCTGATCTTCAAAGGATTCAAGCATGGCGATCACGTCCGTAGAATGGGCTTCCTTCACCGTCACGGAGTGGTAAATGATGCGGCGCGAAATTGGCTATTGGGACCGCGAGGGTAGGGAGTTGTTCTACTACCTGGAGTTCAACCCGCAGACTGCGGAGTTTTTTATCACCTGCGAGCATACGCCGCGCGATGGAAGCAAAAGCGTCCGCTCGGTCCCCCTCAGTGAAGCTCGCGGCGAACGTTACTACGAAGACGCGTTGCTGATCATCAAAGAAGAGCTGTTCAGAGACTATCGGCTCTGAGTGCTGCCTGGGATTGAGCAACAACCCCGGAGGCGGATGCTACTTATCCGTGCAGGACACTTCGAGCCCTACCTTCAAGCGATCCAGCGCGACCATGGTCTTGAACCACCTGACGTTTGCGTTCTCGGCGAACAGGCGTCGCGCCAGGGCCTGGTACTCCTGCATGGAGCCAACGTTGACGATCAGCACGAAGTCGGCTTCACCGGTGACGTAGTAGCACTGCTGGACTTCAGGCACGGCGAAATGCTTTTTCATGGACTCCAGCGCGTCGATGCTCGTGCGCTCGGTCATGACCTCCACCACGATGGTGATGGCTTTTCCCACCTGCGTAGGGTCGACGATCGCCACGTTACCGGTGATCACCCCGCACTCCTCCATGCGCTTGAGGCGGCGTTGCACCGAGGCCGAGGAGAGGTTTACCCGATCGGCCAGCAGGCGCAGGGGCGTCGTGTTGTCGAACTGGACGATTTCCAGAATGGCGCGATCGAATCCATCTAGGGCGTAAGGCGTGGTAGCGGATGGTTTTGGCATGATGGCTAAGTGAGATAATTTCCCGAAAACTACCACGATTCAGCGAAAAATTATCCTCGTGAAAGAAATATTATCTCGCCCGTTCCTGCTTTTCAGGAGCCGTCGAGAAACCCCACAGGATAATTCTGGCATGTCGATATTGGTGCATCTTTCCCCCGTATTGCTCGTGATGTTCATGCTCATGGTGCTACGCCGTCCGCCGGTGCAGGCGGCCATGGCAGGGACCGCGCTGGTGGCCGTTTTGTGGTTGGCAGGGGCTGCTGATGCATGGCAAACCTTAACCTTGCTCGCGGCGGGTCGGGATACTGCGGTGCTGTTTCTCAGCACAGCGTTTGTCATTGTGCCGGGCATGGCGTTCGTCATTCTCATCGAGCGCTTGGGCGTCAATCTTGTGCTGAGTCAGTGGGTGCAATCCCTCGGGCTGGATCGCACGCAGCAAGTGGTATTCATCGTCCTGGGTCTGGCGCCGTTGCTGGAGTCGATGACCGGCTTCGGGGTGTCCCTGATTGCCACGGTGCCGTTGCTGCTCAGCCTGTTTGAGCGACGCGTGGCACTGCGCATCGCCCTGACCGGCATGGCGATCATGCCCTGGGGCACCTTGGGGTTGGCCACAGTGATCGGTGCTTCGCTGGCGCATCTGGATGCCTCGGCGCTGGCGTCCACCTCGGCACTGACCAGTTCACTGGTGTTCCTGGCGCTCGGCACTGTGGCGCTGTACCTGGCGGGTGTGCGACAGGCCCGAGCGCTCGGTGTGCTGGGGGCTTTCTGGCTGCTTTTTGTGAGTGTGTTGTACGGCGCGAGCCGCTGGATGGGACCGGAAGTCGCCGGGGTCGGCGCGGGCCTGGTGGTGGCCTGTTCCGTCTTGCTGTGGGCACTGTCGCGTGTACGTCGCAATGGTCACCAGGGCGAAGGCGTACGCTGGCCGAGACAGGCGTGGCCGTATCTGGCACTGATCGCCTGTATCGTCGCATTGAAGGTGCTGAGCACCGTCACGCAGTGGCAGGACCTCTGGCTGGTGCAGGGCGCCCAGGTGACCTGGAAGCCGCTTGCGTCCCCGGGTGTTGCGCTGACGTTGGTCTTGATCGGCCTGCTGCTCTACAAAAGGGATTTGCGCCGTCATGAGCTCAATGAACATGGGCTGCTGCGTGGTCTGGCCGTTCGTACCAAACGGCCGCTGTTGACGATTTTCTTTTTTCTCGCCATGTCGCAAATGATGGTCAAGGCGGGCTTTCTGTTGGGGTTGGTGCAGACGTTGGCAGGGCTGGCGCCCTCGGCGGTGATGCCGCTGATCGCGGGGTTCGGAGCGCTGTCCGGCTACATGACCGGTTCGAATGTGGGCGGCAACGCGATCTTCATGCCGGCCATCGCACTGTTGCCTGAGTCGTCACGCTTACTGCTGGCCGCGGTACAGAACAGCGCGGCAGGTCATGCGGCACTGGGTTCGCTGTCAATTGTGATGCTGGTCCTCGGGCTGGCCAAGACCAGCACCCAGGAGGAGGGCGAACTGGTGCGGTTCGGTTTCGGGTTGGTCTGCCTCAATACCCTGATGGTCGGGCTGGCCGCGCTGGTGTGGATGGCATGAAGTGTCGACGTTGCGCCAGAAACTTCACTCTGCAAGGTGCAACTGTCTTGGTTGTGTGAGAATGCGCGCGATTTGCCCCAGACAGTAATAAGGACGTTGCGTGTATCTGAAAGTGATGTTGGTGATTGGTTCGGTTTTGATCAGCGGTTGTACTGCTGTTTTGGCTCGCACGACGGAATTTCGTTGTCCGTATCTGGGTGTCCGGATCGACTGGAATCTGGCCAAGGACAATAACGGCGTCCTATGGCCGTTGCTGGCAATTGATGCGCCATTTTCAGCCGTGGTCGATACGGTCTTTCTGCCCTTCGAACTTCAGCACAGTTGCAACTTATGACCAGGGGCTCGGCGCAGCGGGTTTCAGGCCTGAGGCCTCGGGCCCGCGCTTACAAGCGCCGCAAGAATGAACTGACAATGGTCTTGGTCGGGCCGGTGGCATCAAGTCCGTTCGCCGCGCCATAGGCATGCCATTCAATGTCGGCAATTTCATTGAGGGGGCGGGCATCTTCGACATTGATGACCGCCGCTTCAAAGACATGGTGGCGTACATTGCCGGCGTCCACCTGCAGGATGTAAAGCAGTTCGCTGGCGTCCAACCCTGTTTCTTCTCGCAACTCTCGGATAGCGGCATTGGCCACGGATTCTCCGGGTTCGACCTTGCCGCCCGGTAGCGTCCATTTCGAACGTTGTTTACGCACGAAGAGAATTTGCCCGTCCTGTGTGCAAATGACTGTCGCTCTATTTTTCATATATGCACCTCACCGGCTCGCTATGGACAACTACTGCACCTCAAGTGTGCGAGGGTAGACGGCAGCTATCTTCAAGTTGTCACAAAAATGTCATATGGATTGTTATGCATTATTGATACCGGCGTGTTTCATCAGTTCAATATAGGTCTTATATGAAAATAGGCCGCTAGGCGAAGTGGCTTGCCCTTTGATCAGGCAGTATCGAAGGGCAATAAAAGAACAACTATTTTTTTGCCGTGGAGGTCAGTTTTGCGAGTGTGCTGGCTGTGTCGCGGTGCGCTTTCGGTTGCGAGCTTCAGGCGCGGCAAGGTTTGAACTGGGTGTTGGAAGTTCGTCATACCCACTTTCTATCGAAAATGAGCGGCAGTTGGCATTTTTTTCTCAACGACCGAAGCGGTAGCCCTTACGTTCGCCTACGCTGGATAACAAATTCGATAAACACCCCCGCAAGGAGCAAGTGATGCTCTCGACTGTTGAACTCTGCCACATTCTGGAGTCCGGCTTTCTCCCGCTTGCCTGCGCCTGCACCCTGAGCCCTAACGGCGCATTGATGATCAAGGTGTTCGAGCCGGAGTCGGGGCGGGTGGATCTGCTGCTGACCGGGGTCTCGACAGCAGAGCTCACCAACGTGCGATCCGTTTCCAACCTTATTGGTGAACTGCGCACTGAAATCAGGGCCGGGCGCCGAGCGTTTGCCGGTGGTTTTACCAGCTACGCCGGCTGAGGCGATCCGCATCGTGCGCCGTCGCACCATTTCACTCAGGGCAGACTTTGCAGGTGAGCAGCCAGGGCATCGAAAGCGGGCAGGGTGACCGGGTCATTGGCTGAGTTGCTGGCCACCGGGTGCGACGCGTAACGCACAATCACCATCTGTGCCTTGGGATCGATATAGATCCGTTGCCCATGCACCCCGCGCGCCATGAAAGCACCGCCATCCTTATTGGTAACCCACCACATCGATCGATAACTCCAGCCTTTCAACAACGCATAACCGGCCTTGGCGAATGCCTCCTTGTCGCCGCCCTGGCGAATATCGGTGACAACCGCTTGCGGAATAATCTGCTGGCCATTGAATTGCCCATCGTTGCGCAGCATCTCGCCAAAGCGCGCCAGGTCGCGTAGACCGGTGTTCAGGCCGCCACCGGCAAACGGGGTACCGATCGAGTCCACAGTGAAGTACGCATCCTGTTCCGCGCCAAGGCGGCTCCAGATCCGCTCCGACAGCAACTGGGCGACATTGCGCCCGCTGACGCGGGCAATCACCCAGCCCAATACATCCGTATTGATGGTTTTATAGCTGAACGCAACACCGTGCTTACCTTCCAACTGCACGCTCTGCAGGAATTCGTAATAGGTCCTCGGACCTGTGTAGCCCTTGGGTTTTGGCAGAGGATTGCCTGCTTGGGCATGGGCCCAAACCTCGGCATTCGGGTCTGCGTAGTCTTCGCTGTACTTGAGCCCGGTGGTCATGTCGAGCACTTGGCGCACGCTGGCATTGGCGAAGGCGGAATGGGCCAGTTCGGGGACGTAGTCGACGACCCGTTTGCTGGCATCTATTCGACCTTCGGCCACCAGGGTGGCACCCAGCGTGCCAACTACCGACTTGGTAACTGACATCGCCGCATGCTGGCCCTCGGGTGTGAGCACGCCAAAGTAGCGTTCATAAACGATTTTCCCGCGGTGCAGCACCACGATCCCGTCGGTGTAAGTGGCGGCCAGCGACTGCTCCCAAGTCATTGCTTGTTGAGTGCCGATGGGGGTGAAACTCAGGCTGTCGATATCACTGCGCAAAGCCGTGGGCAGTGCCACGGGAGCGCCCAGGCCACGGGATACGTTGATCGTGGGCATCAGTTGACGAAAGTTCGACACGCTCCAGCGCATGGCCGGGAACTGAAAATAGCTGCCATCTTCAAAACGTACCGTGCGTTCAGCAGGAGGCGGTGAACCCACCATCCACCCCAGTTTTGCCGGGTCACTGGCGGCCGCATCGGGAAAGACCGGTTGATCGGCAGCGCCGGCGATGGACGCGCAAAAGCCGAGCAAGATCGCAGGCGTGCGTCGTGCGAGAGGGCGGCGAAAAAACTGAGGCATGGGCATATCGTCGATTCCTTTCGAAAGGCCCGGAAGTTTAACAGGCCAAACGCTGCCTGCTGGGCGACTGCTGACCATCGACCCGAACAGATCCGACGGCAGCGGAATTTGGCAAGCTCGGATGGCCGATTAATGACAGTTGAACATGTGATGTTTTACTTCTAACTTGCGCCTGTTCGCCCAGCACAGACGATTCTTTACCGGTTCATGGATGGCGAGGTCGTACGTGCTGGGCGAACCCTTCGCTGACTGCTTTTTCTCCCTTCTCATCATCAATAACGCATCACGCGCGTTTGCTCGCAGTGTTCGATCAGGATTGGATCCCGCTTGATCCCGCTCAGCGCCTGGCGGACGCATAAGCCTTTGAAAATCAGTTGGTTGCGAGATATTTCGCATGTTAAGCTGCGCAACTCGCGAAAACCTTCAGTGAACTCACGTTCAAGCCGGCAACGGTACAGGACGTACAAAGCACCACATTGTTGGATGAGCTCTGTAGATCAATGATTTATGGCGCTTTTTTCTGTCGAAGAAGTAAAAGGGCGCAGATTGCCAAAAGGGCTCTACGACCTTGCTTCAGTGCAAAGGGATGTATATATTCCTCCCCTTGCCGCAAATGCACCGGAATGGCTTGATCCTGATTAACCCCTTCCACGCTGCTGCATAGCGCTACCGCCCGAATGGCGAAACTGGTAGACGCATGGGACTTAAAATCCCCCGCTCGTAAGGGCGTGCCGGTTCGATTCCGGCTTCGGGCACCATATTTATCAAGGGCTTGCGTGATTTATCAGGCGAGCCCTTTTTATTTCTGCTCCGCAATTTGATGGTTTTGGCGTGAGCCTTCCTTCGCCACAAAACCCATAGTTCCGCACGCCTCGCAGTCCTCTCTCAGCGCGAAGTGGTCTCGGCACGACGCGCATTTGCTGAAAGCCGCAGCGAGAAGAAGAGACCGGGCTCGCAGGTACATCTCGAATTCGTGGTTTTCCAGGGTGACCTGCGCGGTGTCGAGCAGCGCCCGGTATGCGTCGGGGGCATCGATGTTCGAATACTCTTTCCCGTTGGTGCGCTGGCCGGTGATCACCAGGTCATAAATGCTGCCGTCTTGCTTTGTGATCGTCATGCCATCCATTGCCCAGGCTTCGGCGCTGGTTATGAACACAAGCCGACGTGTTCTGTTCTCTTCTATTACCTGCGCTGCCATCTGGCCGACTAAATCCTCTGGAAAGCAAATGCTGCCGTTGAGCTTGCCTATGGGTGGGCCGCCAGCTCGCGGCATGAGGTCATAGAAGCCCCAGGCGAGTAACCGGGTTCCCAGTCATTTAGGGTTTCGACTGTATGCCAATACGCTGCGTTGGCCAGTTCGACGATTTCCAGCTTTTCCATCCGATCGATGGCGTCGGTGTCGAGCATGTCGCCCGAATTCGCGCTACAGATGGTTCTGTGGGCTTCTGGGTTCGCCACCCGCAATTCGTAGTCATCAAGGTGCTGGCGACACTTGGCTGGTTTGTGCGTAGGGGCAACTGCTTTTCTAAAGCTGTATGTGCATGCATTAAACGAGGCTAGAGGGGGGGCGCGATTTGAGGCGACGAGCTGTAGCGGATTTGGTCATGACCATGTAGGCGGCCACCAGTGTCGGTGCGACCTTTATAAGCGATAAGACCGGTAGGTTCGTTTCAGGGAGCGATAGCCACCGCAACCTCGACTGGTTTTTGCACGGTTTAAGCCCGGTGGCTGCAAACGGGTAGGTATGCGTCATCGCTGACTGCAGCTAAGCGGTGATAGCTGCCTGTTGCGAGGGCTGCAATCGAGACCTATTGCAGGTAATCGGGAGTAACAAGCCATAGCAGCCGTTCACATCGGGGGATTATCAGATCGATACAAGCGTCTCTGCACACTCCACATCTTCGTACTTCAGGATGCAATCGAACGGGCCATTTGCCGACTGGCGCCGGGTGGCTGGCCGGTGATGCGCTTGAAGGCACGACTGAAGGCCGCCTGCGAGGTGTAGCCCAGGCGCTGCGCGACGGTTTCGATAGGCAGTCGCTCGAGACTTAGCCATTGACTGGCGAGGCGCATTCGCAGCTCCGTTGCATAGCGCAGCGGGGGGATGCCGATAGTGGCCTGGAAGCGTTCTGCGAAAACCGAGCGAGAGGTATTACATTGCGCCGCCAGTTCCGCGACGGTCCAGTCACGCGCCGGCTCTCGGTGCAAGGCCAGAAGCGCGCGAGCTAGCCTGGGGTCGCGTAACGCGGCCACCAAGCCAGAAGCGTTGCCGCAGGCGCATTCAACCCAGCCGCGCACGATCATTGCCGCCACTACGTCGGCGAGGCGAGCGAGGATGCCTGCGAAGCCGACGCGTGCGGTACGAACTTCGCGCTCCATGGAGGCGAGAATCGGCATAAGCCCTGGATAACGCTGCCCCCTGGCATCAATCAGCATCAGATCAGGCATCAACCCGCCGAGACCTTGCATGCTTCCGAGTTCAAACTCCATGCAGCCGCTAAATATAATGGTGGTGGGGCTGACATCGGCGCCGGGGGAAGCATCCACGGCGCAGACCGCGTCGCCGAGAGGGGCCGTATCGAAGCTGCCGATGTCTTGGGCGGGGACGTCCAGGCTTGAGAGAAGTTGATGAGATTCACCCTGAGCGATGAACACGGCGTTGCCGGCCGACAACTCGTAGAAAGTGCCATCCTCCGCACACAGGACGGCGGTGCCGACGGCGAGGAAGTGGAAGTAGGCGTGTCCTGGTTTGGCCGCAAAACCCAGCCCGAAAGAGGGGCCGGCCTGGATGCGACGGTACTCGACGCCCCGCAGGCGCATGCCGCGCAACAGTTCGTTGATGAGATCGGACGATAAGGCGAACTGATCTAGAGAATTCATTTCGGGGTTTTGATCAAAAACTAAAGATTTTGCATCATAGAACATCCTGTTCTGCGTCCATAGACTTCTGGTTGAGATAATTTCCAGAGGTGTTTAGTGATGAGTAATGGGGTGTGTGACGTTGTAGCTGATGCGCGCTTTGGCAACGAGGCTGATTTAGAGCCAACGACGCCGGCCTGGATGGCGGTATTTTCGCTGGCGATGGGCGTGTTTGGATTGTTGACGGCGGAGTACCTTCCGGCCAGCTTGCTGACGCCGATGGCCGTTGAACTAGGGGTGTCGGAAGCCCTGGCGGGGCAGGCGGTGACAGTGACGGCGGTAGTGGCGCTGTTCTCCGGGTTACTGGTGCCAGGCTTGACGCGAGGGATCGACAGGCGAGTGGTATTGCTGTGCTTTTCCACGCTGATGATTGCCTCCAACTTGCTGGTGGCTTTCTCTTCCAGCCTGATAGTGCTGCTGATCATGCGGATTTTGCTAGGTATCGCACTGGGCGGCTTCTGGAGCATGGCGGCGGCAGTGGCGATGCGCCTAGTGCCGGCTGCGCTACTGCCACGGGCCCTGTCGATTATTTTCAGCGGTATTGCAGTGGGCACTGTGGTGGCGGTGCCGCTCGGCAGCTATTTGGGCGGGCTGTATGGCTGGCGCAGTGCTTTTGTGGCGGCCGCCGCCGTCGGGGTAGTGACGCTGGTTTTCCAGCTTTTCACGCTGCCGCCGCTGGCGCCGCGCAGGACGGCGCGGTTGAGAACGGTGCTTGAAGTGCTACTGCGTCCGGGCATTGCCGTTGGCATGCTGGGTTGCGTGCTTGTGCACACAGGGCACTTCGCGTTGTTCACCTACATCCGGCCGTTTCTGGAAAGCACAACCGGCGTGGGGGCCGAAGGATTGGCGTTGATGCTTCTGGGGTTCGGCGCGGCTAATTTCGTCGGCACGCTGTTGGCCGGCTGGCTACTTGAACGTAGCCCGCGCGGGACAATGGTGCTGATGCCTGCGCTGGTCGGCGTTGCAGCATTAGCCTTGGTGTTGCTGCCTGCTTCTGTGCCGTGTCAGGCATTGTTGTTGGCGCTCTGGGGCATGGCTTTCGGCGGTGTACCAGTGGCGTGGTCAAACTGGGTAGCCCGGGCGGTGCCAGATCAGGCGGAAAGCGCGGGAGGAATGGTAGTGGCCTCGGTGCAGTCGGCGATCGCTGCAGGTGCCGCTGCCGGGGGCGTTATGTTCAGTTTCAGTGGCATCGCCGGCGTATTTGTCGCTGCCGGCATCCTGATGCTGCTCGCAGCGCTGTTGATCGGGATGCGGGTCAAGGTCGAAGCGCCGGAGCACGGCGCCGGAGGCAATTCGGTTCTGCATCTTTAAGATGACTTGTCAGGTGGTGGATAGCTTCAATATCCGTGTAGATAGCGTAATCTAGAGCCGTCGCGGCCGTCAGCAAGAGAATGCTATCCACCAGTTGGTGTAAATTTATAATTGATTTTCAGAAACACAATTAACAATCGCGTCCATTAAGGCTCGCAAGTTCGCGTCTATCTACGCGTGTGTTAGGCCACAGGAAAGAGTATGTCCGACATCTTCATTATCCAATCGACGGAAGTGTTCTCTCGCCTTAGCGCATCTCATCCCAGTGTCGAAGTTTGGCAGGATAGCGAGTTCTCAGATGATGGTTACGCTTACTACTGGCTGGTGGCGAACAGCGACGGCGAGACCCGTATGCTTGCCTATGTCCGCTGCAAAGATGGAGGCTGCGAGCAGCGCACCTATGATCTTGAGGGCGATGATCTTTGGATCCCCGCGGGCACTGCTGCGGCCTAACCCTTCATTCAAGCCGACGCCGCTTAGTAGCGCGGCCTAATTCAGGTGTTAGTGACTGCTTCTGGCCGATAGATGTCAATCGCGAATGGCCGTTACCTATCTATTGCTGCAGGTGGCGACGTTGAAGGCAGCATAGCGTGAGCAAAGCGTGATTTGCGCCGACGAACTGTAGAGGGGTTTGGGAGTGTGTTCGGTCGGCAGGATGCCGGGAGGGCGTTCCGGTCTTTGCGCGTAAATCACGCATTTGGAACTCTGGTTTTGCAACTCCCGCGGCCTCCCTTGCCATGTCAAATCTCCTGCGCAACATCGCCCTAGTCATCGGTGTGCCATCCTCTGATACGATCAGCCGCGTTGATCGGACCTTGTGCGCCGACTTCCGATTTATGATTCGATCAATCAAAACCTTAAGCTCCCCGATCACCTCGATTCGTCGCTTGGCTTTTTTTTCCTGCAGAACCCAGATTTGGCCTTCCCGAACATCACGCTCTTCCATAAGTCGACTGTCTGTCACTCGCTGGTCGGTCAAATAGGCCGAATCCATGGCGTCACGCAGACCGGCGTCCGCCTTGTCATGCACACGCTTGAATAGTTTGTCCTCGACCTAGGTATCCCGGCCCTTCTCCTTATTGCCCTTGATTCCTTAGCAAGGATTGGCCAGCGATGTGTAGCCCTTATCCTAGGCGTAGTTCCAGATAGCGCTCAACAGAGCTTTTTCCCGATTTGCGCGGAAGGGTGGCCGCTGTAGCGGCTGACTTTGAAGGGAGAGGGCGGTATCGTCCGTCCCGAACACGCAGAAGCTGCGATGTGGTCTTGCGATGTCCGTCACTCAATATTAAGGATTGATCTTGTGCCGAACGCTGTGATTGTTAAGAGGAAGGTATTGTTCGGCGACTGTGATCCGGAGGGGATAGTCTATACACCTAGGTTTTCGTACTTCGTTGTTGAGGCTGTTCATGATGCACTTACAGTGTGGCTTTCCGGTCCCGGATTAAGAACGCTGCTGGGTTTTAATCTACTGCCTCCAGCAAGGGCTTTCTCGCTAGAGTTTCTTCGTCCGGTCACTTGGGATGAAGAACTCTCGATGAAAGTAAGTGTTTCCAGTGTTGGGATTCACTCGTTCACATTTCTAGTCGAGGGTCATGTAGCGCCAGATGTCATGGCATTTACTTCTAATCTTACACACGTTTGCATCTCGCCGGTTACCAGGGAAGTTATTGAAGTTCCCGAGCAACTGAGGGCGCTACTCCTGTCTTGAGTTGTAGTTGCTTGGATAGGGCAAAGCGGATCGAGGTTTGGCACGCCGGTAATGATCAGCTTCGTCACTGTCGAGCGCTCGACCTTCAGCGCTTCAGCGATTTTGCTTTCCATGGGCAATACCTGTCCTTGCCGCTATAGCGGCTGACTTTGAAGGGGGGGCAATTGTTTTTTGACTTAGAGCCAGCTTGCCCCCCGCATCGACGATGCTTGGTAAGCGGGCGACGCGGACAGCTGTATCAATCGGTTGAAAGGGCAGAGCGTTATGGAAAGCAACGTCTTGGAGTTCTTTAGGCGCTATCGGTACTTGTTGCTGTCGTTGATGGTGGCTGCTTCGTTCGTGAACGTTTTTGTGCGTTTTTCTGGGGATTGGCGTAATTTCTTTGGGGCGTTATTCGTGCATGGATGGTTCATCCAGGCAGTATTTGCTTACTTCCGAGGAGGCTGGGTTGGCATTGGACCGGGCGGATTACCCAAGGATGGGAACCCCATGGGCAGGGCAGCGTTAGCCGCAACGGCGTTCGCGTTTTACCTTTTGATGTTCACCTACAGTGGATACAGTTGCGATGAATCGGTCCATGAAAGAAAAGCTTCTGACTGGACGATGCCTACTCGAGAAGAGTTCAGGCGAGCGCCAGAGCAATAGCCAACTCGTGTGAGCAAAGGTTACTCACCTTGAAGTCTCCCTCGTTCTTAAATTTCTCCACACCCAATGCTGCGTCCTTAGCCGCTGCCTTCTCGCGCTTGCGGCGCTGTTTGAGCGCCGCCGCCGTCGGCTCTTGCTGTTCCTCGGCCATGGCCAACCTCTACAATTCCGGTGTGTGCGCCCATTCGTTAGCGCCCTGATTGCCTAGCGTTTGCTCTTGGGTACTGGGGGGGCGGCGTGAAAAAACCTGATGCCTCTGGGCCAGACCGTCTGGTAGTAGTGGTACCGTCTACGCAGCCATCCTGGAGCCCGCTAGATGCCTCGTCAAAGTCCAACTCATCTCATCGCAACGCCTCTAGCCGCGCCAAGTACTGCAAACCCTGGCGCTCACCCACCTATTTGGCATCGAGGCCCGGACTTACCGATCATTAGCAGCACTGGTTGGGCCATTTGGGGTTTCTGCTTTATGTTGCTTTGGTCGTTGCCGGGCTTAGGGCTGACGATATTGCTCCTTCTCGGGTTCGAAGCGATGCAAGGTGAATCGCGCAGCGATGGGTCGAGTTTCACGTTGTCGTTGCTCATCCAACTCCTGCTTGGTTCTGTTGTGCTAATGGGTCTGGTCTTCGCGTGGATGTTCTCTGCGCCTAAAGTGCTGGCCTTCACGTTCGATGAAAACCGGCAACTGCTGACCCTCACTATCACCCGTCGCGGCCGTAAGCCCACCGAAGTGCAGGTGCCATTCAGCGACATTAGTTGCATCACCCCTTATGTGTTCGCCAGTTATGACCGCGATGGCCATTTTAGCGTCGTGTGTCAGGGACCGAAGGACAAGCAGTTCGTCTATCGATTGGCTGAGGGTACTTCTCTGGAAGAAATGGAGTTTCATGCTGCGTGGTTGCGAGGAATAATTGGCTCACGGATGCACGAAGTGGTGAATCAGGACAAATGAACGGCTACATCGCTTGATACAGGCTATGCGGCGCACGAATTGGTGCCCAAGTTGATCTTTGGCTTGCATGATGTCACCACTGAACTCCGCTTTATCCGTATCAAAGTCATAGAGGGGAGAGGTATCGTTGCCACCTCAGATAGGGAGGTGCGCTGTGGTCGTACACGGAGTTGAATACACGTTTTTTACCGCCTCACACGTGACAAAGGGGCATGACGGCTTGGGGCTTGAGTGCTGGCGTGGCAACGATATGGTCTTTGAGATATTCAGGAATGACGAAACGCTGCGTTTTGAGGTAAGCCTGTTCGAGCAGGATGTCCCTCTGGAGTTGCTCGAGTTCGCTATCTCGACTGCTCGCGAAAGCTTGGGTGAGTTTGTGCCGTAGAACCTCTCCTTGCCGATATAGCAACTGACTTTGAAGGGGGAGGGTTACAGCGGGTTGACGTGAGTAATCGAAGTGCGGAGCGCGGTAAGAAAAGCCCCCGTGATTCGTTTCCAGACTGTCCGGTAGTAGTGGTAACGTCTACGCCGCAATCTCTCGAGACAGCCAGATGAATCATCAAAGACCAGCTAACGACTTAGCAACACCACCTGGCGAGCCAAACACTGCCCACCCGTCTATTTGGTATTCCGGCCCTGAAATACCCATTATCGGAAGCAATGGTATGGGCGTTTTTGGTTTCTCTCTTGCGCTGATTCTGCTTTTACCCGCCTACGGGCTGGCGACGCTCCTTTTCACTGGGCCGGACGTCATACAGGGTGTGCAGCCTAAGTATGGTGAGAGCCTCACTGCGTCATCCTTCATCCTGTTAATGCTGGCCATTGTGGTGTTCATTGGTGCGTTCTTTGCGTGGATTGTCTCTGAGCCTCAAGTGCAGGCTTTCACGTTCGACGAAAACCAGCAGTTACTGACCCTCACGATTACTCGTCGTGGCCGAAAAGCCACTGAAGTGCGCGTGCCATTTAGCCAGATCATTTCCATCCGTCCTTACGTACTCGCAACGTTTGATCACGATGGTCATTTTCTCGTCGTTTATCGCGGGGCGAAGGGCAAGCTGTTCGAATATCGATTGGCTGATGGTACTTCTCTGGAACAAATTGAGTTTCATAGTGCGTGGTTGCGAGGAATGATAGGAGAGCGGATGTGCGAGTTGATAAATCTCGACAAATGAAAGTAGCCATTAAATTCAGCTACTAAATGTTGTGATTCAACTCAACTGCGCAGCTAATTATTGGATTTCAGTACGAACTCTAAGTCCCGTCTGACCCACTGGTCGATTGGTCGGCCCAGCATGTATTCAGTCGTCATGCAGAATTTCATTGCCAGCCTTGTCCAGGCGATGGGTGCTACGAGTGCGCTTCACTCAAATGAGCAGGCCCATGACAAAGCACGGTATTTATGATGGGCACGAAGGCTTTCTGCTCTGGAACTACATGGCGTGAGGGCCGGGAGACCTGGCGGATCAACGTCGAAGTGAAGCGGGGCGGCTAAGTGGTGGTGCCGGTTGTCGCGGGTGATCGCCCCTCTCCTGACGGTGGCCTGGCACAGGTTGCCGGGCGAGAGATGGGTGCCAGGCTGGTAGCCGCCGGAGGCTAAAGCTGCTGCAGTATTCGACGTCCGATCCAGCGCACCACCGTGACGGCTTTGGAGTTACCGACCACCTTCAGTGCAGGTGCTTTATCGCCACCGCCGCCGGATGCTCGTAAGCAGTTCTGCACTTCACCACCCAGCTCAGCTGTCCCGATACCGGACTAAGAGCAGTCCTCCGTTACCGGATGCAGCGAGCAGTGTGGATTATGCGGAACTAAAGTCGGCAATACCGTCTACCTTTCAAGGGGGCATTCCCTTTCAGAGAAGACGGTCATGTTTAATTCTCGCTCGCTTGTAGCCGCTGTTACCTGCCTTGCTTTGGCCGTAGGCTCAGTGACGGCCCTGGCCGATCCTGGCAACGGGAAAGGCCAAGGAAATGGGAAAGGCAACTCCCAAGGCGGCCAAGGCCAAGGCCATGGCCACCAGGGCAACAAGGGGAAAGGTTCCAGCGCAGATGATTGGGATCGCGGGCCCAGCATTGACCGGGGCGGTGTACTGGGCGTGATCGGTGGCTACCGTGACTATTGGCGCCCAGGTCCTTCACTGCCGCCTGGAATACAAAAGAACCTAGCTAGAGGAAAATCTCTTCCTCCAGGCATTGCAAAGAAGCTGGATGGTCGCTTGTTGGGCAGGTTGCCCCACTACGACGGCTATGAATGGCAACAAGCGGGCACTGACCTGATACTCGTCGCAATTGCTTCCGGCATCATTTACGAAGTTCTCAACGGAGCCTTTGATTGAGCTGCTTTGGGATCAACGATCTCGTCGCCCGGGCCGCGCCTCAAGTCGCTTAAGCTTTGAGTATGAAATTCCCGCGTCACGTTTTCGCTAATACCTATTTCGTGGTGCGGATAGCTCAAAAACTCGAGCAACTCGTCGTCGCCCATTAAATCCAACTTCATGATGGCGATCTGCACCGCTTGCAGTGAATCGGAGCGCTGGATATCAGCCAGCAGTTGCAGGGCCTTGGCGCGCACGGCGGGGCTCAGGGCCAGGTGCCCCAATGGGGGGCTGGAGTCGCGATCGCTCATTGATGTATCGCCTCTTACGGGCTGTTAAAAAATGGAAATAGGCTTAGTTGCGCAGAGCGTTTTGGCTCCGTACGTGCTGTGCTGTGAAGTAGAGTTAGCGCCTCACTCATTTGGATAGAGACAGATGCGAATGGAAGCGTTAGCTACTTTTTCCACTAAGAATTTCAAGCCGACAGGCCTGAGCCCTGAATCGCCCTGGGTTTCTTAGGGCGTGGGCGACCGCTTTTGGAGCAGTCATTCAGCGTCTACTAAGCCAGAGGGAACTCAGTTCGATTGGCATTGCCGGTCACGCGTAGCCTGGTTAAATCTTGAATTGCCTTAACAGACCTTCAAGGCGATGGCCTATGGCGTATAGCTCATCGACAGTTTTCACGCCGTTTTGGGTCTGGTCCGCGACGCTTTCAATCGCGCGAGCAATTTGATGGACGCTACGGTTGATTTCTTCGGCCACTGACGTCTGCTCCTGAGCGGCACTGGCAATGTGCGCGTTCATCGTATTGATGGTAACGATCAGTTCGACTGCTTTGCCCAACGATTGGCCAGCCTGCTCAGCGTGCAGGCTTGCGCCATTGCCCGCTTCGCCGGAGTGGCTCATCGCGGTGACGACCTTGGTCGTGGCCTGGTTCAGCCGCTCGATCATGGCCTGAATTTCCTGGGTGCTTAGTTGCGTCCGGCTTGCCAATGCGCGTACTTCATCGGCTACCACTGCAAACCCGCGCCCCGCGTCCCCGGCCCGTGCCGCTTCGATAGCAGCATTGAGTGCCAGCAGGTTGGTCTGCTCGGCGATTGAGCGGATGACATCCAGCACCGTGACAATACCTTCTACATCGCCTTGCAGACTTTTTAACGACACTCCGCCCGTGGACAGGTCAGCGGTCAGCGCGTCCAGGCGGGTGATGCTTTCATTGACGACCTGCCTGGCATGCTGGGCCTGCTGGTCGGTTTCGGCTGCTGCATTTGAAGCGCTCTGGGCACTGACGGCCACCTCCTGCGCCGCGGAGGACATCTGATTGATTGCTGCGGCGACCTGATCGGTTTCCTGGCGCTGTTGCTCCATGACGTGATCGATGCACTGGCTCTGTTCCGCTACTTGGGTGACCGACTCATTCAGCTCCCGGGCCATGCTAATGATCTGGCTGACCAGCCCGTGAATCTTGTCGGCAAATGCATTGAACGACACCGCCACCTGTCCGAACTCATCGCGACTGCTGGGTAAGCGTCGCGTCAGGTCGCCTTCGCCCGCTGCGATTTCATCGAGGTGTTCGCGAATTCGCGACAGGGGACGCAGGCTTTTTTTCACCAATAACAACGCGAGCGCGCCGATGATTCCCAGCGCAATCAGGGCTATGACGGTTATCCCATAGACGAGGCTGCGCACACGCTGGTGGATTTCCCCTCGCACCTGGGCCACCTGGTTTTCGATGGTGTCGAGGTTAATGGCCGTCACCACCACCATGTCCCAGGCCGGCAGGTAAAGACTGTAGGCCAGTTTTGGAACGACTTTATCCGTGTTGATCAGGGCTCCGGAATAGTTGACGAAGTGGCTGCCGTTCTTCGCTGCGGCAACCATTTCCCGATTCAGGTAAATCCCGTTTTTGTCTTTGCGGTCACTCATATTGGTGCCGACGCCTTCGCTGCTGTCGCCACGAAACAAGCGCACGACCTGACTGTCGTAACCGATAAAATAGCCATCGTCGCCGAACTTCATTTTGGACAGTCGCGCTATCGCCAGCTCACGTGTTGCCTTGTCCCCTGCCTCAGCCTGCGCATACAGTTCCGCCACAGAAGTTTGCGCAAGCGTGGCGTAGTCTTTCAAGCGTTCCCGGCTTTCATCGAGCAGACGCTCGCGGGTCAACGTGACTTCGTGCTCGGCGCTCGACAGCAGGGTGGCGCTTGTTGTCAGTGCCAGCACCGAGGACAACAGCACCACGGGGGCCAGCACCAGGATCAGTACTTTGTTCTTGAACAGCATGTAGGGGATTCCTCACCTTAACCTGTAGGAAAGCGGCCGCAAGGGCCGCAATCGTCGACTTACCAGAGGGCGATGTCATAGGTGAGGTAGAGGCGATTGCTGTCACGCCCTCGGGAGAACTCAGAGCGGTAGACATAGTTGCGCATGCGCACACCCAGCCCCTTGAGCGTGCCGGTTTGCACAACGTAGGCCAGCTCAGCATCACGCTCCCATTCCTTAACCGTGGTCGTGGACTTGCCGTCATTGCCGCTCAGGTAGCGCGTAGAGAAGGTCAGGCCGGGCACGCCGACGGTGGCGAAGTTGTAGCCGTAACTGAGCATCCAGGTCTTTTCGTCTTCCTCGATGAACTTGCCAATACCGGCGTTGCTGAACGAGTACACGGTTGCGCCACTGATGTAGGGCAAACCGGCGTCGCCACGCAGGCTCTGGTAGCCCCCACCGACGGTGTGGCCAGCGATCGCGTAGGACAATTGGCCGCTGAGCATGTTGTTATCGATTTTACCTGCGTAGGCAGAGCCGCTATCCACGCTGGCGAAGTAGCGCAGGTCACCGGTCAGCACGCCACCGGCCAGTGGCAGGTCGCGCTGGATGCCGGCGAAGTTCTGCCGGTAAAAATTCTCCAGTTCCCCGTAGAAATAACTCAGGCGGGTGTTTTTCCCCCATTTGTACTCGGCCCCAACATAGTTGAAGTCCCCCGATTCCCCCCCGCTGTAGCCGTCAGGCACGATCGGCACGCTGTCTGTGGAGTCGCGTAATTTGAAACGGTCCAGGTGCCCGCCGGTGACGGTCAGGTTTTCAATGTCGTTGCTGCTGATCTGAGTGCCCTGATAGGTCTGGGGCAACAAGCGTGCGTCGTTGTAAATCAGTACCGGCGTTTTGGGCAGCAGGGTGCCGTACTTAATGGTGGTTTTGGCGAACCTCGCTTTTGCGGTGGCGCCAGCGCTGGCAAATTCGCCGGCTGCGCGGCCGTCGTCATGAACCGGCATTAGCCCGGTGCCGCTGCGACCGCGTCCTGAGTCAAGCTTTACGCCATACAGCCCCAGGGCATCGACGCCGAAGCCGAGAGTGCCGGCGGTGAATCCGGACTGATAGTCCAGCAAGAATCCTTGGGCCCATTCAGTGCGCTCGCTTTTCGCCGTTCTGGCCGCTCGTGCACTCAAGCCGTGCTCGTCGCGAAAATTCTCGTTGAAATACACATTGCGCAGTTGCAGTTTGAGTGCGCTGTCATCAATAAAGCCTTCGGCGCTGGCGCTGGCGCCGGCGAATGGCACTAGACCTAACACGCAAAACAGGGCCCGACGGGCATACACAGGGTTCATGGCAAATGTCTCATTGTTGTTATTTGGAGTGCAGGGCAGCACGCGCCCCGAGGGGAGGCGCGTTGAAAGGCAGCAGGGAGGTGAATCAGGTGAACAGGCTGATGGCCCCGGTCAGTAAGGCCAGCGCGGTGACGACCAGGGAGGTCAGCACCGCCCATTTGACGGTGGCTTTCTGGAAGTCGCCGATGTCGCGGTCGACCATACCGACCAACAACAGGGTCGAGGCAACCAACGGGCTCATCAGGTGCACGGGCTGCCCCAGAATCGAGGCCCGCGCGATTTCTACCGGATCGATGCCGTAAGCCGCGGCGGCATTGGCCAGGATCGGCACCACACCAAAGTAGTAGGCGTCATTGGAGAGCACGAAGGTCAGCGGCATGCTGGTGATCGCAACCACCAGTGGAAACAAGTGGCCCCAAGACGGCGGGATCCAGTCGACCAGGGTCTGGGCCAGGGCATCGACCATCTTGGTGCCGGAAAAAATCCCAGCAAAAATCCCAGCGGCAAACACCAGTAGCACGACGGTCATGGCATTGCCTGAGTGCGCCAAGATGCGTTCTTTCTGAATATCCAATTGCGGGTAGTTGATCATCAGCGCGAGCACAAAGCCGATCAGGAACAGGATCGCGGAATGCATCAGCCCCATCACCAGGGCCGCCATCACCGCGATAACCAGAACCAGGTTGACGTAGGCCAGTTTCGGACGCTTGTGGGGGGTGTCCTCAAGAATCGCGTTGATGTAGCAATTGCCGCCACCGCTTTGCAGTTGCACGTTGCCGATACGCTTGCGCTCGGCTCGCCCCAGTATGAAGGCCGTGAAGACCACCCACATGGCGCCGCCGATCATGGTTGGCAGCAACGGCACGAAGTATTCGCCGGCATCCAGGCCCAGCGCGGCGATGGCCCGCGTGGCGGGGCCGCCCCAAGGTGTCATGCCGCTCATGATGCTCAGCGACAGCATGGAAATGGTCGCCAGGATCATCGGATTCATGCCGATACGCTTATACAGCGGCAGCATCGCCGCGCAGGTAATCATGTAGGTTGTGGTGCCGTCGCCGTCGAGTGCGACCAGCAAAGACAGGAGAGCGGTGCCCACCGCGATCTTCATCGGGTCACCATTGACCCGCTTGAGGATCTTGCGGATCAGCGGATCGAACAAGCCTGCGTCGATCATCAGGCCGAAGAACAGGATCGCAAACAGCAGCAATGCGGCAGACGGCGCGACCATCTTCAGGCCGTCGAGCATCATTTTGCCGGTGGTGCCGCCGAAACCGCCGATCACGGCGAATACGATAGGTACAACGGTGAGCGCGACGATTGGCGACAAACGCTTCGTCATGATGAGGACGGTGAATACGACCACCATGGCCAGGCCAAGGAAAGCGAGCATAGGACGATTCTCTTGTTGTTATCGTAAGAATGGCTAACGCCGAGGCGCACGAGTCCTGACCCGCCTGGCTGCACAATGGCGCCTGGCGGGGAGGGGAGCAGTTAAGTGAGGGGAAGCTGTTTGCGGCTTTCGCTAGATGCGTTTGGCGACCTTCAGGTCTTGCCAGGCTTCTCCGGTTGCAGGATCGGGTTTTGCGTCGAGCACCCGGGACAGCGTTTCGCGGTGGCAGGCATTTTCAGACATCGAAATCACCACCGTCGCAACAGCGTTACTGGCCAGGCTGGTCAGGGCGCGCGCTTCAGACATGAAGCGGTCAACGCCGATCAGTAACGCCAGGCCGGCCAACGGGATGTCGTGAATGACCGTCAGTGTCGAGGCCAGTGCCACGAACCCGCTGCCAGTAACGCCGGCGGCGCCTTTGGAGGACAGCAGCATGATCGCCAGCATGGTGATGATTTGCGTCAGGCTCAGGTCAATATTGCAGGCCTGGGCAATGAAGATCGCCGCCAACGACAGGTAGATGGCGGTGCCGTCCAGGTTGAACGAGTAGCCGGTGGGCAGTACCAGGCCCACGACCCCTTTTTTGCAGCCCAGTGCTTCGAGCTTCTCCAGCATTCGCGGCATGACAGGTTCCGTGGACGAGGTCCCGAGCACCACCAGAAACTCTTCGCGAAAGTAACGAAGCAGTTTCCACAGGCTAAAGCCGTTGGCGCGGCAGATGCTGCCCAATACTACGAACACGAAGAAGCCGCAGGCGATGTACAAGGTCATGATCAGCTTCGCCAGCGAGCCGAGCGATGTGATGCCGTACTGGCCGACGGTGAATGCCAAGGCCCCAAAAGCGCCGAACGGTGCAAAACGCATCAGGTAGGCGAAGATCTTGAAGACCATGTGCGAGGCCGATTCAAGTACGTCGAGAACCGGCTTGCCACGCTCGCCCAGTGATGACAAGGCAAAGCCGGACAGCACGGCAATGAACAGCACCGGCAGCACTTCTCCTTTACTGAAGGCACCGATAAAGGTCTCGGGAATGATGTGCATGAAAAACTCCACAAACCCAAGCTTTGCGGCCGACTCCGTGTACTGGGCCAGGCCTTTGGTGCTCAGTTGGCTGGGATCGATGTTCATGCCAGCGCCCGGCTGGAACACATACACCGCCACCAGGCCAATGATCAGGCTGATCACCGTCAGTACGAAGAACAGCAACATGGTTTTGCTGAGCAGTCGGCCGAGTGAGCGTTTGTCACTCATCCCGGCGATGCCGGTGACGATGGTGCAGAACACCACGGGGGCAATCATCATCTTGATGAGCTTGATAAAGGCATCACCCAATGGTTTGAGCGCGATGGCCTGCTGGGCCCAGAAGTGTCCGACCACGATGCCCAGTACCACGGCGCAGAGAATCTGGAAGTAGAGCGATTTAACAACTTTCATGGCATCACCCATTTTTAGAATTGTGCGGATGCAAAAATGCCAACGACCACCGGGGTTATCCGGCGAGGCGCTGAGAGTCCGCGGCGTAGACGAAGCCGGAGAAAAGCCTGCGGGCAGTGCGTACGACAGAAGCCTGGATTGTCTCACCGTTGACGCCGGTGTATGACAATACGACATCAATTGCGCCGCTTGGGTGCTCGATACGCACCGCTTCCAGGCGCGGTGTACTGATCCCGCCGAGCATCTGTGCGACGACGCTGCCTTCTATCACGCACGCGGTCGCCAAACCAATCGAGCCGGTAATGGCAAGGGCGCGGTGGCAGCTATGTGGCATGAAATAGCGAACCTGGATCGTGCCGCCGGCTTTTGGGGGTGAGACCAGCACTGGCTTTGGAATCACTTTGTCGCCGACATCGCCCAGGCCCATGGCCCGGCCCGCCTGAAGCCGCAATGACTCAAGGCGCTGCAGGAAATCTTTATCGGCGTCCAGTTCTGCGGGACTTTCATCGCCACGCTTGCCCAGTTGACTGGCCTCGATCAGCACCATGGGCATTGCCATATCGATGCAAGTCACCGAAATGCCATCGATCACGTCTTGCGTATTGCCGGTAGGGAAGAGCTTGCCGGTCTTGCTGCCGGCCGCATCGAGGAACGTCAGTTGTACGGGCGCTGCGGTACCCGGCACGCCGTCGATGGCGGTGTCGCCCTCGTAACTGACCTTGGCATTCGGTGTGTACACGTCGGAATTGACAAAGGTCCCTGTGTTTACGTTGCGAATGCGGACACGGGTGCGGCCCGGGGTGCCTTTGACCAGGCCCTGCTCGATAGCGAAAGGGCCGACAGCGCACAGCATGTTGCCGCAGTTGGGCGCGCTGTCGACCCTGCGTTGCGAAACCATTACTTGGACGAACAGGTAGTCAACATCCGCGTCCGGGTGCAGCGAAGGGCTGACAATCGCAACCTTGCTGGTTTGCGGACTGCCACCACCGATCCCGTCGATCTCCAGCTCATGGCCGGAGCCCATCAAGTTGAGCAGCAGTTCGTCACGGGCCTCAATGGCTGCCGGCAAATCCCAGTCGAGAAAAACCGGGCCTTTGGAGGTGCCACCGCGCATCAGCACACAGGGAATTCTTTGCATGAGACCGACTCTTGTTAATCAATCGAGGTAATTGATGCTCCGGAGGCAAGAGTCTCAAGCTTTGAAAAATGTTTCCAATGCAAAGATTGACGTGATTATTGCGTTTTACGAATGATAAATTTGCGTTAAATTGCTGCCCGACTTCTTCTGCAGATGAGACAAGACATGGACTATGAGCTCAACGATATTCGATCTTTCGTGAAAATCGCCGAACTAGGCAGCTTCCACGAAGCCGCCGATGCCTTGCACTTGTCTCAGCCTGCGCTCAGCCGCCGCATCAAAAAACTCGAGGAAGGGTTGGGTACTGCGTTGCTCGATCGCACCACGCGCAAGGTTAGCCTGACGAGTGTCGGACGCGACTTTCTGCCTAAGGCGCGTCGATTGCTGGATGACTTCGATGAGTCGATTCTCAATATCCGCGAACTTGCCGAGCGGCAGATTGGCCGAGTGACCCTGGCGTGTATCCCTACGGCCGCGTTCTATTTCTTGCCTTCGGTGATTCGTCTGTACAACGAGCGCTACCCCCAGATTCGCATCCGCTTACTGGATTTGAGTGCCAACGAGGGGCTTGAAGCGGTATTGCGAGGAGAAGCTGATTTCGGGATCAATATGATGAGTGGGCAGCATCCGGACATCGAGTTCGTGCCCTTGGTCATCGAGCCGTTTGTGTTGGCCTGCCGACGTGATCATGAGTTGGCTGGACGCACTTCGGTCACTTGGTCTGAGTTGAGCGACTACCGTCTTATCGGGGTTGGGCGCCTGAGCGGCAACCGCATGCTGCTGGATCACGCCTTGTCCGGCTTGAGCTGGCGCCCGCAGTGGTTCTACGAGGTTCAACACCTCTCGACCTCCCTGGGGTTGGTGGAAGCCGGGTTGGGCGTCTCAGCAATGCCAAGCCTGGCCATGCCGGCACAGGATCATCCCACCTTGGTCAGCGTCCCCTTGATCGAGCCGGTGGTGAACCGTTCTTTGGGCCTCGTCTACCGCCGCGGGGCATCGCTTTCGCCGGCGGCGGAGAAGTTCGTCTCGATCCTGCTTGAGCAATGGCCACAATGAGCCAGGCAGAGCATCTACTTCCATAAACCAGCGACAAGTGACTGAGTGAACATCACATTCGGGAGCTGTTTCCGGCGATTCTTGATCCCGATTTGTCTGATCTGGATCTTAGGCGCTGTACGAAGACGGGCTGATCGACACGCGGCGACTTCACCTACGGGCGCAAATTTACACAACAGCACTTATGTAACCCGACAATACGCCGATACCTTGCAGCGGCACGCAAGTACGCAAGCAGCACTTACTCCATCGAAGGCAGGAAACCGAACAATGTGGGAGCACATCTGGCGCAGTATCAATTCCCCGGGCTACTTTCCCAACGTACTGGACTGGATGATCAATATTCTCCTCAACCCATTCATGGTGATTATGTGCCTGATGGTCGGAGCGCTGGCCGGTAGGTGGTGGAGAGCCGCCCCCTATGGCAGCCTCATTTGTTATGTAGTGTTCCTGAGCCGCTCGCCATTCTATGGGTGGGGGAGCATTTTCCCGGAAGCCGGGCTGCCTGCGCTGTTGATTGATGGCGCACTGCTTGCCCTCCTTGGCTTCTATTTGAAAGGCGTACTCAGAACCCGCTCAGAAGCAAAGCCCGAAGGCCATTGGTTGCGCTGGCTTTATCAAAGCCTGAAGGTCGTCATGCTTATAGTCGTGGTGATGTTCTGGGTTCTCGTCGTGCTGTTTATCGTGATCTTCACCGTCTCGGTCGCTACCCAACCGTCAGTGGCGCACTGACCGCGCTTCACCCCGATCGACATTGCCGTGGCGATCTGAGTGGCGGTGAGCCTATTTTCAGCATGCTTGCAGACCTCACGGGCCAGGCGCATCCGTTCGGCCTGGCGGCTCAATTTTGCGACGATCGCATCGGGCGAGTTGGCCATCGGTATACCGCTTATTGCTGGACACCATAGTGGGCGCGCACTGCACCTGGTCATGGCATTCAGTAAACCAGGCGAGTTACCAGGGTGAGGACGTGCCTAGTGCTCCTGAGATAGAGCCCCATCCAAGTCATTGAATTTAAGCGCTGTGTGCTTTTTGCTTACGCCTGGCGGCGGCAATCTCCTCTTTAGCGGCACGAACAATCCGCCTTGAACACTCATTGAAATGCTCAATACTTCGCAGCGCCATCTGGCACTTTGTACACACCCAACGAGGGATGCGAGTATGACGATCAAGGAAGAACTGAACCAACCCCAAAGTCATTCGATTGAACTTGACGACCTGAACAGCGAGCAAGGAAATGCCCGCGCCATTTTGACATCCAACTTTGCCGGCAGCTTCGATCAGTTCCCGACTAAGCGGGGTGGTTATGCGATCGACAGTTACCTGCTGGATTACAGCGCGCCCAAACAAGGCTGCTGGGTAGATGGCATCACCGTCTACGGCGACATCTTTATCGGCAAGCAGAATTGGGGCACCTACACTCGTCCGGTCTTTGCCTACCTGCAGTACATGGACACCATTTCCATTCCGCAGCAGGTGACACAGACTCGCAGCTACCAGTTGACTAAGGGGCACACCAAAACGTTCACGACCAGTGTCACCGCCAAATACAGCGTTGGAGGTAGCATCGGTATCGTCAACGTCGGTTCGGATATCTCCGTTGGATTTAGCAGCAGTGAGTCCTGGTCTACTACTCAGACGTTCAGCGAAAGCACTCAATTGACGGGGCCTGGCACCTTCATTGTCTATCAGGTTGTTCTTGTTTATGCGCACAACGCCACTTCGGCGGGCAGGCAGAATGGTAATGCCTTTGCCTATAACAAGACCCAGACGGTGGGCTCGCGCCTGGACCTGTACTACCTGTCGGCCATCACTCAGAACAGTACGGTCATTGTCGAGTCCAGCAAGGCCATCGCGCCGCTGGATTGGGATACTGTCCAGCGCAATGTACTGATGGAGAACTACAACCCGAGCAGCAATAGCGGGCACTTCAGTTTCGACTGGAGCGCCTACAACGATCCTCATCGACGTTACTGATCTATTCTGACGCGTTGTTCGATGGCCCCTTGTGATGAGGGGCTATCGTGCGCCAGGCCTTCTAAGAGCTTACTGCCGGTCACTATCCCATCAGCAGATGTTCGGCGTGCGCCTCAAGCTCTTTCGACTCGGCTAGGCCGTCCTTGCTTATCGGTGGAGGCACACAGTTGTCGTGTGCGAACTGTGCACTGCATAGTCTCGAGAGGCTTGTCTCCAGTGCGGCAGATGCTGATCCTTCAAGACTCGGATGCACGCTTACACTCCACTGGATGCCGATTGGCATGGAGCGGAGCGCATGCGGATTCGGTCGGGGAAGAGGGCGCTTCTATTGCCGGGAGTCGTGCTGCAATCTGCTAGGATTCAGACCGCATTGAATGGCTATCTAGGGAAAAATATGTCGGTCTACTCAGTTACCATCCCCTGTTTTGCGCAGATGCTGCGAGCGTTGTCTTCTCTTTTGTCTAAGGGCGAAGCCACTGCTTTAGAGCGTGGTTACGACCCGCACATTCTGCTTGAATCTCGACTCGCACCGGATATGCACAATCTTGCCCAGCAAGTTCAGTACGTCTGTACGCAGGCGCAGGAGGCGGTCCAGCGACTGACGCAGCAGCCAGTAAAATCGCTCACTCCTCCCGAAACCCTGGCAGCAGCGAAGGTGTTGATCGAGCGTACGTTGGCAGTTCTTGATTCGGCGGACCGCACTCAAATAGAGGAAGGGGCTGAGCGCGAAATCGCTATTGAGTAACCCAATGGCATGGCCTTCGATATGACCGGTAATGAATACGCTGTGAACTGGGCTACTCCACAGTTCTACTTTCACTTGATCACGGCATACAACATCTTGCGTCATAACGGCGTACCTCTCGGAAAAGCCGATTATGTACAGCACATGTTCGCCTACCTGCGACCCTAGTGTCTCTGCTTGACGTCCGCTAACGGCGCAGCCTTCAAGCTTGCTGCGCCACGTGCGGTCGTGGGCGGGCAGGTCTTCAGCCGAACGCCGCGACCCCGCTGGTACATCGCCAAGGCTCGCGATGAAAGTGCAAGGGATCGGTTGGCAGTCCCTTGTCGGATTGCGGTTTCGGTCACGCTGGCTGAGCGCGGCGCCGATAAAAAAGCCCGCGATAGAGGCGGGCTTTAGGTACTGATTTTTAGAGGCAGTCGGACTTGTCTATCTGAAAGACCGCTATCGGTGAAATGCCGGTTGCCCCTCTGCCCAGTTCGAGGAATTACAACTGTCCCTACAACTCGCCCCAGCTTGGATATTCCACGAACCCGAAGAGTCTCGCCCATCGGGATTTTGGCGGCCCCTTCATGCGATGGTAGAGTCTCGCCAAATCACGATGAGGGATCAGCATGAGAGTTTTGATTGGAGCACTGGCAGTCGCTTTTTTGGCCGGGTGCGCATCACCGCCACCGTTGAACTTTTCCGTTCAGGGGCTTGAGCCTTCCACCCAGAAAATTGATGCGGACCTTAAGTCTATATCCGTCTCATTTGCCGGACCGTCCGAAACTCGCGGAGAAATACCTTCAAGTGGAGAAGGGGTTCCTGGACTGTGGGAGAGCTCCCTGAGGGAAGGTGTCAACCGAATCGCGGTCTTCGATGATGACTCGGCCCGAAAGGTGAATGTTTTTGTGAAGATCACAGAGCTGGACATTCCGGGCGGTGGTGTTTCTATGACCACCAAAGCGAGGGCCATCTATCAAATCGTAAACAGGAAGACAGGAAAGGTCATTTATGAAAGGGAGGTCTCTAATATCGGCACCGTGTCTGGCACCTATGCATTTTATGGTGTCACGAGACTCAAAGAGTCCATAAATAGGGCGGTCCAGGAAAACATTCGTATTTTTCTTGAGGCAATTAGCACTGTTAAGTTGGACGCTTGATCTCGACAACGATGGGTGACTGTCTGTAAGACTGGCGTCATCCTCTATGTGAAAACTCACGTAGAGCCGCATGGAAGACTGCACTGGATTTGCTTGCGTAAAAAGCCCGCTTCGAGCGGGTTTTTTATTGCCCTAAGAAAAACATCAGCTTGTGAGGCAACCGAAATAAAAGAGAGACGTCAATCATCTCGCCTCCCTGGGCATTGCGGTTGAGTCGAGGCAGGCAGGTTAGGCCGCAGAGGACCTAGGAAGACGAATCGCGCAGCCGATGGGGAAGTGAGAGCTGTCAACGACTAGGGCAAGACCGGCAAGGGCCTGGACAATACAGCTAGGAAGATCAGTCAGTCCTCAATGTCCAAGCAAGTCGAGCCTACGGGACGCACATAGGAGTCCTCGCTAACTGGCATGATTCGAGGAAGTGGGCTATTGCTTGATGGTGTGGCATAGAGCCAGATCGAGGGAGTGGTCATGATTAAAAAGCCAAGTAACAAACTCATCGCAGCGTTTTCGGGCCTGACCGAGGGCGAAGTGGGAACCTACTTATGCGATGTAATTCAGGAGCCGAACGGTGATTGGCTGGCCTACTTCGGAAATGAAATAGAGCGCGCTTCAGTTGCATGCCAGAAGCTAACCACAGCGAAGACCTTAACGATTCCCAAAGAGTTTGCTAATAATTGGTATGACCGAGGTAATGGCTAGACTTTTAATACTCTGGGGGAAAGCGAGTCAGGTGTGCCGGTGTTTGAAGTACCACAGTGCTTTGCGACCTTAGCAGTTGCCTTGCAACTATTTAATTCTTGTATAAAGCTTGGTGGTGGTCGCGACCCAAATCGTCTGCATCCAGTTGCGGAATCACCTTCCACTCCTTGAGCGGCGAAGTCTTCGACATTTCGCCGCATTGCTGGTCTTTGGATTGCTTTCCAGCACCACGCCGATGTATTGGTCGCGCTCGGTCACGAACACTTCAGGCACCCCATATGCAGAGATGGGATGCTCATTTTCACTCCGCGCCTGTAGTACTGCCGAACGTATACAGTCTCCGGTCATACGCCCTGCGCCGTTGCTCACTGCGGCGATTAGAGTGGTTTGCCCGGGGCTAATACCAGTCTTGCGGCGCTCTTCAAACTTTCGCGACTACTTTTCAGATACGACTATTGTTAGTCGCCACGTAGTGGCGAAGCGAATCAACTTTTCCGTATGTGCATCGGCAAAAAGTGCTGACAGTTGAAATGATGGCTAATTGCAACTACGATCGCGCCCCTTTAAAGGGAGTCATTCGATGTTTCCAAGATATTTCCGCTGGATTTCGGTGCTGGGCATCCTTGCCGCAGTTGTAGTCTTCATAATCGCCAGCCTGCAGATAGTTACTGGCTCGGCGCCAGCAACAGACCTGATACGGCCCAGCATTGCCGCTATCGCATTTGGCTGGGCTTTCACTCAGTCAACCAAGGTCTGATCTAAATCACTGACTTCATCGGCGGGGTCACGCTTGAGCTCGTATAGCGTTTATTGTGCAAGTCCTGCGCTAATACCAATTTCGTTTATGAGTAGCTCAAAGTGCTACAGTCCCGCCAAATCAAGATGAGGGAGCGGTATGGAAATTATGAAGCGTGGGCTGATTCAATGGCTGACAGCAGTGGGTGTTGGCGCAGTTCTAACGGTTAGTAATCTCCAGGCTCAGACGACGCCGCAGGCCACGCAGGAAATAAACGGCTTGCTGAGCTTTGTTGAGCGCAGCGATTGTTTGTTCGTACGCAATGGGACCGAGTATCCAGCACCGCAAGCACGGCAGCACCTCGAGAAAAAGCTGAGTTATCTCGAAAACAAAAATATGGTGAGCAGTGCCGAGGACTTCATCAATCTCGCCGCCAGCAAAAGCAGCATCAGTGGAAAAGCTTATGAGGTGCGATGCCCTTCAGGGACGCAACCTGCAAGTACTTGGCTACAGACCGAACTGCAGCGATTACGCCAACCTCGGTAGTTCGTGTCCAAATAGCCCAGCCTCCTTAGCAAGGGCGGCCGTATTTGCTGTCGTTCCATATAGCGAGTTTCAGAATTTTCTGATTTTCGCCGGCGTTACGCCTCGTTATGGTTCCTGCGCTCTCCCGGCCCATAACTTGCCTACTGCCTATGGTTCAACGTTGCAGGGCCGGGCGAGCTTCTCAAATGAGCTGAGCAGGAATACTGACTGCGATGCTTTCCGGTGTTGACGATAAGTGCAGCTGGCGGGTTCAGGTAACCTCTTAGCCTTACTTGTCATCTCGCTCAATTGCTGGTCGTCACCTCCAATTAGCCCCTCTATAAATGTGATCTGCCTCGCGCTTGCCGTCGAGAACGGCAGGGCACAGCCTTTAAATGCCTACGCGAAGTGACGCACAATAATGCCCGTCTCTAAGGCAGACGCTCGATCGCGTCGTCACAACTAAGGATGGTGACCATGAATTACAAACATCTGCTGCCTGTAATCCTGTTGGCCGGTTGTGTTTCGCAACCCAACCACAATGGGGTCAATTGGGGGGAGGGAGCTTGCCCTAAACCGGCGCCGGAAAGCATCTCAGCCACCCATCATTTGGTGATTGAGGACGGTAAAACGCTGAAGTGCCAAATCCGACCTTATGTCTGGAACATGGCTTGCCAAGGGATTGTCGATGGCGAGAGTGATGGCGTTGTTTGCCAGGATGGCGCAGGGAACCAAATGATTTTCCTGTTTGATAACAATGGAATGCTGACTACTCATCGCAGCCTGAAGGCAGGCCGGGGCATTTAGATAGGGAATGCTGGCGTTCGTGCCTCAGCAAGACAAGCCTCTATGTCCAAGCAAACTCAACCCTGTGTGACGGGCATAGAGGATCCTCGCCGGCTGGCGTGAGTTGTTGAGGTGGGTGATATGCTTCGCTGCTTTTCAAACAAGGAGCGTAATGATGGCCAGTGAAAAACCTGAGGTCTTTCAGGAGTGGTTCACCGCCAAGCGTCGGCGTCGAGTTGGCGGCGTTTTACTTGTCGCGTGGATCGTCGGACTGGTTGTGCATCCAAGTACTAACTGGATCTACTTAATGATTCCCGGAATCATATTTTTCTTCAGTGCCTGGCCGGCTGAAGTTCACGATAAGCGTTGAGACGTTCTAGGACCGCGCAGCAAGAGCGATCTGCGGCGGTATTCAGAACCTCGACTGCCATTTTTTGATAGGAGTGTTTTCGCAATGGAACTGAAGTCATCGAACAAAAATATCCGAATCGTAGGCTGTGCCGGGGTCGTCGCAGGCGCGGCCATGGTCGCAACCAGCCAGGAGAGTTTCGTACATACTTTCGGGATGGGCATTCTTGCTGGAGGCTTGGTTTTTCTCGTGCTTCCGTTTTTCAGGACGACTTGGCGAAAGTAATCAAAACGCCAGTCAACCCAAAGCAAATAGCTTAATTACGGACCCTAAACACACAAGTGTCTGCATCTTGCCGCGAGTGTTGGCAGTAACCGCTGCCGGCGCTGGCTCGTCTGTTGATAATCTGACTTAAGGTCGATTCACCCAGCGCTTAGGCATTAACCGTACAAACCGGAAAGAAGGCATGAAAAGGATAGGAATGATCATGTTGGCTGTCGCAGCGCTTGCAGGCTGTGGCTCTCAACCGATCGATTACGCCGCTAAGGCGCAGCCAGGCATGACCCGGGAGCGTGCTGTATCGGTGGTTGAACAGGTGTTCTATGAGGACTTCAGCAAGAAGCGCCCTCAATATGTTGAGGTCACAGACGAATTCATCCTGCTTTCTGATGGGACTATTTCCAAAAGCTCGGGCTTTGCCACGGCCGCTCCTATTGGTAACGGCGCAATTGCCGCGGGCAACAGCACCACGGTCACCAAAGCGATGGGCCAGCGTATCTATTTCCGCTCGCTGGGCACTACCACCATTCACAAAACTCGCGGCCGCGAAGGGCGCTACACCGTAGTGATTCGCAGCGTTGACGGCAGCGGTCTGCGTAATGTGCACATGCGAACCCAGGCGACCGCCGAACAGTTTATTGATGCGGTGCAGTTTTTGAAGACCATCAGCCGGTAGCGAGCAACCATTGGCACCAAGACCCGCTTCGGCGGGTTTTTTTGATCCCGAAGTTCACGAGGCCTGCGCTATGAGGCATGAAAGAAAGGAGAGATAACCCAATGCAGGGAACGCCACAAAAACTAGATACAAAGCGCAAGATCAAAGTGAGCCTCTACAGAGGTTACTGGAGAAAACACAATCTAAGAGCCCGTAGCGAGGACCAACATGAGCTTATCGGCGAGGGTGGAGCGCTCGGCTCTGGGTAATCGCTTTCTGTATTGATGACGATTTGGGTCGATGATGGCAAAATGACGCCTCTTTTTTGGCGAGTCATTTCTCGCCCCAACCACTGACTCATGCGTACAGCGCGCTTCGCGACGGGCGTCAGAAACAGATAGCAAGGACACTATGAATCCCCTGTTCAAACTAGCGGCGGCTGTTGTTGCCGGTTCACTCCTCGCCGGCTGCGGCGGCGATAACTTCACAGGCGCTTACCGATTCAAGGCCCCCAACAGCGAGAGGACGATGGTCCTCAATGTCCACGGCGATGAAGCAGAGATTTTCGGGCAGGACGGGGCAGAGGGCCGTATCAAACCCTTGGTCAAAATGAAGGTCTCGGTCAAAGGTGAGAAGCTTCTTCTCGATGATGTGAACGGTACTGAGCGCCTGGCCCTGAAGCGTAACGTCGACGAGCGAAGCCTCGACTGCCTCAACTGCAAGGTGCTGGGCATCAAGGACGAGACGCTTTGGAAGTTTGATCCCAAAGGGCCTTATGACGTAGAGCAAATGCTCAAGGATCAGGCGCGCAAGGATGAGGAGGCACTGAATGCGAAAATGCAAAAGATGCAGGAGCAAATCCTGGAAGACGCCAAGCGGGGGCAGGCCGCCGCGAAGCTTGGCCCGTATGAAGGCGAGTGGGTCTACCAGCGCGTCAGCAAACAAGACCCGCTCAGCATTATGACCATTTGGCGCAAAAGTCAGATCAAACAGTGGTCGTTCAACTTTGAGAGCATGGATCGTCTGTCGCAGATGAATCCTGGATTTGAGGTCACCGACACTGGGCTGAAGATTGGAACTGAGCCAAAGGCTCATCTTTATACCCTCAGCGCTGACAAGAAATCACTGAGCTGCGTGGACTGCCCGCAACCACAGCGCTGGGCCAAGGCCGATCCCAATAAAGACCTTAGTGATCGACATTACGCTCGCCAGATGGCCGGCAGACGCTAACCAATAAGGACGCGCAGCGAGGCTTGGCGAGGCCGGCGGGCTTTCTGAGTTGCGCTGCGTTGTGGCTATCCCGGTAAGGCCTTTCGCAGGAAAGGCGGGCACCGGCGCCAGAGCACGTTCATTGTCTTTTGGCGGCACTTGGCTGCGGCGAGCACACCTGTTTGGATCGTCAGTCGGTATTCAAAATGGCATACATTTCAAAGTTGCCAGGGCGTCCGCGAACCATGCGAAACGATCTCAGTTTTCCTTCGTATTGGAATCCACACTTCACAAGAACCTTGGCTGAACCACGGTTGGTTTCAAGAACTGTGCCTTGCACCCGTATAAAGCCGTACTCCGTAAATGCCCATTGCGTTACAGACGAACAGACAGCGCTCGCAATACCTTTTCCCCAATACGCAGGCGCTAGATCATAAGCAATTTCCGCACTTCGGTTTGCTTCAGAAATGCTGTGGAAGCCGATGGTCCCGATCAGATTACCACTGGCTTGATTGATGATTGCCAGCCGTCTTATCGAGGAGGGTTGTGTCGAGTCTATCTCGTCAAACATGGGAAAAAGATCTTCCTCGGAACGCAAATTCCAACTGGTGTGTTGGGTAACCTCGCTGTTTGAAAGGTAGGCGTACCAGGCTTTTACATCCGTTCGCTCCAGTTGTCGGAGAGAGATATTCAGGAAGTCCACTGTGGGCGCTGTTGGAATCCTCATGCTGGGTAACTGATCCTTAGTTTGAGTGGAAACGTATTCTACGTGGTTTTTTAGCCACGACCTGAGTTCGGGAGTTGCAACGGGGCTGCATCTGCGTAGCGTTGTGGCGTACTGTGTCTTCCCTCTCCAACGTTGCGGTATTACTTATGTCTGATGAAGTTCGGCTGGTGGTGATCATTAATACCCAGTCAGGTCGAGGTTCCGAGCAACTGGCGGCTTTTGAACTGCTTGCGCCCTTGGTCCGAGCTGAGCCGGGGTGCATTCAATACGACATGCACCCCGTGGCCGGCAACAGCGACAGTTTTGTGTTGATCGAGAAGTGGGCATCAAAAGAAGCGCTGGCGGCTCACAATCTTGCGCCACATATGTTGGAGGCAGCCAAGCGTAACCCAACGTTTCGCGCGGGGCCGGCTACGGTGTTGCTGTTGCAGCCGGCAGTCTCTGTTTCATAAAACCATAGGTTGTCTTGGCCGCTTCTGGCTCATGCGCTGGGTGTTCTGCATGGGGCTGACAGGTATGGGGAATTCCCAGGATCAGCGCTTCGGCGAAAAGATCACCTTGACCGGAGCATCGTGTGTGTAAGTCACGGCAGCCGGCCCATAGCCGGGATTGAAGTCCGGATGCCAGGCTCTGAGTTCGGTATCTGAAACCCATTCGAGTTGCAGCTGGCTCTCAGGCACGCTGGCGTCGAACTGCGCCAGCGCGTTCACCGCTGATTGGCAGTCTGCCGATAGGCCGGATTCAAGAATGGAGACCTGTATCTTCTCGCTCCAGGTGATTGCACCGCTTTGGGGGCATTGGCGGACCTCGACATGGTATTGCCGACTTGGCGAAGGCAGGTCGGAAACGAGTTTGTTGGGGCCGCAGGCCGCCAATAAAACTGATAGGAAAAGCAGGCCTAGGGTATTTTTCTTCATCGCAGCATTCCAATTGCCAAGGGTTTTCTGGGTGGCCTGTCCGTAAGAGCTCCAGCCATCAGCTATTCCTGGCGTTGCTCCTGCTGGCACTGCTCGGAACCAGAGCCTGAAATGGACAGGCCGATGCTGACGGGGTCGACATCGCGCCTACCCACCGTCAGTACGGCCTCAGACGCGCCTTCCAGGCTCGCTCCCCGGGATGCCAGCCACTGGGATACTAAAACCTGCTGGCGCTCGTCATCGACGGTTTGGTCGATGGCGACCGAAGGCGGGCCATATCGCTGGGCGAGTAACCGGCTCAGTTCTTCGAAGCGGGCGCGGATAGCCGAGTCCTGCGTATCTCCCGGGATCTCGACCGCCGTGTAGATTTCGCAGAGGCCGGCCTCTTTACCGAACTTGAGGGACAACTCCTCAAACCCGGCAATGGGCCTTGGTGGGCGTTCGACCAGCAGAACGTTGCGTCGAGTGTCGCTGCCCAAGACCTGGGTGACGGCCCGGGCCTGCTCGATGGTCATTCCCATCTGCAGGCCGAAAGGCCCGGTGTAGATTGCCGCCGCTTCCTGTTTGCAGCCGGTCGTGGCCAGGGTGAGCAGCGACAGCAGAAGCGGGGCCAACGTGTATTTATTCATGGGAATTCCTCTTTCCAATGGCAGGTTAGCCGTTGCTTGACCGGGTCAACCAGGCATTTGCTTTGGACGTTGTACACGGCAATGCCAACCTGTGCTCGACACACTCCTTTGTTCCCTCGCTCAGGCAGGGCTTGAAATGAGGGGCGGGTTGCGAGTATTGCTTGGCGCCAATCAAAGGCAGGGAGCAGGCAGTGATCACAATTCGAGAAGCGACTACCGAAGATATTCAAGCACTGAGTGATATTGGCATAGAGACTTACCGAGAACATTTTTCGGACATCTGGACTGCCACAGGTATGCAAGACTTCCTGAACCAGGACTTCTCAATCGACGCACTTCAGAAGTCACTGCAGTTGCCCGCCGCCCATAGCTGGCTCTTGGCATCCGACGCAGAGGGCCGTGTTGTAGGCTTTGCAAAGATCAACTGGTCTAAACCGATGCCTGTATCAGCAGAGGTGGGCGCGGAATTGCAGAAAATCTACTTCCTGAAATCACAGGCAGGCAATGGCTACGGGAAGCAACTTCTGCAGGTCATTTGCCAGATGGCAAAAGAGCGTGATGAAGGCTTTATAGCGTTGGATGTTCTGAGGACCAATGCCAATGCGCAGCGCTTCTATGAACGCTTCGGGTTCGAGGCAGTGGGCGAAATACCCTTCAGTACCGACAAGGCTGAAATCGGAATGGTGGTGATGCGCCGCGACCTTTCCCGGTAGCGAACTTCACGCTCTAGGGGCGCCGCATTCCGAATAGTCTGTCCGGGTATCCAGCATGGATGAAAGCCCAGTAGCTGAAAAAGTGGGAGCCGTAGTAGCGTTATGCCTCCACTCAAATCGAAGGGATATGCCATGAGAAATCACATCAAGGAACCACTGGACCGCGTCAAAGCTCGATCTACATTTGCCTTGCAGCAGGCCAGCAAGCACAGCGACGAGATGCTCATCATCGTCAAGGCGCTGCATGACGCGATAGCAGGTCTGAGCGAGTCCATCGTGGTGCTCGAAAGCCACCTTGGGGATGTTGAAAAACAGCTTCGCTGATGGAGCGTTTCGCCCTTAGCCTAGACATGTCCTGACTGGGACTGCAGCCATTCCGGTATGAGTTGAAGGCCTGCAAGGTCAACAGGAACGGCGTTCACCGTCGAGCATTTCCTGGCCTTGGTTGGGCAGTCGTCATGAAAGCCGCCACGGGAGTACGCCGCTGGCGGTTTTTTATGGGATTCAAGTCGAGGAATGAACAGAGCAGCAGAATGAAACGCCATTCAAGGGACTACGGGCAGGGCTCAACCATGGGTGATGAGCTGCTGCTGATAGCCACCATTATCGACCGGTGCAGGGTACCGGCTTTCATCGATCAATGAGCGCAACTGCTGTGAGTGACTGGATTGCCTGAAGGCCACCTGACATTCGGCTGCGTCGAAAAAGCGTCGCAGATAAGGCAGGGCCAAATGGAGCACGGCTGGCTCGATTTTCAATGAGGCGCTCACGATGTCCAACTGATCGGTCAGGTCACGATATAGATCAATAACCAGGAAACTTTGCTTATCAGCGCACGGGTAAACATGCACGTCGCCGGCGCCAGCAGGCGTGTCGTCGAAGTAGGTATCGTAAAGTTCGGTAATGTTCAGCGCGATTCCCACGGCATTCAATGCGGCCGACAGATCGGCGTTGGGGATGTGCTTGTCTTCGATCCATGTGACCAGGTCGGGCATTGAGACGCAGATGTCGAACTCATTGGCACAGATGATAGGTGTCATGGAAGGCAGATCCTGGCAGTGAAAGCCGGTAATCGTAACACCTTGAGAGAAGAGCTCTTTTGCCAATCGCGTCGATGCGGTTATTTGCTGGGGGCTTGTGCAGCGTGCTCTGGGTAACGTCAGTCTCAGAAGGCAATAGGCTATTAGCACATCTGCCCTAATTGACCCTTATAGGCGCTCATTACTAAAGTCCTAAATGGCCCGGATATCGCCTCATAAGGTTCGGGCTATATGAGCGTGAAAGCGCCGGATTCGGAAAATCAGTGCGTACAACCATGGAACCGTTGAACTGCCTGCAAGCAACGGTCATCCAGGGTTGTCTGTGCCAGTAATTCTCCCCAGAAAAATAAATAAGCCTTGTTGATAGCAACAAGGCCCAAGGAATGGAACAGCACCATGCCATCGTTCTTCAATTTCAATAAGTACTTTGCCCTGCTGGCAACATTGTTGGCAGTTTCCACTTCGGTCAGAGCCGAAGGAAACCTCGTCGGAGACTGGTGGATTATCTACGGTACCGGCGTGGCCTCTCAAAACGTCATGTATGTGGCCGACCTAACTTCCGTGGTGCCGTCCAACAAGACCAAGGGTGCGAAAGTCGCGGCGGTCACCATTGTTTATGAAGACATGAACAAGCCGGTGATTGATGTGTACAACATGGAAGTCAAATGCGCCGAGCGCAAAATGCGCTTCCTCGATGGTCAATCGGTCAAACGCTTTGACTACAGCCTGCGGCATCTGACGGTGTCCACTCAATGGCAGGATGTAAAGGAACCTTGGGTACAACGCACCTTTGCCTTTGTCTGTGCACCGGGTAATCGCAATAAAAATGACATGCTTGCAATGGGCAAGATGGAATACATGCAAATGATTCAGACCGCCCAAGCAATGTTCGAAAAGATGGGGCCGAGCCAGAAAAGGAATCAGATGATAGATGACCTGGACACCCTGTTGGGCAATGAAAAATAAGTGGGAATTGGCGCATTGATCAGTAGCAGGAATGGCCAGTGTTCTTCCTTACATTCACCGGTCTTGGCGGGTCAAGAACCCGTCTTCAACAATTTTGTCTTGCCTATGATAAAGGAAGTAGTGATGTGCAAATGGATTAAGGCATTCTCACTGATATTCATCTTGCCTAGTGTTTTGCTTATCAACGGGTGCCACTTGATTGCCCAGTCTCGCTGGGAAGGACGAGACGTCCAGGAAGCCCTGGATTTATTTGGCAAACCCGATTCAATGCAGAAACAGAACGGCGCTGGCGGCGAAACGCTGGTTCTTCTGACTTGGTATAAATCTTCCAGCTGGACAACCACTGAAGCGGCCGGAACTTCAATGAATCACACGGGCAATGGGATGGTTTACACCGAGTATTACCAAACCGTTGGGCACAGCTCTGATTGCAAACTTGAGGCGACCGTCAATAAAGCCAAAAAAATCGTACTGTTCAGAATTGAGGACGGACGAATCCTGCATGGCAAATGTATAAATGTTCCTTTTGTACCTGGGTACATTCCGCCTGGGTTATAGACCAGGTATGCAGAACATGCTCGCCTGAATTAGCCGTGGTGGCGGGCCGGCGCAAGCCGGCCAAGCCGTATTGCGTCAGCAGCCCTGCGGAGTTTCTCCACGAGCAAGGCGGGCATTGATGTCATCGATGACTGTCGGCAGTTCGACGATGGTGTCGATCAGGTAGTGCGGGCGGGCGCCTTCGAACATGTGGGCGATACGGCCACGTTCTGTAGCCAGTTGCTCGTGAGGCAGCGCCTTGTACTGGTCGTAGGTCAAGCCCAGCGCGTTGCCGGAACAGGTCAGGGCGACGGTCCACATGCCGGCACTGCGGCCTTCGAGAATGCCGGGCCAGGTGTCGTCGACCTTGACGCAGGCGGCAACGTCACTGACTCCCAAGGCAATCACATTGGCCAAGGCCTGAGCTGGGTGCGGGCGTCCATTGGGCACTTCATCGGTCGCTACTACATGGTCGGCGACATAGCCGTTTTGTCGCGCCAACTCCACCACTTTGGCCATGACGACTGCCGGGTAACCGGAACACGAACCTATTTTCAGGCCCCTTTCGCGCAGCGCGCCGATGGCGTCCAGGGCTCCCGGAATCAGCGCCGAGTGCAAGGCGATCTTTTCGATCTGAAGCGGCATGAAGCGTTCATACAGCGCGGTGACGTCGGCATCGGTCGGCAGGCGACCGAAGACCGCACGATAGCGTTCGGCGATCTGCGGTTGGTTGCACAAGGTGCGGATGTGGTCCCACTTGCCCATGCCCATGGGGCCGCGGGCTTCTTCGAGCGAGACGGCAACGCCGAATTCACCGAAGGCTTCCACGAAGATTTGAGTGGGGGCGAAGGAGCCGAAATCAACGACGGTACCTGCCCAGTCCAGGACCACGGCTTGCAGTTGGGTAGGGTGTTGGTAGTGCATGGTGAGTCTCCATTTTTGCGGTAGGGTCCGGCCGTCCCTCTCATCTGCGAGAAGTAGGCCTTTGAATGGTGCAGCGCGTTAGTGGGTCAGGTTGTCGGCGTTGGACTTGAGTCGAACAGCTCGGCGATCATCGGCCGATTTCGGCGAATACCGAGGCAGCACAGGTGATAGTCGATGGAGAACGGGTGGTTAACAAAGGTGATCGGTTTGGTTCCCGGAGTTTCTGCGTACTCCACGGCGGACACGAAACCGATGCCGATGCCCTTGGCGATGGCGTGGACAATGGCTTCGCGACTGTTGAGCTGCATGACGCAGTTCAGGTCTACGTCCAGCCGCTTGCAGCTTTCCTCGACTAATTGACGGGTGCGTGAGCTTTTTTCGCGGAGTACCCACTTCTCGCCGCTGATTTGCTCGACCCGAACCTCGTCCTGGCTTGCCCAGGGGTGGTCGTCGCGAACCACCGCAATAATCGGATAGCGTCGGTAAAGCTGGGTATCAAAGCGCTGGTCGAATTCGGAGAGTGCAAGAATCGCCACATCGATATCGAAGTTGAACAAGCGGTCCAGTGTCTCTTTTTCAGGAGAAAACGACGTTTCCAGTTCAATGTCCGGGTGTTGCTGCATCAGCTCATACGTCAGGTTCATCGCAATCGGTGGGGAGACCGCACCCAGGCGCAACATGCCGGTTTTGCGTTGCTTGAAGCTTTGCAGAAGTTGCACGGCTTCATCTTCCTGGCCAAACAGGCCCTGGGTGATTCCATAGAGCTTGTGTCCCGCCGAACTCATCTCGATAAAGCGTCCACGACGATGGAAGAGCTCCACCGAGAATGTTTTCTCCAGCGCGTTTACCTGTTCACTGACCGTTGGCTGGCCGACGCTCAGGTATTGGGCGGCGAGTGTGAAGCTGCCGGTCTTCGCCACTGCATGAAAGGAGCGTAACCACTTGTGGTACTGGTACATGAAAAGATCCTGTTCGTGAGTGGTCAGCCGTGAGTCGTGTCTTTATGTTGAATAGTCAGCGTCGGATGAAAAGCGCGACCGCTGCACTGCACACACATGCCGACGTAACCACGATGAAGATCAACGATGTATTGCCGGTACTGTCGAGCATACTGCCGATCAACGGCTCTGCCAGGCCGGCAAACAGATAGGACGAGAAGTTCATGACTCCGGTTGCCGTGCCGGCCCGTTTTGCTCCGACCAGGTCGGGGCACAGGGCCCAGAAACTCGATGCGGGGCCGTAGACAAAGAAGCCGCAGAGAAACAATGCCACAAGCCCTATTGCGCTATGGGGGGGCAGGCTCCACATCCACAGGCTGGTTGCGGCGCCAAGGAACATGTAAAGCATGATTGCCAGGTAGCGCTTGGAGCCAAACAGCTTGTCCGAAACCCAGCCGTTACTGAGGGCACCAATCGCCATGCCCACCGGCAGGGCAACGGTAATCCACTTCGGATCGATCATGCTGTCGCCGCTTTTCCAGTTGGCCCCCAGAAAATGCACCGGCACCCAGACGATCAGGCCGTAGCGCGCAGCGTTCTGAAACCCCAGGGAGATGGCGGCGACGATCAAGCGGAAATTCTTGAGCACGGCTTTATAGCGTTGCGCGGAGGATTCGGCTTCGCCGTCTGCCACCTCGTGGTTTTTATCCTCGGCATTGGCGACGCCGGTATCGGCCAGCGCCTCGAAGCCCAGGTCCTGGGGGCGCTCACGAGCCACCAGGTAGAAAATGATGCCGCCGGCCAACATCAATAAAACCGGCAGCCGAAAGATCCAGCGCCATTCCAGTTGCAGCACCTCAAGCACAATGATTGAAGTCACGTAGGACAGGACTGAGGCGCACCCGGCGGCAAATACATAGAAGCCATACACCTTGCCGCGCTCGCCGGCACTCCACCAATTGGAGATCAACCGACTCCCCGGTGCCCAGCCCAGGGCCTGGAAGTAGCCGTTGATTCCCCAGGGCAAAATAAGGCCGACGAAGCCCGAGGCAAAGCTGGTCACCCAGTTAGCTCCACAGGACAGGACGGCGCCGAGGGTCATGATGCGGCGGCCGCCGAATTTGTCGGCGAGGTTACCGTTAATGGCTTGGCCGATAGCGTAGGCCCAGAGCATGGCCGCAGACGCCCAGCCCAGTGTTTCCTTGCTCAAGCCGAACTCGGCCTGGATCCCCGGAATGGCGAAGCCGAATGTTTGCCGTCCGGTGTAGAAAAACAAATAGCAGAACATGGCCGCCAGCAGCATGCGCCATTGGGCGACTCGGAACGGTGAAGTGCGGACGGCGAGACCAGGCATGGTGTAGGCACGATTCATGATCTTTTCCTTATTATTGTTCGTTCCCGCCGAGTGAGTTCGGAGGGTGCACTCTTTTCAGGGGCTGCAGGAAATCGTCGCGGCTCGTCATGCCGCTGACAGTGCTTGGGGGGGGGGTTGGGCTCTAGGCGGCTTGTGTGCCGATGAAGTTTTTGCCTCTGGCGCCCTGCATGGCGAAATTGACCATGTCTTCGGCCTCCGATGCCGTGACCCCATAGTCGGAAAACTCGGTTTTTACATCCAGGCTGTGCAGGAATTCACGTAACTGACCCTGAGCCTTTTGCAGGTCGTTACCGAATATGCGCTGCAGAGTCCGGTCGCGTGCGGCGTCGTGGCCCCAGGCCAGGCCCAGCACCAGCGGCAGGGTGAAGGAGCAGGCTATTCCGTGTGCCAGGCCGTAGCGCAAAGTCATTTCGTAGGAGATCGAATGGGCCAGGGCGGTTTTAGTATTGGAGAACGCCAATCCGGCCTTTAGCGCGGCCAATGCCATGCGCGAGCGCAGTTCATGGTTGGATAAGTCACGGCGCAGTTGCGGCAGGCATTCCAGAATGTCCTCGATGGCGGAGACGGCCAAGGTGTCCGAAACCGGGTTGGCATTGATGTTCCAGATCGACTCAAGGGCATGGGACAGCGCATCCAGCCCCGTTGAAACCGTGACCCCCGCCGGAACCGTGAGCATCAGTTGCGGGTCGATAATGGCCACTTTGGGCCAGGTGCATTCCAGGTGCAGGGAGTATTTCTTGTGGCTGGCCGAATCCCAGATCGTGGCCCAGGGAGTGACTTCGCTGCCGGTGCCCGCCGTGGTCGGAGCCGCGATCAGTACCTTGCTACGCACCGGGACGAACGTCTTTCCCGTGGACAGCAGCGCGAGCAATTCATCAAAGCGCCCCGACTCGGTGCCCACGATCAACGCTTTGGCCGTATCGATCGCGCTGCCACCCCCGACGGCGATGACCGTCTGGCAGTCGCCGGCCTGTTGCCAGAAACGATCGTAAGTGTCGCGCAGGTGGGCCACGTCCGGGTTGGGTTGGACATCGTCGATGACGTACACCAGGCGCTCGCCCAGCAAGTCATGAATCCGATCAAGCAACCCCAGGCCGCGAGCTTCAGGAAAGGTAACGAGAGCGACTTTCTGGTTTTCGGTGATAGCGACCAGTTCAATAAGGCTGTTCCAGCCAAAACGGGTGTCTACAGGGTTGTGGAATCGGGTGGTCATGGTGGGTCCCTGGTTTTTGTTGTTGGAAGTGGCCCCATACTCGGGGCCCTTCAACAACAGCTCAAATCGATAATTCGCAGGCTTTAATCGGCTGGCCCGATACCTGAGCCAGCAAGGCGCTTGTGTATGCGCTGGCTTCAGCGATGAGCTCCTCGCTGAATCGCATTGCGCAGTCTTCCGGAGACGGCATCGGCCGCGATCACCATCAGGGTGATGACGATGATGCAGGTGGCGGTTTCCTGATACTTGAAGAGCTTGAGACTGCTCACCAGCTCAAACCCGAGTCCGCCGGCACCGACCATGCCGAGCACGGTGGCCGAGCGCAGGTTGACTTCGAAGCGGTACAGGATCACGGCAATCCAGGCGGTGATGACTTGTGGCAACACGCCAAAAACGATGACCTGCAACGGTCGGGCACCGGTCGCCTGCAATGCCTCTATCGGGCCCTGATCAATCTCCTCGATGCTTTCGGCAAAGAACTTGCCCAGCATGCCCAGGCCGTGCAGCGCCAATGCCAGTACGCCAGGGAAGGGGCCCAGGCCAACGGCCGAGACGAATATCAACGCCAGGATCAGTTCGTTGATGCTGCGGGTCACGTTAAGGAACTGCCGGGTCGCAAGGAACACCAGGCGATTTCGGCTCAGGTTGCGTGCGGCGAGAAATGCCAGCGGAATGGCCAGTAACACGCCGAGCAGTGTGCCCCAGATCGCGATTTGCAGCGTTTCAACGGCGGGCGCCAGCAATCTTGGAAGGATGCTCAGGTCTGGTGGAACCGTGCGCGCCAGGAAATCGCCGATTTGCGGCAGACCGGCAGCCAGTTCACCCACGCTCAACTGCGCGCCCGCGGCGCTCCAGTGAAGTGTCAACACCACGGCCAGTACAACCGCGCACGTCGATAGCCAACCGCGGGTTCCGCGAGGCAGGTCCACGGTCCACAGATAGTTTTGCTGTTTCATGTTCAAACCCTCAGCTCTGTGGCTCGGATCAGCGGCTTGGCCGCTGTCGCCTCTGCATCCTCTGCCGACACTGCCTGGCCAGGGTAGATGCGCTGCAGATCAGCTTCGGTCATCTGGGCCGCGTTGCCGTCATACACCAGCTTGCCGTGGGCCAGGCCGACAATCCGATCCCCAAACTCGCGGGCGTAATCAACCTGGTGCAGGTTGCACACCACTGTGATCCCCAATTCATGGGTGGCATCGCGCAGGTATTGCAGCACCAGGCGCGCCGTGTTCGGGTCGAGACTGGCCACCGGCTCGTCCGCCAGGATCACCTTCGGTCGTTGCGCCAGGGCCCGGGCAATGCCTACCCGCTGCATCTGCCCTCCGGACAGTGCATCGGTGCGCTCCCGGGCTTTATGCACCAGCTCCACGCGCTCCAGGCATTGCATGGCCAACGCCACATCTTCGCGACTGAACAGCTGCAAGATCGAGGTCAAGGTAGACACTGCGCCCAGGCGGCCGGTGAGCACATTTTTCAATACGCTGAGGCGTGGCACGACGTTGTGGTGCTGGAAGATCATTGCCGCCTGACGTCGCAGGGCGCTGGTATCGCGACAGGTCAGTGCATCCATGCCCGCCACGGTAAGCGTCCCGGAATCAGCCTGGACCAGTCGATTGATACAGCGCAGCAACGTCGACTTGCCCGCGCCGGATTGGCCCAGCACCACCACAAACTCACCGGCGGCGACGTCCAGGTCGACACCGCGCAAGACCGTGTTGGAGCCGTAATGCTTGGTCAGTTGGCGGATGCTGATCATTTCAGTCTCCGCAAATCGAGGTCGAGGACCTTGGCGGTTTCGCGTACCACGTCGTAAGCCGCATCAGTGGTGGGCTGGAAGCCATCCAGTTGGCCTTGGTCACCCCAAGGCACGTCCTTGATCGAAGCCAGGGCCGCAGCGACTTTCTCTTTAAGCGCCGGGTCGAGATTTTTGCGCCAGACCATTGGCGACTCCGGAATCGGCCGCGAACTCCAAACCACCTGGAGGTCATCGTCTTTGACCAGGCCTCTGGCCACCGCGTTGGCAAGAATGCGGTCCGCCACTGCAGCAGCGTCGACCTTGCGGTTCGCGACCGCGAGGATGCTGGCGTCATGGGAGCCGGAGAAGATTACCCGTGAAAACAGTTTTTCCGGATCGAAGCCGGCCTGCTCCAGCCCGGCCTTGGGGAATAGGTGACCGGATGCAGAGCTTGGGTCGACAAAGGCGAAGGTATGGCCCTTGAGGTCGGACAATTCACCAATCCCACTGTCCTTGTGCGCCAGGATCAGGCTGCGGTAGGCGCTCTGGCCGGTTTTTTTGGTGACCGCCACCGCGAAGGCCTCGACATCGGCCACCGACGTAGCCAGCACATAGGAGAACGGACCGAGATAGGCCACGTCCAGTTTGCCGGCCCGCAATGCTTCGATGATGCCGTTGTAGTCGGTCGCGACAAAGGGCTCGACGGGCATGCCCAGCTTTTTCTCCAGGCTGCTGAGTACCTGCTTGCTGGACTCGATCATTGCCTGGGAGTCCTCTGATGGGATCAGGCCAATTCTCAGCTTGTCGTTCGCCGAGGCTTGGCAGGCAGCGCTTATCGAGAGGCAGGCAATAGCGGCGATACGCAAGAATCTGGAGAAATTGTTCATGGCATTCCAGGAGGTTGGTTGATGTGGCCTCAGGCTAGAAATGTCACGTGACAGTCATACGATCAATTCAATATGGATTTCAGCACTCAACTATTGATGGGATCTATGGATGTCCACCGCAAAGATGCGCGCCTTTCTCGCCGTGGCCCGCCACGCAAGTTTCAGCGCTGGCGCACGGGCGCTGGGGCTCAGCCAGCCGACGTTGACCACCCAGGTGCAGAGCCTGGAGCGCCAGTACAATCTGGAACTGTTCAATCGCCGGGGACGGCGCATCGAGTTGTCGGATGTCGGCCGGCAGTTGCTGCCGATCGCTCAAGCAATGGCGGCGCTGGACCTGGATGCGCACAACCTGCTGCGTGACTCCGGTCAGCTGGACAGTGGCCAGTTGAAGCTTGGCGCGGTCGGCCCCTTTCACGTGATCGAAATGGTGGATAACTACCTTCAGCGCCATCCGCGCATCGACGTGTCGATCCGGGTCGGCAACTCGGCCCAAGTGCTGGCTGATCTTGAAAACTATGTGACGGATATTGCGGTGCTTGCCGGTCGAAACGATGATCCAGGGCTCTGCTCGGTGTATTACGCGCGCCACCCGATCATTCTGTTTGCCCACCATGAGCATCCTTTTGCCGGGCGTGGTTCAGTGCGCCTGGAGGAGCTGGAAGGTCAACGGCTGCTGCAACGCGAGCCTGGGTCGACCACGCGCCTGGTCCTGGAACAGGCGTTGCTCGCGGCAGCAATCGTTCCGCGCATCGCCATGGAAATCGGCAGTCGCGAAGCCTTGCGCGAGGCCGTGGTGCGGGGGCTGGGGCTGGGTGTTGTCTCCGAGGCCGAGTTCATTGCCGATCCTCGTATTCGCACGATCCGCATTGCGGGCGATCCGCTCTACACCGAAACCTATCTCTATTGCCTGGCGGAGCGACGTTCCAGTCGGCTGATCAGCTCGTTTTTCGATGTGGTTCTGGCTTAGCCGGTAACTGCCCGGGACCTGAGGATGTTACTGCCCCACGGCATGAGCTCAGATGCGCTCCAGCATGGAGAATTGACTGCTGAGCCAACTGTAGAGCTGAGTCACCGCTGGCGAAATCTGTTTACGGTGCGGGCACACCAGGCTTAACGGCGAAGCGTCGCCGGGGTACTCAGGCAGTAGCACCACCAGGCGTCCAGCCGCTACATCGCTGCTGACATCAAGCCAGGATTTGTTGGCGATACCTTCTCCGCCCAGGGCCCAGCGTCGGACCACATCGGCGTCGTCACTGAACAGGGGGCCGCTCACCTGGATCGACTGGTTACCCAGGCGCCACTTGTCGTAGACCCGGCCGTTTTGCAGGTAGAGCAAGCACGGATGGCGGCTCAGGTCATCCGGGGTGCTCGGGTATCCATGGCGCTCGACATAGTCTGTGGAAGCGACCAGCACCCTGCGATTCCAGGGCGCCAGGGGCAGGGCAACATAGTTGGCATCTTCATTCGATCCGTACCGTATCGCCACATCGACCGGTTCGCGAAACAGATCCGCCACCTGGTCGGAGAGGACAAAACGCAAGCTGAGTTCCGGATGCTGGCGGCGGAATGCCGAGAGCCATGGCAGCAGAATATTGCGCCCCAGATCGGACGGTGCCGCCACTTGCAGTACTCCACGAAGACGGGCATTTGCTCCGTGCAGGCTTTCCTCTCCTTGCTTCAAGGTCTCAAGCACAGAGAGGGCGGTGGGCAGGTACTGCTCACCCTCGGCAGTCAATCTGAGGCTGCGGGTGGTGCGGGCGAACAAACGCACATCCAGCTCGCGCTCCAGGCGCTTGATCGCCGCTGCAACCTGGCCAGGTAACAGATCTGCTTCCAGTGCTGCGGCGGTGAAGCTGCCCAGTGCGGCGCTGCGCACGAACAGGCCAAGGTCATCAATACGGATCATTTTCACTCCTGCAGTGAAAGTGTTGGCGCATTCTGCAGGTTTTTCTTTGCCCATGGGAAGCCGAAGATGATCGCAATTGAGCGCATCAGCCCTTCATACAGCGAGTGTCCATGAAAGCGATTTCCTTTACCCAACACGCCTTGTCCATCGAAGATCCTCAGGCACTGCAGGATATTGACGTTCCTGTGCCGACTCCTGGTCCCAGAGATCTGCTGGTGGAAGTGCAGGCGGTTTCAGTCAACCCGGTCGACACCAAAGTGCGTGCTGGGACTTTCACCAGAGAACCGAAAATCCTGGGCTGGGATGCCGCAGGTATCGTCCGTGAAGTGGGCGCTGAAGTGACACTGTTTCATCCCGGCGATGAAGTGTTCTACGCGGGCTCCATTGTCCGCGCCGGCAGCTATAGCCAATTGCACCTGGTGGATGAGCGAATTGTCGGGCATAAGCCGCGATCGTTAGGTGCAGCCTCCGCTGCAGCGTTGCCGCTGACGTCGATAACTGCCTGGGAACTGCTGTTTGACCGCCTGGGGGTCGCCGAGGAGTCAGGGCAGGGCGAGTGTCTGCTGATCATCGGTGCGGCCGGTGGCGTTGGTTCGATGCTGGTGCAACTGGCCCGCCAGTTGACCCGGCTGACCGTTATCGGTACCGCTTCGCGGGCGGAGACCGCAGATTGGGTTCGGCACATGGGGGCCCACCATGTGATCGACCACAGCCAGCCACTGCTTCCCCAGTTGGAAGCACTGGGAGTGGCAGAGGTCAGCTATGTGGCCAGCCTGACCCATACCGAGCTGCACCTTTTGCAGTTGATCGAGGTGCTGCGTCCGCAGGGGCGCCTGGCTGTGATCGACGACCCGCAGAGCCTGGATGTAATGCCCCTCAAGCGAAAGTCCCTGTCGTTGCACTGGGAACTCATGTTTACCCGCTCGCTGTTCGAAACCCCGGACATGATCAAGCAGCACCACTTGCTCAATCGCGTTTCCAACCTGATCGATCAGGGCGTTTTACGAACCACCCTGGGGGAGCACTTCGGCCTCATCAATGCCGCCAACATGCGCCGCGCCCATGGGCTGGTCGAGAGCGGCAAAGCCAAAGGCAAGATCGTTCTCGAAGGTTTCTGATCATCGTCCCCACACCTGCAGGTGGGCCGCTGACAGGCCCATCGGGAGCACACCATGCGCATTAAAAACCTACCCGCAGTACTCGCGATAGTCTCGGCAGCGGTGTTCGCCGTGCCGATGACCCATGCAATAACCGCCGTCGGATTGGCTGAAGATGCACCCGCCGACAAAGCCTTCGGCAAGCTTGAGCAGGTCCATGCTTTTTACGATGCCATGCCCACGGGGGTGACCGTCAGTGAGACCGGACGGATTTTCGTCAACTTCCCACGCTGGGGCGACACGGTGCCGTTTACGGTGGGTGAAATTCGCGATGGAAAGGTGGTGGCCTACCCCAATGCGCAGATCAACCAGGAGAACCCTCGGGATCCGGGCGATGGTTTGATCAGCGTGCAAAGTGTCGTGGCCGATGGTCAGGGCCGTGTCTGGTTGCTCGACACCGCGGCTCCCGGGTTCTCGGATCCGAAGCCGCGCGGGGCGAAACTGGTGGCGGTGGATCTTGCCAGCAACCGTATCGTCAAGCGGCTGGTGTTTCCGGATAACGTCATGTTGCCCAGCACCTATGTCAATGACATGCGCTTTGACTTTCGCACGGGAACGCAAGGCACGGTCTATATCACCGACTCCTCCCTGCGTGGCCCCGGCGCGATCATTGTCATGGATATCGCCAGCGGACGTGCCATCCGGCGCTTGAGCGGCGGCCCGGCCACCTCGGTTGCCCCAGGATTTGTGCCGGTCGTCGAAGGCTTGCCAGTCATGGTCGATGGACCGAATGGTGAGCGCAAGCCGCTGGCGGTAGCCTCGGACGGTATCGCCTTGTCAGCAGACGGGAACACCCTCTACTTCACGCCACTGTCCAGTCGGCATCTGTTTGCTGTCTCCACGGCGTTGCTGCGCGATGCCAACGTCAGCGAACAGCAGCTTGCCGCCGCGGTGCAGGACCTGGGGGAAAAAGGCGCCTCCGATGGTTTGGAAGCCGACGCCGACGGCGCCATTTACGCGGGGGACTACGAGCACAACGCCATCCGCAAGCGCCTGCCTGACGGGCGTTGGCAAACACTGGTGCACGATCCCCGGTTGCTCTGGCCCGACACCCTGGCAATTGGTCCGGATGGTTATCTGTACTTCACCGCGAACCAATTGCACCGCCAGGCAGTGTTCCGTTCCGGCCAGGATCAGCGGGAAAAGCCCTACAGCCTGATGCGGCTCAAAATCGACGCCGCGCCAGCGCCAACCCGCTGATCGCACCCCATGCCACCGTTTACATAATGCGAACCCTGGAGAGTTTGATGATGAATGCGTCCCATCAGGCAGTGGTCTCGATTGCAGTGCTCAAGGCCAAGACCGGCCAACGGCAGGCGTTGAAAGAGGCGTTGTTGGCACTGATAGAACCGACCCGGGCGGAACCTGGAAACCTTGATTACGTGCTGTTCGAGCTGCGCGATGAGCACGGAACGTTCTATATGCGCGAAGCCTTCAAGGATCAAGCCGCGCTCGATGCTCATTTCGCCATGCCGTACTTTCAACGCTTTGCCGCCACGGCCGGCGCGCTTTTGGATGAGCCGTTGCAACTGATATTTCTTGAGCAAGTTTCGGCCTAGCCCAGTTGCCAATTTCAGTCGTCCACTCAACCTCTCAGGCACGCTAGCGTGCCGGGTGGTTGCTCCTGTCTGTCGGGGTGCCCTGCAATGAAAGACTTCACGCAACATCCAACCCATGGATCACCTGTCGACGACGATGTGGACGTCAGTGAAACCAACGAGTGGCTTGAAGCCCTGAAGGGCGTCGCCAGGGTAGGGGGCCGGCCGCGCGTCCGGTACTTGCTGCAGCGGTTGGCCGAGCAGGCCAATCGCCTGGGTGTCCCGGGCGCCGCGAATGCGTATTCGCTCTACCAGAACAGCATTGCGCTCGAACAGCAGCCGGTTTACCCCGGCAACCTGGTGATGGAGGAACGAATCACCTCGATCATCCGCTGGAATGCGCTGGCCATGGTCGCCCGGGCGAACAAGGCCTATGGCGAGCTAGGCGGTCACATCGCCAGTTACGCATCGGCCGCCGAGATATTCGAGGTAGGGTTCAATCACTTTTTTCGGGCTGACAGTGAAGAGGGGCGGGGCGATCTGGTTTACTTCCAGGCCCACTCTGCCCCCGGCGTCTATGCGCGGGCCTTTCTCGAAGGGCGCTTGCAGGAAGCGCAACTCGAGCGCTACCGGCAAGAAGTGCAGGGCGCAGGGCTGTGCTCCTATCCGCATCCGTGGCTGATGCCCGATTTCTGGCAATTTCCTACCGGTTCCATGGGGATAGGTCCGATCAATGCCATTTACCAGGCGCGGTTTCTGCGTTACCTGCAGCACCGTGGGTTGGCTTCGACAGCGGGGCGTCATGTCTGGGGAGTCTTTGGTGATGGTGAGATGGATGAGCCGGAGTCCATGGCCGCGTTGTCATTGGCCGCGCGGGAAAACCTGGACAATGTCACGTTTGTGATCAATTGCAATTTGCAACGCCTGGACGGCCCCGTGCGAGGCAATGGGCAGATCGTCCAGGAGCTGGAATCGTTGTTCAGCGGTGCCGGATGGAATGTGATCAAGGTGCTTTGGGGGTCGGATTGGGACCCACTGTTTGCCCGTGACGAGGGGCAGGCGCTGTTACGTCATTTCGCCGGAATGGTGGACGGCCAGTACCAGAATCTGGGGGCCAATGACGGCGCCTATAACCAAAGTCACTTCTTCGATCAGGACCCGCAATTGCAGGCACTGGTGGCCGACATGAGCCCGGATCAGATCGACGCGTTGCGCCGGGGCGGACATGATTTTCGCAAGTTGCATGCTGCATTCGACGCCGCCAGGCGACACCAGGGGCGACCGACGGTGGTGCTGGCCAAAACCAAGAAAGGCTATGGCATGGGTCGGATCGGCGAGTCGCGCAATACTGCCCATCAACAGAAAAAACTGGATGTCGAGGCGCTCAAGGCGTTTCGCGATCGTTTTGCCTTGCCGCTCGATGACCAGGCCGTGGAGGAAATGCGTTTTTACCGGCCAGCCGAAGACAGCCCCGAGTTGCGTTACCTGCATCGGCAGCGCCAAGCCTTGGGCGGTTATCTGCCCAAGCGTAGCAGCCAGGTTGCCTCGGTCGAAGTCCCGCCGCTCGACAGCTATGGGCGCTTTGCCCTGACCGCCGATGAGCGGGAGATATCCACGACAATGGCGGTTGTGCGCCTGTTCACCCAACTGATCAAGGACAAGCAGTTGGGGCCGCGCATCGTGCCCATTGTGGCGGATGAGGCGCGGACTTTTGGCATGGCCAACCTGTTCCGGCAGATCGGCATCTACTCGGCAGTGGGGCAGTTGTATGAGCCGGAAGACGCCGGTGCATTGCTCTACTACAAGGAAGCCGTCGATGGGCAGTTGCTGGAAGAGGGCATCACCGAGGCGGGCGCCATCTCTTCCTGGATCGCCGCTGCTACTTCGTACAGCGTCAATGGTGAGCCGATGCTGCCGTTCTATATCTACTACTCGATGTTCGGTTTTCAGCGCATTGGCGACCTGATATGGGCCGCCGCTGACCAGCGAGCCAGGGGATTCCTGATCGGTGCGACTGCGGGGCGTACCACCCTGGCGGGCGAAGGGTTGCAGCATCAGGATGGCTCCAGCCAACTGATGGCGGCCACGGTCCCCAACTGTCGCGCCTACGATCCGGCATTCGCCAGCGAGGCGGCTGTGATTATCGATCACGGCAGCCGGCGCATGCTGGAACAGCAGCAGGATGAGTTCTATTACCTGACAGTGACCAACGAAAACTACGTCCAGGCTTCACTGCAGCCCAGCGAACATGAAGACGTCATTCGCGGCATGCGCCTCTACGCTCTTTACGGCGACCAGGTGCCTTCGGTACGCCTGCTCGGTTCGGGGGCCATTCTGCGCGAGGTGATCGCTGCGGCACGGATGCTGGACGAAGAGTGGCAGTTCAGTGCGGAAGTCTGGAGCGTGACGAGTTTTTCCGAACTGGCCCGTGAAGCCCGCGAAACGCAGCGTCAACAGATATTCGGTGGTGACGTGCAACAACCCAGTCACTTGCAGCGCTGCCTGCCGGGCAGCACCCCGATCGTGGCGGCCAGCGATTACGTACGGGCCTATGTGCAGTTGCTGGCCCCCTATTTACAGGCGCCCTACATCACCCTCGGGACCGACGGTTTCGGGCGTAGTGACACACGTGCGGCATTGCGCAGTTTTTTTGAAGTGGATCGGTACCACATCGTACTGGCGGCGCTGGCCTTGGTTGATGCCGACGCCCATGCCCGTGCACGTGCGAAATATGGCATCGATGCGAAGGCTCAAGCCCCCTGGAATTGCTGAGGCGCGAGCATCCATCTGCTGCGCAAAGGCCCGGTTGTCGGTCCTAACGGCACCGGAAGTTGCAACGTGGCAGCCGATGAGGTTCAGGCCATAGGTTTGCCCATGGCTCATCTGTTAGTGTGTGCACGCTTTTTTCGATCCGCTCATAACCTGATGTCCGTCGGCTCTCACAAGGAATCTCGCGCATGGCTGCGTCCAATAAATGGCTGATGTCTTCGCTGGCTTATTACCTCGATTTTTTCACCGCGCCGTTGTTTGTCCTGCTGGCGCTGTACCTCGGGCCCTTTCATGTTGGCCAGGCGCTGGCCGGCCTGCTGGCCTGGTCGCTGGTCGAGTATTGGGTGCACCGCTCCCTGTTTCACTCGCTGTACCGCCGTGAACACTGGACGCACCATGTCGACGTCCTGGCTTACATCGGGGTGTCCAGCTGGAAAACCAGTTCGGTGTACGCGCTGCTCTTGCTGCTTGCGTGGTGGACGGACCTGACGTCAGTGTTTGCCGGGGTGGTGGTGGGTTACTTCTGCTACATCTCGTTGCATTACGTGATGCACCGTCCGGAGCATTGGGCCTACCGCTTTATTTCCGGGTTGGTGGCCAACCACGACCTGCATCATCGCAAGGGCATCGAGAAAAACTTCGGCGTGTCCTCGCCGCTCTGGGACCACGTGTTCCGCACCTATATACAGCTCGATGCGCTGCCATCCGACGGGGAGCGCACGCAGCCTTGAACGTCGTCCCCGTTGTGCCGGCCTATCAGGAATGATGGGCCGTCAGCAGTTGAACACTGGCGCGTAGCGTTCTTCGCGCTTCTTGAAGTGGATGGGCGCCATGGGGACTTTCTCGCCGTTGATGAAAAGGTCGGGGAAGGTGAGGGTGAAGTCGTCCATGTCGCCTTTGCCCAGGGGCGTTCCTTTCCACCCGCTGTGAAATTGTTCTCGCGGATCAAAGCCGGTTTTCAGCTGTTCGATACTGACTTGATAGCGCTGCCCGGTCGCCAGCGTCACCGTGACTTGCGGCGATGCAGCGCTGATCCACAGTGCTGGCGGGGTCTGTCTGTAGGCCGCTCTGCGTTGCTCCGGGGTGTTGAGGTTGCGCAGGTAGGGAGGCGTGTACAGGCGACCAAACAGGCGCAGTTCAGTGTCCGTCGAACGTTGGTTGCCTGGCCAGCTTGAGGTTCCTGGCGGCGCCACATAAACCAATAGGTGCACCCAATTGAGCTCTTCCGATAACGGGGCAAAGCTCATCGCTGCCTTGGGTCCGGGGCAGGTGCGTGACAGCAGCGCGTTTTCGCCCAGGGGCGATTCCGGATGTAAATAAGGCCCCGTGCTGCATCCGGCAAGCAGTGCAAGCAGCGGATACAGGATGTACTTCTTCATAAGGGCAACTCCATTTGCTGTAGGGCGACGTTGCTTTGGAACGTGCGGGATTATTGCACGTGTCGGCGACAGCGTTATCTCTATAAGTACGGCTCCAGGTGGGCTGGCCCCAAGCATTTTCGAGGGTTGAGGAACGCCTGCCAGGCCGCAATCAGTGATAGGTTTGAGCACTTTGGTCAGTGGCGCCGGGCTGAAGACCGATGAATCCCATTTCAGGAAAAGGGTGAGGCCGTTGAAATTAAAATTCAGCCACGTGGATGTTCTGGTCAAGGATCTTGAGGAAGCCTGCCGGTATTACGCTCGAGTCTTTAGCGCAAGGATTTCAAAGACGCTCGACTGGCAGCGTGGCGACCTGCACGTGCGTTTTGCGATTGTGATGTTTGGAACGGAGCGCCTTATGCTCGTGCAGCCGTTTACCGGCAATCTCAAGGTGCTGATGGACGCTAACGGCGAAGGCATGATCTACCGCCATTGTTATTCCACGCCGGACATTGAGGCAGCCTACGACGAGTTGGTCGAGGAGGGTGTCCAGCCGGAAGATGAAAACGGTAATCCGCTGTCTCGCGATAATCTGCAATCACCCAGTGGCACACGCATCATCTGGTTGCCGAAACGCTTTGGGCATTTTTCCATTGAGCTGCTTGAAGAAAAGGAACTGGAGGCTTTTATCAAGGACGCGTTTGCCGAGGAGGCATGAGGCCCAACCGCCTCCTCATGCCCGTCCAGGGGGCTCCAGGTGCCGTGTTATGCCATCGTGATCAGCATTATGGTCAGGTTCACCACGATGCCCAGGATCACCCAGCCCGCAGCGATCAGGACCTCGTAGGGCTTGCGTGACGGTGCGACACTGGCGAGCAGTGCTCCAACCAGCAGGCCAGGGAAGCTGAACAGGTAGAACAACCATGCCATGGACTCGGTGGCCCAGCTGTCGAAAAGGTACAAGTACAGCGCCATCGTCAGCGCGACGCCACCGAGCACAGCCCGTGACGCCTTGAACAGCATGGCCATGGCCAGCACTGCCGCCTGCGGTAACCAATAGCCTGCGAAATTGCTCCAGAAGTATGGACCTTGTGCGCTGATCCAGAGTGCAACGGCCAGGCCCAGCGCAACGCCGATGATGGCGATCGAGGGGCGAGAGGGTACTGGATTGGTGTTTTCTGCTGATCTCATTCCTTTGACCCAAGTGGCTATGTAGACCCTTAGCTGTGCAAAACACGGGCGACTGCCTGAGGCTACAGCGTGCTGCCAGCCTCGAGGGTTTATTGCCCGGCCCAGGTGGCTTGCCAGGCCATGTATTCCTCGACGGTGGCGGGCGAGTTCAGGCGGCTGAGAGTGGCCAGTTCGACGGCGGGATCCGGGTCGTCATCCGACACGGCGAACACCAGCAGAAAGTCCTCGCCGAACCCGGAGAAAACCCCTTGGTTGCGCAAGTTCTCCAGGGCCTGGACGCAGGTCTGGTACAGCTGGTCGCGGAAGGCACCAAAGCCGGGGTCGTCCTCGATATCCAGGGCGCGTTCCCGCAGTCGGGTGCAGATCTGGCCGATTTCCTGGTCGGCGCCCTGGCCTTCGAAACGCCACTCTGCCGGTGAGAATTTGTAGTAGGCCTGGTCATCGGGGTTTTCGGCCTGATGACGCTGCTGGTGACTCCGGGTATTGCTGGCTATACAGGCGGTCATGGCCCCGCAATCGCTGTAGAGGGCGAAGCTGCACAGTGTTTCTTCAGGGTGGGCTTTGGCGATCTGGAGCAGCGCCTGCCTCGAGGCGGACTCAAGGTCAGCCTGCAATTGGGCAAAATCAAACTCACTCATGGGCGCGGATCTCCTTATGGGCGGCCAATAAAAACGCCGCCCATGGTAATTCAAAGGTTGGTCAATGCTCGAACGAATGGCGCAATGTTTTGCTCATGGGGACGCAGTCCAAGGAGATACCGAGTGGCGACTCATAGGTCGCGATCTGCTCTCCCGCGTAGCCACAGTGTCGATAAAACGGCGCGGCGTTAAGCGTCGACTCCAGGCTTACCTGGTGCAGGTGCCGCTCCCGGGCAAGTTGCTCCAGGTGCGCGAGCATCTGCCGGCCTACACCCAGGCCCATGAACGTTGGCCTGATAAAAATGGCATCCACTTTGCCGCTCTGCAGATCGATCATCCCGGTGCCGACGATCTGCTGCTCAATGCTTGCCAACTGGTAGTGGCGCTCGACCATGGCGGCATAGGCGGGGGACGGGCTGTCGCTGGTCCAGATCCGGATCTGCTCGGGGCTATACACCCTTGAGCAGCCGGCTCTTATGGCCTCAACCCGGATGTCCCAGCAGGCCTGGGCATCCGCTTCCCTGGCGGGTCTGAATGTGAGCATGGCGTTTCTCCTTGACAGCCAGCAGGACCCGGAAACCAAAAGGCCCCGTCCATCGCTGGCGGGGCCTTTTGGTCATACGTCAACACCGCTGCGTATGCCCTCACGACCCGCCGAAGGCGGTCATGTACGGGCGCATCATGGCGGTGTGGCGAATGTTGTTCATCGGCGGATCCTGGCGATGTGCTGCCGAGAAGTCAATGTCGGCGCGAGGCGGTGCCCCTCATCGCGCTGTGCGTAATCAGCAGACTTGGCCGCCGCTTTCTGCAATATCGGCCTGGGTGTTCCAGGCACTCAACGCGGCGATTCGCAGGCCTTCGACCAGTGTTTCCAGAGCCAGTGAAGGTTGCCCGGGTGCACTGCGCGCAACCTGTTCGGGCAGGTAGGGCACGTGGATAAACCCGCTGCGGACCCCTGAACCGACCAGGGCGTGCTGCAGGCTGTAGAACACCCTGTTGCAGACGAAGGTGCCGGCGGTCTGCGACACCGCCGCAGGAATCCCGGCCTCGCGCAGCGCCTTGACCATGGCCTTGATCGGCAGCGTGCTGAAGTACGCCGCCGGGCCACCAGCCTCTACCGGGGTGTCTATCGGCTGATAGGCCAGGTTATCCGGGATACGCGCATCGTTGAGGTTGATCGCCACGCGCTCGATGGACAGTTCGCTGCGACCCGAGGCCAGCCCGGTGGCGATGACCATCTGCGGGCTGTGCTCGGCGAGCAGTTCATTCAAGCGCGTACCCGAGGTGACAAATGCACAGGGCAACTGGCGGGCGATGATTCGTACGCCATCACACAGGTCGGTGCCGTCCAGGCGGCGCACGGCCTCCCAGGATGGGTTGATGGTGTCTTGGTCGAAGGGTTCGAAACCCGTCAGCAGCACAGTACGCATCATTGCCTCACATCAGCAGGTAAAGAAGAACGATATTGACCAGCAGCATCATCAGCGCGGTCGGCAGTTGGGCCTTGATAACGGCGTTCTTGTCGGGCAGTTCGAGCAGGGCAGCCGGCACGATATTGAAGTTGGCCGCCATCGGCGTCATCAGCGTGCCGCAGTAGCCGGAGAACATGCCGATCGCCGCCATCACTGCGGGGTTGGCGCCGTACACGCCCACCAGTACCGGCACGCCGACACCGCCGGTCATGACCGGAAACGCAGCAAAACCGTTGCCCATGATCACCGTGAACAGCGCCATGCCCAGCACGTAGACCATCACCGCAACCAGGCGGAAGTCCAGGTTGATATAGGTGGTGGCCACGTGAGCCACGGCATTGCCGACACCCGCGTCATTGAACAGCAGCCCGAGCATCGCCAGCATCTGCGGCAGGACCATGGTCCAGCCCAGCGCTTCGGTGAGACGCCGCGATTCGCGCAAGGCTTGCAACGGCGTGTCCCGGGTCAGCCAGCAGGCCAGCGCCAGGGCGATCAGGCAGCCCAGGCCCAGGGAGACAAAGGTGGTGTTTTTCGGGTCAAGCAGCGGTACGCCGCCAATCTCGTAGTGCTTGAGCAGTACCGAGCCGATTACCGTGGTCAGCGGGATCGCCAGCGCGGGAATGAACAGCTTGTGCCCCAGGCGTCCGGCACTGGCTCGCGCCGCCTTGACATGCAACTCGGCGTGAGCGCCGCGGCCCACGCCACCCAGGCCGGCGATCAGCGCCATCAGCACCACGCCGGCGCCTACCACGACCGTGGGCAGGCGCTCGCCAATCAGGAAGACCATGGCGAACAACAGCCAGAACAGGCCGCTGGACCAACGCTTGGGATGGCTGCGGTCAACCAGGATCATGCCCGCGGTAATCAGCAGCAGCACCCCGGCCAACCAGTACAGGTACTCGATGGAGATGATCATGCTGCGGTCTCCACTGGGGAGGCATGGCGGTCGGTGGCCGACAGTTTGCGGCTCAGCATGCGGTCGAATCGGTGCAGGCGTATCGCGTGAATGATGAAGGCGCAAATCGCGGTGGGAATGCCCCAGAAGGCGATATGCAGCGGCTCGACATCAATCCCCGAACCCAGCAGGAAGGTGTGCATCAGTGCGATCGCGCCGAAGGCAACAAAGATGTCCTCGCCAAAAAACAGCCCCACGTTATCGGTGGCAGCGCACATGGCCAGGACCTTGTGACGCAGCACTTGCGGCAGCGGGCCATAGCGTTTTTCCGCGGCGCCTTCCGCCATGGGGGCCAGTAACGGGCGCACCATTTGCGGGTGACCGCCAAGGCTGGTCAGGCCCATGGCGGCCGTGCTTTCACGAACAAACAGGTAAATGATCAGCAGGCGCCCGACGGTGGCCCGTTCGAAGCGTGCAATCCAGTTCTGCGCGTGCAGGCGCAAGCCATGGCGTTCAAGCAGGCCGATGACGGCCAGGGGCAATAACAGGATCAGTTGCAGGGCACGGGTTTCCATGAAGCCGTCGCCCATGGCGGCGAGGATTTTCTCCAGGGAAAAGTCAGCGGCAACGCCCGTGGCAATCGCGGCGGCGGTCACCACCAGCAGCGGATTGAAGCGCAGGACAAAGCCGACCACGATGACGAGCACGCCTATCAGCGGCCATAAGTTCACAACAGTTTGCATGGAGTGGAGGTCCTTAGCAGCGTGCCGCGGCGCCAGAAAAGCCGGAAGTGAAGAAGACCAGCAGTCTGGTTCGCTTCCTGAGTTTGGCGGGCAGCCCGACTCGGTTTTTTATTATTTGACCTGGAAGGTCGAGCGTCAGTGGCCCGCATCATTGCGGCTCGGGGGGGAGGCGTCCAACAAATAAACTTGTTGCTGCACAACAAGAAAGTTTATGAGCGTGTGACGCCCGCAGAGGCGAGCTAAGGCGCGGAGTGGCACGCAAGAAGAGGGCTAAACAAGCGCAGTTTCAGGTTTATTTGAAGCTCAGGGTCAGCGCTGAAACAACGCTAACAGCCTGTTGGCACTGTCAGCGTTGAACGCGCACCGAGTATTCGGCGTCGGAGGCTGTCACTCGACGCGGCATACCCAGCGATGGTTGTGACGATAGGGTGCGCGGATAAAGTTCACATCGCAAACCAACACCAGGCCCTGGTGTTGAAGCGCTTCGGCGAGTTGGACAAGTGTCTCTGCTTCGATGGTCATGGCTATTACCTCGTCAGATTGACTGTGCTTACTCTTCTTGACCTGGCCCCGTCTCACGAAATTCAAATTTTTTGCCCGCAAAGCGCCTGACACGTCTTTTTGCGACACCTCCCCGGGTGGGCATTTTGGACGCAGGAAGGAAAGATTCGGCAAATATCGGGCTGTTGGTGCGCGCACTTTTTTGGGGCGTTTTATACGGAGGGCCCCTGCATTTGCTGCGTTGGACAGAAGGCTGTTATTGCCATTGGTTTTATCGAACTTCAGCCACCGTTTCAGCCCCTTAAAAGTGCGCCAAAACAGGGCGATAATTAATCCCTGTAAACCGTACACCTTTAAAAACATGTGGTTATTTAAGGACTTAGGTGATTTTAATTCCGACGAAAGGCGTCAAATATCTTGTTACATCTGCTGCCGATAAGATAAGATTGCGTCGCGTTCACCTACCACGGTTTATGCATTTTTAATCCCAAGTTTCCATCAGCTACTTGGGATTTTTTTTGCCTGAAATTTAGTCGCAGCCACTGTTTCACCTTCACAATTGCGCACATTATTGGTTGTCTGAGTGAACAGGTTTTATCGGCCCGCACTGCAAACTTCCCCTTCCGGCGCATGCCCTTCGACATGAACTTAACCCTGCCTCGAACGTCCGATAGGGACGATCAATTTTCCAGGGTTCAGCCCATGCTTTCTCAACGTTTCAGGTTCGCTGCTTTGCTGGTGTTTCTGGCCTCGCCATTGTTGAGCCACGCAGCAACGGACGACCTCGATCAGGCCGACGACTCTCAAGAGCAGGGCGCTCAAAGTACGGTTGCTCGCTACCAGTGCGAAGGCGGAATGCGCATCGAGGCGGCTTATCTGAATCTGCCCAATGGCGACTCGTTCGCCACGCTTCAGTACAAAGGGCATCTGATTCCCATGCACATCAGCCAGTCCGGCTCCGGTGCGTTGTATGTGGCCGACGACGAACAGAACAGTTATCGCTGGCACACCAAGGGCGACCGCGGCATGTTGTCGTTTATGGCTGCCGACCACACTGCCGAGGAAGAATCCATCTTGAAGGACTGCAAGGAGCTGCCTGGTCTGGAATGAGGCGGGTCGAGGCTTACGTCAGTCCGGACCTCGGTCTTTTGAACAGGCAAAAAAAAGCCCGCGGGAGAGCGGGCGAACGTAGTTTCTTGAATGAGCAGGCGGACTATAACCAGCGATGGCACCGGGCACAGTGAAAGAAAATTCATCTTTGCCTGATCCACGGCAAGGATGTGAGTCATTTCCTGGTCAAGGTGGCCTGCGGGGCCGGGGTATCCGCCGACAGATGTTCTACCCTGAACAAGGCTGGATCTGACCCTTTGCAGGAGAGCTGGGCATGACTAACGAGCATAAAAACCACCCTCAACAGCCGCAGGACCAGGACCTGGATCGGGACCTTGTCGAGCACGATGAGCCGCCGCCACAGACCTGGAAGCACCCGGACGACGGCAAGAGTCTTTCGGAGCGCGATGAAGAGCGGCCCCTGAAGCCTTGAGACGTGCCCCGCCTAAGAGCGGGGCTTTTTTATTGCCCACTTTGCAGCGATGCCTCCGGGTGTCGATAGCTTTTTACGTGCGCTGCCGTATTCACGCTGGCGCGCAGGTTGGACCAGGGAGAACAGCATGATCTTGACCACCACCCACAGCATTGAAGGCCGGACGATTGCCGCCTACCTGGATATCGTCAGCGCCGAGTCGGTCCAGGGCATCAACGTCGTGCGCGATTTATCTGCCGGCCTGCGCGACTTCTTCGGCGGTCGTTCACAGACCCTGGAGCGTGCCCTGAAAGAGGCACGGGCCCAGGCCACCGAGGAAATCCGCCAGCGCGCCGAGGTGCTTCAGGCGGACGCGGTGGTTGGCCTTGATTACGAAATCAGCATGTCGTCAGGTCGTGGTCGGATGGTGGTGGTGTTTGTCACCGGCACCGCGGTCAAACTCAGATAGACGCCGCAGGTTCAGGGGTGAATCGGGGTACACAATTCCACCAGGGTCCCGTCCGGGCAGCGCAGGTAAGACACCGTCTGCCCCCAGGGCTTGGCGCTGGGAGCCGAGAGTTCGCTGGCGCCCTGGGCCAGGGCCTTGGCATGAGCCGCAGGAACATCGTCGGTGACCAGGCCCAGTTCGATACCCAGGGGCTGCGGCGAGGAGTGTGCGGCGACGTGACCGCTGGTGAAATTCATGGCCGCCAGTTCATGGGCGGCGAAGGCCAGGGTGGTGGCGCCGCTCTCCAGCTCGCCATAGGTGCCGGACTCATGCAGGAACCGGCGGCTGAAGCCGAAAGCCTGTTCAAAGAATGTCAACGAGGCAGCAACGTCGGGGACGTAGACGATGGTGTAACCGAATTTCATGGTTTAACGATCCTTGTTGGTGATGGGCGGCGGAACATTATCATGTGGCCCGCCGTCGCACGGTATTTTGCTGTAAGGCCGTATGACTGAAACCTGGGCTGCAACCTTACGGCCGGGCAACGGATTCATGGCGTGACCTGGGTAAAGACCCAGCCCTGGATGGTCCATTGCAGTTGATGGCTGGGCGCCAGGGCCGCCAGAAAATCCTCATCGTGGGACGCCACCACCATCGCCCCGGGAAAGCCCCGCAGCGCCGCTTCGAAGGCCTGTATCGATTCCAGATCCAGGTGGTTGGTGGGCTCGTCCAGCAGTAGGAGCCTGGCGGGAGTTGCGCTCCACAAGGCGACCGCCAGCGCCGCTTTCAAGCGTTCGCCGCCACTCAATTGGCCGCAAGGCTGGGTCACCCGCCGGGCATCGAGTTGCAGCTGTGCCAGGCGACTGCGCAGTTCGCCTTCGTTCAATGGCGTATCGAGCACACCTAGGTGCTGGATAATCGACCGCTCGGGGTCGAGCAGGGCCAGTTGCTGGTCGAGATAGGCCCCCTGGACCCCGACCCGGCACTCACCACTCAAGGGCTGAAGGTTGCCGGCGAGCATATTCAGCAGGGTCGATTTGCCGCAGCCATTGGGCCCGCGAAGGGCAATCCGCAACGGCCCGCTGGCGCTGCAGGTCACGTAGCTCGAAGGTGCATTGGCGGGCAGCCAGGGCAGTTGTGCGGCAGTCAGGCAGAACAGTTGCTGGCCGCCAGGCACTGCGGTTCCGGGCAGTGTGACTACAGTCGGCGTGTCTGGCAGCACCCGGGCGTAGGCCTGGCTGACCTGCTGGTCGAGCTCGGTTTTTTGCGCCTGATGAGCATGGCGCACATGGCCCATGATGTCCTGCGCCGCACCTTTCATCTTGGCCCGCTCGAAGCGGGAAACATTAGCGGTATCGGCATTTTTGCGGGCGCCGGCGGCGTGGCGCAGGATGGTGTCGTGTTCGCGCTGCAGGCGTTTGCGCTGCCGGCTGCGTTCGGTTCGTGCCTGTTCGAGGGCGGCCTGGGCTGCGTCACTCTCGGCCAGCCGCTGTTGCTGGAACACGGCATAGTTGCCGCCATAGAGCCGGGCACCCTGGGGCGTCAGCTCGACGATGCGCTGCATGTGGGCCAGCAGGTGGCGGTCGTGGCTGATCACGATCAGGCCGCCACGCCACTGTTGCAGTTGTGCCAGCAGCCAGCGCCGGCCCTGGGCATCGAGGTGGTTGGTCGGCTCGTCCAGCACCAGCAGATCGGCCCCGCTCAGCAGGGCGCCGATCATGGCGACGCGGGCCAACTGGCCACCGCTGAGGTGGGCCGCCGCCGTGCCTGGCCCGATATCAACGAGGTCGGCAGCGTCCAGCTGGCGCCGCAGGCGTTCGGCCAGATCCCAGCGTTCATCCAGTTGCTCCAGGTCCTCAAGCGAGGCGTTGCCAGCGCCCAATCGCTCGAGGGCGTCCAGAGCCTCAGCCAGACCTGCGACCTGGGCGACGCTGTGGCAGGGCGCGATGTCCTGTTGCTGGGCGAGGTATTTCACCCGGGCGCTGCGATGGATGCTGCCGCTGGCAGGGGCGAGTTCGCCGGCGATCAAGCGTGCAAGCACGGATTTGCCCACGCCGTTGCGCCCGACCAGGCCGGTAGGCAGGTGGTCGAAACTGAGGTCGAGGGCTTCGAACAGGGTTTGGCCATTGGCCAATTGAAAACTCAGCTGGTGCAAAGAGACCAGCGCAGGCAGCCGTGTGACGTGAGTCATCAGCACCTCCATAAAATGTCGAAAAAAGCCAACAAGCGCCGGAGGGCTTGTTGCGAATACATTTTGGAAGGCTTAGTTGTTCACGTCGGCAATCGTCCTGGAGCGGGGGAAGGCGCACAGCCTAACGCGCAGCCCGGGCCTTTGACAACCCGGGTTTGCTTCAACTGGCGGCGACTTGATCCACCAGGCTTTCCAGAAACATCGCCAGGCCCACCTCTTCTGCCTTGAGCCCCTTGCGAGTCCTGGGCTTTGGCAGCTTGGCCAGTTCGCCGAGCAGGAAGCTGTCGAGCACGGCGGGGTGGATGTAGCACTTGCGGCACACGGCCGGGGTGTTGCCCAGTTGGCGGGAGACGTCCTTGACCATCTCGACGATGTGTTTTTTGGCCTCGGTTTCCGACTCCCATTGCAGTTCGCGCAGTACCGCCAACGCCAGGGTGCTGCCGGCCCAGGTGCGGTAATCCTTGGCGGTGAAATCGGCGCCGGTCAGGGTTTGCAGGTAAGCGTTGACGTCCGAGGAGCTGACACTGTGGCGCTCACCGTTTTCGTCCAGGTACTGGAACAGGTTTTGCCCCGGCAGCTCCAGGCAGCGCTTGATGATGCGGGCCAGGCGCTGATCCTTGATGGTGATCTGATGCTCGATGCCGCTCTTGCCGCGAAACTGGAACAGGATCGCGCTGCCTTTGACTTCAACGTGCCGGCTACGCAGGGTGGTCAGGCCGTAGGAACGGTTGTCGCGGGCATATTGGCTGTTGCCGACACGAATCAGCGTGGCGTCGAGCAAGGTGATGACGGTGGCCATGACCTTGTCCCGGCTGAACCCGGGCGCCGCCAGCAGCGCCTCCAGTTGCCGGCGCAGTTTTGGCAGGGCGCCACCGAACTCCAGCATGCGCGAGTATTTGTCGGCATCGCGCACTTCGCGCCAGCGCGCGTGGTAGCGGTACTGCTTGCGGCCCCGGGCATCACGGCCGGTGGCTTGCAGGTGGCCGCGCGGATCGGCACAGATCCACACATCGCTGTAGGCCGGCGGCACAGCCAGGGCGTTGATGCGCTTGATCTCGTCCGGGTCCTTGATACGTTGGCCATCGGCGTCGAAGTAGCAGAATTTGCTGCGCAGTTTTTTGCGCCGGATACCGGGCTGGCTGTCATCGACGTAATGCAGGTCGGGTGGCAGGTCGACGGGCAGTGTAGTGTCGGGCATGGCAGTAATCCTTGGCAAAACGAGCGGGCCTGTATCGGATTGACCACGGCGCCTGGCAGTCGTGCCAAGGATTTTCGAGTGCCTCAGGCGAGGACCGCGACCGCCTTGATTTGTGCCCACAGCTGCTGGCCGGGGTGCAGTGCCAGGAGGTCGCGAGAGAAGCGGGTGATCCGTGCCAGCAGCGGTGTGCCGGCGGCATCGAGGCGCACCAGTACGTGAGCGCTGTTGTCGGCGGCAGTTTCCTGGCTGACCGTGACCGGCAGGCGATTGAGGATGCTGCTGTGTTCGCCGGCTTGCAGGCTGAGACTGACGTCCCGTGCCTGCACCTTGAAGCGCAGGCTCTTGCCGATGGCCAGGGGCGCATGGGCCACGCGTATCGTCAGTTGGCTGCCGGGCAGTTGCAGGGTCACCAGTTGGTAGTTGGCGTCGTAGTGGCTGACCCGGCCCTCGATCACCACGCCGGCGTCGTCGCCCAGGGCCAGGGGCAAATCGAGCCGGGCCAGGGTGTCGCCGATGGGGCCGCTGGCCATTGCCTTGCCCTCGCTGAGCAGCACGATATGGTCGGCCAGCCGCGCGACTTCATCCTGGGAGTGGCTGACGTATAGCACCGGAATATCCAACTCGTCATGCAGGCGTTCGAGGTAGGGCAGAATCTCGCTTTTGCGCTTGGCATCCAGCGCCGCGAGGGGCTCGTCCATCAATAACAGCCTGGGGCTGGTCAGCAGAGCGCGGGCGATGCCGATGCGCTGGCGTTCGCCGCCCGACAGGTTATGTGGATGGCGTTCGAGCAGGTGGCCGATGCCCAGCAGGTCGGTGGCGTGAGCCATGTCGACTTTGCGTTGGGCGCGGGGGATGCGCCGCAGCCCGAATTCGAGGTTGGCTTGCACCGACAGGTGGGGAAACAGGCTGGCTTCCTGGAACACATAACCCAGGGAGCGCTTATGGGGTGGGACGAAGATCTTCCTGCGGCTGTCCTGCCACACCTCGTCGTTGATCTGTACCAGGCCTTGCCCGGCTTTTTCCAACCCGGCGATGCAGCGCAGGCACGTGGTCTTGCCCGAGCCGGAGTGGCCGTACAGGGCCGTGACACCGCGCCCCGGAAGCTGCAGGTCGAGGTCCAGGGCAAAGTCTTGATAATCCAGGGTGAGGCTGACGCGAATCTCGGAACTCATGGGGTTCAACTCCAGCCGGCTTTGGTCTTGCGGCTGGAGTAGAGCGCCAGCAACACCAGGAACGAGAACACCAGCATGGCCCCTGCCAGCCAATGGGCCTGGGCGTATTCCATGGCTTCGACGTGATCGTAGATCTGCACCGAGACCACCCGGGTCTTGTCCGGGATATTGCCGCCGATCATCAACACCACGCCGAACTCACCGACGGTATGGGCGAAACCCAGGATCGACGCGGTGATGAACCCGGGGCGAGCCAGGGGCAGGACCACGCTGAAGAAGGTGTCCCACGGGTTGGCGCGCAACGTCGCCGCCACTTCCAGTGGGCGGGTGCCGATAGCCGAGAATGCATTTTGCAGCGGCTGGACCACAAACGGCATGGAGTAGATCACCGAACCTATCACCAGGCCGCTGAAACTAAAGGTCAGGGTGCCCAGCCCAAGGGACTGGGTGAGCTGGCCGAGATAGCCGTGGGGGCCAAGGGCCAGGAGCAGGTAAAAGCCGATCACCGTCGGTGGCAGCACCAGGGGCAGGGCCACCACCGCGCCGATCGGCCCGCGCCACCAGGAGCGGGTGCGCGACAGCCAGAGGGCGATCGGAGTGCCGATGACCAGCAGGATCAGGGTCGTCAACGATGCCAGCTTCAGGGTCAGCCAGATCGCGGAAAAGTCGGCACTCGCCAGCGGCATTTAGAGCTGGTAACCGTAGGATTTGATGACGGCGGCGGCTTTCGGGCCTTTGAGGTAGTCAACCAGTGCCTTGGCGGCCGGGTTGTCCTTGCCTTTGTTGAGGATCACCGCGTCCTGTTTGATCGGGTCGTGCATCTCGGCCGGAACGATCCACGCCGAACCGCTGCTGACTTTGCCGTCCTTGTAGATCTGCGACAAGGCGACAAACCCCAGCTCGGCATTGCCGGTGGACACGAACTGATAGGCCTGGGTGATGTTCTGGCCTTCAACGATCTTGCTCTTGATCTGGTCGGTCAGGCCGAGCTTGGCCAGGACCTGCGTCGCAGCCAGGCCATAAGGTGCGGCTTTCGGGTTGGCAATGGACAGGTGCTGATACTGGTTGTCCTTGAGCACTTTGCCTTGGCTGTCGACATAACCTTCCTTGGCCGACCACAGGGCCAGGGTGCCGATGGCGTAGGTGAAGCGCGAGCCTTTGACGGTGTCGCCTTCGGTTTCCAGTTTTTGCGGCGTGGTGTCGTCAGCCGACAGGAACACTTCGAACGGCGCGCCGTTTTTGATTTGGGTATAGAACTGCCCGGTGGCACCGTAGGCCGCGACCAGTTTGTGTCCGGTGTCCTTTTCGAAGTCAGCGGCAATGGCCTGGATCGGCGCGGTGAAGTTGGCGGCAACGGCGACTTGCACTTCATCGGCCTGGGCCGAACCAAAGGCAAACACGGCGAGGAGGGTGGCGAGGCAAGTCGGGGCAAATCCTGAGGCACGAATGGTCATGAAACGGCTCCGTTGAGGGCAAGTGCGCTGGGCAGTTTGTTGTTGGAAGTGGACTGCACCGAAGCAAGGGGGGTAATCGCTGTATAGCGGAATATATAGCGAATCGCCGACGAACGGAACTCTGCTGCTGGATGGGGTGAACGGCGCGCCACCACGGGTGCAATCGTGGTGGCGAACCCTCAGCGCCGGGCCAGCTTGGCCAGGGCTTGCTCAGCCAGGCGCCGGGTCAGTTCATGGGTTGATAACTCGAGCCCCAGGCGCAGTGCCTGGCCTGACCAGAGGTTGGCGAAGTCGGCGTCGTCCTTGGCGCGCAATGGCATCAAGGCGCCACTGGCCAGGGGGAAGGCCGGGGCCAGAGGGTTGATCGGACCGATTTCACGCATGATCCGGTTGACGATGCCCCGTGCCGGGCGGCCGGTGAACAGGTTGGTCAGTGCGGTCTGGCTCTCTTTGGCACTGCGCAAGGCCTGGTGATGGGCCGCGCTGATCTTGGCCTCCGGGGTAAACAGGTAGGCCGTGCCCAATTGCACCGCCGAGGCGCCCAAGGCAAACGCGGCCACAATGCCCCTGGCATCGCCGATGCCACCGGCCGCGATCACCGGCAGCGTCACCGCGTCGACGATCTGCGGCACCAGGGCCATGGTCCCGACCTGGCTGTTGAGATCCTCGCCGAGGAAAATCGCCCGGTGGCCGCCGGCTTCGTAGCCCATGGCGATGATCGCGTCGCAGCCATGCTGTTCGAGCCAGACGGCCTCATCGACAGTACTGGCCGACGACAGGATTTTCGCCCCGGTGGCCTTGACCTTCTCCAGCAGTGAGGGCTCCGGCAAACCGAAGTGGAAGCTGACGATTTCCGGGCGCAGTTCTTCCACCAGTTCGCAACTCACGTGGTCGAAGGGCGCGCGGCTGCTGACCGGGGTTGGCGCGTCGAAGTCGGCACCCAGTTCGCGGTAATAGGGTTGCAGCAGGTTTTTCCACTGGGCATCGCGCTCGGGATCGGGTGCAGGCGTCTGGTGGCAGAAGAAGTTCAGGTTCAGAGGGGCCTGGGTGGCCTGGCGAATGTTTTGCACTTCCTGGCGAATCTGTTCCGGGCTGAGCATGGCGCAGGGCAGGGAGCCCAGCGCGCCGGCCTGGGCCGCCGCGATAACCATGGCGGAGCCGGTGGCTCCGGCCATCGGAGCTTGAATGATCGGCAGTTCGATCCCCAGCAAGTCAATAATTCGGGTGTCAGGCCATTGGCTCATGTGCAACTCCTCTGCGCAGTAAAAGTAATGACGACAGCGCCAGGGTTTGTAGCAGGAGTCACCTGGAAAAGGCCAGCCGACTTTATCGCCTGAGAGGTCAAAAGGCTGCCCGGGTCCCGATAGAGCCCAACTGCAGCGGTTACTCCGGCAGCCAGGGGGCTGCCAGCTTCAACGCGCCATGCCCGCCGCGGCGTACGCAGGCCAGCACCGGCATCCAGTCCAGTTCGGTGGGGCGTACCTGGTTGGTGCTGACCAGCCGCACCTCACCGGACGAGCCGCCCGCCGGCCCGGCGTCCGGGATGTACACCGAGAGCCATGTGCCCTGGGTTTCCAGGACCAGGCAAAACAGCCAGCCCTCGTCTTCGCAGATCAGGCCGACTCGAGCGCCTTCGACGTTTTCCAGGCCGGCCAGGTGCGCCGTGGCGTCTTTGAGCAAGCCGTAGCCGGGGATCTTGCCGAGGACGTTTTCTTCCAGGGCATTGAGCAACTTCGAAGCCGGGCCGGTTTTGGCCAGCAGCCCGGCGATAAAGCAGATCAGCACCAGCATCAGCAGTGCTACCAGGGTGAACAGGGTCACACCGGCGATGCTGTACTGGGCGAACATCGGCAACAGTTGATGGATCGGGCCGCGCAGCAGGTGGACGGCTTTTTCCAGCAGGATCACCACCAGCACCAGCGGCAGGATAAACAGCAGGCCTCCGGCAATTGTGGTCTTGATGAAGTTGAACATTGCTATCCCTCGCAGGTGACTGGGTGGTTGCCGAGGTCAAAGCATAGTCGTGTCGGGTGCCTGGCGAACGGTCTTTGCTGCGGCCGAGCGGGAGGTCGGTGCCTTGTGATTCAAGGTCGAAGTTCATTACCCTGCCACGGGCAATGAGAGCCACGGGGCCATTCGGGAGACAGTCATGTTCAACGGCATTTTGATCGAGAAAGACGAGCAGGGTTATCGCGCCAATCTGCAGCGGATCAGCGACGAGCAGTTGCCGCCGGGAGACGTGACGGTGCGCGTGGCCTACAGCACGCTGAATTTCAAGGATGGCCTGGCCATTACCGGCAGCAGCCCGGTGGTGCGCAGCTTCCCCATGGTTCCGGGGATCGACCTGGCCGGCACGGTCGAAGCCAGCGCTCATCCCGACTACCAGGTGGGTGACGAGGTGCTGCTCAACGGTTGGGGGGTCGGTGAGGGGCATTGGGGCGGCCTGGCTCAGAGGGCCCGGCTTGACGGAAACTGGCTGATTCCGTTGCCCAAGGTCTTCAGCGCGGCCCAGTCCATGGCCATCGGCACCGCAGGTTACACGGCGATGCTCGCGATCCTGGCGCTGGAGCGTCATGGCGTCACGCCGGAGCAGGGCGAAGTGCTGGTCACCGGGGCCAATGGCGGGGTTGGCAGTTTTTCCATCGCACTGCTGGCACGTCTGGGGTATCGGGTGGTGGCCTCAACCGGGCGGACCGCAGAACACGCCTACCTGCAGCAATTGGGGGCCAGTGACATCATCGATCGTGCCAGCCTCTCCCAACCCGGCAAACCCCTGGCCAAGGAGCGTTGGGCCGCGGTTATCGACTCGGTGGGCAGCCACACCCTGGCCAATGCCTGTGCTGCAACTCGGGCCAATGGCACGGTCGCTGCCTGTGGCCTGGCCCAGGGCATGGACTTCCCGGCATCGGTTGCGCCGTTTATCCTGCGCGGCGTGACCCTGGCGGGGATCAACAGCGTGACTCAGCCCAAAGCCTTGCGGATGCTGGCCTGGGACCGTCTGGGTCAGGACCTTGACCCGGCGCTGTTGCCGCTGATCAGCCAGGAAATCGGCTTGAGCGAAGCCATCGAGGCCGCTCCGCGCTTGTTGGCGGGCCAGTTGCGCGGCCGGGTGGTGGTGGACGTCAACCGCTGACCTGCTGGCCAATAATCAATTTCAATCAATACCTGAACAAGGAATAAGGCCCATGGATGTAAAAATGCGCGAGGTGTTGCCGTTCAGTGTTGCCGGTTTGCAGGTGCGAACCCTCAACGCCACTGAACAACAGCCGGAGACGGCGCAGATCGGCCCGATGTGGGCGCGTTTTTTTATCGAAGGGCTGTTCGAAAAGATCGAGCCTCGCGAGCCTGATTCCTTTGTCTATGGCGTGTACTCCGGTTATGAGTCCGATGCCACGGGAGCCTTTGATGTCACCGCCGGGGTTGAAGTGACCGGTGCGGCAGAGGGCTATCAGTCGGTGCAGGTCGAGGGTGGCCAATACCTGGTGTTCAGCGCCAAGGGGCCGCTGCCCGACAGCGTGATCCAGACCTGGGGCCTGATCTGGGCCTACTTCGAAGACCGTCCACAGTTGCGCCGCAAGTTCGCTACGGATTTCGAGGTCTACACCGGCCCGGACTCGGTTGCGGTCTATATCGGCGTTCATTCGACGGATGCAGCTGCCAGTCACTGATAACAGGTCACGCCCCTGGCAATGCGTGAAAGCGCGGTTGCCAGGCGGTTGCGCGGTAGGCTGTCGCAGCTAGCCGATTCTTCAGCCCGCGTGGCGAAACGTCAGGTTGATCCGCTGCTCGCCCAATTGCTCGTGGCTGCCAGCCTTGAGCGGCAGCACACCATGAAAGCGCAGCCGGTCGACGCCACCCCACACCACCACATCACCGTGCAGCAACGGGACCCGCAGTTGTCGGTCGCTACGCTGCTCGCCGCCAAACAGGAACATCGCCGGCAAACCCAGGGAGACCGAGACGATGGGCGCGCTGTAATCGCGCTCGTTCTTGTCCTGGTGCAAAGACATCCTGGCCCCGGCGACATAACGGTTGATCAGGCAGGAATCGGGGCTGAAGCCATCGAAACCCGCCGCCTGGGCCGCGGCCCGGGCCAGTTGCTCGAATACTCCGGGCATTGCCGGCCAGGGTTGGCCGGTCTGCGGGTCGAGGCGGGCGTAGCGATAACCACTGTGGTCGGTGGTCCAGCCCAGATTGCCGCAACTGCTCAAGGCCACCGACATGGTGAAGCCGCCAGGGGTAACCATGCTGCGAAACGGCGCAACGACAAGCACCGACCTGAGGGCCGGCAGCAGGCGCTCGACCCAAGGCAAGGCGAAACCCCTCAGCACCCAGGACTGCTGGCCGATCTGTTCGGTGCGTGCGGGTTGTGCCAGATCAGTCTCGGTAAACAGGCCGAGACTAGGGGAGGGGTCGCTGCTGTGACTACTCAAGGGACACTCCGAGGAGATGCCGTCTCGGCGCCGTTTGAATGGGGCGTCGGACAGGGCGCGGGCGTTACAGGGCTTTACTCACGCTGACATCGCTGATCACGTCTTCGGACTGGCCATGCAACGCCAGCAAGGCCGCCTGTGCCTCTTCCTGGGTGCCAGTCTCGAGTTGGGCGAATTCGAAGCGACGCTCGCCGTTGAGCTTGTATTTGATGACGTACTTGGTCGTTTGAGCCACGGGCGTACCTGTCTTGGGTTGGCGAGGTGAGAGCGGAATCAGCGCAGTTTAGAGCTGGAGCGGCGGACGATCTTGATCGAATGCTTCAGGCTCGGTTTGCGGGTAACGCTGATGGCGCGGGTGGTCACGGTGTCGATGGTGATGTTCCAGAAACCGGTACTCGGCGCGGTGATCTTGGCCGGGAACTTGTCGAAGGCCCCACCGTGGTAGCTGTGGCGACCGCCATTCTTGAAGCTGCGGAAGTTGGCGTCGCTCATCAGGCGAATGTTGCAGGTCTGGGAGCATTCGATGACGACAATATCGTCCTCGTTGAGGTGCTCGCGCTGGTGGATAAATTTCATGGGCGCCTCCAGAAGGGCTTTTTCTACAAAATCAAAACGATAGCTGAAAGATGGCGCAGTTTATCAGGCCGCACGGGGTAGTAGCGGGCCGCTCCCGCCGGGTTTGACAATTTAAAACAGTTATTTACCGATTTATGAGCGATAAAACCTCCCGCGCCGGAGAAAAACACCATTTACACTGTCGGACGGTTTTTATTGGAGGATTTGTATGAAGTGGGGTGTGTTGATTCTGGCTCTGGCGATCAGCGGTTGTGCGACCGTCTCGGATATTAACCAGGCGCCGCCCACCCTGAACGTGATTTCGGGGAAAAAGCCGCCGGAGTACGCCAAGTGCGTCACCGAGAAGTTGGCCGGCAGCCGGGGAGCCTTGCAGGTCGAGCCGCACAAGGACGGCATGCGCATCATTGTTCCGCAGAAAGTGTCTTCAGGCCCGACTGCGGTGTTTGATATTGAGGAGCGCTCGGGAGGCAGCAGCATCAAGCTGCACGAGAGCATGTCCAACGTTCCAATGCGCCCGGGCGATATCCGCAAGGCCGCCGAGGAATGCATTTCCGGCTGACCGCCGCTCGATTTTTTTCAACAGCCTGCCGCGCTTCGGGTCTCGAAGCGCCGCGGGCTTTTTTGTGGATGAATATTCAGGCGTGCGGTGGGTCGACTCCGATTTTGCAGTTGTAGCAGTGATAGCTATTTGCCAACTGTTTTTAGGCTTATATTAAGTAGGCCTAAGCATATAACTAAAATAATGGAGTTCGACATGATCCCACTGGATCGAATACTGCTGAGTAGTCTGATGCTGTTGTCCGTTCAATCTGCCCACGCCGTGGAGGGGCAGAAAGTCTTCACCCAGGGTGGCGCGCAGCCTGCCGCAATGGCCTGTGTCTCGTGCCACGGAGCCGATGGCATGGGCCTGGCGGCAGCCGGCTTTCCCCGTCTGGCAGGGCTACCGGCCGGCTATCTGAGCAAGCAACTGGAAGATTTTCGCAGTGGTTCGCGCACCAGTCCGGTGATGCAGCCACTGGCCAAGGCCCTGGCCGAGGACGAAATTCGCGCGGTCACTCAAACCCTCGCCGCCATGCCTGCCCCGGCGACCCCCGCCATTTCCCGCAGTGCAACGCCCAATGGCCTGGGCGAACGCCTGGCCCTGCGTGGGGCCTGGGATCGACAGGTACCGGAGTGTGTGACGTGCCACGGCCCGGGTGGCGTGGGGGTGGGGCAGACCTTTCCGCCTTTGGCCGGGCAATCCGCAGCCTACCTGACCGCCCAACTGAACGCCTGGCGCGACGGCACACGGCGCAATGACCCGGACGACCTGATGGGGCACATCGCCAAGTCCTTGAGCGCAGAGGAAGTGACGGCAGTGGCTGATTATTTTTCCAAAGTGAACAGCCAGGAGAGCCGGCCATGAATATTCGTTTTTCGTTCCCGTTGGCCTTCGGTTTGCTGGCAACTTCTGTACAGGCGGCATCCATTGCCATGGAGGATCAGAGCCAGTTGCAGACGCCGGTCGCTGCCAGCCACGGGCAGTACTTCCAGCCCCCGGCTGAAAGCGAACTGCCGAACAACGCCTACGGCAAGATGGTCCGTGACGGCTATGCGCTGTTTGTCGACACCAAGCGTATGGCGCCCAATTTTGTCGGCAACGGTCTCAATTGCAGCAACTGTCACCTTGGCCAGGGCCGGGTCGCCAACTCGGCGCCGCTTTGGGGGGCTTACCCGATGTACCCGGCGTATCGGCAAAAGAACGACAAGGTCAACACCTTTGCCGAACGCTTGCAGGGCTGCTTCCAGTTCAGCATGAACGGTGGGACGCCGCCCGCAGCGGACAGCAAGGAAATCACCGCGTTGTCGGTGTACGCCTACTGGCTGGCGAGCAAGGCGCCGCTCGGCGTTGAACTACCGGGGCGTGGCTACCCGGAAGTGCCCAAGTCGGCCCAGGGCTACGACATTGCGCGTGGCGAGCAGGTGTTCAAGGCTCAATGTGCGGTTTGCCACGGCGATAACGGCCAGGGGCAGAAGGTCGGGCAGGATTATGTAATGCCACCGTTGTGGGGCAAGGACTCCTACAACTGGGGCGCGGGGATGCACCGGATCAACACGGCGGCGTCTTTTATCAAGCACAACATGCCTCTGGGCAAGCCCGGAACCCTGAGCGATCAGCAGGCCTGGGATGTGGCGGCGTTCGTCAACAAGCATGAGCGGCCGCAGGATCCGCGGCTGGTGGAAGGCTCGATCGAGAAAACCCGGGTCAAGTTTCACGCCAATGATGGGGTGAATTTGTACGGTCAGACGCTGGATGGCGTTTTGATTGGCCAAGGCATCCGATAAACTGTCGACCATCGTCACTGATGCCGTCAAAGCCTATGCTTTGGCGGCATTGTCTTTTTGGGAGCAGGCATGAAGCGTGAGCAAGTAAGGGAGCGGCATGCAGAGGGTAATATCTCTGCGACCCATGTGATTCAAAATCCGGCGAATTCGGGAGAGTGGATCGTTTTTTTCAAGAAGAGCGCCGGGCGCAGCTATTTCCTGGTGGATGACAACGATGAGGTCGAGTCATTCTCGCGGCTGGACGAGCTGGTCGAGACGATCCGTGGCCTGGGTATCAAGTTCGCCGAGATTCATATGTAGGCCGGCAGGTGCCGGTTATTTGCACACCACCACCACGCTGCGGCTCTTGAAGTTGCCGACATCGACGCCCAGAGTCTTTTCACTCTCTTTCAGAGAGGGCGTGCCTTCAGTGCCGACGATTCGGTAGCCCGTGCCCGCACAAGAGGCGTCAGCCTTCTCGTAGCAGCTGGCCCAGGAGCTGGCTTCGCCGGAGCAATCGATGCTCAGGCCTTGTTCGCCGTTTGCCAGGTAAGTGTTGGAGGCCGTCGCGCATCCACTCAGAGCCAATACAGCGGTCAGTGCCAAAAGTCTGTTCATGTAGGTTGTCGTCATTCAAGAGTAGGGGCGGCGCGGTTGCCGAGGCCAAGGCGCAATGCCATAGCCAACGGCCATTACGGTACAGACAATCAAAAAGCCCTGCTAGTTGCAGGGCTCGATGCGGTTATTGCGGGCTCAGGGCTTGGCGTTGCGCCGCCGGGCCGGGGGCGGAGGCTGATCCTGCAGGACTGAAGCCACTTCAATCGCCAATGCTTCGGAGACGAACGGCCCGGCGATGTTTTCGCCGTTGCTGCTGGTCACCCACCATTGGCCGTCTTGCGCTTTACTGATCAGGTAACCGTTTATGCTTTTTGCTGCCGACATCTAGAGGTCTCGTGAGCGGGATCAAGGGCGTAATCATAGCGGCAAACGCCCCTCAAGGGCGTGGCATTTAACGCTCGGGGCAACAGGGGATTGTTCTGAAACTTCCTCCGGCCAGGGCGGCGGCGATTTACCTGGGGAGCGATCTGCAGGATGCTGTGGAACTATCTGCTTGAATATTTCTCTATGATGGCAGCGGTTAGCCAGCGCGGGGCATTGTAAGGTGCTCGCCGCCTGATTAGACTGCGCCGAACTCGTAAGCACAGCCCTTTTAAGGACTCATATGATCAAGAAATGCTTGTTCCCAGCAGCCGGTTACGGCACTCGCTTCCTGCCAGCGACTAAGGCCATGCCTAAAGAGATGCTGCCAGTGGTGAACAAGCCACTGATCCAGTACGGCGTTGAAGAAGCGCTGGATGCCGGATTGAACCAAATCTCCATCGTGACCGGTCGCGGCAAGCGCGCCCTCGAAGACCACTTCGACATCAGTTACGAGCTGGAAAACCAAATCAAGGGCACCGACAAAGAGAAATACCTGGTCGGTATCCGCAAGTTGCTCGACGAGTGCTCGTTCTCCTACACCCGTCAGACCGAAATGAAAGGCCTGGGCCACGCCATCCTCACCGGCCGGCCACTAATTGGCGACGAACCTTTTGCCGTGGTCCTGGCGGATGACCTGTGTGTGAACCTCGACGGCGACGGCGTGCTGACCCAGATGGTCAAGCTGTACAAGCAGTTCCGCTGCTCGATCGTGGCCATCCAGGAAGTCGACCCGCAGGAAACTCACAAGTACGGCGTAATCGCCGGCGAAATGATCCGCGACGACATCTACCGCGTACACAGCATGGTCGAGAAGCCAAAGCCGGAAGATGCACCGTCGAACCTGGCAATCATCGGTCGTTACATTCTGACCCCGGACATCTTCGACCTGATCGAGCAAACCGAACCAGGCAAGGGCGGCGAAATCCAGATCACCGACGCCCTGATGAAGCAGGCGCAAAACGGCTGCGTGATGGCCTACAAGTTCAAAGGCAAGCGTTTTGACTGCGGTGGCGCCGAAGGCTACATCGACGCAACCAACTTCTGCTTCGAGAACTTCTACAAGACTGGCAAGGCTTACTGATAGCCCTGGCGGGACCCTGTACTGAAAAGCCACCTTCGGGTGGCTTTTTCGTTTTCTGCCCCGATGTTAAATGCACTGCGCTGACCATATCGATAACTGCGGTTATGCTGTCAGCCTGCCTGGGAGAGTGAAATGGCCTACGATTTTGATCTTTATGTAATTGGCGCCGGTTCCGGCGGTGTGCGCTCGGCGCGGTTTGCCGCAGGTTTTGGGGCGAAAGTCGCCGTGGCCGAGAGTCGCTATCTGGGTGGCACCTGCGTCAACGTCGGCTGTGTGCCGAAGAAGCTTCTGGTGTACGGCGCACACTTCGCCGAAGACTTCGAGCAGGCCCAAGGGTTTGGCTGGACCCTGGGTGATGCGAGCTTTGACTGGCCAACCCTGATCGCCAACAAGGACCGGGAAATCCATCGCCTCAACGGGATTTACCGCAATCTGCTGGTCAACAGCGGTGTCACCTTGCACGAGGGCCACGCCAAACTGATCGATCCCCATCAGGTGGAGGTCAATGGCCAGCGCTACACCGCCAAGCACATCCTGATCGCCACGGGCGGCTGGCCGCAGATCCCGGATATTCCGGGGCGCGAACACGCCATCAGTTCCAACGAGGCGTTCTTCCTCAAGGAGCTGCCAAAGCGTGTCCTGGTCGTCGGGGGGGGTTACATCGCCGTCGAGTTTGCCGGGATTTTCCACGGCCTTGGTGCGGACACCACGTTGCTGTATCGCGGCGAGCTGTTCCTGCGGGGCTTCGATGGTGCGGTGCGCAAGCATTTGCAGGAAGAATTGACCAAGCGCGGGATGAACCTGCAGTTCAATTCGGATATCAAGCGGATCGACAAACAGGCCGATGGCAGTCTGAGTGTCACTCTCAAGGATGGTCGAGAGCTGGTGGCCGACTGTGTGTTCTATGCCACGGGGCGGCGGCCGATGCTCGACAACCTGGGCCTGGAAAATACCAGGGTCAAGTTGGATGAGCGTGGCTTTGTCGAGGTTGATGAGCAGTATCAGAGCGCCGAGCCCTCGATCCTGGCCATTGGCGATGTCATCGGCCGCGTGCAACTGACGCCCGTAGCCTTGGCCGAAGGTATGGCTGTGGCGCGACGCCTGTTCAAGCCTGAGCAATATCGTCCGGTGGATTACCGGATGATCCCTACCGCCGTGTTCAGCCTGCCCAATATCGGTACGGTCGGCCTGACCGAAGAGCAGGCGCGGGAGGAGGGGCACGAGGTGCAGATTTTTGAAAGCCGTTTCCGGCCGATGAAACTGACCCTGACCGAATGCCAGGAGCGCACCCTGATGAAGCTGGTGGTGGATGCCAAGACCGATAAGGTCCTGGGCTGCCATATGGTCGGGCCCGACGCGGGTGAGATCGTTCAGGGGCTGGCCATTGCCTTGAAGGCTGGCGCAACCAAACGCGACTTCGACGAAACCATCGGCGTGCACCCGACTGCCGCCGAAGAGTTCGTCACCATGCGTACCCCGGTCGGCGCCTAAGCGTTCGGCGGTGGTTCCTGTGCATCTGGCTGCGCCTTGTGTGGCGTGGCCAGACGCAGGGCTTCAAGGCCGGCCTCGGCCTTGGTCGCGCGCAATTCCAACTCCTTGTTGCTGCGGGCCTGCTCTTCAGCTTGCTGCTTGAGTGCGTGGCTCTCCAGAAGGGCTACGCGCAGGCGTTCCTGAAGCAGCGTCCGGTCGCTGTCCATACGGCCTGATTGCTCCAGCAGTTGCTCAATCCGCGCATCACTCTTCTTCGCCTGCTCCTGAGTCTGCTTCAGCTCTTTTTGAGTGGCGCGGTTCTCACTGAACAGTCGCTCATTGTCTCGATGCAGTTGGGTGATCTCATCCTGGCGAACCAGTGCACTTTGCTGTGCCTGGCGCAGCTCCATCTGGACCTGTTGCAGCTGCCCTTCGTGACGTCGCTGCTCCTGTTCGCGCTGATCCTTCACCGCGCTGCGGTAGTGCTCCAGCGCGTCACGGGCATGCAGGTGCTTGTCTTCCAGGGAGCTGATTTGCTGGTCCTTGTCATTCAGGCGCAGTTCGAAATCACTCAAGGCCTGGTTCAGGCCAGCATTGCGGGTCTGTTCGCTCTGTAGCGTGGAGCGGGTGCTGAGCAGGGTGGCGCTCTCATTCGCCAATGCTACGCCTTGAACGTCCAGTTGCTGCTGCAGTTGAGCCCGTGTGTTTTCAGCTTCTGCGAGACGCTCTTCGAGGGCCAGCCTGTGCGCCGCAAATTGTGCCTGGGCCTGCTCGATGGGCTCCTGAGCTTGCTCTCGCAGACGCTCTGCGAGGCGCGTAACCAGCTGTGCCAGTTCGTCCTCAAGCTCCTGGGGCGGGGTGCCCGTGCGTACAACCCCGTCATCCAGCTCCTTCAAATAACGATGAATAGTGGTTTTTGAGCCGGTATTGCCCATTTCGATGCGTACTGCGTCAATGCTCGGGTGCTCGCCGCGCGCCAGGATCGCCAGGCGTGCCGTTTGCACCACCGCTTTATTTATGCCGCCGCGAGCCATGTGCTCTCCTACGATTTCGTGTTGTGGTACGTACCATGTAATTACATATAATATAGCGCATTATTTTAATAAAATCATTTACGTTTATGACATGGGATATAGTGGTATTACCCCGTGTCAGTAGCGATTTGCGCTTTTTTTCGCGAGTTTCCGTACGTTTAGAGCGAAGCATCCCCATGAGTGAGCTGGATCGTTACCTGCAAGCCGCGACGCGTGACAACACGCGGCGCAGCTATCGAGCCGCCATTGAACATTTTGAGGTGAGTTGGGGTGGTTTCCTGCCCGCCACCAGCGACAGTGTGGCGCGCTATCTGGCGGCCTATGCCGGTGAGTTATCGATCAACACGCTGAAGCTGCGGCTCTCGGCCCTGGCGCAGTGGCATAACAGCCAGGGTTTTGCCGATCCGACCAAGGCGCCTGTGGTGCGGCAGGTGTTCAAGGGGATTCGCGCTTTGCATCCAGTCCAGGAAAAACAGGCCGAGCCTTTGCAGTTGCAGCATCTGGAGCAGGTGGTCAACTGCCTCGCCCTGGAAGCTCGGCAGGCGATTGTCGATGAGGACACGCCGGCTCTGTTGCGTGCCCGACGGGATACGGCGCTGATTCTTCTTGGCTTCTGGCGCGGCTTTCGCAGCGACGAGTTGTGTCGCTTGCACGTCGAGCATGTGCAGGCCATTGCCGGCTCCGGCATCCGTGTGTACGTGCCGCGCAGCAAGAGTGATCGAGAGAGCCTCGGCAGGACCTACCAGACGCCATCGTTGCAGCGGCTATGTCCGGTGCAGGCCTATATCGAGTGGATCGCCAGCGCGGCGTTGGTGCGTGGTCCGGTTTTTCGCAGCATCGATCGCTGGGGCAATCTGAGCGAGCAGGGGCTGCATGCCAACAGCGTGATCCCTTTGTTGCGTCAGGCGCTGGAGCGGGCCGGGATTGCGGCCGAAGGCTACACCAGCCATTCACTGCGCCGCGGGTTTGCAACCTGGGCTCACCGCAGTGGCTGGGATCTGAAGTCCTTGATGAGTTATGTCGGCTGGAAAGACGTGAAGTCAGCCATGCGCTACGTCGAGGCCAGCCCGTTCCTGGGCATGGCCCGTCTCGAAGAAAAACCGGTCGAACAGTAGATTCGGGTTTCTTCTATTAATACAGTCCGCTGATAGTCAAAACCAATCGGTAGCATCAGGTTTGCCAATGAGCGCATCGGCGGCGGGTTGGCTAAGATTCTCCCCATCAAGTTTTCAACCACTGACGGAGAGTCAACGATGCCTATCATCAACAGCCAAGTTAAACCGTTCAAAGCAACCGCATTCAAAAACGGCGCATTCGTCGAAGTGTCGGACGCCGATCTGAAAGGCAAATGGTCTGTCGTATTCTTCTACCCAGCTGACTTCACCTTCGTCTGCCCAACCGAGCTGGAAGACCTGGCCGACAACTACGCCGAATTCCAGAAACTGGGCGTCGAAATCTACAGCGTCTCGACCGACACCCATTTTGCCCACGCTGCCTGGCACAACACTTCGCCAGCCATCGGCAAAATCCAGTACACCATGATCGGTGACCCAACCCTGACCATCTCCCGCAACTTCGACGTACTGATCGAAGAAGCAGGTCTGGCTGACCGTGGCACCTTCGTGATCAACCCTGAAGGCCAGATCAAAATCGTCGAAATCAACGATGGCGGTGTAGGCCGTGACGCATCCGAGCTGCTGCGCAAGATCAAGGCCGCTCAATACGTTGCCGCCCACCCAGGCGAAGTCTGCCCAGCCAAGTGGAAAGAAGGCGAGGCCACCCTCGCTCCATCCCTGGACCTGGTCGGCAAGATCTAAGTCCGTGAAGCACCTCAGGGCGGGTTTTACCGCACCTTAAGTAAGCTGCACCGCCCTCAAAACGCCCGGGCGACCTTCGCTCGGGCGTTTTTTTACCGAATTAAAAGGAAATCGCCCGTATGTTGGACGCCAATCTTAAATCTCAGTTGAAGTCATACCTGGAACGGGTCACCCAGCCGATCGAGATCGTAGCCTCCCTCGACGACGGTGCGAAATCCCAGGAAATGCTTGAACTGCTCAAAGAAGTTGCCAGTCTTTCGAGCCTGATCACCTTGCTCGATAACGGTACCGATGCGCGCAAGCCTTCGTTCTCGTTGAACCGCCCGGGAAGCGATATCAGCCTGCGTTTTGCCGGTATCCCCATGGGCCACGAATTTACTTCGCTGGTGCTGGCCTTGCTGCAAGTCGGCGGTCACCCTTCGAAAGCCAGTGCTGAAGTGCTGGAGCAGATTCGCTCGTTGAAGGGCGAATTCAATTTCGAAACCTACTTTTCGCTGTCCTGCCAGAACTGCCCCGACGTGGTCCAGGCACTGAACCTGATGGCGGTGCTGAACCCGAATATCCGCCACGTGGCCATCGACGGCGCGCTGTTCCAGGACGAGGTCGACGAGCGTCAGATCATGGCCGTCCCCAGCGTGTACCTGAACGGCGTGAACTTCGGCCAGGGCCGCATGGGGCTTGAGGAAATCCTCGGCAAGATCGACACCAGCGCAATCGAGAAACAGGCCGAAAAAATCAACGCCAAAGACGCCTTTGACGTGCTGGTGGTCGGCGGTGGCCCGGCGGGCGCCGCAGCAGCAATCTACGCGGCTCGTAAAGGCATCCGCACGGGTGTCGCCGCCGAACGTTTTGGCGGCCAGGTGCTGGACACCATGGCCATTGAAAACTTCATCTCGGTGCAGGAGACCGAAGGCCCGAAACTGGCTGGAGCCCTGGAAGCCCACGTTCGTCAGTACGATGTCGACATCATGAACCTGCAGCGCGCCAGCGCCCTGATCCCGGCAACCAAAGTGGGCGGGTTGCATGAGGTGCGCTTTGAAAGCGGTGCCAGCCTCAAGGCCAAGTCGCTGATCCTGGCCACCGGTGCCCGCTGGCGTGAAATGGGTGTGCCGGGCGAGCAGGAGTACAAGGCCAAGGGTGTGTGCTTCTGCCCGCACTGCGACGGCCCATTGTTCAAGGGCAAGCGCGTAGCAGTGATCGGCGGTGGCAACTCCGGGGTTGAAGCGGCCATCGACCTGGCGGGTATCGTCAGTCATGTGACCTTGCTGGAATTCGACGGCAAGTTGCGCGCCGATGCGGTGCTGCAGCGCAAGCTGCACAGCCTGCCGAACGTCAAGGTCATCACCAGCGCCCTGACCAGCGAAGTGAAGGGCGACGGCCAGAAAGTCACCGGTCTGGTCTACAAGGACCGTGATTCGGGTGAGTTCAACACCGTCGAGCTGGAAGGGATTTTTGTCCAGATCGGCTTGCTGCCCAACACGGACTGGCTCAAAGGCACTGTCGAGTTGTCGCCACGGGGCGAGATCATCGTCGACGCTCGCGGTGAAACGTCTCTGCCCGGGGTGTTCGCTGCCGGTGACGTCACCACGGTGCCGTACAAACAGATCGTGATTGCGGTAGGCGAGGGGGCCAAGGCATCTCTCAGTGCTTTCGACCACTTGATCCGGACCTCGGCTCCGGCGTAAAGCGGTGACGCAAAAAACAAAACCCCATGAGCCAGGCTCATGGGGTTTTTATTTGCCCGTTAAAACGAGTTGCTACAGCGGGGCCGGCTGGATGATTTCGACCCAGTAGCCGTCCGGGTCCTTGATAAAGGCCAGGCTTTTCATGCGGCCATCGGTCAGGCGTTTCTGGAAGTCGCAGCCCAGTGTTTCGAAACGCTCGCAGGCGGCAACGATGTCCGGTACCGAGATGCAAATGTGGCCAAAGCCGCGAGGGTCAGTGTTGCCATTGTGGTAGGCGAAATCCGGATCGTTTTCGGTGCCGTGGTTATGGGTCAGTTCGAGAATCCCCGGGATCGACTTCATCCATTGGGTACGCGCTGCGGCGTCAGCCGGGATCTGCGCCTTGTCCACCAGGGCCAGGAAGTACAGGCTGAATTCAGCCTCGGGGAAGTCGCGTTTTTCTACCAGCGAGAAGCCCAGGACACGGGTGTAGAAATCCAGGGATTGAGTGATGTCCTTGACCCGCAGCATGGTGTGGTTGAACACAAAGTTGGCGGTGGCGGAGTCAGGCTGGGCGGTAACGCCAGGGAAAGTATCAAGTTCGTGCAGGCTCATGGGCCCTCCGGAAAAAAGTGGGGCAAACGGCGCTCGGGCAAACGAGCGGTGCCTTGGCTTGCGATGATTCAGGCATCCTTGGGATGCGCAATGATACGCAACAGCCGTCCTTGGCGCCAAACCCAAAGCTCCTGATCTATTGCCCAATCCTGGCGTCACCTGCAAACTTTGAGACCCGTTTCTCAGGTATTGCTGACAATGCCCTTTTTCGTAAAAACCGCCGCCCTCACATGCAGCCTGCTGCTCTGCGCCCTGGCCCAGGCTGCGGAGCCGGTGATTGCCTGGCCCAGCGGGTGGCAAGTGGAGGCGTTGCCCGAACAGCCGGCCGAACCGAGTTCAAAAGTCTCTCGTCAGCGCGCAGTGAAAAATGATGCCGGCGGCACCCCGGTACTGGTTATGGAGTTGACGATGACGGAGGTTGAAAGTGGTCATGCAGTGAATCTTCAAGGTGTGCTGCTGGAGATGCGCAAGTCAGTGCAAAAGGACTTTGCACAAGGTGGCTATCAAAGTGTGTGCAATCGGATTCATGAAGCGCAATTGAGTCGCCTCTCTGCTCTTGAAACCACCTGCACCATTACTCAGAACGGTCGGCATGTGTTGTCGCAAACACTGGTGGCGGCGTTGGATGCCGATAAGGCCTATGTACTTTCTTACGCTGGCCAGGCGGCGGCTTATGCAGAGAGTCAGGATGAAATACTCGCTACCCGAAATAGCTTGAAACTTTAACCTTGCTCTTGGCAGGGTATTTCCATTGGCAGAGAATGCTCCGCATCCATGACAACGAATTAAGCACAAAGTTATGGGGTGGCTCTTGCTCAATGTGCGCGATCTGGAACGCAGGTGCCGATTCTCGCCAAACCTTATTGCAGATGCTTGAGGTTGTGAATATTTAGCCGGTTGTAACTAATGCAATTGGCTATAAACGAAACTGCTAAAAAGCAAAGGCCCCGCCAATGCGGGGCCCTGGTGACCGAAGCGTTGTTAACCGCGTAGCCAGGAATCTACAGTGGCAGCGCCATACTCTTCTTTCCAGGCTTTGAGCCCGCGATGATTGCCGCCCTTGGTTTCAATCAGCTCACCGGTGTGTGGATTCTGATAGACCTTGACCACGCGAGCGCGGCGTTGTTTCGGGGCAGAGGCTGCTGGCTGGGACTTGCCCGGGTTCGGATCGAGAATCGCGATGATGTCGCGCAGGCTCTTGCCGTAGGTTTTCATCAGGCCCTGAAGTTTTTCCTCGAACTCGATTTCCTTTTTGAGCCCGGCATCGTTCTTCAGGGATTCCAGCTGCGCGAGCTGTACTTGAAGTGCTTTTTCTGCTGCACGAAATTCAGCGAGTCTGGACAATATCTTTACTCCAATAAGGTATTTGGCTGATACCAAGCACATACAAAACGATGAGGCCAAGAGCCGTGGAACGACTCAATTTAATGACCTATCGGTGAATCTTGTACAGGCCAGAAAAATTGTAGTAGTTAACGGGGCAAGAGTAAATCATGTTGTTCTTGCAAGAATCAATTGCTAATGATGATTCAAATTGGTGCATGACAATGGCAATGCATTGTGTGTTTTTTTGCGCAAATGGCTATTTAGTGGCGCGCCAACTCAGTTAGGAATTCATCCCCCGGCATCGGTCGACCAAACAAGTAACCTTGCAGGAAATCGACGCCTTTTCCCGCCAGATAATCCCGTTGTTCTAGTGTTTCAACACCTTCGGCGACGATGCCCAAGTCCAGCTTCGCCGAGAGCTCGATGACACTGTCGAGTATATGACGCGAAAGGGCGTCAATACCGATCATGGCAACGAAGCTCTGATCAATCTTCAGATAGTCGACATTAAACTGACGCAAGTACGCCAGGCTGGAATGCCCGGTTCCGAAGTCGTCAATGGCGATCATTACCCCCAACTTGTGCAATTCTTCGAACAGTTTGTGGGTCATGGCGGTGGGTTCCACCAACTCGCGTTCGGTCAGTTCCAGCACCAGCACCACCTTGCCGGCGGGGAACTGGGCGAGAAAGTCGCGGCAGTCATCGAGCAGTTGCAGGTCATGGCAGTGGCTGGCGGTGATGTTGATGCCAATGTGAAAGTTATCGCTGAAGCTTGAGGCGTTGGGCGCCAGCAGCTGTGCGGTCTGCTGCATCAGGGAGCGGGTCATGGGTACGATCAGGCCGGAGTGCTCGGCAAACGGAATGAACAAATCCGGGCGCACCAAACCTTCCTTGGGATGCTTCCAGCGCATCAGAACTTCAAGGCCTGCCCACTGCTCGGTATCGCCACGCACCACCGGCTGGAAGTAGGGAATGAACTCCGCGGCGCCCAGGGCCCGCTGCAGCTCGTGACTGGGTGATGACGAGCGCTTTTGCCACCAGTGGCCGGCGAATCCCGAGAGAATTCCAAAGAACAGCAGCAGGCTGAACAGCGGCGGGTACTGGGCCTTCATATAGAGCCAGACATCGCCTTCGGGAAAGCCGGCGCTGACGCGGTAGGGGTAGCGCGCGGAGTCCAACTCCTGGTGGGCCACCGGCGCGGATGGCACAGGTAGCCCATGGACCTTGCCGTCCGCTGACAGCCAACTGTTGCCCACTTGCAGTTTCAGGTCGGCGTAACGGCTGATCAGGCGCAGGGCGTTCGTCAGGTGATACCCGTCGATGGTCGCCAGCGCGGAGCGCTCGCCTTGGCTCAGGCGGTAGATCAGCAGGGCAGTGTCGGGTGTGATCGGGTTGCCATTCATCAACCACAACCGACCGTCGACATAGTCTCGTGGGTCCAGGGCGGCTGAAAAACGCCCGAGCAATGAACTGCAGTAGTTGTCGTTCCGCCAGACCAGGTTTGTCGAGCGCACGAACGGACGGCGTGTGACCTGGTCGCGCAGCGCCAGTTGCCGGGTCTCATCGCAAGGCTCGCCAACCAGAGGCAGCAACACGCGGGCGGCGATATCGCTGTTGTCGAGCATCAGGTCGAACTGGCGGATCGCTTCCTCGGCGGTTTGCTGGCTGCTCTGGAGCAGCGCCCGCTCAGCCTGCAGGTACAGGATGATCATGCCCAGCAGCACCGGCAGCAAGCCGATGAGCAGCGTGCGCAGGGCACGGGTCGAGCGTTTCTGCGGACCTTTTACGGTCAATGGCATAGACCAAACCTATAACGGGACGGCGCCTGGACACTGGCGCCAGAAGAAGGGGGATCGCAGTGGGTACATATCGAACCCGAGTGAGGGGGAGGATAGACGGGATGCCTATTTTGCGCCCTGGGATCTTGGGTACAGGCGCTGGGCCTGCTCGATAAACGCCAGCGTCGCCGGCGATGACTGGCGCCGATCCAGCACAGCCATGCCGATCTGGCGTTTGGCTGGCTGGCTCAGGGGCCTGCGCACATAGCGCGGATCATGCATGGTCGGCAGTGCCAGCTCGGCCACCAGGCTCACGGCCTCGCCACGGGCCACGGTTTCCAGGGTGCTGAGCAACTGTGAGTTGCGATAGCGGATGTTGGGGCTGAGGCCGGCCTGATGAAACAGCCGGGTCACCAGCTCGGCTGACCCGGCCTCGGTGAGCACGAAGGGGTCGACGCACAGCTGGGCCAGGCTGACGGCGCTTTCATTTGCCAGTGGGTGTTGAGCCGGCAACAGGGCCACCCATTGATCCTGCAACAAGGCAAAGGTATCGAAGCGCTCCTGGGGCAGCACCACGAAACCCACGTCGATGCGCCGCTCCTCGAGCCATTGCACGACCTGTCGATCCGGGCCTTCGTCGATGTGCACTTCGATGCCGGGGTATCGGCTGCGGTACTCGGCGAGAATGGCCGGCAGCAGTTTCATCGAAGAGGTTGGCCCAAACGAGCCGATGCGCAGGGTGCCGCGCTTCATGCCTCGGGCATCGGCAGCTTCCTGGTGCATGGTTGCGGCCAGGCCCAGCATGGTCCGGGCACGCAGCAATAGTTGCTGGCCAATATCGCTCAGCTCGACCTGTGCCTGATGGCGGCGAATCAGCTCCACACCCAGCTCTTGCTCCAGCGCCTTGATGGCGTGGGACACCGCTGACTGGGTGATTCCCAGGCGGCTGGCGGCCGTCGTGAAACCACGCAATTCGGCGACCAGGGAAAAAATCTCCAATTGAGTCAGGGTCATGAGTGATTGCTCATTTTACGATGATCTTTGATTAGACAAAGAATAAGCCCATCCCAGGTAAGCCGGTGCTGAAATCTTATGAAAACGTTCGACCAAACACCCTCCGGTCCTTCTGACAGAGCGGTCTATTGCAAACTCATCGCGGTCACCATGATCTGGGGCGGAACCTTTGTCGCCGGACGCCTGCTATCAGGGGCCCTGGAGCCGCTGCTGGCCGCCAGCCTGCGGTTTCTGCTGGCGAGCCTTGCGCTGTTGCTGTTTATCGCTTGCAAGCGGATCCCGCTGTTGCGGCCGAACCTGCGCCAGTGCGTACAACTGCTGATCTTGGGGTTCTTCGGGATTTTCTTTTACAACCTGTGCTTCTTCTACGGCTTGCAGCGGATAAGCGCGTCGCGGGCGTCCTTGATCGTGGCCTTGAACCCGGCGGTGATTGCCTTGGCTTCGTGGCTGCTGTTTCGTGAGCAACTGAGTCGGCGCCAGGTTCTCGGTATCGTTGGCTGCGTACTGGGCGCCGCACTGGTGATCCTCATTCGAGACCCGCAGGCGTTGCAGGGCACGGCCGACGGTGGGCTCGGCGACCTGCTGATCTTTGGTTGCGTGCTGGGGTGGGGCGTCTATTCGCTGTTTTCCCGAGGGCTCAACCAGAGCCTTGGGCCGCTGCACACCGTGACGTATTCGATTGTTCTGGGGACCCTCATGCTGGGTGCCGCCACCGCCCTGCGCGGCGAGCTGAATCCGCAAGCGTTACTGGACTTGAGTGCGGTGCAGGGCCTGAGTCTGCTGTACCTGGGCCTGATGGGGTCGGCGCTGGCCTACATCTGGTACTACGATGGCCTGCGCCAGATCGGCGCCACGCGCTCTGGCGTTTTCATTGCGCTCAACCCGCTGACGGCGGTGATCCTGGGGGCACTGCTGTTGGGCGAGCAGTTGACGCTGAGCATGGGCCTGGGCGCAGCCTTGATCCTGCTGGGGATCTATCAGTGCAACAAACCCCTTGCGACTCTGGGCAAAAAGCGGATTTTATAGAGATTGCGGACAAATCTATTTACGCTGTGTAGAATCTGGTTACGCATACAAGAATAATGTCTTCTGGCAGCAGAAGCCTCGCCCGCAGCCTGTAAGCAAGTCAGGGTCGAAATGAAGATACTCGGGTTCCAACTGATCTACGGTGATTTCCTCGCCCGCAGCGTGCGTGGCATCTCTTGCGCGCCACCTTCAGCCCTCAGCATTGATAGCAACTAGCAGCCCGCGACCGCGGACGTTAATTCTAAAAATAATGATGAGGCGCCAACCATGGCAGATATCTTCGAAAACCCAATGGGCCTGATGGGCTTTGAATTCATCGAATTCGCATCGCCTACGCCAAACACCCTCGAACCGATCTTCGAGATCATGGGTTTCAGCAAAGTCGCGACCCATCGCTCTAAAGACGTGCATTTGTACCGTCAGGGCGCCATTAACCTGATCCTCAACAATGAGCCCCACAGCGTGGCCTCGTACTTCGCCGCCGAACACGGTCCGTCGGTATGCGGCATGGCCTTTCGCGTCAAGAATGCCCAGCAGGCGTACTCCCGTGCCCTGGAGCTGGGGGCTCAGCCGATCCATATCGCCACCGGCCCGATGGAGCTGAACCTGCCGGCGATCAAGGGCATTGGCGGCGCGCCGCTGTACCTGATCGACCGCTACGGCGAAGGCAGCTCGATCTATGACATCGACTTCGTGTACCTGGACGGCGTCGACCGTAACCCGGAAGGGGCGGGCCTGAAGATCATCGATCACCTGACCCACAACGTGTATCGCGGGCGCATGGCCTACTGGGCCGGTTTCTACGAGAAGCTGTTCAACTTCCGCGAGATTCGTTATTTCGACATCAAGGGCGAATACACCGGCCTGACCTCCAAGGCCATGACCGCGCCGGATGGCATGATCCGTATCCCGCTCAACGAAGAGTCGTCCAAGGGCGCGGGGCAGATCGAAGAGTTCCTCATGCAGTTCAACGGTGAGGGGATTCAGCACGTGGCGTTCCTGACCGACGATCTGGTGGATACCTGGGACCGCTTGAAGAAGATCGGCATGCGCTTCATGACCGCGCCACCGCAAACCTACTACGAGATGCTCGAAGGCCGTTTGCCGAATCACGGCGAGCCGGTGGACGAACTGCAATCGCGGGGCATTCTGCTGGATGGCTCGTCGGAAGCCGGTGACCGCCGCCTGCTGTTGCAGATTTTCTCGGAAACCCTGATGGGCCCGGTGTTCTTCGAATTCATCCAGCGTAAAGGCGACGATGGCTTCGGCGAAGGCAACTTCAAGGCGCTGTTCGAATCGATCGAACGTGATCAGGTTCGTCGTGGCGTACTCGCCACCGAGTAAGCCAGTGACCGCTTGAAAACAGGCCCGATCGAAGGTTCTTCGATCGGGCTTTATTTTGCCCGGGAATTGCTGATAGTGAATGTGTTAATGTTTATTTCCGCGACGCCTAGCGTTGATTCCCAGCCTGTTGACCGACCTTTAGATGACGACGCCAAGACCTTCCCTGACCTTAACGCTGCTCCAAGCCCGTGAAGCGGCCATGGCTTTTTTCCGGCCGTCCCTCAACCAGCATGACTTGACCGAACAGCAGTGGCGGGTGATCCGCATCCTGCGCCAGAACGGCGAACTGGAAAGTCATCAACTGGCCAAGATGGCGTGCATCCTGCCTCCAAGCATGACCGGGGTGCTCACGCGCCTGGAGCGTGACGAGTACGTCAGCCGCCGCAAATCACCCGAGGACCAGCGCCGGCTGTTCATCACCCTGACTGAAAAGGGCCAGGCCTGCTTCGAGTCCATGAGTGGCGACATGGAAATCAACTACCAGAAGATCCAGCAGCAATTCGGCGAGGAGAAGATGCAGGCGTTGCTGGCCTTGCTCAACGAGCTGAAACAAATCAAGCCTTGAGTTCGCGCGGTATCTGAGGCGTTGTCTGTAGCCGCTGCCGCAGGCTGCGCCGGCCCTGACACTCGTTTCAGGGCCAAGCGTACCAAGGGCGTCTCAAGCCCGACGCTGACGCACCAGATGTTTGAACCCTTCAAACATCAACACCAGCACCGCCATCCAGATCGGCACATAGGTCAGCCACTCGCCGGCCTTGATGCTTTCCCCCAGCAGCAGTGACACCCCTAGCAGCAATACCGGCTCGACATAGCTCAGCAGGCCGAACAGGCTGAACGCCAACAGCCGGCTGGCGATGATGTAGCACACCAGTGCCGAGGCGCTGATCACCCCCAGCAACGGAATCAATAGATACAGCCAGGGCCACAGGTCGAACACCGCAAAGCCTTGCTCGCCGCTCTGTACAAACCACAGGGCGACAGGCAGCAGCAGCGCCATGTCCAGCCACAGCCCGCCGAGGTTGTCTGCGGCCAGGCGCCTGCGCAGCACGAAGTAGGTTGGATAACCGATGGCCACCAGCAGCGTGGCCCAGGAGAAACTGCCCACCTGATACAGCTCGTTGAGCACCCCCAGGCAGGCGAAAAACGCAGCGATCTTCTGCAGGCGCGACAGGCGTTCGCCATACACCAGGCGCCCGGTCAGGACCATGGTCAATGGCAGCAGGAAATACCCCAGGGACACATCCAGGCTGTGGCCATTGAGCGGCGCCCACATAAACAGCCATAACTGCACGCCCAACAGCCCTGACGACAGCAACAGGCCCAGCAGCAACAGCGGCTTGCCCGCCACTCGCAGCAGCACTTCGCGCACCCGGCGCCACTCCCCGGAAACCACCATGAAGACCGTCATGCACGGCACCGTCAGCAGCATTCGCCAGCCGAAGATTTCCACCCCGGTCAGCGGCTCCAGCAAGGACGTGTAGAAATACATGACGGCAAACAGCACCGACGCCAGGACCGATAAAACAATACCTTTAGACACACTGTCCTCGTACGACCAGAGTCATTGAGCGAATGGAAAAAGCGGTGATGAACCGTGGGGGGAATATAGAGGGTTTGGCCCGAGAGGTTTACTCGGATTAAGCGTGGGTTACGGGAAAATATCTCGTTTGCCCGCTGCCTTCGACCAATGCCTGCGCAGAAAGAGCGAACAAGGTCGAAAAGACGGTGGCCGCTGTCAGGCAGCAGCCACCGTCGAGTATCAACTTGGGAAAGGCGTACGTCCGGAAACGAAGTGGCTGACATCGTTAAAACCAGGAGTGGAAGCGTGGCCCGGGGTCACCAGCGAATCGATAAAGGCTTCGTCTTCAGCGCTGATGCGCACGCTCAGGGCCTTGGTGTAGGCATCCCACTGTTGCTCGGTCCGTGGGCCGACAATCGCCGAACTGACGGCGGTATTGTTCAGCACCCAGGCGATAGCGAACTCGACCATGCCGACCCCGCGTTGCTGGGTGTACTGCTGAATCTGCTGGGCAATACGCAGGATTCGACCCGCCACTCGGTTTCGAGGATGCGCTTGTCCTGGCGCCCGGCGCGGCTGGCGCTGTCTGGCGTGACGTCCGGCGCATACTTGCCGCTGAGCACCCCTCGGGCCAGCGGGCTGTAGGGCACCACACCCAGGCCATAGGCCTGGGCGGCGGTGATCTGTTCGGTCTCGGCCTGGCGATTGACGATGTTGTACAGCGGCTGGCTGATCACCGGCCGCTCGATACCCAGCTCGTCGGCGAGGCGCACCACTTCGGCGATCCGCCAGCCACGGTAGTTGGACAGCCCCCAGTAGCGGATCTTGCCCTGGCGCAGCAGGTCACCGATGGCCGCCACTGTGACCTGCAACGGCGTGTTGTGGTCTTCGCGGTGCAGGTAATAGATGTCCAGGTAGTCGGTGCCGAGGCGGTTCAGGCTGGCTTCGATTCCGTTGAAAATATGCTTGCGGCTCAAGCCGCTGCGGTTAGGCACGCCGTCGGCCGGACCGAAGCCGACCTTGGTCGCCAGGACCCAGTCGTGGCGATGCCGGGCGATGGCTTCGCCGACGATCTCTTCGGAGCGACCCTGGGTGTAGACATCGGCGGTGTCGATGAAGTTGATGCCCTGGTCCCAGGCCTTGTCGATGATGCGCAGTGACTCTTCGGTACTGGTCTGTTCGCCGAACATCATGGTGCCCAGGGTCAGCGTGGAGACCTGTAGACCGGAGTGGCCGAGGAGGCGATAGCTCATGGACGAATTCCTTGTGCACGGGGTTGGAGCCAGGCGAAAGGCGCCTGGCCAGGCCGTCCATCAAATACCAGAACAATCGGCTTGGGCAAACTGAATCGGCGTTGGGAGGCTGCGGCGTGTTGGCGCGCAGAAGGGGCCAGACGGCGTTAGGGGCCGGGTGCGCGGGCATTATCCGGCCCTGGATTCGCTTGCGAGGGGGGGCGCCGGATTTGAAAAAAACCGGCGCCCCGCGTGCGCAATCAGCTGTTGCGCAGATTGCGGGTCATGCGCAGGGCCAGCAGGCTGCCGCCAATGATCACGCCTGCCAGCAGGTACAGCGCCAGGTTGGTAGAGCCGGTGGTGTCTTTGACCCAGCCCACCAGGTACGGGCTGAGGAAACCGGCCATCTGCCCCATGGAGTTGATCAGCGCCAGGCCACCGGCGGCAGCGCCGGCGCTGAGGAGTGCGGTCGGCACCGGCCAGAACATCGGCAGGCCGGTGAGGGCGCCCATGGTGGCGATGGTCAGGCCGAGGATGGCCAGCACCGGGCTGGCGGCAAAGTTGACAGCAATCAGCAGGCCGACGGCGCCCATCAGCATCGGTACCACCAGGTGCCAGCGGCGTTCTTTACGCAAGTCCGCAGAACGCCCCACCAGCAACATGAACACAGCGGCCAGCAGGTAAGGGATTGCGCTAAGCCAGCCGATGACCAGGTTGTCGCTGAACCCCAGGTTCTTGATGATCGACGGCAGCCAGAAGTTGATCGCATACACCCCGCTCTGGATGCAGAAGTAGATCAGGCCGAACGCCCAGATCGCCGGGTTTCTGAACACGGCGGCCAGTGAATCGGTGGCCGTCCTGGGTTTGCTGGCCGCGTCCTGGGCCTGGTCCGCTTCGAGCACCGCGCGCTCTTTAGGCGTCAGCCACTGGGCACTGGCGAAGTTGTCGCTGAGCAGGAAGAACGCCAGCGCGCCGAGGATCACGGTCGGTATGCCTTGCAGCAGGAACATCCACTGCCAGCCGGCAAGGCCGCCCTGACCGGCGGCGAAGTGGTTGAGGATCCACCCGGAAAACGGGCTGCCCAGCAGGCCCGAGACCGGGATCGCGGACATGAACAGGGCCATGATTCGGCCACGGCGAAAGCTTGGGAACCATTGCGAGAGGTACAGCACCACCCCCGGGAAGAAGCCGGCTTCGGCAGCGCCGGTGAACAGGCGCAGGGTGTAGAAGCCGGTCGGCGTGGTGACGAACAGCAGGCAGGTGGAGAGGGTGCCCCAGGTGATCATCATCAGCGCGATCCAGCGCCGGGGGCCAAACTTGTTCAGCGCCAGGTTGCTCGGCACGCCGCACAGCACATAGCCGATAAAGAAAATCCCGGCACCCAGGCCGTACACGGTTTCGCTGAATTTCAGGGCATCGAGCATCTGCAGCTTGGCGAATCCAACGTTGACCCGGTCGAGGTAGTTGAACAGGTAGCAGATGAAGATGAAGGGGATCAGGCGCAGGGTAATGCGCTTGTAGACGGCATTTTTGTCGTCATCGGTGGCCAGGGTAGCGGCGGCGCTCTGTGACATGGCGAGTCTCTCTTTATTATGATTTTTTGCGATGCAAGGGTAACGTTGATCGCCCTGAGAGTCTCGACCACAGCCCCGGCTGCTGTCTTTGTGCCCACGCACAGGGTTTGCAGGCTCACCCTGTGCTGCTGAACAACCCCACGGGCCTGTTGGTGGCCCGCCTTCAAGGAACACGCTGCTATGTTCGAACTGGACCATGACCTGGCACAGGATATTGTCGACCGGACGATGGCGATTCTGCCGTACAACGTCAATGTCATGGACAGCCAGGGCCTGATCCTCGGCAGTGGCGAGCCCGAGCGCATCAATACTCGCCATGAAGGCGCGCAACTGGTGCTGGCCAACGGTCGGGTGGTGGAAATCGACGCACAGACCGCCAAGCACCTCAAGGGCGTGCAGCCGGGCATCAACTTGCCCTTACTGCATGACCAGAGGTTGATCGGCGTGCTGGGCATCACCGGCGAACCGGAACTGCTGCGCACCTACGCCGCCCTGGTGCAGATGACCGCCGAAATGCTGGTAGGCCAGCGCCATCAGCAGGCCGAACAGCAATGGCGACGCCAGCGTTGCGATGATTTGCTGGCGCTGTTGCTCAGCGATGAGGGGGATTCGCCACGGCTGGCAGACGAAGCCCAGCAGATGGGCCTCAAACCCCAGCTGGCGCGCACCCCGTATCTGTTCGAGCTGGGCCTGGAGCACGGTGTCGGGCAAACCGCCGAAGCCTTGAGTGCCTGGCTGATATCACGTTATCCGGACAGCTGGTGCGTCAGCTCGGCCCAAACGTCGCTGCTCTGGTGCCGGCCCGCCACCTTGACGGTGGACAACCAGCGGCTGCTGGAAAAACTCGACGGCCTGGGGTGGAACATTTTGCGGGTTGCCGTGGGTGGCCAGGCGGATGGGTTGGCCGGCTTGCGGCGCTGCTACCGGCGGGTCAGCGATTTGCTGGCTTACGGCCGAGACCTGCTGCCGCATGCCCGGCTGCTGACCCTGAACCGCTTTCGACTGCCGGTCATGCTCTGGCGGCATCGAAACGACGACGCTCTGGATGAGTTGCTCAACCCATTGCGCAAGGTGCTTGCCAAGGACGGTAATGGCCAGTTACTGGCGACCTTGCGCAGTTGGTGCGAACACGACGGCCAGAGCCAGGCCTGCGCCGACGCCCTGGGTATCCACCGCAACAGCCTGCGCTATCGCATGGAGCGCATCGCCGAACTCAGCGGCGTCGACCCCCTGCGCCTGGACGGCATGCTCGCTTTGTACCTGGGCGTGCAATTGCTGCCACACACCGTCGCCCCCCAATCCCCGGAATCCCCGTAGCCGTTGCCGAACCCGCGAGGCTGTGCTGGCCAGCATCGGCGCCGTGGGGTGTGAGGTTTCAGGCCGGTGCTGGCCGCTGTTGTAACAATGAACAATAAAGCCCATGCACTCTTGTGCAGCGGACAGGCGTCAGCACTGTCGCCAAGTGGCAGCATGGGCCGCATAAGAACTGGAGATAGCCTATGAAAATCATCATCGCCCCCGACTCGTTCAAGGACAGCCTGAGTGCCGAAGGGGTCGCCGCGGCCATTGCCGAAGGCCTGACCCGGGTCTGGCCCGAGGCGCAGTTGGTGCTGTGCCCGATGGCCGATGGCGGTGAAGGCACGGTGGAGTCGGTTCTGGCCGCCTGCGAAGGCGAATTGAGGACCACTGCAGTGCAAGGACCGCTGGGTACTTCGGTTGAAGCGCATTGGGGTTGGCTGGCGGCAAGCCACACGGCCATTATCGAAATGGCCGAGGCCAGCGGTTTGCAGTTGGTTCCTGTAAGCCAGCGAGATGCGTGCACCAGCAGCACGTTCGGCACCGGCGAGTTGATCCTGGCCGCGCTGGACGCCGGTGCCCAGCGGATTATCCTGGCGATTGGCGGCAGCGCCACCAATGATGGCGGTGCCGGCGCCTTGCAGGCGCTGGGCTTGAAACTGCTCGACGACCAGGGCCAAACCCTGGCCCGCGGCGGCCTGGCGCTGGACGCATTGGCCCGGATCGATCTTGAAGGCCTGGACCCACGCTTGGCCCAGGTCCGTTTTGAGATAGCCGCAGACGTGAACAATCCTCTGTGTGGCGAGCACGGTGCGTCGGCGATCTTCGGCCCGCAAAAAGGCGCTTCGCCACAACAGGTGCAGCAACTGGACCGGGCCCTGGGGCATTTTGCCGATCACTGCGCGCACGTCTTGCCTCGGGACGTGCGGGACGAACCGGGCAGTGGCGCTGCTGGTGGCCTGGGGTTCGCGGCCAAGGCATTTCTCGGCGCGCAGTTTCGTCCCGGAGTGGAGGTGGTGGCCGAACTGGTAGGCCTGGAGCAGGCGGTGCGTGGCGCCGACCTGGTGATCACCGGCGAAGGCCGGTTCGATGCCCAGACCCTGCGCGGTAAAACGCCTTTCGGCGTAGCTCGGGTGGCCCGGCAGCATGGCGTGCCGGTGATTGTGCTCGCGGGCACTTTGGGCCAAGGGTATGAGCAAATGTACCAGCACGGTGTCGAGGCCGCGTTCGCCCTGGCTTCCGGGCCCATGACCCTGGAGCAGGCCTGCGCCGAGGCGCCACGGCTCTTGAGCGAGCGCGCCGAGGCGATTGCCCGGTTGTGGCGGCTGGCGGCGCAAAAGGTCAACTGAGCTGTCGATTGCGCTGAACCCGAGACAGCTTTCGCGGATTCCGCGTTGTTTGTCGAGTCAGCGCCCATCGCACCTGGCGGGGGGCGCCAGGTGCCTCAGTAAACCCCACCACCACTGGTCGGTGCGACATGGCCCTTGTACTGTCCGGCCAAGCTTTGCAGGCCTTTCATCAGGACAGTGGTGTCCACTCCGACCGCGACAAAGTGTGCCCCCAGCTCGATATAACGTCGCGCCAGTGTCGGGTCGGCACTGAGAATTCCCACCGCCTTGCCGGCCTGGCGAACCCGCCGGATTGCATCTTCTATCGCGGCAGCCACATCGGGATGCCCCGGGTTGCCGCGATGGCCCATGGCGGCCGAGAGGTCCGCCGGACCGATAAACAACCCGTCGACGCCAGCCACGGCGGCAATCGCATCCAGGTTGGCCAGGCCTTCGAGGTTTTCGATCTGCACCAGCAGGCACATCTGTTCATCGGCCTGATCCAGGTAGCCGGGGATGCTGTTCCAGCGCGACGCCCGGGCCAAAGCGCTGCCGACACCGCGCACACCTTGCGGCGGATAGCGCATGGCACGCACCAGTTGCTGCGCCTGGGCGGCAGTCTCGACCATCGGCACCAGCAGGGTCTGGGCCCCGATATCGAGTAACTGCTTGATCAGCGCAGTGTCGCCAATCGGCGGGCGAATGATGGCTTGCGACGGATAGGGCGCAATCGCCTGGAGCTGGGCGAGCAGGCTGCGCAAGTCGTTGGGGGCGTGCTCGGCGTCGAGCAGCAGCCAGTCGAAACCGGCATTGGCCGCCAGTTCGGCACAGTAGGCATTGGCCAGACCAAGCCACAGACCAATCTGTGGCTCGGCCTGGAGCAGGCGTTGTTTGAAGGTGTTGACTGGCAATTGCATGGCAGCGTCCTCAGACAAAACGGCAGGCGATGGAGCCGAGTTGATCGTAGTCGACATGGAAGGTATCGCCGGGGCGCGCTGCCACCGGCCGGGTGAACGAGCCGCCGAGGATGATCTGCCCGGCTTCAAGGCCAACGTCATAGGCCGCCAGTTTGTTGGCCAGCCAGGCCACGCCTTTGGCCGGGTGGTTGAGCACCGCCGCCGAGACCCCGGACTCTTCGATCACCCCGTTGCGGTACAGCACCGCGGGCACCTTGCGCAGGTCAATGTCGCCAGGCCGCACTGCGCGGCCGCCCATCACCACCCCGGCGTTGGCCGCATTGTCGGAAATGGTGTCGAACACCTTGCGCGTGACCTGGGTCTGCGGGTCAAGCTGCTGGATTCGCGCGTCGATGATCTCCAGCGCCGGAATCACCCATTCAGTGGCATCGAGAACATCGAACAGCGTGCAATTCGGGCCCTTGAGGGGTTTGCCGAGGATAAACGCCAGTTCCACTTCGACCCGCGGCACGATAAAGCGCTCGAAGGGGATGTCGCTGCCTTCATCGAACAGCATGTCGTCGAGCAGCGCGCCGAAGTCCGGCTCGGTGATGTTCGACGACACCTGCATGGCGCGCGAGGTCAGGCCGATCTTGTGCCCGACCAGCTTGCGACCGTCGCGGATCTTCTGCTCGACCCAGCAGCGCTGGATGGCGTAAGCGTCTTCGAGGGTGATGCCGGGGAATTGCAGCGACAGTTGGCCGATCTGTTCCCGGCTGCGCTCGGCCGCGTCGAGGCGGGCGGCGGCCTGTTGAATGTCCGAGGTGCTGAGCATGATTATTTCTCTCGTGGATTGACAATAAGGGCGGGCACCCGCAGCACCAGCCAGGCGCCGCAGGCGATCAGCAGGGCCAGGGCATACAGCGCCAGGCTGGCACTTTGGGTGGCGTCGCGGACAACTCCGATCAGGTACGGCGCGAGGAACGAGGCAATGCTGCCAAACGAGCTGATCATCGCGATGCCGGCCGCCTGGGTGCTGCTGGCCAGAAAGGCCGGGGGCAGTTGCCAGAACATCGGCAGGGCAGCGCTGGCGCCCATGCCGGCGATCATCAGGCCGCCCATGACCAGCCAGGCGTTGTCCGGCGCCAGGCCGGTGAGGATCAAGCCCAGGCTCGACATCAGCAGCGGCACGCTGAGGTGCCAGCGGCGTTCGCGCAGGCGATCCGAAGAGCGCCCGATGCCAATCATGAACAGGCAGCCGGCCAGGTAGGGCAGGGCACTGAGCATGCCGACGCTGCTGTCGCGGGCGATGCCGGCGTGGTGGATCAGGGTCGGCATCCAGAAGGCGATGGTATTCACCGCCAGCATCACCGCGAAGTAGATGCACACCAGCAGCCAGATGTATTTGTCCTTGAGGATCCCGCCGAAGCTGGTGATCGACTTGTGCTGTTCTTCCTGCTTGAGCGCAGCGTGCAATTGTTGCTTCTGTTGCGGGCTGAGCCAGCTGACCTGATCGATGCTTTCCGGCAGGGCCTTGAGTACCACCAAGCCGAGAAACACCACGGGCAGGCCTTCGATCAGGAACATCCATTGCCAGCCCCGCAGGCCGCCGAAATCATGGAAGCCTTCGAGAATCCAGCCCGACAACGGTCCGCCGATGACCCCGGCCATGGGCACGGCAATGGCGAACAGGGCCGTGACCTGCCCGCGCTTACCGGCCGGGAACCAGCGGTTGAGCAAGACCAGGATGCCCGGGAAGAAGCCGGCCTCGGCGACCCCCAGCAGAAAGCGCAGGACATAGAAGCCGAGCGCGCTGTCGATCAACAGCATGCCTGCCGACAGCAGGCCCCAGACCACCATCAGGGTGGCGATCCAGCGCCGGGGGCCGACCCGATCCAGGGCCAGGTTGCTCGGCACGCCAAACAACGCGTAGGCAATGAAAAACAGCCCGGCGCCAAAGCCGTAGACGCTGTCGCTGAACCCCAGGTCCTGGGTCATCTGCAGCTTGGCGAAGCCGATATTGATGCGGTCCAGGTGGGCGAAGATGTAACAGGTAAACAGCAGCGGCATCAGGCGCCAGGTGATCTGACGGTAGGTGTCGTTGACTGCTGTTGCGGTGTTCATGGCAAGTGTCGAGCCGGGCATTGGAGTGATCTCCTTATTGTTATTTTGCTTAAAGCCGGGACAAAGGCTCCCCATACCCACGGCGAGAAGGCTGCGGGCGTATACCTATTGCGCGACAGGTTCAGGCCCGCTGGATGAACATCCGGGGCACCGTCTGCGGTTTGGCTAGGGGGCGCTGTCAGGCCTGGTTCTTGAGAAACTCGTGCACGTTGTTGTGCTTGAAGTTGAGCTCGGCATCCAGCTCGGTCATCTCGAATGACAACGCCAGCAGGCGCTGGGCCTGGAGTTGTGCGAAGTGGCCCTTGATGATCTCGAACAGGTCCTCGGCCACCCGGCGTCGGGTGGCCAGGTCACGCCCGGCACCGACCTGTAAGCGCATATGGACAAAGGCGTAATCGTGCTTGCCATCGGCCATGCGCCAGGTGTCCAGGCGCACGCCACGGCTGCGGATACCGCCCAGTGGGAACACGCCACTGGCGCCCAGGTAGTGATGGACCTTCTCGAACAGGGCCGGCAAGTCGGCGGCCTGTTCGATGTTGTCGGTGTATTCAGCAACGAAATGCGGCATGGAACCTCCTTTGGAGGCAGCTGCAAACTTGAAGCTGCAAGCGGCAGGAGTTTTCCTGCGGCTTGCAGCCTGTGGTTTGGCGCTGCTTCAAACCTCGAAAATGGCGTTGATCTGGCCGGTGCCGGAGCTGCCGAATGGCGGGGTGATGATCTGCGCCGGTTTGTTGTATTCGGGCCCGCCCAGCAGGCCAAGCAACATCGCGGTGTCGTGCATCTTGCCTTCGCCATAGCAGTGTTCGGCGTAGTCCGGCAGCATCGCGCAGAACTCGCGAAAGCGCCCTTGCTGCCACAGCTCCACCACCCGCATATCCACCTGTTTGTCGAACTCCCGGGTCCAGCTATGGATATTGGCTTCAGCCACTCGGTCGTCTGAAAAGCGATGGGACAGCGAGCCCGAGGCCAGCACCAGCACCTTGCGATCGGTCTTTTCGATGGCGCGGCGCACAGCGGCGCCGAAGGTGAAGCTGTCCTGGAGGGTGTGCCAGGCGCACCAGGCGGCAATCGACACCACTTTGAAGTGCTGTTCCGGCGGCACGTCCATGTGCATGTAGCGCATCGGGACCAGGGTGCCGTATTCCAGCTCCAGGCTGGGAATGTTGTGGGCCAGGGTGCGTACATCGGCGGCCACGGCTTCGGCCGCGATCAACTCGCCCAGCTCGGTGCAACCCTGGTAGTCATACGTCATGTTCTTGATGAAGTGCGGCAGCTCGTTGCTGGTGTAGGTGCCTTGGAAATGCTCACCGCAATTGACGTGGTAACCGCTGTTGACCAGCCAGTGCACGTCGAACACCACCGCGGTATCGGCCCCCAGCTCCCGCGCGCGGCGGGCGATTTCCTTGTGCCCGGCAATCGCCGCTTCGCGGCAACCGTGGTGCTTGCCCGGCAGTTCGGACAGGTACATCGATGGAACGTGACAGACCTTGGCGGCTAGAACGACTTCGCCCATGGTGCTTCTCCTGAAACATCTTATTGTTCGACCTGTAGCCGGAGCCCCTGGCTGCGCTGGGGCATGCAGCGGCTACAGACTGTGCAAAACCTTACACGCCCCAGCGCGGGATGTGGTGGCTGCCCATGGAAAGGCAGACGTTCTTGATCTCGGCAAAGACTTCGAAGCTGTACTCACCGCCTTCACGGCCGGTGCCTGAGCCCTTGATGCCGCCGAATGGCTGGCGCAGGTCGCGTACGTTCTGGCTGTTGATGAACACCATGCCGGCCTCGATGCCACGGGCCAGGCGGTGGGCCTTGCCGATGTCCTGGGTCCAGATATAAGACGCCAGGCCGTATTCGGTATCGTTGGCCAGTTGCAGCGCCTCGGCTTCGTCCTTGAACGGGATCAGGCACACAACCGGGCCGAAGATTTCCTCCTGGGCGATGCGCATCTTGTTATTGACGTCGGCAAACACCGTCGGCTGGATAAACTGGCCGCGGCTCAGGTGCGCCGGCAGGTTGGCCGGACGTTCCAGGCCGCCGGCGAGGAGGGTGGCGCCTTCTTCGAGACCGATCTTGATGTAGCCGGTGACCTTGTCGTAGTGGGCCTGGGTGATCATCGAGCCGACCTGGGTCTTGGTGTCCTGCGGGTCGCCGACGATCAGGCGCTTGGCACGGGCGGCGAACTCCTTGATGAACTCGGGGTAGACGCTTTCCTGGATGAACACCCGGCTCCCGGCGGTGCAACGCTCGCCGTTGAGGGAAAAAATGGTGAACAGTGCAGCGTCCAGCGCACGCTCAAGATCGGCGTCTTCAAAAATCAGCACCGGCGACTTGCCGCCCAGCTCCATGGAGTACTTTTTCAGCCCGGCGGTCTGCATGATCTTCTTGCCGGTGGCGGTGCCGCCGGTGAAGGAAATGGCCCGCACGTCCGGGTGGCGAACCAGGGCGTCGCCAGCGGTGGCGCCATAGCCCTGGACGATGTTCAGCACCCCGGCCGGGATCCCGGCTTCATGGGCCAGGCGCCCCAGCTCATTGGCCGTCAGTGGCGACAACTCTGACATCTTCAGCACCGCAGTATTGCCCAGTGCCAGGCATGGCGCGGTCTTCCAGGTGGCGGTCATGAACGGTACGTTCCACGGCGACACCAGGGCGCATACGCCCACCGGCTGGTACAGGGTGTAGTTGAGCATCTGGTCATCGACCGGATAACTGTGACCATCCATGCGGGTGCAGACTTCGGCAAAGAAGTCGAAGTTGTGGGAGGCGCGGGGGATCAGCACGTTTTTGGTCTGGTGAATCGGCAAGCCGGTGTCGAGGGTTTCCAGCTCTGCCAGGTGCGGCACGTTTTGTTCGATCAGTTCGCCGAGCTTGCGCATCAGCCGCGCGCGCTCCTTGGCCGGGGTGTTGGCCCATTTCGGAAAGGCTTCCTTGGCGGCCGCGACCGCCTGGGCCACTTCCTCGGCGCCGCCACTGGCGACTTCGCCGATGGCTTCACCGGTAGCCGGGTTGTAGTTGGTGAACACGTCTTGGCTTTCGACCTCACGGCCGTTGATCCAGTGTTTGATCATTTATGCATGCTCCTTGGCCGCGCGAGCCGGGTGATTGAGGGCAAGGCTGGCGAAAAAATCGGTTTCACTGACGATGCGGTTGACCAGGCGCCCAACGCCTTCGACTTCCACCACCACTTCATCGCCGGGTACCACGTCGGACAGGCCTTCGGGGGTGCCGGTGGCGATCATGTCGCCGGGTTGCAGGGTCATGAAGCTGGAGAGGTACTCGATCAGGTAAGGGATGTCGAAAATCATGTCGGCGGTGCTGCCTTCCTGGCGCAGCTCGCCATTGACCCAGGTCCGCAGCTTGAGGTTGGACGGGTCAGGCACGTCGGCCACATCGACGATCCACGGGCCGACCGGGGTGGTAGCGTCGCGGTTTTTTACCCGCAGGTTGGGCCGGTAGTAGTTCTCGAGGTAGTCGCGGATCGCGTAGTCGTTGCACACCGTGTAGCCCGCGAGATAGTCCAGTGCGTCTGCACGCTTGACGTTGCGTGCGGTCTTGCCGATGACCGCCACCAACTCGCACTCGTAGTGCATGTAGGCGACGTTGTCCGGGCGCCAGGTCACCTGGTTGTGACCGGTGTAGGTCCCGGGTGACTTGATGAAGGCCAGGGGTTCGGTCGGCGGCTTGAATGCCAGTTCGGCGGCGTGGTCGGCGTAGTTCAGGCCCAGGGCAAACATGCTGCCGGTGGCCGGTGGCAGCCACTCCACCTGGTCCGCGGCGACCACCCGGCCATCGGCCAGGGTCAGAGAGTCGGTAGCAGTGACCACGGCGTGGTGGACCTGCCCCTGGAAACGGATGCGTGCGTGTTTCATGTCAGTTCCTTATTCGGCAACGATGGTGTTGGACAGCCGGCCCAGGCCGCTGATGTCCACCTCGACCCGGTCACCGGGCCGCACGTCGACGCGGCCTTCGGGGGTGCCGGTGATCAGCACATCGCCCGCATGCAAGGTCATGAACTCGCTGAGTTCGACGATCAACTGCGGGATGCTGCGCACGAAGTTCGCGGTGCTGTTTTCCTGCACCAGTTCGCCGTTGACGAACAGCTTGAGGCTCAAGGCGTGGGGGTCGCTGACCTGATCGGCAGGCACCAGCTCCGGGCCGAGCGGGCAAAAGCCGTCACGGCATTTAGCCTTGACGGCAGGGCGGTAGTAACTGTCTTCCGGCAGGCTGAACTCATTGACGATGGTGTAGCCGGCCACGTGTTGCATGGCGTTTTCCAGGCTGACGCGGCTGGCACTCTTGCCGATCACCACCCCCAGTGCCGGGCCCGGCTGCAGGCGTTCGACCCCCTTGGGGTACACCACGGGCTGGCCGTCGGCGTTGCGGGTATTGGGCGTCTTGATGAACAGCACCGGCTTGACCGGCGGCTTCTGGTAGGGCGGCTGGGTGAAGGATTGCAGGTGGTCTTGCAGCAGGCCCTGGTAGTTCAGCGCAACGCCGAACAGGGTGCCACCGGCGAGGTCGTTCAGTGCACGACTCATTGTTGTTTTCTCCATGAGCGTCGCGGAAAGAGCGTCAGCCGCGAGTCGTTTTCGTTAATGTGTTAACGTTATATTTAATATGTTAACGATCGTCAAGCGTCGGCCATCGTCCGGGTGTCCGGTGCTGGTGAACGGGCCATGAATCACGCAGGATGTGGACGCGTCGAAGGTCAGAAAATAAAAATGAGAAGCCGCTCATGAGCGATCGCCAACCGATTCCCAACATCAATATCGGGCAGGTCTACGACCAGCGTTATGCCGACTCCCAGGTGCACTACGACAAGCTGAGCAACCTCGCCGGTTTTTTCGGACGCAATATGCGGGTGCATCGCCATGACCGGTTTTTCCAGGTGCACTACGTGCAAAGTGGTGCGGTGCGGGTCTACCTCGACGACCAGCAGTACCTGGAGTCGGGGCCGATGTTCTTCATCACGCCGCCGACCGTTCCCCATTCCTTCGTGACCGAAGCCGACAGCGAAGGCCATGTACTGACGGTACGCCAGCAGTTGGTCTGGGAACTGATCGAGGCTGACCGCAGCCTGGCGCCGGCCCCGCAGATACCGCCGGCCTGTGTGGCCCTGGCACGCCTGGGCCCGGAGTTCGGCGCCGAGGCGCGACGCCTGTCCCTGCTGTTCGAGGAACTGCAACGCGAGGCCGCCGAGCAGGCCCCCGGGCGCGAGCAGGCCCTGCTGGCCCTGACCCGGCTGATCCTCATCAGCCTGCTCAGGTTGTCCGCCAATTCCCTCGAGGCGCGTCCGGCGCGCCACGAAGACTTGCAGATCTTCCACCGCTTCAATGAGCTGATCGAGGCGCACTACCTGCAACATTGGCCGTTGTCGCGCTACGCCCGGCAGATCGGGGTCACCGAGGCGCGCCTGAATGATGTGTGCCGGCGCATCGCCGACTTGCCGTCCAAGCGCCTGGTGTACGAGCGGCTGATGCAGGAGGCCAAGCGCCTGTTGCTGTTTACCGCTAGCACGGTGAATGAAATCTGCTACCAGCTGGGGTTCAAGGACCCGGCCTATTTCAGTCGTTTTTTCCAGCGCAATGCCAAGCTCGCCCCGGGCGAATATCGTCTGCGCCAGGACCGTGCCGAGCGTTCGGCCTAGCGCGTGCGGGGCTGTTGGTGCGGCGCCGGGCGTGGGAGAATCCGCGCCTTTTCTCGACAAGGAGCGTCGCCATGCTGCGCCTCACGCTGATGACCCTGATGCTGTTCGGCAGCGTCGCCCAAGCCCGGGCGGCAGCGGAGGAGGTGCCGCTGCTGCGCCAGACCCGCGAGTGGCTCACCGCGTGCGACAACCTGCGCAACTGCCATGCCCTCAGCGCGCCCAGCGGCCAGATGGGCTCGGAGTACAGTTCCCTGACCTTGCACGTCACACGCCGCAGTGGGCCGCAAGAGTCGCTGCGGCTGCGCCTCGATCATCGCGGGCCGGCGCTGGGCAGTTTCGAACTGTTGCTCGACGGCCAGCCCCTGAGCCTGGAGTTGCAGGCCGGGATGACGTTGGAGCTGGACGACCAGGGCACTAATGCCAACCTGCAAAGCTACGCCGTGATCATGGAGGACGATGGGCGCAAATGGTTGCAGCAACTGCGCAACACCCAGCGGTTGCAGATGGTCGGCGACCCGCAGGCCAGCGTGTCCCTGAGCGGCTTGTCGGCCACCTTGCTGCTGATGGACTCGGTGCAGGGCCGGCTGGAGGGCGTGACTGCTCTGATGCGTCCCGGACCGCGCCTGGCCAATGAGCTGCCACCACGCCAGTTGCCGCCAGCGCCGCGTACTTATGCTGCGCCGCCGCCGGCGTTGAGCGACCAGGAACGCACACGCATCACCGCCGCGGTGCTCAAGGACCAGGCCGGCGCCATGGCCGAGGCCGATAAACCTCGGGTCGAGGTCTATCCGCTCACCGCAGAGCGGGCGTTGACGGTGCTTTACAGCGCGTGCGCCGCCTATAACTGCGACTACCAGATCGGCAGTCGTTCCCGCAGCAACCCGGCCAAGGTCCAACCGCTGAAGCGCCAGCCACCACCGTTCGAGGTGGAGGACTCCGGCGCGGTGTCCTACGACCCCAGGACCGGGCTCCTGCGCTCGTTTTACAAGCTGCGCGGCGTCGGTGATTGTGGCGACCAGAGCCAGTGGGCGTTCGACGGCCAGGGTTTCCAACTGACGGATTTTCGCCGCATGCCGCTGTGCAGTGGTCTGCGCAGCGGGGACTGGCCAGCACTGTGGAACAGCCGCGACTAGCCTTCAGCCCGCTATAGATTGGCCTGGTGCTGTTCCCAGCCGGCTGCCTGGCGTTCGACCCACTGCTGCTGAAAGGCCAGGAACGCCGTAGTGGGCTGTTGCATCTGCACGAACTCCAGCATCGGATCGCTGACCACCGTGCGGATGCCCGCCAACTCCTCGATCACCGCCAGCCCACAGAACGGCACGTAGGCCTCGGAGTAGCCGCCCTCGTGGACCAGCACTAGCCGGCCCTGGCACAGACGTTCGGCGGCCTGGCGCAGCAGGCGGGTCATGGTGCGGAACGAATCACTGTGCAACAGCATGCGCGCCAGAGGGTCGACGGCGTTGGCGTCATAACCGCAGGCGACGATGATCAACTCCGGTTCGAAGCGCTCCAGTGCCGGGATGACCAGGCTCTGCATCGCCTGAAGATAGGCCTCATGCCCGCTGCCCGGTGGCAGGGGAATATTGAGGTTGGCGCCGAGCCCGGGCCCGCGGCCGCGATCTTCTTCACCGCTGTAGCCCGGCGGGAAGCACCCGTCCTGGTGCAGCGATATCGTCAGCACGTCGCCGCGCGCTTCGAAAATCGATTGGGTGCCATTGCCGTGGTGCACATCCCAGTCGATCACCGCGACCTTGCCCAACCCGCGCCGAGCCTTGGCGGCTTCGATGGCGATGGCGATATTGGCCAGAAAACAAAAACCCATGGCGCCGTCCGCCAGGCAGTGGTGGCCCGGAGGCCGGGACAGCGAGTAGGCGTTGTCGGACTCGCCCGCCAGCACCCGGTCCACCGCCGCCATGGCCAGCCCGGCGGACAGTTTGGCGATCTCGTAGCTGCCCGGGCCGATGGGCGCCTGGGGCCCGAGTTCGCCGCCCCCGGCGTCACTTAAGGCCTTGAAGCGCTGCAGGTAGCCCGGGGTGTGCACCCGCAGCAAATCTTCCTCGCTGGCGGCGCTGGCGCTCTGGACGTGCAGCTGACGGGTCAGCCCGGACACATCCAGCAGGCTTTTCAGCCGGCGTTTGGTTTCCGGTGATTCGGCGTGGCCGGCGGCGGCCGGTGGTTGCACCCAGCCGCCGACCGGCAAGGTCAAGGCGTGCAGCCCGGCGCTGTGCCAGAGGCTGAGTTCATCGAAGAAAAAAGCAGTTTTACGGGTCATTGACGCGGTGCTCCAGTGGGGTAAGGGAAGCATGGGTTATGCCTGGGGGATTGTTTTCACACGGCAAGCCAGCATCAGCCCCAGGGACAGCAAAGTGATGCAGGCCCCGCCCATCAGCAGGGGGGAGAAACTCGCGCTGTTTTCGATCAGGCGCCCGGCGATGGCCGGGCCTATGGCCAGGCCGCCACCGATCACCAGGTTCGAGGCGTTCATCAGTTTTCCCGAGCGATCCAGGTCAGCCAGGCACGCCAGGATCAGCGGCAGGATGAAGGTCCAGGTGAACTTGAACGCCAGCGCGGCCAGGGCAAAACGTGCCAGGGGCGGCTGGCCCAGAAGTAACAGCACCGAGCCGGCCATCAACCCGTACCCCAGCACCAGCAACAGCTGGCGTGGCAGACGATTGCCGATCAACGAGGCGCAGCCGGCCCCAACGATGCCCATCAGGGTGGCGATGGCGAGGATTTCACCGCTGTGTTCCGCCGTGATCCCGGCCTTGGCGCCGATCGAGCCGATAAAGGTCCAGATCCCGCTGAGGCTGATGTAGAAGCTGAGGATCCCGAGAATGCCCAGGGCGGCCTGCCATTTTGAGCGCTGCGGCCCTTGCTCCACGGCCTGGGCGGCGGCCGGCGCAGCCTGGGGGAAATAGCGCGCCAGGGGCAGGAACAGCGCCATCAGTGCGGCGAGGATCAGGTAGCACGCGGCCAGACCGTAGTGCTCGAACAGCCGGGGCAGGATGCTCAAGCCCAGCGCGCCGACCACCAGTTGCCCCATCACCCACAGGCCATAGACACGGCTGGGGTTGGCGCTGGAGGCCGCACTGGAAAGGCAGATGATCATCAGCGAACCGCCTGCCAGGGCGCTGCAAAAACGCAGGGCCAGCAGCGCGGCGTAATCCGTGACGAGCATCGACAGCAGGTTGGCGGCAATAAACAGTACGCCGGCCAGCAGTGCAGCGCGGCGCCAGTCGAAACGTTTGAGCCACCATAGAGCGGGCAGGGTAGCCAGGCTCATGGCGCCCAGCTCGGTGGAAAACAGGTCACCGATCTGCGTCGGGCTCAGGTGCCACTGGCTGGCCAACTGCGCCGCAATCGCCGGCGCGGTCATGAGGATGGTCGGGACGATGGCGGCGAACAGCACAATCGCCGCCAACCGGGCCAGGGGCGAGACGCTCAAGCCCTGGTCGCTGTTCAAGGTGTGGCTGTGAGTGGTCATGGACAGGCTCCGGAAGGGCGCTTCAGAACACATGAACCAGGCGCAGCAAGGCGTCGGTCCCGTGGTAACCGTTATCGGTGGCAACGTTCTGCGACAGGCTGAGCATCAGCTGGTTTTGCTTATCCAGCCAATGGCCGACCTCGAAGCCAACCTGGGTGTAGCGCTTGTGGGTGTCGTCGATGCGCTGGTCATTGATCCGAAGTTCACCGCCGTCGGCGTGGATCAGGCGCAGGGCGCCATAGGTGCTAGGGGTGAAGTCATAGGACGCGAAGGCTTGCAGCCGATAGAGCGGGTCCTGCTTGAGTGAGCTGCCAAAGTAGTCGTCATTCTTGGCGTACAGCTGGGCTTCGAGGTTGGCTTCCAGCACCCACTTTTCGCCGATGCCCTGGGTGTAGTTGTAAACAAAGGTCGCGCCCCAACGGTTGGCCCCCGGCGACACATCGGGGTCCCGGCTGTGGTACTCGCCTATGGGCAGGGTGATCAGGGTCAGCAGGCCGCTGTAGGTACGCGATGCCGGGTCGTTGATGAAAAACAGGGTGCCGCCGACCTGGGGATCGCCGAAGCCGCTCTCACCGGTGTGCTGGCTGGCACCGGGCAGGCGAGCGTTGATGTCGGCAAAGGGCACGATGAATTGCGGGGTGCACAAGGTGCCGCAGATGTCGCTGAAAAACACCTGGCGGTAGGCCATGGCGTTGACCCGCAGTTCGGCCTTGCCGGTGCTGTCAGCCGGGCCGTGGAAGTCGCCGGCGCGGGTGGCCGGCAAGTACAGCACGCCCAGGGTGGTGCCCGAGGGCGCACCAAAAAAATCCCGCGCGTTAAGGTCGGCGGCACCGGCTTGCAGGCTCAACAGCCCCGTGGTCAAGGCCACGGCGGTGGAGCAGAGGGTGAATCTGTGCATGGCGTTACGTCTCTGTTTTAGGTTGTTGTGCGGCGAGCAGCTCGCCATGACGTGGCAGTGGGGGATAAAAAACTGGCAAAAGGGTGCCCGAGGCCGCCAGGGCGGCAGCAAAAAATCAGTCGGGATCAGCGCTGGAGATCAGCTGGGAGGGGCGTGCAGTAACTGGGCGATGCGGGCCTTGTCCTTGACTCCGAGCTTGCTGTAGATGGCGCGGATATGGTGGCGCACGGTGTTGGGCGACATGCCCAGGTCCCGGGCCACTTCCTTGTAGGTCTTGCCGTCGCCGAAGCATTGCGCGACGTCGTTTTCTCGCGGGCTCAACTGCGGCAGCACGCTGCGGTTGCGCGCAGCCAACAGATACAGGTCGCCCACGGCCGAGGCTTCGACCTGTAAATGCTTGCCTTCGAAGCCGTCACCATTCAGCGCCACCGGTAACTGCGGACCACTCCATTGCGGCCATTCGCTGAGCAGCAGGTCGACAAACCCGCGCTCGGCGCAATGCAGGGTGCCGCGCTGATCGCAGACCGCCAGTGCCAGGTTGCGCGGGCGGGTAAGTTTTTCGCGCATGGCCACCAGGGTGCGGATCTGGTTGGCCGACACCGCGGCCACCAGGTGCAGCATGATGTTGTTCAGCAAGTGGCAGTCGTCCTCGCGAAAGCGCGGCGCACCGGGCTTGCGGTACAGCGCCAGGTGATCGCTGAGGTGGGTGTGGGGATCGATGTAGACCACGCACATCAGCTCGCCGATGTCATAGGTCGCGCCCAGCCAGTTCAGGCCAGGGCCATTGGCCGGATTGCGCATATCGATGATCACTGCCTGCCCGGGGGAGGCGTGCACGCGGCTCACGGTGACGTCGATATGGCGGATCGACTGCCAGTCCGGCAGGTAGCTGGGCGGCAGGTGATACAGGTAGGAACTGTGCTCCTCGGGCAAGCCGTCGATCAGCGCGGCGCGTCCCCACCAGGCGCTGTCAAAGGGCAGCACCTGGCTGATACGGGCCAGGGCATGCGGGTGCAGGGTTTCGATGTCCTGGTGCTGGGCCAGGCGTTGCAGTTCGAGTGTCAGCGCGCTGAAGGCTGCCAGCAGGCCGGCGTGACCATGATCATGACCGCTCATTGGGGTGTACCTCTGTGCGACTTTCTTATTATTTTCGTCACGAAGTAGTGAAGGACCGGAACGTCGCGAAGACGTGGGCAGGGCCTGAAATCGAGTATCGGCGGGTTGCGGCACCCTCGCCATCCTACAGATGCAGGAGGCTGGCCGAGAGCGCCGCGCTGCCCAACCTGCCGGCCAAGGCGCTGTATGCCCCGGGCCAGAGCGCTCCCGTGAAACCTGCGATTATGCTCGGCGCCAACGTAGCAGTCAAGGCCGTTGATTGATTGTGACTACCCGGTCACAACTGGAAATATTTTTTGCCGGGGGACGCATTAAACCTCAAGTCCGGCCGATATCCATTACAGGCTCGCAGACCAACTACAACAGTCGGGCCGACCTGTCACACCTCCAGCACGGCTGGCCGACAGGGCTATTGGCATGGATGCGCGCAACCCCTTATTTCCCGAGAGTCGTCCTATGTCCCTACGTAATATCAATATCGCGCCTCGCGCTTTCCTCGGTTTTGCGTTCATTGCGTTGCTGGTCGTGGTGTTAGGTGTATTTGCGATCAACCGCATGTCAATCATTCGCCAGGCGTCCATCGATATGGACACTATCCAACTGCCGAGTGTGAGGTACCTGGGGAACATGACCGAGAACGTCCTGCGCATGCGCATCCTGTCGTTCCGCATCCTGGTCAACCGCGAGGCGGCCGGCCTGGATGAAGCGCAAACCCGCATCGGCGTGCTGGTGGACAAGCTCAAGCAGGCCCAGGCCAGCTACGCAGCGTTGCCGGCGGGCAACGAGGAAGCGGCGCTGTACAAATCCTTTGCCGCCACCCTGGAAAACTACCTGCAAGCCCAGAACCAGATGCTGGAGCTGTCGCGGCAGAACAAGCTGGAGGAGATGCGCAGCCTGATCAACACCCGGATCAAGGACGGCACCGACCTGATGGGTGAACAACTGAACAAGCTGGTGGCGATCAACACCGCCGATGCCACGGCGGCATCAGCCGATGCCGGCAACCATTACGACAGCGCGATCACCTGGATCATCCTGGTCGCCCTGGCGGCGGCATTGATGACAGTGCTCCTGGCGCTGTTGCTGACCCGCAGCATCGTGCAGCCGCTGAACCGGGCCTTGAGCGCCGCGCAAACCATTGCCGGCGGCGACCTGACCAAAGTCATCGAGGTCGACGGCAAGGACGAGTCGTCGCGGCTGCTCAGCGCCCTGGCCGATATGCAGGGCAATCTGCGCCGTACCATCGAGCAGATCTCGGGCTCTGCCACCCAGCTGGCGTCAGCCTCGGAAGAACTCAGCGCAGTCACCGAGGAGGCCTCCCGTGGCCTGCAACAGCAGAACAACGAAATCGAACAGGCCGCCACTGCGGTGAATGAAATGACCGCCGCCGTGGAAGAGGTCGCGCGCAACGCGGTGTCGACTTCGGAGGCCTCGCACCAGTCAACCCAGGCCGCCCGTGAAGGCCGTGATCGCGTGGTCCAGACCGTCGACGCGATCCAGACCATGACCCACGACGTGCAAAACACCTCGGTGATGATCGAAGGCCTGGCCACCCAGGGTCGAGACATCGGCAAGGTGCTGGATGTGATTCGGGCCATTGCCGAGCAGACCAACCTGCTGGCCCTGAACGCCGCGATCGAAGCAGCCCGGGCCGGTGAGGCCGGACGTGGTTTCGCGGTGGTGGCCGATGAGGTACGGGCCTTGGCCCACCGCACTGCGCAGTCGACCCAGGAAATCGAAAAAATGGTCGCCGGAATCCAGAACGGCACCGGCGAGGCGGTGCAGTCGATGCAGCAAAGCAATCAACGGACCCAGAGCACCCTGGAAATGGCCCGCGCCGCCGGTGTGGCCCTGGAGCAGATCGCCGAGTCGATCAACCTGATCAACGAGCGCAACCTGGTCATTGCCAGCGCCTCGGAAGAGCAGGCTCAAGTGTCGCGGGAGGTCGATCGCAACCTGGTGAACATCCGCGACCTGGCTACCCAGTCGGCGGCAGGAGCCAACCAGACCAGCGCTGCAAGCCATGAGCTGTCGCGCCTGGCGGTGGATTTGAACAGCATGGTGGCGCGCTTCGTCATCTGACAGGGGTGAATCCGGCGCCCGTCACGGCGCCGGAAGCCGGTTTAACCGGCGGCTTGCGGCCACAGCTGTTGATTGACCAGATTGGCCGGGCGTTGTCCGGCCAATGCCGCCAACAGATTGTCGACGGCGCAGCGGGCCATGGCTTCGCGGGTTTCATGGGTGGCCGAACCGATGTGCGGGGTGGCCACCACATTGTCCAGTTGCAACAACGGTGAGTCGTGGTCCAGCGGCTCGCGCTCGAACACATCCAGCCCGGCCGCGCGGATCTTGCGCTGCTGCAACGCCTCGATCATCGCCCCTTCGTCCACCACCTTGCCCCGGGAAATATTGATAAAGATGCTTTCCGGGCGCATCAGCTCGAATTCCTTCGCGCCGATCAAGCCCTGTGTCTGGGCGGTCAGCGGCAGGGTCAGGCAAATGAAATCGGCCTGCTGCAACAGTTGCTCCAGGCTGCAATAGCGGGCGTTGAAGCGCGCCTCCACCGCCGGTTTCGGCGAGTTGCTGTGGTAGATCAGCGGCATGCCGAAGCCAAAGTGCCCGCGCTGGGCCAGGGCCTCGCCAATGCGCCCCATGCCGATGATGCCCAGGGTCTTGCCATGCACGTCGCTGCCAAAGTGCCGCGGGCCGATGTTGCTGTTCCACTGCCCGGCGCGGACCAGGGTGGCCAGTTCCACCACCCGCCGCGCGGTGGCCAGGATCAGCGCAAAACCGGTGTCGGCGGTGGTTTCGGTGAGCACATCCGGGGTGTTGCTGAGCAGGATCCTGCGCTGGCTCAGGTAGTCGATGTCGTAGTTGTCGACGCCCACCGAGACGCTGGCGACCGCCTCCAGCTGCGGTGCCAGGTCCAGCAGTTCGGCGTCCAGGCGCAGGCTTGCGCCGAGCAGGCCCTGGGCCCGGGGCAGGGCTTCGCGCAGACGGTCCATGCCGGCGGGGCTCAAGTCTTCGATCAGCGTGACCTCGGCCTGGGCTTGCAGACGCGCCATCAGCTCCGGGGACAGTTTTTTGTAGACAACAACCTGTTTTTTCATCGGGTTCACCACCGTGTTCGGTTCAGGAATGGGCCAGGCGTCGACGGGCAGGCAAGGCCGGCGCCGTGCGGTCACTGGCACCGGGCTTGAGGAAAATCGTCAGGACCACCGACAGCAGCAACGCGCCGCTCATCAGCAGGTAGGAAGCGCCGGGCGAGCCGGTGGCGCTGTTCAGGTAACCCACCAGGTAAGAGCCGCCGAACGAGCCGAGGGCGCCCATGCTGTTGATCAGCGCCATGGCGCCGCCGGCCACGTTGGCAGGAAGAATCTCCGGCACGATGGCGAAGAACGGCCCATAGGGCGCGTACATGCAGGCCCCGGCGATGACCAGCAAGGTGTAGGACCACCAGAAGTGTTCGGCGCCCAGCAGGTAGGAGCCGTAAAAGGCCACTGAGGCGATCAGCAGCGGCGGCCAGACAAAGCGTTTGCGCTTCTGGATCCGGTCCGAGCCCCAGGACACCCCGAGCATGGCAATCACCGCCGCCAGGTACGGCAGCGCCGACAGCCAGCCGGCCTCGACCATGTCCATCTGCGCGCCGTGCTTGAGAATCGACGGCAGCCACAGCACAAAGCCGTAGACGCCGATGCTCCAGCAGAAAAACTGCAACGCCAGGATGATGACCTTGGGTGAGCGGAAGGCTTCGGCGTAGTTCTTTACCGCTTTCATGCCCACCTGTTCGGCGTCCAGGGTGCTTTGCAGGTCCTGTTTTTCCTGCGAGGTGAGCCATTTGGCTTCGCTTGGGCGGTCATCCGCCAGGCGCCACCAGATAAACGCCCAGAGTACGGCCGGCAGACCTTCGATGATAAACATCCAGCGCCAGCTGAAATGCTCCACCAGGTAGCCCGAGACTACCGACATCCAGAGCATGGTCACCGGGTTGCCGAGAATCAGGAAGGTGTTGGCGCGGGAGCGCTCGGCACGGGTGAACCAATGGCACAGGTAGACCAGCATCGCCGGCATCACGGCGGCCTCGACCACGCCGAGCATGAAGCGGATGACGATCAGCATATAGGCGTTGGAGACGATACCGGTCAGGGTCGCCAGGGCGCCCCAGAGAATCAGGCTGACAAAAATCAGCTTCTTCACGCTGTGCTTTTGCGCGTAGATCGCCCCCGGCACCTGGAAGAAGAAGTAGCCGAGGAAGAACAGGGCGCCCAGCAGCGACGACAGTCCCGGGGTGATCATCAAGTCGGCGGCCATCCCTGAGGCGGCGGCAAACCCGTAGTTGGCGCGGTCCAGATACGCCAGGCTGTAGGTGATAAAGACGATGGGCATGATGTACCACCAGCGGCGGGTGGCGAGTTTTGCGGTGTGCATGATGGAACTCCTGAGCTTGTTGTTTTTGTCGCAGCAGGTAACGCGTCACGGGTCAATCGGGTGCGGCGGTCAGGCGCTGGATCGCAAGCGAACGGCAGCGGGCGGGGGCAGTTCTTCACGGCGCGGCAGGCCTTCCATATCGCCACGGCTCTGCACCGCGCGGCTGCCGATCCAGTTGGCGCGCTGTACGGCCTCGGCCATGCCGAGGTTTTCCAGCAGGCCGCTGATCAGGCCCACGGCAAAGCCGTCGCCGGCGCCCACGGTGTCGACCACCTCGGCCACCGGCACGGCCTCGACAAAGCCTTGATCCAGTTGGGTGCGGTAATAGGCGCCGGCGGCCCCGAGCTTGATCACCACGGCCTCGACCCCCTGGTCCAGGTAAAACGCGGCGATATCGGCCGGGTCTTGCAAGCCGGTCAAAAGGCGACCTTCACTCAGGCCCGGCAGCACCCAATGGGCTTGCACGGCCAGGCGGTTGATCTCGCTGATCATCTGTTTTTCGCTGTCCCACAGGCTGGGGCGCAGGTTGGGGTCGAACGACAGGCTGCGTCCGGCGGCGCGCATCTGGCTCATCAGCACCTGGGACAGCTCCCGGGCCGAGGCCGAGAGAGCCGGCGGGATGCCGGTGGCGTGCAGGTGCCGGGCCTTCAACAAGGCCGGCGCGATGTTGTTGACCGAGAGCCGGCTGGCTGCCGAGCCACGGCGGAAGTACTCGACCCGAGGGTCGGCGCCGTGTTCTTCGAGGGATTTGAGCTGAAACCCGGTGGGGTGCGCGGGGTCGGTCTCGACAAAGCGGCAGTCCAGGCCCTCGGCCTTCAGGGTGTCGACCACAAAACGGCCGAATGAATCGGCGCCGACCCGGCTCAGCCAGGCCACGTTGAACCCCAGGCGCGACAGGCCAATGGCAACATTACTGTCGGCGCCGGCAATGCGTTTATGGAAATGCCCGACCTGGGCCAGGTCGCCGCTGTGCTCGGCGACGAACATGGCCATGGTTTCACCGAACGACAGGATATCGATCTCAGACATGGGCGTTCTCCAGGCGTGACTGGCCCAGGCGGGCGAGGGTGCCGACATGGTCACGGGTCAGTTGCACCAGGTCCTCGCCTTGCAGCGGGTATTCCACCGCGCGGTTAATACCTTGGGTCATGTGCCGCAACAGTTGTTCCCACAGATGCAGGTCGGCTGCGCTCGGCGGGATGGCCACCAGCTTGCCGTCGGCGCGGCGCGCCACGGCTTTGCAATGCACATAGCCGACATGCCGCCCCAGCAGGCGCGCGGCGGTGGCGGCCGACTGGTCCTGCCACTGCCAGTTGCCGATGTCGAACGTCATTTGCACCGGCAGTTGCAGGCGCTCGACCTGATCGAAAAAACGCTGGAACGGTTCGATTCGCCCGCCGTGCAGGGTCTGGTCGTTTTCCACCAGCAGCCGCACCGGGTGCCGTGCCAGCAAGGCGCCGAGGCTCTGCAGGTCGTTGTTGTCGGTGAAGTAGCCCAGGGACACTTTCAAACTCGTGGCGCCAAAGGCATGGGCGCGCAGCAGGGCCTGTTCCAGTTGCGGATTGGCCTGGGACTGGCCGGCGACCCACAGTTCCAGTGGCGAGGAAAACAGGCTTTCGAGTTGCTGCGCCGCAGTGGCCTGGGCCAGTTCGGCCGGGACTTCGTCGGTGAGCAGCTCTTCACGCCATTCGATTCGCGAGGCCCCGGCGGCGGCCAGCACCTCGATGAAATGGCCTTGGCCCTGGGTGCGCACCAGGTCGGCACCATAGCTGGAGAGGCTGATGGAAACGGGTGATTTATGCATTGTTCTGACCTCTGAAACCGGTTTCATTTTTGTTCAAAAATTTTTGCTGAAGCGCATCCAACGTCTGTCGGCAGCGATTACCGCGAAATACTGTGTTTCACCGACCCCGGGTCGATCCCCGCACAATCAACTGCGCCGCAAAATCCAGCACCCGCAGCGGCTGGGTATCACCGCGCAGGCGCTTGAGCAGGCATTCGAAAGCGCTCGCGCCTATGGCCTCGGTGGGTTGGGCGAGGGCGGTGATGCCATTGCCCACCAGGGGATACCAATCCAGGTCATCGAGGGCGATCAGGCCGATCTGGTCGAACAGGGGGCAATCCAGTTCGCGCAGGGCCGTGGTGGCCGCCAGCGCAGCGACGCCGTTGGCGCAGAACAGGGCTTTGGGCCCCGGGCCCGGGGCGGCGAGGAAGTGCTTCAGGTGTTGAGTCAGGGCGCTGCCGGTTTCCAGCACCTGGCCGTGCAGGCCCGGGCGCTGGGCGATTTCGTTGTGGAAGCTGGCGACCCGCTCGATCCGCGAGCTGGTGCCGTCATGGGGTTCGCTGACCAGCACGATGTCGCGGTAACCGCGCTCCTGCAGGTGGCTGAGGGCCGCGTTGACGGCCGCGGGGTTATCCAGGCCCACCAGGTCGCTGTGCAATTGGTCGACCTTGCGGTCCACCAGGACCATGGGCATTTCCTGGTGCAGTTCGCGCAGTTGGTCCAGGTGGTGGCCGAGGGTGTTCACGATCAGGCCTTCGATGTTGTACGAACGCAGGTTGGCCAGATGCTGGCGTTCCTGTTCGTCATCGCGGTCGGTGTTGCACACCACCAGGCTGTAGCCGTGCTGGCGACAGGCGGTTTCCACGCCATGCATCACGGCAATCGAATAGGGGTTGCGGATATCGGCCACCAGCATGCCGATCAGGCGGGTGCGCCCGCGTTTCAGGCCGCGGGCCATCTGGTTCGGGCGGTAGCCCAGTTCCTCGATCGCCTGCTCGATGCGCAGGGCAATGGCATCGGAGAGCAGGGCGCGGTCGTCGCCGATAAAGCGCGAGACACTGGCCTTGGAGACTCCGGCGCGCTCGGCCACATCAAGCATGGTGACGCGGCTGCGCTGGGCGGCGGAAAAACTGTTCACGGGCAACGACCTTATTTTTTTGATTATTGGATTTCGCCAAGCTTGAACTTGCACTGAAACCGGTTTCAGGAAACAGCAAAGCGCAATCGGCGTCAAGTCCGATCCACCGCGGCATCTGACCAACGGCGGGCGCCGTGACTCAAGCCAACAGGCTCAGCCAGGCCGAAGCCAGCAACAGCAGGGCCATGCCCCGGTTGAAACGCTGCATGGCAATAGGCGAGCGCAGCACCTTGCTCGAACCGGCACCGAGCATGGCCCAGGCTCCCAGGCACGGCAGCGAGATCAGGAAAAACGCCAGGGACAGGTACAGCACATGGCTCTGGCGCTCGGCGCCTTCACCGGCGAATACGCTGACCACCGCCAGCGCCATCATCCAGGTCTTGGGGTTGACCAATTGCAGGCTGGCCCCCCCCAGCAGTCCCAGGCGGCGCGGGTTGCCGCTATCAGTTGTGGGGGCGAGGGCTGTGGCCGGTGCGCGGTAGATCTGCCAGGCCAGGTAGCTGAGCCAGAGGATGCCGATCCCTTGCATGGCGTGTTGCACCGCAGGCAGGCGAGTCAGGGACTGGCCGAAGCCGCTGCCCACCAGCAGCACGATAGTGGCCGCCGCGATGCCGGCACCGAGGATGATCGGCAACGCCGCCTTGAAGCCGTAGCGGGCGCTGTTGCTCAGCACCAGGATATTGGTCGGCCCGGGGGTGATGGAGGCGACGAAGGCAAACAGTAAAAACGGCAGCAGGGTGGGGAAAGACGACATGGCAGGCTAGCTCCGGGGAAGATCGAGACGCCATCTTCGCCAAGCAGCGCCTCAGGCGTCTGGAAGCTTTGTGCAGCGCTTGCGGTACAGCGCCGGGGTCAGGCCGTAGGCGCGGACGAACCAGCGCCCCATATGGCTCTGATCGGCAAACCCGAGGGCCATGGCCACCTCGGCGGTGGGTTCGCCACGGGCCAAGAGGCGCCGTGCCCGAGCCAGGCGCAACTGCACCAGGTAGGCGTGGGGCGGCAAGCCAAACGCCGCCTTGAACGCGCGGCTCAGGCGGAAACGGTCGACGCCGCAGGCCTGGCTCAGTTCATTGAGGCTGATGTCCAGCTGGCCGTGGGCATGCAGGTACTCCCGAGCACGGTGGGCCACCAGCGGCAGGCGCGGGTCATCGCGATAACGCTGGCGCCAGTGCAGGTGCCCGGTGAGTTGTTCGAGCAGTTGGTCGAGAGCGCTCTGGCGCACGATCCGCAGTTCCCCGCTGTGCAGACTGTGGAAGGCGTTGCAGGTGGCCTGGGCCAGGCGCGGGTCACTGGCCAGGGTGCTGGCGAAGCTCAGTTGACTGTCGGCCGGCGCCTCTTCGAACACTGCGCCGAGTTCGCGGGTCAGCCATTGCGGGTCGAGGTACAGCATGCGGTAGGTAAAGCCGCCGGCGCTGGGGGCCTCGCCGTCGTGCAACTCGCCGGGTTCAAGCAGGAATACCTTGCCCGGGGTGCTCTGGTGCCGCGCACGGCGGCAGTTGAACTGCTGCACCCCTTGCTCGGTCACGCCCACCAGGTAGCTGTCGTGCCAGTGTGGGTCGTAGGCATGGCCGGTGAAGTGCGCGCGCAGGGTTTCAATGCCGGTCTCGGCGTCCTGGGCCAGATCGATCCAGTTGTGCGCAGTCATGGGCGCTCCGCGAAAGGGTCAAGGTCGTCAGTTAGCGCCCGCCGCCCAGGGCGGGTCTAGAAGATTTGTGCGCGGTCAACTGAACAGCCCGGCGGCGATGTTGATCGAGAAGCCGAGGATCGCAGTGTTGAACAGAAAACCGATCAGCGACTGCGCCAGCACGATCTTGCGCAAGCCACGGGTGGCCACGCCGACGTCGGCGGTCTGCACCGCCACGCCGATGGTGAAAGAGAAGTACAGGAAGTCCCAGTAATTGGGGGTGGTCAGGTTTTCGGCGAAGCGCAGGGCCGGTTCCTTGCCATCCCAGGTGTAGTAGAGCCGCGCGTAGTGCACGCTGAAAATCATCCCGATCAACAGCCACGAGCCGACCACGGTCATGCCAGTAAAACCGTAGTGCAACAGGCGCCGGGTGCTTTCCAGGTCCTTGCTGCCGCTGAGCTCGAAGGTGATTGCCGCCAGGCTGGCCAGGGCGGCGATGCACACCATGAACAGCACCAGGCTGGCGTTTTCATCCTCGACTTCGGCGATGCGCTTCACATCGTCGGCCTTGGCCCGCACGGCGAGCCAGAACATCAGCACCAGGTAGCTCCAGACCCCGGCGTTCCAGCCGATGAGGATCTTGCTGATCACCGAGTCGGCCGGGGCCAGGATCCCGACCGCCAGCCCGATCAGGGCACCGGCGGTCAGGCGGGGGTGGGTGCGGACGATATGCGGCATGGCGACTCGCTGAGGGTGGCTGGGGGCTGGCGAACTCTAGCATGAACACCCCACGGCGCCCTCAAGGGCAAACCACGCTGGCCATCCGTAACACCACGTATCAGCCTGATAATCCTTGGCGTTCTCGAGGGCCAGCGCAGTCTGCGGCAGCGGCTACAGGCCAGATCCGGGGTTTGGATCACTCGGGGAGGCGAATAAGGCCGGGTTGCAGGCCGAACACTTCCACGCCTTCGGCGGTGGATTTGCCGGCGGTGACCGGCAAGCGCTGCACCGGTTGGTCCGGCCCCTGGCGGTATTCCACGCTCATGCCGTCGGGGCCGCGCTGGATCGCCGCGGGCGGCACGATAAACGCCTGGTCATTGCGGTAGGTGACGATCGTCAGGCGCGCACTCATGCCCAGGCGCACCCGTTGCAGCTGTTCGCGGGTCAGCTTGGGGATCGACAGGGTCACCGGAAACTGCGCGCTGCCTCCGGCGCTGTCGCCGGAGGTCGCCAGGCTGCTGACGATATCCACCGTGCCATTGAGGCGCTCACCGTCGAAACCGTCGCCGAGAATCTCCACGCTTTGCCCCGGGTGCAACTGGTTGATGTCCAGCTCCGAAACCTTGCTGACGATCTTCAACTGCTCGATGTTGGCCAGGCCGAACAACACTTGCCCCTGGTTGACCCGCGCACCGGCCTGAACCGGCCCCGAGGCCATGGCACTGGAATTTTGCCCGCCCGTCGAGCCCGGCGCCGGCACCACGATCCCGGCAAAGGGCGCCCGCACATTGCGCCCTTCAAGCAGGGTGCGCAGGGCCTGGTATTTCACGGTGGCGTTGGTCAGTTCCATTTCGGCGATCTGCAGGTACTCGCCTTTGCCCTGGGCCAGGGTCTGCTCCAGCTCGCCCTTGGCCGCCTGCAGGTCGAGGCGCTGGACCTGCAACTGCTGGTTCAGGTCGTCCAGTTCATTGCGCGCGACGATGCCACGACTGAACAGGTTCTGGCTGTCACTGAGCTTGCGTTCCGAGTTGCTCAGGGCCATTTCCGAGGTCCTGACCGCGCGCCGGGCGCGGGTCACTTGCTGGCTGCTGTCCCAGTCCTGCAGTTCCTGCACCGCGCGGCGCGCCTTGAGTTGGGTCGACAAGGCATCGCGCAACTGGATTTCCAGGAGTGCCGGGTCCATCTGCAACAAGGTCTGCCCAGCCTCGACCCGCTGCCCCTGTTCCACCAGGCTGGCCTGGACGTTGCCGTCAAAAGGCGCGGTGAGGGTGATGGTCTGCTGCGGCTCGATCTTGCCCACCAGGCCGATCTGATGGCTCAAGGGTTTTGGTTGCACGGCAATCCACTGCGCGCGGGCCGGCTGTTCGGCGACGGGTGCCTGATAGCGCAGCACGGCAAACCCGGCCACGCCCAGTACCAGCAACAGCGCGCCAACCTGCAACGTGCGCTTGTGACGGCGGATAACACCCGTCTTATCAATAGTCGTTGAGCGCAATGTCCCAGCTCTCCAAAGTCATGCCCAGGGTCAGATCCAGCTGGGTCTGGGCGTTCAGATAGGCAATCAGTGCATTCAGGCGGGCGTTTTCGGCGTTTCGCAGGTCGCCTTCGAAACTCAGCACCTGGAAGTTGCTGGAGCGTCCGGCGCTGAGTTTTTCCCGTTCGATGTCCAGTTTGCGCCGCGACAGATCCACTGCGCGCTGGGCGATCTCGTATTGCCGCCAGCGCGTGCCGAGGTCACGCACCACATCGTTGACGCTGCGCTCCAGGGCCTGGCGGGCATCGGCCAGCACCAGCTCCTGGTTTTCCACGTCGACCCGCGCATGGACCTCGGCCTGCCGGGTACTCAGATCGCCGATAGGAATCTGCACCTGGACCCCGGCATAGCTGTCCCAGCGGCGCCCGGAGCCGTTGCCGTTATCGTTGTCATAACGGTCGCTGATCTGGTTGGCCCCGGCGACCAGCGACACATCCCAGCGGCTCTGGTCCTTGGCGATCACCAGGTTGAGGTCGGCCTGCTGGCTGCCCAGCAGGGTGGACAAGTATTGCGGCTGCTGCACCTGGGCCAGGCGTAGGGCCTGGCCCTTGTCGATGCTGACTTTGCTGGCCTCCAGGGCCTCGCTGGCGCGAATCGGCGTGGACAGGTCCAGGGCCAGCAAGCGCAGCAGCGACAGGCGATTGATGTCCACCTGGTTCTGCGCCTCTTCCACCCCCAGTTCCTGGGTGGCAATGTCGGCCTCGGTTTGCACGATCTCGAATTCCGCCATGCGCCCGGCGCCAATCAACGCCTTGTTCACCTCCAGCAGGGCCGAGGCGCGCTTGAGAGCTTCCCGGGCAATGGCCAGTTGCTCCTGGGACCTGAGCAGTTCGCGGTAGGTGGTGATCACATCGGAAATGGTCTGGGCCACGCTGGACTTGAGGTTGAGGCGATTGGCCTGCTCCGAGATCCGCGCCAGGCGCAGCGGGGCGGTGGTCACGTCCCAGCCGGCACCGCGCAGCAGTGGCTGGATCACGGCCAGGTCCAGGCCATCGCTGCGATAGCGCCCGGCCCGGTCGGCGTTGTTCAGTTGCTGGGTCCAGGCCATGCTCAGGCGCGTGCCGTATTCACCCAGCAGGCTGGTGGTTGGCGCGACCGTGGCGTTGCGGCTGCGGTCGGCGGTGCCTTGGGCAGTGCGGTAGTTGCCATTGAGCAGCAGCTTGGGGTTGAAAGCGTCTTCAGCCACCCGCAGGTCGAACTTCTGTGCCACCCGCTGCAGGTAGGCGCTGCGAATCCCTCGGTTATTGCGCAACCCCAGGTACACCGCATCGCCCAGGGTCAGGTCGGTCATTTGCTGGCTCAGCAGCACACTGCGCGCCTGGGCGTTGCGCAATGAGGGCGCGGCGGCCTGGCTGGCCATGCTGGGCTCGGTGGCCGCGAGCAGGTGGGTGTTGAACAGGTAGAGGACGCAAACCATCCATGGGCGCCAGTCACTCATCGCGCAGGGCCTCCACCGGTTGCAGGCGAGACGCCGAGACGGCCGGATACAGACCGAAAAACAGCCCCACCAGCAAGGTACTGCCGACACCCAGGGGCAGGGCCGCCGCCGCCAGGGTGAATTGCCAGCCGGACAGCACCGCATAAATGGAAGCCGCCGCGACGCCCAGCACCGCCCCGCACAGCGCGCCGACGGCGGTCAGGGTCACGGCTTCCAGCAGGAATAGATTGCGGATATCCCGGCGGCGCGCGCCCAAGGCCATGCGAATGCCGATTTCCCGCCGGCGCTCGGACACGTTCATCAGCATCACATTCATCACGCCAACCCCGCCGCCAATCAGGGAAATTCCGCCCAGGGCCAACAGCAGGTAGCTGAAGGTGCGGCTCTGGCGGGTCATGCCGTCGATGATCTGTTGCGGCAGTTGCACGGCGATATCCCTGCCTCGCAGTTGCTGCTTCAAGGCCTGGGTCAGGTCTTCGGCGGCCTGGTTCATGTCCTGGCCCATGGCCGCCCGGGCGATCACATTGCTGATCTGCGGCGCGGGGTAGATGCGGCGCATGCCTTGCAGGGGGATGAAGATCGAATCATTGGCCTGGACCGGAACCATCAGCGACGCCGGTTGTTCCTGAAGGATGCCGATCACCAGGAACAGGTAGTCGTTGACCCTGAGCCGGTCGCCGAGGCGCAGCGGATCCCCGGGGGTACTCAAGGCCTGGGCGACCTTGTGCCCGACCACGGTGTAGGTCTCGCCCTGATCGAAGTCCGAAAGAAAGCGCCCCTCGCGCACATTGAAACGCATGGCCCCGGCCAGTTCTTCGGTACTGCCGACCAGTCCGGCGCCGGTGGAGCGGCCGTGGAAGATCAGCGGGCCGCTGGCCAGGGTCACGGGGGCGATAAACATCATGTTTGGCGCGTCCCGGTGCAGTTGCTCGACATCCAGCATCGGCGGCAGCGGTACACGGCTATCGGCAGCGCCGGGGAACTGCACAGACAGGGTATCGGTGCCCATGTCCTTGAAAATCGCCGCGGCTTCCTCGGCCGCGTTGTTGCCGATATTGATCAGCGCCACCACCGAGGAACTGCCGATGACGATGCCCAGCAGCGCCAGGATCGAGCGCTTCCCCAGGGTGCGCAGGCTGACAAAAGCCTCATGCAGCAATTGGCTGGCGCTTTGCTCGACCCTCAGGCTCATGCCGGGCACGCCCCCTGCACCACTCCGTTGTGCACGCGGATCTGCCGTTGCAGGCGGCGGGCGATGTGCGGGTCGTGGGTGACGATAATCAGCGTCACGTGACGCTCGCGGTTGAGCGACAACAACAACTCCATGATGTCCTGGGCGGTGTGGCTGTCGAGGTTGCCGGTGGGTTCGTCGGCGAGGATTACCGAGGGCTGGCCGACCAGTGCCCGGGCAATCGCCACCCGCTGCCGCTGGCCGCCGGAGAGGTCGGCGGGACGGTGTTCGGCGCGTTCTGCCAGGCCCACCTGGTCCAGTACGTGCATGGCCCGTTGCAGTGACTCGCGGCGCGCCACGCCGCGATAACTCAAGGGCAGGGCAACGTTGTCCAGGGCACTCAGGCGTGGCAGCAGGTTGAAGCTCTGGAACACAAAACCGATTTGTCGGTTGCGAATGGCCGCCAACTGGTCGGGGCTGGCGCGGAAAATGTCATGGCCGGCGAAGCGGTACTCGCCGCTGTCCGGCAGATCGAGCAGACCGAGGATATTGAGCAGGGTGCTTTTGCCGGAACCGGAGGCGCCGAGGATGGCGCAGCTTTCGCCGACCTCGATGGTCAGCGAGACGTCCTTGAGAATCTGCAGGTGCTGGTCTGCCAGCCGATAGCTCTTGCCGATGCCTTGCAGGGAGATGAAGCCTTCGTGAGCAATTGTGTCTGTCATTGCTTACCGCGCTGGCAGGCTGGGCGTCGCTGGGCGAATTCCCCAGGGCCGAGAAGGGCAGAGAGGGCATTGCACACAGGACCAGCACTGGTTTTATTTATTATTTTTAAAAATTTGTTTGAATAGTAGCTGTGATCCCAAGGCGACGCTAGCCGTCAAGCTCGGGGAATGGGGCAAATTTCTCCCGTGATTGCGTGACAATTTGAAACATTTTTTTCGCCCCGGTCGGTGCCAGACTGGCGAGTCGAAAAAAGCCCGGTTTAATCGGCGGCATCCGTCAAAGGCTTGCTTTAAAAGGGCCGCACGGGTATAAAAAATCAAATTTTTTTTTAAAACGCTGTTCGTACGGTCAGTTTTTTACCCCAGCAAAGGTCTACGCCATGGTCGCAAAGAAACTCAGTGCTCCAAATGTCACCAAGACCCGACTGCTGGAAGCGACGGAAGCATTGTTTATCAAGTTCGGCTATGACGCCGTGCTGCTGCGCCAGATCACCGAGCGGGCCAAGGTCAACCTGGCGGCGGTGAATTACCACTTCGGCGACAAGGACTCACTGATGACCGCGCTGCTGATGCAGCGCCTGGGGCCGCTGAATGACCAGCGCCTGGAACTGCTGGCCAAGTGCGAAGAACAGAGCGACGGTCCGCTGGACTGCGAAACTCTGCTCGGCGTGCTGTTCGCCCCGGCCATGGGCCTGGAGCGCAGTGATGAATCCGGCATTGAAGGGCGCTCGTTCATTCGTTTTCTCGGCCGGGTCTACAGCGACACATCGCCCTTTATCCAGGAATACCTCAAGGAACATTACCAGCCGGTATTCGAGCGCTTCTTCAAGGCGTTCGCCCTGGCATTGCCCGACTTGCCGCGCAATGAACTGGGGGTGCGCTTGCAGTTCGCCCTCAAGGCGATTTCCGGGGTCATGGCCGGTACCGAACTGCGCCTGCTGATGCAGGCCATGAGTCTCGGGCGTCCGGCCACCGATGCCGAGGTCATGGCCAAGCTGATCAGCCTGGTCTCCGCCGCCATCCGCGCGCCGATGCAGGACCCGGAGTCCGAGCAGGCTTTGGAAAAAGTCCTGAATACTCAAAGACTGATCCGTCAGCAAGGCAGCCACAGCGCCAGCTGAGCTGTGCGTTAACGCCAGGGGCCCATCATTCGATCGCCGAATGATGATTCAGAGCCAAGGATGGTTCTGCTAGCGTGCAGAAACCTTACGCCCCATGGACACCCATCGATGATTCCCTATCAAGCGCATCGACTCTCAGTCAACGGCATCGACCTGTGCGTGCAGGTCGCCGGCCCGCAGGACGGGCGCCCGGTCTGGCTGCTGCATGGCTTTCCCGAGTGTTGGTATTCCTGGCGCGAGCAGGTGGGGCCGCTGGTGGCGGCGGGTTACCGGGTATTTGTGCCGCAGATGCGTGGCTACGGTGCCAGCAGCGCACCGCAGGCGGTGGAGGCCTATGACCTGCTGACCCTGTGCGCCGACATTCAGGCGGCCATGGACGCCTTCGGCCATCGCCAGGTGTGCATGGTCGGCCACGATTGGGGCGCGGTGGTGGCCTGGTACCTGGCGCTGCTCGAACCGCAGCGGATACAGGCGCTGGTAACCCTCTCGGTGCCCTTCGCCGGCCGGGCCAAGCGCCCGGCGATCGAGGTCATGCGTGAAGTTTTCGCCGATCGCTTCAATTACATCCTGTATTTCCAGGAGCCTGGCGTAGCCGAGGCCGAACTGGATGCTGACATCGACGCCAGCCTGCGCCTGTTCATGGGCGATGCCGGGGCCTTGCTGCAGCCCCGTCCCGCGGATGCGCGGCTGTTCGATGGGGTGCAGATTCCCGAGGTATTGCCTCCCTGGTGCTCGGAGCAGGACTTCCAGGTCTATCGCCAGACCTTCGCCGAACACGGTTTTCGCGGGGCCTTGAACTGGTACCGCAATTTCGAGCGCAACTGGCAGCGCAGCGAGTTCCTCAGTGGGGCCAAGGTCCAGCAACCGACCCTGTTTCTGATCGGTGACCGCGACCCGGTCGGGGTCCTGGAAGCGCACACCCTCAAGCGTATGCCTGACAGCGTGCCGCACCTGGAGCAGCACCTGTTGGCTGATTGCGGGCACTGGATCCAGAGCGAGCAGGCGCCCGAGGTGAATCGCCTGCTCCTGGGCTTTTTGCAGCGCGCCTACGCCTGAAGCAATGGAGCCCGGCTTGGGCTTTCCTGGGGTGCCTCGTGCAGCTTCAGGGTGCGCTGGAACAGGCCGGCTACGCTGGCCTGGTGGCTGATGGCGATGACCAGGGTCTGGGGCAACGCTCGGCGCAGCAGTTGCAGCAACTGACAGGCGCTGGCGTCGTCCAATTGATTGGTGGCCTCATCCAGGTACAGCGTGTCCGGTGCGTTCAACAACGCCCGAGCCAGACCCAGGCGCTGTTGTTCACCCCCGGACAGCTCACGACTCCACTCGGCTTCCTCGCCCAGGCGCGACTCCAGTTGTGCCAGCCCAACCTGACGCAGCACCTCGACCAGATGCTGATCCTCAGGCCAATGGGTCGCCGGGTAAGCCAGCAACTGACGCAGGGGCAGGGTCGGCAGGTACGGCTGTTGCGGCAGCAGCAGGCTGCTGCCCTCGGGTAATTGCCAGGCACCCGTGTAGTAGGGCCACAGCCCTTGCAAGGTACGCAGCAGGGTGGACTTGCCCAGGCCGCTGCGACCGTGGATGCGTAACCACTCGCCCGGCCCGGCACTGATATTGAGCACCTCAAGCAAGGGCTGGCCATCGGCGCGGCGCACTCGCAGTTGTTGCAGTTGCAGTGTCGCGGCGCGTTCGATCTGCGGCACCTGGCGCCGAGTGGCGTCGATGGCCTGCTGGAACTGCCCGAGGCGCTCCACCGTGGCACTCCAGATGGCCAACCGCACATAGGCGTCGATAAACCAGCTGAGGGACCCCTGCACTGCACTGAAGGCACTGCGGATCTGCATCAGCCCGCCCAGGGTGATGGTCTTGGCCAGGAACGCCGGCAAGGCGGCGAACACAGGAATGATCAGGCTGACGCGGTTGTAGCTGACGGTGAAGAAACCCAGCTTGCGCCCGCGATCCATCAGCTTCCACCAGTTCTGTGCAATGCCTTCGAAGCGCTCGGCCAATTGCCGCTGCTCGGCCGCTTCGCCGTGATACAGGGCGATCTGTTCGGCATGGTCGCGCTTGCGCAGCAGGCTGGCGCGAAAATCCGCTTCGCGCCGCTGGCGCTCGTAGTTCAACGGCTGCAGTGGTCGGCCGATCAGGTGGGTCAGAGCGGTCCCGAGCAGGGTGTAGATCACGGCAATCCATAGCAGGTAGCCGTGCACGGTCATCGGGCAGCCGAGGATCTCGACATTCAGCACACCGGAAAGGTTCCAGAGGATGGTGGCGAACGCCGCGACCTGGGCCATGTTGATGATGAACGACACCAGCAGCTCGACACTGCGCTCCACCAGCATTTCCACGTCTTCCGCGATGCGCTGGTCGGGGTTGTCCGGCTCGCCGTTGAACCCCAGGCGGTAGTAGGCCTGGCCTTCGAACCAGGCGCTGATGGTGCTCTGGGTCATGGCCTGGCGCCAGCGCAGCACCAGGGCTTTGCGCAGCCAGTCCATGTACACCACGATCAGCACATAGGCCGTGATATACATCGCGTACTGCCCCATCAAGGCATACAGCGCCTCGGTCTTGAACTCGCCGAGGGTGTCGTAGAAGGTCTTGCTCCAAGCGTTGATCAAGACGTTGATCTTGACGATCAGCAGGCCCATGCCAATCACGCTGGCCAGCAGCAGCCATGACTGCCATTGCCGGCGGTCGCGCCAGTAGGGACTGGCCAGGGCGTAGAAGGTTCTGAGGGTTTTCATCGTGCGCCGTCCTCGATCGCCGGGGCTGGCAGCAACCGCAGTTGCACCAGGTTCTGCGGGTTGAACAGGCGTTTTGCCAGGGGCTTGAGGGCGGCGCTGTGGATGGCCCGGGGCAAGTCGTGTTGCTGACTCAGGTAGCGCGGGTCGCCCCATTGACGTTCGCTGAGCACCAGCCGATGCAGTTGGGTCTCAGGGTCGGTGCGGCGTAGCGCTTCCTGGGTCTGCAACTGCTTGCGCGCCTTGGCCACGCTGGCGACGTCGATGCTGTCGGGCAGGTTGGCCAGGGTGCGTCGGGCCAGGCCCCAGAGTTCTTCTACTCGGGCCGGGTCACTGCTGAAACTCAGTTGGCTCTCGATCCGCTGGTTCTGCGGGTTGAGTTCACTGTCGAAGTTCAGCCGATAGACCCCGGACGCCTCGCCGCGCAGTTGCTGTTTCAAGGCACTGCGCGCCAGTTCCCTGAGCACCGCGACCCGTGCGGCGTCCTCGGGGGTCCAGGTTTGTTCGCTGTAGCTGGCAGCCTGCAACAGCGCTCGCGGTTCAAGGCCGATATGGAGTTCGCGCTGGCGTTGCCCGGGAGCCTGCCGGACCCGCTGCGTGGACAACGCCGGGCCCCGGGGAATACTTGCCAACTGGTTTTCCACCAGGGGTTGCAGCCGTTGTGCGTCGACATCTGCCATCAGGTAATAGGTCACCGGCGCCCGGCGCAGGCGCTGCCAATCGGCCTCCAGCTGGGTCGTCTGCAATGTACGGAGTTGCTCCGGGGTGGGTGTTTGCCAGTGATCCTCGCCGTATTGCAGTTGGCGCAGGGTCTGGTCCTGCTGCTCTCGCACATTGTCTCGGGCGCGGGCCAGGCGGCCGAGCATGTCGGCCCGGGTCTTGTCGAAGTCCTGGCGGTCGATCTGCAACGGGCCCTGGCTCAGGCGATAAGCCTGCAATAAGCCTTCGAGGTTGGGCGCCGGCTCGGCAGGCGTGGCCGAGGGCAGGGTGCTGAGCTTGAGTTGCAGGCGCTGCGCTTGCTGGTCAAGGGATAGGCTTACCCGTTGCTCCTTGCGCCAGCGCTGCAACTGCGGCTCGCTCCAGCCCGGGGGCGCGCTCTGGCTCGCCAGTTGCGCGGCCATCTGGTTGCGCCAGCCGAGGCTGCCGAGGGCCATGAACCCGGCGCTGGATTCTGCCAGCAGTACCTGTTGCTCCTGCTTGCCGTTGCGTTTGAGCCATACCAGCCGATCGCCATTGCTCAACTGCCAGTGCTCGACCTGTTGCGCGGCGAACCCTTGGCGTTCGAGCACCCGGCCGGGCGCCAGGGCGACGGGCAGCGGTGGAGGCGTGGTGTCGACCAGGGGCGCGGCGCTGGCGGTGGACGGTGCGTCCAGGCTGCTGTTGGCGATTTCCAGGCGCAACGCCTGCACCTGATCCACCGTTGGCAGGGTCAGCGGCGTGAGCCCCGGCGCGCTGAGTTGCAGCACCTGGTCCGGGCTGTCGGACCAACGTTTGAAACGCTGGTTGAGCTCGGCCAGGGTGATGCCGTCGAGCGCGGCCAGGTGCAGGCGGGCGATTTCGGCCTTGGGCAGCAACGGACGGTTTTGCAGGGTCGCATCATTCAAGTCGTTGACCCACTGCTCGAAGGTCCGGGGGCTGGGTTGGTCGAGCATGCGCCGGGCGATGCCACGAATGGCCTGCTGTTCACGGCTCAGGTCCGACGGCTGAAAGCCATGGCGGCGCAAGCGTTCGATCTCGGTGAGCAACTGGCGCAGTGCCTGGGGATGAGCATCCCCTTCAACGCCGGCGGCCAGCCCCAGAACGCTCGAGTACTCGCCGATCTGGCTTTTCTGCACGGTCAGGCTGCGCACGCCGGGCACCTGGGGTTGCTGGCGCAACTGGGTAAGCAGCGCGGACAAGGTCAGGCGGTCGATCAGGCGTTCACGCAGGCCGGCCTGGGTGTTGGCGCGGCTGGTGGCTTCGTGCAGGCGAAACAACAGCGCCACCTGATTGCCGCCGCTCTGGCTGTCTTGCAACTGGACGATTTTCAACCGCGGGTCGAGTGGCAATTCGCGTTGATCACGAGTGGCCAGCGCCTGGCTCGGGGCCTGTCCCAGCCATTGCTGGATAAGCCCGGGCAGAGCCTGCGGGTCGATATCGCCGACAATCGACAGCACCATGTTGCCCGGCACGTACCAGCGTTGTTGATAAGCCTTGAGCTGCTCGACGGTGGCCGCACGAATCGCTGCTTCATTGCCAATGGTGCGATGGGCCGGGTAACGCGAACCGATCCGCTGCGAAGCGGTGCGCTGCTGGTTCATGCGCTGGGCCACGCCGAGGCCACCTCGCCACTCTTCGACCACGATCGGCCGCTCGCGCTCCAGGTCGGCAGCACTGTAGTTGGCGGCGAACATCAGGATCGCCAGCGCCTGCAGGGCCTGTTCGGTCTGTTTCGCGCCGGCCGCCGGGCTCAGCAGGTATTGGGTGCGGTCGTAATTGGTCACTGCGTTGTAATGGAGGCCCTGGACCCAGCCCCATTGCTCCATCTGCTGGCGCACGGTGCGAGACTCAGGCCCCTGGCTGTAGAAATTCAAGTGTTCCACCAGGTGCGCCACGCCCACCTGATCGTCGGTTTCATCCACTGAACCGGCCTTGACCGTTAACCGCACATCGATGCGGCCGACCTGGCTGGCCTCCCGCAGCAACCGGTATTCCAGGCCATTGGCCAGTTGGCCGCGCACCACCTGGGCGTCCCAGGGCAGGGCAGGGCTTGAGCCGGACAGGCTGGCACAGGCACTCAACAGCAACGGGCCCAGCAGGCTCGCAATTATTTTTCTCATCAGGTTTTCTCAAAAAGGCTTTGGCGTGGGCGAATCAGAAGCGGTAGCCGACCTCAAGCCAGTACTGGCGGCCGGTCTCGTAGGTGGTGCGGCCCCGGGAGGAGCTGACAATCGAGTTCACCTGGTCGGCGACGTTGGTCACGTCCACCGCGACGAACAGTGCCTGGTCCTTTGCGGTGGGCAGTTCCCAGTCCAGGCGCATGTCCCAGGTCGGGGCGGCATCGACCCGAGCGGTCTCGTAGACCGGCACCGGCTGATTGTTGACGGTCACTTCCCGGCCGGTGGTGATGATCTGGTTGTAGGCGCCGCGGTAGCGCAGGAAGTTGCTCCAGGTCAGGTGCAACTGCGGGATCTCGGTGATGGTGGTCATGCGTCCGGTCCAGGGGCGGTTGAAGTCGGCGGCCGGCAAGTCGCTGTACTTGATCAGGTTGCCATCGAACATCACGTCGTCATCGGCCAGTTCACTGGCGTTGAAGCCTTCCTCGTAGGTGCTGTAGGAATCCTGGGTACGGGACCAGTCGAAGGCCAGTTGCAGGCTGGTGCTGCTGCCGAGCAGCTTCAGCTCGCGCAGGGGGGTGATGCTCAGGGTGATGTTGTCGCTGACGCTGGACCCGGCGTTGACATAGGTGAAGTACTCAGTGGCGTAGTTGGCATCCGCATCCAGGCCCTGGGCCCGCGCGGTGGCACGGGCGATCTTGTCCTTGCCCATGCGCCGCACGTACTTCAGGCGAAAATCGGTGTCCAGCCAGCGTTGGTCGAGGCCCAAGGTCAGTTCATCGTCGTAGGGGATGTCCAGGCTGCTGAATTTGCTGGTGCTGCGCTGCGGGCGCGCAACCCAGTTGGCAGTCTGCGAGCTGCGGGTGTAGGTGGTGTTGAGCGCACCCCGACCATCGGCCAGGCGATATTTGTAGATGTTGCGCCCGTAGTAGCGGTTGGCACCGAAGATCAGCACCGTGCTGCGGTCGCCGAAGAAGTCGTAATCACCGGAGAAGCGCGGAGCGATGCTCTTTTTCTCCATGTAGTCGTCGCCTTCAAAGCGCAGGCCCGGACGCAGGGTCAGCTTGCCCCAGGTGGCCTTGTCCTGGAGGAACAGGGCGTACTTGTTTTCCGTCAGCTCGATCTTGCCCGCGGCATAGGTCAGACGCGTGATCGCATATTGGCGGGTAAAACCACCTGGCATCGGGCTCACCGAGCACAGCGGGTCGCTGCCGGCACAGCTGGTGCCGGCGTCGCGGCGAAAAGCCGTGGCCGCGGTGGCGTCATCCGGACGTTCCCAGGTTGCGACCTCATGGCTCAGATCAATACCGGCGCTCAGGTTGTGCTCCATTTCCCCGAGTTGCATGGGGAACCAGTCGACCTTCACCGCGTAGTCGAGGCCGCGCTGGCTCTGGTTGATCGAGCCGTAGGTCCCTTCGGCGCTGCGCGGGTTGCTGCCGGTGGGGTTGCCCCAGTTCTTGTCCTGGGAGTAGTACCAGTTGATGTAGTCGTTGGATTCCGCGTCCCGAGAGCTGTTGAGGTTGGTCAGCGCCAGCTTGTGGGTCCAGGTGGCGTCGTCGGCTTGCCAGGTCGCCTTGAATGCGCCCTGGTAGCCACCGCTCTTGTTGAGGAACCCGGCGTCCTGGCGGTTGGCCACGAAGTAGTAGTTTTCCTGCGGCGCATAGGTCAGCGAGCCGTCGAGGCTCAACTGATCGTTGACGTTCCAGTAGGTCTTGACCAGGTAGTTATCGATACGCCGGGTCTGGTCCCTGGTGTTGTCCTGGGTCGAACTGTTGTAGCCACCGTCATACGCGTTGAGCGGAATGGTCGCGCGCTTTTGCGAGAAGTTGAGCATGGCGCCGAAGTTCTCGGTCAGGTGGCCTTCGAGGGTGCCGCGTACCGTGGTCTTCTCGAACTTGGGCTGGTGCTGCTCGTCGGACGCGGTGTCGAAGGCGCTCTCGTCGCTTTCGCTGAGGTGATAGCGGGTCCATTGCGAACGGGTCATGGAGGTCGAGATTTTGCCGTGCAGTTCTTCGGTGGGTTTGCGGGTGATGGCATCGACCACACCGCCGTTGAAGCCGCCGAATTCCGCCGGCACGTTGCTGTCGTAGACCCGCAGTTCCTGCAGCAGGTCGGCGTCCAGGGCAATGCCGTGGGAGCGGCTGGGGGACGAGTCGAACTGGCGGATCGCGTTGTAATCGTGCTCGCCGGGGTCGAGGTCGTTATTGATCGAGACGCCGTCGATCATGAAGTTGTTCTGGTAGTACTTGGCGCCGTTGATGCTGATGTCCGCCGGGTCGATTTCCCCGGCAGTGTTGGAGTTTTGCTGGCTGTTGTTGAACTGCACGCTGGGGTGCATGCGCAACAGGGTGGTGATATCGCCGTTGGCGCCGGGGAAGGCCTGGATCGCCTTGCGATCGATCACCGTCTGCCCCTGGAAACTGTTCTCCGGCGGGTTGCCGAGCACGACCGTGCCTTGCAGTTCCAGCGGCGCATCGAAGGCCTGCTTGTCGCTGCGCTGGAACACCAGGCTGCCGTACTCGTAGCGCCAGCCAATGCCGCTGCCCTGGAGCAGGCGATCGAGGGCTTGTTCGCTGCTCATCTGGCCTTGCACCGGCTGCCCGTAGAGGTTGGTCAGCAGCGCGGGGTCGACGGTGACCTGGAGGCCGCTTTGCTGGCCGAAACTGATCAACGCGGCGGCCAGGCTCTGTACCGAAAGATCGAAGGTGTGACGGGTTTGCAGGATCGGCTCGCGCGCTTGCGTGGCGTCAGTGGCCTGGACAGGCTGGCTGCTGATCACCCAGCACAGACTGAGTGCGCCCAGTTGGCTGGCGTTGGTCAGATGGTTGCGCAGCGCCGTGGCCAAGCGCCGCGACGGCTGAATATTCGGTGTCATCCCGCGTCCCCGTACGGGCCTGAGCCCGCAAATCATTGAATGAGAATTGATCTCAATGTTTGTGCGAAGCAAAGGACGGGACAGCCCGAAGAATTTTCAGAAAAAAACCAAAATAATTTTCAGGTTGTGCAAATCAATGGAAAAAAGCACCGCAAGACCGGCACTGATGACCTCCCTGATTGGTAGCCGCTGCCCAGCCCGCCAGGCTGCGCTTGCCCTAACAGATACCGTGAAAATTCAGGCAGATCTGCGGCGCCCTTCAAGGCCACCGCAGCCTTGTGGGCTCGGCAGCGGCTACGGTTATTGCGCTTTGGATAACAGCAGCAGGTAAGGCGTCCAGCTCTCGAGTCGACCGCCATAGGGTTGGACCATGGCACGCAGCGCGGCCTGCGGGTTGGCGATGTCGTAGACCCCGGTGATGCGCCGATCCGCCAGTTGTGGATCACGCAGCACCACGGTTCCGGGCAAGTAGCGGCGCAACTGATCGACCATATCCCCAAGCCGGGCGTTGTCTGCCACCAACTGGCCGTTGCGCCAGGCCGTCATGCGTTGCGGCGGCAGGTTCTGTATCAGGGCCTGACCGCTCGCGCGGTCGAACTGCAATTGCTGGCCCAGGGTCAGGCTCGGGCTCAACAGCTGTTGCGACGCCCCCCGGCTGACCTTGACCGAGCCATGCAGCACCGCCACCGCGATGCTGCGTGAGGCCAGGTCGACGTTGAATGCGGTGCCGGTGACCGTGACCTCAAGCTCCTGGGCCTGGACATGAAAGGGTTTGCTCGGATCAGGCTTGACCTCGAAGAAGGCCTGCCCCGACAGCAGGCGCACATCGCGGCGCGTCTCGGAAAAGTCCACGGCGATGGCACTGCCGCTGTCGAGCACCACCTGACTGCCGTCGGGTAATTGCAGTTCGCGACGTTCGTTTTGCGCGGTCTGGTAATCCGCTTGCAGCGTCAGGTTCAGGCGCGGGCCCAGGCCCAGCACCAGGCAGGCTGCCAGCGCACTGCCGATGGCCCAACCCAGGACCCGGCGCCGCCGTGGCCGTGATGGCGGGCTGGCCGCAGGTGTCACCGGCGCCGCGACGGACGGGGGCACCACCGGCCATTTGGCTGCGGTGCTTGGGGCCAGTTGCCCGGTCAGGCGCCAGATGCGCTCGGCCTTGCGCAGGGCTTCGGGATTTTCCGGGTCGGCCGCCTGCCACGCGCTGAACGCCGCTTGCAGGCGGGCGTCATCCGGGGCCTGGCGCGTACGCAGCAGCCAATCCAGGGCGACGTCCATGCGGGCTTGGCGAGGATCGGCTTGCGGCATGTCCGGCACGGCTCCAGAGCTGAAAAAGGGCGCAAAGGGTCGCACAGGATATGGACCCTGAGCAAAAGACGTTTGGCCGCCGGTTTTTTTCAGAGGCGGTTGCATGGCGCTGGCGCGGGGCTCAGTCATGATCGCGCTCGAGCCTTGCAGCGCAGTAGCTGAGCGCCTGGTGCACCAACTGATGCGTCAGCCCCAGTGAGATGCCCATGGCCGTGGCCACCTGCTGCAGTGTGTAGCCGCCCAGGCGATGCATCTCAAAGGCGATCCGTGTGCGCTCCGGCAATTGGGCCAGGGCCTCCATCACCTGTTGCAGCTCATCGCAACTGGCGGTTTCCTGCTCGGGGGAGGCCGCACCGGACGGCAGCTCGGCCAGCACCGCATCACTGTCGGGCTGGCGTTTCTCGGTGGCCATGCTGCGGGTCAGGTCCAGTGCCAGGTTGCGCACGATGCGGTAGAGGTAGCCCACCGGGTTGTTGATGGACAGGTTCGGCTGGTCGCGGCCGTTGAAGCGCAGCCAGGCTTCCTGCACCACATCCTCGGCGCGGGAACGACAGCCGACGATAGGGGCGGCGTAGTCCACAAGGGCGGAACGATGGGACAGATACAGGTTGAGTTTGTCAGGTGACGCATCCACGAACGCATGTGCTCAATCGCGCGGGTAGGTGCGACATGTCCTGCCCCAGAGCCGCGAATGCTACCTGTTTTCGATAATCATTATCAATTGTGAGTTGTGCCGTTGCCGTGCCATCGGCTGCAAATCCCGTCGCCCAACCCACATCAACGAATGAAGCGCTTCCGTTGGCCGATTTCCCGCACCGCTTCAACCAGCGTTGCTACCGCAGGCGTGTTCTGCTCGGCGAAGGCATAGAAGCGGGCCTGGCTCATGGCTCCCAGGCCGTGCTCGGAGCCCAATTGCTGGAGCCCGTCCAGCCGTTGGCTGCGGGCAATGGGTGTCACCGCAAAACCCGCCAGGGCGGCGGCGATACAGCCGGCCATGCTGCTGCTTTCAAAGGCCACTCGCCAGGGCCGCAATGGCAGCCTCGCGGTACACGCAAGGTTCGGGAAACACCGCCAGCGGCAGGCTGGCGTCCGGTGGCAGTTTGAGCGTGCTGCTGGAGGCCCAGACCAGCGGCTCCTCTCAAAGTAATTCGCCTTCGTCATCACCCCGCGCGCATTGCTTGCCGAACACCAGGTCCAGTTGACCCAGGCGTTTGTGCTGCAGCAACTCGCTGGTGATGCCCACCTTGAGCTCGGTGCTGGCGCGGGGATGGGCGCGGTTGAACGACTGCAACACGTGTGGCAGCCAGGTGCTGGCGAAGTCCCTAGCGGTCGCTATGAACGCCAGGTACTGCCGGGGGTGGGGCATTTTCCACAGCGCGAAGCCGGGCCGGCCGTGGCCGAGGCGATTCTGCGCTTTATCAGCCACTGAGTCGCCAGGTCCGTGTCACCCCTTCAACCCAACACCTCGCGCAAGCGGTGCCAGAGCATGCCCAATGCCAGCAGCGGCGCGCGCAAGGCCGGGCCACCGGGGAAGGTCATATGCGGCACGGCACTGAAGATATCCACGCCCTGGCTGTGGCCGGCATGGATGGCCTCGGCCAGCAGCCTGGCGGTCCAGTGGGTGACGTTGAGGCCGTGGCCGGAATAGCCCTGGGCATAAAACACGTTCGGGTACTGCGCCAGGCGCCCGACCTGGGGGAAGCGATTGGCGGTGATACCGATCTTGCCGCCCCATTGATAATCGATGCGCACCCTGGCCAGTTGCGGAAACACCTTGAGCATCTTCGGCCGCATGTACGCCGCAATATCGGCCGGATCGCGCCCTGAATAATGACAGGCACCGCCGAACAGCAGGCGGCGGTCGGCGGACAGCCGGTAATAATCGAGGCCGACCTTCTGGTCGCACAGCGCCAGGTTCTGCGGGATCAACTGCTGCGCCAAGGCCTCGTCCAGTGGCTCGGTGGCGATGATGTAGCTGCCGGCCGGCAGCACCTTGCCGCTCAGGCGTGGTTCCAGGTCATCCAGATGGGCATTGCAGGCCAGCACCAGATTGGCGGCGCGCACCGTGCCCTGGGCGCAACGGATTTTCACGGATTCGCCGTGCAGCAGTTGCAGCGCCGGGCTGTTCTCGAAGATCCGCACCCCCAGGGATTCGGCCAGGCGAGCTTCGCCCAGCACCAGGTCGAGCGGGTGCAGATGCCCCGAGCCCATGTCCACCAGGCCACCGGCATACACCGACGAACCCACCACCTGGCCCATGTCCGCGGCACCGACGATGCGTGTCGCGTGGGCATAGCCCATGGCCGCCAGGCTGTCCTGCTCGGCCTGGAAGGCGGCGAACTGCGCCGGGGTGTTGGCCAATTCGCAAAACCCCCAGCGCAGGTCGCAGTCGATGCCGTGTTCGCCGACCCGTTGCCGCACCAGATCCACCGAGTCGATGCCGGCCCGATTCAGGTAGTTGACTCCCTCTTCGCCGACGTAGCGCGCAAAGCCGCTGACGTCATGGCCGATACCGCGAATCAGCTGGCCGCCATTGCGCCCGCTGGCGCCCCAACCGATCCGCTGGCCCTCGAGCAGGATCACCGACAACCCGCGCTGGGCCAGTTCGATGGCGGTGTTGACCCCGGTAAAGCCGCCGCCGATGACGCAGACGTCGGCCTCCAGGTCCTCATTCAGCACCGGGTAGCCGGCCAAGGCCCTGGCCGAGGCCGCGTAATAGGAGCGGGCGTGCTCGGCAGGCGCCGCCCTGGTGTTTGGCTGATTCATTTGTTGGACTTCACTTTGCTCCAGGACCGGGTCATCAGACGCATGATGGCCGGCGGCTGGGTACTGGAGATGTAGAGCTTGTCCAGCACCTCCTGGGGTGGGTAAACCTCGGGGTTATTCACCAGTTCGGGGTCCATGTACTGCTTCGACGCCGGGTTGGGGTTGGCATAACCGACCGAGGCACTGACCTTGGCGATCACCTGCGGGTCCAGCAGGTAGTTGATAAAGGCGTGGGCCTCCTTGACATTGCCGGCATCGGCGGGGATGGCCAGCAGGTCAAACCACAGGTTGCTGCCTTCCTTGGGGATCGAGTAAGCGACATTCACCCCGTTTTTCGCCTCTTTGGCCCGGTTCGCCGCCTGGAACACATCCCCCGAATAACCGAAGGCCAGGCAGATATTGCCGTTGGCCAGGTCGGACACGTACTTGGAGGAGTGGAAGTAGGTGATATACGGGCGGATCGCCAGCAGCTTGGCTTCAGCTTTCTTGTAGTCCTCGGGGTTTTCGCTGCGTGGGTCCAGGCCCAGGTAGTTGAGCACCGCCGGGAACACTTCATCGGGCGAGTCCATCATCGACACGCCGCACTGGCTGAGCTTTTTCAGGTTCTCGGGTTCGAAAAACACCGCCCACGAATCGATATGGTCGATCCCCAGCACCTGCTTGACCTTGTCGACGTTGTAGCCGATGCCGTTGGTGCCCCAGAGGTAGGGCACCGAGTGCTGGTTGCCGGGGTCGTTCTTCTCCAGCAGGGCCAGCAGTTTCGGGTCCAGGTTCGACCAGTTCGGCAGTTGTGCGCGATCCAGCTTGAGGAAAGCCCCGGCCTTGATCTGGCGCGCCAGGAAGTGGTTCGACGGCACCACCACGTCATACCCGGTGCGCCCGGCCAGCAACTTGCCCTCCAGGGTCTCGTTGGAGTCGAAGACGTCGTAGATCACCTTGATTGCGGTTTTTGCCTGGAAGTCGGCGAGGGTGGTCTCGCCGATGTAGTCGGTCCAGTTGTACACGCTGACGCTCGGCTGAGCCTGGGCGCCGGCGCTGCACAGCAACGCCAGGGCCACGGGAACCACGGATTTCAATAGACGCATGTCGACACCTCTTCGAGTTGTTGTTCGATCGTGATGCAAAGCCCGCTATCAGACGCTGAGCAGCAGGAATTCCCGTTCCCAGGAGCTGATCACACGCTTGAAGTTCTCATGTTCGGCGCGCTTGACCGCGACATAGCCCTGGACGAATTTACGCCCCAGGTACTGCTCGATGGTCGGGCAGCTCTCCATGTGCGCCAGGGCATCTTCAATGGTGATCGGCAGGCGCAGGTTACGCCGCTCATAGGCCCGGCCCTGGACCGGAGCGCTGGGCTCGATGCCCTCTACCATGCCCAGGTAGCCGCACAGCAGGCTGGCGGCAATCGCCAGGTAAGGGTTGGCGTCGGCTCCCGGCAAGCGGTTTTCGACACGCATGGCCTCCGGGGTGGACGTCGGTACCCGCAGGCCGACGGTGCGGTTTTCCTCGCCCCACTCGACGTTGACCGGGGCCGAGGTGTCCGGCAGGAAACGACGGAACGAATTGACGTTGGGTGCGAACATCGGCAGCACCTTCGGGATGTACTTCTGCAAGCCGCCGATATGGTGCAGGAACAACGGGCTCATCCGGCCCTGGTCGTCGGCGAAGATCGGCTTGCCGGTGGCGATGTCCACCACACTCTGGTGCAGGTGCATGGCGCTGCCCGGTTCGTCGGCCACCGGCTTGGCCATGAAGGTCGCGGTGACATTGTGCTTGAGCGCCGCCTCGCGCAGGGTGCGCTTGAACACGGTGATCTGGTCGGCCAGGTCCAGGGCATCGCCGTGGCGGAAGTTGATTTCCATCTGCGCCGGGCCATCTTCGTGGATCAACGTATCGAGGTCCAGGCCCTGGGCTTCGCACCAGTCATAGACGTCTTCGAACAGCGGGTCGAATTCGTTGGCAGCGTCGATGGAGAACGACTGCCGCCCGCTTTCGGCACGACCGGAACGGCCCAGGGGGGCCTTGAGCGGCAGGTCCGGGTCTTCGCAGCGCTGGGTCAGGTAAAACTCCATCTCTGGCGCAACGATCGGCTGCCAGCCCTTGTCGGTGTAGAGCTGCAGGACCTTTTTCAGCACATTGCGCGGTGACAGTTCGATCGGGTTGCCGAGCTTGTCGAAGGTATCGTGGATGACGATCGCCGTCGGCTCGATCGCCCACGGCACCACATAGGTCGCCGCGGCGTCGGGGCGGCAGACCATGTCGATGTCGGCCGGGTCGAGGAGGGCGTAGTAGATGTCGTCGTCGACAAAATCCCCGGTTACCGTTTGCAACAGCACACTTTCCGGAAGGCGCATCCCGCGCTCGTTCAGGAACTTGTTGGTCGGTGCGATCTTGCCGCGGGCAATACCGGTCAGGTCGCTGACCACGCACTCTACTTCGGTAATCTTGTGATCTTTCAGCCAAGTGGACAGCTGATCGAAAGGGGCATTCATAAAAACCTCGGGGGTGGGTTGATTCGGCGCCAGGGGCTCCGGCAAGGCTTCCCCTGCAGCGCGTTGACGACTATCTTGGTCGACGCTCAAGGTTCCATCTATCCACTTTAAGCAGAACCAAAACGCACCAAACGAGTGCGTAAGGTCCCCCCGATGACAACGTGCAACGCCTTGCAAGTCCAAGCATTCAACTCCGCCGACGTGGCTGAACAAATCCGTGCCACACCCGGTTGGGTCCAGCATTACCAGCAGATGTCACCCGGGCATTTCGCCGGCCAGGTGCGCTACCTCGACCTGCAGGGGGTGGAGATCTACGAGGAATGCATGAACACCCGGGTCGAGCAGAACTTCTGCGCGCCACCGGGGGCACTGGCGTTCTGTTTCGATCGCAGCGACAACGCGCTGTACGTGCTCAATGGCGAAAGCCGCAACATCTGGATCACCCCGGAGAACTACCAGGAAGTGGCGGTGGTGTTCGGTGCCGAGTTCGTCCAGCGCCATGGCCTGAGTGTCGAGCGCCTGGAAGGGTTGTTCATGGCGCCACTCAACTCGGGGCAGAACGCGCTGTTCAGTCGCTGGCTCAGCGGCACTTTGACCCGCCTGTCCCAGACCTTCGATCCGCCGAGCAGGGAAGCCCTGACCCAGCAACTGCTCGAAGACTGCCTGTACATCCTCGACAACGCCTGCGTGCGTCTGGAGCGCGGCGCCATGCAGCGGCGTGCCGAGGAGCGTTCGATCATGAAACGGGTCGCGGAATGGGCCGCCGATGTGCCCGAAGAGACCCTCAACCTGCTGGAACTGTCCGAGGTTGCCGGGGTTTCCCTGCGTCAGCTGCAACACACCTTCAAGACCTACACCGGCATGGCGCCAAGCCAGTGGCTGCGCTTGCGGCGGCTCAACAGCGCGCACCGCGAACTGCTTGGTCGCAGCGCTGCGGACACCACCGTGGCCGAGGTCGCGATGCACTGGTCGTTCTGGCACCTGGGCCGGTTTTCCAGCAGCTACCGGGCCTTGTTCAAGGAGCTACCGAGCGAGACCTTGAAGCGTCGGCCTGGGGCACGCTGAAAAAATCGCCAGGGCTTATGGATTTTGGCCCATTTAAACTTCGGTTTCGACGAGTTATAGGACTGGTCTGATTTAGATCCTTTGAACTTAGGTTATATGCTCCGGCTCCCCGACTAAGCGGGGCGTTGTATCCCCATCTGGATGCATTAACTGTTCAGTAATAAGGATGTTTTATGAATGCGCTTTTAAAATGTGTAGCCTTGGCAACCGTTATTGCGGGTGCAAGTGGTTGTGTCAGCTACAACATCAGCCAGCCGTCGGCTCCGATCGACAGCGTAGTAAAAACCGACCTCAAGGCGGACGTGACAGTCGGTGAAGCCATCTCCGGTCAATCCTCGGTCAATATCCTGTTTGGTTTCCTCAAGTTCGGTGGCGACAGCGAATTTGCCGACGGCGTGGCCTATGGCGGCGACGGCGGCGGGGCCCTGGGCGGCCTGGGTTTCGACCCTGTCAGCGCAGTCAAATCGGCTGCGGCCTACAAGGCGGTCAAGGCTTCCGGCGCTGACCTGATCGTCGCTCCGCGTTATGAAGTCAGCGAAGAAAACTACTTCGTGTTCAAGAAAGTCGCGGTCACCGTGAAGGGCAATAAAGGCAATATCCGCAGTATCCGCTAAGGGTATTTGCACACCTGCATACGGCTAAAAGTGAATTGATCTGTATACATGGAACGCTCGAGTTAAATCGAGGGTGAAAAGTTCAAGGCAAGCAGTTAAATGGAATTTCCTGCTTGCTCTCGGTATTAATTTTTTGAATGGAATATAAGTTCAGGAAGAATCTTGTCTCTTGAAGCAGTGGTCTGTTTAGTGTGAATTAATGAGATTCAAACAGTTATTCCAGCCCGCCGACGCCTCCTTCTCAACGCCCAAGGCCGCCCGCAAGCTATTGCGCCTTTTCGCCTTGGTGTTGCAGTTCGCTTTATTCAGTGCGCTTTACGCCTACCTCATTTCAAGTTTCGAGGACGAAGTGTCGTTGCGACGGGGTTACCTGAGCGGGTCGATCTCCGTTGCCCAGCGTTTTTTCACCGGCAATGAGGTGCTGCTGCGCAATCTGAGCCTCTCGGCAGTGCGCAATCGAGGAGTGCAAGAACCCATACCTACGGTTTCCGATGAGGAGTTGCATGTACGCCTGGGGCGCGGCGAGGTTTTCTGGAGCCTGTGGCTCACGGAGCGCAAGCTCGATTACCTGCGCCAGAACAAAATCAGCCTGCTATACGTCGAGTCCGGCTCGAAACCGCAGATCCTGCATCTGCCGGGCGCCCGCCAGGAAGAGCGGGTGGTGCCTCAGTCGGTGCTGCAAAAACTCGAACAACTGACATCCCAGGGCCTGCCGCCGGAAGGCGAGCTCTGGCTGCATGACACCTCCAGTCGGGCGCCGGAGTCCGGTTCTTCGCTGTACCTGTTCAGCTTGCTCGATGAGCGTGAACCCAGCTCGGGATGGCTCGGGTTGGAGATTGAAGATGGTGATGTGCTGGCAGCCTTGAGCAGTGATCGGGTGGGTGAGTTTCTGGTGCTCAATGCCCAGGGCAACGAGGTATTCGCCAGCGCCTCGTACCCCAGCCTGAGCCAGGCGGTGTCGCAGCTGCAGGGTGACAAATATTTCGGCTTTGTCGGCCAGGGCTGGTTGCCCGACAGCATGATCATGCGCAAGCACCTGGGTTACACCGATCTACAGGTGATCTATGCCATCGATTTTCGCTCTGTATTCCTGGCATTGCGTGGACCCTTGCTGCTGGTCGTAGTGTTGGGCATCGCCAGCGTGGCGGCCACCTGGCTGCTGGTGACGCGAATAGAAAAGCGCCTGATTGCCCCGGCGATCTATCGCGACAAGTCGCTGGTGGAAAGCGAAGCCTTCAGCCGCGCGGTGATCCAGACTGCTCCGGTGGCGCTCTGCGTGCTGCGCCGCATGGACGGTGCGGTGGTCCTGCAAAATCACCTGTCCGAGCAGTGGCTGGGGGCTGGAGATGTTCGCGAACAACGTCGTCAGGGGTGGATTGGTCAAGCCTTTGACAGCCCGGCGGGAGAGGGCACGGATGAGTTCGAAACCTGTGGCCGACACCTGATCCTGAGTTATTCCGCGACCCGCTACCGTGGCGAGGATGTGCTGTTTTGCGCCTTCAGCGACATCAGCGCCCATAAACAGGTGGAAGCGGCGCTGGAACATGCTCGGCAATTGGCCGACACGGCGAACGAGGCCAAGACCCAGTTCCTGGCCACCATGAGCCATGAAATCCGCACGCCACTGTATGGCGTGCTCGGCACCTTGGAGCTGCTGGCACGGACCACCCTCAATACCCAGCAGACCAACTACCTGCATGCGATCGAAGGCTCGTCATCGACCTTGCTGCAGTTGATCAGTGATGTGCTGGATGTGGCCAAGATCGAGGCCGGGCAACTGTTTCTGGAAGAGAGCGAGGTCTCTACGCTTGATCTGATTCAGGAGGTCATCGAAGGCTTTTCGGCAGCTGCCATCAATAAAGGGCTGCACCTGTATGCCCAGGTCGACCCCCAGCTACCCGAGCGCTTGAAGGGTGACTTGACGCGCATCCGGCAGATTCTGAACAACCTGCTGAGCAATGCCGTGAAGTTCACTGAAAGCGGGCGAATCGTGTTGCGGGTCAAAGTCGAAAGTCGCGATGACGAGCGCGTCTGCGTGCTCTGGCAGGTCTCCGATACCGGCGCGGGTATTTCCGCTGAGCACCAGCAACTGCTGTTCGCGCCGTTTTATCAAGTGGGGCACAACACCGGCATGGTCGCCGGTACAGGCCTGGGCCTGTCCATCTGCCAACGCCTGACCTCGCTGATGAATGGCAGCCTGCGTGTGGTCAGCGAGCCAGGGCTGGGCAGCAGTTTTATCTTGAAGCTGCCGCTGGAGCAGAATTTGAGTGGTGATGCTCCGACCGCCCCACGCCTGCTGCTCGAAACGGTTTACGTGGTTTCCCCGTCACGCGAGCTTGCCGAGAACATCTGCGGCTGGCTGCGTCGCTGGGGTGCCCGTGCGCAAATCGGCATTCATTCGGAGCAAGGGCTGGAAGCCTCCGCAGTCCTGGTGCAGGTGCAGGCTGGCGACCTTGCGCAACCCCGACCAGGCTTGAACATTCCGCTGGTCCAGGTGTGCGACAGAGTGAGTGTGAGCAGCGGTGATCGCAAGACCGCGTCGTGGCAGGTCAACCTCAGCAACCTGCTGGACCTGCGCCGCGCAGTCGGCCAGGCGCAAGGCAGTTACAGCCAGGTGGATGGCGCCCAGACCGGCGCCGTGGTGTTGCCGCAACTGGGGCTGCACCTGCTGGTGGCTGAAGACAATGCAATCAGTCGGCTGATCCTCAAGGACCAGCTGGAGGAACTGGGCTGTACGGCGCAGCTCGCCGCCGACGGCCACGAAGCGCTTGCACTGTGGCACGAAGGCGCATTCGACGCGGTGCTGACCGATATCAACATGCCCAACATGAATGGCTATGAATTGGTCGCCCAACTGCGCCGGCTGGGCTGTGACCTGCCCATTATCGGGGCCACGGCCAATGCACTCAGCGATGAGCGTGAACGCTGCCTGGCGGCCGGCATGGATGAGTGTCTGATCAAGCCGTTTGGCCTGCGTGCGCTGTCCAATAATTTGCAACACAACCGGAGTAAGAGCCGTGCTTTATAACGTCCTGATCGTGGAGGACCACCCTTTCCAGTACGAGTACCTGCTGAACCTGTTCAAGGAATTCGGCGATGTACGAGTTGAAGCCGCTTGCGATGGACAGAGCGCGCTGAAACGCCTGGATGAGGTTGATTTTGACCTGGTCTTGACCGACCTGGTGATGCCCGGCATGGACGGCGTGCAATTCATTCAGCAACTGGCGTCCAGGACGTTGAAGCCGGCATTGGCAATCATGAGTTCGGCTTCCCAACGCATGATTATCAGCGCCAGCCTGGTCGCACAAAGCCTGGGCCTCAAGGTGATAGGCCAGTTATCGAAACCGGTGCTGTCCGGCTCGGTTCATAAATTGATGAAGGAACTCGACACCTGGCTCGGGGCCAGCCGCACCCTGGATATCAGACTGCCGGTCTTCAGCCGGGAGATGCTGCAAGAGGCATTGGCTGCCGAAGTATTGCAGGCCTGGTTTCAACCGAAAAAATCCTTGGCCAATGGCCGCATCATCTCGGCCGAGGCATTGGCCCGCTGGCCTCATCCGCAGCATGGCTTGCTGATGCCGGCAGATTTTCTACCGGCAGTGGTGCGTTTTGGCCTGGAAGAGCCATTGCTGATGCTGTTCGTCAAACAGACGATTCTGGCCCAATCCCGTTGGCGCAAGCAGGGCTATGACATTCCGGTCTCGATCAATCTGCCTACTCATCTGCTAGACAGCGACAACCTGGCTGACCGCCTGTTTGACCTGGTGATCGAGCACGACGGCGTGCCGGGCATGATCGGTTTCGAGCTGATGGAGTGCTCCACCACCGACAACATCAGCAAGTTCTATGCGGGCGCCTGCCGCCTGAGGATGAAGGGCTTCGGCCTGGCCCAGGACGATTTCGGCCAAGGCTACAGCTCCTATTTCAATCTGGTCTCGACCCCCTTTACCGAACTGAAAATCGACCGGGCGCTGGTGCAGGGCTGTGTCGAGAACAAGAGCCTGGCCCTGGCGATTGCCAGCATCGTCGCTCTGGGCCAGCAACTGGGCCTGGAGGTCGTGGCTGAGGGCGTCGAAAGCCAGGATGAGCTGGTGCTGCTGCGCCAGCTCAAATGCGACGCCGTGCAGGGGTTCCTGATTTCCCAGGCCGTGTCATCCGATCAATTCAACACCTTGTTGAGTGAGGACGGACCTCCGGCGAGCCATTGATTACCACCCTGAACGCAGAGCGTGCGCTGCCTTGTTCGCGGGGAGTGCTCCAGATGACCTTTTGTACTGCAAAGGGTTGCCGAACAGGGTGTCAGTCGACCGCTCTTCCTTTCCATTCTGGAACCCACCATGACTTCCGATAACGTCTCACCAGGCACTGTTGCCTCAAACTCCGGAATGCGCCGGGCCTCCTTCACTCTAGGGGTCGTCCTGTCGCTCTCGGGAGTCTGCTACTGGGCAGTGGAGCGCTTGTTGGACGAGCAGGTGCACAGGGCCACCCGCCATTTCGAACTGCTGATGGCGCAAGTGGGTGAGAACCAGGCGTTTTTACAGCGCCTGGCGAGAAAAGTGACCGCCCCTCAGGAGTTGCTGGAGCAGAACCTGACGCCGCTACGCATTACCGAACTGTTTCAAACGCCGCAGCAGGTGATCTACGAAGGCCGGGAGGTTTCGTTCTCACTGCCTTTCAGCGTCATGGTGCCGGCGCACGCTAATCAGGCGATGCCCGATCAGGCGCCGTTCGTATTGGGTATGCACCTGGCCAACGACTACGGCGCGTTCTGGTCCGGCTCGCCTTATTCGCCGCCCCAGGTATTTGTCCTTACCCCGGGAGATGAATTCACCCTGGGCATTCCCGCGCTGGGTGAGAGGCGCGCCGATGGTTCGGTCCTCGACCCTGCCAGTTACCAGAAGGCCAGCGCTGAACTGCGCCTTTTGCTGCAGCAGGCCAGTGCTCCGAAGCTACGCGATGGTGTGCACTGGAGCGGTATGCAAGCGCCGGATAACTCAGCTCGGCAACTACAGGCTTATATCAGTATCGATATGCCGTACAAGCTGCTGCCGTTAGAGGCTCGGGGTCGTGAAGTGCTGGTAGTGGCGCAACCCGCGCTGACTCAAGTCAGTGGTTTTGCCCTTAGCCGGGAGGCGGCCTTTTTCGATGGTCTGAGCTTGACGCGACCCGACGGCAGGGTGCTGCTGGGCCCGCAAACGGATGTCCGACCACTGCCCGAAGGCTTGAGTTTTTCCAGCCGCGGCCTGCACATAAAACTGGCCATGACCCAGGGCGAGCATTGGACCGCGGTGTATGACATCAGCTACCAACGCTTTGTGCATGACGCCCGGTGGCAACTGTTGGGGCTGCTTGGCCTGATCGCTGGCAGCCTGGCCCTGGCCTGGCTGGTCAATCGTTGGTACCAGTTGAAGGTCCGCCGGCCCCTGCAGCGCGCTCATGCCCGAGAGATCGAGAGCACACTGTTCAATCGCGCGGTGATCGACACGGCACCGATCGGACTGAGTGTGATACGCAAGCGTGATAACCGTTTGCTGTTGGAAAACCACCTGGCGCTGGGCACCTCCCAGTGGCTGCTGCAGGTGCTGGATGAGCTTGGAGACGGTGACATTGGCGAGTCCTGCTTCAAGGTCGATGGGCGTTATTTGCACCTGCGCTTCAGTACGGCCCGCTATCAGGATCAGCAGGTACGGATATGTGCCTTCAGCGATATCAGCCATCACGAGCAAAGTGCCGTAGCCCTGACCCTGGCCAAGCGCCTGGCCGAGGAGGCCAGCCGGGCCAGGACGATCTTCCTGGCAACCATGAGCCACGAGATTCGCACCCCGTTGTATGGCGTGCTCGGCACCCTTGAATTGCTGGAGCGGACCGCCCTTGATCCGCGCCAGCAGGATTACCTGAAGACCATCCAGTGCTCGTCTTCAACCTTGCTGCAGTTGATCAGTGACGTCCTCGACGTGTCGAAGATCGAGTCGGCGCAGATGCCGTTGGAGCTGGGCCGGTTTTGCCCGTTGGACATGGTCGAGGAGGTACTGGAAGCCTGCGCGGCGGCGGCGAATGCCAAAGGGCTGCAGATGTACGCCTGCATCGATGTCCAGGTGCCGGAGTACCTGGAGGGCGATCATGCGCGGATTCGGCAGGTGCTTGGCAACCTGGTGACCAATGCCATCAAATTCACCGATTTCGGGCGGGTAGTGCTGCGTCTCAAGGTGCTGGGGCGCGAGGCAGGCAAGGTCAGCCTGCAATGGCAGATCACTGATACCGGGGTGGGCATTTCCCAGGCTCAGCAGGTGCTGCTGTTCGAGCCGTTCTATCAGGTACGCCAGGGCAGTACCGACGGCGGGGCGGGCCTGGGCCTGTCGATCTGCTGGCGTCTGAGTCAATTGATGAACGGGCAGATTCACATGGTCAGCGAGCCAGGGTTGGGCAGCAGTTTCAATTTTTTCGTCGAGTTGGCGGTGTTGCCAGGCAGCGAGATCGACCACGGGGTGCCACTGCTGCGAGCAAGACCGGTGTACGTCCGGGCGCCGATCAAGGAACTGGCGGACAACGTCTGCGAATGGCTGAAACACTGGGGCGCCAACGCGCTGATAGCGCCAAGCCTGGTGGCCGAGCCGTTGCCTGGGGCGGTATTGGTCGACCTGCTGGGCCCACCGGGTAATGACTGTTGTTGGGGTGGCCCCAGGGTGATCGCCAGCAGCCAGGCGCGAGATGCGGTCGAGCCGGAACAGGGGCTCTGGCCGGCCCGGATATATGCGATCAGGGACATCGCTCGGGCAGTGGCCGAGGCGCAAACCGGTGCTGGCGTAGCGCCTGCGACCAGAGGCCCTGTCGAGCGCGGCAAGTTGCCGTTACGGGTGCTGGTGGCCGAAGACAATCCGATCAATCAAGCCATCATCAAGGAGCAGCTCGAGGAGCTCGGCTGTCGCGTGGTGCTGGCTGCGGATGGACAGGAGGCCCTGCATCTCTGGTTGCCGGGTGCATTCGACGCGGTGTTGACCGACGTGAACATGCCGCTCATGAATGGTTATGAGCTGGCCATCGCGTTGCGTCAGTTGGACAAGCAGTTTCCCATCATTGGTGTAACGGCCAATGCCATGCGCGAGGAGGGCGAGCGCTGCCTGCAGGTCGGGATGAATGCCTGGATGGTCAAGCCCCTGACCCTGCAGGGGCTCTGGGACGGTTTGATGAGAGTCTGCAACGTGCAATACAACCTCGTCGCGGCGGCTTCGCTGGCACCTGGCTCAATGGCTGACACCGAACTGGTCGAGGCGCCCGATCAGATCCGGGTCTCAACGAAAATGCGTGCGCTGTTCATCAGCACCATGCGCGAGGACATGGTGCGCGCACGCGACGCCCTGGCCGCACAGGACGCCAGTCAATTACGCAGCAGCCTGCATTGCATTCGTGGCGCCCTGGCAGTGGTGCAGGCCCAGGCCCTGGCTGACGCCTGCGGAGCCGTGGAGCAGGCACTGGAAATCAAGACGCTTGATCAACCGCTGGCACGCAGGAGCGAACTGCTGTTCGCACGCATAGATCGTGCTGTTGCAGCCGTGTGAGAGCGCGGCAGGTGCAGGTCGTGATCTGACGAACTTAATCTTTGGACGAATGACTTCATGAAAAAAATCAAGATAGTTTTAGCTGATGACCATCCGGTGGTGTTGATGGGGGTCAGTGAGTACATCGAACGCGACAATCGCTATGAAGTCGTGGCCCAGGTGCAGAACTCAACGGAGTTGGTGGAAAAACTGCAGCAACTCAAGCCGGATGTGATCATTACCGATTACAACATGCCGGGGGATGAGGCCTATGGCGACGGTATCAAGTTGATTGAGTACCTGATCCGGCACTTTCCGGACATCCAGGTACTGATTCTGACCATGGTTTCCAACAACCTGATTCTGTCGCGGCTCTATGATGTCGGAGTTGCCGGGATCGTACCCAAGAGCAGCGACCTGAAGGAGATTCTGGTAGCGCTCAATACGTTGGCCAGAGGCCAGTCCTACCGCAGACCACTGTTTCATTCCCTACCCAGCGTGGTCGAGTGCACGGAGCCCGTCGAAGACCGGATTTCCAGCCTTTCGGTTCGCGAGTTCGAAGTACTGCGCCAGTTCGCCGCGGGCATGAGTGTCAATGAGATCGCCCATCTGCTCAATCGCAGCAAAAAGACCATCAGTGCCCAGAAGATCTCGGCGATGCGCAAGTTACAGGTCACTACGGATCATGAGTTGTTGAGCTTCTGTATCACGATGCGCTTGATTGTGTGACATGCCTTGCCTGAGTTCGTTTCAGAGCGCCTCCAGTTACGGGGAGGGGACTAAGGCTCTTCGGTCAACGGTTTCGGGCCTTGATCACTTCGGTATAAGACGCCTGTGATCATGCAGCATCGACAGTCAAGCTCATCAGCACGTATCACTTCCTGACGAAAACTCTCGTTCAATCCTGTCGGCTCATCAGGGAAGTTGTAATAGGAAGTTACGGGTCGAACGCTTTAGTACGTGTCCCAAGTCGAATGACGGACCCGTTGAGTATCATCCGCAGACCTATCCAATGCCCATGGCAATCATAAAGAAATGAGGTCCTTCATCTCATGTGGGCCTGTGGCGGGCACTTAAATTTTGCAACTCACCGCTCCTTGGTGTGGCAGGGAGTTACAGAGGGTGCATCTATCCGCCTGGTAGTTTTATACAGCGCTTTGTCAGGCCGCCAAAGAAACAATCAACGGTCTGCAAATTAATTTCGGAATAGGTGCGGCTATCCATGATAGTCGGCGAGTTATCCTTTTTTGATCGTAAAGGAGGTGTCTGTTAGCGCATGACTGTTGGCAAAGTGAAGGGCTGAACTATGCCCCCTCATGATGGCAACTAACGACAAGCGCTAAAGAATAGAAGCTTATGCGTCATGCCCGTATGACGAACCAATAGTGGTGCTCTATGTTGTATAGAGGCCGGATTGCACCTTCGTAATCTACTTGGGGTTTGGCCTTGGGCGGTATGCTTGAAGGGTAATGACGTAATTGGTATGAGAGCCGCTTAGTGCAAATAGGACTGGTCTCATTAATCTTTGTCGGTTTAATTGGTTAAATGACAACTGCTGCATCCATCAACTATTAAAACTCGGTGTCACTATGAAAAGATTTTTTGCTTTAAGCCTTCTGTCTTCGGTTTTGGCTGTGCCTATGACAGCGAATGCTCTTACTGAGGGTGGCGGTGGTAACATTAACTTTACCGGAACTATCAAGCAGGATAGTTGCAGTGTTCAAGGGCAAGGCACCAGTGATATTAACGTCCCGCTGGGCAACGTCCAGGCCTCGACCCTCGGCACTGCAGCTGCACCGGGAGCTATCTCCAGCACTGGCCAAGTCAATATTTCGGTGAAGTGCGATAAAACGCACACTAAAGTTGCACTGAGCTTTGACCCACTGCCTTCTCAGCTTCAGGGCACTAACGTCTTGCACATTGATAACGCAACCGGTGGCGCCAAAGGTGTAGGTATTGTCCTGGTTGACGCCGCAGGTGCCGCAATGGACCTGAAAACCGACAGCTATACGGGCACTAGCGTTAACGGTACGACCAACCTTCAGGTTCGGGCCACTTACGTCATGACGAGTGACGCTGCAGCGGTCAAGCCGGGTACAGCCAACGCCAGCATGCCGTTTGTTCTGAAATACGAATAAGTTGTTTCTCGCTGTGAGAGGCGCTTGCGCCTCTCACACTCTTAGAGTGTTTTTCATGTCGCCTAAGTTTTTCATAAAAGCCATGAGTCTGGCGCTGATTACATTCAGTTTCGGCGCTCATGCTGCAATATCCCTAAGTGGAACTCGGCTGGTTTTTGCTGAAGGAAAAAAAGAGGAAACCCTCGTCGTACGTAATGACGGCAAAGATATCGTTGTTCAATCCTGGATTGAAAGTGAAGGGGAGGCTGATCTGCCATTTGCAATCACTCCACCTCTGGTCCGCGTAGGTGCCAAGCAACAACAACTATTACGCGTACTGTTCTCCGGGTCCAGCTTGCCCAGCGACAGAGAGTCGGTGTTCTGGCTAAGTATTCAGGAAATACCCCAGTCGGCAGGAGAGGAAAACACCCTGCAACTTGCGGTGCGTCAGCGGATCAAGGTGTTTTATCGGCCAAAGGGTTTGTCCGGCACAGCCGGCGCAGCACCCGAACAACTGGAATGGCGACTGCTGAATACGTCTGATGGGCAACAACTGCAAATAAAGAATCCGACACCTTATTACACTACCTTGGTCGATCTGGTGCTTTTCGGCGTGAAGGAAAACAAAGTAACTGAGGCGCGCATGCTCTCCCCAGGTGAAACCGTCACTCTGCCTATGAATAAAGTAATAGGCAGCAAACATCGCTTGGATTTTGGCAGTATCAATGATTACGGCGGGCGTGATCTATTTACTGTCGATGTCACCGAAGGCCAGTCCGCAAAAGCCAAGGGGCTATAGCGGATAATTCATAGCAATACCAAATCATGCGTTGGCCCTTGCTCTCAATTGTAAATGCAGAGGCATGACTTGGCCTATGTAACCCAACTACTAAGTGAATCATGATGTCGAAAGGTTATTTGCTTACAGGTTTTGGTCAATCTAGCCTCGTTATTACTCTGGAGAGTCGGCAGTCGTTCTGCTGGGCGCTTTTACTGGTTGCACTTCCAATAGTCGCACATGCTGATTCAGAGCAACTCAATACTGAGCCTAGGGTAAAAATCCCACTGTTGGCATTTAATACCGGGTTCCTACAGGGTGGTTCGGCTCAACCTGCCGATGTATTGGCCTTGCTTCAAGGTGGTAGCAACGTTCTGCCTGGCAACTATCGGGTAGAAATTTACGTCAACGGCGACCTGAATGGCCGACGTGATATCGAATTCAAGCAAGAAGCAGCAGGGGCGGAGGTACAGCCGTGCCTGACACCGGTCATGTTCAAGGACTTCGGTATCGATCTGCTCAAGTTGCAGAACCCGGAGCTGCTCGCACCCGAGAATGCCAATCGCTGCTACCCGTTGGATACGTTGATCGAGCAGGCCGAAGTCAAGTTCGACTCTGCCCGTTTGCACCTGTTGATTAGCGTGCCCCAGGCGTTTATGCAGGCTGGCGTTCGTGGGTATGTCGACCCGGCGCTCTGGGATGAAGGCGTCACTGCTGCCTTTATCAACTATCAGTTCAACATGCGCCGTAATAGCAGCGGCGGGACCAGAAGCACCTCGAAGTACCTGGGATTGCAAAATGGCTTCAACCTTGGGTCTTGGCGCTTGCGCAACGAGTCCAACCTCACCATGAATGAAGGCCAGCCAACCAAATTCTCCAGTAACCGCAGCTTTGTCCAGCGTGATATCACTGCGCTCAAGGCCCAATTGGCCCTGGGCGAGATCTATACCAACGGCAATATTTTTGACAGCGTGCGTTTTCGCGGCGCCCAGTTGACCTCCGATGATGCAATGCTCGCCGACAGCGAACGAGGCTATGCACCGATTATTCGCGGCGTCGCCGAAACCAACGCCACAGTCGAGGTGCGCCAGAACGGTTATGTCATCTACAGCACCCCGGTATCCGCGGGCGCCTTTGAGTTGACTGATATCTACCCCAGTGGCTCCAACGGTGACCTGGAAGTGACGGTGGTCGAAGCCGATGGTCGTCGCCGGGTTACGCGCCAGGCGTTTTCCAGTCTGCCGGTCATGGTGCGCAAGGGGCGCATGACCTTCAGTGTTGCCGGCGGCCAGTATCAGAGTAATGACGACAGTCAGCAGAGCCCTTCATTCGTCAGCACGGCGCTGGCCTATGGTCTCAGCGACGATATGACGGGGACCTTCGGCCTGCAGGTAGCAGAGAACTTCCAGGCACTGAACTTCGGGATAGGGCGCAATACACCGATCGGCGCTCTATCGGTCGACATCACCCAAAGTGCCAGCAAAATCCCGCAGCAGACTGACAAGGGCCAAAGTATCCGGGTGTTGTATGCCAAGACATTTGCCCAGACCAGCACCGACTTCACCCTGGCGGCCTACCGCTACTCCACTGAGGGCTACCGCAGTTTCAGTGACCATGTGCAGGACCTCAATCGTGACCTCACCTCCACGAGAATGGGGCGCTCTCGAGCGCGCCTGGACCTGACCGTGCAACAGAGCCTGGGAGAAAAGCAGCAGTACGGCAGCATCTACTTGAGCGCCAGCGATCAAAGCTACTGGAATAGCAGCACCCGTTCGCAAAGTATCTCTGCCGGTTACGGCAATTACTGGAAAAGCCTGAACTATTCCGTGAGCCTGACCCATACCCGTAATATCGCCGAACGCGGTTCGGCCAGCAGCAATGACAGTCAGGTGGCGTTGTCCTTCAGCCTTCCGCTGGGAAGCACTGCCCACTCACCGCGGGCCACGCTGCGCATCCTGCGTGATCGCGAGGGCAACCAGAACACCCAGGCAGGCCTGAACGGCTATCTGGGCCCTGCTACCAACTACTCCTTCCAAGGCGGGCGGGACGGTCATGGTGGTAACAGCGGCAACGCGAGTATTTCCACCGACACCGCGGTGGGCCGGATGGACCTCGGTTACGGCCAGGGGCCCGATTACAAGAGCTTGAACGTCGGTGCCAGCGGTTCGGTGGTTGCTCACGCCGGTGGTATCAACCTTGGCCAGCAGGTTGGCGAGAGCTTTGTCCTGGCCGAAGTGCCCGACACCCCCGGTGTGGGCATCATCAGCAATGCGGGAGTGACAACCGGGCGCAATGGTTTCGCCATCGTGCCCAATGCCCAGCCCTATCGCTTGAACTGGGTCAGCCTGGACACAGGGAACCTGGGAGCAGATATCGAACTGGAACAGGCAACCCAACAAGTGGTGCCGCGCCGTGGCGCAGTGGTGCTTGCTCGCTATCAGGCGCAGATTGGGCGTCGAGTGCAATTTATTCTGCGTCAGGCCGATGGAAAAAAGATGGGCTTTGGGGCCACCGTCGAGGATCCGGAAGGGAAACAGAGCGCCATCTCGGACCCTTATGGCATGGCGCTGATGCTGCTCAAGCAGGACAAGGGCTTGATGAACGTCACTTGGGACGGCAGCACCTGCCAGGCGCCGTATGACTTGCCCGAGCGCAACAAGGAGCTGAACTACGAACAGGCCGAGCTGAAGTGCAAGGGTAACTGACAGGAGTCGTTGCCCAGTACCTTCAGGTTCTGTGGTGGAAACTCAGGCCTGCGTTCGATATCACGCTGACAGCAATCCTTGGACTTCGCGAGCTGCCAGGGGCCAGCGGTTTTTCCTGAACTCAGGGTGATACGGGGTAGGTAGGTTATCTCTGAGCGCGTTACCCGGTCCCTGGGACTGAGAATTCACCCTGAACAATTCAGATTTATCCTAAAGAGCTCATAGCGGATACGGCATTAAGCTATCACCTCAGTCATTCATCGAGGTGTTTCCCATGTCCCAAGAGCGAGACAAATTTGTTATCCGGCTTCCCGATGACATGCATCCACGGATCAAGAGCATTGCCCGGCTTAACAACCGCAGCATGAATAATGAAATTGTCGCCCGTATAGAACGCACCTTCACCTTGGACGAAACCATGGAGCTGGAGGCCAAGATCAAAGGACTGATGCTGCAACGTATTGAGTCGCTTGAAAGTGAGCTGGCGCAGATGCGTGAAACCGTTGAAGAAAAAAAGACCGATTGACCTGCCCGCGACCGCCGTTGAGCAGGTCAATTGCTTTGACTCGCAATGTGCGACAGCTCTCCGCAAAACAGACGCGCCCCGAACCCGCCATTACGGAGCGGGCTTGGGGAGATGGCAGACAACTCTCAGGCAGAAGCTCAGGCGCTCTGCAATGCGTTGGCGATGGCCTGGTTGAAAGCCGGCAAGTCGTCGGGAGTACGGGAGGTAATAAGTTTCCAACCATTGGCCGTGCATTCCTTGACTTCACTGTCGACCCAACCCGCGGCTTTGGCATTGAGCAAGTCGGTGCGCACGCTGGTGTAGGAAGTCAGGGTCTTGCCCGGGATGACTCCCGCATCGATCAGTAGCCAAGGGCCATGGCAAATCGCGGCCACCGTCTTCCCCGCGTCGACAAACTCATTGACCAGGCGCTGGGCCTCAGGGTCCTGGCGCAGGGTATCAGCGTTCACCGTCCCCCCTGGGATAACCAGGGCGTCGAAGTCGCGGGCATTCAGGCCTGACAGTTTTCCATCGGACTCCACCTGCCGGTCCTTCTCGGTATCGTGCAGGAAGGTCTGCGTGGAACCGCCTTCGATCGAGCCATGGGTCAACGTTGCCCCCAGGCTGCGCAGCGCTTCAAGTGGCTTGAGCAGTTCGTCGCGTTCGATGCCGGTATTGGCCGTGATGATCAAGATGTTTTTGCCATGCAGTTGCGTGGTCATGTATCCGGTCCTCCAGGGTAAGCAAGCCCCGCGCAGGTATCACGCGGCGTATCCTTATCTGAGGACCGGGGGCCAAACGAAGTTCAGCTTGATTGCGCTGCACCTGGTCTCGGAACCTTGCGCATCACCTTGATTGACCCCGGGAGGAGAGCAGGGCGGGTAGAGGGTTATAGCGCTTCCTCCTCTTCGCTGTCCTTGGCGGTTGCGGGACGCGGGTTTTGCGCAGACAAGTCGCCCGTTGGGTCCATACGCTCCTGCGCACCCATGCTGCTGTATTGCTTACGCAGTGTTCGAAGCTCCTTGCTTTCCAGTTGATCCAGGCACAAGGCGGCGTTTTGCGCGTCTTTGGTGGCACGCAATAATTCGTCGATTTTGATGTGCAGGATGTCGTTGTCGCGGTTCTGGGTGTTCTGGATCAGGAACACCATCAGGAAGGTGATGATGGTGGTCGAGGTGTTGATGATCAGCTGCCACGTGTCGTTGTAGTGGAAAAATGGGCCGGTCAGGGCCCAGACCACTATCAGCACGATGGCCACAAGAAACGTCTTGGAGCTACCGGCCCATTTGGAAAGCGTGTGGCAGAAGGTTACGAATTTCATGGCAGTGGGTCCTGGTTGTTGGTCTAACAATGGACAGCAATCAGGTCGTGAAATTCTTTGTTACATTTACCGGTGCGAGGTTTTTTTATAACGCTCATAACCCGCCAGTAGCGGTTGGGTGCTGAGACCGTGCAGCAGAATGCTCAATGCCACAATCGACAGCGTCAGGTCGGTACACAGCGCAGCCGTTACCGGAGGTACGCCGTGGTTGAGGGCATAGAACAGGTAGTAAAGACTGCCGATACCGCGGATCCCGAACCAACCGATCAGCCAGCGTTGGCGGCCGGAGAGCAAGCCGCCCCAGGGAATCAACAGCACGCTCAGGGGGCGGATCAACACAAATAATGCGGCCCCAATTGGCAGTGCACGCCAATCCCAGTGGGCGATCAGTACCACCCCCAGCAGCGTGACCATAAAGACTTCCATCGCCCGCTCGACCAAACCGCCGAAGGCCAGCATGTCGCCCATCATGATTCCAGCGGCCACTTGGGTGCCTTCCAGACTTTGAGTGTCGCCATGCAGGGCTTTGTGCGGTTCGACATCCTGATGCCCCACCAGGGGTTGCACCAGGTGTTCGGCCGGAACCTGAGGGTTGGCCGCCGAATTGACCTCGGCCTGGCGCAACCCGAGGCCGGCAGCGAATACCGATAAAAAACCATAGCCATGCAGGCTTTCGGCGGCCACATAGGCCAGCGCAATCAGGGCAAGGGTCAGGTAGTCGTTGGGCGAGACGGTGCAGTCATCATTCCGGGTATTCAGCAACAAGGTAATGCGCCCCAGGCCGCGCCCCATCCAGTAGCCGATCAGCAATCCCGCCGGAACCGCCCACAGCACATCCCGCCAAAGCCAGTCGTACAAGGCGCCATTGCCACCATCGGCTTTAACCAGCACCAGCCCGAGGATGACAAATGCAAAGGCCACGCCGTCGTTGAGCCCCGCTTCGCCGGAGAGGCCAAATCGCACCGGATCGTAGTCCTGGGCGTTATTGACCTGCACCATCGACGCCAGCACCGGGTCGGTGGGCGCCAGCACCGCGCCAATCAGTAGCGATGCACCCCACGACATTTGAAGCAGGTAATGCAGGACCAGGGTCACGCCGATAATGCTCAGCAACATCACCGGTCCGGCCAGGCCATAGGCCACGCGCCAGATTTTGTGGCCAAGAGGCAGGCGCAGCTTCAAGCCGCAGACGAACAGGGAAAACAGCACCGCCACTTCACTCAGGTGCTCCATCCATGGCGCTGCGTGTTTCAGGTCGAGTTGCAACAGCCCCAGACCCGCAGGGCCGATGGCAACCCCCAGTACCAGGCACACCGCTGAAGTCGTGACCGGCATCCAACGCAGATAGGAGGAGGTCAGCGCGAGCAACAGCAAGACTGCGCCCAGCACTGCCATCCAGACAATGAAACTCATAGGTATCTCTCGTTCCCGGCACTCGGTCGGTGATCGCGTGCAGACCTGCACAGCTATTCGAGGACGCAAGGCAAGTCAGGTTCAACCGGATTTGCTCTGGCGCCGACTGCACGCCAATTCGGCCCCGCGCTGTGCTCTAGCCGGGGCGTCGCAGAATCGGTTGACCGCACGCCGATGGCTCTGGGGCGCGATAAATTTAATGAACCCTCGCTGGCCACCCCGACCTAAGCCTTTATGAATCGGGAGGTAAATCATGCAAATACAACACTATGTCTGGATCGCCCTGGCAGTAATCCTGTTGCTGGTGGAACTGTGGGCGATCAGGAGTGTGCTGCGCAGTACCAAACCCTGGGACAGCAAGGGCGTGTGGGTGGTGGTCATTGTCTTTGTGCCCTTGCTCGGGCTGCTGGCATGGCTGGTGGCCGGACCAAAGGGCAGTGCTCGGACCCTGTCCGAACCTGAGCATCAACAACGCTGAGGATTGTGCCCAGCGACAGACAAGGTGAATTGCTTTGCCCAGAATACTGACGTCCCACATGGAAGAAACCGAGCTCACCGAGCACAACGCCAAAATGTTCGGTTCGCCCAAGGAACGCCTGGATTTCTATCGTCGGGAGATCCAGTACGAAACCAGCATCCTGGCCAACCGCACCGATGCCTATTTATCGGCGCAGTCATTTCTGGTGATTGCCTTTGCATCCTGCATGGCCAACCTCAATCCGGAATGGGGCAAATTGTTCACCCTGGCGGTGCCACCTTTCCTGGCATTGCTGGGGGTACTCAGCTCCCTCAATGCTTGGCCGGGGATCAAGGCCGCCTACGAGATCATCGACCATTGGCACTTCAAACAAAGCGAACTGCTGCGCAGCGAGCCGTTGATGGGGCTGGCGTATGACGAGTCGCCCTTGTTCTGCGAGAGCGAGTCCAGCCATAAGGGCTATCGCAAGTCCTTGCTGTTCTCGGTTCGCACGCCGTGGATCTTCGCCCCATTCTGGATGATGCTCGGCTCCTGGGCGGTGTACATCCAGCTCACTAACCCGGGTTCTTGAGTCGTTATTGCGCTTGCGCGTTGATTGACCCGTGCCTGGCACGTTCTCGGCGATAGCCCTCACAAGGTGCCGCGAATCCGTTCGTTCCGGCGGCGCAGGGCCTCCATGGCCAGCAGTAGCAGTAACGCGCCGAGTACCATCATGGTGGCTGCGGCGGCGATGGTGGGATTGAGGTTCTCCTTGATCCCCGCAAACATTTGCATCGGCAAAGTGCGTTGCGTAGGGCTGGCGAGAAACAGCGTCACGACGACTTCGTCGAATGAAGTGGCGAAGGCGAACAGCGCGCCGCTCAAGACGCCCGGTGCAATCAGTGGCAGGGTCACGCGCTTGAAGCCATACCAGGGTGTTGCGCCGAGGCTGGCGGCAGCCCGTGTGAAATTGCGGTCGTAACCTTGAAGTGTCGCGTTGACGGTGATCACCACGAAGGGCACGCCCAGCACCGCATGGGCGATGACCAGGCCTGGGTAGGTGTTGAGCAGGGCCGGCATCCAGTCGCTGGAGTTGAAAAACTCGCGATACCAACGCAACGACAGGCCACTCAACGGGTAACTCAGAAAAGAGCCCTCGTTGAATGACAGCGGGACGATGACCAGGATCGGAATGATCAGGAACATCAACAGAGCAAGGCTGTAGAGGCTCAAAAACGGGCGCAGCACACGGATCTCAAGCGGTTCGACATGCTTCATTGCAGCCTCCTTATGCAGCTCGGTTGGCAGGGCGCGAGATCCGCGCGTAAACCCAATACAGCAACAGCACGATGATCAGCAGTTGGCTGCCCAGCGCTGTGGCCATGCCCCAATTGATGGTGGTGTTGGTGTAATACGCCACGAAGTAACTCAGCATCTGGTCCCCCGGGCCACCCAGGAGTGCGGGGGTGATGTAGTAACCGATGGCCATGATGAACACCAGCAACGCTCCGGCCGTTACCCCGGTATAGGTCTGCGGCAGGTAGACCCTTCGAAACGCGGTAAAGGGGTGGGCACCCAGGGAAATCGCTGCGCGCTCATAGCGTGAGTCGATACCTTTCATGACCGCATACAGCGGCAGGATCAGAAACGGCAGCAAAATATGCGTCATGGAAACCAGCACGCCCGCGCGGTTGAATACCAGTTGCAGCGGTTTCTCGAGAATGCCCAGGTCAATCAGCGTGTTGTTGATCAAACCGCCCGATTGCAGCAGGACGATCCAGCTTGCCGTGCGCACGATCAGCGAGGTCCAGAACGGCAGCAGCACCAGTATCAACAGTAGATTGGCCCGTCGCGCGGGTTGTCGCGAGAGCCAGTAGGCCAGCGGATAACCCAGCAGCACACAGAGCACTGTGACCAGTCCGGCGATCGTCAGCGAGCGCTTGAGTACGTCCAGGTACAGTGCTTTGTCGGGGGCCACGGCCTGGATCTGGCCGGCGTCCAGTTTCAGGTCGAAGGCCGCCAACCAGTAGAAGCTGGTGTAGGGTTGGCCGAGCTGCCTGAGGGTTGACCAAGTCTTGATGTCGCCCAGTGCCGGCACGCCTTTTATCAGGCTGTCACGGACATTGGCGCCGTCGACCGGCATACGCCCGAGAACAGCCGTCGACAGGCTGCGCAAGCCGGCGCTTTCGTAACCCAGTCGGCGGTTGAGCGCAAACAGCTGCCCATTGCTGCGCGCACTGCGTAAATCCTCACCCAGGGCGCGGAACACGGATTCACCCGGCAATGCCTTGCCATCCCAACCCTTCAATAAAACCAGGGTCTTTGGCAGGGCGTTGGCGACTTCCGGGTTTTCCACGCTCTTGGTCAGCAGTGACCCTATCGGGGTTAAAAAGCCGACCACCAGCAATGCCAGCAAGGGCAGGATGAGCAGCATCGAGCGGCGTGTGTAAGCACGTTTGGCAGCCTGTAGTTGCCTCTGCAAGCGTTGCGTCTGAACCACTGACGGCGCCGATTGAAGGGCTAGCGCTTCGGACATGGGAGTTCTCCTATCGTCAACATTGCCCGGATGCGCTGGCGACGAGCGCCGGCACCATTCGGGCAGCTGTGGGGCAGTTGATCAGCGAGCGGCCCAGGCATTGAAACGCTGTTCCAGTTCCTCACCGTGATCGATCCAGAAGTTGGTGTTCACGGGCAGGGCGTTTTCCAGGTTGGCTGGCGCCGTCGGCAGTTGCTCGCGGGTCTTGGCGTCGATCAGCGCCAGGGTGTCCTTGTTGGTCGGGCCGTAGGGGATGTTCTGCGCGAACACCTTCTGGTGCTGTGCTTCGTTGGCAAAGGCAATGAACTGCTCCCCCAGCACCTTGTTCGGTGAGCCTTTGACGATGGCCCAGCTGTCGATGTCATACAGGCTGTGGTTCCAGACCATCTTGAAGTCGTGGCCTTCACCCTGGGCGGCGGACACACGGCCGTTGTAGGCAGACGTCATCACCACATCGCCCGAGACCAGCCACTGCAGGGGTTGAGCCCCGGCTTCCCACCATTGGATATCGGACTTGATCAGGTCGAGTTTCTTGAAGGCCCGGTCGACGCCTTCCGGTGTGCCCAGTACCTGATACAACTCGGCAGGTTTTACCCCGTCAGCCAGAAGGGCGATTTCCAGGGTGAATTTGGCGCTTTTTCGCAGGCCGCGCTTGCCGGGGTAGGTCTTGGTGTCCCAGAACGCTTCCCAGCCTTTGGGGGCTGTCTTGAGCTTGGCGCTGTTGTACGTCAGGTTGGTCGACCAGAGGAAAATCCCGGCACCGCATTCGCTGACGGCGCCGCTGACGAATTTACTGGCGTCGCCCAGTTTGCTCCAGTCCAGAGGTTCGAACAGGCCCTCGGCGCAGCCGCGGATCAAGTCCGGGCTTTCGACCTCCACCACATCCCAACTCACTTGTCCGGTTTCCACCATGGCCCGGATCTTGGCCATTTCACCGTTGTATTCCCCGGCTTGGACCGCCCCTTTGCCCGCAGCGCTGAAGGGTTGGTAGAACGCCTTGTCCTGGGCGTCCTTGTTCAGGCCGCCGAAGGACACAACGGTCAATGGTTGAGCATTTACCTGGCAACCGAAAGCAGCCAGAACAGTCAGTGCAGCAAAACGCTTGAGCATGGCAAATATCCTGATGTCATCAACAAAAAGGGAGGAGGGGGTCAAGCAGGCATTGCATCGAGCGCCGAGGCGTCGGCGCTATGCCAACAGACGGGAAGGCTGTGACCTTCACGCCAGTGGGATTGCATCTGGGCGATGGGCACCTTGACGTTGAAGTCGCTATTACCCGCGACGTTCAGGCGGATGCGCACGTGGTCCCCCAGATAGATACATTCCTCGATACACCCGGCGAGGCGGCTGTCATAACGGGCGTCGCCATCCAAGGTCACTCGTTCGGAGCGAATGGACAGCGAAGCACGGCTGCCCGTGGCCAGGCCCGGTGTCGTACGTGCGTAAAGCTGTTCACCCTGTTCAAGTTGCACCTGGCATCGGTCGGCGTTGAACGCAGCCAAAACGCCCGGCAGGACATTGGTATCGCCCATGAAAGTGGCCACGAAGGAGTTGGCCGGACGTTCGTAGAGCGCTTGCGGGGTGTCGACTTGCTGGATGACGCCGTCGTTGAAAATCGCAATGCGGTCGGACAGGGTCAGGGCTTCGGCCTGGTCATGGGTGACGAATACCACCGTCAACCCGAGCTCGCGGTGCAAGCGGCGAATTTCCAGCTGCATCTGTTCACGCAATTGTTTATCCAGCGCGCCCAGTGGCTCGTCCATCAACACCAGCTTGGGTTCGAAGATCAGCGCTCGGGCGAGGGCGATCCGCTGCTGTTGACCGCCTGACAGTTGCGCGGGGTAACGATTGGCGAGTTCTCCCAGGCGTACCATTTCCAGGGCTTTCTTGACCCGGGTCTCTATCTCGTGGCGCTTGATGCCGCGCACCTGCAGGGGAAACGCCATGTTTTCGGCCACGCTCATGTGCGGGAACAAGGCGTAGTTCTGGAACACCATCCCTATGCCGCGCCGATGAGCTGGGACACTTTCAATGGCCTGTCCTTCGAGAAAGATCTGGCCTTGAGTCGGCGTTTCGAAACCGGCCAGCATCATGAGGCTGGTGGTCTTTCCCGAGCCGGAAGGACCGAGGAGGGTGAGGAACTCGCCCTGAGCAACGTCCAGGTCTAATCGCTTAACCACGGTCTTGAGACCGTCGTAACTTTTCTCCACCCCTTTGAAGCGGACGAAGGCGCTTGTACTGTTACCTGTCATCTCAAACCCTCCCATTGTGTTTCATGGTTAAAACATGATGCATCATGTTTTTTAATAAAGCAGATTCTGTGCCACCCGATCCAGCCGGCCTGATTTCAAGGGTTTTATGGGGGACGGGGCCGGTCTGCGCACCATCGGGGTGCCTGAACATTGGAATTGCCGGTTTATTGCCCCGGCCCAGGAGCGCGGGTGCCGGGGCAGGCCAGGTCTGTCTCGGCGGTAGACGGCGTTCAGCGCAGCTCGATCAGGGTTTCATCCAGGCGTTCTAGCAGCAGGTCCGCGTGCTCGCGGGCAAACACCAGGGGCGGGCGAATCTTGAGGGTATTGGCCTTTGCCCCCGTCGAGCTGATCAACACCTGACGGCGGCGCATGCCATTGACCACGGCCGCGGCGGCAGTCGTCGCCGGTGCCTGGGTTGCACGGTCGGTCACCAGTTCGACGCCGATAAACAGCCCCTCGCCGCGGATATCGCCAATGACTTCATGGCGCTCGGCCAGTTGGCGCAGCCCGGCCTTGAGGTAATCGCCAACGTTCCGGGCGTTCGCTTGCAAGTCTTCTTCGCGCAACACCCGCAGGACTGCATGCGCAGCCTTGCAGGACACCGGGTTGCCGCCGTAGGTATTGAAGTAACGCTGCTGGCGGCCGAATTGATCGAAAAGCGCAGAGCGCCCAACCACCGCGGCAACCGGATGGCCGTTGCCCATGGGCTTGCCCAGGGTGACCAGATCCGGAATCACCCCATCGCGGGCAAACCCCCAGCGCTGACCGCCTGTACGACCAAAGCCGGGCTGGACTTCATCGGCGATATACAGCCCGCCGGCGCTACGCACGCATTGGGCCGCAGCCGCCAGTTCGCCGTTGGCCGGGCTGAACACCCCATCACTGGAGAAAATGCTGTCCACCAGCAGCGCTGCAGGCTTGATGCCTTGAGCCTGCATATCCTGCACAGCCGCTTGCACGCTGCCGACGAAATCGGCAGTCCGGCGATAGGAGTCCGGAGCATCAACCAGGCGCACATGGCTGGCGGTTGGCAGGCCGGTGGCCAGCGAGGGCGAGACTTCAGCCAGGGCACTGGTCACCCCATGGTAGGCCCAGCGAGTCACGATGATGCCCGTCCCACCGCTGTGACAACGCGCGATGCGCAGCGCCAGATCGTTAGCCTCGCTGCCGGTACAGGTCAGGGTCATGTTGTCGAGCTGCGGGGGGAACTCGCTGAGCAGGTCTTCGGCGTAATCCACAATCGACGGATGCAAATAGCGGGTGTGGGTATTGAGTTGGGCACTTTGCTCGGCGATCGCCGCGACCACGGCAGGGTGGCAGTGTCCGATAGAGGCCACATTGTTGTAGGCATCGAGGAAGGCGGTGTTGTCCTTGTCGTACAGCCACATACCTTCACCTCGCACCGGGGCAAAAGGTTCCTCGTAGAACAATCGATAACTGGCCCCCAGCGCGCGTTGACGACGGGCAAGCAGCTCAGCAGCGTTGGACGAACTCATGAAGCCTCCGGTGTGCAGGCGTTGATCAGGCTTTGGGTCAGCAGCCCTTCAGGCATTGCGCTCAGGCATTGCAGGTTGCGCCAGGTTGAGCGCAGGTTGCGCAGGACATAGACGCGATTTTCTGGATAAAGGCTGGCGCGCCACTGGGCGATGGTGATGGCCATGGCCATGCGCATGGCGATCAGTGCGCCCAGAACCTCCAGTTCCTCTCGCTGCAATGGGATCCGCGCATGGTAGGCGGCAGCAAAGGCCTTGATCTGCCAAAGCGGATCCGCGGCGTCGGCGTCGAACTGGTAGGACAGTGCTGTTCCCAGCTCGTTGATCAGCGGTGCGTGGAGCGCATCTCCGAAGTCAATGATGGCGGAGACCCGGGTGCCGGTTTCGCAGTCGAGCATGACGTTGTGCGGATTCAGGTCGTTATGGATCACCTGCGCCCGCAGCTTCGCCAGGCACGGCTTTGCATGGGTTTCGTAGCGATTGAGCAAGCGGGAAACCAACGGCAATTGATCGCTGGCCAGGTAGTCCAGATACGGCCTGACGCGTTCGGCGTGCCCGACATCCCAGAGCAGGTCGCGGTGGGCGGCGGGGTGATGGAAGTCCCTGAGGGCCAGGTTGACCTCGGCCAGGGACGTGCCGAGCTCATGCATCAGCGCGGCGCTGGGTTTGCCAAGATTCTGCGAGATCCCGTCCAGGTAACTGACAGTGCGCAGTGTCAGTTGCTGGTCATTGACCCGCACCGTCGGTTCAACCTCACCGTGGCGCGAGGATAGAACGCGTGGGACTGGCAGATGGGCACCGTGCTGCTCGATGTGCAGCAACGCCTGGGTCTGAAAGCTGATGACGTTGGGGTCTTCGGCGGGATTGATGAACTTCAGGACAAAGGCACCGCGCGGGGTATCAATGAGAAAGTTGGTATCGCGCTCACCGTTCAGCAGTTTCAGCCTGCCTTTGAGGCCGTACACCCGATTGGCGATATCCAGCGCCTCGGCAGCCTCTACCGCCGGTGCTTGTGTGGTCATCAGGTCGTTGCACAGGGCCTTGTCCATGACCGCTTCAGACATGCTGGCCACCATTGACGTGAATTTCCGCGCCGTTCACGTAGGAAGCGCCGCTGGTGCAGAGAAAATAAATCAGCGAAGCCACTTCCTCGGGCTTGCCCAAACGATTCATCGGCACCAGCCGCTGGACGATATCCGCGGTGCCCGGAGACAGGATCGCGGTATCGATTTCGCCAGGAGCAATGGCATTGACCCGCACTCCGTGTGGGCCGAAGTCGAAGGCCATTTCGCGGGTCAGCGCCGAGAGGGCGGCCTTGGACGTGGCGTAGGCCACGCCGGCGAACGGGTGCACCTTGGAACCGGCGATGGAGGTGACATTGATAATGCTGCCCTGTGCTGCCTTCAGCTCATCGAACAAACCGCGAGCCAGAAGCGCGGTGGAGAACAGGTTGACGTTGAACACCTTGAGCCATGTGGCGTAATCGGTTTCCAGCACGCCGAGTCGACCGCCTTCCGGGCCTTTTGGCGATACACCGGCGTTATCCACCAAGGCATCCAGGCGTCCGCCCAGCTTGTCCTTGATGATCGCCAAGCTGGCGCTGACGCTATCGATATCCTCCAGATCCAGATGGATATGGTTGAGCAAACCTTCCGCCCACGGGCATTCGGCAACCCAGTCCTGGCGGGAGGCGGTGAACACTTCCCAGCCGGCGGCGTTGAAGTGCTTGACCGTCGCATGGCCAATACCGCGACTGGCACCGGTCAAAAGAAGCTTTTTTTTCTCGCTCATGGACGCACCTGACTCAATTGATGTTTGATGCATCATCTTTTCAGGTGCAGTGGCTGTCAATAGCCGTTCGCGGGAAAACCGCCTCTAGGAGACCGCTTCCTGACTGACCGCTATGAATTCCAACATTTTTTGATTGCCGTCGAGGATGTCGGTCTGGATCGCGTGCTTGGCTGCTGCAGCGTCCTGATTGCGCAGGGCATTGAGTATCTCGACATGGTGCTCGATGGCCATGGTCAGGGAAAAATGCGCGTACGCCTGAGCGATCAATGGGCCGGCCCGCATCCACAGGCTATCCAGGTAACTGCGCAGCAGAGGCATGCGGGCTGCCTCAGCGATCAGGAAGTGAAACTCACTGTTAAGGCGCAGCGCCTCGGGAAGGTCATGGTTATTGATGGCCTCAAGGTTGCGCTGGATGTTGGCGTCGATGCGCGCCAGGTCACTGGAAGTTGCAAGCCGTGCGGCTGTTTCGGCGCCCAAGCCTTCGAGATTCAGCCGCAGCGTGCGGATTTCAAGATAAGCGCCACTGTCGAGCACCGGAACCCGGATGTCCTTGGGGGTTTTGAGTACCAGCGCTTTCTCTTTTGCCAGTTGCAAAATGGCGTCGCGAACGGGCGTGACACTCGTCCCCAGCTGACTGGCCAGCTCCCGTATGCGCAATCGATCGTCCGGTTTCAGCCCGCCCGTAATCAGTGCGTTGCGCAGCTGGGAATAGACGTTGCTGCCCAGGTAGGTGTGAGTGATGGCGTCGAGGGGGTAAGACATGGATCACCGAGTGAGATGGAGCTGTTGGCCAATGACTATACAACATGATGCATTAGGGGCTTGGCGAAAATTGGCGGCAGTAAGCGTTCAGCCGTAGGGTAGGGGGCGTGACCGGCTGGGCAGCGGCTAGCGAAATAAATCAAATGAGTGCATCGAGGATTAATGAGACTCTGGCAACCCCATGACCGATGCAACGGCTGGTATTTCGAAGTACCGAATCCAGACGACCCTGAGAGTATTGAAATTCTCCCCAAAAGCGCAGACGGAGCAGTCCATTGAATCAAGCGTTGTGTGAAGCATGAGTCGCTCGCTGTTTATTTCTCTGGATGGCCCCAAGGGAACCGGCAAAACCACACTGTTGGAGGCCGTTACGAAAGTACTGAGGGCAGACAACAAAAAGGTGATCCGGCTTTGCGAGAAAAAAAGCGACCCTTATAGAGGGGAAACGATGAGCCTCGTTAATAAGCTCGTCAGAAATCCCACCCGGGAATTGGAGCTGGAGGTTTGCGAGCGCCTGGCGGATAGCCGCACCTGGATTTCCCAGCACGTACTGACTAAACAGCCACCCGACAGCATCATCTTGATTGATCGCTGGTATCCGTCTGACGCTGCGTTTCGCCGGCTAGTCCCGTTTGCAGAAATTCTACAGTTGAACATTGATCGAAACGTCCGAGTGCCTGACCTGCATATCGGAGTTGTGACCGCGCCTGATATTTCATGGGCCAGAGCAGCAGCACGTCAGCGCGGGCTGAACAGCACAGTGATCCATAGACTGGAAGAACATGTCGCCTGCACCCAGGCATTCGAGCAAGCGATTGCAGATCACGGCTGGGTCTTATGCCGGAACGAAGGAACGATCGAAACCGCAACGATGCAGGTGATTTCCGAGATTTATAAAGTCCTATGATCCGGGGTGCGTGTTACGTGACCAAACGAATCGAGCGTTGATTGCTGGAGAGTAGGACGGGAGGAAAGTGGATGGGAGGGAAACTGAAAGAACCAATGGACAGTCATCATCCAGAATACATGATTTAACATAATATACATTATGCGAACCATCATGCCCGGAGCTGGAGGCTCTGCGTGGTCAGATTCAAACCTTTGCTTGAGCTGATAGCCTGCCGTTGTGGAGCGGACTTTTGGTTCACCTTCAGCACCTATGACACTCAAGGCAATCTCGCGACCAAGACGGTTCCAATTAGCGCCTGGCTTCAAAGACTCACCATAGGGGTTTAGCGTTGACGCCTATGAGCTGGACAAAATATTTTGGCAGGAAGGCTTTGGAGTAGACATCATTTAACTTCATCAATCTTCTCAAAATTTTAGCCAGCAGATAATACCGACTCTGAGCCGGTGCTTTTCTTCTACAGTGCTTTCTGGCCCGTGGAAAAACCGGCGCTTTGCATCTAACAATAGATCCCGCGACAACAAATCTGGGTTACGCACACTCTACGAAGACGGACTACGACAGGCGCTGACCGATATCACCAACGTTGAGGAAGTCCTACGTGTTACGCGCAGCGAGTGAGTATGCAGTCCTTAAACCGAGCACTCGACGCTACTAGCGGCGCCCTCTTGAGTCCTCTACGAGTATCGCCGTATGAAGCTCTTCGCTCGTGGAAGTGAAATTCCATCTGCCTCTCTATTACGACGTGCAATAACACAGAAACGGTCTACGCTACACCTACGAAACCAACTGGTTTCGCTCGAGGCATTAATATGCTCAGTTAACGGCTAAGCGCTGAGCCAAACAATACTGCTTTGGTTGCGAACTAAAGATGCTTAACTACAAACTGCTGCAGGCTTTATGCTTTACGATTATTTCATTTGGCGCACTAGCTGATGATATTGGTAAAGAGGGTCGAGAGATTCAGATGGCCGACCAGGCAGTTTTCTGGTCAATCGTTGCTGGGGCTAGCAAGCAAGCGCGTGCGGAGTGTTCAAGAAACATATTATCTTGCGGCGATGATCGAGGTGATTTAGGACTGGCCTTATTAGCGGAGAAACGTTCTCTGGTTTCTCGGGAGGCATTAGTATCACTAGTGAGTTATAAGTTAGATGCAGGCCTGTCAGAGGGTTTTAATTGCTATATTCTTGAAAAGGGACAGGCTGCAATCGGAGACTTGAAGAGAGTCGAGTCAAAAAAACTTCGGGAAAGTTGTGAGCGTAAACTTGCAAAGGCGATACTTGCTGCTCCAGGGCTTTTGCATAATGTTCATGGTGATGACGTATGTTCGACTGAGGAAGTGGTGCGTGAAAAAATAGAAACTCTTATACGCAGTTTAAAGTTAAATAAAAAGTGCGCGGGCGAAGACTTTTGAAAAGATTCTATTTTATTTTTTACAATGCATTCCATGACCACCACACCCGCCCTGAGGGTTTTGCATGAAGCCATTCATTGCTGCGCTTTTTAGTTTGGTGCTGCTCAGCGGCTGTGATGTCAGCCTCAACAAACCTACGCCCAAGGTCATTGCATCTGACGCTGGTACTGAGCAACAACAGCGCCAGGTGTATGAAGCTGCGGTGGAGTTTCTGCAGTTGCTCGACAACGGTAAAACTTCCGAGACCTGGTCGACAGTCAGCCCAGCGCTCAAGGCAACAACCCATGAGATGGTATGGACCGGCTCACTCAAGGCGCTGCGTCTGGGGCTTGGATCGTTCAAGGAGCGAACGCCTGCCGGGATAGGCTTTACCGATCAGATGCCTGACGCACCTGCTGGAAATTACGCGGTCATCGAGTTCAATTCGACGTTTGCAGCGAGCACCGTCACAGAGAAAGTGTTGTTCCGTGACGATGACAAGCACTGGTTGGTCGTGGGTTACTTCGTCAACAAGTCGGTGATTTTCGATAAAACTGGCCAACAAGATGGGCAAACAGCCCGCTAGACGCCCTGTTCTTCCGCTCTACAACCATAAAAATTATAACTAAACTAAATAACCATTTAGTTTAGTTATAAAAATACTTAAATATACGAGCCTTTCAATACGGCCCTCCCGCCTGCGAATTGTTCCGCCCTCTTCCTTCTCCCTCAGCTCCCAGCACCGCCGTGGGCCTCTTCGAAGAAGTAGTCCTTCCAGCTTTGCGCCTTGTTTTTCAGCACGCCGAGCTCCTGCAGTTTTTCGGCGTAGATAAAGGTGCGCTGCGGCACCACGGTGAAATCGATTTCCGGGTCGGCGACGATCTTCTCGACCAGCGCCAGGGGCAGCTTGGATTGCTCGACACGGATGTAAGTCTTGGCCGCCGCCGGTTTGTCGGCCTTGATGATCTGCTCGGCTTCGGCCAGGGCGGCATAAAAGGCCTTATAGGTTTTCGGGTTCTGGTCGTGGAATTTTTCCGTGGTGTACAGCACGTTGAATGTCCCTGGGCCCCCTAGTACGTCGTAGGAACTGAGCACTTTGTGCACGCCCGGTTTCTCCAGTTCCTGGTATTGAAACGGCGGACTGGAGAAGTGCGAATTGATTTCCGAACCGCCGGCAATCAAGGCCGCCGTGGCATCGGGATGGGCCAGGCTGACGGAGATGTTGTCGAACTTCTTGAAATTGTCGTTACCGAACTGCTTGGCGGTTTCGATCTGCAGCGTGCGCGACTGGAAGCCCACACCCGCCGCCGGCACCGCGATACGGTCCTTGTCGCTGAAGTCCTTGAGGCTTTTGACCTCGGGATTGTTGGTCAGCAGGTAGTTGGGCATCGAGCCCAACGAGGCGATTGCCTTGACGTTCTGTTTGCCCCGGGTGCGGTCCCAGAGGGTCAGCATCGGCGGTACGCCGGCCGATACCACGTCTAGCGCCCCGGCCAGTAAGGCTTCGTTCATTGCAGTGGCGCCGGAGATGCTGTTCCAGTCGACCTTGATCTCCAGGCCCTGCTCCTTGCCATGTTTCTCGATCAGTTGCTGGTCGCGCACCACATCCAGGATCAGGTAACCGATACCGAACTGCTGGGCGATGCTGATCTTGCCCTCGGCCTGGGCACCGGTGCTGAGCAAGGCCCCCAGGGTGGCGGCCAACAATGTCAGGGTGTTGCGTTTGTACGTGATGGCCATGATTAACCTCGTGGTGATTGAACAATGGGCGGGGTTGGCGCTGTCAGCGCTGCATGCCCCAACGCTTTACAGTCAGGCGCTCGACATTGGCGAACAGCAGGTTCTCCACCAGCAGCCCGATCAGAATCACCGCTGCCAACCCGGCGAACACCTTGTCGGTGTACAGCTCGTTCCGGTTCTGGAAGATGTACCAACCCAGCCCGCCCTTGCCCGACGATGCGCCAAACACCAGCTCGGCGGCGATCAGGGTGCGCCAGGCGAAGGCCCAGCCGATTTTCAGGCCGGAAAGAATCGACGGCAGCGCTGCCGGAATCAGGATGTACCAGACCAGGCGCAGGCCCTTGAGCCCGTAATTGCGCCCGGCCATGCGCTGGGTTTCCGACACCCCGCGAAAGCCGGCATAGGTATTGAGCGCCTGCGGCCACAGCACTGAGTGCACCAGGACAAAAATCAAGCTGTTCTGCCCCAGGCCAAACCACAGCAGTGACAGCGGCAGCAAGGCAATGGCCGGCAGCGGGTTGAACATCGCGGTCAGGGTGTCCAGCAGGTCGCGTCCCAGCTGGGTCGAAACCGCAAGGGTGGTCAGCGCAAACGCGAGCACGATGCCGATCACGTATCCCTGGAGCAGCACGGTCAGGGAGATCCAGACCTTGCCCGGCAACTCGCCGCTGAGCATGCCGTCGTAGAAGGCGGCGGCGGTCTGCAGGAAGCTGGGCAGCAACAGGTCGTTGTCCTGCACTCGAGCAGCCACTTCCCAGAGCACCGCCAGGACAATCAGGATCAGGCTCTTGCGCACCCAGCCCAGTTGCCAGATACGCAGTGGCCAGGGGATATCGCGGGTCAGGTCGTGCTGGGTAAATGGCTCCAGCGCGACTTCGTATTCTTCACGCACAGGACGGGTAAGGCTCATGCTGGGATTCTCTTGAGATCGGTAGCGCGTTACGCCGCGCAGGGCCAGGCTTCAGTACGCAATGCGCAGGTCCTGGAAGTTCAGCTCGGACACAGGTGCACTGCCCTCCTCCTCGTTGAACAACAACCGGTGAATACGCTGCGCGGTGTTCTGGAAACCCACGCCACCCAGGCTCTGCAGGTCATATTCGTGGCTGTTGATCTCGGCCCGTACCCGTCCGGGGTGCGGTGACAGCAGGAGAATCCGGTTCCCCACCACCAGCGCCTCTTCTATCGAGTGAGTGACGAACATCAAAGTGAATTGCACCTCGTCCCACAGTTGCAGCAGTTCCTCCTGCATCTTGCGTCGGGTCAGGGCATCGAGGGCGGCAAAGGGCTCATCCATCAACAGGATCTTGGGCTGCATGGCCAGGGCACGGGCGATGGCGACCCGGGCTTTCATGCCACCGGACAGGGTGTGCGGGTAAGCATCGGCGAATGCGCTGAGGCCGACTTTGGCCAGGTAGTAATGGGCCCGTTCCCTGGCCTCCTTGCGCTTCAGGGTGCGAGACGCCAATAACGGAAACATCACGTTTTGGATCACGGTCTTCCACGGTGGCAGTTGGTCGAACTCCTGGAACACCACAATCCGATCCGGCCCGGGTTGGGTCACTTCGGTGCCGGCCAGGCGAATCTGCCCTTCGCTGGGGGTGATAAACCCGGCCACGGCCTTGAGCAGCGTCGACTTGCCACATCCTGAGGGACCGAGCAGCACGAAACGGTCGCCCGGATCGATTTCAAAACTGACTTGGTGGGTGGCGCGCACCACGCGCTTGGCGGTGCGGTATTCGAGGCTGACATTTTGCACCTGCAGCAGCGGCTCGACTGCCGCTGGATCAAGGTGCCGGGTGACCGGGCTTTTGCTGGCCGTGTGGCCTTGCAGAACAGCGTTCATGGAAAAGCTCCCAGGTCAGAACGGCGCATCACCCTGGATGGTGGTGCGAAACAGTTTGCGGCGTAGATGTGCCGGGCATCCGGCAGCCAGGTGGATCAGCGAGCGGTTGTCCCAGAACACCAGGTCATGGGCCTGCCACTGATGCCGGTAGACATGCTCGGCCCGCACGCTGTGGGCATAGAGTTCGGTCAGCAACTGGCGGCTCTCATCGGCCGGCAACCCGACGATATGGGTGGTAAACCCCTCACTGACAAACAGCGCCTTGCGTCCGGTTTCCGGATGCACGCGCACGATCGGATGGCTGACTTCCACCACCTGGGCCAGTTGCTCGGCGGTCAGCGTGGGACGCCAACTCGCGGCGTTATGCCCCTCGCTGTAGCGCGCGGTGTAACTGTGCACCGCTGAGCGGCCCTCGACCGCCTCGCGCAGGTGTTGCGGCAAGGTGTCCCAGGCCAGGTGCATATCGGCGAACAGCGTATCGCCGCCTTCGCTGGGCAATTCCTGGGCATGCAGCATCGAGCCCAGGCTCGGCAGTTCCTTATAGGAAAGGTCCGAATGCCAGTACTTGCCGGCGTCCCCCAGGCCGATCGGCTGGCCGTCTTCAACGATGTTGGAAACGATCAGGATTTCCGGGTGGTTGTGCAGCAGGAACTGCTTGAGCACATGAATCTGCAACACCCCGAAACGGCGGCTGAAATCGATTTGCTGCTGCGGCGTGATGCGTTGATCGCGAAACACCACCACGTGATGGTCCAGGTGGGCCTGGTGCACGCGGGCAAAGTCGAGCTCGTTGAGCGGCAAGGACAGGTCCAGCCCCAGGATCTCGGCGCCGACTCGTCCGGAGAACGGGCGTACTTCAAACGATTGGGCGGCAATGGCAGAGGTTGAAACGAGGGAGGCTGCTGGCATGAGAACTCCGACTCCGTAAGCGGCGGCTGACTGAATAGGAGAACTTTAGAGGTATAAGAAACTTAATTTAAATACCTTTATTGCATATCAATAGAGCGCGAATGAGTAGTCAGAGGAGCGCTATCGCCAGGTATCGGGCCTCCTGGACCAGGGAGACGGACACTTTCTCTGCTCGAAGTCCGGTGCTAGAGTTCGCGCCATGGAACGAACCCCCACCGACCGCTCGCTGATTGCCTGGATGCTGTATGCCTGCGTCTTGTTCAATCTATTGGCCTGCGGCATTGCTCACGGACAGATGAGCGGTCTCACGCTCAACGGCCTCGGGGGGCAGTTCTGTTCGGTGTCCACCTCCGGTTCCGGCCTCAGCGACCTCGCCGCTGATCCGGCGACACAGGCCCAGAGCGACTGGGCCAGTACCTTCAACTGCCCGATGTGCAGTTCCATTACCCTCGGTATTGTATTTTTTGTCTGCCTGGCCTGGCTGATGCGCTCGCGTAAAGTCCAGCGCCGTCCCGTTGAAACCCGCAGTAAAGCCCCGCCCCGCTATTCCTGGCCCTCGGCCAACCCTCGCGCCTCCCCCTTGCACTGATCGATCAGGGTCATCGCGGCCTGACTTCGCCTGTGTCCGTGCGTCTTGCCGGGCACCCGGTGCCGTCACGCCGATAGCGCCACTTGCCGGCCCTCGGGCCCGCCTCGGTGCGCGCGCTGCTGACCCTTTCCAACCCTGATCACACCCTCGCCTGCGGCGCCGAGTGCGCCGCAGCTGGAAAGTATCAAGCATCAAACCACCGGCCGGTGCGGCTGCATGGGCATCGGCCCGGGTGCATGACAAGGAACGCAAGGCATGACAAACAAGGCAATTTGCTACGGTTTATCCCTGACGCTATGGGGCGCCAGCGTCGCGGCCAAGGCACAAGACCAGAGCCTGGAACTGCCGGCAACGCCGGTCATCGGTTCCTCGGTGATCGACCAGAACAGCGTCGATTCATTTGCCAGCCTGACCACCGTGGTCGGCCAGCAACAGATCCGCGACCTCAACGCCCTGGACCTGGCATCAGCCCTGCGGCGGACGCCCGGGGTCACGGTTTCACGCTTCAACCCGGTGGGTTCGTTTGGCGGTGCCGAAGGCGGCGCGGTGTATATCCGCGGCATGGGAGCGAGCCGGCCGGGCAGCGAGATCAAGACTTACATCGACGGCGTACCTTTCTACATGGGCGTGTGGGGCCACCCGCTGCTGGACCTGCTGCCGATCAATGCGATGCAGAGCATCAACGTCTACAAGGGCCCGCAGCCGCAGAAGTTCGGCAACACCTTTGCCGCCATCGACCTGACCCCACGCACCGCCGACGCTTTGGACAATCAGCACGGCGAACTGCAATTCAGCGGCGGCAGTTCTCGCACCGCCACCGAGCAGGCATCGCTGATCGGCCGCAGTGGCGACTGGGATTATCTGCTGGCCCAGGGCGCGGCCCATTCCGACGGGGATCGGGCGGATGGCGATGGCCGCATGAACAATGGCCTGGCGCGGATCGGCTACCGCTTGAACGACAACTGGAGCGCCGGCCTGTTGCTGCTGCACGCCAACAACCAGGCCTCGGACCCGGGACAGAAAGGCCGGTCCGAAACCAAGACCGGCCACTTCAATACCCGTGGCACCCTGGCGTCGGTGTCCCTCGACCATGGCTACGAGTGGGGCGACGGCAGCGTCAAGCTCTACCACAACCAGGGACGGGGCAGTGCGTTGGAGCAACAAGGCCTCGACGGCGACACCATCAGCGATTTCACCCTGCAAGGGCTGCGCTGGGAGGAAACCCTGCGCCCCTGGCGCAACGGCGAAGTGGCGCTGGGCCTGGACATTGATGAGAGCAAGGGCAGCGTGGCCTACAAGCGTGTTGCCCCCGCGCCCCGCGCCGACTTCGATGCGCCGACCCTGCGCGTGATCTCGCCGCACCTGGCCCTGAGCCAGGCTTTCGAGCTGAGTCATGACTGGACCCTGACGCCCTCGGCCGGGGTGCGCACCTACGACCACAACGTGTTCGAAAGCGCGACTGCGCCCCATGCCGGGTTGCTGCTGTCCAGCAGCCAGCTGGAGTTTCGCCTGAACCGGTCGCGGGGCATCAACTACCCGGGCCTGGGGGCGCCGGTGATGGCGAATCTGATTCCAGCCCTGGGCGACACCTGGCGCGAATTGAAGCCGGAGCAACTGGATCACCGGGAGTTCGGGGTCAAGTTCAACCCCTTCGATCGCACGACCCTGGACCTGGCGCTGTTCAAGGACAAGCTCCAGGACCGCTACCTGTTCGCCTTCCCGCCGGCGGTTTCACGGCCTTCATTCATCAACCTCGGGGACTACCAGATCAAAGGCGCCGAAGCCACCTGGCAACAGCGCTGGACCGACAGCTGGAGCAGCTTTGTCGGCTACACCTGGCTCCAGCCATCGCTGAAGACCCTCCCCTACGCCCCCCGGCAATCGCTGTCGCTGGGGACCACTTACGAAACCGGCCCCTGGCGCTTCAGCACCGATGCCCAGTACCAGCGCGGCATGTATGTACTGGCCGAAGAACGCACGGCCGGGGCGAACAACTTCTCCCAGGTTTCAAGCTTCACCGTGGTCAACCTGCGGGTCGGGCACGCAGTGCCGGCCCTGGGCAAGGTCGGCGAAGTGTTTGTCGCCGTGGAAAACCTGTTCGACCGTGACTACGCCTACCGCACCGGCTACCCGATGCCCGGCACGTCGGCGCAACTGGGACTGAAACTGGGCTTTTGACCTACCGCTATCCCCTTCGCTGCCGGTCTGTCGCCGGTGGCCTCGACTCGAGGAAACACCCCATGAAATTTGCCCCCTTGTTACTGCTGCTGGGCAGCCTCTCCACTGCGGTCCTGGCCGATAGCGCCGCCGACCAGCAAAGCATCGAACACCTGATGCGCCACACCTGGGAACGCCCCGACGCGGCGCTGGATGTCGGGCCGGTGACGGTCGAAGGCGAGCACGCCGTCGCCGGCTGGACCCAGGGCCAGCGCGGCGGCCGGGCACTGCTCAGCAAAAGCGCCAGCGGTTGGCGGGTGGTGCTCTGCGCCGGAGACTCGTTGCTCGACCCTGCCACCCTGCGCAGCGCCGGCTTGACGCCTGAGGCTGCAGGCCACATGAGCCAGGCAGTGATCCAGGCCGAAAGCGCCCTGCCCCCGGCCCGGGTCAAGCAACTGGCGCTGTTCAAAGGCGTGATGCAGGTCGAGCAGGATCCGGCTCATCAAGGCCATTGATTGAGCACCCGGTTCATGAACTGAGCCTGTGCTGATCTGCCGCCTGGCCGCCGGCTGGTCGACGCCGCGTCAGGCCCGCTCCGTTGGGAGGATCCCCCAGATCCTCCTTGCGCCCGCAGCGGGCTGTAAATTAGCATTGGGAATACTTCTCACTCTCAAAAATAGCCGTCCATGAGCGATTCCCTGCCCGCAGGCCTCCAGACCCACAGGCGCACTGTCGAGGCGCTTTACAGTGGTCATCACAACTGGCTGTACACGCGCCTGCACAGGAAGCTGGGCAATGCCATGGATGCGGCCGACCTGATGCACGACACCTTCACCCGGATCCTCGCCTCGCGGGTGGAGATCATCGAGGAACCACGCGCCTACCTGAGCTGTGTCGCGCGCGGGATCCTGGTCAACTGGTATCAACGCAAGGCACTGGAACGAGCCTACCTCAGCGCCCTGGCGCAGTTGCCGGAGCCCGAGGTGCCGTCACCCGAACAGCGTTTGCTGGTACTGGAAACCCTGCATGAAATCGACGCCCTGCTCGACGCCTTGCCGCGCCTGGTCAAGCGTGCGTTTCTGCTGTCGCAGATCGGCGGCTTGAAATACGACGACATCGCCAGTCAGCTCGGGGTGTCGCTGATCACCGTCAAACGCTATATGAAACAGGCCTTCTTGCAGTGCCTGAGCCTGGTGGACTGATGCCCATGGCCAGCAAGGCGTCGATCATCGACCCGCAAGTACTTGAAGAAGCCGCCGAATGGCTGATGCGTCTGCACGAAGGCGAGGTCTCGGCCCAGGACCACGCCGCCTGGGAACGTTGGCGCACCAGCAGCGCCGAATGCCAGCGAGCCTGGGAGCGTGCCGAACAGTTGCTGGGCAAGTTCGGCGGGCTGCCGCCGACGGTGGCGATGTCTTGCCTCGACCGCCCGCAAAACCCGGGCCGCAGGGCGGCGCTGGGCAAACTGGCGGCGCTGCTGGCCCTGGTGCCGGCGGGCTGGAGCGCCTGGCAGCTCGCCGAATGGCAACAATGGACCGCCGATTACCGCTCGCAGGTCGGCCAGCAACGGCACCTGACCCTGGTGGACGGCACCCGGCTGACCCTCAATACAGACTCGGCGGTGGATGTGCGCTTCGACGCCCAGCAACGCCTGGTGCTGTTGCGCCGTGGCGAGATTTTCGTCGACACCGCGGTCGACAACCGCTCCAACCCGCGGCCTTTCCTGGTGGCGACTGCGCAAGGTCGCATGCAGGCCCTGGGCACGCGCTTCAGCGTGCGTGAAGAACCTTCGCGAACCCTGCTGGCGGTGGTCGAAGGTGCAGTCCGCGTGGCCTTGGCCGGCGCCGGAGCAATGCCCCCTCTGATCGTCCAGGCCGGGCAGCGCAGCGCCTTCTCCGCCCTCGCCTTTGAAGGCCTGCAAGCCATCGACAGCGCTGCCCTGGCATGGACCCAGGGCATGCTGCTGGCCGACAAGATGCGCCTGGCGGACTTTCTCAGCGAACTGACGCGTTATCGCCGGGGCCTGGTGCGCTGCGACCCGGCCATTGCCGACCTGCCCATCTCCGGCTCCTACCCGCTGAGCGATACGGGTCGGACTTTGAACATGCTGGTGCAGACCTACCCGGTGGTGGCCAAGACCCATCTCAATGGCTACTGGGTGCTGTTGTCGCCGCGCTGAATCGCCTTCGAAAAAAATAATCGATCCGGGCTGATACTTTTTTCGATCTCGGCTGGCTAGAGGAGAAAGCACTCCTCAACTCGTCAATAAAGGATCCTCCCTCCATGTCCGTTGCCCGTCCTCCCCTGCTGGACCGCAGGTTGCACCTGGCCATTCGTAGCGCCCTGCTGGGCCTGGCCCTGGCATCGGCCAGCCCGAGCCTGTGGGCCGCCGCGCCGGTGCAACTGGACAGCGTCGCCAGCCGCCCCTACGAGATCGCCAGCGGCCCCCTGGGCTCGACCCTGTCGCGGGTTGCCGTCGAAGCCGGCCTGGCACTGTCGTTCGACCCGGCATTGACCGAGGGCCTGAACAGCCCCCGGGTCAGCGGCAATTATTCGGCCCGTGAGGTCCTGCAGCAGCTATTGGCCGGCAGCGGCCTGGACCTGGTGGCCCGCAGCGATGGCAACTACACCCTGGCGCCCCGCCCGCGTGACGGCGCCGACCTGACCCTGGAGCAAACCACCATCAACGCCAGCGCCAACCTGGCCGACGCCTTGCCCGAGGTGTACGCCGGCGGCCAGGTGGCACGCGGCGGACGCCTTGGCCTGCTGGGCAACAAAGACCTGATGGACGTGCCATTCAACGTGGCCAACTACACCTCGACCATGATCAAGGACCAACAGGCGGTGACCGTGGCCGACGTGCTTGAGCGCGACTCTTCGGTGCGGGCCACCGGCCAGACCGGCGGCGTGGTCGACTCGTTCTTCATTCGCGGGTTTCCGATCGGTGAAGGCAACCTCGGCGAACTGGCATTCGACGGGGTGTATGGCGTGGCACCCAATTACCGGGTGTTTACCGAGTACGCCGAACGGGTCGAGGTGATCAAGGGCCCCGGCGCCCTGCTCTACGGCATGTCGCCCAACAGCGGCGTCGGTGGCGTGATCAATATCGTGCCCAAGCGCTCGCTGGACCAGGACCTGACCCGCTTCACCGCCAGCTACGCCACCGACAGCCAGCTTGGCGGGCATATCGACCTCAGCCGGCGTTTCGGCGACGAGCGCCAGTTCGGGGTGCGCATCAACGGCAGCACCCAGCAGGGCGATACTTCGATCGACAAACAATCCCGGGAAGTCGATATCGGCGCGATCTCCCTGGATTACCAGGGCGAGCGCCTGCGCACCAGCCTCGATCTGATCAGCCAGCAGGAAGAATTTGACGCGCCCTCGCGGCCATTCCTGATTGCCCAGGGGGTAGACATCCCGTCCGCGGCCAACGGCAGCACCAATGTCACTCAGGACTGGGGCTGGGCCAAGACCCGGGACAAGGCCGCGCTGCTCAGCGGCGAATATGACTTGAATGACGCCCTGACCCTGTTCGCCCATGCCGGTGGCGGCAAGTCCGATGTGGCGCGGATGTCCGACCAGACGCCAACCATCACTAACGCTGCCGGCGACACCTCGTCGGTGCCGGGCTACTACAAGTTCGAGGTCGAGCGCTACACCGTGGATGCCGGCGCACGCGCACGGTTCGACACCGGGCCGGTGGCCCACAGCACGTCGCTGCAGGTCAGCCGCTACCGCGACGAGCTGTCACGGGGGATTATTTCGGCGCCGGCCGTGTTGTCCAACATCTACCACCCGGTCGATCGTCCGAAACCGGCGATCCCCACCCCGGATGCGCTGAAAGTGTCCGAAACCGAACTCTCGGGCGTGGCCCTGGCCGACACCTTGTCGGTGCTCGATGAGCGCGTGCAGGTGACCCTCGGCCTGCGCAAGCAGAACATCCGCTCCGACAACTACAGCCCAGCCGGCGTCGTAACCTCGGCTTACGATGAAAGCGCCACCACCCCGCTGTTCGGCGTAGTGATCAGGCCCTGGGAACATGTGTCGCTGTACTACAACTACATCGAAGGCCTGAGCAAGGGCGATGTGGCCCCGGCCACGGCGTCCAACTCCGGGGAAATCTTCGCCCCCTATATTTCGCGCCAGCAGGAAGTGGGGCTCAAGGTTGACTACGGCACCTTCACTTCGACCCTGAGCCTGTTCCAGATCAAGAAGCCCAGCGGCGAGCTGGCCGCCGGGGTGTACTCGGTACAAGGCGAACAACGCAACCGTGGAGTCGAGCTCAACATGTTCGGCGAAGTGGCCGAGGGCACGCGCCTGCTCGGTGGCGTGACCCTGCTGGATGCCGAGCTGACCAAGACCGGCACTCCCGCCAACCGTGGCAACAAGCCGGTGGGCGTGCCCGAGGTCCAGGCCAACCTGTGGGCCGAATGGGACCTGCCCTGGGTGGAAGGCCTGACCCTGACCAGTGGCGCGATCTACACCGGCAGCCAGTACGTCAATCAGTCCAACGCCCAGGAGCTCGACCCCTGGACCCGAATCGACGCCGGGGCCCGCTACAGCACCCAGATCGAAGGCCGCCCGACCACCTTGCGCGCCACGGTGCAGAACCTGTTCGACCGTGAATACTGGTCCGGCGTCGCCTCCTATGGCGCCTTCTCCCAGGGCGCGCCACGCACCCTGCTGCTGTCGGCCTCGGTCGATTTCTAAAGCTGCGGCGCTCTGGGACACAACGTGTGTCAGGGGTGTTTGCGCTGTTGGACGGTGCCAGTGCAGCCTATGGCAGCGGCTACAGCTGTAGCCGCTGCGAGCCCGCGAGGCTGCGCTGGTCCTCACAACCACCGTGCTGGCCCAGAACTGTTGCGACTACAGATCGAACCGGTCGATGGCCCGGCGCCGCTCGTTGTCGTCGCGCACATCGTAATTGGCCGTGGTCTGGATATTGGTGTGGTGCGCCAGCTTCTGGGCAATCGACAGGTCATGTTCTTCGATCACCCGGGTGATGAACGAGCGGCGAAAGTCATGGGGCATGATCCGCACCCCGACCTCGGCCCCACGTTGCCGGGCGATGTAGTAGATCGCGTGTTTGGTCAGGCGCTCGCGGCAGATATGGCTGCCCCGGCGGATGCGGTTGAACAGGAACAGATCATCCTCCTGCCCCGGTGGTAACTGCGAACGGCGGTAATCGAGCCAGGCCTGGAGCTTGGCGAACGCCCACTGCGGTGCATATTTGATCAACTGCTTGTTGCCCTTGGCGATCACCTGCAGGCTGCGTTCGTCGAAATCGACCTGGGCCAGATCCAGGTTCACCGACTCCGACTTGCGCATGCCCGAGCCATACAGCACCGCGATGATCGCCGCATCGCGCAGGCCCTGGGGCCGCGGATCCGCCGCGCAGGCCGCCATCAACTCCTGAATCAGCGTGCGCTTGAGGTTGCGCCCCTGGGACAGCCGCGTCCCGGCCATGGGCTTGACCGAGCGCATGCGAAGCAGATGTTCCTGGCTGATCAGGTTCAGGCGCCAGGCCTCGTTCATCACCCCGCGCAACGCATTGACGTACAACGACGAGGTGTTGGGCGCGTAACCGTCGCTGCGCAGCGCCGCCACCAACTCGATCACATCGGCGGGCTGCAACCGGTGCCAGGCAAGGTCTTCGATATTGCTCTGGTCGTGGCCCAGGCGGTCGGCGGCATCCTGCAGCACATAGCGCATGGTCAACTGGCTCGATGGCGCCAGTCGGGCGAGGTACAGGGTCAAGGGGTTGGCAGCGTGCAAGGGGTGCTCTTTTGTCCGGGTCATGGCGGTGGGGCGAACGTGAAGCACGTTCAACTTTCAGGCGGTTCACGTTGAGCGGATTCAATCCGGGTTGCAAGGTTTCAAGCGCGAATCCATCGCCGCAAGGGGGGTTCAGGTATTTGCCAAAAGGGCTTGGCGTGGGCCTTGGCATCCATTTGAAGTCGGCGCGGGGCAAAGTCTGAACACTAGCTGTCTAGGTCAAAGATAAACGCCGCGTTGGCTTTTTTTTCATATTCGTTTCACATTTTTCCGCTTAACCTGAATCCACTCTCAAGCCTGAAGCGTAATGCAAGTCATTCCTCCAATTGAAAAGATAACACCTTGATCTACATTTACTTTTGGCCGCTATGGTCTTTACTGCAACAGAGCATGAATTCCCACGTCGCGCTGACTTATGGATGAGACTGAATGACTGTACATGCCCCTCCTCGCCACACACCGGTTACGGCGCGCACCGCGTCCTCGACTTTGTTTGACTCCTGACACTTTTTCACCCCGAGGTCTGCATGAATCAGGTTTTCCTACCTTTCTCACGCCCGAGTATTGGCGATGAAGAGATCGCCGCTGTAGAGCAGGTTCTGCGCTCTGGCTGGATCACCACCGGCCCGCAAAACCAGGAGCTCGAACACCAATTTGCACAACGGGTCGGCTGCCAGCATGCCGTCGCCCTGTCCTCCGCCACCGGCGCCATGCATATCACCCTGCTGGCCCTGGGCATCGGCCCCGGCGACGAAGTCATCACTCCATCCCAGACCTGGGTCTCGACCGCCAACATGATCTGCTTGCTGGGGGCGACCCCGGTGTTTGTCGACATCGACCCCGACACCCTGATGACCGATGCCCAGCGCATCGAGGCCGCCATCACCCCGCGCACCAAGGCCATCATCCCGGTGCATTACGCCGGTGCCGCCTTTGACCTGGACCCGCTCTACGCCTTGGCGGACAAGCACGGGATCCCGGTGATCGAAGACGCCGCCCACGCCGCGGGCACTCAGTACCGTGGCCGGGCCATCGGCGCCCAGGGCACGGCGATTTTCTCCTTCCACGCGATCAAGAACATGACCTGCGCCGAAGGCGCGATGTTCACCACCGATAACCAGGCATTGGCTGATCGGGTGCGCATGCTCAAGTTCCACGGCCTCGGTGTGGATGCCTATGACCGCCTGACCCACGGTCGCAAGCCCCAGGCCCAGGTAATCGAGCCCGGCTTCAAGTACAACCTGGCCGATATCAATGCCGCGATCGCCCTGGTCCAGCTCAAGCGCCTGGAGCAGATCAACGCCCAGCGCGAGACCCTGGCCCAGGCGTACCTGGAACGCCTGGCCGGCCTCCCGGTGCAACCGCTGCACCTGCCCGCCTACCCGCAGCAGCACGCCTGGCACCTGTTTATCCTGCGCATCGATGCCGAGCGCTGCGGGATCGACCGCGATGCGTTCATGAAAGGCTTGCAGGAACAGAACATCGGCAGCGGCATCCACTTTATTGCCACCCACCTGCACACCTACTACCGCCAGCGCTTCCCCGACGTGCAACTGCCCAATACCGAATGGAACTCGGCACGCCTGTGTTCGATCCCATTGTTCCCCGACATGACCCTCGACGATGTCGATCGGGTCGTCGGTGCCATTGCCACCCTCCTGGACTGAAGCCTTTGAAACCTTATCCGATTCAGTTCGTGTCGATCGTGATCCCGGTCTACAACGAAGAAGAGAGCCTCCCCGAACTGCTGCGGCGCACTGAAGCAGCCTGTCGCCTGCTCAAGCACGACTTCGAAATCGTGCTGGTCGACGACGGCAGCCGCGACGAGTCGGCGAACATCCTGCAAGCCGCCGCCGAGCGCGAAGGCAGCCCGGTGGTAGCGGTGATCCTCAACCGAAACTACGGGCAGCATGCGGCGATCATGGCCGGTTTCGAACAGGCCCGTGGCGATGTGGTGATTACCCTCGACGCCGACCTGCAGAACCCACCGGAAGAAATCCCGCGCCTGGTGGCCCAGGCTGAGCTGGGCTACGACGTGGTCGGCACGGTGCGCAACAATCGCCAGGACTCGGCCTTCCGCCGCTGGCCGTCGAAGCTGATCAACCTCGCGGTGCAGCGCTCCACCGGGGTGGCCATGAGCGACTACGGCTGCATGCTGCGCGCCTACCGCCGCACCATCGTCGACGCCATGCTCGCCTGCCGCGAGCGCAGCACCTTTATTCCGATCCTGGCCAACAGCTTTGCCCGCCATACCACCGAGGTCCTGGTGGAGCATGCCGAGCGCGAGCACGGCGATTCGAAATACAGCCCGATGCGTCTGGTCAACCTGATGTTCGACCTGATCACCTGCATGACCACGACCCCCTTGCGCCTGCTGAGCATCATCGGCTTCAGCATGGCGGCGCTGGGCATGCTGTTCGCCTTTGCCCTGATCCTGTTGCGCCTGGTGTTTGGTGCCGAATGGGCGGGCGACGGCACTTTTGTGCTGTTCGCGGTGCTCTTCGTATTCACCGGTGGCCAGTTCATCGGCATGGGCCTGCTGGGTGAATACCTGGGGCGCATGTACAGCGACGTTCGTGCCCGGCCACGCTTCTTCATCGAAAAAGTCTTGCGCAGTCAACCTGCCGCCCCTGCTCCCGTTGTCACTGTCGACGGTCTTACTTCCACTCTCTCTGATCAGGTTTCGCCATGAGCAATAAAGCTGTCGTCTTCGCCTACCACGATATCGGCTGTGCCGGCATCGAAGCCCTGCTCGCCGCGGGTTACGAGATAGCCGCGGTATTCACCCATGCCGACGATCCGAAAGAAAACACCTTCTACGGCTCCGTGGCCCAGTTGTGCTCCCTCAAGGGCATCCCGGTGCATGCGCCGGAAGACGCCAACCACCCGCTGTGGATCGAGCGCATCGCCAAGCTCAACCCCGACTACCTGTTCTCCTTCTATTACCGCAACCTGCTGAGCGAAGCCCTGCTGGCCACCGCCGGCAAAGGTGCGTTCAACCTGCACGGCTCGCTGCTGCCACGCTATCGCGGCCGTGCTCCGGCGAACTGGGTGCTGGTCAATGGCGAAACCGAAACCGGCGTGACCCTGCACCGCATGGTCAAGCGCGCCGATGCCGGGGCGATCATTGCCCAGGAGCGCGTGGCCATCGACCGCACCGACACCGCCCTGACCCTGCACGCCAAACTGCGTAACGCCGCTTCCAGCCTGCTGCATGACACCCTGCCGCTGCTGGCCCAGGGCAAAATCAGCGAGACCGCCCAGGACGAGTCCAAGGCCACCACCTTCGGCCGCCGTACCCCGGCTGATGGCAAGCTGCTGTGGAAGAACAGCGCCGAGCAGCTGTTCAACCTGGTTCGCGCCGTGACCAAGCCGTACCCGGGCGCGTTCTGCGCCGTGGGCGAGCACAAGCTGATTGTCTGGAGCGCCGACGTGGTCAAGGGCAATGAAGGCCTGGCCCCGGGCCGGGTGATCAGTGTCGACCCGCTGCGCATCGCCTGCGGCCAGGACTCGTTGGTGATCAACGCCGGCCAGCGCAATGAAAACGGCCTGTACCTGAGCGGCCCGCAACTGGCCAACGAGCTGGGGCTGGTGGATGGCTCGGTGCTGCGCGGCGCGGAATCCGGTCGTGCACCACGCCGGACCCGGGTGCTGATCCTGGGGGTCAACGGTTTTATCGGCAACCACCTGTCCGAGCGCCTGCTGCGTGATGACAAGTACGAAGTCTACGGCCTGGACATCGGCTCCGACGCCATCGAGCGCCTGCGCAGCCACCCCAACTTCCACTTCGTCGAAGGCGACATCAGCATCCACTCGGAGTGGATCGAGTACCACATCAAGAAGTGCGACGTGGTCCTGCCCCTGGTGGCCATCGCCACCCCGATCGAATACACCCGCAACCCGCTGCGTGTGTTCGAGCTCGACTTCGAGGAAAACCTCAAGCTGGTGCGCTACTGCGTCAAGTACAACAAGCGCGTGATCTTCCCCTCGACCTCCGAAGTCTATGGCATGTGCCAGGACAAGAACTTCGACGAAGACACCTCGAACCTGATCGTCGGCCCGATCAACAAGCAGCGCTGGATCTACTCGGTGTCCAAGCAACTGCTGGACCGGGTGATCTGGGCCTACGGCGCCAAGGGCCTGAACTTCACCCTGTTCCGTCCGTTCAACTGGATGGGCCCGCGCCTGGACCGCCTGGATTCGGCGCGTATCGGCAGCTCCCGAGCCATTACCCAACTGATCCTGAACCTGGTGGAAGGCACGCCGATCCGCTTGTTCGACGGCGGCGAGCAGAAACGCTGCTTCACCGACATCGCCGACGGCATCGAAGCCCTGGCGCGGATCATCGACAACGACAATGACGCCTGCAACGGTCAGATCATCAACATCGGCAACCCGGACAACGAAGCCAGCATCCGCCAGCTCGGCGAAGAGCTGCTGCGTCAGTTCGAAGCCCACCCGCTGCGGGCCAACTTCCCGCCGTTCGCCGGCTTCCGCGATGTCGAGAGCAAGGCGTTCTACGGTGCCGGTTACCAGGACGTGGAGCACCGCAAGCCAAGCATCGCCAACGCCAAGCGCCTGCTGAACTGGGAGCCGACCGTGGAGATGAGCGAAACCATCGGCAATACGCTGGATTTCTTCCTGCGTGAAGCCATGCTCGAAATTGCGGACAAACGTTGATGCAGGCAGGTCTGCGCATCGATGTCGACACCTATCGTGGCACCCGTGAGGGGGTGCCGCGATTGCTCGAACTGCTGGATGAAGCCGGGGTCAAGGCGACCTTCTTCTTCAGCGTCGGTCCGGACAACATGGGGCGCCATTTATGGCGCCTGATTCGTCCGCAGTTCTTGTGGAAGATGCTCCGTTCCAATGCTGCGGGGCTCTACGGCTGGGACATCCTGCTGGCCGGCACCGCGTGGCCGGGCAAACCCATTGGCCGCGACCTGGGGCATCTGATGCGCCAGGCCCTGGCCGCCGGTCATGAAGTCGGCCTGCACGCCTGGGATCACCATGGCTGGCAGGCCAACGCCGGGCGCTGGAGCCAGGCGCAACTGATCGAGCAGGTCCGCCAGGGTCTCGACACTCTCAATGACATTCTTGGCCAGCGCGTCGACTGTTCGGCAAGCGCCGGCTGGCGTGCCGACGAGCGTGTGATCGAGGCCAAGCAGACCTTCGGCCTGCGCTACAACAGCGATTGCCGTGGCGATTCGATCTTCCAGCCGCGGCTGGCGGACGGCAGCCTTGGTGCGCCGCAGATCCCGGTGGACCTGCCGACCTTCGATGAAGTGGTCGGGCCGGTGGTGGCAGCGCAGGATTTCAACGCGTTTATTCTGGATCGGTTCAGCCCTGACAAGCTCAACGCCTACACCATTCATGCCGAGGTAGAAGGGATTCTGATGGCCAATGATTTCCGTCAGTTGCTGGCCAGTGCCCAGCAACGCGACATCCAGTTCCAACCCCTGGGGCAACTGCTCCCCGCGGATCTGTCCAGCCTGCCCCAGGGGCAGGTGGTGCGCGGCGCCCTCGAAGGCCGTGAAGGCTGGCTGGGAGTACAGGGCGCATGAGTAGACACTGGGCCCTGCCCTTACTGCTGATTGCCTTCGGCCTGTTCTACCTGGCGCCGCTGGCCACCCATGGCCTGTGGATCCCGGACGAGACCCGCTACGCGCAGATCAGCCAGGAAATGCTCCACAGTGGCAACTGGGCCAGCCCGCACTTCATGGGCATCCGTTACTTCGAGAAGCCGGTGGCCGGTTACTGGATGATCGCCATCGGCCAGGCGCTGTTCGGCGACAACCTGTTTGGCGTGCGCGTGGCCTCGGCCCTGAGCACCGGCCTCAGCGTGGTCCTGGCCTATCTGCTGGCCCGGCGCCTGTGGAACGATCCGCGCAAGAGCCTGGCCAGCGCCCTGCTCTACATGAGCTTTACCGTGGTTGCGGCGCAAGCCGGCTACGCCAACCTCGATCCGCAGTTCACCTTCTGGGTCAACCTGAGCCTGGTGGCGCTGTGGTTTACCTTCGATTGCCGCACCCCACGCGGCCAGGTGCTGGCCTGGGTCGTGCTGGGCCTGGCCTGCGGCATGGGCTTAATGACCAAGGGCTTTCTCGCCTGGCTGCTGCCGGTGCTGGTGGCCCTGCCCTACGCGGTCTGGCAGAAGCGCCTGCGCTCGCTGCTGATCTACGGCGGCATCGGCGTATTGGTCGCGATCCTGATCAGCCTGCCCTGGGCCCTGGCGGTGCACGCCCAGGAGCCGGACTACTGGCGCTTCTTCTTCTGGCACGAGCACATCCGGCGCTTTGCCGGGGACGATGCCCAGCACGCCTCGCCCTGGTGGTACTACTTGCCGTTGCTGGTGGGTTTCAGCGTGCCCTGGGTCCTGCTGCTGCCAGCCAGCCTGAAACAGGCCTGGCAACAGCGGCGCCTGAACAGCAGCGGTTTCCTGCTGCTGTGGCTGGTACTGCCCCTGGCCTTCTTCAGCCTGAGCAAAGGCAAGCTGCCGGCCTATATCCTGCCGTGCCTGCTGCCCCTGGCACTGTTGATGGGCAACACCCTGATGGACCGCCTGGCCGCCGGCAAGACCCGACTCCTGGCCTGCAACGGTGTGCTCAACCTGGTGGCCGGCGTCTTGGGACTGCTGGCCCTGGTGTACTTCCAGCTGAAAAAACCGGTGTATGTGGACGAGCCCCAGCACCTGGTATTGGTGTACGTGGTGCTGCTGGGCTGGATCCTCAGCAACCTGCTGCAGGCCATGCGCCCTTTGTCGCTGTGGGCGGCGCCGGCCCTGGGCAGCTTTCTGCTGGTGGCCCTGGCCCCCGCGGCCCTGCCGAACAAGGTGGTCTACAACAAGATTCCCGACCAGTTCATCATCGACCACGTCGCCGAACTGGGTCAGGCCAAGGCCCTGCTGAGCAACGACCTGGGCGCCGCATCGGCCCTGGCCTGGCGTCTGGGCCGCGCCGACGTGACGCTATACAACACCGAAGGCGAAGTGAAATACGGCCTGGGCTATGCAGACACCGCCGCGCGCAAGGTCGACCTGAATCAGGTCCAGCCATGGATCGCCGAAAACCGCCAGCAAGGCACCATCGGCGTGGTGATGCGGGTCAAGAGCAGTGACGAAGCCCATGAAGTCGAATTGCTGCCCAAGGACGCCAAGCGTTACGAGCAAGGCAATATCGTGATCTTCATCATTCCCCAGAGCCAGCCATGAGCCTGGTGCTTCTATTGCTGGCCTGCGGGCTGACCTGCCTGGGCCAGGTGGCGCAGAAGTTTGCCGTTGAAAGCTGGCGTGACCGCCCTTCCAGCGCCCTGCAAAAGCTGCGTTCAGGCTGGCTATGGATGGCCCTGTTCAGCCTCGGCCTGGGCCTGCTGGTGTGGCTGCTGGTACTGCAACGCATGGAAGTGGGCGTGGCCTACCCCATGCTCAGCCTGAACTTTGTATTGATTACCCTGATTGCCCACTTCGTGTTTCGCGAGCACATCGACCGCCGTCACTGGCTGGGCGTGGCGCTGGTGATTGCCGGGGTACTGCTGTTGAGTCGCCACGCATGAGCCGGTCCCGCGGTTTCGCCTTTGCCATGGGCAGTGTGAGCCTGGTCAGCGCCGCCCAGTTGGGCATGCGCTGGAGCATGACCCGCCTGCCCGAGCCGGCCCAATGGCTGGACGCACTGGGCAGCGGCGGCATTGATTATGTGGCCCTGGGCGTGGTGCTGGCAGGCATCTGTGCCTATGCCCTGTCGATGCTGTGCTGGCTGCTGGCCCTGCGCGACCTGCCCCTGGGCCGCGCCTATTCGCTGCTGAGCATCAGCTACGCCCTGGTGTACCTGCTGGCGGCCGGCCTGCCCTGGTTCCATGAACCCTTCACGCTTTCCAAAAGCCTGGGGGTGGCCTTGGTCATCCTCGGCGTGATTACCATCAACTCTCGATCTGCACCCGCGACAAGTCCCAGGAATACCCCATGAAAATCAGCGTATTTGGAAGTGGTTACGTCGGTCTCGTACAGGCCGCCGTGTTGGCTGAAGTCGGCCACGATGTCATCTGCATGGACATCGACGAGAACAAGGTCAAGCTGCTGCAACAGGGGCATGTGAGCATCTTCGAACCTGGCCTCGCCAGCCTTGTGCGCGACAGCCTGGAAGCCAAGCGCCTGCAGTTCACCAGCGATGAAAAACTCGCGGTGCTGCATGGTCAGGTGCTGTTTATCGCGGTGGGCACGCCCTCCAGCGACGACGGTTCGGCGGACCTGCGCTACGTATTGTCGGTCGGCGACGCAGTGGCTCGCCACCGTCAGCAGCCGGTGATCCTGGTGGAGAAATCCACAGTGCCGGTGGGCACCGGTGACACCCTCAAGGCCCACATCGAGCAGGCCCTGGGCGGGCGTGAACTGGAGTTCGATATCGTCTCCAACCCGGAATTCCTCAAGGAAGGCTCGGCCGTGACCGACTGCCGCCGTCCGGACCGGATCGTGGTCGGTTGCGAACGCGAAGAAGTGCGGGAAGTGATGCGTGACCTGTATGCGCCGTTCAACCGCAACCATGACCGCATCATGTTCATGGACCTGCGCAGCGCCGAGCTCACCAAGTACGCCGCCAACTGCATGCTGGCGACCAAGATCAGCTTCATCAACCAGATCGCCGAACTGGCCGAACACCTGGGGGCCGATATCGAATCGGTGCGCCTGGGGATCGGCGCTGACACCCGCATCGGCTACCACTTCATCTACCCGGGCTGCGGCTACGGCGGCTCGTGCTTTCCCAAGGATATGCGTGCGCTGATCCACAGCGCCCAGGCGGCCAATTGCTCCAGCGATCTGTTGCAAGCGGTGGAAGCAATCAACGAGCGGCAGAAACACAAGCTGTTCGAGCGCATCAATGCCTTCTACAAAGGCGACCTGCGCGGCAAGACCTTCGCCCTCTGGGGCCTGGCCTTCAAGCCCAACACCGATGACATGCGCGATGCGCCGAGCCGCGTCCTGCTCGACTCACTGTTTGCCGCCGGTGCCCAGGTCCGCGCCTTCGACCCGGAAGCCATGCAGGAAACCCAAAAGCTGTATCCCGACGAGTCGAAGCTGATGCTGATGGGCACCCCGGAATCGGTACTCAACGGCGCCGACGCCCTGGTGATCTGCACCGAATGGCAGCAGTTCAAGGCGCCGGATTTCGAACTGATCGAACAACGGCTCAAGGCCCCGGTGATTTTCGACGGGCGCAACCTGTACGACGCCGAACGCCTGGCGCGCAATGGCTTCACCTACTTCCCGATCGGTCGGGGCGAGTCGCGCAACCTGCCTATCCCCCATCAACAATGGTCTGCGCACACGGTCGATGCCTGAATGAATCCGCTCCCCAGTCCCCCTTCGAAAACTCTTCTCTGGCAATCGTTGGGGCTGGGGCTGCTGGCATTACTGCTGTTCTGCGCCGGCGTCTATCAGCAGCCGATCATCGGTTTCGACTCGCGCTTCGTGCTGTTCGCCAAGGAGATGCTGCGCCACGGGCCGGGGTTTTTCCCCACCACCTATGGCCAGCCCTACGCTGACTATTCCAGTGCCTCGACCCTGTTGATCTGGCTGTTTTCCCTGCCCTCGGGCCAGGTCAGCAGCCTGAGCGCCTGGTTGCCCACGGCCATCGCTTCGGCACTGATCGTCAGCCTGATCTACCGCCTGCTGGCGCCCTATTCCAGGACCTGGGCCTTGCTCAGCGTCGCCCTGCTGTTGCTCAGCAACACCTTTATCAGTGAAACCCGCGCCGTGTCCCAGGACCAGTTGCTGGCGGCGGTGGCCCTGGCGGTGTTTTACCTGGGGTATGCCCATGACCACTTCGCCGCGCCGCGCCGGCTGTGGCTGATTTTCCTGTTGCTGGGCCTGGGTTTCGCCATTCGCGGGCCGATCGGCCTGGTGATTCCCACCGGTATGCTCTGCAGTTATTACCTGCTCAACGGCCAATGGCGGCGCCTGTTCGGCTTCGGATTCAGCGCCCTGTTGCTGCTGGGCGCCTGCGTTGCCCTGCTGCTGTGGCTGGCCAGGCTCAGCGGAGGGCAAGCCTTTGTCGACGATGTGATCCGCATGCAGTTCATGGGGCGCATGGACGGCAGTGAGGGCGCGAGCGATGCCTTCTACTATTTCACCAGCTCCCTGGGCAACTACGCCCTCGCCTACCCCCTGGCGATCCTGGCGTGGATCGCGGTCCTGCTGGGCCGCTCCAGGGAATCGGGCCCGGCATTGAAGCTGCTGCGCCTGTGCACTGCTGCCGGACTGGTGGTGATGATCGGCCTGTCGATCCCCCAGGCGAAAAAGGCGCGTTACCTGCTGCCGATGCTGCCCATGGCGGCGATGGTTGCGGCCTATCCCTTCCAGGTTCAGCAGGGCCGCTGGTTCGCCTGGCTGCGCGGCCTGATCCAGGGCCTGTGGCTGGTATTGCCCGGGCTGTTGCTGATTGGCCTGCTGCTGTTACGGCGTAAGTTTCCCGAGCAACTGGAGCACCTGGCGCCGATGCTGATCCTGCTTGGGCTGTTGCAGGCCGTCGCCCTGGCCTGGCTGCTCAAGCCGCGCTGGCGAGCCGTCGGCCTGGCCTACACCGCCGTGCTGGCGGTGTGGGCCAGCTATATCGGAGTGTTCGAGCCGGTGCAGCGCCAGTTGTACGACACGCAAGCCTTCACCGAGGCGGCGCTGCAGCTGATCCAGCGCGACCCGGCGCCGCTGGTGCTGTACGGCATGGGCAAGGACGCCAAGGCGATCAAGTTCATGGTGCACCTCGAACAGGATATGCAACCGCTGTTCACCGATCAGCCGCAAGGCCTGGCGCAGGTGCCGGGCCCAGCCTGGGTGGTGATCGACCGTAACCTGCTGCCGAGCCTGCACGACTCGCCCCTGGGCCAACTGAAACCAGCCTTGAGTGGGCGCTTCGACAAAAATGACTACCTGTTGCTGCACGTTCCGGCAGGCTCGACGCCCCAGCCCTGAGGCTATCGGGGCTGGGTGATTGACCCGGGGCACACGAGCATTTGCGTTACGCCATGCACCGGATTCTGTAGGCTGCGCACAGAAGGTGCCTGTGATGGGCGCTCCAGGGCGGCTCAACGGATGCTGCCCGTATCCGGCACAAGGACTCTGCACGGTCGTGGCTACTTATTCCCTGGTTATCCGGCGCCTGATGATCTGTTCGCTGACCATCGTGATCAGCCGCGCCATCACCAGCCCGTTGCTCACGCTGTTTCTCAGCGAAAAGCTGCACCTCGACCAACATGACGTCGGCCTGCTGCTGGGCATCGCGGTGTTTGTCGCCACCCTGCTGGCGCTGTACGGCGGCTACATCATCGACCGCCTGGACAAGCGCCGGCTGCTGATCCTGACCATGCTCTCCAGTGCTGTCGGTTTCGTGCTGCTGACCTTTGCCCACAACCTCTACCTGACCACCGTGATTCTGGTGGTGACCGAGACCGCCTCGGCGCTGTTCCTGATCGGCTCCAAGGCGATCCTCAGCGAGAACCTGCCCATCAGCCAACGGGCCAAGGCCTTCTCCCTGCGCTACACCTTGACCAATATCGGCTACGCCACGGGGCCGATGCTGGGCGTGGTGATCGCCGGCGCCTGGCCCTTGGCACCGTTTCTGATTGCCGGTGGCATCGCCCTGTTCAGCACCCTGCTGATGCGCGGCATTCCTTCGGCGTCGGGCAGCGATACCCTGAGCAAACCGCAAAGTTTTATCCAGACCCTGGTCACCCTGAAAAACGACCGCACGCTGATCATGTTCACTGCCGGTTGCCTGCTCAGCACCATCGTCCATGGCCGCTTCACCCTGTACCTGTCGCAGTACCTGCTGGTCACCTCGGACGCCCAAAGCGCCCTCGACACCATGGCGGCCCTGCTGGCCTGCAACGCCTTGTGCGTGATCCTGTTGCAGTACCAGATCGGCCGCTTCCTCAAGCGTGAGCAACTGCGCTACTGGATTGCGGTCGGCACCGGCCTGTTCATCCTCGGGCTGATCGGCTTCAGCCTGGCCGACAGCCTGCTGGGCTGGTGCCTGGCGATGTTCGTCTTCACCTTGGGCGAAATGATCATTTACCCGGCGGAGTTTCTGTTTATCGACACCCTGGCCCCCGATGCTCTGCGCGGCAGCTACTACGGCGCGCAGAACCTGGCGGCCCTGGGCGGTGCATTGAGCCCGGTGATTTGCGGTTACCTGCTGGTGCACTCACCGGCGCCGACCATGTTTTATGCCTTGAGTGCGCTGACTGCACTGGGTGGGTTGCTGTGTTTCCTCAGTGCCCGGCGCGTGGCCTTGGCTGACCCAGCTTAAATGCAATATTAATGCAGTTAAGCAGCATCATTATGAATTTGTGTGCAGCAGCAAGGCGCGGCACACTGTGCCCGTTCCTCCCCCAAATGTTGGAACGTTAAAGGGCTTTCTGGTTATCCAGACAGCCCTTCTTTTTGCCCGTCGATTGGATTGCTCTGCTTATGTTTGCACGCTGGAAACCTGCCGCCATCAATACCCGTCCTGCGGAATGGAGCCGCGCCGCCATTGGCATGGCCCTGGGGACACTGATCAGCGTCTGGCTGTGCGGACAAGTGTTCGGCATGGAAGTCGCGGTGCACCTGATCGGCCCGCTGGGGGCCTCGGCCGTGTTGCTGTTTGCCGTGTCTTCCGGGGCGCTGGCCCAGCCCTGGTCGATTCTGGGCGGCTATCTGTGTGCCGCGGTGGTCGCGCTGTTGGCGGCCCATGTGCTGGGACGCAGCCTGGGCAGTGCCTGTCTCGCCGCCGGCATGGCGCTGGTGCTGATGTGCTGGCTGCGCTGCCTGCATCCACCCGCCGGCGCACTGGCCTTGACCCTGGTTCTGGCTGACCCGGCGACCATTGCCCTGGACTGGCGCGCCTTGGCGCCGACGATGCTCGGGGCGCTGTGCCTGCTGCTGTGCGCCCTGGTCTATAACAACCTGACGCGTATCCGCTACCCCAAGGCAGCCAGCGAGCCGACGCCGGCGATCCCTGCCCACCCGCCTGTGGTGGACAGCCAGGCAATCACCGCCGCCGACCTGCAACTGGCCATGGCGGAGATGCAGGAGTTTTTCGACGTCACCCCGCAAGACCTCGAACAACTGATTCACGCCAGCGAAGCCCACGCCCGCCGGCGCAGCATCGGCGAAGTGCTGGCCCCCAGACTCTGACCAGACGCCATCGTGGTATGCCGGGCAACCTGTAGCCTCTGCCGCAGGCTGCACTGGCCATCACCACCGCCGCAGCGGCCGTGTCGGTTACGGCCATCGTGTGATTACAAAGGCGACCACCGCTGGGACCAGTCGTTGTCGCCGGCGATGACCTCGCGCAGCACGTCGAAGGCCTGTTGCAACTCGACGGAGTCGCGCTCGCGGGCATACAGCAGGTAGGTCGGAAAGCTGAATTCCGGGGCTTTTTCCACCCGTTCCAGCACGCCGCTGTCGAGGTAGCTCTGCACCACCCGGGTCCGGAAGTAGCCGCTGCCACCGCCCTCAAGGATGAATTGCAACGCCAGCGGCCCGAGGTTGAAGCCCACCGCGGCCTTGGCCTGATCCGGCAGCGCCGCGTCGTGCTGACGCCGGAAATCATCGCCCCAGTCGATATACACATAAGGCTCGGGCTGGCCGGCCAGGCGCACCTGGATCAGTTTTTCCTCCAGCAACTGCTCGACCTGCAAGCCCGGCCAGTACACCGGCTGATACACCAGCGCAGCATCCAGCACGCCCATCTCCAGTTGCCGCTGCAGGCTCGCGCCGTCTCCCACCTGGCTGCGGATCGCGTGGCTGGGAATCGCCAGGCGCAGGCGTCGCACCCAGTTCAGCATCAGCGGGTTGCACAGGCTGATTTCGCCGCCGATGTGCAGCACATTGCGATACCCCTCCAGCAACGGCAGGTCGCGCCGGGCGGCTTCCCAGGTCTGCAGCAACCGGTTGGCGTAGACAATGAAGGCTTCGCCGTCGGGCGTCAGCCGGGCCCCGGCACGATTGCGCACGAACAGCTTGCAGTTGAGCTGGCTTTCGAGGTTCTGCACCCGGGCGCTGATGGCGGTCTGGGTCAGGTGCAGATGCTCGGCGGCGGCCACCAGGCTGCCGCTGCGGACGATTTGCAAAAAGGTGCGGGCCAGCTCGATATCCATGGTGCCTCGGACACAAAAGTCGAGCGCCATTGTAGCGGCGCTCGCCCGCCCGCGCTGCAGCGGTGTTGCTCAGGCTGCCGACAGCTGCTGCTGCGGCACCGCCAGGCTCACCGCGCGTACCGAACTGCCGGCGTTCAAGCCCAGGCTGGCGGCAGTGCTGGCGGCGACAATCAGGGTGCCGGCCGCCACCCGGGCCGGGGCTGCGGTAATCCGGCAGTCGGCGAACTGGCGATTGTGGATCAGGTAAGTTTCGGCCTGCTCGCCCGGCGTACCGATGCTCAGTTGCAGCACCTGGCTGTCACGCACCGCACGAATCTCGCCGGTGGCGCACTCGATCAGCGGCCCACCGTCGAAAATATCGATGTAGTCCTTGAAGCCGAAACCCTCGGACTTGAGCATCCCCAGGGCCGGCTCGGTGTTGGGGTGGACGCGGCCGATCACCGATCGCGCCTCCTGGGGCAACAGGCAGGTGGGCAGCGGGAACTTGGGCATCAACTCGGCAATAAACGTCTTGTTGCCCAGGCCGGTCAGGTAGTCGGCGTCGGCAAAATCCATCTTGAAAAAATGCCGGCCCAGGCCCTCCCAGAACGGTGAGACGCCCTCTTCATCCGAGAACCCGCGCATCTCGGCGATCACCTTGTCGCCGAAATGCTCGCGGAACTCCGCCAGGAACAGAAACCGCGCCTTGGACAACAGGCGCCCATTAAGGCCGCTGCGGTGGTTGGCGTGAAGAAACAGCGAGCACAGCTCCGAATGCCCGGTCATGTCGTTGCCCAGGAACAGGGTCGGCAGTTGCTGGTTGATCCCCAGGTCCTTGGACGCCGCCACAAACAATCCCAGGCGGTAGTTGTACCAGGGCTCGCGCAGGCCCACGGCCCCGGCCAGGGCACAGATCCCCAAGGCCTCGCCGTTTTCACCTTCGAGCACGAACAGGTAGTCGGCATCGGCGCGTTCGGCTTGCCCGGCAAAGGTCTTCTCAGCCCACTCCAGGCGCTGGCGCAAGCGCCCGGCATCTGCCGGCAAGGTGGTCAGGCCGGTTCCGGCGCTGTGGGCCAGGGTCAACAAGGCCGGCAGGTCGGCCAATGTAGCGGGACGCACGATCATCGCGATTGCTCCAGAGGGGTGGCACGTTTGGGTAGATAGACTTCGGCCAACATGCAGCGCGCGCTGCCGCCGCCAATGCGTTCGATGGTGTCGATGTTCACCGGCAGCGGTCGGGCATGGCGCTCTACCAGTCGCCGCTGTTCGCCATCCAGGGACTGCCAGGCGGTGCGCGACATCACCAGCAGCGGCTCGCCGGTGCGGGTGTGCACCTCCAGCATGTTGCCGGCGAAGGACTCCAGCTGATCCCAGCTCAAGGCCATGACCTGTTTCCCGCTGTCTTCGAGACGGCTGTGCAAGGCCCGGCGCTCGCCCAAATCGCGCACTGATTCCAGGCACGCCACGGCCAGGCGGGTGCCGACGCTCATCATCACATTGGTGTGGTAGATCGCCACGCCCTGGCGGTCGACGGCGCTGAAGGCGCACAACTCATAGCCCAGGTGCTGGATCAACTGATCCAGGGCCCGGGCATGGGTACGGGTGGAATAGCCGGCGTAGCAAATCCGCCGTTCGCGGTCCAGGACCATGCTGCCGGTGCCTTCGAGGAAGATTTCCTGCTGCTCCAGGCTCGACAGGTCGAGCAGTTGTTCGACCTGATAGGCATCGCGCAAGCGCTCGAGCACACCTTTATCGCGCTCCAGGCGCCGGTTATGGCCCTGCATCGGGTACAGCACCAAAGTGCCGTCGGGGTGGCTGCTCCAGCAGTTGTTGGGGAAGATCGAGTCCGGCGTGTGCGGCGCCTCGGCGTCGTCATGCACCATGACCTCCACCCCCTCGGCGCGCAACGCCGCGACATAGCCGTCGAACTCTTGCAGGGCCTGGCGCTGCACATCTTCGGCGACTGCCGCGGGGCGCTGGAAGCGGTTGTTGGCGGCGGTGTCCTGATTGAAGGAGAAACGCGTCGGGCGAATCATCAAAACGGTATTGGTGGTTTGCATGGGCACAGCATCAATGAGGGTTGAGAGGCGCTCATTGTCGGGCTCGGAGCCGGAAAAACCCGGCTGATAAGGCCGGGGGCTATGCCGGAAATGGCTGAAAGCGCGCCGGCGTGCAGCCGATTCGGCGGCGCCGAAAAACGCTGCCCGTAGCCGCTGCCGCCAGGCCGCGCTGGCCGTCGCAGGCGCCGTGGAATATCAGGTCAGAGTGCGATGTTGCAGAGGGCCCGCATCCGAATGAGGTCCGGGCCTGGGGGCAGCGACTAATAAGCGGGCGGTGCTGGGATCAGCTGGAGTTGCGGTGTTGTGAAGGGCCATACAGGCGCGACAGGCGCTGGAATGTTGCGTGACTGCGTGGGCGCAGCCGCTGCCTTGCGGCAGCGACCACGGGGTCACTCCATGGTGGTCTTGACCATCGCCAGTTCGGGGTGGCTGACCAGTTTGTCGATGTGCAGATCGGGGTCGTCGAACCAGACTTCAGTGAGCACCCGGTAATGCTCCATGTCGCGGCAGCGCATGCGCAGGCTGTAGTCGAAGGCGCCGCTGATCAACCGGCATTCGAGCACCTGGGGGCAGGCGCGGACTTTGGCTTCGAAGGCCTTCTGCGCGGCGCGCCCGCTCTGGTTGGACAACGCCACCAGTACCAGCAACGACAACCCCGGGGTCAGCTTTTTCTCGTCGAGAATCGCGCCGTAGCCGCGGATCACTCCGAGTTGTTCGAGCTTGCGCACCCGTTCCAGGCATGGCCTGGGAGTCAGGTGCACGCGTTCGGAGAGTTTCTGGTAGGTGATGCGCCCTTCGTGGCGCAGCACCTCGATGATCGCCTGATCGATCCGATCAAGCACGATCGACAGGTCGCGGATGTCCGCCATGGGTGTTTTCCCTCACTTCAAACGGCCGGATAAAAATTGCTGCAAACGTTCACTTTGTGGCTGGTCGAGGATCTGTGCATCGCCCTGTTCCTCGACCCGTCCTTGATGCAAAAACAACACCTGGCTCGACACCTGCCGGGCAAAGCCCATTTCGTGGGTGACCATCAACATGGTACGCCCCTCCTCGGCCAGGGCCTGGATCACCTTGAGCACCTCTCCCACCAGTTCCGGGTCGAGCGCCGAGGTCGGCTCGTCGAACAACAGGATCTCCGGTTCCACCGCCAGCGCCCGGGCAATCGCCACGCGCTGTTGCTGGCCACCGGAGAGAAACGCCGGATACTGCTCGGCGACCCGCTGCGGCAGGCCGACCTTGTCCAGGTAGGCCCGGGCGCTCTGTTCGGCGTCCTTGCGGCTGACGCCCAACACCCGGCACGGCGCGAGGGTGATGTTTTCCAGTACGGTCAGGTGGCTCCACAGGTTGAAGTGCTGGAACACCATGGCCAGCCGCGTGCGCAAGCGCTGCAACTGGGCCGGGCTGGCCACCCGCATGCCGCCGGGGGCCGCGCGGGTGGCGATACGCTCGCCATCCAGCTCGATGCTGCCCTCGTCGGCCCGCTCCAGAAAGTTGATGCAACGCAGCATGGTGCTTTTACCGGAGCCGCTGGCACCGATCATGCTCACCACGTCGCCTGCGCGCGCCTTCAACGAGACGCCCTTGAGCACCTCGTTGTCACCAAATCGCTTGTAGAGATTTTCAACGGTCAGTTTGTACATGGGCTACTCCTGAAGCGCCCGCCCGCCGGCTGGCACTTCACACAAAAATAAGGGCAGGTCGACACGCACCGTACAGGGTCAGTGCGCGGGCCCGAGAAAGTTCAGCCAGCGGCGCTCGGCCAGGCGAAAGGCCCCCACAAGGCCGAATGACAGGGCCAGGTAGAGCAAGCCGGCAATGCCGAATGCCTGGAAGGTCATAAAGGTCGCGGCATTGGCGTCACGGGCGATTTTCAGGATGTCGGGGATGGTCGCGGTGAACGCCACGGAGGTCGCGTGCAGCATCAGGATCACTTCGTTGCTGTAGAACGGCAGGGCCCGGCGCAGCGCCGAAGGCAGGATCAGCCGCAGGTACAGGCGCCAGCCGCTCAGGCCATAGGCATGGGCGGCCTCGATCTCACCGTAGGGAATGCTGCGGATCGCCCCGGCGAAAATCTCCACGGTGTAGGCGCAGGTGTTGAGGGTGAATGCGAGCAGGGTGCAGTTCATCGCATCGCGAAAAAACCCTTCGAGCAGCGGCTGGGCCCGCACGGCGGCGATGCCGTAGATGCCGCTGTAGCAGATCAGCAGCTGGATATACAACGGCGTCCCGCGAAACACATAAGTGAACAGCTGCACCGGCCAGCGCAGCAGCGCCCAGCGCGAAGTACGCATGATCGCCAGCGGCAGCGACAGGACAAAGCCCATGGCGATGCTCGCCACCAGCAGCCACAGGGTCATGGCCAGCCCGGTCAGGCCTTCGCCATCACTGAACAGAAAGGCTTTCCAGTATTCCTGAATCAGTTCGATCATCGCGACATCCCTCGTACACCCTGGTTGTAACGCCGCTCAAGCACCCGCAGCAGGTAGTTGGAAGCACTGGTGATCAGCAAGTACAGGGCGCCGGCCAGCAACAGGAAATCCAGCATATTGAAGGTGCTCTTGCCGGCTTCCTGAGCCACTTTGACCAGGTCCGACAGACCGATGATCGACACCAGGGCGGTGGCCTTGAGCAGCACCAGCCAGTTGTTGCCCAGGCTCGGCAAGGCAAAGCGCATCATTTGCGGGAAGACCACGTGCCGGAAGCGTTGCCAGCGATTGAGACCAAAAGCCGCGGCGGCTTCCTGCTGGCCCCGGGGTACGCTGAGAATCGCCCCGCGAAAGGTCTCGGTGAAGTACGCACCGTAGATAAAGCCCAGGGTGATGATGCCGGCCACGAACGGATCGATCTCCATGAACGGCCAGCCCATGAACTCGGTGAGGCTGCTGAGCCAGCCCTGCAGGCTGTAGAAGATCAGCAGCATCAGCACCAGGTCCGGCACGCCGCGAATCAGCGTGGTGTAGAGGGTCGCCGGCACGTTCAGCAGGCGCAGCGGAGAAAGCTTGGCCGCCGCGCCCAGCAGGCCCAGGAGCATGCTCACCAGCAGCGCCAGTGCCGACAGTTTCAGGGTAACCCAGGTGCCGTGCAGCAACAGCGGGCCATAGCCCTGCAGGGCCCCGAGATCGAGACCGAAAAGATTGAGGAAGGTATTCACGCCAGTCACCTTTGATGCGCCACAGCCCTACGCGGCGCCGCATCGCACGGCGCCGGGCAGGGTTCGCGGATCAGTTGTTGTAGAGGTCCAGATCACCGAAGTGCTTCTGCTGGATCTGGGCGTAGATGCCCTTCTCGTGCAGGGCCTTGATCGCAGCGTTGAGCATGCCCTTGAGTTCGTCCTGGTCCTTGCGCAGGCCAATGGCGATTTCCGACGGCACCAACGGGTCGCTGATGCCCTCGCTGTTCTGGAAGTCAGCGCCCTGGGGCGATGTCAGGAAGCTCATCTGCGCTTGCAGCTTGTCCTGAATCGAGGCGTCCAGACGGCCGTACACCAGATCGGCGTAAACCTGGTCCTGATTCTGATAGGCACGCAACTTGACCCCGGCCGGACCGAGCTTGGCCTTGGCGTAGGTTTCCTGGATGGTGCCCTGCATGTAGCCCAGGGTCTTGCCCTTGAGCGACTCGCCGGTCGGCAGCAGGCCCGAATCCTTGCGGGTGACGATGGCGGTCGGCCCGGCATACAGGCGGTCGGTGAAGTCGATCTGTTTGCGCCGTGCATCGGTGACCGTCATCGACGACTCGATGGCGTCGAATTTGCCAGCCTTGAGGGCCGGGATCAGGCCGTCGAAGTCATTGCTGACCCACACGCACTTGAGCTTGAGCTCGGCGCAGATGGCATTGCCCAGGTCGACGCCGAAGCCCTGCACGCCGCCATCGGCGGTGGTCGATTCAAACGGCGGATAGCTGGGGTTGACGCCGAATCGCAGTTCTTTCCATTCCTTGGCGCTGGCACCGGTCGCGCACAACGCCAACGCCAGTGCAGGCAAAGCCAGCCATTTATTGTTCATCTTCAGAGTCCCGGAGTATTTGGATTTATCGCGGCCGGCGCAGGCACCGAACCACACTTTTCGACAGGGGCAGAGAGTTATTGCGAGGTCCATCGCAGGGGTGTCTTATTGTTGTTTTCGACCGGCAGTCACCGGTCGTCGAACGTGTCGCCCGTCCTCAGTCACCACCTGGGTGCGCTGTAACGGACCGCCAGAATGCCAATAGCCGGGGTCGGCCAGGTGTCGTAAGGCCCCGCCCAGACAGCCGAACCATGCTGAACACAGCCGTCTGACAGCCGATTCTGTCGTCATGGCTTAGGATTGGGCTTGTAAATCAATAATGCGTCGCTTTTTGTACCCTGCGAAGCGCAAGCCCGGTCGCGGGTTGCGGGCTTACCCATAAGGTAAAAATGCACAGGCAACCTGCAGTTATCCCGGTTGTACTTGGCAAATTTGCACTGTTACGATCCGCCATCGCTCGCGCGCGAGCGTCCTATAAAGAACAATAAAAGCAGGGAGTTAGTGATGACTGCTCAGGTTTCATCCCAGGCGACACGGGACATCGACAGCACGTGCAATGAAGTGCTGGTCGAGGTCCGCAACCACATCGGCCACCTGACCCTCAACCGCCCCGCCGGTCTCAACGCCATCACCCTGCAGATGGTGCGCACCTTGCAGCAGCAACTCGATGCCTGGGCCCAGGACCCGCAAGTGCACGCGGTGGTCTTGCGCGGCGCAGGGGAAAAAGCCTTTTGTGCCGGCGGCGATATCCGCTCGCTGTACGACAGCTTCAAGAATGGCCAGACCCTGCACCAGGACTTCTTCGTCGAGGAATACGCCCTGGACCTGACGATCCACCACTACCGCAAGCCAGTGCTGGCGCTGATGGACGGCTTTGTCCTGGGCGGCGGCATGGGCCTGGTGCAAGGCTCCGATCTGCGGGTGGTCACCGAACGCAGCCGTCTGGCGATGCCGGAAGTGGCCATCGGTTACTTCCCCGACGTCGGTGGCAGTTACTTCCTGTCGCGCATTCCCGGGGAACTGGGCCTGTACCTGGGCGTGAGCGGCGTGCAGATTCGCGCCGCCGATGCCCTGTACTGCGGGCTTGCCGACTGGCACCTGGACAGCGACCGGCTGGGCCTGCTTGACCAGCGCCTCGACCACCTGCAATGGAGCGATATGCCGCTCAAGGACCTGCAAGGGGTGCTGGCCAAGCTCGGTGTGCAACAACTGCCGGATGCGCCGCTGGCCGCCCTGCGCCCGGCCATCGACCATTACTTCGCCCTGCCCGACGTGCCGAGCATCGTCGAGCAACTGCGCGAGGTCAGCCTCGGCGACAGCCGCGAATGGGCCCACGCCACCGCCGGCCTGCTGGAGAGCCGCTCGCCCCTGGCCATGGCCGTGACCTTGGAGATGCTGCGCCGCGGACGCCACCTGGGCCTGGAACATTGCTTCGCCCTGGAGCTGCACCTGGACCGTCAGTGGTTCGAGCGCGGCGACCTGATCGAAGGCGTGCGCGCCTTGCTGATCGACAAAGACAAGACGCCGCGCTGGAGCCCACCGACCCTGCAGGCGCTCGACGCCGGGCACGTGGCGAGTTTCTTCAGCGGCTTCGACACCAGCGGGAGCTGAGCCATGCACGACATTGAACTGACCGAAGAACAAGTGATGATCCGCGACATGGCCCGGGATTTTGCCCGCGGTGAAATCGCCCCCCACGCCCAGGCCTGGGAAAAAGCCGGCTGGATCGACGACGCCCTGGTGGCGAAGATGGGCGAACTGGGCCTGTTGGGCATGGTGGTGCCCGAGGAATGGGGTGGCACTTACGTCGACTACGTGGCCTATGCCCTGGCGGTCGAAGAAATCTCCGCTGGCGACGGCGCCACCGGTGCACTGATGAGCATCCACAATTCGGTGGGCTGCGGGCCGATCCTCAATTACGGCAGCGAAGCGCAAAAACAGACCTGGCTCGCGCAACTGGCCAGCGGCCAGAGCATTGGCTGCTTTTGCCTGACCGAACCCCAGGCCGGCTCCGAAGCGCACAACCTGCGCACCCGCGCCGAACTGCGCGACGGCCAGTGGGTGATCAACGGCGCCAAGCAGTTCGTCAGCAATGGCAAGCGCGCCAAGCTGGCCATCGTCTTTGCGGTGACCGACCCCGAACTGGGCAAGAAAGGCCTGTCGGCGTTCCTGGTGCCCACCGAAACTCCAGGGTTTATCGTCGATCGCACCGAACACAAAATGGGCATTCGCGCCTCCGACACCTGCGCGGTAACCCTCAACAACTGCACCATCCCCGAAGCCAACCTGCTGGGCGAACGGGGCAAGGGCCTGGCCATTGCCCTGTCCAACCTTGAAGGCGGCCGCATCGGCATTGCCGCCCAGGCCCTGGGCATCGCCCGCGCCGCCTTTGAAGCCGCCCTGGCCTACTCCCGCGACCGGGTGCAGTTCGACAAGCCGATCATCGAGCATCAGAGCATCGCCAATATGCTGGCCGACATGCAGACCCGCCTCAACGCGGCGCGCCTGCTGATCCTGCACGCCGCGCGTCTGCGCAGCGCCGGCAAACCGTGCCTGTCGGAAGCATCCCAGGCCAAACTGTTCGCCTCGGAAATCGCCGAGAAAGTCTGCTCCTCGGCGATGCAGATCCATGGCGGCTACGGGTACCTGGAGGACTATCCGGTGGAGCGCTACTACCGCGATGCACGGATTACCCAGATCTACGAAGGCTCGAGCGAGATTCAACGCATGCTGATTGCCCGGGAGTTGAAGCACTACCAGTTGTAATCAGTACTCCTTGAAGCAAAAAAATCGCAGCCATGGCTGCGATTTTTCATGGCGACTGGGCCTCCATCCAGCGCTCAAAGCGCCTTCAGTCAAGCGTCCACGGGCCAGGTGCCACGGCCTGACACGGTCAGCGTCACTGGCGCGACGGCGGTTACCTGTCTGCTTGACGGGTCGATATCACGCTGAGGTCTTGCGTGAGCGTGAAGTGGCAATGACAGCCCCCGTGATGATCAACACCGCGGGGATTATCAGGATCGGTTTGGCGTCGCTTTGTCCCACGGCAATCAGCAGCAGCGTGGAGAACAATGGCGCCAGGTAAGACAGGGCCCCCAGCATTGCCAGGTTGCCGTGCTTGGTGGCGTGATCCCAGGCAAAAAAAGCCAGGCCCACCGGGCCCAGCCCCAGGGCGATAATCGCCGCCCATTGGGCCGCTTCAGGCTTGACCGTGATTTCGAAAGCCAGGTGGCAGAGCAACCCGGCCACCGCTACCAAGCCGCAGATACCACCGATGATGTTGCTCGGGACATCGCTGAAACGTCGGTTGACGACCGAATAAATCGACCAGACCCAGGCGCAGGCAAAGGCAGCGGCATAGCCGATGACCGGCACCGCCACGCTTTCACTGTGGGCGCGCTGTTGCATGATGAAGGCTGTTCCCCCAAGACCGAGCAAGGCGCCCAGCAGTTGGCGCTTACTCAGGGACTCGCCACTTGAAAAGCTCGACAGCAGCACGATCAGAAGCGGCCACAGGTAGGCGATAAGGCTCGCTTCTGCAGCGGGCGCGACCTTCAGGGCAAAGAAATACAAGGCGTGATAGACGAAAATCCCGGCGAACCCGGTTGCCCACACATACCAGGGCTGGCGCCAACTGCTGAACCCGCCCGTGCCGCGCAGGCCGAGCGTACACAGGCTGGCCAGGAAGGCGACAGCGAAGCTCGATGCCAGCAACTGAAACGGCGGGATACCTGCGGTCAAGGTGGTCAGCAGCGCCAGGCACGCCCATAGAAACACCGCAATCACCCCAATCAACGTGGCGCCTGCGGCACCCTTGACGATGGTGATGGATGGATTGGAAGTGTTCATGCAAGCCCCGTCTGCGGATGATCCTCATCTGGGGACAATAGAAAGGTTGCAGGGCTTCGTATTGATAGAGGCTGCCGAAAATTTGTTCGGGGCTGCCGTTTTTTAGTGCTCGCGCGGTTGTTTACGCACCGAGGCGGGGGTCAGGTTGCGGGCTTTTTTCAGGGCGTGGGTCAGCGCACTCTGGTCGGCATAACCCGCACGATGGGCAATCTCAATGATCGATAACGAGGTCTGGCGCAGCAGGTCGATGGCCAGGTTCAGGCGCAGCGTCGCGATATGGGCAAACGGGGTTGTTTTCAGGTGCTGGCCGAACAGGACATAGAGGCGCCGTTCGCTGGTGCCTGCATTTCGGGCGATATCACGCACCGTCATGGGGGTGCTCAGATGCCGCTCAATATAGGCCTGCGCCCTGGCGAGGATGAATTGCCCGGGATGGTTCGGAGCAACATCGGGCTGCAACAAGGAGCACAGCAGCAATCGGCTCCATGGCTCGACCATCGCAGGCGAACTGATTAACCCTGCCCCGTTGCTGCTCGCGTAATCCAGCAGATGCCGGATATCGGGCCTGACTGCAAAAAAGCGTTTGTCGCTTAGTGGCTCAAGTAATGGCGCAGCGCTTTTCGGCCCTTGAGCCCCCTGGGTCAGCACGTCCAGTACCAGGAAGCTATTGCAGCGGTTGGCCAGGAAGGTATGGCGGGCGCCCGCGGCGATTACCACCCCCTGGCTCCCATCGACTTTGCCACCTCGTCCATCGACCTCAATGTCCATCGAACCTGACTGGGGCAGGACGATTTGATGAAAGTCGTGTTCGTGAAGCTCCACCTGACCGGAATAGGAGCGCACGGTCAAAGAGAACGATTGGGGGGCGGTAGCGCTCATCAATGACTCTCCTCGTATCGGTACCTGAAGGTCTTCAGCACTGCCCACCGCCTAGCCACAAACGCTCAAGTCCGGGGCTGGCCTGTCCCCGGCTTGAGCGGTGACGCGAGGTTACTGGTCCTTGAACTCAGGCGTGCGCTTGGCAATAAACGCCGCCATGCCTTCCTTCTGGTCCTGGGTGGCGAACGCCGCGTGGAATACCCGGCGCTCGAAGCGTACTCCTTCGGAGAGGCTGACTTCAAAGGCGCGGTTGACGCTTTCCTTGATCATCATGCTGATCGGCACTGACTTGCCGGCGATCAGGGTGGCGACTTTCAGGGCTTCATCCAGCAGTTCATCAGCAGGCACGATGCGCGCGACGATGCCGCAACGTTCGGCTTCCACGGCGTCGATAAAGCGTCCGGTCAGGCACATTTCCATGGCCTTGGCCTTGCCCACGGCGCGGGTCAGGCGCTGGGTGCCGCCCATGCCCGGCAGCACGCCGAGGTTGATTTCCGGCTGGCCGAACTTGGCGTTGTCGCCGGCCAGGATGAAGTCGCACATCAGCGCCAGTTCACAGCCACCGCCCAGGGCGAAACCGTTGACCGCGGCGATGATCGGCTTGCGCCGGTTGGCCACGCGGTCGCTGTCGCTGAACAGGTCGTCGAGGTAGATCTGCGGGTAGCTCAGCTCGGCCATTTCCTTGATGTCGGCGCCGGCGGCAAAGGCTTTTTTCGAGCCGGTGAGCACGATGCAGCCGATTTCCGGGTTGGCCTCCAGGCTGTCCAGGGCCTGGTTCAGTTCGCTGACGATCTGCGCGTTGAGCGCGTTCAGCGCCTGCGGACGGTTGAGAGTGATCAGGCCGACGCGGCCCTGGACGTCCAGCAGAATCGTTTCGTAACTCATGAAGCAGCTCCTTCTCAAAGATTGCGCGAAATGACCATGCGCTGAATATCACTGGTGCCTTCGTAGATCTGGCAAACCCGCACGTCGCGGTAGATGCGCTCCAGCGGAAAGTCGCTCAGGTAACCGTAACCGCCCAGGGTTTGCAATGCCGAGGAGCAGACTTTCTCGGCCATTTCAGACGCGAACAGCTTGGCCATCGAAGCCTCGACCAGGGCCGGCTTGCCGCTGTCGCGCAGGGCGGCGGCGTAATGCACCATCTGCCGCGCGACGGCGATCTGGGTGGCCATGTCCGCCAGGCGGAAAGCCACCGCCTGGTGCTCGATGATCGGGTTGCCGAAGCTGTCCCGTTCCCGGGCGTAATCCCGGGCCGCCTCGAAGGCGGCGCGGGCCATGCCCACCGATTGCGAGGCAATGCCCACGCGCCCGCCTTCGAGGTTGGCCAGGGCGATGCGATAACCCTCGCCCTCCTCGCCCAGGCGGTTGGCCACTGGCACCTGCACGTCTTCAAACAGAATCTGGCAGGTGTCGGAGGCATGCTGGCCGAGTTTGTCCTCGACCCGCGCCACCTTATAGCCCGGCGAGTTGGTGGGCACGATAAAGGCACTGATCCCGCGCTTGCCCGCCGTCGGATCGGTGACCGCGAACACAATCACCACCCCGGCGTTCTGCCCGGACGTGATGAACTGCTTGCAGCCGTTGAGCACGTAGTGATCGCCCTCCAGCCGGGCCCGGGTTTTCAGGCTGCTGGCATCGGAGCCGGCCTGGGGTTCGGTAAGGGCGAAGGCGCCGAGCATGGCCCCGCTGGCCAGGGGCTTGAGAAAACGCTCCTTCTGCTCATCGTTGCCAAACTTGAGGATCGGCACGCAACCCACCGAGTTGTGCACGCTCATGATGGTCGAGCAGGCACCGTCGCCGGCAGCGATTTCTTCCAGGGCCATGGCATAGGCCAGGTAGCCGGTGTCGCAACCGCCCCACTGCTCGGGCACCAGCATGCCGAAAAAGCCCAGCTCGGCCATCTCGCCGATGGCCTCCTTGGGGAAACGGTGTTCGCGATCCCACTCGGCGGCGAACGGTTTCAGCCGTTCCTGGGCAAATTGCCGGGCCGCTTCGCTGATCTGCAGTTGTTCGTCATTGGGCAACATGGCACTTCCTCAATACAGGCATTCAACGGCCATGGCCGTGGCCTCACCGCCGCCGATGCAGATGGCCGCCACCCCGTGCTTCAGGTTTTTCTGGCGCAGGGCCGACAGCAGGGTCACCAGGATCCGCGCACCCGAGGCACCGATCGGGTGGCCCAGGGCGCAGGCGCCGCCGTGCACGTTGACCTTGTCGTGGGGGATTTCCAGCTTGCTCATGGTGACCAGGCTGACCACGGCAAAGGCTTCGTTGATTTCAAACAGGTCGACCTGATCCAGGGACCAGCCGGTTTTCTGCATCAGTTTCTTGATCGCACCCACCGGGGCTACCGGGAACAGCCCCGGGGTGTCGGCAAATGCCGCGTGGCCGTGAATCACCGCCAACGGCTTGAGCCCGAGTTTCTGCGCCTGGGAGCGACGCATCAGCAGCAGGGCCGCCGCGCCGTCGGAGATAGAACTGGAGTTGGCGGCGGTAACCGTGCCCCCGTCGCGGAACGCCGGTTTCAGCGAGGCGATCTTGTCCAGCTTGGCCTTGGGCGGCTGTTCGTCGTTGCTGATCAGCACCTGCTCTTTGCCGACGGTGACGTTCAGCGGCACGATCTCGGCCTTGAAGCTGCCATCCTGGATCGCCTGTTGCGCGCGGGTGGTGGAGGCAATGGCGAAGGCGTCCTGGGCTTCACGGCTGAAGCCGTGCTCCTGGGCACAGTCCTCGGCAAAGGTGCCCATCAGCCGGCCCTTGTCGTAGGCGTCTTCCAGGCCATCGAGGAACATATGGTCGATGACCCGGCCGTGGCCCATGCGGTAGCCGCTGCGGGCGCGGTCCAGCAGGTACGGCGCGTTGGACATACTTTCCATGCCCCCGGCCACCACCACCTCGGCGCTGCCGGCCACGAGCATGTCGTGGGCCAGGATCGCGGCCTCCATGCCCGAACCGCACATTTTGTTCAGGGTGGTGCAGCGCGTGGCTTTATCCAGCCCCGCGCCCAGGGCAGCCTGGCGCGCCGGAGCCTGGCCGAGGCCGGCCGGCAGCACGCAGCCGAACAGCACTTCGTCGACCGCGTCACTGGCCACGCCGGCGCGTTCCACGGCAGCGCGGATGGCCGCGGCGCCCAGTTGCGGCGCTGTCAGGCCCTTGAGTTCACCTTGAAAGCCGCCCATGGGGGTGCGGACGGCGCTGACGATAACAATGGGATCCTGGGAGGTGTTCATGGGGCAATCTCCTGCTTATTTGGCGGCCATGCGCAAGGCACCGTCGAGACGGATCACCTCGCCGTTGAGCATGCTGTTTTCAATGATATGCCGGGCCAGCGCCGCGTATTCCGCGGGTTTGCCCAGGCGTGGCGGGAATGGCACGCCCGCCGCCAGGCCGGCGCGCACTTCATCGCTCATGCCGGCCATCATCGGGGTTTCAAAAATACCCGGGGCGATGGTCATCACCCGGATGCCAAAGCGTGCCAGCTCGCGGGCGGCAGGCAGGGTCAGGCTGGCGATCGCGCCCTTGGACGCCGCGTAGGCCGCCTGGCCGATCTGGCCGTCGAAGGCGGCGGCCGAGGCGGTGTTGATGATCACCCCGCGCTCGCCATCGGCATTGGCTTCGCTTTCTGCGATGGCGGCAGCGGCCAGGCGCAGCAGATTGAAGCTGCCGATCAGGTTGACGTTGATCACTTGGCTGAAGCTGGCCAGGGCGTGGGGCCCGTGTTTGCCGAGGATCTTCTCGCCGCGCACGATGCCGGCGCAGTTGATCAGGCCGTGCAGCGCGCCAAAGGCTTTGACGGTCGCCTGCACCGCCGCTTCGGCAGCAGCTTCCTGGCTGATGTCGGCCACCACGCTGTGGCAGCCAAGCTTCTGCGCCTGGGCCGCCACGGCCTCGGCATTGAGGTCCACCAGCATCACCTTGGCACCCGCGGCCACCAGCATCTCGGCGCTGGCGGCGCCAAGGCCGGAAGCACCGCCACTGACGAGAAAAACCTTGTTTTCGATCTGCATCATTATTTCCTTGGGTTCAAGCTTGAGCGTTGTGCGCCGCGGCCTCTTGAGCCTTGGCGATCTCCTGGTTGCGCAAGATAAAGCGCTGCAATTTGCCGCTTGGGGTTTTCGGCAACTCGCTGACAAATTCGATTTCACGGGGGTACGAGTGCGCGGCGAGGCGCTTGCGCACATGCTGGCGCAGTTCTTCGGCCAGCTCCGGCGCGGCACGGTACTGATTGCTGAGCACGACAAAGGCCTTGACCAGTTCGGTACGCTCCGGGTCCGGCTTGCCCACCACCGCGGCTTCGACCACCGCCGGGTGCTCGATCAGCGCGCTTTCGACGTCGAACGGGCCGACCCGATAACCGGAAGTGGTGATCACGTCATCACTGCGCCCGACAAAGCTGATGCTGCCGTCCGGGTTGAGCTCGACGGTGTCGCCGCTCAAGTAATAATTGCCGACAAAAGCCTTGGTCGGCGCGCCCTGGTAGCCGGCGAACCAGCACATCGGCGACTGCGTGCGGTCGACGGCGAGAATCCCCGGCTGGCCGACGCCCAGCTCCTGGTAATCGTCGTCCAGCACCACGATCCGGTGCCCCGGCGAAGCGAAGCCGGCAGCGCCGATATGCACCGGGTGGTCCAGGCCGTGGTGGTTGCACAACACCATGCCCAGCTCGGTCTGGCCGTAATGGTCGTGGATCACCACCCCCAGGTTGTCCGCAAACCAGCGGATCACTTCCGGGTTCAGCGGCTCGCCGGCGCTGCTGACAATGCGCAGCTGGCCCTTGATCGAACGGGCAAAGTCGTCGCCGCCAGCAATCAGCAGGCGGTAAGCCGTGGGTGAACCGGTGAGGTTGCTGATGCCGTACTTGTTGATCACCCGGCAAGTGCTTTCGAGGGTGAACGGGCCATCGTAGAAGGTGATCGGGTGGCCCAGGCCCAGGGGCCCGGTGACGCCGAAATAGATGCCATAGGCCCAGCCCGGGTCGGCGACGTTCCAAAAAGCGTCCTCGGGGCGCAGGTCCACCGCGTCACGGGTGTAGTTCTGGAACGCGACGATGGCCTTGAGCGGCACTTCCAGGGCTTTCGACGGACCGGTGGTGCCCGAGGTGAACATCAGCAGGAATGGGTCCTCGCCGGTCATCATGACGGGCTCATGCCGGGCCGGGTAATTGGCCAGTTCGGCCCAGAAACTGAAATCGCCGCGCACGATGCCCTGGCCCTTGGCCCCGCCAACGGTGGCGATGGTCGGGCAGCCCGCCACTTCCCCAAGCTTGGGCCGATTGACCGCATCGGTCACCACCAGGGCGGCGCCGGAGCTGCTCAGGCGATGCTCGATGGCCTTGGGGCCAAAGGCGGTAAACAGCGGTTGATAGACCGCGCCGATACGCCAGGTGGCGAGCACGGTAATCAGCAACTCGACGTTGCGTGGCAACAGGCCGGCGACCTTGTCGCCCTTGCCCACCCCCTGGGCCACGAGAAAGTTGGCGAAACGCGCGGCCTTGTCTTGCAGTTCGCTGAAGGTGTAGGTCGCGCTGCTGCCGTCGCGGCCTTCCCAGAACAGGGCGATGCGGCCCGGCAAGGCATGCCGGTCACAACATTCGATACAGGCATTGAGTGCCGACAGGTTGCCCGCCAGGGCAGCGTCGACGGTGTGCTGGTAGTTGAACTGTGTTGTGGCAGACAAGTAATCGCGCATCGCCAGAATCCCTCGCTGTTCTTATTAGGATGGGAACACCATAAAAGCGAGGAAATACTGGCGCTGCAGGCCTGCTGCGGCAATGGTCAAAGCCATCAAGTTGTGTGACTGGTTTGGCCAAGGCGCCGACCCTGGCGGCGCCCGGGGCACGGCTCAGGCCAGAGTCGGCGAATTCTCCAGCAGGGTCTGGGTGTAGGCCGCCTGGGGCCGGTCGAGCACCTCGTCCACCCGCCCCTGCTCCACCACCCGCCCGAGTTTGAGCACCAGCACCCGGTCGGCGATCGCCCGCACCACCCCCAGGTCGTGGGTGACAAACAGCAGGGTCAGGCCCTGGGCCTGCAATTGGCGCAACAGGGCCAGGATCGAGGCCTGCACCGAGACGTCCAGGGCCGAGGTGATTTCATCGCAGATCAGTAATTTCGGCTCGCAGATCAGGGCTCGGGCGATGGCCACCCGTTGCCGCTCGCCACCGGACAGGCTGTGGGGATACAGGTCGGCCACCGAAGCCGGCAACGACACACGCTTGAGCACCGCCTCGACCCGCTCCCGGGCCGCTGCGCCCTTGATGCCGAAGAAGTGCTGCAAGGGCGCGCTCAGGGTCTGGTACACGCTTTGCCGCGGGTTCAGCGCGCGGTATGGGTTCTGGAAGATGTATTGGATCTGGTGCCGCAACCCGGCAGCCCGCTGGCGCGCCGCCAGTTTCAGCGGCTGCCCCGCGTACCGCAGCTCGCCCTCGGCGTTTTCCCCAAGCCCGGCCACCGCCCGCGCCAGGCTGGTCTTGCCCGAACCGGACTCCCCCACCAGCGCCAGGCATTCCCCGGGCAGCAGGCGCAGCGAGACGTCGAACAGCACCTGGCGGTCGTAGGCCAGGTTCAGGCCGTTGATTTCCAGCAGCGCCGGGCGCGGCGCACTGTCTTCAATCGCTAGCAGCGGCAGCTGGGGTGTCAGTTGCAGGCCCTGCACATAGGGTTCGACACAGGCCACCTGCTGCTGCGCCACCAGCTCGCGCAGGGGCGGCTCGGCTTCGCTGCACTCGGCACGCCGCCGCGAGCAGCGGGGAGCGAAGGCGCAACCGGCAGGTCGCTGCCCAGGCGCCGGGGCGTGCCCGGGAATCGCCAGCAGCTCGCGGCGCTGGGCAACATCCGGGATCGCCGCCAGCAACCCCCGGGTGTAAGGGTGCGCGGGCCGGGTAAACAGCGCCTCGCGGCTGGCAATTTCCACCAGGCGGCCGGCGTACATCACCATCACCCGGTCCACCAGGTCCTTGATCACCGCCAGGTCGTGGGACACGTACACCGCCGCCACCCCCAGGCTTTTGCACAGCCGACGCAGGGTGGCGAGGATATGGGCCTGGGTGGTGACGTCCAGGGCCGTGGTCGGTTCGTCCAGCACAATCAGCCGTGGCCGCAGGACAAACGCCAGGGCCAGCATCACCCGCTGCTGCTGGCCGCCGGACAGTTGATGGGGAAAACGCCGCAGAAACTCCGGGTCATCCGGCAAGCCGACATCGCGCAGGGTCTCGACGATCCGCTGTTGCTGGGCCGCGCGGTCCAGGCGCACCTGATGCACGGCCAGGGTTTCGCGCAGCAGGCCGCCGATGCGCAGCGCCGGATTGAGCGCAGTGGCCGGGTCCTGGGCGACGTAGCCGATCAGGCTGCCCCGGGCCTGGCGCAGGGCCTCGCCCTGCAGTTCCAGCAGCGCCTGCCCCGCCACTTCAACCCGCCCGCTGACAATCCGTGCGCCGCGCCGGGCATGGGCCAGCAAGGCGGTCGCCAGGGTGGTCTTGCCCGACCCCGACTCCCCTACCAGCCCGACAATCTCCCCGGCGTCGAGGCTGAAGGACACCCCCGACAGCACATCCACCTGGTCCCGCAGTTCGACCCGTAATTGAGTGACTTGCAACACTCGGGTGCTGACAGGGCTGCGCGGCGTCTCGATCCCGGCGATGGCGTTCATGGTTGTTTGTCTCCGATCCGTGAGCTGCTGCGACCGATGCCTTCGGCGAGGATATTGGTGCCATAGGCGAAGATCCCGATCAGCACCGCCGGGGCCAGCACTGCCCAGGGCTGGACCAGCAGCCCGGCCTGGTTTTCATTGATCATCAAACCCCAGTCGGCGGTGGGCGGAGCCACGCCGTAGCCGAGGAAGCTCAAGCCCGAGAGCATGCCCACGCCCCAGGTCAGCATGTTGCCGAAATGCACCAGCAGCGGCGTGAGGATGTTGGGCAGAATCTCGCGCAGCAGAATCCGCCGCCGCGAATACCCCATCATCTGCGCCGCCTCGACAAACTCCTGGCCGGCCACCGCCACCGCACTGCCCCGGGCCAGGCGGATCACCCCGGGGGTGAAGGCGATGGCCACGGTGAGCACAATCAGCCAGGGCGCGCGGCCCAGCATCGAGACAATCAACAGCACCAGGATCAGGTCCGGAAACGCCAGGGACACATCCGCCAGCCAGGTGATCAACTGGTCCAGGCGTCGCCGTGAAAAGCCGGCCAGCAGGCCCAGGGCGCTGCCCACCAGCAAGGCGATGGCCGCCGCGGCCAGCGACATCCACAACACCGACAGGCCACCGCTGAGCAGCCGCGACAGCACGTCATGCCCCAGAAAGTCATAGCCCAGAGGCGCCGCGACCGACGGCGCGCCGTACACCTGGCCAAGCATGTCAGTCGGCGCATGGGGCGCCAGCCAGGGGCCGAACAAGGCCAGGGCCACCAGCAACAGGGTGATCAGCGCGCCCTTGCGGGTTTGCGGTTCGGCCAGCCAGCGCTGCCAGCGGGCCCTTGATACGTCAGTCATGCGTCACCTCTCAAGGCGCTTTGGAGGGCGAACGCCGCCACCAGGGCTGAATGCCCCGGCGGTTGCGGCGAATCATGGTCACCCGGCGCGCAGTGCGCAGTTTCGGGGTCAGCAATACGGTCAACAGGTCGGCCAGCAGGTTGATCAGCACCACACCGAGGGTGATCAGCAGCACGATGGCCTGGATCATCGGCAGGTCGCGCATCTGGATCGCCGAGTTGAGGGAGGTGCCGATCCCCGGGTAGCTGAAGATCACCTCGGCCAGCAACGCGCCGCCGATCAGCGTGCGCAGGGTCAGGGCCACACCCTGGATGGCCGGGATCAGGGCATTGGGCAAGGTATGGCGCCAGACGATGCGCCGCTCGGGAATGCCCCGCAGCCGTGCGGCAACCACGTAGTCCGACTCCAGGGCTTCGATCATCGAGGCGCGCACCATGCGCGTCAGGTACGGCAGCGCGGACAGGCCGAGGGCCAGCACCGGTAACACCAGGAACTGCAATTGGCGCAGCAGGGATTTGTCCGGGTCGAGGATCGACACCGCCGGCAGCAGGTCCATGTGCGGCATGGAAAACAGCAGCACCAGGCCGATGGCCAGGAGAAAGCCCGGGGTGGCCTTGAGAAAGATCAGCAGCGACAGGCTCCAGCGATCGACCCGGCTGTCCCGGCGCAAGGCCAGGGACACCCCCAACAGCAACGCCAGCGGCACCACCAGGGCGATGACCCCGGCGAGCAGGGCCAGGGTGTAGCCGAAACGCCCGAACAGGATGTCGGCCACCGGCGCATTGGAGTCCAGGGACACCCCCAGCTCGCCACTCAGGGCCGAGCCCAGCCAGCGCAGGTACTGCTCGAGGATGGGCCGGTCCAGGCCCAGTTGGCGTTGCAGGGTAAGGATGCTTTCCAGGGGCGCATCGGGGCCGAGGATCACCCGCGCCGGGTCCGAGGGCAGCGCCTGGGTGGCGATAAACACCACCAGGCTGATGACCCAGGCGGTAAGCAGGCCATAGCCCAGGCGCCCGATAAACCAGGCCAGCCAGGCCGGGGTGCGTGGGGTCTTGCAGGAAGCGTTGGCAACAGTCGGCTCAGGCATGGTTCAACCACAACTCGTCGAAACGCCAGGAGGCGAAGGTGGTCTGTTCCGGCTGCAAGCCGCCGACTCGGGTCGAGGCCGCATCCAGCACATCATTGAAGCCCCAGATCAGCAGGCCGCCGCGCTGGTGCTGGATACCTTGCGCCTCATGCACCAGCTGCTTGCGCAGCGCAAGGTCGGGCTGGGCCAGGGCATGCTGGTAGAGCGCGGTAAAGCGCGGGTCGTGGAAGTTGCTGCGGTTGTAGATAGCCTGGGGGGCATCGTTGTGCAGCGCCGAAGCGAGAAAGCCCCGGGCCGGCGTAGCGCCGGGCGACAACTGCCAGTTTTCCCGCTGCGGGCCGTTGAACACCGAGCCGTCGACCTGGGTCACCTTGATCTCGACCCCGGCCTTTTTCGCCTGCTGGGCGAACACCAGCGCGGCATTGACCCCTGGCCCCGGGGTGGTGGTCAGCTCGACCCGCAACCCGTCCTGCCCGGCCTGGCGCAGCAAGGAGCGCGCCTGGTCCAGGTCATGGGGGCGCTGGGCGATGGCATGGTTGTAGGTCGGGTCGTGGGGCGAATACAGGTCGTTGGCGATCCGCCCGAAGCCGTTGAGGCCGCGGTCCACCAGTTCCTGTCGGTCGGCCAGCAGGCGGAATGCCTGGCGTACCCGCTCATCCTGGAACGGCGCCTTGGCCAGGTTCAGGTTGAAGCCGGTGAATGAAGTACTGGGTGACACGTAGAGCTTGAGCCGGGTATCGGCCTTGAGCAGCGCGCTGTGCTCGGCCTGGACCCCGCTGGCCACGTCGATCTGCCCGGCGCGCAGGGCGGCGGCGCGGGACACCTGGTCCTTGAATTCGATGATCTCCAGTTCATCGGCATAGGGCTGGCCGGGTTTGTAGTAGTTCTCGAAGCGGCTGTAGAGCGAGCGCTGGCCCGGGATAAAACTCTTGAGCTTGTACGGCCCGGCGCCCACAGGGTTGGTCACCGGGTCATAGTCGGTGGGCACGATGCCGCCGAAGCTGATCAGGGTTTCATCCAGGGGGAAGAAGCTCTGGCCCTGCTTGAAGCGGATCTCGATCGTGCGCGCATCCAGCTTGCGCAGGGCCGTGCGGTCGATGGCCCCCACCAGCCCGGCAAAGGGTGAGGCAAGTTTCGGGTCGGTCAGGCGCAGAATCGAAAACAGCATGTCATCGGCGCCAATGCTCTTGCCGTGGTGGAACTCCAGCCCAGGCTTGATGCGAATGGTCCAGGCGCTGGCATCGGCATTGGGTTCGGCGAACTCGGCCAGGGCCAGGCGCGTGCTGACGTCGCGGTTCCATTCCCAGAACTTGCTGTACAGCGCCCAGCCGCGAATGATTCCGCCGCCCACCGGCTTGTGCGCGTCGAGGTTGCCGGACTGGTCGCCATCGATAATGCCGATGCGCAAGCGCCCACCCTGGACCGGCGTGCTGCTGAGCAGCGCCGCGCCATCGGCGGGTGCTGCGCCGCCGTCACAACCGCTGATCAGACTGCTGCCCAGCAACAGTCCGCCACCGACGGCCAGGCTGTTGCCGAGAAAGATCCGCCGCGAAAATGCCTCACTCATGGCCCTCTCCCCTATACCGCTTCGACGGCGCTGGGCTGGGCCTTGGCCACCGGGGTGACGCCCAGTCGCGGCACCTCGAAGCCATGGTCCAGGTCCAGCAGCGGGAACAGCAGGTCCGCCACCCGGTGCGCTTCATCGATCAACGGGAAGCCCGAAAGAATAAAGGCCGACGTGCCCTGGGCCTCGTATTCGCGAATACGTTCAGCCACCTGCTGCGCACTGCCCACCAGGTAAGTGCCGGCGGCCGGGCCGAGGATATTGAAGCCGAACAGGCTCGGGCCGAGCCAGACATTGGGGTAGATCTCCAGGTCCCGGGCCTTGGGCAGGTGCCCGGCGCGGATGGTCTCGACATTGCGCTGGGTCTGCGGGTCATCGCTGTGGAAGCTGTCCAGGGTTGCACCGGGCGGCAGTTGGCGCTCGATGGCGTTGCGCGCGGTTTGCAGCGAGGTGCGTTGCAGCAGTTTCTCGGCGTGGGCCCAGGCTTCTTCCTCGGTCTCGCGGACGATGATTTGCAGGCGGGTGCCGAAGGTCAGCTCACGGCCGATCTTGGCCGCTTCAGCGGCCACTTTGCGGAACTTGTCGCCGAGCTTGGGCGGGGTGTTGGCGAAGCTCAGGTAGACGTCGAGCAACTGCACCGAATGCGCCACCCCGGGGCCGGAGGTGCCGGCACCCCACAGCGGGATGCCCGGTTTCTGCCGCGGCGGATGCCAGCCGCCCAGGGGATGGCTGGCGGCGCCTGGCGAGCGCGCGGCGAGTTTGACGTAACGGCCGTCGTAGCCTGCGGTTTCACCGGCGTAGATGCTCTGGAAAGCGCGCCAGTATTCGAGGCTGAAGTCGTAGCGCTCGTCGTGGGGGTAATGCACGCCCAGGGTCGCCAGGCCCGCGTCATTGCCATTGACCACGTTGAACAGCAGGCGGCCGTTGGAAAACTGGTCAAAGGTCAGGGCCCACTTGGCCAACACCGCCGGCGACAGCTCGCCCGGGTGTTGCGCCACGAGAAAGCGCAGGCGCTGGGTGGCGTCGATCAGGGCCGCCGACACTGCCAGGCTTTCATTGGGGCTGGAGCCTAGCAACGAGCCGTAGTAGCCCAGCCGGTCACTGGCCACCGCCAGTTGTTTGAGGTGTTCGAAGTCGGTCTTCCAGCGGCCTTCGGGCTCCCATGGATAGGGGCCATCGGGGGTGGTGAGGTACCAGAGAATCTTTACCGCCATGGTCATGCTTCCTTGAAAGTGAGTGGACGACCGCGATCAGTTGCGGCGATCGATGGCCGGCACCAGGCCCAGTTCGGTGGCGCGCTCGAACAGGCCGCTCATTTTCCATTGCTGGGTCAGCACCCCGGGACCGTAAGGGCGCGAGCCGCCAAGGGCATCGGCCAGCAGTTGCAGTTGCGCGCCCTCCTCCAGCAACAGGATGAATTCGGCGGTGGCGCGCAGGCCCTGCTTGCCCCACACGGTGGAGCCGCCATTGGCTTCGAGAATCGCCAGGTTGAAGGGGTTCTCGGCGATCTTGTCGAGGATGAAGTCCACCTCCGGCTGACGACGATCGATGTACACCGGCAGTTCCCGGGCCAACTGGTAGCGCTGCACCGGCACGTAGTTGAATGGCAGGGTGCGGTGGGTCTGGGCCCAGGCACCGAGGTACGGCGAGTGCACGTGGGACACGGTGGTCACGTCCGGGTGGGTCTGGAACAGCTTGGTGTAGCGCCCGAGGCCGCCCTTGCCCTTGCCGAAAATCACCTTGCCGGCAAAGTCGGTGACCGTGGCCTGCAGCGGCTTGCGGTAGTTCCACGGCCCGCCGTAGTTGACCGAGACCAGCAACTCCTGGCCCGGCACCCGCTCGATAAAGCCGACGGTGCCGTTGGCGGTGATGGTGTTGGTTTCGCGGAACACGGTGAAGGCTTCTTCGGCGTCGATCAGCACCTGATCGATAAAGCTCTGCAGTTCTTGGCTGATGGGTTGTTCATGGATAAGTACGGTCATGGCAGTTCTCCGACAGGAATTGAGGTAAAGGCTGGGTTCAGGGTCAGGCGCGGCGTTTGGCCAGCAGTTCATGGGCCGCTTGCAGCGGGCGCGGGTCGACCCAGTCGGCGATGGCGAAATCGCGTTCGAGGAAACCGTGCAGGTACAGGAAGTCTTTTTGCACCCCGAGAAACTCCAGGCGCTGGGGCGACAGGTCCGGGGCCAGGGTGGTGTGGAAGGCGCCGCGATAGGCTTCGGCCACTCCGGCACTGCCGGCGCGGGTTTCTTCTTCGAGAATCGCGTTCAGCGCCTCACGGTTGTTGGCGGCCCAGTCGGCGGCATTCAAGGTCTGCGCGAGAAAGCGCACCACCAGCTCGAAATGGTTGTCCAGCAGGCTCTGGTGCACGGTGATCGGCCGTGGCGTGCCGTTGTTGATGCGGTAGCGCGGGTCGGCGATCAGGTCCAGGTCGATGCCCACCACCAGCCCCAGGCGCCGCGCGGCGTCGGCGGCCGACGCACCCTTGACGTACACCGCGTCGACTTCACCGCGCACCAGGTAGTCCAGGCCTGACCACAGGCGCTGCAAACCTTCCTGGGGGTTGGCGGCCTGCTCCTGGTTCTGCAATGCCACTTCCACCAGCTCGACGTCGTCGAAACTCAGGCCGGCCAGGCTCAAGGCACCTTTGTAACCGTGCAGGCTCATGGCCCGGGCGATGCTGCCCGGACGACTGTCGCCCCACGCCGGCAGGGCCAGGCGCTTGCCCTTCAAGTCCTGGGCGCTGCGGATCCCGGAGTCGGGGCGCACGAGGATGGTCTGCCACTCCTCGATCCAGGTCAGGCCGATCAGCCGGCTCGGTGAACCGGCGGCACGCGCGGCCAGGGCCGGGACATTGCCGCCCTCGCGAAACAGCCCGGGCAACTGGTGATCGTAGTGGTGATGGCCCAGCTGGCGGGCCTCCTGCAGGGTCGAGACCGGCAGGCCGTCGGCGGCGAATTCTTCGCTGAGCCAGCCCAGTTTGTAGGCGATCCCGGAGGCGGTCGGCACCGGGCAACGGGTGAACCAGATCTGTTCCAGGGCGGCCTGGGCAACGGGTTCGGCGAGTGTGGCGGCAAGCGTCATGGCGAGCTCCTGTGGCGGGTCAAGGCAGTCGTGGTGACTGCTGGCCAAGGTGGATGGCTTGCCTGGGCTATTGCAGCGCCCGTGCCAAGAGCGCAAAGCCCCGTTTTACAAGGCCTGGCGCCCTCCCCCTGACAATTCCCTGCGGCCGATTGCTGGCCTGCCAGCAGCTTTGCACGCCGACTGCTGCTGCCGGAGCAGCAGCCTGCCGGGCACTGCTGCTCCAGCAGCAATCGAGGCCTGACAGACGCCCTGCACCCAGGGTCAAGGCCCCGCCGGCTGTGGCTTGCAGGGGTTTTTCGGGGTTTGAAAAACGCCCTGGCGCAGAACTTGCTCAAGGCTGTTTCACCCAGCCGCCCTGGGTAGGCGCAGGCATCAAGCGCCTGCAGGGCGGCATCAGATCCCTTAACAGAGGTAATGCAATGAGCACCGTCGAACCCAACCCCGCCACGCAACCGTTGCAAGAACAGGCCCCCGTGCGCCTCCTGCACAGCGAGGCCGAGGCCATTGCCGTAGCCCGGGAGATAGCCAGGGAAATTGCCGAGATTGCCGCCGACAGCCAGGCCAACGGCCAGTTGCCACGGCGCCAGGCACAGTTGTTATCGGAAAGTGGCCTGACCGCCATCGGCGTGCCCAAGGCCTTTGGCGGTCTGGGCGCCTCGGTGCAGACCATTGTTGAAACCGTGCGCCTGATTTCCGTGGCCGACGGCGGTGTCGGCCAGTTGCTGCAGATCCATAACGTGATGCTGCGCGGGATCTTCAATGGCTACCCGGATGAGGTCCGAGACCGCCTGATCAGCGATGTGCTGGCCGGCAAGCGCTTCGGCAACGCCCTCGCGGAAATCGGCGGCAAGAACAAGTTTGCGCTCAAGACCCGGGTCGAGCGCCGGGCGGACGGCAAGCTGATCCTCAATGGCAGCAAGTTCTACTCCACCGGTTCGTACCTGGCCGAGTGGATCTCCCTCACCGCGGCCAGCGAAGACGGCGGCGCCGGGGTGCTGCTCAACCGCAATACGCCGGGCCTGACCCTGGTCGACGACTGGGACGCCTTCGGCCAGAAAAACTCGGTCAGCGGCACCGTGATTTTCGACAACATCGAGCTGGACGAGCGCTTCGTTTCCCAGCGCAAGGGGCCGATGAAACGCACGGGCCTGACCTTCCCGCAGATCCTGCACGCGGCCATCGACACCGGGATCGCCGCCGGCGCCCTGGGTGCAGCGGTGGAGTACCTGAAGCACCACGCCCGGCCCTGGGTCGAGAGCGGTGTGGATTTCGCCAATGAAGAGCCGCACATCATCAAGCAGATCGGTGAATACGCCGTGGCGCTGCGTGGCGCCGAATCCTTGCTGCGCGATGCGGCGCGGGTTTTCGACCAGCATGAGCTGGACCCGGAAAACAAAGAGCTGCAAGACGAACTGATTCTCTCGGTGGCCACCGCCCGCGCCCACTCCGACAGCGCCTCGCTGAAGATCTCCAGCGACATCTTCTCGCTGCTGGGGGCCAGTTCCTCACTGAGCAAATGGAACCTCGACCGCTTCTGGCGCAACGCCCGGGTCCACACCACCCACGACCCGATCCGCTGGCGCCTGCACCACGTGGGCAACTACTACCTCAACGGCGTCGACCCTGGCGAATACACCGCAATCCTCAATGCCAAGGAAAAACAGGGCGCCACCCGCAGCTGACCTGCCGACGCTGTGTGGCGCGGGATCCGGCCCGCGTCACGCCTGGCCACCGATTTAGCCCCTCCTCCTTGCAACGAGCCTTTCATGATCGAAAAACACCCTCTTTTGCGCAGCCTGGCGATCTACCGGGAAATGCCCTGGCGCTTTGCCCTGGTGGCCGCGCTGTACATCGCCGTCAACCTGGGGCTGGTCTGGCAGCAATGGCTGATCGGCCATGCCGTGAATGACGTCAGCGCCGGACGTGCGGTGCTGCGCCAGGCCGATGGCAGCCTGGACGCCAGCCTCGGCTGGTACTGGCTGTGGCTGATGCTGGCGGTGGCCCTGGGCCGCGGCGTGCTGCAATACGCCGCCAGCGTGTTGTCCCTGGTGCTCAGCCAGGAACTGCTGACCCGCCTGCGCGAGCGGATCCTGGCTCAGGTCCAGGGCCTGCACCTGGGTTATCACTGGCAGCACGGCATGGGCGAGATGATCACCCGCACCACCCGCGACGCCGACAAGGTGCGCGATGCCCTGATCAGCTTCTGGCGCCAGGTGGTGGAAACCCCGCTGGTGGTGCTGGCCACGGTAGGCCTGCTGAGTTGGTACAACCCGTTGCTGGGGCTGGTGCCGCTGTTGCTGACGGTGTTCGGCCTGGGCATTTTTGTCTTGCAGACCGAGCGCCTGGTCAGCCTGGACCGAGCGGTGGGCGCCGCTTACGACCGGGTCAACCAGGACCTCAGCGAAGGCATCGGCGGGGTGCGGGTGATCAAGTCGTTCGGCCTCGAGCACAGCCGCGTACAGCGCTTCGCCGGCCAGGTGGCGCTGTTTGCCGGGCATGCGCGCCAGGCCCTGGCCTACTCCAGTTCGCGCATTCCCCTGCCCCAGGCAGTGGTCGCCCTGGGCCATGTCTGGATCCTGGTGTACGGCGCGCACCTGGTGGCCGCCGGGCAACTGGGGATCGGCGAGCTGGTGACCTCGCTGCTGATCGCCACCACCCTGGTGTTTCGCATCGAAGGCATCGGCCGGGTGATGCAGACCTTCGCCGACGCCCGCGCAAGCGCCGAACGCATCTGGCAACTGCTGGACGAGCCACCGGCCATCCGCAGCGGCAGCGCCCGCCTGCCCGACAGCGCCCTGGGCCTGAAGCTGGAACAGGTCAGCGTCAGCGCCCCGGGTGGCGGGCTGAACATCCTCGACCAGTGCAGCCTGACCTTGCAGCCGGGAGAGATCGTGGCCCTGGTCGGCGCCACCGGCACTGGCAAGAGCTTGCTCGCCAGCCTGTTGCCGCGCCTCAGCGACATCAGCGCCGGGCGCCTGCTGCTGGGCTCCGACAGTGCCGGCTGGCACGACATCCGCCAGCTCGACCTGAGTGAGCTGCGCCGGCGGGTGCACGTGGTGCCCCAGGAAAGCTTTCTGTTTTCCGACACCCTGGCTGCCAACCTGCGCCTCTGCGCGCCCCAGGCCAGCGACGAGCAGTTGCGCCATGGCCTGCGCCTGGCTGCGGCCGAAGATGTGCTGGAACGCCTGCCCCAGGGCCTGGCCACGCCCCTGGGCGATCGCGGGGTGACCCTGTCCGGCGGACAGCGTCAGCGCCTGAGCCTGGCCCGGGCCCTGCTCGGCACCCCGGACATTCTCTGCCTTGACGACGCCACCAGTGCCCTGGATGCCATCAGCGAGCGCCAGGTGCTGAACAATATCCGTCAGTTGCGCCGCGACCAGGGGCGCGCCACCACCCTGCTGGTGATCTCCAGCAAGCTGTCGACCATTCTCCTGGCCGACCGGGTGCTGATGCTGCAACACGGAAAAATCGCCGCCAGCGGCACCCACGCCGAACTGCTGCACAGCAATCCGGACTACCGCGACCTGTTGGGGATCGACCATGGCTAATCCAATCGCCGGCAAGGCCCTGAGCGATATCGAAATCGAAGAACTGCTGGCCAGGAAAGCCCTGGACCGCAGCATGTTCAGCCGGCTGCTGCCATTGCTGGGGCCGATCCGGGGGCAGATCTTCAGTGTGATCGGCATCGAAGTGCTGCTGGTGCTCACGGTGTTTCTGCGGCCGTGGTTCGTGCGCGAACTGCTGGACCGTGGGCTGGTGCTGCACGAACAGCACTGGTTGCTGGATGAACGTCTGGTGCTGTGGCTCGGCCTGGGACTGGCGGCCAGTTGGCTCGGGCGCTTCCTGCTGGCCGGGCTGTCGCAGTTTGTGGCCGGCAGCGCGGCGATTCGCGTGCTCAACGACCTGCGGGTCAGGGTGTTTGCCCATGTGCAGTCACTGAGTGTCAGCTACTTCGACCGAACCAAGGCCGGGCGCATCATTTCCCGCGCCGACCGCGATGTCGACAGCCTCGAACCGCTGCTGATCCAGGGCCCGCCGGAGCTGCTGGGGGCCCTGCTGCGCTGCGGCCTGGCCTCGGTCATGCTGTGGCGCATCGAGCCCCGGTTCTTTCTCAGCCTGGCGGCCACCGTGCCCTTGCTGGTGCTGGCAACCTGGAGTTTCAAGCGCATTTCCCAGCGCAACTGGGCCAAGGTCGCGGAAAACCGCAGCCGCTTTACCGCGCACCTGGTGGAAAGCGTCAGCGGCGCGCGCATGTTGCAACAGTGCGCCCAGGAAACACCGAACCTGCGGCGCTACCGCGGTCTGCTGGACGACTTCAACCAGGCGCTGATTCGCGGCAGCCTGCGCTCCAGTTGGTTCGCGCCGTTTACCGCGCTGCTCAGCTCGGCGGGCATGGCTGTGCTGTTGCTGGTGGGCGGCTACGGCCTGGCGCAGGCGGACGTGACTGTGGGTCAGGTGGCGGAAAGCCTGTTCTACGTGTTCCTGTTTCTGGGGCCATTGCAGGAACTGTCGGACCTGTTCGAACGCTACGCCACCGGTTCGGCCTCGGCCCAGCGCATCTTCCTGCTGCTGGACACCAAGCCGCAGATCAACGACATCCCGGAGCCGCGCAGCCTGGGCCGGGCCCGGGGCGCGGTGCGTTTCGAGCGTGTGCGCTTCGCTTATGACCCCGCGGCCAAGACCCCGGTGATCAATGACCTGGACCTGGAGATTGCGGCCGGCGAAGTGCTGGCGATTGTCGGCCCCTCGGGCCATGGCAAGAGCACCCTGGTGCAGTTGCTGACGCGCTTTTACGAGGTCCAGTCGGGGGCGGTGAAGCTCGATGGCATCGACATTCGCGACCTGACCCAGCACGAGCTGCGGCGCAGCGTTGGGGTGGTGTTGCAGGACAACGTGCTGTTCAGCGGCAGCATCCTCGACAACCTGCGCCTGGCCGCGCCCCATGCCGACGATGCCGCGCTGATTGCCGCGGCCCGGGAACTGGGCGCCGACGAGGTGCTGGAGCGCCTGCCCCATCAGTACCAGACCGAAGTCGGGCCGCTGGGCAGCCACCTGAGCCATGGCCAGCGGCAACTAGTGTGCCTGGTGCGCGCCTACCTCGCGGACCCGGCGGTGCTGGTGCTGGACGAGGCCACCTCGGCGGTCGACATCCACACCGAACGCCGCATCCAGCGGGCCTTTCGCCGCCTGTGCCAGGGCCGCACCGCCATCATCATTGCCCATCGCCTGGCGACCATCCGCGACGCCGACCGCATCGCCGTGATCCGCCATGGGCGCCTGGTGGAACAAGGTCCCCACCACCAGTTGATCGACCAGGGCGGCGCCTATGCGGCGCTGTACCAGACCTACCTGCGCAGCGCCGAAACCGGGGCCAGCATCGACGAAATCAGCGCCACCACCGCTTAAAAGCCCTGTAGCCGCTGCCAGAAGCTGCGCTGTTCGGGCCTGTGTCGGGGATTCATCAGCTAGATGCAAGGCGCCTGTCCGGGCCAGCTCAGCCTCGCGGGCTCGGCAGCGGCTACAGCTGTAGTCGCTGCCGCGGGCTGCGCTGTTCGGGCCCGTGTCGGCGATTAATCAGGCTGTTGCACGCCCAGCAGCGATTGCTGACGGGGTGTTGCTACAGACGCACCCCGGCCGGCGAGCGCTGCGAGTACTGCGCTAAAACCTGCGGCCCTGCTGGCCGAAACCGCCAAGGGCAGCCCATGGCATGGCCGTTGCACTCACCCTGGCACGGCGACCTCGCACCCGCGCGGCGCAACGCGTTACTGAATCAGGAGCATCCATGAGCACTGAATTTTTCTGGCGCCTGCCGCTGGGCACCGACGGTCCACAGCTGAGCACCGACAAACACAACCGGGGCAGCGCGCAGCATCGCCCCGGCAACATTGCCCCGGGCCGCTTGCCCAATGGCGAGCCCGACGACTTCACCTACATCGACTACATCGCCCAGGTGGCCAAGGCCGCTGAACTGGCCGGCTTCGAAGGCGCCCTGCTGCCCACTGGCCCCGAGCCCTGGGTGGTGGCCGCAGCCCTGGCCCGTGAGACCCGGCGCATCAAGTTCCTGATCGCGTTCCAGGCCACCTGGACCCTGCCGGCCTACGCCGCGCAGCAAGCGGCGATCCTGCAAAACCTCAGCCGCGGGCGCCTGGAGTGGAACATCATCACCGGCGGCAACCCCGCGAGCCAGCGCGCCAATGGCGACTTCCTCGAACATGACCTGCGCTACAAGCGCACCGGCGAGTTCCTCGACATCATCCAGGGCCTGTGGGAGAACGAACGCTTCTCCTATGACGGCGATATTTTCCAGCTGGAAAACGGCGCCCTGCCTCCGGGCCTGCAACATGAACGCAAACCGGGGGTGTACTTCTCCGGGTTCTCCGACGCTGCGCTGGACGTGGCCGCCAGGCACGCCGATGTGTACCTGAACTGGGCCGAGCCGGTGGACAAGCTCAAGCCGCACATCGAGCGCGTGCGCGAGCTGGCGGACAAGCAGGGACGCAGCGTGCGCTTCGGCCTGCGAGTCGACCTGTTCGCCCGGGAAACCGAAGAACAGGCCTGGGCCGACCTGCGCCGCCAGTTCGACAAGCTCGAAGGCAAGAGCAGCGTGGTGGCCAAGGGGTTCACCAGCGGTTCCGACTCGGTGGGCGCCGCGCGCCAGACCGCCTACCACCAGAACATCGACCGTTTCGACGACCTGATCATCGGCCCCAACCTCTGGGCCGGTTTCGCCAAGGCCAAGCCGGGGCCGACCGTGGGCCTGGTGGGCAGCCACCAGAACATCGCCGAACGCCTGGTGGAGTACCGCGATGCCGGGTTCTCGACCTTTATCCTGGCCGCCAACCCGCACCTGGAAGAAGCCCTGCGCATCGGCCAGGAAGTCCTGCCCCTGGTGCACCAGCGCCCGGTCGCGCAACCCGCGCCCGCCCCCCACCTTAAAGCCAGCGCCTGAGCGCCACCGGAGAGCCCGCAATGACCCAACCCCTCGATACGCTCTGGTACACCCGCTGCCCGGTCCCCACCGGACTGGGCATCGCCGTGCAGAAAGGCTGGCTGCAAGACACCCTCGGCGCCCTCGGGACCCAGGTCCAGTCGCTGCGCGAGTCCAGCGACCAGGCGGTACGTGAATCACATTTCGATCACAGCCTGCGCCATTCGGTGCGCCATGGCGGCAACATCCCGGCGATCTGGGCCCGGGCCCAGGGTCGCGAGACCCGGGTGATCGGCCTGTCCTGGGCCGATGAAGTGCAATTGATCCTGACCCGCCATGACAGCGGCATCAAAACCGTCAAGGACCTCAAGGGGCGGCGTTTCGGCCTGCCGGACTGGGCCGGCGCGCAGATCGACTTCACTCGGGCCCAGGCCCTGCGCGGCCTGGAGAACGCGCTCAAGCTCGAAGGCTTGCAAGTCGGCGACCTGCAGTTGGTGAACTTCCGCTACGGCGGCACCTTCAGCGACGCCCCGGTGCGCACCGTCAGCGGCACCCCGGTCGGTGCCCAGCCGGGCAACGGGCGCAACCTGGAACTGGTGGGGCTGCTGCGCGGCGAGGTTGATGCGATCTTCCTCAAGGGCGCCAGCGCCGCCCAGCACGCCCATGATTTCGGCCTGCACACGGTGATCGATACCGGCTCCCACCCGGACCCGCTGATCCGCAGCAACAACGGCACGCCGCGTACCCTGGCGGTGGACCTGGCCCTGCTCGACGAGCATTTCGAGGTGGCCAGCGGGATTCTCGATTCGGTGCTGCGCGCCGAGCAGTGGGCCCACACCCACGGCGAAGAGACCCGGCGCTACCTGGCCCGGGAAACCAACAGCAGCGAGTACTGGGTCAATGCCGCCTACGGCGAAGACGCCCATTTGCGCCTGCGCACCGCCCTCGATGAACAGGCCATCGACGCGTTGCAGGACTTCACCCAGTTCCTGCATCGCTGGCGCTTTATCCCGCACAGCTTCGATGTTCGCGACTGGATCGACCGTCGGCCGCTGGAAGCGCTGCTGGCCACCCCTACCGCACTGGCGGGCTAACCCGCCGGGTTTCATGGATTCGAACTGAAGACCCTTATGAGCAAACCACTCGATACCCTCTGGTACACCCACAGCCCGGTCCCCACCGGGCTTGGCATCGCGGTGCAGTCCGGCCGCCTGGCGGAAGCGTTCCTGCCGTTCGGCACCAATATTCAGTCGTTGCGCGAATCCAGCGAACGGGAAGTTCGCGAAGCGCACTACGACCACCACTTGCAGAACTCGGTGCGCCACGGCGGCAACATCCCGGCGATCTGGGCCTACGCCAGCGGCGTGCAGACCCGGGTCCTGGGGCTGTCCTGGAGCGACGAGGTGCAGCTGATCCTGACCACCGCCGAAAGCGGGGTCAAAAGCATCCGCGACCTGAAGAACCGCCGCTTCGGCCTGCCGAAATGGGCCAACGTGCAGATCGACTTCACCCGCGCCCAGGCCCTGCGCGGCCTGGAGAACGCGCTCAAGCTCGAAGGCCTGAACGTGTCCGACGTCGAGCTGGTGGATTACCCCTACGGCGGCACCTACAGCGATGAACAGAAGCAGCATGTGTATGGCTCGGAAGTCAGCCTCGGGGTTAGCCGCTTCAGCCGTCGCAACAACGAGCTGATCGGCCTGCTGCGCGGCGATATTGACGCGATCTTCCTCAAGGGCGCCCATGCCGTGCACCTGGCCAACGAGTTCGGCTTGCACGTGGTGGTCGACACCGGCTCCCACCCGGACCCGCTGATCCGCAGCAACAACGGCACGCCACGGACCCTGACCGTGGACATCAACCTGTTGCAGGAACATTTCGACGCCAGCGTGAAAATCGTCGACACCGTGCTGCGCACCGAGCAATGGGCCTGGGCCAACCCCGAGGAAACCCGGCGTTTTCTCGCTCGCGAACTGAACACCAGCGAATACTGGGTGGCCGCAGCCTACGGCGAAGATGCACACCGGCGCCTGCGCACCACCCTGGATGCACGTTCGATCGAAGCGCTGCAAGACTTCACCGACTTCCTCCACCGCTGGGACTTCATCCCGCGCCGCTTCGACGTACGCGACTGGATCGACTTCAGCGTCCTGGAAAAAGTCATAGGCTCCACCTCCCGCGTCGCCGTCTGACCCCCTCCCCTCATGCCGGAGTGCGCGCAAGGCGCTCCGGTTGTTTCCCGGCAACCATTGACCTGTTGCTTATGTAACGCCCCCGCAAAGATGACTGGCCTGCCAGCTGTTCCGCTGCCGACTCGGCTGTTGCTGGAGCAGCATTCTCGACCTTTGTTGCTGCTGCTCCAGCAGCAGCCTCCACGCAACTTCTGCTGAATAATCGGCATGCTGTTTCGGCCTGACTGGATCGCCCTGATCCGGCTATTGAAAAACAACGTTTAAAGCCCCGGATAGAATATTTAAATCCTTAATTATCAATAGCTTATTAAAACTAACCGACCTGAAAAATCTCTTGGCACGATCTCTGCTCTAGCCCCTGTAGCACAACTTTTCCGGGGGAGATTCACATGCATAAACTTCATCCGCTTACCAAGAGCATCGGGCTTGCTTTATGGCTCGCAGGCGGCGCTGTCAGCGAGTTGGCGTTGGCAGCCGAGAGCACCGAGGCCGACGGCAAGAACAGCAGCGAACCTGCGCTGAAGACCGTGACCGTCACCGCCCAGCACCGGGAAGAAACCCTGCAAGAGGTTCCGGTGGCGGTCTCGGCGGTCCAGGGCACCAGCATCACCGCCGACGGCGTGCGCGCCATGGGCGACATCACCACCTTTATTCCCAACGCCTCGGCCAAGAACCCCGACGGTGACGGCCGTCCGCGCTGGTACATCCGTGGCCTGGGTACCGGCGATACCGGCGCCGCCACCGTATTCCCGGTGGGAATCTATGCCGACGACGTGTATTTGAACGCGCCGATTGCCGGTGGCGGCCCGTTGTTCGACCTGGAGCGTATCGAGATCCTGCGCGGGCCCCAGGGCACGCTGTATGGCAAGAACACCACCGCAGGCGCGGTAAACGTGATTTCCAAGAAGCCGACTTTCGACACTGACGGCTTCGGCACCATCGGCTTTGGCAGCAAGAACGAACGCATCCTCAGCGGCGCCCTGGGCGGTGCCCTGGTGGACGAAAAACTGGCGGCGCGGATCTCGCTGTACTCCGAGGAACGTGACGGTTTCCAGAAAAACCTCACCGACGATCACACCTATGGCGACGTCAACAAGAAAGCCGTGCGCCTGCAGTTCCTGGCCCAGCTCAACCCAGACCTCGACGCCTTGCTGAAGATCCACAGCCGTGAGTTCAAGGGCGATGGCAGCAACGGTTCGCTGCCGGTCGGGCGTTACTACAACGTCGGCTATCAGCGGCCGAACGGGCGCAATATCGCGCTCAACACCAACGAAGATGCCAAGCTCGATCATGACGGCACGTCCCTGACCCTGAACTGGCACCTGGGCGACTACACCCTGACCTCGATCAGCGCCTATGACTACATTCGCGGGCGCTCCACCAGCGACGCCGACTACACGCCCTACGAGGTCAACGGCGCGGCGATTTCCGACAACAAGTACACCCAGTACTCCCAGGAACTGCGCCTGGCCTCGCCCCAGCAGGAAACCCTGCGCTGGTTGCTCGGTGCGCATTACTTCCACGAAGACCTCGACAGCTCGGCCCAGCGCATCATCACCCCGGGCCCGACGCCCAATGGCACCGGCTCGAACCAGATTGGTGGCGTCACCGATTTGCGTGACCTCAACTACGACCACAAGACCGACAGCTACGCGCTGTTCGGCAACCTGACCTACGACTTCACCGACAACTTCACCGTCACCGGTGGCCTGCGCTGGACCCAGGAAAAGAAAAACATCGACCTCGATCTGACCCAACTGACACGCGCCACGGCCAACGGCCCGCTGATTGCCCTGGGCGGCAGCGGCACCAACGGCAACCGCCAGGAAGACAAGACCTGGGAAGCCTGGACCTACGACCTGACCCCGGAATACCGGATCAATGACAATGTGCGGGTGTTCTTCCGTTATGCCCATGGCTTCCGCTCGGGCGGCTTCAACACGGGCCTTTCCACCAGCCTGGCGCAGTTGACCACGGTCGATCCGGAACAACTGGACGCCTATGAAATCGGCCTCAAGTCGGAGTGGTTCAACCACCGCCTGACCGCCAACGCCAACGTTTTCTACTACGACTACTCGGATATCCAGGTCAATCTGCTGACCGTCAACAACGGGGTGCTGACCACGGCCCTGACCAACGGCGCCTCGGGCAAGGTCAAGGGCGCCGAGCTGGAACTCGAAGGCCAGCCGACCGATTACCTGCACCTGCGGGCGGCGGTGTCGTTCCTCGACACCGAATACACCGACTTCAAGAACACCAACCCCACCACCGGCGCGGTCACCGGCGACTACAGCGGCAACAGCTTCGTGCGCTCGCCGCGCAACGTGGTGTCCCTGGGCGCGGACTACACCTTCCCCCTGGAAATCGGCGGCAAGCTGGTGGCCGGTGGCGACGTGAGTTTCCGCGACAAGGAGTACTTCCTCGCCGATCGCCAGAGCAGCGCCGACAAGACCCTGAGCCAGCCCCACTACACCCTGGCCAACAGTCGCCTGACCTGGTACAGCCCGGATGAAAAACTCAGCGTCACCGGTTTTGTGAACAACCTCACCGACCGCCGCTACCAAGTGCATGGCCGGCCGAACGGCACCCTGGGCCAATACGTCATCACCTACGGCGACCCACGCACCGTCGGCCTGAGCGTCACCAGCCGCTTCTGATCCGGCGGCGATACACCCCGCTGGAGCGGGCCCTCACGTCGCGCATCGGCTTGAAGGCCTGCCCCCTCCGGCAGCACACCGCGATTTCCGGGCCACCGGCATCCACATAACCCTGCAGGAGCAGCCGGGCGGGATGCCGCTCGCAAGGCCGCTACCGACGGCCGGTTCCTGCACACGCCCGTTCTCAGCAAAAAGGAATTTTTCCATGTTCCATCGCAATCCGTTGGCCGGCGCCGTGGCGCTGGTCATCGGCAGCCTTGCCGTGCCTGCTTTCGCTGCCGAAACCTCAAGCAAACCCGCCGCCAGCGGCGACCACCTGGACACGGTGGTGGTGCTGGGCACCCGCCGCAGCGACCTCACTGCCCTGCAAAGCGCAGCGCCGGTGGACGTGCTGTCCGGCGAACAACTGCAGCAGACCGGGGCCAGCGATCTGTCCGGAGCGCTGACCGCACTGTCGCCGTCCTTCAGCTTCCCGCAGTCACCCCAGGGTGCCTTCGCCGGATCCATCGCCCAGGGCGCCTCGCTGCGCGGCCTGGCCTCCGACCAGGTGCTGGTGCTGGTCAACGGCAAACGCCGCCACACCAGTGCCAACGTTACCCGGCAAAGCCTGGTCAACGGCCGGGGCGCCGCGGCAGTCGACCTCAGCCTGATCCCCATCAGCGCTATCCACCGGGTAGAGATCCTGCGGGACGGTGCAGCCGCCCAGTACGGCTCCGACGCGATTGCCGGGGTGATCAACATCGTGCTCAAGGAAAAGGACGACGGCGGCAACCTCGGCTATCGCTTTGGCGGCTATGACAAGGGCGACGGCATCCAGCGCAAGCTCAGCGGCTGGAAAGGCTTCGCCCTGCCCAACGACGGCTTCCTGACCTTGAGTTTCGACGCCGGCAGCCAGGACCCGGCCAGTGACACCAACCCCGACAACCGGATCTTTTACCCCGGCTCCACCAGCATCAACACCCCGCGCGAGCAGAACAACCCGAACCGCACCTGGCGCTGGGGGGCGGCGAATATCTCGGACCAGTACAACGTCACCGCCAACAGCGAAATCGGCGTGGGCGAAGGGCTGACCGCCTACGGTTTTGCCACCTACTCCCACAAGAACAGCGACGCCGAGAACTTCTTCGACCCGCCCACCAGCCTGCGCAACAACTACGGCAGCGTCGCCCTGGCGCGCTTCCCCGACGGCCGCGTGCCCATCACCCGCTACACCCTGGAGGACTACGCGGTCACCGGTGGCCTGCGCTATGAAACCGAGCAACTGGGCAAGTTCGACCTGGCGCTGAACCACGGTGACAACAGCGTCAAATCCACCGACCGCAATGCGATCAACCCGAGCTGGGGGGTCAGCAGCCCGGAGAAGATCTACATCGGCGAACGCGAGGCCGATCAGACCAACATCACCCTGGACTGGGTACGCGACTTCCCCACCGACCTGCTGTTCAAGCCGCTGACCCTGTCCGCCGGCCTGGCCTGGCGCAAAGAGAACTACGAGCTGAGCGCCGGTGAAGCCGCGGGCTGGCAGAACGGCCCGCTGTTCAACAGCATCGACCCGATCACCGGCCGACGGATTCCGGGCTACTACTCGGGAATCACCCAGGTCGACGCCGCGTCCCTGGACCGCAAGGTGCTGGGGGCCTACATCGACGTCGAAGGCCAGGTCACCGAGAAGTTCCAGGCCGGTGTCGCGGTGCGCACCGAGCATTATTCGGACTTTGGCGACACCACCAACGGCAAGCTGTCGCTGCGCTATGACTTCACCCCGCAGATCGCCGCCCGCGCCACCGCCAGTACCGGCTACCGGGCGCCGTCGCTGGTGCAGAGCGGCATGTCCTCGTTCAGCGTGCAGGTGGTCGAACAACCGCCGGGCAGCGGCAACTATGTCGAGGTGCAGCAACGCACCCTGCGCGCCAACAGCCCGGAAGCCGCGCTGCTCGGGGGCAAGGCGCTCAAGCCCGAGGAGTCCACCAACTACTCCCTGGGCCTGGTCTGGCGGCCACTGCCCAACGCGTCGGTGACCCTGGACGCGTACCGGATCAACATCGACAACCGCATCACCCTCTCCGACCAGTTGCCGGCCTCGGTGGTGTCGCCGATCTTTGCCGGCACGCCCTACGCCAATATCCAGAGCGCGGCTTTTTACACCAACGTAGCCGATACCCGCACCGATGGCGTCGAGCTGACCGGCAACTATCAACTGGACCTGGCGCAATGGGGGCGCTTGAACCTGAGCAGCGGGATCAGCCAGAACAACACCAAAATCACCGCCTTGCGCGATGTCGGCAATATCCAGGGCTCGCAGATCATCGGCCGCACGACCCAGGGCCTGATCGAAGACGGCACGCCGAAAAACAAGCTGATCCTCAGCGCCAATTGGCTGTATGACAATTGGGGCCTGACGGTGGCCCAGCGGCGTTATGGCGAGTGGAAGAGCCTGAACGCGACCAACCCGACCCTGGACCAGACCTACAGCCCGCAGTGGGTCACTGACCTCGACCTGTCCTACACCTTCGACAAGGCACTGAAAGTATCGGTGGGTGCGATCAACCTGTTCGACAGCCACCCGGACAAGTCCGATGGCGTGCAGCTATACGGCGTTCCCAAATATTCCACCACCAGCCCCGAAGGCGCACAGGGCGCGTTCTACTACACCAGCGTCAGCTACGAGTTCTGACTGCTGACGGGGTGTTGCCCAGGCAGCAGTCGCTGCTGGCCAGGCACCACCCCTTCCCGACACGTCCAAAAACCACGGTGCCTTCCAGGGACAGCGCAGCCTGGCGGTAGCGGCTACAGGTCCACGACAGGCCCTTGTAGCCGCTGCCGAAGGCTGCGCTGGCCAGCCCTGACGCCGTGATCTCCCAGAAAAAACACGGCCCTCTCCAGGCCTAACGCAGCCTCCGGCGCAGCTACGGATCCGGAGTGGCACAGGTCTTGCGAAGGCACTGGGGTACTTCGCTGAATTAAGACTCGCCATGGCCTTTCGTACCCGTTCTGTGTTGACTGCCCTGACCTGGCTCATCTCGCCCATCGTGCTGTTAGCGGTATGGGCGTTGGTGGCCGCGGCCGGGATTTTCCCGCGTAATTTGCTGATTCCGCCGGCCCAGGTGGTGCAGGCGTTTGCCGGGCTGCTGGCGAGTGGCGAACTGTACGAGCACTTGGGCAACAGCCTGTCGCGCCTGGGCCTGGGGTTTGCCATCGGTTCCCTGAGCGGCCTGGCCTTTGGCGTGTTGATGGCCTTGTCCAGGCAGGTCGAGGTGTATTGCGGCCCGCTGTTCCATACCCTGCGCCAGATCCCCAGCATCGCCCTGATTCCGATGTTCGTGCTGCTGTTCGGCATCGACGAAACCTTCAAGATCATCATCGTCGCCAAGACCGCCTTTTTCCCCGTGGCCCTGGCCGCCAGCGAAGGGGTCAAGGCCATCCCCCGCAGCTACTTCGAGGTGGCTGACGTCTACCGCCTGCGCTGGCCGACCCTGGTCCGCGAAATCGCCCTGCCCGCCGCCGCGCCGCCGATCATCACCGGTTTTCGTATCAGTCTGACCCGGGCCTGGGTGGTGCTGGTGGCCACCGAGTTGCTGGCAGCCGACAGCGGCCTGGGGCAGATGATTGAAATGGGCCGGCAAATGCTGCGCATCGACGTGGTCATGGTCGGGGTCCTGGTTACCGGGGTCATCGGCTTTGCCCTGGACTTCACCTTTCGCCGCCTGGAACAGCACCTGTTCCGCTGGCAGACCCGCTAGGAGCCGCCCATGTTGCACTGGCTGAGAAAAACCCGTGGCCTGTTGCTGCCGCTGCTGTTGATCGGCGCCTGGGAGTACCTGTCTGGCCAGGACGCCGCCGGCGCCTATGCCTTTGTGCCGCTGTCGACCATCGGCAGCGCCCTGCTCGAACTGCTGGGCAACGGCGAGTTGCTGGTCAACCTGCTGGCAAGCCTGGCGCGCACCAGCAGCGGCCTGGCCCTGGGCATTGTGTTCGGCGTGCTGCTGGGGGTGCTGATGGCGCTGTCGAGCCTGGCCAACCGCCTGATCGGCCCGCTGTTTCACTCGATCCGCCAGGTGCCGATGCTGGGCTGGATCCCGCTGATCGCCATGTGGTTCGGCAATGGCGAGTTCTCCAAGGTGCTGATCGTCAGCCTCGCCGCCTTTTACCCGATGGTGCTCAACACCTACCAGGGCTTCAGTCACGTCGAGCAGCGCTACCGCGAGGTCGGCCAGGTGCTGGTGCTCAGCCGTTGGCAGCAGTTCTGTCATGTGCTGCTGCCGGCCGCTGTGCCGAGCATCGCCACCGGTGTGTTGCACGCCCTGGCATTCGCCTGGGTCACGGCGGTGGGCAGTGAATTGTTCCTGTCTTCCGGGGCTGGCCTGGGCAACCTGATGATGAACGCCGAAGCCGGCTCGCGGATGGAGGTTATTGTGCTCAGCGTGCTGTGCATCGGCCTTTGCGGCTACCTGATGAACCTGCTGTTTACCCTGTTGAGCCGCCACCTGTTGCGCTGGCGCTCCATTCGTTGAAAGGCCACCCCATGAACGCAATTGCCCAACACGCCCCGTCCCGCAGCCAGCAACTGGCGAGCGGCGCCCTTGAGATCCGTGACCTGAGCAAGGCCTACAAGATCGAAGGCAAACCCCTGCCGGTGCTGCAAGAGATCAACCTGAAGGTCCGCCCCGGGGAGTTCGTGAGCATCCTGGGCGCCAGCGGTTGCGGTAAATCCACCCTGCTGCGGCTGATTGTCGGGCTTGAAGCCGAGTATCAGGGCCAGATCCTGCTCGACGACCAGGTCATTTCCGGCACCAGCCTGGAACGGGGCATCGTGTTCCAGGACCATCGCCTGTTCCCGTGGATGACCCTGAGCAAGAACATTGCCCTGGCGCTGAAGAACCATCCCCTGCCCCAGGCGGAAAAAGACCGGCTGGTGGCCGAGCACATTGCCCTGGTCAATCTCCAGGGCTTTGAAAATGCCTACCCCCATCAGTTGTCCGGCGGCATGGCGCAACGCGCGGCCATCGCCCGGGCGCTGATCAACAAACCCAAGGTGCTGCTGCTGGACGAACCCCTGGGCGCCCTCGACGCCCTGACCCGGGTCCACCTGCAACACGAGCTGCAACGCATCTGGGTCCAGCAGCGCTGCACGGTGATCATGGTCACCCACGACATCGAGGAAGCGCTGTACCTCGGCGACCGGGTGATCGTGATGGACGCCCACCCGGGCCGGATCAAGCACCAGATCGAGGTCGACCTGCCGCACCCGCGGGACCGTTCCTCAAGCGTGCTGCAAGGCTACAAGGAGCAATTGCTCGAAGAGTTGGTGGGGCATTGATCCCAGCCGTCCATGACAGGCCGAGGGTTTAGGGGCGCGGCGCTCGGTGCCAGGCCAGGAGGACGAGAAACAGCAGCGCCACCGCCCCCACCGTGAGCATCAAGCCACTGGCGCTGATATGGGACACCGCCAACCCCGTGGCAATCGGTCCAAGGACACTGCCCAAGGTGTAGAACAACGCAATCGCGGTCATGGCAGTCGACACCTGATGCTCAGCCACCCGCTCGCCGGCTTCCATCACCGCCAGGGTATTCAGGCCGCCGATGGCCCCGCCCCAGACAAACACCAGCAACGACGCCAGCCACGGCCACGGCTGGCTCAAGGGGATGGCCAGGGTGCCCGCCAGCACCAGCAATGCGCAGGTCCGTTGTGCGCTGCGGCTGCAAGTGCGGTCGGCGAGCCAGCCCAGGGGCAGTTGCAACAGGGTGCCGCCGGCACCGAACAAGGCGATAAACAAGGTGGCGGCGGTCAGCAGATAACCGGCGGACACGCTATAGCCGGCCAGAAAAGCCACCGACGAGGTTTCGCAGAAGCCGGCGACGAAGGCCCCGCACAAGGCCAGGGGGATCAGCGTAAACAACCGCGAATGGTGTTTGGCCAGGGGCGTTTGCGGGCGACAGTCGTGGGCCAGCAGGCTCAGGGCCAGGCCAGCGCTGAGGGCAATGATCGCGGCGCAGGCCAGGTACGGCAGCCGCCCCTCCACCCCCAGCGCCACCAGCAGCAAAGGCCCGGCGGCGATGCCCAGGCCCATCAGGGTTTCGTGCACGCCAATCGCCCGGCCGCGTTCGCTGCGGCTGGCCACCGCGACAATCCAGGTGTCGCAAGCGATCCAGCGTAGGATCAGGCCGATACCCAACAGGAAATTCAACAGAAACAGCAGCACCAGGTGCTCGCTGAAGGCCATGCCCAACAGTGCCAGCACGCTGAGCAAGGCACTCAGCAGGTTGGTCCGGACCAGCCCGAGCCGGGCCAGGATCCTCGGCACCTGCTTGTACAGCAGCAGGATCGCCAGCCAGGCCGCGCTGACGATCAGGCCGATCCCGGTCGCGCCGACGCCGCGCTGCTCCAGGGACAACGACAGCAACGGTGTGACGGTGCCGATCTGCACGATCTGCGACAGCACCGACAACAGGTTGATCCGGGTCAGGGCTGCCCAGCGCTGACGGGCGCCGGGATCCGGGCTGAGCTGTTGCATCGCGACCTTTCCTTGTCTGCCGTTGCTTGACTGCGCCGTGCGCGAGGCTTCAGTCGGCCAAGGCCTTCTGGAACGACTGATCGATGATCGGCGCGGTGTTCAAGGGCGCCTGCAGGGTCTTGACCTTGAACAGAAAGTCCGCCGTGCCTTGCAGGTCAGCGGCGGCCTGGGCATCCACCGGGCCCAGGGTCAGATGCGCCTGGCGCAACCAGTGGCGCGATACGCCCTGGTCGAGGTTGGCTTTTTTCGCCCAGAGGTCGGCGTACTCGTCCGTGTGGGTATCGACCCAGGCCCGGGCTTTTTTCAGGCGCTGGAGGAAGTCGGCGATGGCTTCACGCTTGCTGTCGATGGACGGCGTGGAGGCGGCAATTGCGCTGAGGCCAGGCATCAGGCCTTTGGCACTGACAATCGGACGCGCGCCGGAAAACAGGATCTGCTGGGAGATATAGGGTTCCCACACCGGAAACGCGTCGATGCTGCCCTGGGGCAAGGCCGCCGCAGCGTCAATCGGCATCAGTTTGACCCACTGCACGTAATCTTCCGGCAACCCGGCCTGCTCCAGGGCGCGCAAGGTCAGTTGCTGGCTCCAGGCGCCGGGCCAGTAGGCGACTTTCTTGCCCTTGAGGTCGGTGATGCTCTTGGCAGTGGAGTCTTTGCCCACCAGCAAGGCGATGGTGTCGGGATTTTGCCGGGAAACGCCGATCAGTTTCACTGGCGCCTGCTTGGCCGCCAGGAACAGGAACCCGGAATCCCCGAGAAAGCCCAGGTCCAGGGCCCCGGTATTCAGGGCTTCGGCCAGGGGCGCGGCGGCCTGGAAGTGTTTCCAGTCCACGGTATAGGGCGCGCCTTCCAGCACCCCGGAAGCTTCGACCGAGGCGCGGATGTTGTAGTAGTTCTGATCGCCGATATGCAGCACCGGCTTGTCGGCCGCGTGCGCCAGGGGCGCGGCGAGTATGGCGCCGGCCAGCAGCGCGCGCAGGTGTCGGGAGAATTTCATGCAGACCTCACAACAATCATCAAGGGAAAGCCGGGCGCGGCACGCGGGCCGCGACCGGCTCAAGGTTCAGAGCGAGCAAGCGCTGGCGCCGTGTTTTTCCAGGTAACGCTGGTGTTCTTCGGCGGCCAGTTCGAACTCGCCCAGGGGCAGCACCACGGTCGCCACCGGTTTGGCCAGGCGTCCGCTGGCTTCAAGTTGCTCGCGGGCAGCCTCGGCGCTGGCGGCCTGTTCGGGGCCATTGACGAACAACGCCGAGCGGTATTTGACCCCGACACCCGCCCCCTGACGGTCGACCGAGGTCGGGTCGTGCAGGGTCCAGAACGCCTCGATCAGGCGGCTGTAGGCAATCTGCCGGGGGTCGAAATCAACCTGCACGACTTCTATCGACAGCGCCTCGCCACTGGCAGGCCGGGCAAAGCCGACACGGCTGTCGAGCACCCCGGGCAATTGCCGGAAGGCCGCTTCGGCGCCCCAGAAACAACCGGCGCCAAAGGTCGCCTGCTGTACCTTTGCCGCGAACCAGTGGCGGTGCAGCGCGGCGATGTGTTCCGGGCCGATGCCGCAGCAACCGCCGACAATGCTCGCCCCGGCCTCAACCCAGGTGCGCGCCCAGTGCAGGTACGACTCGGGGCCCAGGTCATCGCGGATCTGCAACAAGGTGCTGTTGGCTTTGGCATCGCTGCTGACCACCGGGAACGCGTTGGCATACACCCCCAACTCCAGGTCCAGGCCCAGGGCTTCGAGCACCTGCCGCCCATCGTGCAGCGCCTGAGCCATGACCTCGGGCTGGCTGCAATTGAACAGCACCGCCCTGGCCCCCAGTTGCACCGCCACCTGCACCGCCTCGGCCACCGCTTCGCCGGAACGCAGGCGCGCCACGCCATCGGCGCCCGGCACGTCGAGCAAGGTGAATGACAGCCACAACGGCTTGCTGTCGCTGCCCAGGGCTTCGGCCACGGCACGGACTTCCGCGATCGAGCTTTGGGTTTCCGCCAGCCACAGGTCGACGTGGGCACTCAGGCCGTCGATCAGTACCCGGTGGATGGCCACCGAACGCGAGTGATCGAACAGGTCCGGGCGATAGGAGCCCAGGGCCGGCGGCAAGGAACCGGCAACGATCACCGCTTCCCCACTATCGGCAGCGGCCTGGCGCGCCACCTGCCCGGCACGCTCGGCCAGGGCCCGGCCCTGTTGGTTAAAGCGTTGTTCGCCGATATGAAAAGGCACCAGGGCGTAGCTGTTGCTGGTGATCACCCGTGCCCCAGCCTCGATAAAGGCGCGGTGGGCCTGGAGCACGAACTCGGGGGCTTCGATCAGCGCCAGGGCCGACCATTCCGGCTGGCGAAATGGCGCGCCGATGCGCTGCAACTCGCGACCCATGCCGCCATCGAGCAGACGCAGGCTGGCGCTGGTCATTGAATAGCCCCTACGGTCTGCTGCGGCTCGGCCAGCCATTTGTCGACCGTTGCCCGGTTGGCATCGACCCAGGCCTTGGCCGCGACGTCAGCCGGTTGCTTTTCTTTTTCGATCTGCAGGATCAGGCCATTGAGCACGGCCGGGTCGAGGGCCACGTTATGCAGGAAGCTGGCGATGCGTGGCGCGCGTTGCTGCAAGGTGGCAGAGGCCAGGACGTAGACCTTGGCATCCGGGAAGGCGCAGGTGATTTTGCTTTTGTTCAGCCAGTCCGGGTCCACCGTCGGGCTGATGAACTTCCAGCAACCATCGGCCTTGTACAACGGGTCACCCTTCTTGTTGTCCTGGGCATAGCCGTCGAATGCCGGCTCTTCCAGGCGGCGCAGGTCGAAGGCGGAGAAGATCCAGTCCGGGGTGTAGGCATAAAACACCACGCCGCGCCCGGCCTTGTAGGCCGCCGAGAGCTTGGCGTAGGTCACCGACGCTTCGGTGGACACTGCTTCGAACTTGTCGGCAAACCCATAATCCTTGGCCTTGACCTGGCCGATGTAAGTCGACTCCCAACCTGCCGGGCCCACCAGCAGCTGGGCTTCACCACCGCCCAGGGGCTCGAAGAGCTTGGCCACTTCCGGTTTCTTCAGGTCGTAGACGCTCTTGACCCCGTATTTGTCTTGCAGGTAACCCGGGATGTAGAAGCCCTGTTCGCCGGCATAGGGCTGCTTGTTCGGCACCAGCGAATGCTTGTCGCCGGTCACGTATTTGGCCCAGGCGGCCGACTGATTGGGCAGCCAGATATCGGTCAGCACATCCACCGAACCGTCGCCCTTGGCGGCGGCGCTGAGCAGCACCGCAACGTCGCCGGCCAGGTAGGACACATCACCGTCGAGGCGGGTCTTGATCACCTCGCCGAGGATGTGCTGGATGGCGATGGCGCCGGTCCAGTTCTGTTCGCCGATGACGATTTTGTCCTTGGCCAGCACGGTGGCCGGCAGGCTCAGGGTAGCCAGTAATGCAGCGGCACCCAGGGTGCGCGAAAGGCGTGTCTTCACGGTATGTCTCACTTTTGGTTAGAGGTGGAGCCTTGCTTGCGCAGGCTCGACTGAATGATTCGGTCCGGGATCAGCGCGCACAGCACAATCGCCGCACCGGCCAACATGCCTTCGCCGCCCTTGATGTTGCGCAACGCGGTCATCACGTCGTAGCCCAGGCCACCGGCGCCGATCAGCGCCGCGACCACCACCATCGACAGGCTCATGACGATGGTCTGGTTGACCCCCAGCAGCAGCGAGCGACGAGCCAGGGGCAGTTGCACCTTGAGCAGGGTCTGCCAGGGGCTGGCGCCGTGGGCGACGGCGGCTTCCACCGCGTCCTTGGGCACTTCCTGGATGCCCAGGGAGGTCAGGCGGATCATCGGCGCCAGGGCGAAAATCACCGTGGCGATCACGGCCGGGGTCTTGCCCACCGAGAAAAACGCCACGGCCGGAATCAGGTACACAAAGGTCGGCAGGGTCTGCATCACATCCAGCAAGGGCGTGATCAGGCGCCGGGCCAGGGGTCGCTTGGCCAGGATGATCCCGGTGGGCACGCCGATGGCCAGGGCAATCAGCACCGAGGAACCGACCAGGGCCAGGGTGGCGATGGTGCGCTCCCAGAAACCGAACAGGCCGATATAGAGCAGGGCCACGGTGCTGGTCAGGGCCAGGGCGGTGCCCGCCGAACGCCATGCCAGCAACACCAGGGCCAGGGCCGCAACCGGCCAGGGCAGCCAGCCAAGGACGTTTTCCACGCCCTCGATCACGGTGCGCACGGCGACTATCACCCCGACAAAGGCGCTTTCGAAGTTGACCTGGGACCAACTGATGAATTGATCGATGCTGTCGGCGGTCAGCAGCAGCGCCTGGCGGTTGGCCGGGAACTGCAACAGCGCACCGCTGGCGTCCGGCGTCACCACCCGCCAGACCACCAGCGCCTGGCTGATCAGCAGCACCAGCAGGGCCAGGCCCCAGCCGGCCTGGGCCCGACGCAGCGGCTTGGCACTCTGGCTGATGGCAATAAAACGGCTGGCGGCCAATACCGCGACGGCCACCAGCGCCGGCAGCCAGGCGCCCTGCAGCACCCCGCGGGCCAGGGTCGCAAGGGCCGCCAGCTCAGCGCCGAAGGTCAACCAGAACAGCCCGCCACGGCCACGGGCAGCCAGGGCTGCGGGCCCCAGGAGCAAGGCTTGCCAGCCGGGCAGCCCCTGGGTATAGGCCACTGCGCCGGCGCTGTTGGCCACCGGCCGAGGGGGCTCGGCGGCCTGGGGCGCGGCCACTGGCGACGGGCCGCAATCACGAAAAAAGTCTGCTACTTCGGCATCTGCCGGTTGTTCGAGCAACTGCTGTGGGGTGCCGACTTGCACCAGTTGGCCATGGCGCAACACGGCGATCCGGTCCGCCAGGCGCACCGCTTCAACCGGGTCGTGGGTGACCAGCAAGGTGCTGATACCGCGCTCGCGCACCAGGGACAGGAAATGGCTTTGCAGGTCGCGGCGGATGGTCGGGTCCAGGGCGCTGAAGGGTTCGTCCATCAGCAGGATGTCCGGCTCGCTGACCAGCGCTCGTGCCAGGCCGACCCGTTGCTGCATGCCGCCCGACAGCTCATGGGGGTAATGCTCGCCCCAGCCTTCCAGGCCCACGGCCTGCAACTGCACGGCCGCTGCGGCGTGGCGCAAGGCCTCGGGTTCGCCGCGCAGCTCCAGGGGCAAGGCCACGTTATCGAGCACGCTGCGATGGGGCAGCAGGCCGAAGTGCTGGAACACCATGCCGATGCGCCGCGAGCGCAGCTCACGCAGGCCCTGGGGGCTCAGGCCGCTGATGGCCTGGCCGTCGATCAGCACTTCGCCGCTGCTGGGCTCGATCAAGCGGTTGATATGGCGTAGCAAGGTGGACTTGCCGCTGCCGGAGGTGCCCATCAGGCACAGCACTTCACCGCGCCGCACCTTGAGGCTGACGTTGCGCACCGCCGGCGCTTTCGACCCTGCGTGATCACGCCCGTAAGCCTTGGTGATATCACGCAGTTCGAGCACCACGTCGGTCGCCCCGGCGGGATCGTCGAGGGAGATCGGCAGCCCGGAAGCGAGCCGCGATTGCGCCACAGAAGTTTGAATGATTGACACGACAGCTCCGCCAAGCGGCCCCGGCGGCGCAGCTCATGTGAGCCTGGGCGCCGGGGCTGGAAAAATGGACTGAACATCAGGCCAAGTCCTGTAGACGGACGCCTGACGCAAAGGCCGGGGGCTGCGCTGGTACGCAGGCCCCGGCCCTTGCGACATAAAGCTAAACGATCTTAAAAACTACAATCCAATATCATTTAGGAATTAGCTTAGGCTCAGGTTTATTCCTCTGCGCCCTCGCCCGGCCCTGCCCCCTCGCCGCTGGCAGACACCCTGCCCCGGCCTCTGCGGCGAGCTTCAGGCTGCGTCGCCGATCTTCTTCAATGACGCGGCCACCAGCCGGCCAAAGGACTCCACCGGCCCCTGCAGATTGCCCAGAAAGTGCGGGTACACCAGCCACAGGTCCATCACCGGCTTGAAGTCCTTGAGCGGCATCACGGCCAACTGTTCGCGGTGGACGCTGCGCTCCAGCAACGGTCGCGGCACCAGGCCCAGCCCCAGGCCGTCGGCCACCAGGCCCAACTGCAACTCGGTGCCGAAGGTTTCGAGGTTGACGCGCAAGGCCAGGCCCTGGTCCGACAAGGTACGTTGCAGGCCGGCGCGAAAACCGCAGCCATCGGGATTGAGCACCCAGCCGTTGTGGTAGCAGTCGGCAAGCTTGCAGGGGCGCTTGGGCACCAGGTCGCGGGCACAGACCACTACCAGTTCGATCTTGCCGATGGATTGCCCAATGATGTTTTCCGGGAACACCTTGCCCGCCGGGAACAAGGCCACCACCGCATCGAGTTCGGCACTTTCGATCTTGCCCACCAACTGGCCGCCCCAGCCGGTGACAACCTGGGCCCGCAGGTCGGGGTATTCGCTGCGCAGGTGCTTGAGCGCATCGAGCAGCACCACATCGCCAATGGTTTGCGGCACGCCCAGGCGAAACAGCCCGGTGGGCGGCGTGTCGCTGGCTACCAGTTCACGCAGGGCGTCCATTTCCCGCAGGATCGAACGGCACTGCTCATAGACCCGGGTGCCGATCACGGTGGGTTTCAGGGGTTTGGTATTGCGGTCGAACAGCTCCACCCCCAGGGCCTGCTCGAAGTTCTGTACACGCCGGGTAATCGCCGGTTGAGTCAGTTGCAGCGACTCGGCCGCATGGCTGATCGATTGGCAACGAATCACTTCGACAAAGGCATCGATATCATCAATTTTCATTTGGCCCGCACATGAAAAACAGTCACTAAAATGTCGAAAAAGCATAGTTCCAATCAGCCGCCCTGCAAAGCCCGTTGATTGTTACGGCGCTTTTCACTGCCCCGCGGGGGGCTGATTGAAGCGACTGCAGCAGCCAGCCTGCAGATCCAGGCACCCACGAAAAAGCCCGGCGCGACCCTTCGCACCGGGCTTGCTGTGCTGCGTGACGGCTTCAGCGCCGGTGAGCCAGCGAGCGCACCAGGCGATCCCCCAGGCTCTGCACGCCCTGCACCAGAATCACCAGGACCACCACGGTGGCGACCATGATCTGGTTGTTGAAACGCTGGTAGCCGTAGCGAATCGCCAGGTCGCCCAGGCCACCACCGCCGATCACCCCGGCCATCGAGGAGAAACCGATCAGCATCACCAGGGTCAGGGTGATCCCCGCCAACAGTGCCGGCAGCGCTTCGGGCAGCAGCACCTTGAAGATCACATGGCGAATGTCACCGCCCATGGCCAGGATCGCTTCAATGCGCCCCTTGTCGACTTCATCCAGGGCGTTCTCGACGATTCGCGCAAAAAAAGGAAAGGCGCCAATGGTGATCGGCACCACCGCCGCCGTGCTGCCCAGGGTGGTGCCCACCACCAGCCGGGTCAGGGGAATCAAGGCGATCAGCATCACCACGAACGGCAGCGAGCGCCCCAGGTTGACCAGCGCCCCCAGGGCGTTGTTGAGCCTGGGCAGCGGATACAGGCCGCGGGCACGGCTGACAAACAGCAACACCCCCAGCGGCAGGCCGATCAGCAGGGTAAAGAGCCCGGCCAGCAACACCATGTACAGGGTTTCCCCGGTGGCGTTGAACAGCAGTTGGGCGATTTCATTCCAGTCAGTGGTTTTGTTCATGAGGATTCAGCCCTGACCCCGCGCTGCTTGAGAAAGTCCACCACCTGCGCCAGCTTCAGCGCATCGTGGGGTTGGCGAAACGCGACACGCAGGCGTCCTACCCGCTGCCCGCCGATCGACTCCACGCCACTGGCCAGCAAGCTCACATCCACCCCCTGCTGCTGGGCCAGTTCTTGCAGAATCGGGGTCGCCAGCAGGGAATCAAAAAAAGTCAGTTCCAGCGCCTGGCGGGTGTCGTCTTCCGCACCCAGCGCCCTCTGGTAACCGGGCAACAGTGAGTGCCCAAGGCTTGAACCCGGGTCCGCCAGCAACTGGCGAATCGGCCCGGCCTCCACCAGGCGCCCCTGGGCCAGAGAGGCGGCGTGGTCGCAGATCGACTTGACCACCTCCAGCTCGTGGGTGATCAGGACAATGGTCACCCCCAACTGGCGATTGATATCGCGCAACAGCTCCAGGATCGACGCCGTGGTTTCCGGGTCGAGGGCGCTGGTGGCTTCATCCGAGAGCAAATACGCCGGGCGCGCAGCCAGTGCCCGGGCAATGCCCACGCGCTGCTTCTGCCCACCCGACAGTTGTGAGGGAAAGGCCTCGGCCTTGTCGCCCAGGCCCACCAGGTCCAGCAGCTCGCCGACCCGCGCCAGGCGCTGGGCTTTGGGCATGCCGGCGATTTCCAGGGGCACCGCGATGTTGTCCCTGACCGTGCGCGCATGCAGCAGGTTGAAGCCCTGGAAGATCATGCCGATGCGCTGGCGCTGCTGGCGCAATGGCTTGTCGCCCAGGGTGGTCAGGTCTTGCCCGTCCATGATGATGCGCCCGAAACTGGGGCGTTCGAGCAGATTGAGGCAACGCAACAGGGTCGACTTGCCCGCCCCGCTGCGCCCGAGAATGCCGTACACCGCGCCATCGGGGATGCTCAACGACACCCGGTCCAGCGCCGGTGCCTGCCCGGCCCCGTAGCTTTTGCTCAACTGCTCGACTTCAATCATGGCTGGCTGCCCGCGACCGCTACCGGGATCACCGACCCCGAGTAGTTTTCAGTGATGAACTTGGCCACTTGCGGCGAATTCAAGTCCTTGGCCAATTGCTTGATCCGCGGGTCATCCACCAGCTTGGGGGTGGTGACCAGGATGTTGGCGTAGGGGTTGTGCGCGGCCTTCTCCAGGCCCAGGGCATCCTTGGCCGGTACCAGCCCGGCTTCCAGGGCGTAGTTGCCGTTGATCACCGCCAGGTCGACATCGTCCAGGGCCCGGGGGATCTGCGGCGATTCGATCTCGATAATCTTCAGTTGCTTGGGGTTCTGCGCGATGTCCTTGGGGGTCGCCTGGTCGCGGGCCGGGTCGTCGAAACCGGGCTTGAGCTTGATCAGGCCATTGTCTTGCAGCAGGTACAGGGCGCGACTCAGGTTGGTGACGTTATTGGGCACCGCCACTGTGCCTTTGACGGGCACCTGGTCGAAGCTCTTGTGGCGGTGGGAGTAAATCCCCAGGGGCTCGATGTGCACCGTGGCGGCTACCGCGAACTTCTGGCCCAGGGCCTGCTCCTGGGATTGCAGGTACGGCAGGTGCTGGAAATAGTTGGCGTCGACATCACCGTGGGCCAGCAACTCGTTGGAATTCACGCCGTTGGGGATCTCGATGATCTTGAGCTGCAACTGCGGGTCGATCTTCTGCACGTAGGCCAGGATCTGCGCGTGGGGCACCGGGTCGGCGGCGACCCGCAGGGGTTCCACGGCCTGCACGGCAAATGCGGCGGACAGTCCACTCAACAACGCCAGGGTCAATGCGCTTTTCTTCAACATGGGGCAGTCCTTGATCGGATAACGAATAAAGAGGTCAGGCACTCAGTGCCGCGGGCAGCAAGGCGTCGCCATAGAAGCGTTGCGCCACATCCGGATGGGAGCGCAGACGCCCCTTGAGGTAATTCCAGCCGACATCGCGCAGCAGCGGGTTGGCCGGGTCGCTGGCCGGGCCACGGGCTTCGCGTTGCAGCTCGGCGGGCAGCGGATACAGCGGCACCACTGCGTCCAGCCGGGCGCCGAGGAAGAACGCAATGGACAGGCGATCGCGGTCCGGCGGCGGCGAATGCACCCGGTGCACGGTGGCCCGCAGGTAGCCATTGCTCGCCAGCTCCAGCAGCTCGCCGATGTTCACCACCAGCGAGTTCTCCCGTGGCAGGGCATCGATCCAGCGGCCTTCCTCGACCTCCACCTGCAGCCCGGCCTGTTGGTCCTGCAAGAGAAAACTCAGGAACCCGGAATCCTTGTGCGCGCCGACGCCCTGCTGGCTTTCGCCGGGGACACGACCGGGGTAGCGGATCAACTTGATGTGTTCATTGGGCTTGTCGCCGTACAACTGATCGAAGGCCTGCTCCGGCAGTGACAGCGCCAGGGCGAAAGCGCGCAGCAGGCGCAGGGACATGGCGGTCATCGCCTGTTGCCATTCCAGCAGCAAGGGTTTGAGTTGGGGCAAGGCTTCGGGCCATTGGTTGGGCCCTTGCAGGCGTGCCCAGGCCGGGCTGTGGGCGTCCAGTGCCAGGGCCTGGCGCTCGGCCCCGACATCGAACTGCTCGCGCAAGTCCGGCTGGCCACGGGTGATCTCGGAGGCCGCGCGGTTATAGCCGCGAAAATGCGCGGAATTGATCATCCCCACTGCCAGTTTCTGCGCCTCGGGCAAGGCAAAGAACTGCCGCGCCTGCTGCTGTACCTGTTTCAACAATTGGCTGTCGATGCCGTGCCCGGTCAGGTAGAAAAACCCCACATCCCGCGCCGCATGGCGCAGTTGCTCAAGAAACCCCTGGCGCTGCGCGGGGCTACCGTCCAGCAGCGCCAGGTCCAGCGAAGGCAGCGCGGTGATATCCAGCGAGTGCGACATGCTTCACTCCCCTGTGAATTGAAAAAGTCCGATGCGCGCCGTAACCCCTGCGCGCAACCCTTGCGCTCAAAACGGGCTCAGAGCTTGGCGATCGACACTTCGGTGGATTTGACGAAGGCAATGACTTCGCTGCCGATCTTCAATTCCAGGTCGCGCACCGAACGGGTGGTGATCACCGAGGTGACGATGCCCGACGCGGTCTGCACGTCGATTTCCGAAACCACCTGGCCTTCGTGGATCTCCTTGATCACGCCCTTGAACTGATTGCGTACGTTGATCGCTTTAATGGTCATGCTCGGTCTTCCTGTGTGAGGCCCGGCAAATCCGCCGGGTGGCTGAGGGCTAAAGTGCACCCTTGGCGAACTGTTTTAAAGGAATAAATAATTAGTATTTTATTCTTTTTAGATATATTGAACCCCTCCCCGCCAAGCCGGTCGGCTTGACCCCGCGCGGCACCTTTGTTTTTCTGGGGCCCCACAGCTGATCAGGCTGTTTCAGGAGGTTATGTATGCGCAGGCTCGAACTGGCGGGCGTCAGCGTCCCGGTGATAGGACAAGGCACCTGGCACATGGGCGAGGACCGTCATCAACGGACCCGGGAAGTGAACGCGTTGCGTACTGGTATCGATCTGGGCATGAGCCTGATCGACAGCGCCGAAATGTACGCCGAGGGCGGCGCCGAGACAGTGGTCGGCGAAGCCATTGCCGGGCGGCGCGAGCAGGTGTTTCTGGTGAGCAAGGTCTACCCGCACAATGCCGGCCGCCAGGGTATCCCCCAGGCTTGCGAGCGCAGCCTGAAACGGCTGGGCACTGACTATATCGATCTGTACCTGCTGCACTGGCGCGGCCAGTACCCCTTGGAAGAAACCGTCGAGGCCTTTGAACGCCTGCGGGCCGACGGCAAGATCGGGCGCTGGGGCGTGTCCAACTTCGACCTGGACGACTTGCAGGAGCTGGCGGCACCGGCCTGTGCCACCAACCAGGTGCTGTACAACATCGAAGAGCGCGGCATCGAGTTCGACCTCCTGCCCTGGAGCCAGCAGCAGCGCCTGCCGATCATGGCGTACTGCCCGATTGCCCAGGCCGGCGCCCTGCTCGCCCATCCGCTGTTGGAACAGATTGCCCAGCGCCATCAGGTGACCACGGCCCAGGTTTCCCTGGCCTGGGTATTGCGCCAGGAGGGGGTAATCGCGATTCCCAAGGCGGTGCATCCGGAACACCTGCGACTCAACGCCGCCGCTGCCAGCCTGCAACTGGAGGCCGAGGACCTGGCCGCCATCGATAGCGCCTTCGCCGGCCCCACACGCAAGCGACGCCTGGCGATGATTTGAGCCCGAATCGGCGCTTTCTGGACGCTGCTCAGAAAAGACTGACGATTAGCAGAGTTCTGACACCGATGTATTTAAGATTCGTCTGATGCCTGGGCAGTGTGTCTCAGCTTTACAGTTGGCGCATGAGACTAAAAAGCTGCCTGCATCAGATAAATCCACTCTTTTCCCGGCCTGAAGCCGTTCTCCGCTTGCTTCGGCTTTTTGCGTTGCTGCTGCTCGCAGGCATCCTGATCGGCGTCTACAACTTTGTGCGTTCGACCCTGAACGACAACCTATCCCGGCGTCACAGCTACATGAGCGGCGCCATCGCCCAGGCGCAAACCTTCTTCACCACCCGTGAAACCCTGCTCGAAAGCCTCAGCCTGTCGGCGGTGCGCCAGACGGCGGAACAGGCGCAACTGCCTCCAGCGGCTGAAGACCAGATCAGGCTGCAACTGGGCAATGCCGATGGCGAGCGGTGGAGTATCTGGCTCACCGAACGCATGCGCGAACACCTCAAGCGCAATCAACTGAATCTGCTGTACATCAGCGCAGGCCCTCGACCTCGGGTCGAGCGTCTGTACAGCGCCAACCCGCAGGCAGCCGCGGTGCCGGCGTCGGTACTGGAGCACCTGTCGACGCGGGAACCCCGGATGACGCTCGGCGAGGAAGGTCAGTGGCTGACCGAACAATCGGTGCAGTCCACCCAGCTGTACATTTTCTTTGCCCTCGATCATCGCGTCGCCGATTCCGGCTGGCTGGGCCTGGAGATGGATGGCAACGAAGTCCTGGCGGCTCTCAGCGACCAGAGCGCCGGGGAATTCATGATCCTCAACTCCCAGGGCGCCCTGGTCCTCACCAACACCCCTACCTACCGCTTGAGCCAGGCCCTGCTTGAGCTGCAGCGCGACAACTTTTTCGGTTTTATCGGCGGTGCCTGGTTTCCCGAGCAGTTGGTGATCCGCAAGCAACTCAAGTCCACGGATTGGCAACTGATCTACGCCTTCGAACTGCGCAAGCTGCTCCAGGATCTGTGGCCGCAACTGCTGGGCGCGCTGCTGTTCAGCCTGCTGAGCAGCGGCCTGATCTACCTGCTGACCCGGCGTGTGGAGCAGCACTTTATCGTCCCGGCGCTGAACCGGATCCAGGCACTGGTGGAGAGTGAGGCTTTCAGCCGCGACGTGATCCAGACCGCCCCCGTGGCCCTGTGCGTGTTACGCCGCAGCGACGGTCAGGTGGTCCTGGAAAATACCCTGGCGCAACAATGGCTGGATCAAGGAAAAGCCCAAGGCCTGCTGTGGGCTGGCTGGATCCGGCAGGCGTTTGAACCGGATGGCGGCGCCCCCATCGATGATTTCGAAACTGCCGAGGGCCGGCACCTCCAGCTGAGTTCGGTGCCGACCCGCTACCACGGCGAAGACGTGCTGCTCTGCGCCTTCAGCGACATCAGCACACGCAAGCAGGTTGAAGCCGCACTCGATGAAGCCCGTTCCCTGGCCGAGTCCGCCAACGAGGCCAAGACCCTGTTCCTGGCTACCATGAGCCACGAGATCCGGACCCCGCTCTATGGTGTGCTCGGAACCTTGGAACTGCTGGGGCGCACCCGGCTCGACCAGCAGCAGAAACACTATCTGCAGGCGATGGAGGGCTCGTCGGCGACTCTGCTGCAGATGATCTGCGGCGTGCTCGACGTGTCGAAAATCGAAGCCGGAGAACTGGCACTGGAACTCCGGGAGTTTTCGCCCCTGGACCTGGCTTGCGAAATCGTCCAGAGCTATGCCGCCGCCGCTCAGGCCAAAGGCCTGCAACTGTATGCCTGCCTTGAGTGGCAACTGCCGGAACGGCTGGTGGGTGATGTCGCGCGCATGCGGCAGATACTCGGCAACCTGTTGAGTAATGCGCTCAAGTTCACGGATGTCGGGCGCGTGGTGCTGCGGGCCCACCTGCTTGAACTGGAGGGGAATCGCTGCACCCTCGAGTGGCAGGTCAGCGATACCGGCAAGGGCATCGCCGAGCAGGACCAAAGGATGCTGTTCGAACCGTTTTTCCAGACCTCGGGCAATACCAACGTGGTTGCCGGCACCGGTCTGGGCCTGCCCATCTGCCTGCGCCTGACACGGTTGATGAACGGCGACATGCGCGTGGTCAGCGAGCTTGGGCTGGGCAGCAGCTTCAGCCTGAGCCTGCCGTTGCAACGGGCCATGGACACGGCCCAGTCTCCTTTCATGCCCCTGCTCGGCCCCCAGATCATCTACGTGCGGTCTTCAGTACGCGAGCTGGCGGAGAGCCTGGCGGGCTGGTTGCGACGCTGGGGCGCGCGGGTGCACCTGCGCCTGCCCGGCTACATCGATGCCGCCAGCGACTGCGTGTTGCTCGAACTGCACCCGGGCGCCATCAAGCACCGGCTCGAACCCGAATGGCAGGGGCCGCTGGTCCTGGCCTGCGGCATCGGGCATCACGAGCCGCGCCGCAATCATGGCTGGCAGGTGGATGTCAGCGACCTGCGGGCCATTCACCGGGCCGTCAGCCAGGCCCAGGGACAGCCCGCTACCGAGGACGAAACCCTGGTCCAGAGCCACGACCTGCCCAAGCTGGGCCTGCATGTGCTGGTGGCCGAGGACAACGTAATCAACCAGTTGATCCTCAAGGATCAACTGGAAGAACTGGGCTGCAGCGTAAAACTGGCCGGCAACGGCGACGAAGCCTTGAGCCTGTGGCACAACGAGCGCTTCGATGTGGTCCTGACCGATATCAACATGCCCAGGCTCAATGGCTATGAATTAAGCCGGGAGCTGCGGCGACTCGGGTGCCGCACGCCGATTTTCGGTGCAACTGCCAACGCCATGCACGGCGAAGAAGCCCAATGCCTGGCGGCCGGCATGGAGCGCTGTCTGGTCAAACCCTTTTCCCTGCGCACGCTGCTCAGTTATCTCGCGCCCTACGCCAAGGCGGCGCCGCAGCCCGGACCGCCGGACACCTGAACCTGCCGCTGTTGCACGCGCAATCGCCCCAACCCGCAACCCCTGCCACCCACTCGGAGCGGCTACTGCCCATGCCTTTGTCTAGCCCACCTTGCGCCGCCGATATGGATGCGCTGCTACTGCCAGTGGCCTTGCGCGAAGTGTTTATCAGCACCCTGCGTGCGGATATCCAGCGCATTGAGATCGTCCTGGACACGGGCAATACCTTGCACGCGGCGCAGTGCTTTCACAGCGTTGCCGGGGCCCTGGGCGTGGTCAACGCCCTGCCCCTGGCGCGCGCCTGTGTCGAGCTGGAAAACCAACTGCGCGAGCAGCGCCCAGGTTCCGGCCTGGAGCTACAGGCCCGGCAGCTGGCGCAACGGCTGACGCTGTTTCTTGATCAGTTGGAGCAATGAACTCAACTCGAATGAACTCAACCCGGCAGCGGCAGATCGGGCTGCAAGGCCCACCAGCTCGGCAGCAGTTGCTGGACCCGTGCCTCGCCAAAACGATCATCGATCAACATCACCACCCCGCGATCCTGCTGGCTGCGAATCACCCGGCCCGCCGCCTGTACCACTTTCTGCAGCCCCGGGTAGAGGTAGGTGTAGTCATAACCGGCGCCAAAGATCGCCGCCATGCGCTGCTTCAACTGCTCGTTCACCGGGTTCAACTGGGCCAGGCCCAGGGTGGCGATAAAGGCACCGATCAGCCGCGATCCCGGCAAATCGATACCCTCGCCAAACGCCCCGCCCAGCACCGCAAACCCGATGCCCTGGCCTTCGCTGCTGAACTGATCGAGAAAGCCCTGGCGCTGGCCTTCGTCCATGCCCCGCGATTGCAGCCACAGGGCAATGTCCGGGTGCTCTCGGGCCAGTAGCTGCGCCACCTGCTGCAGGTAATCAAAACTGCTGAAGAACGCCAGGTAATTGCCGGGACGCTGACGGAACTGGCGAGCTATCAGCTCGACAATCGGCGCCAGCGACGCCTGGCGATGCACAAAACGGGTGGAGATGCGCTTGACGATATGCACCTCCAGTTGCGCCGCGTCGAACGGCGACTCGACATCGACCCAGACCGTGGTGTCCGGCAGGCCCAGCAGGTCGCTGTAGTAATGCCGCGGGTTGAGGGTCGCGGAAAACAGCACGCAACTGCGCGCCGCCGTCAGCCTCGGGCGAATGAAACCCGCCGGCACCACATTGCGCAGGCACAGCTGGGACAGGCTGCGCTTGGCATTGAGCTCACGCTTGCTGATATCGAACAGAAAGTGCTCATCGAACAGCTCGGCAACCCGGGTGAACTGCAGCATCTCGAAGTAGAAACCCTGCAGGCTGGCATCCAGCCCCTGGGGGTGATCGTTGAGGTAATCGCCAATCGCCGAAACGCACAACGACAGGGCCTTGAGCAAGGCTGCCGGCGCCTGGGCATAGGCCTGGTATGGCGCCAGTTGCTCCTTGTGCAGGGCATTCCACTCTCGGTTCAAGCGTTGCAAGGGCTTTTTCAGCGCCTCGGGCGCCGCCGCCCGCACAGTGTTCATCTGGTACTGGTCGAGGCTGGCGCTGTACATCGATCGCCCGCGCTCCACCAGGTTGTGCGCCTCGTCCACCAACACCGCCACGGTCCACTGATTGGCCTGGGCCAGGCCGAACAGCAAGGCGCTGAAATCGAAGTAGTAGTTGTAGTCCGCGACCACCAGGTCGCTCCAGCGGGCCATTTCCTGGCTCAGGTAATAGGGGCAGACCTCATGCGCCAGGGCAATCTGCCGCAGGCGTTGCTGGTCCAGCAGGCGCACCTGGCTGGCCGCCTGCCGCGCCGCCGGCAAGCGATCGTAGAAGCCGCGGGCCAGGGGGCAGGACTCGCCGTGGCAGGCCTTGTCCGGGTGCTCGCAGGCTTTGTCCCGGGCCACCAGCTCCAGCACCCGCAACGGCAGTTCGGGGCAACTGTCGAACAGCACCTGGGACGCATCCAGCGCCAGTTTGCGGCCCGGGGTCTTGGCCGTCAGGAACAACAGCTTGTCCAAGTGCTGCGGGGCCATGGCCTTGAGCATGGGGAAGATGGTGCCAATGGTTTTGCCGATCCCGGTCGGTGCCTGGGCCATCAGGCAGCGCCCGGTGCTCACTGCCTTGTACACCGACTCCGCCAGGGAGCGCTGACCGCTGCGAAACTGCCCATGGGGGAACGCCAGGGCCTGGGTTGCCAGGTCCCGCGCGCTGCGGTGCGCCAGTTCCTGCTCGGCCCACTGCACAAAGACTGCGCATTGCTGCTTGAAAAACTGCTCCAGCGTCGCCGCCTCAAAGGGCTCGACCAAGGCGGTTTCCTGCTCGCTGACAATGTCGAAATACACCAGCGCCAGGCGGATCTCGCTCAGTTCCAGGGCCTGGCACATCAGCCAGCCATAGACCTTGGCCTGGGCCCAGTGCAGTTGCCGATGGTTGGCCGGCATGCGGCTGAGGTCGCCACGGTAGGTCTTGACCTCCTCCAGCAGGTTTTGCGTGGGGTCGTAGCCATCGGCCCGGCCCTTGACCGTCAGCGGCCCATATTGGCCTTGCAGGGCCACTTCGTTCTGGTAGCCGGGGCTGCGTCGGGCGGCCACCGTGCGATGGCCGGCGATGCCTTCGAGCGCAGTGGGCGATGGGGTGAAACGCAAGTCGAGGTCACCAATCTTGGCCGTGAACTCGCACAGCGCCCGCACCGCGATGCGGTAGCTCAAGCCGGCTGCTCCTGCCATTGCACATAGCAGACCGCCACCGGCATCTGGTGCTGGTGGCAGAACTCCAGCCAGCGCAACTGGTTGTCCTGCAGGCGATCGCCCGGGCCCTTGACCTCGATCATGCGGTAGGTTTTTTGCTCGGGCCAGAACTGGATCAGATCCGGCATGCCGGCACGATTGGCGCGGATATCCAGCAACAGGCGCTCGAACCAGTGCTTGAGGTGGATCGCTGGCAGGCAGTCCAGGGCCTGGTCGAGCAGCTCTTCGGTCAGCGCCCCCCAGAACACGAAGGGTGATTGCACGCCCCACTTGGCCACGAAGCGCTGGCGGATGGTGCGGATGTAACGCCCGTCATCCAGCTCGGCCAGGCAGGCCTGGAACAACTCGGCGCGACGGGGATGGAAATCTTCACTCAACAGGTCCACCGGCCCGCGCTGGAACGGGTGAAAGAACGCCCCGGGCAACGGTGCGAAGATCGCCGGCCAGCACAGCAGGCCGAACAGCGAATTGATCAGGCTGTTCTCGACATAGTGCACCGGGGCCTGCTCGGCATGCAGGTGGGCCTGGACGTGGTACTCCACCGACAGCAGCGCATCGCTGCGGGCCAGGTTCAGCTCCAGGCGTTGTGGCTCGCGACCCGGCACCCGGCGCTGGACCGGCCCGCCCAGCTTGCGCCGCAGGCGCGGCAACACCCGCAGCAACAGCTGCTGTTCGGCTGCGCTTTGCGGTGCCTGGGCCGCTACCTCGGCCAGCGCCAGGGCCTGGGGATAGTCGCCGCTGCGTTCCAGCACGCGGATCAGCCGCATCCGCGCCCCGGGGTAGGCACAGCCGCTATAGATCGCCAGGGCCAGCGCCCAGTCCGCCACACGTTCGCAGTGCTGGCCCAGCTGAAACAGCAGCTTGGCGCGGCGTTTTTCCAGCCAGGGGTTGTCGATGGGCAAGGCCTGGATCCGGGCCAGCACATCAGCCAGCTCGTGCCCGGCTTCGAAGGCTTCCTGGCACTGTTGCAAATAAATAAAGCCATCCACGTCCCTGCGGCTGCGCAAGCCGCGGGAATCGGCGCTGAACTCGACTTTTTCGTAGGTGTAGATGCCAAGGTCGGCCAGCACGAACTCCGACCAGTCCTGGTACAGGTTGCCGAAAAACATCAGCCGCAGGCGATCGCACAGGTCCATGACCGTCAGGCTCAGCAACTGATCAGCGAGCTGCGGGCACCAATCGGCGAAGGCTCGGGGCGGCCCCCCATGCTCGGTCAATGCCGCCAGCCAATCGGTTTTCCTGGCTTTGGGCTGATCGATGAGGGCGACGAAACACTGCAGGATTTCGGCCTTTTGCAACAGACCGAACAGCTCGTCCAGGGACACCTCGGCCCCCGGGTCGACCCAGCCCAGGCGCACCAGGGGCGTGGCCGCCAGGGTGATATCGCCGATCTCGGCGTAACTCAACTTGGCGGCACGAAAATGCCGGCCCTTGCGCATCACCAGGCGTACCAGCAATGCCTGGGCAGGTTGCGGCAACCCGGCGAAATCAGCGATGAAGCGCTGCTCTTCAGGGCACAGCAGGTCGGCATACCGCTGCTCGATCCAGGCCAGCACTTGCTGAAAGTTGTGCAGGTAATAGAACGGGTTTTCGAGGGGGTTGGAAGTCACAGAAGGCAGGCACCGCGGAAAAAGACACTGGTTATGCATACAGATAACAGCTGTGCGCCGTGCCTGGCAAACACTATTGGATAAATGGCGCCCTGGCTTGCCGGCCCTGGACGAACACTTTTTTTCGAGGGTTATCGCGATGGAGAATGACTATAGAGTCATCAAAATACGGCACACTGTGCCGCTTCAACGTGCATGAACGAGAGGTTTGTCTATGAAGTTTGAAACCCTGGGCCTGGCCCTGGCTGCCACCGCACTCCTGGCCTTGGCGGGTTGCGCCTCGCCCACCGTGGTGACCTTGCAGAACGGCACCCAGTACCTGACCAAGGATGTGCCAAAGACCCGCACGGCCGATGGCTTCTATGAGTTCGTCGATATTTCCGGCAAGAAAATTCGCATCAAGGCGGACGATGTAGCCACCGTCCGCCAGGAACAATAACCGCCTCCGATCAAGGGCAATCAGCGGTAGAGGCCGAGCCCCGGGACACTGCCATCGCAGGAAATACTCTGCTGGGCATTGCGCTTGTACAACTCGCCGCGAACCTTCTGGCAGCGGTCATATTCCTGCCTGGCGGCATTGTCGATGCTGATATTGCCCGTGGTTTCCGGCTGCTGGCCGTCCCCCAGGCGGACCTGGGCCCAGGGTTGCTCCGGGGCGATGTGAAAGCGGCTGGGGGCCGGCTGTTGCTTGGGTTCGACCTTCAATTTTGCCCCGGCCGGCAATTGCTCCGGGGTCACGCCATAACGCTGCAAAATCGAGTTGTGCGGCAGCTCGTCCGCCAGCGTCGTGCCTGCCAGCAGGCTCAGCACCAGACCGATTGCACACCTCTTGTTGTTACTCACCTGACTTGTCTCCTGCTGTCCATTGGGCCGGTGCGACGGCTTGTGGCCATCGCCCGTGCCTGAATAACGCATGGGCTGCCTGACGCTTTAGTCCCTGCCCGCGCCCCTGGATAAAGGCGCCGGGCCCGCCCTCGCGGTCTGCGTCATGTTGGCTATGCTTTCCCAGCGCTCACCATGAGCGCCCTCGGGCGGTAGCCCCAGGTGCAAGGTATTGGAGTCGTTATTTGGGGTGCGGGTCACGCCCGGTTCACGATAACTGCCGCGGTGCCTGCATTGCCCCCTACAAGGAGTAGCCATTGTGCAAAGCCCTAACCCGCTGTTGAACTATTGCCGGACCCTGCCCCTCAAGACCCTGGCGTTGACCCTGGTATTGGGCGGCCTGAGCGCCTGCGCCAACATCAACGCGCGAACCACTGAATACGTCGGCGTGACCCACGCCGGGCCCACCTCACCGGCGTCGGTCCAGGTGCTGCGCAGCGAGCCAACCCGCCCTCACATTCGCCTCGGTGAAGTGGTCCTGGACAGCAGCGTCGACCCGGCGCCACCGGTCAGTGAAATCGAGCAGAAACTACGGGAAGAAGCCGCGAAGATCGGCGGCGATGCAGTGGTCGTGGTGTATGACAAGATCCAGCCGGTATCAGCCTATGTCAGCGGTCCATTGTGGGACCGGGACATCCAGACCATCGATGGGCGCAAGCTCAAGGGCATCGTGATCGGCTACCAGTGATGGGTGGTGGCGGCGGCTGCGAGGCCCCCCCCCCCCCCCTCCGTTAGACACGGGGGGACGAATGCCACCCCCGGGACAAACAACACGCCCCCACCCACCACGGG
>NZ_JBLZOM010000001.1:751548-1192170 GCF_049199125.1 Pseudomonas sp. QD4
CCAGCGATGGCCCGAAAACCCTCAACGGCCTGGTCACCGAAGCCCTGGAAACCATCCCCGACAGCGCGCCGCCCGTCTCGATGCCTCAGGCGAGGACGATGCCCGCGCCGTTCAACTGCTCCAGGCCCACACCCACCAGGGTCACCGAAGCCTGGCCAAAGCTCAGCAGCGTGTCATTGCCCACCGCCGTGGCGTGGGCACGGTAGCTGTCGTTCGGCGCCACCCCGGCCACCCCCATGAACACCAGGCTGTCACTGGCCTGGTACCCCAGCAGCCGGTCATGGCCGAAGTCGCCACTGAAGACAAAGGTGTTGTGGCCGCCCCCCGCCTGCAGCAGGTCATCACCGGCGCCGCCGACAAACACGTGATGGCCGAGTTCGCCCAGCAGATGATCGTTGCCCCCCAGGCCGAACAGCCAGTCACCCACGCCGTCGGCCCGCACCTGGTTGGCGCCGGCGTCGCCACTGTGGGACTTGGCGTAGGCGGTCAGCACCGAGCCCGCCAGCAGGCCTTTGTCCGTGACCTGGTGGCTGACCTCATCCTTGAACAACCCCCACAACGCGCCTGACTCCTTGCTGGTCAAGGTGCCGATATCCCGGGTGATGCTGATACCGCCCTGGGCATCGCGGATGTACAGGCTGCCGGCGCCATCGTTGGCAAATTCCAGGTTGTGCACCGACTGCTGCAACTCCAGGGTGTTGTGCCCCTGGCCACCGAGCAGGATGTTGTAGCCGCCGCCATCACGGAACGTATCGTTGCCCGCGCCGCCCTCCAGGTAGTCATTGCCCTTGCCGCCCTGGATCAGGTCGTTACCGTCGCTGCCGATGATAAAAGTGCTGCCCTGGTGCGCCTCGGCATTGCGGTTGAGGTCCTGGACCCAGGTGCCGGCCCGTGCCGGGTCAGACAGGTTGGCGACGATGATGGTCGAGTCCTGGTGGGTGAAGTCATAGAACGCCGAGTTCAGCACCCGGGTCATGCCGGAGTCGTAGCCACTGGGCAGGTGGGACAGCCAGGTGGGCACATTGAGAATCGAGAACGGCAGCAGGTTCCAGGCGCTGGAGGCGTAGAAGTCGTTGAAGCTGACGATGTTGTTGGTCGCCGACTCATGAGGCGCATCGTGCACCCCGAGGGACGACAGGTTGAAGGTGGAACCGTCCAGGGCGCGAAACACCGGGTCGTTCTCATAGCCGATGTTCAGCACTTTGTCGCCGGCGCTCTGGGTCGGCGAAGCGTAGGCCAGGTACTGGGCATCCTTGAAAAACCCGTCCCAGCGCCCTTCGCTCAGGTCCGCCAGGCTATTGACCGCCAACCCGCCCAGGCTATGGCCGCTGACCACGATATCCGAGCCGCTCAGGCCATTGGCCCGGGCAAAGGCCGCGACATCGCCCAGCAGGCCGCCGAACGCTTCGCCGCTGTAGTTCTTGGCGTAGTCCTGGGGCCCCAGGGCCGCCAGCAGGTCGTTGAGCACATCGCCGATGGAGTCGCTGATCACCGATTCGCGCGGGCCGCTGGTGCCGCGAAAGGCAATGCCGATCGAGGTCAACTGGCCATTGGCGTCGTACTGGCCGAGGACTTCGGCCTGGGCCGTGGTGTAGCCGGCCTTTTCACCAAAAAAAGTGCCGCGCACATCGACCTTGCCGCCATACCCCAGTTGGGCGGCGCTGATCGGTGTCCAGCCGGCCTGGTGCAAGGCGTCGAGGGCGGCCTTTTCCGAGTCGGGGTTCCACGGCACGCCGGGAATCACCCCCTGGGAATCGCTGCTGCCGATCAGCGCGCTGACCAGGGTCGCCGGCAGGCCGAGGCCGAAGCCGTTGTGCTGATAGCCCACGGCAAAGCCGTTATCGAGGTTGTGGTAGGAATACAGGGTGATTGCCAGGGCATCGGCGAACAGCGCCTTGCTGCCTTCGCTGCCGAGGTTTTTGTAGTCATAGACCGCCATGATGGTGCCTCTCTTTTGGGAAAACCGGGCTGGAACCGGCGCCGCCAGCAAGCCGACGGCGCACGCTTGCACTGCCTGCTCAGGCGAAGACCAGCCCCGCGCCGACCAGGCTATCCGGGGCGATACCGACTAGGGTCACGGAGTAGTCGCCCACACTCAGCACCGTGTCCTGGCCGCTCTGCGTCAGGTGCTGGCTGTAGTCGTAGCCCTGCCCGGCACCTTCGACGCCGAGGAACACCAGCCTGTCGCTGCCCTGGTAGCCGTGCAGGGTGTCGAAGCCAAAGGCGCCGTTGAACAGGAAGGTGTTGCCGCCGCCGCTGGCGTACAGCTCATCGTTGCCGGCACCGCCGACGAAGGTCACCTGGCTGTGCTCGCTGCGCAGCAGGTCATCGCCGCCAAGGCCGAACAACCAGTCCCCCTCGCCGCTGGCCACCAGTGAATTGCCGTAGGCATCGCCGTTGAGCGAATGGTTGTAGGGCGTCAACTGGTCACCGGCCAACAGCCCGGCAGCGGTGACCTCGTGACTCACCTCTTTGCTGAACAGGCCCCAGGCAAAGCCCGGCTCCTTGCTGACCAGGGCACCGATGTCCCGGGTCAGGCTGATGCCGCCGTAGGCATCGCGCACATACAAGGTGCCGTCGCCATCGTTGGCCAGGGTGAAGTGATCGAGGGGCTGGCGCAGTTCGAACACGTTGTGCCCCTTGCCGCCGAGTATCACGTTGTAGCCGCCGTCATCGCGAAAACGGTCATCGCCATCGCGGCCTTCCAGGAAGTCATTGCCACGCCCGCCCTTGAGCAGGTCGTTGCCGTCACTGCCAATGATAAAGGTGCTGCCCGTATGCGCCTCGGCATTGCGATTGAGGTCTTCGACCCAGGTGTTGCAACGGCTGGACGACGACAGGTTGGAAATGACCAGGGTCGAATCCTTGCTCGTCAGCCCGTAGAAGCTTGAGTCGATCACCCGATTCAGCGCATCGGCATACCCGGCCGACCCGTGGGCCTGCCACGACTGCGGGTTGAGAATGCTTTGCGGCAGCAGGTTCTCCAGGGTGCTGGCGTAATGGTCGTTGAAGTTGACGATATTGTTGGTGGCCGAGGGCTGTGGCTGATCGTGGCTGCCCAGGGAGGTCACGCTGAAGCGGGTGCCGTCGAGCACCCGGAATACCGGGTCGTTTTCAAAACCGATGTTCAGCACCTGGGGCGTGGCCGGGCTCTGGGTCGGCGAGGCAAAGGCCACGTAGTTGGCCTGCTGATAAAACCCGCCCCAGTGCTCGCCACTCAGGGCCGCCAGGCTGTTGACCGCCAACCCGCCCAGGCTGTGGCCGCTGACCAGCACATCCTTGGCCCCAAGGCCCTGGGCCTGGGCGAAAGTCGCCACGTCCTGCAGCAGTTGGTTGAAGGCGTTCTGGGTGTAGTTCTGGGCGTAATCCACCGGACCGATCGCCGCCAGCAGGTTGTTCTTGATATCACCCAGGGTGTCGCTGAAACCCAGGCCACCGGTGCCGCGAAAGGCAATGCCGATCGAGGTCAGTTGGCCATTGGCATCGTATTGGCCAAGGACCTCGGCCTCGGCGCTGGTGAAGCCGGCCTGCTCCCCGAAAAACGTGCCCTGGGGACCGACCCGGCCCTGGTAACCCAGGGCCTCGGCGCCAATCGTCAGCCAACCGCCGGGCTGGGGTTGGCCGTCGGGGGCGTAGGCATAGAGCGCCAGGGTCATGGCGGCGCTGTACTGCGCCTTGGCCTCCTGCTCGGAGAACTGCTTGTAAGCAAAAATGCCCATGGGGGTTTCCTCTCGTGTGCTGATCGTGTCTGCCCGGAGCCCGTCAGTGCGAGCTGCGCGGCACAAAGGCCTCGTCGACCCGCGCCAGGTCCGCTTCGCGCAGAGTGCCGGCGTAGTAATGCAGCTTGGTCCAGGCCATCAGGTAGTCGTAGCGCGCCTGGGCCAGGTCGCGCCGGGTGCTGTAGAGCTGTTGCTCGGCGTTCAGCGCATCAAGGTTGACCCGTTCGCCGCCGAGGATGCTTTGCCGGGTGGAGACCACCAAGGCCTCGGCCGAGCTCAGGGCTTTCTGATAGGCCCGCAGTTTGTTGGCGCCCGACAGGCAGGCACTGAACTGGCGCCGCAGCTCGATCAGGGTTTCGCGGGTCTGTGAGTCCAGTTCGTACTCGGCCTGCTCCATGGAGCGGCTGGCCTGGCGGGTCGCCGCCGACACCCCGCCGCCGGCGTACAGCGGCACGCTGACCTCGATACCGATGGTGTTGGTGTCATAGCGCTGGTTGTAGGTATTGCCGCTTTCCGACTCGTTCTGGCGCACCGAGGCATAGGCGTTGAGCTTGGGCATATGCCCGGCGCGGTTGCGTTCCACCTCGTAACGCGCAACTTCCAGGCGCTGGCGACCGGAGGCCAGGTTCGGGTTGTTGCTCAGGGCCAGCTCATGCCAGGTGGCGAAATTGGCCGGGGTCAGGGCGAACACCTGGAACCCCTGGTCCAGCGGCTGCAAGTCGCCGATATCCACCGCCGGCACCCCGATCAGCGCCCCCAGTTCCCGTAGCGAGGCATCCTGTTCATCCCGGGCCTCGATCTCTTCGGCGGTGGCCAGCTCATAGCGTGACTCGGCTTCAAGGATGTCGGTGCGGGTGCCTTCGCCCTGCTGGAACATGTGCTGGTTCTGCTGGAACTGCTGCTCGAACGCGCGCTTCTTGGCCTGGGCAATGTCGATCTGGTCCTGGGCGAACAGGGCCTTGGTGTAATAGGTCAGCACCCGAACCAGCAGCTCCTGGCTCTTGCCGCGAAAGTTCTCATCGGCAAACAGCGCCTGGGCCACGCCCTTGCGGTAGGCAGCGTAGGCTTCGTAGTCGATCAGCGGCTGCTGCAGGGTGAAGGACGAGCCATAGCTGCTGTAGTTGCGGTCCTCGTGCTGGGTGCCGCGCACGGTGTCGAGGTAGGTCACCTTGGAGGTGTTGCGGCCCTTGTTGTAGCTGTAGCCCAGCTTGGGCAGCAAGCCGGCGCGGCCGATGGCGCGGTTTTCCAGGCCGGCGTCGCGTTCCTTCATGGCGCCGAGGAACACCGGGTCGTTGCGCAGCGCCTGCTCGTAAATCTGAAACGGTCCCATGGCCCGGGCATTGCCACAGGCCAGCAGCAGGACGGCAGCGAAGATGGAAAGCTTACTCATGCGACGCAACATCCTTATTCTTCGGTCAACGCGGAACCTGCCCGGTCGAGCAGTGGCTTGAACAGATAATTGAGCAGCGAACGCTCGCCGGTGCGCACGAACATCTCGGCCGGCATGCCGGGTTTGATCACCAGGCCATTGAGCGCTTCCAGCGCCTGTTCGCTGACGCTGCTGCGCAGCACGTAATAGGGCACGCCGGTTTTCTCATCGAGCATCTGGTCGGCGGAAATCAGGCTGACCTCCCCCGGCACCCGGGGCGTGCGGCTCTGGTTGAAGGCGGTGAACAGGATATCCACCGGCAAATGGCTGCCGACCTTGTCCACCAGGTTCACCGGCAAGCGCCCTTCCACCTCCAGCCGCGTGCCCTGGGGCACGATCTCCAGCAGGGTTTCGCCGGCACGCACCACCGCGCCTTCGGTGTGCACCCCGAGGTTGACGGCGATGCCAGCGGACGGGGCGACAATTTCGCTGTGCTGCAGGTCAAACCCGGCCGAGGCCAGTTGCTGCTCCAGGGTCAGGCTCTTGAGCTGGGCATCGGCCAACTGGCTGCGCACCTCCTTCTGGTACTCCTCGGCGTGCTGCTGCAACTTGAGCCGCGACTCGCGGATACCCTGCTCCACGCGTCCGCTTTCGCCGCTGTTCTGTGCCAGTTCCTGCTGCACTTGCGACAGTTGGCGCTGGTACTCCAGCAGGCGATTGCGCGGGATATAGCCGTTGTCGGCCAGGGGTTGCAGGTTGCCCAATTGCTGGCGCAGGGAGTCGGCCTGGTTGTTCAGGTCGTTGCGCGCGCGGCGCATGCCGGCCAGTTGCGCACTGGCGCCTTCGATATTGGCGCCGATGGCCGCCTGCTCGCGGGAGAATGCCTCGCGCCGGCTGCTGAACAATTGCCGCTGGCCTTCCAGCACCAGGCCCAGGCGCGGGTCGGCATCGCTGCTCAACTGCGGCGGGAAGTCGACCTGCTTGAGGTTGTCGCGCTCGCTCTGCCAGCGCGCCACGCTGGCCCAGGCCATGCGGTACTGAGCCTGGAGCGACTGCACATCGGCGCCGATCTGGGTCTGATCCAGGCGAAACAACGGCTGGCCCTGGCGCACCGCCTCCCCCTCGCGCACCAGGATCCGGCTGACCACCCCGCCGCTCATCGATTGCACCGCCTTGCGTTTGCCCGACACCACCACCGTGCCCTGCACCGGGATCCCCTGGTCCAGCGGTGCCAGGGCCGCCCAGGCAAAAAAGCTGCCGGCGCCGAACAGCGCCAAGGCCCAGCCCAGGCGTGCAAAAAACCGCGCGTCGCGCTCCGGGCGCGGTGCCGTGTAAGTGCTGTCATTGATCATCTGCTGGTCCTGGCTCATGGGCCGTTACTCCGGTTCGGCGCCTGGTATTGCCGGCTCATGCTCAAGCCGGCCGGGGTCGCGGCCGGTGCGGGATTGGGCGTGCGGGCCGCTTCCTGGGCACCGGCCAGGGCCTTGAGCACTTCCTGGCTCGGGCCAAAGGCCTGCAAGCGCCCTTCGTTGAGCACCAGCAACTTGTCAGCCTGGGCCAGGGCCGAGGAACGATGGGTCACCAGCACCACGCTGGTGCCCTGGGCCTTCATCTGGGCGATGGCGGCGGCCAGGGCGCTTTCGCCCACGGTGTCGAGGTTGGAGTTGGGCTCGTCGAGCACCACCAGGCTCGGCTTGCCATACAGCGCCCTGGCCAGGGCCACCCGTTGCTTCTGGCCACCGGACAAGCCGCTGCCCTCATCCCCCAGCAGCGTGTCGTAGCCCTGGGGCAGGCGCAGGATCATCTCGTGCACCCCGGCCTGCTGCGCCGCTGCCACCACTTGCTGCGGGTCGGCCTCGCGAAAGCGCGCGATGTTGTCGGCGATGCTGCCGCTGAACAGCTCGATGTCCTGGGGCAAGTAGCCGATATAGGGGCCCAGTTGCTCCCGGTCCCAGCGATGGATATCGGCGCCATCCAGGCGCACCGTGCCCGCCAGCGTCGGCCACACCCCGACCAGCACCCGGGCCAGGGTCGACTTGCCGGAGCCCGAGGCGCCGAGCACCCCCAGCACCTCGCCGGCCCCCAGGCTGAAGCTGACCTGTTGCAGGGTCGCCAGGCGTCGGCCCGGTGGCCCGGCGCTGACCTGCTCGAAGCTGACCTGGCCCTTGGGCGCCGGCAGCGCCATGGCCCTCTGGCGGCTGCCGAACTCCTGCAGCAGCGCGTCCAGGCGCTGATAGGCCAGCTTGGCGGTGCTCCACTGTTTCCACACCGCAATCAGTTGATCGATGGGGCTCAATACGCGCCCCATCAGGATCGAGCCGGCAATCATCATCCCCGCACTCATATCCCCCTTGATCACCAGCAAGGCCCCCAGCCCCAGCACCAACGATTGCAGGCACAGACGCAAGGTCTTGCTCAGGGAACTGATGACCGCGCCGGTATCGCTGGCCTGGTTCTGCAACCCGAGAAACCGCGAGTGCACCTCGAACCAGCGTTTGCGCAGTGCCCCGAGCATGCCCATGGCCTGGATGGTTTCGGCGTTGTGCAAATGGCTGCTGGCCAGTTGCGTGGAGCGTTGGGAATAGCCGCTGGCCTGGCCCAGGGGTTGCCGGGTCATGGTTTCATTGAGGCAGGCCAGACCGATCAGCAGCACGGCCCCGGCCGAAGCCAGTACACCCAGCCAGGTGTTGAACAGGAAAATCACCAGCAGGTAGATGGGAAACCAGGGGGCATCGAAGAAGGCGAACAGCGCCGGACCGGTGACGAACTGGCGAATCTGGGTCAAATCGCCCAGTGACTGGCCGGCATGGCCTTCACCACGCGCCAGGTTGCGTTCGAACGCCGCCTGATAGACCTGCAGGTTGAAGCGCCGCTCCAATTGGCTGCCGATGCGAATCACGATAAAGCTGCGCAGCACTTCAAGCAGGCCGATAAACGCAAAGAAGCCGACCACCATCAGGGTCAGCATCAGCAAGGTGGTCTGGTTCTGCGAGGTGAGAACCCGGTCATAAACCTGGAGCATGTAAATCGATGGCACCAGCATCAGTACATTGATCAACGCCGTGAAACACCCGACGCTGATCAAAATACCCTTGTAATCACCGAGCGCCTTGAATAAGGGTGCGGCTTGAGTGGTCTTCGCCATCTTGGTTGATCTTCCCTGAACTAATAACCTGAACCTTGCGGCGCAGGAAGACATGCATCGCCCGACGCAATACGGGCGCTGTTTATATATAAAGCGGGCACACAACAACAGGCTCTACTTGTAGACGAGTCAGTGTTGTCCTTATTTAGCAGTCAAGGGTCAATGACTGACAGCCTTGTATGACTTGCGCCATTGACGCGGGCTCTTTTGAACTAAGGCTAGTGCCCTGCGCGCTGCAGTACGATCACCAGTCCGGAACTCAAGGTGCTTTGATAAAGCCCCTCTTTCTGTCGACTCAGGAAGATGATCTTCGATCCTTCGGCGCCGGTGACGGCGATACCGTCGGGCTCGGGAAACCAGCCGATGGCGGCCGCACCCAGCCACTGGGTCAGGCAGTCGGCGCCCGCCCCTAGGGTGCCGTTGGGCAACAGTTCAAGGGCACATTGCTGCGCCGGTTGCGCCGGCTGTTGCAATTGCCACTTTCCGGCCAGTTCAGAGGGGTCGGCCAATCTCAGGCTGCTTGCCATGGTTACATCTCCAAAAAACATCATCAGCGTCGTGAACAGCCACGCGCGGGGCTTGCAGGTCAAGGCTTTGCGGGTCATCGGGGGCTCCATTCGCGGGCTAGCCTCGCTCAGGCGCCCGGCCATTGCAACAACAGAGGGCGACGCTTTCGCGCCTCCCTCCTTGCTGCTCAATTACGCAACGATATCGCTGAATGCCGCCTGGCCCACGGTGCTGACCAGGAAGTCCGCCACGCCGTGCCCGGAGAAGTCCACCGACAGGGTGCTGATGCCCCCCGAGGTGCTGAGCACGGCGTCGCCGGCAGCACCGGTGAAAGCGTTGACGAAGTGCAGGCCAGCGCCTTTGGTGATGCCCGTCAGGTCAATTTTGTCCAGGCCGCTGACAAAATCCATGATCTGGTCGGCGGCACCCGGCCTGGAATCGGAACTGGCGGCAAACACGAAGGTGTCGGAACCGGCCCCACCCCAGAGTTTGTCCGCGCCACCGGCGCCGTAGAGGATGTCGTTGCCGGCACCGCCACGCAGCTCGTTGGCCCCGTTGTTACCGATCAGCAGGTCATTGCCCGAACCGCCGATGGCGTTTTCGACACTGACACCCTTGGCGATGGAGACGTTGCCCACCAGGCCGCCAACGTCGGAGAACGAGGCTTCATTGAGGTTGATCTTCTGGTTCTGGGTGAAACCGGAGAAGTCCAGGGTGTCGTTGCCGCCCCCGTCCCAGACCGAGAACACCAGCTTGTCCGACGCCGAAGTGGCGCTGAGAAAGTCACGCCCGGTGTTGGAGTTGAAGCCATAGGTGGTATCGCCCGCACGGGTGCTGGTGTTGGCGCCGTAGAGCTTCTGGATCGCGGCAATATCATCCATCAGCGGGCCGGACGAATAGGCTTCGACCCCGCCCTTGCTGAAGTTCTGGTTGGTATTGCTTTCACTCCAGTAGCTCATGACGCTGTAGCCACGGGTGTCCTGGCCATAGGTCGCGTCGCTGTAGGACGGGTTGCCGTTGCCCGCGTTGTAGTCGCCGGGGTGCGCCAGGCCCAGGGTGTGGCCGATTTCGTGAGTCAGGGTCTGACGGCCGTAGTTGTTCAGCTCCGGGTTCTTGTTCTGGGTGTAACTGCTGTTGGTCAGGTACCAGGAGGTGCCGTCATAGCCGGCGCCGGTACCCGGCAGGTAGGCGAAGGCCGCCGCACCATCCTGGCCGCCGCTGTAGTTGCCGAAGGTCATGTGACCATCGCCGCCGGAGGCTTTTTCAGTGAAGGTGACATTCGCCACATCCGACCAGGACTGCATGGCCAGCGCGGCCTGGGCCTTTTGCTGGGCGCTGAACTGGCTGAACCCGGAGATCCCGTGCTTGTACAGCGTGCTCGAGGACGCCGACGTCAGGAAGGTGTAGGTCAGCTCGATCTTGCCGCTGCCGTTGAGGTCCTGGTAGGCAGCGCCATCGCGCAGCAACTGGGTCGCGGCCTGATCGACCGTGTAGGAGGGTTTGCCATTGACCGTCAAGTTACCGCCACGGTCATACTGATGGCTGAAGCTATTGATCTGGTTATACGCCGAACTTGCAGCAGCCAATGGCAGCAGCGCTTGTTCAGCAGCAGTAATAGCGTTGTCTTGTACTTTCGACATGAACACTTCCTTGTAATCAATGGAGCAGTTTTTTTCGATAGCAACAATCCCTGGCGAGATCGTCCTATCACTCGCCCAATGCAGGCGCAAGAAAACTGACACAATTTTAAACAAGACGTCTAGTACTTTTTTGGCGTCAAACTTTGCTGTCCAGACAAACTCCCGCAAACAATGATCGGGCCGGTAAAAGATTATTCTTAAAAGCCAGCCCGACAACTAATTGTCCGACAATCGACAATTTAATAATTAAATAATCGACACTAAATAGAGCACCCATCGGCAACTTGAGAGTTGCATTAAGTTGCTTTCCAGCCGCTGCATTGCAATGCCTCCAGCAGGGTTTGCGCGTGCAACGCCGGCACCAGGGTGCCACTGCGGGTGGTCATCGGCTCACCCGCCAGCAAGGCATTGATGATCGCCTCTTCCACCGCTTCCGCCGCTGCGCTGAACAAGGGTGAAATGTGATCGTTGTTGAGCATGGCCAGCGGCGTGCTCAGGGGCAGGTCCTTGCGCCCGTAGTCGGCGGCAGGCAGGTCCTGGTTGCCGGTGGCGAAGGCCAGGAAGATATCGCCGCTGGAATCTTCGGTGCCGCCCCCGGTGCGCGCGATGCCGATCGACGCACGCTGCGCCAGGCGTTGGCACTGATGGGGCAGCAAGGGCGCATCGGTGGCCAGGATCACCACGATCGACCCCATGCCCGGGGTGCCGCCCTCGTCGAAAGGTGAAGCGATGCCCATCAAGTGGCGCCCCACCGGATAACCGTCGACCCGCAACTCCTGGCGCTTGCCATGGTTGGCCTGCACCAGTGCACCCACGGTAAAGCCACCCTGCTCCGCCGGCAGCCGCCGTGAAGCGGTGCCGATACCGCCCTTGAACTCATGGCAGATCATCCCGGTGCCACCGCCCACCGCGCCCTCTGCGACCGGCCCCGACTCGGCCAGGGCCAAGGCCTCGCGCAGGTGTTGCGGGCCTATATGCTGGCCCCAGATATCGTTGAGCAGGCCGTCGTAGGTTTCCATCACCACCGGCATGCACCAGTACACCGCCGGGTCCGCCAAGCTGTCGCGCTCGGCGGCAATCAGGGCATCGCGGACCACGCCGACGCTGTGGGTATTGGTGATCGCCAGCGGCGTCGCCAGCAGTCCGGCCTCGCGGATCCACTCAAGCCCAGTGGCGTCGCCGTTGCCATTGAGTACGTGGCAGCCGGCGAAACAGGGTTGTTGGCGAGCGTGGCCGGCCCGCGGCTGGATCAGGGTCACGCCACTGCGCACCTGCTTGCCGTCGACCTCGGTCTTGAGCGTGCTGTGACCGACCCGCACCCCCGGAACATCGGTGATCGCATTGAACGGGCCAGGTGTGCCCAGGCCCAGGCTGATCCCCAATTGACGTGCGCGCATAACCACTCCTTACAGTTTTTGAAAGGCCGGACTGAACCGACCGTTGGTGCCATACAGAATCACCGACAGTGCCAGCAGGCCGATGATCACCATGATGTCCCTGAGCGACGCTTCAAGGAACAGACTGACCAGCAAGTAGCCGGCGCCCAGTACTGCCAGCAACGCCGGCAGCGGCCACAGCGGCATGCGGTACGGATGCTCGCGATCGCGCAGCAGCACCCGGCTGAGCAAGGCGCACAGCGCCACGATCAGGTACACCAGCATGATCAGCAGCACGCTGAATGACGTCAGGTCCGCCAGGTTGGAGCTGAAACTGAGAATCGCCGAGGGCACCGCCAGGAACAGCGTGGCCATCCACGGCGAGTCCCAGCGCGGATGAATGCGGGTGAACAGGCGATTGATGCTCGGGGTCCAGAGCGCATCGCGACCACTGCTGAACACCACCCGGCCAATCTGGATCACGATGGCGACAATGGCGTTGAACACGGAAAGGAAGATTCCGGCACTGACCACCCGCGACAGGGTTTCATTGCCATGGCTGGTCAGCAGATAGCCAATCGGGTCGGGGCTGGCGAGCATCGCAGTGAGAGACGGCGCACCGATCAACAGCGCGGTGAGCGGCACCAGTTCAATGATCACCACCAGCACCAGGGACCACAGCACCGCCTTGTGCACGCCACGGCCCTGGCATTTCATGTCTTCGGCCAGCAGCACTGCCGGACCGTAACCATTGTAGGAAAACAGGCCAATGCCCACGGCACCGATCACCAGGGCCCAGGGCGCCATATGCAAGACGCCGTTTTCGACGATTTGCGGATGCACCAGGATGCTCAATGGTTGTGTGGCGTTACCGAAGCCCAGGCACACGATCACCAGCAACGCGGCAATCTCCAGCAACAGACAGGTCCCGGTGATCCAGGCGTTGAGCTTGATATTGAGGATGCCCAACAAATAACTGCAGACCACAATGACCAGGGCGACGGTCTGGGAATCGTACTGGGTGCCCAGGGCATTGTTCAGGTAGGTGGCGGCACCGGTTGCCAGCACCGGCGGGATAAACAGCAACATCACCAGCACCGTGAGAAAGGTCGCGTAACCGGCCATGCCGCCGAACACCCGCTTGGCATAGACGTATTCACCGCCGGCGCTGTTGTGGGCGCGGCCCAGTTCGGCGTAGCAAAAGGCGAACATCAGGGCCAGTAACCCGGCCATCACGAAAGCCAGGAACACCCCGCTGCCCGCCTGGTGGATGGCAAAGGGCGCAATCACGAACACGGAACTGGCGGGGGTCACACCGGACACGGTAATGGCCACCACATCGAACACACTCAGGGTCGGTTTCAGTGCGCCATCGGGCGCAGCGGGAGAGCTCATATCGTTATCCTCGTGGTTATTTTTGGTCTGAGGCAGAAACGAAAATAAATCGGCTGGGTGCGTTCTGGGCCGCACTTGATGGACGCTACTCTAGAGCGCCCGGGTGGCCCGACCAATTCCCCTATTGGAGTACTCCCCCTTGACGCCGTGGCGCAAATGCCCGAAACCCTGCACCAACGTCCATCACCGCATCCCCTGAAGTGGAGCCACGTATTTGAGCACTCTGTTCCGCGAAGTCGGCATGCATGCCGCGCTGGGCCGTACCCTGACGCAGATCGGCACGCCTCGCTTCTGGAAGCAACTGATCCTGCTGCTGCACCAGGCCTCGCCGTTCGATAACGCCCTGGCGATTTTCTACCCCCGCGATGGCCTGCCCCAGGCCCTGGAGGAATACGACGCCGAGCCCACGAGCAAGCCCGCATCGATGCTCAGCTACCTCAATGGCTTGTACCTGCTGGACCCGTTTTTCCAGGCCTGTCGCGAGGGTTATCCCAGCGGCCTGTACCGCCTGGAGGAAGTCGCCCCCGATCACTTTCGCCAGAGCGAATACTTCCTCAACTACTTCCACGACAACGTGCTCGAAGACGAGCTGCAGTTGATCCTGCAGATCCCCGAGGGCGGCACCCTGTCGTTGTCCCTGGGCATGCAACGGCTGTTCAGCGCCGAAGAAGTCGGCCAATTGACCACGTTTGCGGCCTGGGTCCTGCCGCTGATGCAGCAGCACTGGCAGCAAAGCGCAGTGCGCGCCCTGCCCGCGCCCGCCGAGGAAATGGCCAGCCAGATCCGCGATGCGCTCAGTCATTTCGGTTGTGGAGTGTTGTCGGACCGGGAGCTGGAGATTGCGCGTCTGATCCTGCGCGGGTTTTCCTCAAAGGCCATGGCCGAGCGCCTTAAAATTTCCCCGGACACCATCAAGGTTCACCGGCGCCACCTGTACGCCAAGCTCGATATTTCCTCCCAGCCCGAGCTGTTTTCGCTGTTTATCCAATCTCTGGGGCATGACCTGGAAAACCCCTGAAGCCAGGGGTTTTCCGCAACAGCAGACACGGGCCAGAGGTCGACCTGGTGTCGGGAACCGCGCCTAGCCGTTCAATGAGTGGGCCCGGTAATCCCGTGGTGACTGGTCAAAGTGCTTTTTGAAGGTACGGCTGAAATGCGCCGAATCGGTAAAGCCCCACTTGAAGGCGATATCGGTGATCGACTCATTGCGCAGCCGCGGGTTGCTGAGGTCGGCAGCGCTGCGATTGAGCCGCGAACGCTGGATGAATCGGCAGACGCTGTCACCCTGCTCCTCAAACAGACGGTACAACTGGCGCACGGAAATATTCATCTGATTAGCCAGGGACACCGGGCTCAGGTTGGGCTCGTTCAGCGACTGCCGGATCAATTGCTGTGCCTGGCTGCACAGGCTGCCCCCGTGCAGGCTGTCGTAACCGTCCAGGCTGTGGCTGCTGGCATGGCGCAGCGTGGGGCCGAGCAAGGCAATCAAGGCTTCCTGCAACGCCTCGCCCTCCTGCTGGGCGGCGCAGCCTTGCAGCTCGCCGGCGCAGATCTGCTCCACCAGCATGCGCATCAGCCGGCCGCTGGCGCAGTTCTGCGACAGCTTGCCAAACTTGCGCTGATGGGCCGGAAGGTGGCGATACACCTCATCCCGGGACAGGTGGAACGAAGAGTGCTCAATCAGGCCGTGGGGCACGATTTCACAAGCGCCGGCCGAGTCCAGCAGCGCCATGTCTCCAGGCGCCAGCTCGATCGTCTCGCCGCCCTGGCGCAGCTGGGCATGGCCGCTGCGCTGCATGATCAGGAAGCAGTGGCGATCGTCGTCCTGATCGACACTGGTGCTCTTGCGCGAGATCAGCCCGGCATTGGTGCGGATCTGTGCGACTTCCAGGCCTGCGTAATCCAGCAGCCCGACCTCACCAATAAACAACGCCGAGTTCAGCGCCGGGCGTGCGTCAAAACGACCGCACACACCCTGCAGCGCGCCGACCCAGGAACCGAAACTATGCGAAGCAAGCATGTGCACCTCCAGAAGCCGGTTGAGACCGCCTTTGTTGTTATGGCGATATCATTAACATGTTATCTATTTGCCAGGCAAGGAGCCTTGGCACCATGGATAGTTTGTTATGGCTTAAGCACGGCGTATGCCAGCAGAGACGGTTATGGTTGTCAGAACTCTCCTAGAAGGCTGTACAACCGGGTGAAGGTGGCCAGCAACGCGGCGCGCTGCTCGTGGGTCAGACGGATGTAGCGACGAAACCCGGGCAGACGATTGACCACTTCACTGGCACCGAAGTGTTCCAGGCGTACCTGCCAGCCCTGTGCGTCGCGTTGCAGCTCCAGACGCTTGAAGTCCAGGGGCAGCAGCGCAGCGAGCAAGGGCGCATCGGCGTGCAAGCGCTCCAGCAGTGGTGCCATCGCCTGCGCAGAACCCTCCCTCAGCCGCGCAGCCACACCCTGGCGACGGATCGCCCCGGTGTGGCGCAGCACGATTTTCGTCGCCTCGGTCTGCTGGCTGGGCACCCGCAGCACGAACTCGCACACCACGATGTGCATCAGCAACTGGGCCTGGGCCCGCTCCTGCACCTCAAACTCCAGGCCGCCCGTACTGAATTGCATTCCAGTCGGGCTTGCGACCTCACATTCCAGACCTGTGAGATCACGCCGCAGTTGCCCCAGGGTAACGCCCGGGCGATAGCCGGAGGGCGGCCGGTCCCAGACATCAGAGAGGTTTTGCAGCCAGCTTGAACTGTTCATCAGGCATCGCTCCCGGCGCGTTGTGCACCTCTGATTGCAGGTTGAACGCTTTCTCCAGCACCTCTTCCACCGGCACCGGGCGGAATGGATTGACCTTTTGCACAAACACGGTCCAGACCAGGGCATAGACCGCCGTCAGGCCGAGCATGCTGCCAAATGGCACATAGATATCACGCGGATTCATGCCCGGCGGGGTGATAAACCAAATGCCCAGCAGAATGCCCACCGAAGAGACGATCTGCGGCAGCGGGAACCACGGCGACTTGTAGGCCCGTGGCAAGTCCGGCCGACGAATGCGCAACACCACCACCGACAGCGTGACCAGCAGGTAAGCCGTACTCCAGGCGCAAACCGCCGCCAGTACCAGGTGCATGATGTTGTCGGTACTGCCACCCAGCCACCAGGCGTGCAGGCACGGAATCAACACCGCCACGGCAATGCACAGCAACGGCGTCTTGAAGCGCGGATGCAGGTAGGTAAAGACTTTGGGCAAGGCGCCATCCAGGGCCATGCCGTAGAGAATCCGTGGCAGGCCGGCCATCAGGGTATTGATGGTCGCAGCACCGGCGAACAGCAGGCCGACACCCAACCAGATACGCCCGAAGGGCCCCATGATCTGCTCGGCGAACTGCGGGATGGCCATAGGCGTATCCAGCAGATGCACGCTGCCGTCTGCGGTAAGGGGGATATTGGCCACCTGGCGTTTCATCGCCGCGCCGTAGATGAACATGCACGTGGCCACACCCACCAGGCCCAGGGCCATGGCTCGTGGAATGGTCTTGGCCGCCTTGCGCACATCCGGGGTCAGGGGCGTGACGAACTCGCAGCCGACGAACATGAACATCGCCATGCCCACCAGTGACAGGATCGTCGGCAGGTCGGTGCCGACCATGGACTCGCCAAACCAGCCATTGAGTTCCACTGCCGGTGCCTTGATCACTCCAACCACGCCAAAGATGATCAGGGTGGTCCACATGCCGAAGGTCAGGATCACCTCGGCGCGGCTGAACGCGGTGATGCCCACGGCATTCAGCAAGCCGAAGAAAATCACCAGCCCGACCCCGACCAGCCAGGCGCTGCCGCTTTGCTCGAGCATGGTGTTGAGTGACTCGAAGTTGACCAGGGCCATGATGCCGCTGAGGATGGTTTCCGCCGTGCCGGCAAACACATGCACGATCAGGTAGGCGGAAATCGTCCCGGTGATGGCAAAAAACCGTCCCAGGCCACAGGCCAGGTAGTCATAGACCGAACCGTTGGTGGGTAGCAGGCACGCGGCTTCGGCGAAGGTGGTCGACTGGGCGAGCATCATCACCATGGCGATCACCATGGCCACGGCAAAGGCGCCGCCGCCCAGGCCGAAGCCGGTGGTGGCGGTGAGGATCACCGGGCTGGCCATGATCAGGCCGACCGCACTGGCCAGCGCCGTGGGGAAACCGACCACGCCCTGGTTCAGGTGTCGGGTGAGTTTGTCGTTGAATGACATGGTTCTGGACCTCGAAAGCATGCGTTAGTGATTGTTGTTTTAGGCATTTCAAGGGCGCACCCGAAGGTGCGCGAGTTGCTTTGCTGTCTGACGCAGCTTGAACGGAACCAGCTCGACTACCCGAGCAGGCACTGTCGTGCAACAGGGCCATCGACGTCTCCATCGTCGAACTGACGAGGCCTGCAGCCAATCAGTAGGCGATGCATACCGACTTGTTCTCGGTATACGCCTCGATCGCCGCATGGCCCATCTCGCGACCGATGCCCGATTGCTTGTAACCGCCGAACGGCATCGACGGATCGAGCATATTGTGGGTATTGACCCAGACCGTACCGGCCTTGATTCGCGGAATCAGCGCCATGACCTTAGCCAGGTCGTTGGACCAGATGCTCGCCCCCAGCCCGTATTGATTGTCGTTGGCCAACTCGACCACTTCATCCAGGCTGTCGAACGGGGTGGCCACCACCACCGGACCGAAGATCTCCTCACGCACCACCTGCATATCGGCAGTGACATCGGTGAGCACTGTCGGGCGCACGTAGAAGCCCTGCTCGCCATGGGCAACGCCACCACAAACCACCCGTGCGCCTTCGGCCACACCACGCTCGATCATGCCCAGCACGCGTTTTTGCTGTTTTGCCGAAATCAGCGGGTTGATCTGTGCCTGTTCATCCAGCCCCGGGCCAATGTTCAGCCCACCAGCGATGGTCGCCAGCCGCTCCAGCACCTGGTCGAAGATCGCGCGCTGGATATAGAGGCGCGACCCTGCGGTGCACACCTGGCCCTGATTGAAGAAGATGGCCCCTGCAGCGCTGGCGGCCGCCACCTCGGGAGAGCAATCATCGAGCACGATCACCGGGGATTTACCACCCAGCTCCAGGGAAAACCGAGTCATGTTGTCGACTGCGGCATGCCCGATGACCTTGCCGATCTGGGTCGAGCCAGTGAACGCCACTTTGTCGATCCCCGGGTGCCCGGCCAACGCGGCACCGGCGACGGCGCCAGTACCGGTCACCACGTTCACCACGCCTTCAGGGATGCCTGCTTCCAGGCACAGCTGCCCCAGGCGCAAGGCCGTCAACGGTGTTTCGTCCGCCGGCTTGAGCACCACCGTGCAGCCACAGGCCAATGCCGGGACGATCTTCCAGATCGCCATCAGCAACGGGAAATTCCACGGCACGATGGCCCCCACCACCCCCACCGGCTCCGGCACCGTATAGGCGCGGTACTTGGCTCCGGGCACCGCGGCGATCGAAACGTCCAGGCTCTTGCCCTCGATCTTGGTCGCCCAGCCCGCCATATAACGGGTGAATTCCGCTGCGGCGCCGACTTCCAGGGCGCGGGCAAGGTGGATCGACTGGCCGTTGTTGAGGGTTTCGAGCTGGGCCAGGTGTTCGCCATTGGCCTCTAGAAGGTCGGCCAGCTTCAGCAGCAGACGCTCACGGTCGGCCGGGCGTTGCGCTGCCCAACTGCCGCAGAAGGCCCGGCGCGCAGCGGCAACGGCGAGGTCGACATCCGCCGCGGCAGCCGCGGCCACCCGGGTCAGCTCCTCGCCGGTGGCGGGGTTGAAGACCGGCATCTGCGCACCGGATAGCGCTGGCTGGCTGTGACCGTCAATCAACAGTCCATGCTGACTGTCTATAAATGCAGCGACACGTGGGTCGATGGCAACGCTCATCTGGAATCCTCGGAAATAGACCTAGTTCGAGACAGACTCTGAGCGCAAAGCCGAACGTCGTCTTGATCCTGGCTGCCGGGAAACTTGGCACTGGCTGCCAGCCCATCGATGCCCTGCACAATCCGTCACCAATGATCGCTGCGCGCGGCGTCATGCCTTGCATCAGTCTGGCAGTGACGATCAAGAAGCCTGGCACACAGAGGCAAGCGCCAGGGGTATAAATGACGCACTAATAGACCCACGCTGTCCGTGCGTTATCAGGAGACTCAACGTGAGCGAACAAAGCCGCTTCTGGCACCCCATGCTGCACCCCAACGAAATGAAGCAACGCGAGCCGATTCGTATTGTCCGTGGCGATGGCTGCTATGTGTATGACGACAAGGGCCACCAACTGGTGGATGGCGTTGCCGGGTTGTGGAACGTCAACGTCGGCCACAACCGCAAGGAAGTGAAAGCGGCGATCACCGCGCAGCTGGATGAGCTGGAGTATTTCCAGTTGTTCGACGGCGTCAGCCACCCTCGTGCCGAAGAGCTGTCACGAGTGGTGATGAACCTGCTGGAGCCCGAAGGGATGCGCCGCGTGGCGTTCAGCAGTGGCGGTTCGGACGCCATCGAAACCGCCCTGAAGCTGGCCCGCCAGTACTGGAAACTCGAAGGTCAGGCCGATCGCACCAAATTCATCTCCCTGCGCCAGGGCTACCACGGCACCCACTTTGGTGGCGCCTCGGTCAATGGCAACACCGTGTTCCGTCGCAACTACGAGCCGCTGCTGCCAGGCTGCTTCCATGTCGACACCCCATGGCTGTACCGCAACCCCTACAGCCAGGACCCGGAAGAACTCGGCAAGATCTGCGCCGACATTCTCGAACGTGAAATCCAGTTCCAGAGCCCCGACACCGTCGCGGCCTTTATCGCCGAGCCGATCCAGGGCGCCGGCGGCGTCATCGTGCCGCCCGCCAACTACTGGCCGCTGATCCGTGAAGTGTGTGACAAGTACGGCGTGCTGCTGATCGCCGACGAGGTGGTGACCGGTTTCGGCCGCAGCGGCTCGATGTTCGGCAGCCGCCTGTGGGGCGTAAAACCCGACATTATGTGTTTGGCTAAGGGCATCACCTCGGGCTACATCCCCCTGGGCGCCACCGTGGTCAACGAACGGGTCGAAGCGGCGTTCGAGAAGAACAGCAACTTCACCGGCGCCATCATGCATGGCTACACCTACTCCGGGCACCCGGTGGCCTGTGCTGCGGCCCTGGCCTGCCTGGATATCGTGGTCAAGGATGATTTGCCGGCCAATGCCGCGAAAATGGGCGACTACATGCTCAAGCGCCTGCAGCCCTTTGCCGAACGCTTTGACAGTGTCGGCGAAGTACGCGGCAAGGGTCTGATGGTCGCCCTCGACCTGGTGGCCGATAAAACTACCCGCGAGCCAATCGACCCCATGAGTGGCTACGCCAACCAGGTGGCACAGATTGCCCGCGACAACGGCGTCATGGTGCGCCCGGTGGGGACCAAGATCATTCTCTCGCCACCTCTGGTGATCCAGCAGGAGCAGATCGACGTGATCGTCAATGCCCTGGAACTGGGCCTGTCCCAGGCGCGCCGCTGACGCTACCCAGCGGTTGCTGCGCTCGATAAGGCCCCTTCGGGCCTTATCGTCCCTTTGAGCGGTTGCCTCAATCCAAGGAGTCATCGATGAGCCAGTCACCCGCCCTGCCCGATGCCCTCGAACTCGGCCAGCGCTGTATCCGGGCATTTACCCAGGTCGTGCCGGCCACCCTCTGTGCGTTCTATCGCATTGACGAGCAACTGCAGGCCCAACACTTTTCGCTGCATCGCATGACCCCGCACATGCACGACGCTTACCTGCAACGCTACCGTCACTACGACCCGTTGCGGCCCCGCAACTGCGCCGCGGCAGGCCGCCCGGTGCTGTCGCTGCACATGGGCATGGCCCAACAGGGCCGTCACGAGACCGAGGTCTACCAGGGCTTTTTACAACGCAACGGGGTGTGCGATGTAGTGGAGATCCTGGCCAGCGACGGTCAGCGGCCGATTGCCGGCTTGTCGCTGCTGCGTGATGCCAGCCTCGGGCGTTTCAGCCCTGATGAGCTGACAACCCTGCACGCCCTGCAGGGGCTGCTGGAAATCGCCGCCCAGGCGCCCTACTCCCAATCCGACCAATGCCTGGCCGCACTCACCCCAAGGGAGCAGGAAATCGCCTGGCTGCTGCGCGAAGGCGCCAGCAACAAAGTCATTGCCCAGCACCTGGGCCTGGGCCTGCCGACCGTCAAGACTCACCTGATCAACCTGTTTCGCAAAGCCGCTGTCGGCAACCGCACCGAGCTGGTCAAGGCGCTATTCCTCTAGAACTCAACCATCCGGTTGATGGGCGACGCGGGTCGATGGGATGACTATGGATATCTTCCCTCAACCGACAAGACCCAGCCCATGACCACCCACACACAACCAGAATGGATCACCGTCGGCGCCCTGGCCGATGGCTTTGCCAGCGACAACCACATCCTTCCGGCACTCGATGACCTGAAGGGCCGTAGCCTCACGCTGCACTTCGCCAACGGCTGGTTGATCGAGCACCAATTCGGCGCCGAGACCCTGCACTGGCAAACCGCTGATAACGACGCCAGCGGCGATGCGCCCTATCGCGCCAGCTCAATCCGGCCGGGCATCTATCTGGTGGACTTTCTCAAGCAGGAAGACGGCCGGACCCACTCGGTCAGCCTGGTGCTGGACTTGATGCACAACCTATTCACCGCCGTGATCGGGCAAATGCCGACCCAGGCCGAAGCCGCAGTCGACCTGTTCAGCCGCGCGTTATCCGGCCGGGAGCTGACGGCGGTCAGCGCGCAGTTCCTGCATGGCAGCATCGACTCGCCCTTCACCCCCGATACCCCTCGACACGCGCCGACCCTGGAGCTGGTTGGCCTGCGCAACCAGTACATCTACAGCGCCACCGAAGCCTATGAACATGTGTACCTGAACTCGAACTTCTACAGCTGGCAGTGCCTGGAAGGCGTTGAACAGGGGCTGGCGGATACCGACCGCTGCCACTACTACAAGGTCGCCGATCAGCTCTACCTGTTTGTCTGGCGGGAAAAGATCGTCCCCACCCTGGGCCTGGTATTGATTGACCTGGCAGCCGGCAAGACCGACGGCAAGATCTTCGGCTACCAGGGCGACGACTTCAGCAGCGCCGCCAACTTCCCGGTGGGCGCCCTCGCCTACGTGCTCAATCGCACCGAATACCGTTAAGCCCCCTTTGAACTGGAGCGTTACCCATGACCCTCGGCCTTGATCTCGAACGTGTCGCCAGTTGCTACCAAACCGAGCTGCGACAATTCGCCGAACGCCATCCCCGTTCCGGCGAGTACTACCAGGAAAACCTCAAGCATTGGCTGTACGGCGCTCCCCTGCACTGGATGCAGCAATGGCCGGGGCTATATCCGATCCTGGTCGCCGATGCCCAGGGCGCGACCCTGACCGACTGCGACGGGCACACCTATGTCGACTTCGCCCTGGGCGATACCGGCGCCATGTTCGGTCACAGCCAACCGGCGGTCGCCAAAGCCATTGGCCATCAGGCGCTCCACGGCTCGACCCTGATGCTGCCCACTGCCGATAGCCTGTGGGTCGGCCAGGAACTGGTGCGCCGTTTCGGCCTGCCGTACTGGCAGGTCACGACATCGGCCACTGACGCCAATCGCTTCGTCCTGCGCCTGTGCCGGATGATCACCGGTCGCGAAAAGGTGCTGGTGTTCAACTGCAATTACCACGGCAGCGTCGACGAGTCCCAGGTGGAGTTCGACAGCGCCGGACAGATGATTCCTCGCGAAGGGGTGCACGCCAACGGAATCAAACATGACACCACCACGCGACTGGTGGAATTCAATGACCTGGCCGCCCTCGAAGCCGCCCTGGCCCAGGGTGACGTGGCCGTGGTACTGACCGAACCCTTCATGACCAACGTCGGCATGGTGCCGCCGGCCCCTGGCTTTCACGATGGCCTGCGAGCACTGACACGACGCTTCGATGTGCCGCTGATCATCGATGAAACCCACACCATCTCCTGCGGCCCTGGCGGCTACAGCGTCGAACACGGCTTGCAGGCGGACTTCTTTGTGCTCGGCAAATGCATCGCTGGCGGTATTCCCGCTGCGGTATGGGGCTGCAGCCAGGCCATGGCCGAGCGGATCTGGCGGGTGCTGCCGCATTTCCAGCCGGGACAGGCGATCAACCATTTCGGCTTCGGCGGCACCCTGGCCGGCAACGCCCTGCAAATGGCCGCCATGCGCGCGACCTTCAGCGACGTGATGACCGAGGCCAACTATGCCCACATGATCACGCTGGCCGAGCGGCTGCGTGAGGGGGTCCAGCGCATCATCGACACCCATCGCCTGCCCTGGCATGTGACTCGCATCGGCGCGCGGGTCGAATACCTGTTTATGGACCACGCCCCGCGCAATGGCGGCGAAGCCCATCACGCGCGCCATGGGTTGATCGAGGCCTACCTGCACCTGTACCTGCTGAACCGTGGGGTGTTGCTGACGCCCTTCCACAACATGGCCCTGATGTGCCCGGCCACCACCGCGCAGGACGTCGACCTGCACAATCGCTTGCTGGACCAGTGCCTGAGCCAGGTCCTTGCCCAGCCCAACCTTCCAGGAGCTGTTTCATGAGCCAGGACCTGACAGGACGTATCGCCCTGGTCACCGGTGCCGGCCAGGGCATTGGCCGGGCGATTGCTCAGGTGTTTGCAGCACAGGGGGCCAAGGTCATGCTGGCGACCCGCTCCCGGGACAGCGGTGAACAAACCCTGCGCCTGATACACGAGGCCGGGGGCCAGGCCGAGTTGCTGACGGTCGACCTCGGCAGTCGCAGCGCCGCCAATCGGGCGGTAGAGGCCACCCTTGAAACCTTTGGCGGACTGGACCTGCTGCTGCACAACGCCGGCGTGTTTCCGATGCAGAAGCTGATCGACCTGAGCGATGACACCCTGGAGCAGACCCTGGCGGTCAACCTCAAGAGCTGCTTCTGGCTGACCCAGGCCGCCTTGCCAACGCTGCGCCTCGCCCAGCACCCGCGCATCGTCATCACCTCCTCGGTCACCGGCCCACGCACGGCGATTCCCGGGCTGGCCCACTACGCCGCGTCCAAGGCCGGGGTCAACGGTTTTATCCGCAGCGCGGCGCTGGAACTGGCCGAATATGGAATCACGGTCAATGGGGTCGAGCCCGGCCTGATTGCCACCCAGGCCATGGCCAACCTCGGTGACTCTCCGGAGTTGGCCGAGCATATCCCGCTCAAGCGCCTGGGCAGCCCCGAGGACATTGCCTATGCCATGCTGTTTCTGGCGTCGCGCAACGCCGGCTATATCACCGGGCAAACCCTGGTTGTCGATGGTGGTGCGCTGTTGCCGGAGAATGCACAACTGAGCTGAGGCAGTCGCCGTCCGTGGTGCAAGCCCTGGAGTCGTTAGGGCGCTGCCGAGGGCCAGCGCAGCCTGCGGCAGCGGCTACAGAAGGTTGTAGCCGCTGCCGAGCCGCGCGTGGACGCCAGGATCCAAGGGCAGGTTCGGCACTCCTGCTCAACTCGCCCGCCGCCCTCAACTGCCGGTGCGGATCTTGTTCCACAGCCGGGTACGGATCCGGTCGATGTTCAGCGGCATGGCTTCCAGGGCAAACAGTTTGCCCATCATGTCCGGGCTCGGATAAACCTTGGTGTCGTTCTTGATTGCAGGGTCGATCAGGCTGTCTGCCTGCTGGTTACCGTTGGCGTAATGCACGTAGTTGCTGATAGCGGCCATGACGTCAGGGCGCAGCAAGTAGTTCATAAAGGCGTAACCCGCCTTCTCATCCGGAGCATCGGCCGGCATCGCCACCATGTCGAACCAGATGGCTGCGCCCTCCTTGGGAATCGAATAACCGATTTCCACGCCATTCTTGGCTTCTTTGGCCCGGCTTTCGGCCTGCAGGATGTCGCCGGAGAATCCCACCGCCACGCAGATGTCACCGTTAGCCAGGTCGCTGGTGTATTTGGAGGAGTGGAAGTAGCTGATGTAAGGCCGAACTTTCATCAGCAGTTCCTCGGCTTTTTTGTAATCCGCCGGGTTCTGGCTGTGGTGCGGCAACCCAAGGTAGTTCAAGGCTGCTGGGAGCAACTCGGGACCGTTATCGAGGATCGCCACCCCGCACTTCTGCAACTTCTGCATGTTTTCGGGCTTGAAGATCAGGTCCCAGGAGTCCACCGGCGCATTGTCGCCCAGCACCGCCTTGACCTTCGCCATGTTGTAGCCGATGCCGGTGCTGCCCCACAGGTAAGGAAACCCATGGGCGTTGCCCGGGTCGTTGGTTTGCAGGGCCTTGAGCAGTACCGGGTTGAGGTTCTTCCAGTTCGGCAACTGGTCCTTGTCGAGCTTTTTCAGGGCGCCACCCTGGATCTGCCTGGCCATGAAGTGGTTTGACGGAAACACCACGTCATACCCGGATTTGCCGGTCATCAACTTGCCGTCCAGGGTTTCGTTGCTGTCATAGACGTCGTAGCTGAAACCGATGGCGGTTTCCTTCTGGAAACTCTTCATCGTGTCCGGTGCGATGTAGTCCGACCAGTTGTAGATCTTCACCGTCTCGGCGGCCTGGCCGAGTGCAGCGACAAGCAGCAGGGGAGCGAACAGCAGCGAAGCTGGGGTCATGCGGGTCATGGGGCGATTCCTGGGTATGGGCTATTTTTATTGGCAGGCAATCAAGGGATCAGGGATCAAAGGATCAGAAAATCAATACATAGCTCTTGCGCACGGTTTCCTGGATATCCCAGATTCCGGTGCTGTTGGCCGGCAACATCAGGGCATCGCCGGCTTCTATGGTCAGGGTTTCACCGTTGTCTGGAGTAAAGGTGCAGCGGCCTTGAATAAAGTGGCAGAACTCCTGGGCCACGATCTGCCGCCGCCAGCGCCCCGGCGTGCACTCCCAGATGCCGGTCTCGACCCCGTCGTTACGCTCGACGCAGGTCACCGACGTGACGGCGACCGGGCTGCCCAGGGGCACGGCGACCGGGCTCGATTGATCGAGGACAGCCGTGGCGGTGTTCTTGAATTGAGTGATGCTCATGGTTCTACCTATGGGTTGGAAATCGCACAGTCAGTGCATGAAACCTTCCATGAAACCGGCCACGCGACTGGCCAACTTGCGCCGCCACGGTGGGCTGGCCGGGTTGGCCAGGGTCTGGTCTTCATGGACAAAACTGCGAATGATCGCGTTGTAGCCCAGCCAGCGACAGGGTTCAGGCTCCCAGGGGCGCAAGCCATCCACACGACCCTCGGCCATGACCCAGGGCTGGCGCACCAGCGGGCTGTCGCGTTCAAGAATCAGATCGGCCAGGGTGCGGCCGCCGAGGTTGCTGGCTCCAACCCCTTCGCCACCGTAGCCACCGGCCAGGGCAATGCCATGGCGCCGGTCGCAGAGCATATGGGGCTTGAAGTGGCGGGACATGCCCAGGTTGCCGCCCCAGGAGTGGGTGATGCGCACATTCTTCAGCTGTGGGAACAGCTCGCCGAACAGATACCGGCGCAACCCGACTTCGTTGTAGCTCAAGGTGAAGTCATGCCGCAGCTTGCCGGCAAAGCGGTATCCGCCACGGGCACCGAACACCAGGCGGTTATCCAGGGTGCGCTGGCCGTAGGTGACCTGACGGCTGCTTTCACTGAACGCTTGCCCGTGCTCCAGGCCGATCTCGTCCCACAGTGCCTGGGACAGCGGCTCGGTGGCCACCAACAGGCTCTGCACCGGCATCTGATAACGGCCCAGGGGCGGCAAGGTCACCGAATAGCCTTCTACCGCCGGTACCGTCCAACGGCTACGCACTTGGGCCTTGACCGTTTGCAGCCCGCCAGACTGCCAATGGGTGACCGGGCTGTTTTCGTAGATCTGCACGCCCATGCCTTCAACCACCCGCGCCAGGCCACGTACCAGTTTGGCGGGATGGATGGTCGCGCAATGAGGGGAATAGATAGCGCCGTAGGCATTGGCGATACGCACCTGCTGGCCCAGTTGCTCAGGGCTGAGCCAGTGGTAGTCGGCATCGGTAAGGCCCTGGGCATGCAGCTTGGCCAGGTATTGACGCAGGCTGGTTTCCTGTTCGGGATAGCGCGCCGCGCAGTACAACACCCCGCTCTTGCGGTAATCACAGTCGATGGCTTCACGTTCGATGACGTTTGCCACTTCATCCGGAATGCTGTGGAGCAGATCAAAGGACGCCCGACGCTCTTCGCTCGACAACCCGGCCAGCAACCTGTCCTCCCCCAACAGATTGCCCATCAGCCAGCCACCATTGCGCCCTGAGGCACCGAAGCCGGCGGTCTGGGCCTCGACAATGGCGATGCGCAACTGCGGCGCCTGGCGCTTGAGGTAGTAAGCCGTCCACAGCCCGGTGTAACCGGCACCGATGATGGCTACGTCAACATCCAGATCCTGCTCAAGAGACGGCCGCGCCAGCAGCGGCTCGTCGAGCTGGTCCATCCACAAACTGATAGTGCGCCATGCTGGCATGCAACAACTCCGCAACCGAGTTTTCGATAGCGGCGATCCTAGTGGCTGGGGTCAGGCGTTGTCTTGCGCGCGTGCACGCAAAGAAATTTGCTTGGCGTAAGCCTTGGGCGACTGGCCGGTGTGCTGGCGAAAACAGCTGTAGAACGCCGACAGCGAATTGAAGCCGGCGGCAAAGGCCAACTCATCGACACGCAGCGGAGGCGTCGCCTGGTCCAACGCCAGCAGCAGATGCTGCAAGCGCGCCTGATTCACGTAGCGGTAGAAGCTCTGGCCCAGCACTTGGTTGAGCAGGTAAGAAATCTGATTGCGGCTGTAACCGCACTCCTTCGCCACCCGTTGCAAATCCAGCTCAGGATCCAGATACGGCTGTTGCCGCTCGAAATACTGCTGCAAGTCCTCGGCCATGAAGCTCAGTTGGCGCGGCGACAATCCCAGGCGGCTCGCAGCTGGGCGCATGCTGTGGCGCGCTTTGTCGGGCAGGGTCTCGTGCACCAAAGAGGCGTATTCATTGACGCGCCAGATCAGACCGTCACGCACGGTAATCGCCTCGCTGGCGCGAAATGACACCAGGCCGCGGCCGCCACGCAACGTGACCTGGTACTGGATAAACGCAGTATTGCCATCCACCCGGATGCGATCGCTGTGCTCCAGGGCTTCGTCCGCGTCGCGGGGCATGCTGCTGGCCACGTACTCACGCAATTGATCCAGGCCCAGGGTGCGGTTCTGGAAAAAGTCGTTGTATTGAATCTCGGGATGGTAAAGCGCCATCACGCCATCCAGATCCCGGTGCTTCCAGCACAGGTGATAGCGCATCACGGTTTCGGCGGTGGCCTGGGTTTGCTGCGGGCCGTCATCAAAGGCGGACATAGGGCACTCGTCAAAATAAAAACCGAGCTTGCCGAAGTTGGCAGGCGGCTTCAATGGGCAATCCCGGTCGCGCGAATACTGGCATTGTGCCCAAAAATCGCGAGGACATGATCTGCATCAAAATTCTGCAAGGCAATCGCCAAACGGCCTGAAAAAAAACCGCGGACTGTCACAAGCGGGTGCTATTTTTACAAGCTCCACAGGAAGGACCATCGACGGTCCATCCTTACCTACCGCGAGCAAAAGGAAGCGCTCAATGATCCAGGTGGGCATCTCATGAATAGAGTTTCCGTCAGCAAGGTCACCTTTCCCAACGCATGTCAGTTGATGCGCTGGCATTTTCACCCCATGGGTTTCGAGGCCAGCATGGATGCGCCCGGCAGCATGATCGCCCGGCTCTTCGATCGCGTCAGTGGCGAAACCATGATCGCCATAGCCGGCATCCCCTGCGCCACCGTGATGAACGCCACCGACGTCGAGCGAATAATCGAGGCGGTGGAAGATGAACTTGAGTCCTTCACGCCCCCTTTGGCACTCAAGGCCTGACTACCCAACCTTTTGAACCAAAGCCCGCTTATGCAGCGGGCTTTTTCATGCACGCAAATCGTTGAAAAACGCTTTGCCCCGCGCAACCCGATCAGACGCCTTGGGTGCATTGGCAGCCGCAGATTCCTGCCCATCGACGTACCAGTAGCAGTGCTTCACCGCACGGGTGATACCGACATAGGCCAGGCGCAGGATTTCATCCTTCTGTGCGCTGTCGTAGGGCTCGGCGTCGCCGTCCTTGCCCAGGCCGGCCATGCGATAGACCTGATTCTTGTAGGGCGAGCTGGTCAAGTGTTGACAATCACCCAGCAGGAACACGGCATCCGCCTGCAAGCCCTTGGAGCTGTGATAGGTCAGTTGCTTAAGCCTGCGGGCTTCGATCGGCAACCTAGAATCAACATTAACTATTTGATTAATATGCTCCTCAATCAATAACTTATCGCTACTTTTTCGAAAGAGCATCAAGATTGAATCGCCCTTCTGATAGTGCTCGGCCAGGCGCTTGCCCAGACCTGCGTCATCGCGGTCCAGCACCTGCACCGGGCGCAACTCCTGCTCGGCCCCACTGGCCTTGGCTTTTTTCCCGCTGATCGCCGGCGCCGCCCGGACAATGTGTTCAGCGGCGTCAATGATGTGCTGGTGGCTGCGGTAATTCTCGCTGAGCATGACCCGGGTGGTGCTGGGCGACGGGAACTCCTTGTTGAACTCCATGAAGTATTTCGGCGAACTGCCACGCCAGCCATAGATCGACTGCCAGTCGTCGCCCACACAGAGCAGGGACGACCGCTGGGCGCCGCGCCCTACGTGCATGGCCGGGCCGCGACTGCGGATTTCCCGCAGGCAAGCGCGAAGCCAGGAGACGATCTGCGGCGAAACATCCTGGAATTCGTCGATCATCAGATGTGATAAAGGGCGCAGGCGCTCATTGCTCAACAGCTTGAGGTTCTCCGGCGAATGCTCGCTGAATAAGGCGAACATGCGGTTGTAACTCATGATCGGCGGCGACTGGTCCAGCAAATGGTCTTCCAGGGCCCGCCAGAACAGGCTGAGCGCTTCGAAGAAATACCGATCCGGGTCATCCTTGACAAAGCTCATGCGCCCAACCGCATCGCACACATCCAGCCCGAGGTTCTCGATAAAGCCTGCGGCACCGACAAAACAATCCAGTAATGGCGCCGAAGCCAGCTCACCCTTGACCTTGTAGTCGAAACCCGGCCCCGCGCTGGCATCTCCGGCCAATGACGACAGGACGCGCTTTGCTGAATCATAAGAATCAAGCCATATCAAAGGCTTATGGCAAAAAGCTTGAAACAGGGTGCGTTTGACCGCCCATTCCGCGCGCACTGTGAGCTTGGCCCCGGGACGGCCGACCTGGGGGTTTTCCCGCGGGTCGAAGCCCAGCACCACCCAAGCATCCAGCTCGGCCGCATAACCATGGCAATGGAAGCGCGAGCCGTTGATTTCGATGCTTTGTCGATTGGGCTCGATACCCTTGATCGGCCAGGCGCCAGCTCGAAACCACAGGTCTTCCAGGGTGTCGCACAGCTCTTCGTCGCGCTTGGCGGCCAATTCGGTGACCGCCATGCGCTTTTGCACATCAGGGTGATCGCGCTCCAGCTCCTTGAGCTGCAAGGCATGGCGCAACAGCGGCTTGATCGCCTGGCGAAAGCGCCCATCGCGGCCATGCAAGACGTGGTAGCAGGCATTCAGGTGACGGCGTTGGGCGTCGTTGATGCGCAGGTCGAACGGATTGCTCTCCACCTCCTCGTCCGCGCCCGGCCCACGCTCACTGAGGTTTTCAAACGCCTGCAGGCGTTCGAACCCCGGCAGGCTGCGCACCATCGGCAGGATCCGCGAGTGAAAGGTGCGCACCACTTCCCGCGCGTCGCGCAAGCCCAGACTAAGGCCCCAGAGGCTGAACACCTGGATCAGTTTCTGGATAAAGTCCTTGCGCGACTCACGGGTAAAGGTCACCACCGTCAAGGAGTCGAGCTCAAAGCCCAGGTAGTGATGCAGCAACAGGATGCGCAGCACTAGGGAAGTCGATTTGCCCGCCCCGGCGCCGGCGATCACGGAAGTGGACGGGGTATCGCTGAAAATCATCTTCCACTGCGCCGTGCTCGGCTGGGCATGGGCCGGCAGCAAGCGGGCGACATCGGCCTTGATGCGCTTCTTCAACTCCGTACTCAGCGGCAGGCGCCAGTCATCGAACAGCAGGTCATCTACGCCAGGAGCACGGTGCTCGGTATTGCGCGTATCGCGGATCAACAGCACCTGACGGCCCTCCTCGATGCCTTCGAGCTTGCCCTCCTTATAGCCATACTCGACGCCTGCGGTATGCCCGCTGCGAAAGCCATCCGCCTGGCCATGCAGCCAGGAAGCCCGATGCTGAGCGCGTAGACGGGTAAGGCCATGTCCGAAAAACCTGGCTGCCAGCCGCTTGAACAGCGGCATTTCGGCCAGTGGCAAAAGCTCGGGAGGAAGATCGGGGGTGTGTTGCGGCACGCTGACTCCAGGGTGTGAGGCTGTGTGGGCTATGGTCGCTGCATTTGCCGCTGACTTCTAGCGAAATGCTTACAGGTCATCCACTTAAGCGATGAATTGAAGATTCGACAGCAGCAACGGGCCCGTATAAATATCTAATTTATAGATTGGATTACGGCATTTTTTGCGCTTTTTATCGATGCATAGCTGATAGATGATGCTCACCATCAACCGGGATTGGCGCTCTATGGCAGCGACCAGGCCGATCCCTTACAGGAGACGATCATGCTTGAACTCAGACCTTTTGCATCCCTGGGCGGCGCCCATCATGGCTGGCTGGATGCTCACCACCACTTTTCGTTTGCCGAATACCACGACCCGGCACGCATGAACTGGGGCAACCTGCGGGTGTGGAACGATGACGTGATCGCCCCTGGCACCGGCTTCCCTCAGCACCCGCACCGCGACATGGAAATCATCACCTATGTGCGCGAAGGCGCCATCACTCACCAGGACAACCTCGGCAATAAAGGCCGGACCGAAGCCGGTGACGTGCAGGTGATGAGTGCTGGCACCGGGATCGCCCACAGCGAGTACAACCTGGAATCGACGCCAACCCGGATCTTTCAGATCTGGATCATTCCCAACCAGGCCGGCGCAGCGCCATCCTGGGGCGCCAAGCCTTTCCCCAAAGGCCAGCGCGAAGGGTTTGTGACCTTGGCCAGCGGCAAGCACGGCGATGACCAGAGCCTGCAGATTCGCGCCGATGCGCGCCTGGTGGCGGCCAACCTCAAGGCTGGCGAATCAGCCGAATATGCACTGGACCCGGGCCGGCGTGCCTACCTGGTGCCCGCTACCGGGGTGATTGAAGTCAACGGCTTGCGTGCACAAGCTCGAGACGGTGTGGCGGTTGCCGAGGAAAGCGTCTTGCGAGTGACGGCGATCGAGGACAGTGAAATCGTGCTGGTGGACCTGGCCTGATAAAACAGAAGCCATAAAAAAGGGCGACCCTGGGGTCGCCCTTTTTTTACCTGCCTGTCAGTTGCCGCTGATGGCGCCATCCACCAGGGTCTGGGCTTCCTGCACCAATTGCTTGAGGTGGTCATCACCGATAAAGCTTTCGGCGTAGATCTTGTAGATGTCCTCGGTGCCCGAAGGTCGCGCGGCGAACCAGCCGTTGGCGGTCATGACCTTGAGCCCGCCGATGGCCTGATCATTACCCGGCGCGTGGCTGAGGATCTGCTCAATTGCTTCACCAGCCAGTTGGGTCGAGGTGACCTGCTGCGGCGAAAGCTTACTGAGCAAGGCTTTCTGTTGCGGATTGGCCTTGGCATCGACCCGTACCGAAAAAGGTTCGCCCAGCTCATCACACAGGGCACGGTAGGCCTGGCTCGGATCGCGGCCAGTACGGGCGGTCATTTCTGCTGCCAGCAAGGCCGGGATCAATCCGTCCTTGTCAGTACTCCAGACACCGCCGTCCTTGCGCAGGAATGAGGCGCCGGCGCTTTCTTCGCCGCCAAAACCCAACGAGCCATCGAACAGGCCGTCGGCAAACCACTTGAAGCCTACTGGCACTTCATACAAACGGCGGCCCAAGCGCTTGGCAACCCGGTCAATCAGGCCACTGCTGACCACAGTCTTGCCAACGGCGGCATCGGCGCGCCATTGCGGACGATTCTGAAACAGGTAGTCGATGGTGACTGCCAGGTAATTATTCGGCGCCAGCAGGCCACCGCTCGGGGTGACGATGCCGTGGCGGTCGTGGTCAGGGTCGCAGGCGAAGGCCACATCGAAGCGATCCTTCAGGCCGATCAGCCCCTGCATTGCGTAGCTGGAGGACGGGTCCATGCGGATCTGCCCGTCCCAGTCCACCGACATAAAGCGGAAAGTCGGGTCGACCTGCTTGTTCACCACGTCCAGGTCCAGGCGATAGTGCTCGGCGATTGCCGACCAGTAGCGCACCCCTGCTCCACCCAGTGGATCGACGCCCAGATGCAGCTTGGCGCCACGGATGGCATCCATGTCGATCACATTGATCAAGTCGGCGACATAGGTGTTGAGGTAATCGTGACGGTGGGTGGTATCGGCTTTCAGCGCCTGCTCGTAGCTGATGCGCTTGATCCCGGCGAGCTTGGCCGCGAGCAACTCGTTGGCCTTGGCTTCGATCCACTTGGTGATATGGGTATCGGCCGGACCACCGTTGGTGGGGTTGTACTTGTAACCGCCGCTTTGTGGCGGGTTGTGCGATGGGGTGATGACGATGCCGTCCGCCAGGCCCGAAGTGCGGCCGCGGTTGTAGCACAGGATGGCGTGGGAAACGGCCGGAGTGGGTGTGTACTCATCCCCGGCGGCAATCATGACCGTCACACCGTTGGCGGCAAGCACTTCCAGGGCACTGGCACCGGCAGGCGTGGACAGCGCATGGGTGTCGATGCCGACAAACAGCGGGCCATCGATACCCTGGGATTCGCGATACAGGCAGATGGCCTGACTGATGGCCAGTACATGCCATTCGTTGAAACTCAGATCGAACGAGCTGCCACGGTGCCCCGAAGTACCAAAGGCAACACGCTGGGTAGAAACCGAAGCATCGGGCTGGCCGGTGTAATAGGCCGTTACCAGTCGCGGGATATCGACCAACAATTCAGCTGGTGCCGGCTTGCCCGCAAAAGGACTGAGTGTCATGCAAAACCTCTGGAAAAGGATGATTCGGGAGTGGAACGCAGTCTACTGGCAGTTTGACCATCGCGCGACGGGATCTATCCCGTGGCATGAGCGGAACTTGCAGAATTTGCACAACGAACACGCAGGCGCCGCCCGGGACGGGCTGGAGTGATCGGGAGGGAAGATGAAAGACCGGCGCTTGAGGCACCGGTGCGATAAAAAACGCCAGGGTTCGTGGTGGCGAACCCTGGCGTGGGGATCAGGCCGATTCGACCTGCAACGCAACCCGCTCGCGGCATGGACACTCATCCATGTAACGGTGCGCCTCGACAAACTCATTGAACGGGAACACCCGAGTCTTCAGCGGCAGCAGCACTCGGTCCGCGGTCAACTGGTTGATGTCACGCAAGGCTCGCTGCAGTGCCACCTGGTCCTGGACGATACCCAGCTCCGGCTTGCCGGTGAAGTTGCCGATGCAGTGCACAAAGAACTGGATGTTCTTCTGGAACGCCGCGCAGGCCGGGAATGGCGTCTGGTTACCGCCCTGCAGGCCATACAGGACCAGGCTGCCACGCGGCGCCAGGACATCGCCCAGCAGTGACATCTGCGGGCCACCCAAGCCATCGAACACCACGTCCACGCCACGGCCGTCAGTGAACTTGTTGATCTGCATCAGCAGGTCCTGTTCCTCGGTGACGATCACTTTCTCGGCGCCCAGGGACAGCAGATACTCGCGCTCTTCCGCGGTCTTGGTCGCGGCAATCACCCGCACCCCAAGGGCTTTGCCCAGCTGGACAAAGGATGGGCCGGCGCAATGGCTGGCATCGGTAACCAAGGCGAACTGCCCGGGTTTGACTCGGGCCAGATCGGCGTAGGCGAAATAGGCAATCAGCAGCGGCGTGTAATGCACGCTGGCCTCGATCGGGCTGAGAATGTCCGGATAACGGGTCAGGGCCGAGCGCGGCAATACGATCTGCTCGCCGTATACCGGGTAATCATTGGGGCTTTCGGCAGGGAAACTGGCGACTTTGTCACCCACTGCCAGGTCGTCGACGCCATCACCGACTGCGGTGACCACACCGGCCATCTCATGCCCCAGGCCTGAAGGCAGGCGAGCATGGGACGAGGCCAGGTTCTGGCGCCAGAGAATGTCATACCAACTGATGCCAATCGCCTCGACGCGCACCTGCACTTCGCCTGGCGCAGGCAAAGCGGCCGCATGCTCTTCGCATTTGAGCACCTCGGCCGAGCCAAACTTGTGAAAACGGATCGTGCGGGACATCGCAAACCTCGTCAAAGTAACCTCTAATGCCCTGAACTTTATCTGGGCTTTTACAGCAAGACCATCAGTGGCTATTAATAGTCGACATGCCTGTCATTGATTCCGCAGCTCCGGCAACCCTTATAAACCGCGTGCCAGAGCGAACTTGCCTGGCAGGAAACTGAATTAGCCGGTGCAGAGTAGCAGCCTTTCCCCGTAAGATTCACGCCGGCCATTGTTCTTATATGGCCGCTCTCGTCAAGTTTACTGACTCTGCCAGGACTCCAGATGAATCGTAATGACCTGCGTCGTGTCGACCTGAACCTGTTGATCGTGTTCGAAACATTGATGCATGAACGCAGTGTGACCCGTGCCGCCGAGAAATTGTTCCTCGGCCAGCCCGCCATCAGCGCGGCGTTGTCGCGCCTGCGCAGTCTGTTCGACGACCCCCTGTTTGTACGCACCGGCCGCAGCATGGAGCCTTCGGCGCGGGCGGTGGAAATCTTCGCCCTGCTCTCGCCGGCCCTGGATTCGATTTCGACCGCGGTCAGCCGCGCCGCCGAATTCGACCCGGCCACCAGCACCGCCGTGTTTCGCATCGGTCTGTCGGACGATGTCGAGTTCGCGCTGCTGCCCATGCTGCTCAAGCGCCTGCGCGCCGAAGCTCCCGGAATCGTGCTGGTGGTACGCCGCGCCAACTACCTGCTGATGCCGGCGTTGCTGGCCTCGGGCGAAATCTCGATTGGCGTCAGCTACACCACCGACCTGCCGGCCAACGCCAAGCGCAAGGTATTGCGCCGCAGCCTGCCCAAATTGCTGCGCGCCGACACCGTACCCGGCGCCTTGAGCCTGGATGACTTCTGCGCCCGCCCCCATGCCCTGGTCTCGTTCGCCGGCGATCTCAGCGGTTTTATCGATGAAGAGTTGGAAAAACTCGGACGCAAGCGCCATGTGGTGCTGGCCGTACCGCAGTTCAACGGCTTGAGCACCCTGCTGGCGGGCACCGATATCCTGGCCACTGTTCCGGATTACACCGCCGAAGCCCTGACCGCCGCTGGCGGCGTGCGCGCCGAAGACCCACCGCTGCCGGTACGCGACTTCGAACTGCACATGGCCTGGCGCGGCTCCCAGGACAACGACCCGGGAGAGCGTTGGTTGCGGTCGCGGATTCAGATGTTTTTCGGCGACCCTGAGAGTCTTTAGACGTAGTCTGGCAGGCTGTTCGGCTGATCATTTCTGCCTTTCCACAAACCATGAAGCTCCATCCACTTCCAGTGGATTGCCACACCCGGAGGCAAATCTGAGGACACGCGTTGGATGGTTTGCAAAGAATGCCCCCCCAGCCTAAGGCCAAGCGGGCTAATGATGAGGATGGCTCCGAGGCCTGAGGCTTTCAGCGATAAAAACTGCGTATATCGGCCGAGTGAAAGCGGTGAGTGCTCACCGTTTTCATTCGGGTTGGGATCCTAGTATTTGAAACGCCCCACCAGGCCTTTGAGCTGACCAGAAATTTCTATCAATCGACCCGAGCCAGTCTGTGAGGACTGGGCAAAGCCTTCGACCAGTTGGGCGTCGGCATGGATCTGCGCGATGTGCCGATTGATCTCTTCGGCCACCTGGTGCTGCTCCTCGGCGGCGGTGGCGATCTGGGTATTCTGGTCGCGGATCGAGTCCACCGAGCCACGGATCTTGTCGAAGCTGTCACGTGCCTGCTGGATACGTTCCACGCTGGTGTGGGACACCTGCAGGCTGCCTTGCATCTGCTGCGTGACTTCCTGGGTGCGGCGGGAGAGATTGCCCAGCAAGCTGTCGATCTCGCCGGTGGAGTCGGCTGTCCGACGGGCCAGGGCGCGGACTTCGTCGGCGACCACGGCGAAGCCTCGGCCTTGGTCTCCGGCGCGCGCTGCTTCAATTGCTGCGTTGAGCGCCAGCAGGTTGGTCTGCTCGGCAATCGAGCGGATGGTGTCGAGAATGGTGTTGATGTTCTGGCTGTCCTGCTCCAGCAACTGCATGGTCTGGGTCGACTTTTGCAGGTCTTCGCTGAGCTTGAGCACGCTGCCGGTGGCTTCGCCGATGTGCTGCTGGCCGTCATGTACGTCGCGGTAGCCTTCGTCGGCACTCGACGCGGCGGCACTGCACGAACGCGCGACTTCGTTGGCAGTAGCGACCATTTCATTGAACGCGGTGCTCACCAGCTCCACGGCTTCACGCTGGCGACCTGCGGCCTGGTTCATGTTGTTGGCCACTTCGCTGGTGTCGGCGGCGGCGGTCTGCAGGTCAGATGAGGCGTTGCCGATGCGCTGCACCAATTGCGCGATCATGCCCAGGAACTGGTTGAACCAGCCCGCCAGGCTGGCGGTTTCGTCCTTGCCCTGCACCTTGAGTTGGCGCGTCAGGTCGCCTTCTCCTTCGGCGATTTCTTGCAGGCCGTCGGCCACGCCGCGAATCGGACGCACGATGACGCTGGCAAAACTGGCGCCAACTATCGCGAACACCAACGCCAAGGCCGCCGCAATGGCGGCGATCAACCAGGTCAGGCGGGTGGCGTCGGCCAGCACTTCATCACGCTTGATCAGGCCGATAAAGCGCCAGCCCAGGTCTTTGGAGCTGACCACGTTGGCCATGTAGGGCACGCCATCAATCTCGATCTGCGTCACGCCGTCGCCTCGCTTGGCGAGCTCGGCGTAGTTGGGGCCCAGGTCGGCCAGGGGTTTGAAGTTGTGCTTGGCGTCGCTGGGGTCTACCAGCACGTTGCCGTTGGCTTCCACCAGCATCAGGTAGCCGCTGTCGCCCAGCTTGATGTTGCGCACCAGTTCGGTGAGCTGTTTGATCGACACGTCCAGGCCAACCACTCCCAGGATATTCCCGGCGGCGTCGGCGACAGTGTGCACGGTGCCGATCAGCGTCACATCGTCCGGCGCCCAATAGTAGGCACCGGTGCGCACGGTGGCGCCTGGCGCGGCGATGGCCGCTTTGTACCAGGGACGTACGCGTGGGTCGTAGTTGTTCAGTTTGCTGTCGTCCGGCCAGCTGGCGTAGCCGCCATCGCTCAGCCCCAGGGACAGGTAAGCGGTACTCGGATGGCTTTTGGCGAACTGGTCGAATATCGCCAGCAGCTCTTTGTTGGTCTGAGTGAGCGGAATTTGCGCTGCTTCGGCGCCAGCGTAGCTCTTGAGATCTTTGGCCGCGACAACGCGCGGGTCCTTGGCTACGTAGTCGACGTTTTGGCTGATGCCGTCAAAAAACTGCTTCATGCCATTGTCGATCTGGCGGATCTCGCGACCGCTGCTGTCGAGGAAATTGGCCAGGGCCCCTTCTCGCAGATTCAGCACTACCAAAATGGCGACCAGGATGACCGGGACACACGCGATAGCCGCGAACGCCCAGGTCAGCTTCTGCTTGATATTCATGACTTCACCTGCGGGTATTTATAGTTTTGGCAAGGGGAAACGCTAGAGCCGAACGTCGCATGTGTTGTTATGAGGAGATAGAGCCCATGCGTACTCTGAATTATCGACCGCGACGGTGCGCACTTTAGAACGATACTGAAAGCTTTTGCGCGGCAAACATCCAGGCAGAAAGCAATGTTGGCCAATGCGTAACCTGTTTACTGACTGGGTTTTACGAGAAACTCCTTGAGCCGAGGTTAAGAAAAAGAGGTATCAGGGTTGTTCTAGAGCCCAGTCAAAAGTGTTCTTGGGCGATCCAGAGAGTTATTAAAAAAACCTCAACAGGCCGGTCAAAAAATACGCATAAAAAAGGCGCCTTCTCAGGCGCCAAAGCGCTACCGCTCAATTTCATGACCTACCAAGCACCTGCATGCTCCCGTGAAAACCGGCCCAGTCCGCCTACCCGACCGCTTTTTGGAAGCGCGCAGGCTTGCGAAACAGTCGGAAGTCATCGAATTTCTGCCCGTAGACAAACGGCAGGTAAGCCTCTGCATCCGGCAGTACATCCAGCCGTGGGACCGTCCAGCTCGACTCACCTTCCGTGTAATAAGCCGCTCCAACCGACACCACGGGAATGGTGTGCAGGGGGTCGAGGGCCGTACCACCGAGCTTCAGGGTTCCAGCGCCGATACGTTTTACCCGCAGGTTTTCCTGGTTCTTCATGCAGTTCAAAATCGGGTCGTGCTGCAGGCCGTAACCCGAAGAGTGAGGCACCGCCTTGATTTCGAAGTCGTAGCCCTCAGAACTTGAAGGCCCGATGTTGTCGCCAAACTCGGCTTCGATCTCGATCAGGCGTGCACCGTTACGCTCACAAAAGCCGTAGGCCTCATGGCCGTCGAGATAGACCTGGGCAATACCGGTTTTCTTCGCCTCCCCCCACATTTCCCGACCGATCGTGACCGGCATGTCGCCGCTGACAATCAACACCAGCATGGTTGTGCCCTCAAGCTCTTGATATCGGCACCTGAGAGAAATGATGCCGCAGTCAAACTCACCACAAAGCTCGCTCTGCCAACGAGAGACGCTGGCGATGGCGGTAGGTGTTTCGGGCAGCTCAAAACATGGCGGCAGCACCGAGCGCAGGAATTCGAACGTTGTTTCGAACTCAATCGACAACGCCTCAATGGTGCAGCGCCCCTCGGACAGAATGCGTTGAATTTCCTCAAGCTCTTCTTTGGTTTTTACAAAACTCATGGCCGTCGATCTCCCTGGATTCAAGCGTTCAATTGTTCGATAACAGCTTCGGCTACACCTTGTGAGGACGCTGGATTTTGACCGGTGATCAACGCGCCGCTGACTACCACGTGACGTTCCCAATCAAGGGTCTTGGAATACACCGCGCCCAGCGCCTTCAACTCGGCCTCGACGAGGTAGGGAACAGCCTTTTCCAGGCCTACTGCGGCCTCTTCACTGTCGCTGAAGGCCGTGACCTGCACACCTTCGACCCAGGGTCGACCGTCACGCTTGCGTGCATCCAGCAGCGCGCAACCTGCATGGCAAATGGTTGCAACAGGCTTACCTTGGGCAAGGAGTGACTCGATAAGCGCGATGGAATCGGGCTGGTTACGCAGGTCCCACAGCGGGCCGTGCCCGCCGGGATAAATCAGGGCACTGACCTGCGAATCGACGATAGCCGACAGTTCGAGGGTCGAAACCAGGCGTTCCTTGAGGGCTGCATCTGCCCCAAAGCGTTTATAAAGTGGATGATCCTTGAAGGCGTCAATCGACAGCGGGTCAATGGGCACACGGCCGCCTTTGGGCGAAGCGAGTCGTACCGGGTAACCCGCGTCTATTAAGGTGTAGTACGGCACGAGAAACTCTTCGAGCCACAGACCGGTGTCGCGGCCGGTATCGCCAAAGGCATCATGCGAAGTCAAAACGAACAAAATACTCATCAAGCGCACTCCACAACGTATTCATTGAAGGCCGGGAATCAGGCAGCGGTTTGCTGTTCCCAGAGGGCCTGAGCGCTGGACCAGGTTTGGTTGACGTCCTGGCCGTCGGCTGTTTTCCAGGTGATGGGGCCGACCATTTGCAGAATGAATGTGGTGTCGGCGAGCATTTTGGTTTCATCGTGTTCAGCGCCTGTTGCCTCATACAGGAACCCATGCTGGACACAGAGCGCCCCCCCCTTCTCCGGCCCGCCCCGCAACTCGAGAATGCCCTCGAACACGTAGCCTTCCGCGGGCCCATGGTGAATATGCGGCAACAGAATCGAGCCGTTGGGGCAGTAAAACATGACGGTCCAAATACCTAACTCAGGCGACACGTGCAGCAGTTTCCACTTCACACCACCGGTATGAAATTGCTCGGGAAACGCCTGCCACTTGAATTGGTCAACCTGCACATAAGCGTCTTGTGGTTTCTGGATAAGGTTCATTTCAGGCCTCACGGTTTGTGGCTATCGGTGGCCACACGCTACAGGCGGAGCTCGGTTGGCCCTATCCAGAATCGGCAACGCACGCGCCAGGCGACGTACCGAAACAAACAAAAATGAAGTTGCCGAAAATGGCTATCGACTTGGGAGTTCAGCCCTTAGCGTTCGGGGTGTAGATAACCCGGCGAGTGCGTCTCGCCCCTTCGAGGAATAAGAAGATGGCTAAAACAATATCGGTTATAGGCACCGGCCTGATGGGCTCTGGATTGGCCAGCACGCTGCTTGCGGCAGGCCGTAAGGTCACGGTGTGGGACGGTCGCCCGCAGGCCGCCCAGCGCCTGGTGGTAAAGGGCGCCACTCTCGCCCCCTCGTTTGTAGACGCCGTTCATGCAAGTGAGTTGACCATCATGATTATCAGCAGTGCGGCGGGCGGTGCGTCACTGATTGAAAGCCACAGCGAGAAGCTGGACTTGAGGGGGCGCTTTGTGGCCAATCTCAGCACCTCCATGCCCGAAGACGGACCACGCTTTCGCGCCGTGGTTGAGCGTCGCGGCGGGGCCTTTATCAATGCCGCCATTTCCTCCTACCCTGACCTGATTGGCGGGCCTTACACGGCGATCCAATACGCCTGCGCGCCGTCAGTCTGGGACGAAATTGCGCAAACCGTCACCCCGATGGCGCCTCAGGGCACCATTTACACAGGTGAAGACCTCTCGGTACCGCCCATCGTCGATGCTGCCATGACCGGCAGTTTTTACGCAGTAGGCCTGGCGGGATTCCTGGAAGCCGCGGCCTATGCCAAGACCCAAGGCGTGAGTGCCGGCCAATTGGCGGAGTTCGCGGACAAGATGCTCGACCTGCTGCGCTATAAAGTGCAAAAAAGCATCAAGGAAATCGAGGCCAACGATTTCAGTACCATCCAGGCAACAGTCGACGTGTACCTGGACGCCGTCTTGCAATGGCGCGACGCACTCAAGGCCAGCGGTCTGCGCGCCAGCCATATTTCAGCGCTCGCCGACGATCTGAAAACAGCGCAGGACGCAGGCCATGGCGCCTTGGGCTTCAACTCCCAATACCTGGTAGCCGGCGCATAGGCCTCGGCGCAGCTAAACAAAAGCCGGCTCCAACAGAGCCGGCTTTTTCATGTCCACCGGTTTAATGATGGCGTTGATGTGCGCCCAAACGGCTGACCGTCTCGGAAGGCAGCTCGCCGAAAAAATCCTGGTAGTACTTTGAGAAACGCCCCAGATGGCTGAAGCCCGAATCCATGGCCGCGCCCTGGATCGTGTCCTTGGGTGAGGACATCAGCAGCTTGCGGGCCGTGTTCAAGCGCACCGACCTCAAGTAGTTCAGCGGTGTCATGCCCAGGATGTCTTCGAAACTGTATTGCAGCGTACGGCGGCTGATCCGTAGATGGCTGCAGAGATCCAGCACACCGATATCCTCATCCTGAATATGTTGCGCGAAGAACTCACAGCTCCTTTCGACGATGTACGCCCTGGTCGACGGTGGAATCACCAGATGGCTGGACCGCTCGTAATCAAGAATTTCCTGCACGCAGTCAAACACCTTTCCCAGGCTGGTGCTGAAAGGTGTCAACCCGATGCCGGCCTGGGCACCACCGAGGTGAGACTTGAGGTTCGACTCAAAATCGACTTGGGTCTCTCTGGTGGGCTGAATGAATCGTTCGAAAGGCTTGGACTCGCTGTTCAAGAACGTTTCAGTGTTGAAACTCTCAAAAAAAGCCGCTTTGCTGACCGTCAACATCAGCGCTTCGATGGGAGCTTTGGCGACTGCATGGAAAGAGCGTCCCGACGAAATATGGAAAGTGTTCGCATTGACATATCGGCCGTTGAGCAAGACATCTTCGTCCGAGCGCACGTTGACAATGACGATTGAATCCAACGGAACATGACAGATCTGCTCGACGCAGGGGCTGTCCATGGTCTCGCGTGTAATCAGCATCTTCCCTGCAATGGAGTGGCTGGCGATGGCACCGTGAAAATGTGCCTTTTTCTCCAACTGATGGTAACGGTTGTCATCCCATTCGCTCAGGCATCCCGCGTGCTCGAACGCGTCGTGGCTTTCCATGAATCGAAACTGGGCAGCGTGTGGGGAGGTAAGTGTAGCCATCATGCAATCTCGCAGTCTCTCGGGTGACACGGGACTGAATGCAAGCTTTGCGCCGCTCCTGTATCGCCAACTCTCGGAGTTCGACCCACAACACATGCAGCTGTCTAGAGCGCACTTTCCAGGCCGAACAAAAAAAGCCGCTGGAGGCACTCGGAGGCTTGGCTGATTGTATCGACGGTCGATATGCCCGCTACAAACTGGGTCATCCGACCCATACTGGTGCGATTTTACCCAGCCCACATCGAATCAATCGAGAATAAACTACCCACCCCCAGGCTCTCAGGGCCTAGCCGAAATGCCCGGCAGTGGCCCCGCCATCTAATGAATAGGCGATCCCGTTGGTGTAGCTCGCCTGGTCCGAAGCCAGGTGAAAGATTACCTTCGCGACTTCATCGGGTCGGGCAAATCGTGCCAGTGGTACTTCCTTGGCATAGGCCTTCATCTCGGCGTCCGGGTCATCCGCTTCGGCAAACAGGCTCTCCATCATTCTTGTCTGAACAAAGCCCGGGCATACCGCATTACTGCGGATGCCCCAAGGCCCGTAATCAAGGGCCAGGCACCGCACCAGCCCGAGGACACCGTGTTTGGACGCGCAATACGCGGCGTATCCCGATGCTCCACGCACCGATGCATCAGAACCGACTGCCACAAACGCCCCACGCTGCTGCACCATGAAAATCGGCATTGAATACTTGGCCATCAACCAGGTCCCGGTGAGGTTCACCCCCATCATGAATGCCCACTCCTGGCCCGACAGCTCGTGAACCAAGCCTGTTCGAGCTACGCCCGCACAAGCCACTACAGCATGCAATGCCGACCTGATGGATTTCACCCACTCAAACAGTGCATGCACTTCGTGCTCTTGAGAGACATCGACAACCCGGGAAAGGAACCCTCCCCCCTCGACTTTTTTTGCGGTCTCCTCCAGCCCGGCCAGCGATAGATCACAGCCGATGACGCTGTAACCGTGCTCGGCGAAATGGATTGCGGTTGCCTGGCCGATACCGGAACCCGCTCCGGAAACAACCACAAGGTGCTTTTCATTGTTCACAGGTGTGCTCCACGTTGCCTTGAGGCTGAGCGCCTAACGTAGCGTCGAGCAACTCACTGGCTGTAGCCAATATCGGCAAGCGGACGGCTTGCCAAAAACGGATACGGGGTCGCAACCGCCCGGCGTAGGCTCAATACAGGTCGCAGTTACCCGCGGCCGGCAAGACTGAGTAATGCAGCCATAATAATTCTCTAAAACAGCCAAAGCGGACGCCCTCGCAAGCACACGTCCGGAGAGCAACGACATGAGCAAAGCTGACGTTGGACACGGCACAGGAATGATGACTACAAGCGAAAGCTTGAACACGGATCTGTTGAAACAACTGGAGGCCATGAATCAGCCTGAACACACGAACTCCGAATGCTGGAGCAGTGCTGCCCCGCTCGTTCGAGAGGCTTCTTTCTGGATTCTCCTGGGGGCTGCTCTGTGGATCGGCACCTTGCTGGCTGTAGGAGCGACGGCATGAGCACATCAAGTAGCGTCGAACAAGAAGCCCTCGCGGGCCGGCTGCCGGTTCTATCGGGCAACCGCGTATACAAATCCTATGGCTCGTTCCTGTGGACCTGCTGCGCATTCAGTGCAGCCACCTGGGCGTTCCTGATTGGCAGCTACCTGCCCTATGTCGGGGACTGGCGGCTCGGTGTCATGGGCTACGTGATTGGCCTGATTATCGGCATGGCGCTGGTGTCGCTCGCGTCCGGAGTACCCAGCTACAAGTACGGCACCGACCCGATCGATACCGCCAAGGCATCTTTCGGTTATCGCGGCATCGTGGTGCCGCTGTTCGGTCTGATGGCGACATTGATCGGCTGGTCTTATGTGGTCGAGGCGCTGACTGCCAGAGGGGCGGCAAATGTCGCGGCGACCGTTACAGGCACCCAGGTCACCGGCGACTCACATGAACACCTGGTCATAGGTGTGGCGTTGCTGGCGTTGTTGGTTGTGTGGTTCATCGCCTGCAAGGGGCCGAAATTCTTTGAGCGCCTCAATGGCTATATCGGCCCGTTGCACATGCTTATCACATTGGTGATGTTCGGCATCCTGGTGCACAAGTTCGGGCTCGACAATCTATGGCACAACCAGGTGCCACAGGATCAGATGCTCTCCCATGACCCGGTACAGGGCTTGGCCCTCGCGGTCGAATTTGGCGTCTCCAACTCAATGACGTGGTGGCCGATCATGGGTGGCCTGACCCGCCTGGTCAAAAGCAAACACCATGTCATGGGCCCCTCGATCATTGGCGTGGGCATCCTCGGCGCTGCCGTTGTCTCAACCGTCGCGGCCCTCGCCGCGATCAGCGCCGGGACCTACGACCCCACCATCTGGATGATTGCCGTGGGCGGCCCGGTGTTCGGATCTATCGTGATGAGCATCGTCCTGACGGCCAACATTGCGACCATGGTGGTGATGATGTACCTGGCCGGGGTTTCCATTCAGCAGGTGAAATTCTTCGCGCGATTGAAATGGGAGCTGCTGCTCGCGCTGCTCCTGCTGCCCGGGGTGTACTTTGCCTTCGAGACCGAATGGTTGCTGTCCAAGGTGATGAGCTGACTGTCGTACAACGGCGTGATGTTCGTCGGCATCTCGGGCATCACACTGGTGGACTATTTCATCCTCAGACGCGAACAGCTCGATGCGCCCAGCCTGTTCGCCTCGCGCAACAGTCACTACGCCTATTGGGGCGGCGTCAATTGGCTCGCCGTCGGCATCAGCATTGTGGCGGTGGTGGGCTACCTGGCGATGTACGATCCGGTGACGGTGGCGATGAGTGGGTGGTTCCGTTACCTCGGCGCGGCCATTCCGGTCATCGCCCTCTCGGGCGCCGCGTATTACCTGGCGGTAAGGCTCGTCGTGGCGCCATTGGGCAAAGGTCATTACACCAAAGGAACGGCGATCAGCAGCCGGCCCACACTTGACCCCATCCCCGGGCCCGGCGCCATGAAGGTCAGCCTCTAACCGACCTGCTGCAATCCTGCCGATGCCCAGCTCCCGCTGACCCAGCATCAGCCTCCCTCTCGGGGCGTCTTAACAGGCGCCCTTTTTTTGCCCTGTACATAGCCCCCATGCGCAAAGAAGGCGCTGCGTAGGCCAAGGTCGGCCACCCATGGCAGCAGATGAGTGTCGGGGTCGAGAAAACCCGCGATTTGTCGCAAGCGCCACCGAAGAGCGGAGCAATATAGCGCTGGCGGGGACTTAAGACTCGGCGGTCGTCGCGGGCATCAGAATACTCGTCCATAACGCGATCGCCGTTTCGACCATTTGCTCGCGAACACCGGATACCGGGCTTAGCTGGTCCTGATAAAAGAAGATCCCATCGATCTGCGTCGCGATCAACGCGGCGTAAGTTCGAACCTGATCATCAGGCAATTGCGGGCTGATCTCGGAAATCAAGCGGCAGAAGCCCATCAGAAATTGATCGTACTGCTCAACCATCAACGCCTTGATGGACGGGTCGTGACTGGCCAGCGCGCCCATCTGGAAAAAGAACTTGCCCGTGGCGGTATCCAGCGTCGCTGCGGAGTTTTCGCGGATGGCCACAGCCAACCTTTCAATGGGAGTCTCGGCGCGGGCATGTTCGACCAATTGATTCACTGATTCGACATACTGGCCCAGCTTTGCCGCGATCATTTGCCGGCAAAGATTCTCAGTGTTGCCACAGTAGTGTTGAAGGTTGTTCAAGCTGATCCCCAATTCCTTGGCGACCTTGCGCGCGGAGAACTGGGCATAACCGTCCTGGACGAACACCCTCGCGGCGGCATCGTTAATGTCTTCGATCTTCTTCAGCCGCCTGCCGGCACGGCTGTAGGGGCTGACCTCCCCAACTTTGATTTGACCCTCTTCCGATAGCACGCGCTGGCGGCTCCTTTGTCGCGTTACGTCACTGGATACGTCGGCATCTTACGCCTGGACGACGCACTCATTGCAGGCGCGGGTGAGCAGCACCTGTCGAGTTGCCGATTCCGGATAAGCCGTACTCGCCTTCAAGCGTACATTTCGCTGCAAACCACAATCAATGCGATTACCTCAGGGGAATATCATGGTTCAACAACTCACGCTGCTCGGTACAGGCCTGATGGGCTCTGCTTTAACGAACCGTTATCTGAATCGCGGCGTGGAAGTGACGGTGTGGAACCGTTCCCCTGAGCGATCCGCGCCGCTGGTCAAAAGCGGCGCGCGGGCAGCGCTCAACCTCCCATCGGCGCTTGAGGCAAACGCCCTGGTACTGGTCGTGTTGCTGGATTACAGCGTTTTCAGAAGTGTCATGGCCGGTCATGAACCTTTGATCTCAGGGCGCGACTTTATCAATTTTATGACCGGCTCGGCCAAAGACGCCACCGAACTAGCGGCTTACATCAGTTCCCACGGGGGCCGTTACCTGGAGGCTGCAATAGAGGCCTACCCTGACGACATTGGCCAGGAAAGCACGTTGATCCACTACTCGGGCCCTGAGGACATCTGGTTGCGGCACGCAGCGCTGCTGCGATTGCCAGGCGCTGCTTCGCGCTGGATCGGCGAGTTGATCAGCGCGGCCAATGTGTTGGATGCCGCCATGGCGGGTGCGTTTTACAACACCGGTATCGGTGCCTTTCTGGAGGCCGTGGACTTCGCCAGGAAAGCTGGGGTCGGCATCGAACCACTCGAAAACTGTCTCGTTTACTTCCTCGACCTGCTGAAAACCGAACTCACTGCGGTCATCAATCACCACAAGTCTGATGACTATCGAACGGACCAGGCGACCCTCTCCATTTATGTGGCGGCAGTGAAATCCTGGCGCCAGACCATGCTCGATAGCGGGCAGCGCGCCAGCCTCTTCACCGCCAACCTCCATTGCATGGAAATGGCCGTGGCTGAAGGGCGCGGCCATCTCGGGATAGCCGCCACCTACGCCAGCCACCTTCAAGTCCCGGGTCAAAAACAATGAACCGGCTTAAGGGTAAAGTGGCACTGATTTCCGGCGCTGCATCGGGCATCGGCGCAGCCAGCGCCATCCGTTTTGCAGAAGAAGGCGCCAGGGTTGCCTTGTGCGATGTAGATGGCGTGAGGGCTGGCACCGTTATTGAAGCCATACATGCAACAGGTGGCGAAACGCTATTTATCCCGCTGGATGTGCGGGATGAAGAGCAATGGATCAGCGCATTCGAAGCGGCCGTGGCGCACTTCGGAGTTGTCGATGTGGTGATGAACTGCGCGGGCATTGCGCTGGCTGGCAACGTCGAAACCATGCGTTTTGAAGAGTGGAACAAAGAATTGTCGGTGAATCTGCATGGCACCTTCTTCGGCATAAAACATGGGTTTAAGCACCTGAGAAAGCGTGGTGGCTCGATCATCAATCTGTCTTCGATCGAAGGCATGGTCGGCCATCCCGAATATGCCGCCTACTGCGCCGGCAAGGGTGCCATTCGCAACCTCACCAAATCAGCGGCACTGCATGCGGGCCGAAGCGGCTACAGGATCCGAGTCAACAGCATCCACCCTGGGTACATCGTTACACCAATGATCGGGAACGATCCGGTCGAGCTGGAGCGGTTGGCAAAGTTGCACCCCATCGGTTTTTTGGGCGAAGCGGTCGACATCGCCAACATGGCGCTGTTTCTCGCCTCGGATGAGTCTCGCTTCGCAACAGGTGCTGAATTTGTGATCGACGGAGGCTTTATCGCGCAGTAGCGAGCCGGCGCGGAGCATGCCTATTCGCCTGCTGCGGTCGGGGCGGCATAGGTTGGGGCACAACCGGAGATTTCAGTGCTGAATCAGAGCCCTGATCAGAGGTCTGCGGCGCCCCCCCCTGAAGTCTGTGACTGATACTTTCTGGAAGCGTGCGAGGGCGTTAAATCACGGCGATTCAACTTCTGACAGCCTGGCTTAGGGATGCATGTGCGCCCAGCCACACCTGTACCTTCTCCATTGTTTTTCTTTCCTGCTCCCCTTCCATCACAACGCCTTCTACAAGCCGAGCCTTGGGTGCGTGCTGCGCAAGCACGTCCAGGCTGTCACCCAGGCCTTAGCCTCTATGAATGCCCGGGCCTGACCGGGGTAACTGCTGAATTGAGCTCACAAGGCCACGCACTGCTGGAAGGCTAATAATCAAGCGCTGTACACCCCTAAAGTGACCTCACACCCGCCCAGGAACATAAAGATGACCGAGGTCACTGTAGTTATCGGAGCCGGCTCGATCGGCCAAGCCATCGCTCGGCGCGTCAGCGCTGGCAAACATGTGTTGCTGGCAGACTTGCAGCAAGCAACTGCAGATGCTGCCGCAAAGGTCATGAGCGACGCAGGTTTCCAGGTTACGACAGCCAAGGTTGATGTCTCATCCCGCGAGTCGGTCCAGGCACTCGTCGCCCAGGCGACGTGTATTGGCGACATCACCGGCGTCATCCACGCCGCAGGCGTTTCCCCGTCTCAGGCCGCGCCTGCCACCATCCTCCAGGTCGATTTATATGGCACCGCCCTGGCGCTGGAGCTGTTTGGCGAGGTCATCGCCAAAGGGGGATCGGCCATCGTTATCGCCTCGCAGTCAGGCCACCGCTTGCCGGCGCTCAGCGTCGAGCAGAACCGAGCCCTGGCGTTGACCCCGACTGAAGCACTTCTTGCGCTGCCGATGCTGCAACCCGAGCGGGTAACCGATCCCCTGAACGCCTACCAGATCTCCAAGCGTGGCAACTCGCTGCGCGTGGCGGCGCAAGCCGTTCGCTGGGGCAAGCGTGGTGCACGTGTCAACACCATCAGCCCGGGCATTATCTTCACGCCCCTGGCCCGGGATGAACTCAAGGGCCCGCGTGGGGATGGGTATCGGCGCATGATCGAATCCTGCGCGGCCAAGCGTGGCGGTACGCCCGATGAAGTCGCGGCGGTCGCGGCGCTGCTGATGGGCCCCGAAGGGACATTCATTACCGGCAGCGACTTCCTGATGGATGGCGGTGTGACCGCTCAATACTGGTACGGCGCTGACCAGTAGCGTCACAGGCCGGCCGCCGCGGTTCTAGCCTGGCTGGCGCGCCCACTCGCGCACCGCTTCCGCGAACATCCGCAAGGCCATCGGTGGATGTCGGTTGGCCGGGTAGTAGAGGCAGGCACCGGCATAGGAAGGGCCCCAGTCAGGCAGCAGATGGACCAGGCGCCCGGCCTGCAGATGCTCCTCGACCTGATGTTCAGGCACCCAGGCGATGCCGATACCCGCCAACGCCGCGTCCGTCATCAGGTTGATGTTGTCCATGGTCATGGGGCCGTCGACATCGAGGCTGGATGATCGGCCCAGGTGATCGAGGTCCCAGCGAAATAGCGTGCCGCTGGCAAAGCGAAAACGGATGCATCGATGCGCCTTGAGGTCATGGGGTGCCATGGGCGCCGGGTGCCGACTCAGGTACTCGGGCGACGCCACTGCGGCAAATCGCACGTCCGGGCCGAAACGCACCGCGATCATGTCCCGCGGGACATCGTCGAACAACCGAATGCCGGCATCGAACCCATCGGCGACGATATCGACCAAGCGGCTATCCGCCACACACTCGATATGGATCTGCGGGTTGTCCTGGAGAAACCGGGGCATGACATGGCGGATCAACAGCTTGAATGACGATTCGGATGCGCTCAGGCGAATCAGGCCCGAGGGCGTATTGCGCTCCGAGGTGACGTCGTTGACGGCGCATTCGAGCTCACCCAGCAGCGGCTGCACCCGCAGGAAGAGTTGCTCACCCGCCTCCGTCAAGGCAACCGAGCGGGTTGTCCGATTGAACAGGCGCAGTTCAAGGCGTGATTCCAGGCCACGCATCGAATGGCTCAGCGCCGAGGCCGAAACCCCCAGCATCCTGGCCGCGCCGCTGAAGCTGCGTTGTTCAGCGATGGCGACAAAAGCGGTCAACTCGGGAAGGCCGGCCCGGATCATTAGTGAATACTCCTCAACTATCTATGAAGCGTGGTGCCAATTGTTGAGCAAGGCACAGGAATCTAAAGTGTACCGGTCCCCCAATCCTTGCGAAGGAGAAGAAACATGCAGAAACGTCAGCTCGGCAAAAGCGGCCTGGAAGTGTCCTCCATCGGCTTGGGCTGCATGGGCCTGAGCTTCGCTTATGGCCCTGCCCTGGAGCAAAAGGCCGCCATTACCCTGATCCGCGACGCCTTCGACAAAGGTGTCGACTTCTTTGACAGCGCAGAGGCCTATGGGCCCTACACCAACGAAGCACTGCTGGGCGAAGCCTTGGCCCCGATCCGGGATCAGGTGGTCATTGCGACCAAGTTCGGCTTCAAAAACGGCCGGCCGGATGATGGTCTGGACAGCAGCCCTGAAACCATCAAGGCCGTGGTCGAGGCGTCGTTGAAGCGCCTCAAAACCGACCGTATCGAACTGCTCTACCAGCACCGCATCGATCCACAGGTACCGATTGAGGAAGTTGCAGGCGTCGTGAAGCAATTGGTCGAAGCAGGCAAAGTCCTGCACTTCGGAATGTCGGAGGCCGGGCCCGACGCAATCCGCCGCGCCCACGCCGTGCTGCCAGTCGCCGCCCTGCAAAGCGAGTACTCGCTGTGGTGGCGCGAGCCGGAACAGCAGATCCTGCCGGTACTGGAAGAGCTCGGAATCGGCTTCGTTCCATTCAGCCCCCTGGGCAAAGGCTTCCTCACCGGCGCCATCGACGCGAACACCCGGTTCGCGGAGGGCGACTTCCGCAATGTGGTGCCGCGCTTCACCGAAGAGAACCGCAAGGCCAATGCGCAATTGGTCGAGGTGCTCGGCCAGATCGCCGAGGGTAAAGGTGCAACCCGGGCGCAGGTGGCCCTGGCCTGGCTGTTGGCACAGAAGCCCTGGATCGTCCCCATTCCAGGCACCACCCGGTTGCATCGGCTGGAAGAGAACACCGGCGCTGCCGACCTCCTCCTGACCCCGCCCGATCTGGCTGTCATCGCCACGGCGCTGGAGCAGATCAAGGTGGTGGGTGATCGTTATCCGGCTCATCTGCAGAAAAACGTTAATCGCTGACGGCCAACCCCCTCGCCCACTGCCGGCGCCCGTGTAAGGGCCCTGGCAGTGTTGTTTCATCCTTGCAGATTCCGAGAGCCTCTCTCTCCCCGCATTGGGGCTCGCAAGCGAAGGCCTCTCAAGCTGCAGTGAGCGGTTACCGCTTTTCCCCAGGAAACAACGCCCGGCTGATAAACCCTGACGTGCTGCTTAGCGCCTCGCCCAGAGCCTCCAGTTGGATTCGATCGTACTGGGCGCTGATGCCAATACCGGAAACCACGAAACGCGGTTGGTTGTGGTGGTCAGTCACGGCACTGGATACCACGCTGACGCCGCGATACAAGTTGCCATCATCAATGGCCCAACCGGTGTGCAAGGTTTGACGAGCTTCGTCCAGATAGCTCTCGAAGCTCGGCGGGCTTTCCCAATGCAGGCGGGCGAAACGGCGGCGTAGTTCGTCTTCGGGCAGATTGCGCAGGCCCGCAATACACCGCCCGCTGGCACCCAACAGCTCTGGCATACGGGTTTTGAGATTAACGTCGATATGCGCCACGGCCGGGATGGCACGGGCGATGGCGTGCATGTAGTTATCGCCGGTGACCTCCCACAGCAAGACCATGATGCGGTGGTTCAGGCTCAGGCGTTCAAGCTCTGGCTGGATAAGGTCAGCGTAGCTGCGACCGATAAAACTGACTGCCAGTTCGGAAAGCCCCAACCCCAGACTGTAGGTCTTGCCGCTATCGCTGAAGGACACCCACTGTTCATTGGTCAGGGTGCGCAGGATGTTGAAAGCACTGCTGGGGCTGATACCCGTTGCCCGGGCAATAGCCGCAACGCCTTTGGGCTCGGTGCATTGGGCGAGATGACGGAGGATTTGAATGGCGTTGACCACCGCGCCGACTTCTTTAGGACCGGGGGCGCTCGCCGTCGCGGTGTTGCTTTCTTTTTCTGAAGTCATATTCACTATTCGAATTAATATTCTTTATGGCGAATGAATTCTAAGGGTTACTGAACCTCAGTCAACGGGCGCAAGCGCGCCTAGCGCTTTCACGCATCAAGGGCCACCACGGCTTCACCTGACAGCTTAATTTCACCTGCCTGGTTTCGGCTGGTGATCTCCAGGCGTGCGGTGCCGGCAGCCATGTCTATCTCCACTACTTTGCCGGAACTGCTCAGAGCATCGCCGACCTGGGTCACCGCCACGAACCGCACCGAGAACTGACGCAAACGCTCCTGGGGCACCCAGCGTGTCAGCACATGGCCCAGATAGGCCATGGACAGCATTCCGTGGGCGAACACATCGGACCTCCCGACCTGCTTGGCGTAGTCGATATCCACATGGATCGGGTTGTGATCGCCAGAGGCGCCGCAATACAACGCCAGTGTCAATCGGCTGATGGGTTCGGCAGTCAGCGACGGTAAACAGTGGCCGATTTCGATTTCGGAAAGTTTCACCTACGGCTCCTCAATGGCATATGACCAGGCTATTGCGCATTAGCGCGACCAAATGCCCAGCGGCATCGGTGACACGGGTCTCGCGAACCACAAACTCCAGCGCGCCCTCTTTCTTGTCATAGATGTCGACGATCCTGGTCTCGAAACTCAGGCATTCGCCGGCAAAGACCATGCGGTGATAGGTAAAACCCTGTTCGCCGTGCAGTATTCGCCCGTTATCCAGACCCAGGTGCTTGAGGGTGGCGGCTGAGCCCCCAGCTTCCATATCCAGGCAGAAGAGGAAGGTCGGTGGCACCGGCAATAGCGGATAACCCGCGTCGAGCGCTGCCGCTTCGTCGCTGTAACACGCATCCTGCTGCTGGGTTGCCTTGGCAAAAAAACGCAGGCGACCGGCTTCGACCACTTGCGTGTGGCTGGAAACCAAGGCGCCGATATGACTTTTGTCGATCATTTACGGTACTCCTCGGCCATCGCTGACCTTAAAACCGGGTGGCTACATCGCCACCCGCGCTTGATGTTCCTGCCGCCTGCCATTGAGCAGCAATCGGTTGATCGCCACTCGCCCCTCAACTCGGTAGCTCCAGAACCGTGCGCGCCAGAATGTTGCGCTGCACTTCGTTGGAGCCGCCGTAGATCTTCGCGGCACTGCCGTTGTAGAGCGCGGCCAGCAGGTGTTGCTGCCCGTCCCCCGTCGCCGTCGCCCCGGCCAAGGCGCCCAGGGACCCGGCACTGCGCACGATGACCAGGCCGATGCGCTGGTAAGTCTCAGTCGCCCAGATCTTGAGTATCGACACCGAGGGCGGCAAAGGCTCCCCGCGCTTCACATAGTCGGCGTACTGGGTGTAAAGCGCGGTGAGGTTCGCCACATCCAGGGCCAACTCGGCATAACGGGTACGGAAGGCAGAGTCGCCCATCAAATCAAGCTGCTGCCCCAGCGCCTTCAAATGCCCCAACGCATGCTGCGACTGCTTGGGGCTCCCCAAGTGCAAGCGCTCGAACCCGAGCAAAGCCTTGGCAATGGTCCAGCCTTGGTTCACCTGCCCTACCAGGTTTTCATGGGGCACACGCACGTTGTCGAAGAACACCTCACAGAACTCACAGTGCCCGGCGAGATCACGTATCGGACGCACGCTGATACCCGGCGAGTTCAGGTCACAGAGCAGGAAGCTGATACCCGCCTGCGGTTTGGCCGCCTTGTCGGTGCGCACCAACAGGAAAATGTGGGTGGCATCCTGGGCCAGGGTGGTCCAGGTTTTCTGGCCCGAAACAATGAAGTGCTCGCCCTCAAGCAGCGCCTCAGCACGCAGGTTGGCAAGGTCCGAGCCGGCATTGGGTTCGGAATAACCCTGGCACCAGATGTTCTCTCCGCTCAAGATTTTCGGTAGAAAACGCTGTTGCTGCTCGGCGGTTCCGAACCGCATCAGAACCGGCCCCACCATCAAAATCCCCTGATCCGGGGATCTTGCTACGCCGTAGGCTTCGAACTCCTCGTGCCAGGCGATCAGCTTGGCGGCAGGCAACCCCATGCCGCCATGAGCTTCAGGCCAGGCAGGGGCGATCCAGCCCTGCTGGGACAGGCAGCGGTACCAATCGCCGATTTCGTGCCAATGCACCCGGCGCGGCATATGCCGCAGGGGCGTTGGATAGTGCCTGATGAGAAAAGCGCGCAACATGCGGCGAAATTCGCCGTCTGACCAACAATCCCAATCGCCACGCCTCGGAAACTCACCGCTCCAGTCGCAAACCACCTGGTCCCGGGGGTTGTCATTTCGCGTCAGCTCGAGCCAGCGCAGCTTCAGGGTCTGCTCCGACCCGAAACGTGGCAGTAGCGCCAACACACGCTTGAAATAAAGCCCTACGTCGCACTCATCGGTCACGCCCATGGCGCCATGGAGGTGGACTGCCGCCTGACCGGCCTCCATGGCCGCGTGGCCGGCGCACAAATTGGCTTGCAGCGAGGCGATATTCAGCGCCTGATCCGTGGCACTAGCGACAGCCTGGCGCAGGCTGGCACGGGCCAGCTCGATCTGAATCAGCACATCGACACAGCGGTGCTGCAATACCTGGAAACTGCCGATCGGTTTGCCAAACTGGTGACGTTGCGAGATGTAGTCCCGGGTCAGTTCATGCATCTGCTCGGCAGCGCCCAGCAACTCGGCGCCGTACAACAGGCGACCGATGGAGGCGGCTCGGCCCAGCAGCTCGGCGACCTCCGGCCCCTGGGCAACAATCGCCGGCCGCGACAGGCAAACACCGTCGAAGCACAAGCGGGCCCGACAGCGCCCGTCGGCCTCGATCTGCGGCTCGACCCGAAGGCCTGCATTGTCGGCTGCCACGTACAGCAATATCGGCCCCTCTTGCTCATCCAGAGCAACGATCAGCCAGCCATCCGCCGGGTCGACAGGCACCACATACGGCGCCATGCCATACAGACGACGCTCACCCTCCACCCCAACTTCGATTCGACAGGCCATGGACGACGCACTCAGCCGCTCATCCAGATCCAGAGCGACGCCGACGATACGCTCGCCGCTTAACACCCACTCCAGCAGTTCACGAGCAGCGGCGGATGACGCACCGGCCAGCAGCGTCACCACCACGCCAGCAACTGCCGTGAACGGTTCGGGCGCCAGCCAGCGCCCGACTTTACGCGCCACCGCCGACGCGGCATCAAGGCCCAGCCCCAGCCCGCCGAGTGCCTCGGGCACCAGCATGGCCGGCCAGCCCAGGGCGACGATCTGCTGCCAGTCGTCACGGCCAAACTCCTGTTTTGGCAGCTCCTGGGGCTCGAATATGCGGTGCTGCCGGGGCACATTCAGGCCTCCGCGGTCCTTGAGAAATTTTTCTGCCGAATCCTCGATCGCGACCAGTACTTCTGTCATTTCTGCCTGAGGGTTGTGCATAGGGTGTGTCATGGTTACCTCGCTTTTTTAGACGCCTTTATCGACAGTTGCGCTGAGCACCATCGGCCCAGAAAGCCGGCCTTGCGAAAACTGTCGACCTGTTCGGTGCCTTTTTATTGTTCGATCGGCCACTGCCTGACCGCCCTTGACTCGTCTGCCGCCTACCTATGCTCAAGGTTCCTGGGTCAACAGGCCGCGGCCGATGACCTGGGCCTGAATTTCCGCAGCCCCCTCGAAAATGCTGAGGATCCTGGCATCGCACAGCACGCGGCTGATTTCGAATTCCAACGAATAGCCATTGCCACCATGGATCTGCAAACCCGCGTCGGCGTTGCTCCACGCCACCCGGGCAGCCAGCAACTTGGCCATGCCAGCCTGGATGTCACAGCGCCGGCCCTGCTCCTTGGCGGTCGCTGAAAACACCGTGAGCTGACGGGCCATGATCACTTCGGCCAACATCATCGCGAGCTTGTCCGACACCCGTGGGAACTCGATAATCGGTGCCCCGAACTGCTGGCGGTCGAGTGCGTATTGCCATGCCAGGTCGAACGCGCGCCACGCCACGCCAACCGCCCGGGCTGCGGTCTGTATCCGGGCCCCCTCGAAGGTTTGCATCAGTTGCCGAAAGCCCTGGCCCTGCACTCCACCCAGCAGCCCGTCAGCGTCGACTGCAAAACCATCAAAACCGATTTCATACTCTTTCATGCCCCGGTACCCCAGGACCTCGATCTCCCCACCACTCATACCCGCCGCAGGAAACGGTTCGGCTTGAGTACCTCGGGGTTTCCCCGCCAAAAACATCGACAGGCCGGCATGCCCCTCAACCCCTGGTTCGGACCTCGCCAGCAAGGTCATCAAGTCGCTGCGGGCGGCGTGGGTAATCCAGGTTTTGTTGCCATCAATGCGCCATCCGCCATCGACCGTGCGACTGGCGCGGGTACGCAGCGAGGCGAGGTCGGAGCCACTGTTGGGCTCGGTGAACACCGCCGTTGGCAAGATGTCTCCCGAGGCAATCCCCGGCAGCCAACGGGCCTTTTGTTCAGCAGTGCCGACCGAGTCGATAAGGTCCCCGGCGATTTCCGAGCGTGTGCCCAGCGAGCCGGCCGCGATCCAGCCGCGACTGAGCTCCTCGGTGACGATGCACATCGCTCGCTTGCCCAGCCCCATGCCGCCGTATTCAGTGGGGATGCAGATGCCAAACACCCCAAGCTCCGCCAACTGGGCAATCAACGCATCGGGGATCAACTCATCGTTGAGGTGCCACTGATGGGCATAGGGGGTGATTTCGTTGGCGGTAAAGCGCCGAAACTGATCGCGAATCAGGTCCAGATCCTGATCGAACAGGGTTTCGCTGACCCTGTCGCCCTCACGCCAGGCCTGCACCAGGGCCAAGCGCCCCGCCGCCCCACCGGCGGCTTGCAGAGCGCGAACATCCGGGTGTTCGGCAAGCCGCCGGGCGGCAGGCTCCAGATCCAGCTCCCCAGGGCGAAATATCTCGTTCTGCCCCATCGGGATGCCGCCAGAGAGCTGAGCCAAGTATTCGGCGATGCCTACGGCCAGGGCCATTTCATCCACCTTGCCCAGGTGCCCCTTGGCCGCCAATTGCCGGCCCCACTCGGCAGATCGAACAATCGCCTCCACCGTTGTCGCCACCCAGGCCAAACCATGGAGCAGGCGCTGATGCTGCTTGAGCGCAGCCGAAGCTGGCGGGCCGTCACTGCAGAAAAACTCACGGGCCGCCCCGTGAAGGGTGTGTCCATAGTGTTGCGCCGCCTGCGCAGCGCCCTGCAAATGAGCGGTAAAAGAAGTTGTTGTTGTCATAACCGTCTCAATCAATGAATGCATTCATGAAGTTGCCAACCAGGCGCCGCCATTACCCATGCCGGCTGCTCGCCACCAACCCGCTGTCATGCAGTTGGGCGATCTGCGCCGAGGTCAGTGACAGCACCTGCTCCAGGACCTGATCGGTGTTTTCCCCGAGATAAGGCGCCCGCACACCGGCATCGCGCGAGGTGCCGACAAAGGTCGCGGCCGCCCCGGGGGCTGGATACGTCAGCCCGCTGGGGTGGGTCAGTTGCGTATAGAGCGGCGAAGAAAGCGCCAGGCGCGGGTCGACCTGCATTGCCTCGCCCAAGGTGCGATAAGGGCTCCAGCACAGGTCATTGGCAGCAAAGCGGGCCGTCACCTGTTCCAGGGTGAGCTCGGCAATGCAGCGCTCGAAGATCGGGAACAAGGCATCGCGATGGATAAAGCGCTGCCCTTCATCACGCTCAAAAGAAACGCCAAGCACGCCTTCCAGTTGCTCGATCCGCTGTTTGAGCTGCAAAGCGTTCAGCAGCCCTTTCCACTGCTTGGCGGTAATGGCAACCACCATCAGGTATTGGTCATCAGCCGTAACGAAGTCCCGCCCAAAAGCGCCAAACAGCGCATTCCCCTGACGAGCACGATCTCCACTGTGCAGGGCTTCGGCGATCTGCCCGGTATTGCCCAATGCCGCCATGGCCACGTCAGACAGCGGGATTCGAACCTCCTGCCCTTGCCCGGTCAGGTTCCGCTGACGCTCTGCCGCCAGCGTCGCAAAAGCCGCGTAGGCTCCGGTCAGCAGATCCCAAGCCGGCAGCACATGGTTCACCGGGCGCTCTGCATTGACCTCATCGCCCGTCATGTAGGGCACGCCAATCGCAGCATTGACGGTGTAGTCGACCGCCGACGTACCGTCCCCCCAGCCCATGACCCGCACCGTAATCAAATCCGCGCGCTGCTTGCACAAGACTTCATGGGCAAGAAAACCGCCCACCGGGAAGTTGGTGACGAAAATTCCCGCATTCGCCCCGGGCGCGGTGATCAGGTCGATGGCCAACTGCCGACCTTCGGCGCGTGACAGGTCTAACGCCACGGATTGCTTGCCTTTATTCAAGCCCTCCCAATACAAGCTCGCGCCTGAACTGGATACCGGCCAACGCTTAAAGTCGGGGCCGCCGCCGATGGGGTCGATGCGAATCACTTCGGCGCCCAACTGTTGCAAATGCAGGGCACAGGAAGGCGCGGCGATAAAAGACGCACATTCGATGACACGTAAACCTTTCAAGAACGGGTACATGGGACCTGGCTCCTGCCGCTGAATCTATCGAGGGGTTGGCTCTTGCGTACAGCGCTCAACTCACCCGCTCAAAGATCGCCGCCAGCCCTTGGCCGCCACCGATACACATAGTCTCCAGGCCGTAGCGGCCATTACGCCGCCCCAGTTCGCGCAGCATGGTCGCCAGAATCCGGGTCCCTGTAGCCCCAACCGGATGGCCCAGGGAAATCCCCGAACCATTGACGTTCAGGCGCTCATAATCGCCCGCGCTGAAAGACAAGGCGCTGGTGCATGCCAGGACTTGCGCGGCGAACGCTTCGTTGATTTCAATCAGGTCCATGTCCTTGAGCGTCAGCCCGGCACGGCGCAGTACCAACTCGGTGGCCGGCACCGGACCGATGCCCATGCGCTCAGGCTCAACTCCCGTCACCGCCCAGTTGACCAGCCGGCCAAAAGGCCGCAATCCAAGCGCCTCAGCCTTTTCACGGGTTGTGACAATGCACACGGCGGCGCCGTCGTTCTGGCCGCTGGCGTTGCCCGCAGTCACCGTGGCTTCGGGGTCGGCGCCCAGGCGCACGGCCTTGAGTGCAGCCAGGCTTTCAATCGACACATCGGCCCGTGGATGCTCGTCGACGCTGACCTGCATCACCCCGTTGCGAGTCTTGACTGCGACCGGAACGATCTCCTCCTCAAAACTGCCATTAGCCTGCGCGGCAATCGCCCGCTGGTGAGAGCGCAGCGCCATTTCATCCTGCGCATGCCGACTGATGGCGTATTCACGACGAAGGTTTTCTGCGGTCTCCAGCATGCCGCCCGCCACCGGGTAGTGCTTGCCACCCGAAGTAATACGCCCCCGTGCAATGCGGTCCCACAATGGGCTGCAATCCCCCCGCAAGCCCCAGCGATTGCCCAGCACGTAGTGTTCAGCCTGGCTCATGCTTTCCGCACCGCCAGCAATGACCAGATCACAAGCCCCGGTCTGCACTCGCATTGCGGCATCGATCACCGCTTGCAGGCCGGAACCACAGCGCCGATCCAGTTGCAAACCAGGGACTTGAACCCCCAGCCCGGCGTCCAGCGCCGCGACCCGCCCAATAGCAGGGGCTTCGCCGTTGGGGTAGCACTGGCCAAGGATAACGTCGTCAATCACCTCGGGAGGTAGTCCGGTGCGCTTGACCAACTCACCGATCAGTTGTGCTGCCAGCTCGACAGCGGGAACGTCACGAAAGATGCCGCCATAGCGACCTACCGCAGTACGCATCGGCTCACAAATAACTGCTTCACGCATAGTGTTCACTCACTTTGTAGAGAAATGATTTCGAGGGGCCGCACAGCAGGAGATGCCCCCCGTTCAGGACGCTTGAACAGGCGCACTCGACCGTGGGCTTGGAAGCGGCTTTCCGGGCAGCGCCGAACCAGGCGTTCATACTGCGCAGTCCCCGGTGTTGATCGCTCTGGCAAGAATGCGTCGTGCGCGCTCGATCAGCGGCCGGTCGATCATCTCGCCATCAAGCTGCACCGCGGCGCCGCTGTCACAGGCCTTCAGCGCAGCGCGCGCCCAGGCAATCGCTTGGTCATCCGGCACGAACGCCTGCTTGATCGGCAACACCTGGCGCGGGTGAATCGCCAGCTTGCCGCCAAAGCCAAGGCCGGCGGCCATCAATGCCTCGTGGTGCACCGCCTCCGGGTCGTCAAAACGTGTGGCAATACCGTCCAACGGCGGCGGCAAGCCTGCCAGCCGCGACTGCAATACCAGCACCCCGCGGCAGTAAGCCAGCGCCCCCCAGCTCGGCTGGCAGCCCAGGTCCAGGGCAAGATCCAGCGCACCCAGGGCGGCTTGAACCACACCCGGGGCCTGAAGCAGGCCGGCGAGGTCAATAAAGGCGTTGGCGGTTTCCACGAGTGCAATCACCGGCACCTGGTACCCCAGCAGATCGTGCACGCGCTGGATATCGGCGGCCGTTTCGGCCTTGGCCAGCATCAGCCCATCAAAACGCGCAGCGCGCAGCGCGATGAGATCGCCTTCGAAGGCCTCGCTGGCGGCGGCATTGATCCGAATAATGACCGGCACCGATTGAATCCCATGCAGAACCACGGAGCGCCGAGCTACGTCGCGTGCTGCCGGCGCCACGCCGTCTTCCAGATCCAGAACGACGGTATCGGCCCCACTGGCGGCAGCCTTGGCAAAACGCTCGGGGCGATCGCCCGGCACAAACAAGGCCGCAATCGGCGCCCGAAAAGAGCTGCTTAACATGTCGCACTGGCCTCCATGTTCACCTGGTTATCCGCATCCTGGGTCCACCCCTCAAGGCTGGCTCCCTGCTGCTGCCAATTCACCGCAGCACGAAATGCCCGTCCGCCAATCAAGGGGGCTAGACCACGGTAGGCAAAGCGTTGCGGCACCCGCCCGGCATGGCTGGCCATCAGGTTGAAGAGCACGCTGGCCTGCAGCGGCCCATGGACCACCAGCCCGGGGTAACCCTCTTCACCGGTGGCGTAGGGCAAGTCGTAGTGGATGCGGTGGGCATTGAAGGTCAGTGCGCTGTAACGCAGCAGCAGCGTTGGCGGAGTCTGTACCCAGCATTGCCGCTGGCCCCGTCGCGGCGGTGCTGCCTCGGCTGGGCCCGCAGTGCAGGTCGCGGCGCCTCGATAGACGATGTCCTGGCGCTCGCGAATGGCCAACCTTCCAGCGCAGGACAACTCATGTTCGACCGTGACGAAACACAACTGGCCGCTGCGCCCGGTCTTGAAGCGGATATCGGCAATGGTCGACACCCGCTGGATACGCTGGCCAAGTGGCAGCGGTGCCAGAGTGTGCACTTCACCCCCCGCCCACATTCGCCGAGGCAGAGGCACCGGCGGTAAAAAACCGCCACGTTGCGGATGCCCATCAATCCCCAGCTCATCCATGCCGGCCTGTGCCGTGGACGGAGCAAGGCACCAGTGCAAACCCGGCGGCGCATGACTTTCGGTTTGCCAAAGATGCGGACCCAGGGTGGCACGATAGGCCTCGAGCATCTGCTCGGTGAGCAGCGCCTCGCACACTTCGCGGCGCCCCAGCCAGGCCTGGATTGCCTCAGGTTGCTGAGTGCTCATCGCCAAGCCTCCGGTAAGCGGGCAAGGCAGCGTTGTTGCGGACCCTTGAAGCTCATGGCTCTATCTCCTTATTGAGTGGCTGCTGACTGAGCGGTCAGACCGGATCCCAACAGAACACATCGGCGCTCACCTGCAAGGGCGTGAAGCCATCGGCCAACGCCGGCATGGCATGTTCGGCGATGCTCAGCGGGCTCCAACCTTCACTCTGTTGCACCGAGCGCAGCGGGCGGCTCTGACTCATCAGCATCACTTCGTTGCGACGTACGGTGAACACCTGCCCGTTCACATCCTTGGCCCGATCGGACAGCAAGTACGCGGCGAGTGGCGTGTTCTTTTCCGGGGTCATCTGCTTGAGGCGCCCAACCCGCGCCGTCTCCTGCGGGCTCGTTTGCGCAATAGCGCTGGTCATGCGGCTCCAGGCAAATGGGGCGATGCAGTTGGAACGCACGTTGAAGCGCTGCATGTCGAGGGCGATGGATTTGGAGAGCGCGACAATGCCCAGCTTGGCCGCCGAATAGTTGGCCTGGCCGACGTTGCCGATTAGCCCGGAGGCGCTGACCATGTGCACGAAGGCGCCACTTTCCTGCTGGCGAAAGTGCTCGGCCGCCGCACGGCTGACGAAGAAACTGCCGTTGAGGTGAACCTGGATCACCGACAACCAGTCTTGCGGGCTCATTTTGTGAAAAATCACGTCACGAATAATCCCCGCGTTGTTCACCACGCCGTCGATCCGACCGAAGCTGTCCAGCGCGCAAGCGATGATGTGTTGCGCGCCACTCCACTCGGCAACGCTGTCGGTATTGATGACTGCGCGCCCGCCTTCGGCCTCGATCAGTTTCAGGGTTTCCTCAGCCGGCGAGGAGGAACCGCCCTCGCCTCCCAGTGACACGCCGACGTCGTTTATGACCACCGCCGCACCGGCGCGCGCCATCTCCAGCGCCATGGCCCGCCCGATACCGCCACCGGCGCCCGTCACCACAATCACTTTGCTTTCTAAAATCACTATTCTGAACCTCAATCAGCAATCGGAAATTTAGCAAAACGAGAAACCTTCTATCCCTGGCCATCTTGCTCTGCACGACGAAGCTTAAAAGCAACGAAAAATCCTACAAACAATAAGGATAAGTCGACATTCAGCCTTAACAGTCCACGGAAATCACGGCCTACTCCTGATTATCCATAGAACTGAAACACCTTGTTTTAATCATCATGCTGAATAGCATTCTCCATATTGAAAACAAAATCAACTTGAAGTAGCTTCGACATCCACAACACGACTCACACCGCCGACAACGACGGAGGCCTGTTTTTTCTAGAGATGAGGAATGACTGACAAATGAACACGAACACCAGCAAGCGCCCCTTGGAGGGCGTGCGTGTACTGGACCTCTCCCGCGTACTGGCAGGCCCGTGGTGCACGCAGATATTGGGAGATTTCGGCGCCGACGTGGCCAAGATCGAAATGGTCGGGGTGGGTGATGACACCCGCAGATGGGGACCTCCATTCCTTCCCGAGGACAGCGAGGGCGGGCCAGGTGAAAGCGCCTATTACCTTGGCTGCAACAGGAACAAGCGCTCCGCGGCGATCGATATCGCTGACCCGGCAGGCGCCGACCTGATCCGGCGCCTTGCGGCACAGGCCGATATCCTGGTTGAAAATTTCCGGGTCGGCGGGCTGAAAAAATACCAGCTCGACTACGAGAGCCTGCGAGCCATCAACCCTAAATTGGTCTATTGCTCCATCACCGGCTTCGGCCAGGACGGCCCGTACGCAGACCGCGGCGGTTATGACTTCATCGCCCAGGGCATGGGCGGCCTCATGAGTATCACCGGCGATCGGGATGCCGCTCCCACCAAGGTCGGGGTCGCCATCACCGACCTGACTACCGGTATCTACGCCAACGTCTCGGTGCTGATCGCCCTGCGTCACGCAGAGAAAACCGGCATCGGCCAGCACATCGACTGTTCGCTGCTCGATACCCAGATTGCCATGCTCGCCAATCAGGCCATGAGCTGGCTGGTGGGCGCCACAGTGCCGGGGCGCATGGGTAATGCGCACCCGACAGTGGTTCCGTATCGCACGTTCGAAAGCCTGGATGGCGACCTGATCATCGCAGTGGGCAACGACCACCAGTTCAAAGCACTGGTCCATGTGCTGGGGCGCCCCGACCTCGCGCTTGACGAGCGATTCATGGAGAACTCAGGACGCGTCATTCACCGTGATGCACTGGAAGCCGAACTTGAAGAGATCGTAGGAACATGGCGCAGTCACCAACTGATAGCGCAACTGGTCGCTGCCAAGGTTCCGGCAGGCCCCGTCAACACCATCGACCAGGTCTTTGCCGACCCGTTTATCGAAGCAAGAAAATCGGTCCACCATTTCGTGCGAGACGATAACGTAGACATCCCCACCCTGGCCTATCCTGGCAAGCTCTCCGAGACACCTGCCGACTATCGTCGCGAGCCGCCAAGGCTTGGACAGCACACCGAAGAAATTCTTAGCCAGTGGATCAACCTCTCGACTGATGAGTTACGACACTTGGCAGCTGCCGGCGTGATCTGGAATCGCCCAGGGCAACAAAGCCCTACATCGTGAGCGCTGCAAATCCACTGGAGACCTACACGCCTCAGCATGAGAGCAAGGTTAAAAGTGCAGATTTGAAGGTCACGACCACCATTTCAAATCGCTCTTTTAAACCAAAAACCGTGGATCCAGGCGAAATACAAATAACACGCAACACAAACGGGCCTGACAAACCTCCTTAATTACAAACCGCATAAAGCGATCCTGAGCAACGCCAACAGAACGACTAACGATAGCCGCGTGATGGCGAGTCACAACCTCGCACTGTACCGATATATTTTTACCCTACAAAAAGTCAAACCCTTATAAAAATAATAAACACAGGCATACACATGAACAATATTGCTCAGACACAAGCACTGACACTTAATAAAGATCGAACTTGGATTGTAGTTTTCTTTTTTTGCTTTATCTGCCTAGTCGCTGACGGCACCGACCTGATGCTCCTTTCCTATAGTTTAAGCAGCCTGAAATCGGAGTTTGGGCTGACCAGCCTTGAGGCGGGGACTTTAGGCAGTTTGACATTGGCCGGCATGGCCATAGGTGGCATTTACGGTGGATGGTTGTGTGACCGCTTCGGCAGGGTCAAGACCATCATCTGGAGCATTGTGTTATTCAGTCTGGCCAGCGGTGCCCTAGGGCTGGCGAATAGCTACAGCCAATTTGCAGTTATACGTTTTATCGCATCCCTGGGCTTGGGCGCGGTTTATGTGGCCTGTACGACCCTTATGGCGGAATACGTGCCCACACGGTACAGAACCACGGTCCTTGGCACCCTGCAGGCGGGCTACTCGGTAGGCTATATAGTCGCGACCTTGCTTGCGGGGTGGATCTTGCCCGAGCACGGTTGGCGCTGGTTATTTTATGTTTCCGCGATTCCCGTGGTGCTCGCGGTATTCATGCAGATCTTTGTTCCTGAATCAGACATTTGGTTAAAAGCACGCGCCGATCGCTTGAAAACCAAAGGAACTCAACCGCGAACATGGACCCGCAGCAAAGGCGCTGGCACCTTCAGACAGATCTGGAATGACCCGGCCGCCAACCGCATGTTTATATTCTGGGCGCTCACTGCCTGCTTCCTGCAGTTTGGTTACTTTGGCGTGAACAACTGGATGCCTTCATATCTCGAAGGTGAACTGGGGATCAAGTTCAAGTCCATGACCACCTATATGGTTGGAACTTACACCGCCATGATAGTAGGCAAAATATTAGCCGGCATCGCCGCGGATAAATTCGGCCGCCGAGCCACCTTTGCATTTGGGACACTATCAACTGCCGCTTTCCTGCCCATCATCGTGTTGTTTCAAACACCGGAAACCATCTTGCCGCTGATGGTGACCTTTGGTTTTCTGTATGGAATACCCTATGCCGTCAACGCCACCTACATGACAGAAAGCTTTGAGGCAAAGTTTCGAGGAACGGCCGTGGGCGGTGCTTATAATATCGGGCGTATTGGCGCAGCCATTGCTCCGGCAACCATAGGTTTTCTGGCCACGTATGCGTCCATTGGTACCGGCTTCTTGATTATGGGGGCGGCCTATTTCATTTGCGGAGTTATTCCCGCGCTGTTTATCAAAGAAAAGCAATTCGACCCCATCAAGCAATAAACCTCTAAACATTGACCCGTTATAAATCCCCCCTTGTTTAACTGAAGAACACACACGGTCCTTGAGCTCTGTACCCTGGACAAAGGCGCCGGCTTTGGCACTGATGCCGAGACACTACGGTCTTGGGATGAGTAGGTGCATAGCGCCATCTGATACAGCCCCTCAGCGCTGCTGGAGATTCAGCAGCGCCCGCTCCAGCGCATTGATAGCCGTTTCGACCTCCTCCACCGCCGGCCTGAGCTGCGCCGATGTCACTTGCGAGTCTTCGCATGCCGCTTCGAGGCGCCGACAGCACTCCACCAACTGCTCGCCTGTCACCACCCGCGCAGCACCTTTGATGCGATGCGCCAGCTCCGAAAGTTTGTCGATCTCGCCTTCTTGCAACAACGTGAACATCCGTTGGCAGTCCTTGCGATTGCTGTTGATCAGTTCATCCAGGATCTGGCGGAATTTCACCGGTTCGCTGCTGATCAACAACTCCAGCGGGCCAAGATCGACCAGTTGCGCCACCCCGTGTGTCGCGTCCAGTGGCTGCAAGGAGGAATGTTCGAGCTGATCGGCCTGGTGCAGCGCCAGCAGGCGAGCGTCCAGGTCATCAATCCCGATGGGCTTGATCAGGCAATCGTTCATGCCCGCCAGGATGCACAGTTCAAGCTCTTCGGGTTGGGCGTCTGCGGTAAGGCCGAGAATCACGGTGGGCTCCAACGCCCGCTCCTGCTCCATACGGCGGATTGCACGAGTCAGCTCGACACCGTTCATGACCGGCATGTGGCAGTCGGTAATGACAATATCGAAAGGCTGTTCACTCCAGTATTCAAAGGCCTTCTGGCCGTTTTCCGCCTCGCCGACATCGTGGCCGAGGAACTCCAGTTGCTGGCACAGCACTTGGCGATTGACCTGATGATCATCCACCACCAGCACCTGCAGGCGATAACGCTGGGGGGACGTTGGTAGCGCCGAGAGCTGCGTGACGCTGATGGGCTCAAGCACTTGCACCCGCAGCTCAATCTCGACCTGCGTACCCCGACCCAAGGTGCTGCTGATGTTCAGCCGGCCCCCCATCATTTCGCACAGCGAGCGACAGATCACCAGGCCCAGGCCCGTACCTTCAGAGTGCTGCATCGTGCGCTGCACCTGGAAAAACGGTAGGAACAGGCGCTGCTGATCGACCGAGCTGATACCGATGCCGCTGTCTTCGACACGGATACTCACATTGAGCAGGCTGCTGTCGCTCAAGCTGCCCACGATACTGATCTTGACTATGCCCTCTTCAGTGAACTTGATCGCATTGCTGACCAGGTTGGAGAGAATCTGCTTGAACCGCAGGGCGTCGACCAGAACATCGCAATTGATGCACGAGTCGATCTCCAGCACCAGGTTCAGGCGTTTCTGTCGCGCCAGCCCCTCAAATACCCGCGCGACCGATTCAACCAGTTCGCGCAGGTTGGCGCGCTTGGGCGAAAGGCTCAGGCGGCCCGATTCGATACGGGCGATATCGAGGATATCGCCGATTAATTCCAGCAGGCTTCTGGCCGAAGTGTGGGCAATTTCGATGCTCGCACGGTCGATGGGCTCGCTGTCGGCGCGCTTGAGCGCCAGCTCCAGGATGCCGATGACCGCGTTCATGGGCGTGCGAATTTCATGACTCATGGTTGCCAGGAAGCTGGTCTTGGCCCGACTGGCGTCGTCCGCGTGGTTTTTCGCCTCCTGCAACTGCTGCACCAGGTGACGGTGTTCGGTGATGTCGACCCAACCGCAGATCACACCCTTAAGAACGCCCTGGGCGCTCTGAAACGGATGTGCCCAGTGGCTGATCCAGACTTCCCGGCCTTGCAGTTGAACGGCATGCACCGACTCGACCGTTTGCCCCTCGTCCAGGGCTCGTTGGTAGTCACGATGGAAATCAGGCGGGCCTTCGAAGTTTTCCGCAGGCAACTGCTGCACTGCTTTGTTCAGCACCTGTTCTCTGCCCAGACCGACGCTTTTCAGGTAGCTGCGGTTGCACGACAGCACGCGGCCCGCGGTGTCACAGACGTACAGCGGCGGCGGCATGCAGTCGGTCAAGGTTTCGACAAACCGCAACTGATCGTTGAGCATCCGCTCGGCGGTGCGCCGCGCCTTGATTTGTCGACGCAGGTAAATCACCCAAACCAGGGACAACAGCACCAGAAGCGCAGCACCGGCGATTACCTCGCTGATCACCCGCTGATAATCGACCCAAGTCTGCCCGCTCATGCCTGGCGGGGAGCGCCAGCGATTGGAGATCGCGTTCAATTCATCCGGCGCAATGTTCTGCAAAACCGTGTCGATGATCGACTGCAGCTCCGCATCGCTGCGGCGCAAGGCAAAGTTGATCGTACTCGGCCCGAGATCGATTACATGGTTGATGACCAACTTGTCGCGAAACAGTCGCTCGGTGTAATAGCGTGCTGCGGGCAGCGCGATAACGGCGGCATCGGCCTTGCCCTCGTAGAGCAGATTCATCGAATCCAGGGTGCTGCCGGCTTCGATCACTTGCGCTTGCGGATAGCTTTGACGCAGCCGCTGCAGAGCGACGTGACCGGAAGGAATGGCCACCCGCTTATTCACCAGATCGCCCAGCTTGCCTTGCTGCTCGATATCGCTGAGCAACACAAAAGGGCCGGCAATCAGCGGCCTGGAAAAGCGCAGGTAGTCTTCCCGCTCGGGGCTCGCCGTCATCAGCGCCAGATCGGCCTCGCCCTGTTGCAGGGCTTGGATGATCTGCGGGTAACCGCCGCTGCGCGAGACCACTTGAAAGTCCAGGCCGGTACTCAGGGTGATCACTTCCAGAAGATCGATCACACTGCCGGAAAAGACCCCATTGGCATCAAAATAGGCACCGGGGGCCAGGTCGTCATTGATCACTAGTCGCGCCACCGGGTGCCGCTCGATCCAGCGCAACTGTTCCGGGGTCAGGTGGATCGGCTCTTCGCCGGGAATAAAGCTGTTACCGACCCAGCGTTTGGCCAGAATGTTCAACTGATCATGACCAATGGTCTCGATGGCCACATCCACCAGGTGCTGCAAGCGAGTGTTGTCGCCCCGCAGCGCATATCTGTAGCCACCGAGGGGCAAATCGGCAAAACGCTCGAAGCGCACGTAGCCGTAGAACGAACGATTTATCTGGTAATAGGCGCTGTACAGGTCATCGAGGTAAGCATCGGCCTGGCCAAAGGCAGCGGCGGCAATCGCCTGCTCATGGCTGGCAAAAACCCTGAAATCGGCACCCGGATAGCGCTGCTGCAACTCCGTCAGGTGCTCACCCGTGACGGCCACGCGCACGCCGGCCAGTTCAAGGGGCGAATGCTGTGGCTCGGCGTTGCGTTTGAACAACGCGAGCCGGTCCCGAGCATAGGGCATGCTGAAAATAAGGTCTTGGCGTGGCAACGAACTGCCGTGGCGACTGACCATATCGATGCTGCCCGCTTGCAGGGCCTGCTCGGCATCCTGATCGTTGGCGAAGGCCACGATTTTCACCTGGACGCCGAGCAACTGCGCAACCAGGTGGGTGGCATCAGCGCTGATGCCCTCGTATTGGTTGTCCTGGGCATTGACCGAGAATGGCGGCGACTCGCTGGGCGACACACCGACCCTGAGTTCGGCCTTGTGCCGCAGCCAGCGCCAGTCGTCAGGCGAAATCGCCATATCGTGACGGTCGATGCGCAATTGACTGGAGAGCGCCTTGGGCACTAGACCCGGCGAAGCAGCGACCACTGAGGCGCTGATGGAAAGCAGGCACAAGCACAGCCAGAAAGAACGTAAATACATGGGAGTTCAGAGACCGAAAATGCCTGGGAATACGGGAGCCGGTTGTGGGTAAACGCAGCCGTCGCGGCTCGCGCAATAATAGATCAAAGCCGTTGGCCAGGCTTAATCATCGTTACCCGGCCCATTCTGGTTTGCCGCCCGGCCCAGGCAGTAGTCGATAAAGTGATTTTCCGGCATGGGGCGGGCGAACAGGAAGCCCTGGCCGATGCTGCAACCCAACTCGATCAGGCGAGCCTGTTGCTCGACGGTTTCCACACCTTCAATGACCAGCGAAATGTTCAGTGCCCGCGCCAGTGCCACCGAGCAACTGACGATCGCGGCACTCCGGGGCTGGCTTTGCATTTTGTGCACGAACGCCCGGTCGAGCTTGATCTGGCTGAATGGCAGCTCGCTGAGCCGATCCAGGGACGAATAGCCGGCGCCAAAATCATCCATGGCCAGGCCACAGCCAAGAATCCGCAGCCGTACCAGGTTCTCCAGGCTGCTGGCCGGAGCACCGATAAGCGCGGACTCGGTGATCTCGAACATCACGCTGGCCGGCGGCACCTTGGCACGCTTGAGCAGCATCGGAATGCGCTCGGTCAACACGGCGTTGGCCAACTGCGCCGGGTGCAGATTGAACGCCAGGTTGATCCCCCGGCCCTGGGCCGCCAGCCGCTGGTGCAGGGCCAGGCCCTGTTCGAACAGATGCCAGAACATCCTGTCGATCAGATTGTGCTGCTCCATCACCGGTAAAAAGTGCGCGGGGGCCAAGATCCCCAACTGCGGGTGCGCCCAGCGCGCGAGCACTTCGGCACCGACCAGGACCTGCCCATGCAGGGTGACTTTGGGTTGGTAATAGGCCTCGAATTGGTGGTCGTCCAGGCCCTGTCGCACGTCGCCCAGCGTTGGCATCTCGGCCGGCGACAGCAAAATGGGCGCAGCATTGCAACGCGCCTGGTAGCGTTTGACCAGCAGGCAGAAGCCCTCCATGTTGAAGGGCTTGCCCAAATCACCGAGGAACGGCAGGCCCAGGCAGTGGATCATCGACACCGTGGCCTGGCGCAGGATAGGTTCAAGCTCGCTGCACAGCACTACCCCCCGCACCTTGCCGCTGTTGCTGGCATGACGCAGAAAGGCCAGGCCATCCATCCCAGCCATTTTCAGATCACAGAGCACAATATCCACGTGGCTGCACTCGGCCAGGATAGCCACCGCTTTATCGCCGTCCGCTGCTTGCAGCACGCGGCCCGGCAGCAGCTTTTCCAGCGCGGTCACGGTGACCAGACGCTGGAAGGGTTCATCCTCGAGCACCAAAACAATCAAGTCTTGCATCGCAGGTCTACACACAAAAGGGGGGGATGATCAGTGTGCGAGGCTGCATCTGAGGCCTAAATGGGAAATTTCCTATGTCATCCAAGAATTTTCCGAAGCTAAACTAGGAGCAAGTACTCCGCTGTCCGACTCGGCTAATAATGGCGTCAGCATTTTCCCAATAAGACGTCCCATGACCGACGTGTTTTCGAGAGGTTAAACAACACCATGCATAGTGTTCTGATAGTTGACGATCATCCGGTGATTCGATTCGCCGTCAGGGCTCTGTTGGAAAAAAACGGTATGCGTGTGGTCGGTGAAGCCGACAACGGTATCGATGCAGTTCAGTTGGTACGTGAGCTGACACCGCAGGTGGTGATTCTCGATATCGGCATTCCAAAACTGGATGGTTTCAACGTTATTACCCGAATCAAGACACTCAACGTGCGCAGCGAAATATTGATATTGACCTCGCAACCTGCCGACTCGGTGTGCCGACGCTGTATCCAGCTCGGTGCCCGTGGCTTCGTCAATAAAGAAGAAGGCATGGACAATCTGATTACCGCGATCAAGGCGGTGGACAGCGGGTATACCTTCTTTCCTCCACTGGCCTCGGACACGGTCAATCCGGCGGAGCAACTCACCGAACTGATGCAGATTCAGTCCCTGACTGATCGCGAGTTGACGGTCTTGCAGCACTTAGCCCAGGGCTACTCGAACAAGCAGATCAGCGAAATGCTGTTCCTCAGCAACAAGACCATCAGTACCTACAAGACCCGTCTGCTGCAGAAACTGAATGCCACGTCCCTGGTGGACCTGGCCGAGTTCGCCAAACGTAATGCCTTGACGGCTTGAAATGACCAGCATCTGCATAGGGTTGGTGCCGCCCTGCCCTGCAGCATCGTTGCACGAATGGAAACACTGAATTGCGCAGCCTGTAATTGATAGCCCCCTAACGAAAGGCGCATGCTAGGGGGCTCGCATGGGGCTCTCTATCATTCCCGATGATAGTTACCTTCGCTTCATTCGATTCGTGCGATACCAGCCTGCCGCTCATCATCCGCCCATCTTAAATTACCTTGGCGGATGAACCATGGACCAGTCACTCAAACTCTTGCGCTATCCACTCGCGGCCCTGGCCGTGCTGGTGATGAGTGCTTGCGGTAAAGCCCCGGAAACCGCCGCCAGCATGCCCGCTGCCAAAGTCAGCGTGGCCAAGGTGCTGGAACAGCCGGTCAATGAATGGGACGAATTCACCGGGCGCCTCGAAGCCCCGGAAACCGTTGAAATCCGCCCACGGGTTTCCGGCCAGATCGATCAAGTGGCCTTCACCGAAGGCGCCCTGGTGAAAAAGGGCGATTTGTTGTTCCAGATCGATCCACGTCCATTCCAGGCTGAGGTACGCCGTCTGGAGGCCCTGGTCGCCCAAGGCCGTGCCAACGCCACCCGCAGTGAAAACGAAGCCCAGCGCGGCGAACGCCTGCGCGCCAGCAACGCCATCTCCGCCGAATTGGCCGACTCGCGCACCAGCGCCTCCCAGGAAGCCCGGGCTGCTGTCGGCGCGATCCAGGCGCAACTGGATCTGGCCAAGCTGAACCTGAGCTTCACCCGCGTGACCTCGCCTATCAGCGGTCGCGTCAGCCGCGCGGAAATCACCGCCGGCAACCTGGTCACCGCCGATACCACTGCGCTTACCAGCGTGGTCTCCACCGACAAGGTCTACGCCTATTTCGATGCCGATGAGCGCGTGTTCCTCAAGTACACCCAGCTCGCACGCCAGGGTCAGCGCGGTGCAACCACCCCGGTGTACCTGGGCCTGTCCAACGAAGACGGCAACCCGCACCTGGGCCAGATGAACTTCGTCGACAACCAGGTCAACCCGAAAACCGGCACCATCCGCGGCCGGGCCGTGTTCGACAACAGCGACGGCACCTACACCCCGGGCCTCTATGCACGCCTGAAACTGGTGGGCAGCGGCACCTACTCCGCCGTGCTGATCAACGACGAAGCGGTGGGTACCGACCTGGGCAAGAAGTTCGTTCTGGTGATGGATGGCGACAACAAGTCCGCCTACCGCGCCGTCGAGCTGGGGCCGAAGATCGAAGGCCTGCGCATCGTGCGCAGCGGCCTGAACAAGGACGACACCATCATCGTCAAGGGCTTGCAGCGGGTGCGTCCGGGTTCGCCGGTCACGCCTGAAGTGATCCCCATGGCCACCAAGGAAACCCTCGCCGCTCTGGCGCAACAACGACAAGCACTGGAAGCCAGCAACCTGCCCCCAGTCACGCCCGCCAAAAGCGCGCCTGGCTCGGCAGTGAAACTGGCCAGCGCTGCGACTCCACGCGGTTAAGGGACGACAACTCCGATGAATTTTTCCCAATTCTTCATTTCACGGCCGATCTTCGCTGCGGTGCTTTCGCTGCTGATCCTGATCGCCGGCGCGATCTCGCTGTTCCAGTTGCCGATCAGCGAATACCCGGAAGTGGTGCCGCCGACCGTGGTGGTACGCGCCAACTTCCCGGGGGCCAACCCCAAGGTCATCGGTGAAACCGTGGCCGCTCCCCTGGAGCAGGCCATCACCGGCGTCGAGAACATGCTCTACATGTCCTCGCAGTCGACCGCCGACGGCAAAATCACCCTGACCATCACCTTCGCCCTGGGCACCGACCTGGACAACGCGCAGGTGCAGGTGCAAAACCGCGTGACCCGCACCGAGCCCAAGCTGCCCGAAGAAGTGACGCGTATCGGTATCACCGTCGACAAGGCTTCGCCCGACCTGACCATGGTTGTGCACTTGACCTCGCCGGACAAACGCTACGACATGCTCTACCTGTCCAACTACGCCCTGCTCAATATCAAGGACGAGCTGGCGCGCCTGGGCGGTGTCGGTGACGTGCAACTGTTCGGCATGGGCGACTACTCACTGCGGGTCTGGCTCGATCCGAACAAGACCGCTTCACGCAACCTGACCGCGACCGACGTGGTAACCGCCATTCGCGAGCAGAACCGCCAGGTCGCCGCCGGTGCCCTGGGTGCGCCGCCCGCCCCCAACGCCACCAGCTTCCAGCTGTCGGTCAACACCCAGGGGCGTCTGGTTTCCGAGGAAGAGTTCGAGAACATCATCATCCGCTCCGGCGACAACGGTGAAATCACTCGACTCAAGGACATTGCACGGGTCGAGCTCGGCTCCAGCCAATATGCCCTGCGCTCCCTGCTGAACAATCAGCCGGCGGTGGCGATCCCGATCTTCCAGCGCCCAGGCTCGAACGCGATCCAGATCTCCAATGAAGTTCGGGACAAGATGGCCGAGCTGAAGAAGAACTTCCCCGAAGGCATGGACTTCAGCATCGTTTATGACCCGACGATCTTCGTTCGTGGCTCGATCGAGGCGGTGGTGCATACCCTGTTCGAAGCACTGATTCTTGTGGTGCTGGTGGTGATCCTGTTCCTGCAGACCTGGCGCGCCTCGATCATTCCCCTGGTGGCGGTACCGGTCTCGCTGATCGGCACCTTCGCCGTGATGCACCTGTTCGGTTTCTCGCTCAACGCCCTGTCACTGTTCGGCCTGGTACTGGCCATCGGGATCGTGGTGGACGACGCCATCGTGGTGGTGGAGAACGTCGAACGTAACATCGGACTCGGCTTGAACCCGGTGGACGCCACCAAGCGCGCCATGCGTGAAGTCACCGGCCCGATCATCGCCACGGCCCTGGTGCTGTGTGCGGTGTTTATCCCGGCGGCATTTATTTCCGGGCTGACCGGGCAGTTCTACAAACAGTTCGCCTTGACCATCGCCATCTCGACCGTGATCTCGGCCTTCAACTCCCTGACCCTGTCGCCGGCCCTGGCAGCGGTGTTGCTGAAAAGCCACGACGCGCCCAAGGACCGTTTCTCCAAGGTGCTGGACAAGATTTTCGGTGGCTGGCTGTTCCGTCCCTTCAACCGTTTCTTCGACCGCGCCAGTCATGGCTACGTCGGCACCGTGGGCCGGGTCATCCGCAGCAGCGGCATCGCCCTGTTGCTCTACGCCGGGTTGATGGTCCTGACCTTCTTCGGTTTCTCCAGCACCCCGACCGGCTTCGTACCCGGCCAGGACAAGCAATACCTGGTGGCCTTCGCGCAACTGCCGGATGCGGCGAGCCTGGACCGTACCGAGGAAGTGATCAAACGCATGTCCGACCTGGCGCTGAAACAGCCTGGGGTCGAGGCGGCCGTGGCCTTCCCTGGCCTGTCGATCAACGGTTTCACCAACAGCACCAACGCCGGCATCGTGTTCGTCACCCTCAAGCCGTTTGACGAGCGCAAGGACCCGAGCCAGTCGGCCGGCGCCATTGCCGGTGCCTTGAACGGCCAGTTCGCCGGGATCGAAGAAGCCTACATGGCGATCTTCCCGCCGCCGCCGGTACAGGGCCTGGGCACCATCGGTGGGTTCCGCCTGCAGATCGAGGACCGGGGCAACCTGGGCTATGACGAGCTGTACAAAGAAACCATGAACATCATCAACAAGAGCCACAACGTGCCGGAACTGGCCGGGTTGTTCACCAGCTACACGGTGAACGTGCCCCAGGTCGATGCCGCCATCGACCGGGAAAAAGCCAAGACCCACGGCGTCGCCGTCAGTGACATCTTCGACACCCTGCAGATCTACCTGGGTTCGCTGTATGCCAACGACTTCAACCGCTTTGGCCGCACCTACCAGGTCAACGTCCAGGCCGAGCAGCAGTTCCGCCTCGAACCGGACCAGATCGGCCAGCTCAAGGTGCGCAACAACAAAGGCGAGATGATCCCCCTGGCGACCTTTATCAAGGTCAGCGACACCTCGGGCCCGGACCGCGTGATGCACTACAACGGCTTTATCACCGCTGAAATCAACGGTGCGGCGGCCCCAGGCTACAGCTCCGGCCAGGCCGAGAAAGCCATCGAGAAACTGCTCAAGGAAGAACTGCCCAACGGCATGACCTACGAGTGGACTGACCTGACCTACCAGCAGATCCTCTCGGGCAACACCGCGCTGTTTGTGTTCCCGCTCTGTGTATTGCTGGCGTTCCTGGTGCTCGCCGCCCAGTACGAAAGCTGGAGCCTGCCACTGGCGGTGATCCTGATCGTGCCGATGACCCTGCTCTCGGCCATTACCGGGGTGATCCTGTCGGGGGGTGACAACAACATCTTCACCCAGATCGGCTTGATCGTACTGGTGGGCCTGGCGTGCAAGAACGCGATTCTGATCGTCGAGTTCGCCAAGGATAAGCAAGAGGAAGGCCTGGACCCGCTGGCTGCGGTGCTGGAAGCCTGCCGCCTGCGTCTGCGGCCGATCCTGATGACCTCGTTCGCCTTCATCATGGGTGTGGTGCCCCTGGTGTTCTCCAGCGGTGCCGGCGCGGAAATGCGTCACGCCATGGGTGTCGCGGTGTTCTCCGGGATGCTCGGGGTGACCTTCTTCGGCCTGCTGCTGACGCCGGTGTTCTACGTCCTGATCCGCAACTATGTGGAGCGCAGCGAGGCCCGCAAAGCCGCCCGCGCCCTGAAACTGGAGGCGCAACAATGAGCCTGAAAGTCTTCCTGCCAAGCCTCCTGGTACTGGCGCTGAGCGCCTGTGCCGTAGGTCCGGACTACAAGACCGAGAACCTGGAGGCGGCCCATATCACGGCCGCCACCGATGGCGCCGCCGGACAGAAGAATTTTGACCGTGCACGCTTCGAAGGTATCTGGTGGCAGCAGTTCGAGGACCCGATCCTCAACCAGCTGGTGACCCAGTCGTTGCAAGGCAACCGCGAACTGCGGGTAGCCTTTGCCCGGCTGCGTGCGGCCCGGGCGATTCGGGACGACGCCAGCAATGACGCCATGCCGACCATCACCAGCCGTGCCAGCAGTGACCTGGCCAAGGGGCAGATCCCTGGCCAGACCACCAAGCGCGTCAACAGCGAGCGCTACGACCTGGGCCTGGACATGGCCTGGGAGCTGGACCTGTTTGGCCGCATCCAGCGCAACCTGGAAGCCAGCGACGCTGACCAGCAGGCCGCCGAGGCTGACTTGTACCAGCTGCAAGTGACCATGATCGCCGAGCTGGTGGACGCCTACGGCCAACTGCGCGGCGCCCAGCTGCGGGAAAAAATCGCCCTGGCCAACCTGAACAACCAGCAGGAGTCGCGCAAGATCACCGAGAGCCTGCGCGATGCCGGGGTCGGCGATCAGCTCGACGTGGTGCGCGCCGATGCGCGCCTGGCGTCGGTCGAAGCCAGCGTGCCGCAACTGCAAGCGGAACAGGTACGCCAGCGCAATCGCATTGCCACCCTGCTCGGTGAGCGCCCGGACAAGCTCACCGTGGACCTGAGCCCGGCGCAATTGCCGGCAATCGCCAAGGCGCTGCCGATCGGCGACCCGGGTGAACTGCTGCAACGCCGTCCGGATATTCTCAGCGCCGAACGCAAACTGGCAGCGGCGACGGCACGGATCGGCGTGGCCAAGGCCGACCTGTTCCCACGGGTCAGCCTCAGCGGCTTCCTCGGCTTTACGGCCGGGCGCGGTTCGCAGATCGGTTCCTCGGCCGCCAATGCCTGGGCCCTGGGTCCTAGCATTACCTGGGCTGCGTTCGACCTGGGCAGTGTGCGGGCCCGCCTGCGCGGTGCCGACGCCAATGCCGATGGCGCCCTGGCGACCTATGAGCAGCAAGTCCTGCTGGCCCTGGAAGAGTCGGAAAACGCCTTCAGCGACTACGGCAAGCGCCAGCAACGGCTGATCTCGCTGATTCGCCAGAGTGAATCGAGTCGCGCGGCGGCCGACCTGGCGCAGATCCGCTATCGCGAGGGCACGGTGGACTTCCTGGTCCTGCTCGACGCCCAGCGTGAACGCCTGGCCGCCGAAGACTCCCAGGCCCAGGCCGAAGTCGACCTGTATCGCGGCATCGTTGCCATCTACAAGGCCCTGGGTGGCGGCTGGCAGCCCGAGACGGTGGCCAGCAAGTAACAGACAGAGCTCCTTTGGTTGGCCGCAACCAACCAATTTTTTGCCCCGCGCCCCATTCGGTCGCGGGGCTTTTTTTGGCCTCGCTTTTAACGCCGAGGACCTTTTGACTTATGAAGAGGCGATCATTGATAGATGGTATTGATCAACCTGTCAGCCATAGCAATTGGACAACCCACAGCTCGGGTTCTAGCCTTAACCCGCCGTGCAAGCCCTGCGGCACCGTGTCCGCCATTGGTCGTAGTCCCTCGATGATTGTCCGTCCCAAGCCGAACCTGATCGGCATCCTGTTCTCCCTCAAAGGGTCGATTGCCAAGCGGATCGCCCTGCGCAGCATCCTGGTGACCCTGCTGGCATCGGTGATTGTGCTGGTGGAAACCCTGCACCCGGCGTACTTCTCCAAGGTCAATGCCACGCCCTTCACCTTGCTCGGCCTGTCACTGTCGATTTTCATGAGTTTTCGTAACAACGCCTGCTATGACCGCTGGTGGGAAGGCCGCAAACAGTTGGGCCAGTTGATCATCGAGGTGCGCTCGCTGATCCGCGAAACCCTGATCATCCAATACAGCCCGCAGCGCGACAGTCTGCTGCGCGAGCTTTGCGGTTTCGCCCACAGCCTGATCGCCCGCCTGCGCCTGGAAGACGAAGTCAGCGCGGGCCAGCCCTGGGTCAGCGAACCCCTCGACCGCAGTCACCCGAATATCACCGACAACCTGCTGCAGAGCCTGGGGCGGCGCTGCTCGGCCCTGGCCGAACAGGGCCTGATCAGCGAGTGGCGTTATACCCAGCTGGAAACACGCCTGGTGAGCCTGAGCCAGGTCCAGGCCAGTTGCGAGCGGATCAAGAGCACGCCGCTGCCCTTTCCCTACACCCTGCTGCTGCATCGCACCATTTACCTGTTCTGCATCCTGCTGCCGTTTGCCATGGCCGAACCCTTGGGCTGGCTGACGCCGATCTTTACCGCGATCGTCAGCTACACCTTTTTCGGCCTCGACGAAATCGGTGACGATCTGGAGGATCCGTTCGGCTTTGACGAGAACGATCTGCCGTGCAACGCGATCCTGCGCACCCTCGAACGCGAAGTCCTGGCAGCATTGGGGCAAAGCCCGCTGCCGCCGCCGCTGGAGCCGGTGGAGTACGTGTTGACCTGAGTCCGGGTTTGACTCCAGCCGGTTCCTGACCGAAGCTTGCGCCTCTAGAAAAAGTCGCTCTGCTCCGGAATCCTGCATGTCCCCTCCCCGTCGCTATCTGCTGATCAGTCTGCTTATTGCCCTGGCCCTGAGCCTGGGCTGGTTCATGCTGCGCAGCAGCCCGCCGCAAGTGCCGGAGGCGATCAAGCATGGCTATGCCAAGGCTCTGGAGCAGGCACGCAACGGCCAGGGGGGCGCGGCTCGGGTGCTTTATCAGCAATTGGCGCGCCCTGACCTGACCGATGCCCGACGCATCCGGCTGTTGAATGAGCTGCCCAACTACCCCAGCCCGCAAGCCCTGAAACTGGCCGACGCCGACCTCTACCACCCCAGCGCCGAAGTGCGCCAGGCGGCCATTCAAAGTGTGCTGGGGCTGGTGCCCAACGGTCAGCGCAGCCTGCTGCTGGGTCCGCTGCTGGAAGACCGGGAGCAGGAGGTGCGGTTTGCCGCCGCCACCGCGTTGCTCGGGCTGTCGCCGGACGACCAGGGGCTGTATTTCGGCCCCCTGCAACAGGTGATCGACGAATACACCCAGGTCCTCAAGACCCGGGAGGACGATGTCGAAGCCCAGTACCAACTGGCGCGCCTGTACCTGCACAACGCCGACCTGGTCAAAGCCCAGCAGGCCCTTGAGCAGGCCCTGCGCCTGCAACCGGATAACCTGCAGGCCGTGGTGCTGCAAATAGAAGTGCTGGATAAACAGGGGCGCAGCGACGCCGCGCGCCAGCTGTTGGCCAAGCAGCTGCAGGCGCAGCAGGACTCGGCCTATCTGCAACACGCCCTGGGCCTGTGGCTGCTGCATCACCAACAGGGCGAATTTGCCTTGCTCGGCTTGTCGCGCGCGGTGGAGCTGGAGCCGAACAACGCGGACTACCGCTACGACCTCGCCACCACCCTGCACAGTGAGCAAGAGTTGGAAGCGGCACAGAAACAACTGGAAGAAATCGTCCAGCGCCAGCCGGCCAACCGCAAGGCACGGGTGTTGCTGATCAGCTACTGGAAAGAAAGCGGCCAGTTGCAAAACGTCCAGGTGCTGCTGGCCCAACTCGAACAACAAAACCCCGACGACCCGGCACTGCAGCAAGGCCTGTAGCCGCTGCCGCCAGGTTGCGCTGGCCAGTCGCCCCTGCGCATGTACACCTGACACACTTCAGCGCACTGAAGGGCCAGCGCAACCATCGGCAGCGGCTACAGAACTGGTCGGGCGCTGAACATCCGCACTACCTCATAAATCCCCGACAGCCCCCGCCCCCGGCCCCTACAGAACAATAAATGTTGAACCGCCATCATCGGCGACGGTCAAGTATTGAGGCAGTGCTTTGAAGGGCGTTCGCGCGCCACTGCCTATTACGATCAGTCGCCACGCGAGGGCATTTCTTGACGATATCCACCGAGTTGATCAGCGCCAAAGCCGCCACCGGCATCGAAGGTCTGGACGATATTCTTTCCGGCGGCTTATCCCGCGGGCATGTGTTTCTGCTTGAGGGCGAGCCTGGCACCGGCAAGACCACCGTGGCCTTGCATTTTCTATTGGCTGGCGCCCGCGCCGGCGAACGTTCGCTGTACATCACTCTCTCGGAAACCGAACGTGAACTGCGCCAGGGTGCGCTGTCCCACGGTTGGGAGCTGGACGAAAACATCCATATCTTCGAACTCACCCCGCCGGAAAGCCTGCTCAACGCCGAGCACCAGCAAAGCCTGCTGTACTCCTCGGACCTTGAGCTGGGCGAAGCCACCAAGCAGATTTTCGAAGTGGTCGAGCGGGTCAAGCCAACCCGCGTGGTGCTCGACAGCCTGTCGGAGATCCGCCTGCTGGCGCAAAGCTCATTGCGTTATCGCCGCCAGATCCTGGCCATCAAGCATTACTTCGTACGTTACGACGCCACCGTCCTGCTGCTGGACGACCTGACCACCGAATCCCTGGACAAGACCGTCCACAGCGTCGCCCACGGCGTGGTGCGGCTGGAAGAGCTGACCCCCAACTATGGCGCCGAACGGCGACGGATCCGCGTGGTGAAGTACCGCGGACAGAAATACCGCGGCGGTTTCCATGACTTCACCATCATGGGCGATGGCGTCCATGTGTTCCCACGGCTGGTGGCCGCCGAGCACCGTGGGCGTTACGTGCGTCAACAGTTGACCAGCGGCATCCGGGAAATGGACGCCCTGCTCGGCGGCGGTATCGAGACTGGCTCCAGCACCCTGATCCTCGGCCCGGCCGGTACCGGCAAATCCCTGATCTCCATGGTCTTCGCCGCCGCTGCTGTGGCCCGTGGCGAAAAAGCCGCGCTGTTTATCTTCGACGAAGAACTCGGCCTGCTGTTTGAACGCATGAAAAACATGGGCATCGATCTCGAGGCCCTGCAAGCCACCGGCAACCTGATGATCGAGCAGGTCGACGCCGCCGAATTGTCACCGGGCGAACTGTCGCACCGGGTCCGGCGCTGCGTCGACAAAGGCAATATCAAGACCGTGGTCATCGACAGTATCAACGGCTACCAGGCCGCCATGCCTGAAGAGAACGCCCTGGTGCTGCACATGCACGAGCTGCTGCTGTACCTCAACCGCCAGGGCGCCGCGACCTTCATGACCGTGGCCCAGCACGGCCTGGTCGGCGACATGCAGGCGCCGGTGGACATCACCTACCTGGCCGACACGGTGATCCTGCTGCGTTACTTCGAGGCCCTGGGCAAGGTGCGCCGGGCCATTTCCATTATCAAGAAGCGTACCGGCAGCCATGAATCGACCATCCGCGAATACCGTATCGGCAGCCAGGGCATGACCATCGGCGAGCCCCTGGCCGCATTCCAGGGCGTGTTGCGCGGCGTGCCCACCTACCTCGGCGAGAGCAATCCGCTGCTCGAGGATGAGCAGCCGTGACCGTTATCGAACCGCTCTCCGAACGCGCCCTGGTGCTCACGCCACTGGGGCGTGATAGCCAACTGGCGCAACTGATGCTCAAGGAAGCGGGCTTTCAGGGGGTGATTACCCCCCATCTGGCGGCGCTGTGCGAGGAACTGGAGCACGGCGCCGGCCTGCTGATTATTTCCGCCGAAGCCCTGCGCGGGGCCGATATCGAACCCTTGCTGCAGCACTTAGAGCAGCAACCTGCGTGGTCCGATCTGCCGATTGTGCTGCTGACTCACCATGGCGGGCCGGAGCAGAACCCGTCCTCGGGCCTGGGCAACCTGGGTAATGTGACCTTTCTCGAACGCCCATTTCACCCGGCCACCCTGATCAGCCTGGTCAGCACCGCCCTGCGCGGACGGCGGCGCCAGTATGAAGCGCGGGATCGGCTGATCGACCTCAGCCAGAGCGAACTGCGCCTGCAAAGCACCCTGGAAACCCTGGAGCAGCAGGTCGAGGAGCGCACCGCGCAGCTGCGGCACAACGAAGAGGCCCTGCGGCAATCCCAGAAAATGGAAGCGGTCGGGCAACTGACCGGGGGCATTGCCCATGACTTCAACAACATGCTGACCGGCATCATCGGCAGCCTGGAGCTGCTGCGACGGCGCCTGGCCCGGGGCCGCACCGAAGACCTGGACAGCCTGATCGACCTCGGCGTGACCTCCGCCAACCGCGCCGCGGGCCTGACTCACCGGCTGCTGGCCTTTTCGCGGCGCCAGTCCCTGGACTCCAAACCGGTGGAGATGAACACCCTGGTGACGTCCATGGGTGAGCTGCTGCACCGCAGCCTGAGTGAAAGCACGCAGTTGGAGATGCAGCTCAACCCCACGCTGTGGGTCGCCGAAGCCGACCCCAATCAACTGGAAAGCGCCCTGCTCAACCTGGTGCTCAACGCCCGCGATGCCATGCCCAATGGCGGGCGGCTCTTGGTCGAGACGTTCAACCAGCATCTGGACCACGACTTCACCCAGGCCCATGACAACCTGGAACCCGGCGACTACGTGGTCCTGCGCGTCAGCGACAACGGCTGCGGCATGCCGGAAAGCATCATCAACCGGGTGTTCGATCCATTTTTCACCACCAAGCCGATCGGCCAGGGCACTGGCCTGGGCCTGTCGATGATCTACGGCTTCAGCAAGCAGTCCCACGGCCATGTCAGCATCACCAGCGCCCTGGGCCGGGGCACCGAAGTCAGCCTGTTCCTGCCGCGTTTCAGTGGCGACGTGCAACAGGACGAACACCTGGCACCACAACTATTGCCCTATGCGCAGAACGGCGAGACGGTGCTGATTGTCGAAGACGACACGGCCGTCCGGGTGCTGGTCAGCGCGGTATTGAGCGAGTTGGGTTACAACTTTGTCGAAGCCGGCGATGCCGTCGGGGCGATGCCGATTCTCGACTCGGGCCAACGCATCGATCTGCTGATCAGTGACGTGGGCCTGCCCGGCATGAACGGCCGGCAACTGGCGGAGATCGGGCGGCAGATCCGCCCGGAGCTCAAGGTTCTGTTCATCACCGGTTATGCCGAACACGCGGCGGTGCGTGGCGGCTTCCTCGACCCGGGGATGCAGATGATCACCAAACCCTTCACTTTCGACCTGCTGACCGCCAAGGTCCGGGAAATGATCAAGGCCTGATGCCCAAAGGCATCAGGCCGGCGCTCAGGCGAGCAGTTCCTGGATCTGTTCCTGCAAGCTGTTGAGGTCGAACGGCTTGGCAAGGATCGGCGCGGTCTTGGCGATCGGGCTGCCGGATTCAAGAATCTCGGTCGGATAGCCGCTGATAAAAATCACCTTCAGGTCCGGGCGCAGCTTGACTGCCGGCTCGGCAATCATCACCCCGGTAATCCCGCCAGGCAGACGGTAATCCGTGATCATCACGTCCAGGTGCGGTTTGCTGGCAAGGATCTCGAACGCCTGTTCGCCGTTTTCTGCCTGCAGGACCCGGTAACCCAGGCCGGACAGGTAGTCAGCGAGCAACATCAAAATCACCGGTTCATCTTCGACGATCAATACGACGTCTTGTGCATCTTCACTCATGGGGCGCCTTTGTTCGGTCAATTGCTGCTGATACGACCACTGGGTCACGCAGAGGTTGCGTCGAGTTTAGTGGTTTTCCCCAAGCGGCAGGCTCACGCGAAACAGCGCGCCTTCGCCGATCTGGCTCTGGACGGTGATGGAGCCGCCGTGAGCGGCGACGATCTGCTCTGAAATGAACAATCCCAGGCCCAGGCCGGCGGCCACCGGGCTGCCGGAAACCCGCTCGAACTGCTGGAAAATCCGCTTCTGGTTGTCTTCGCTGATGCCAATCCCGTGATCACGCACCTCCACCCGCGCCTCGCCGTCCTGGCGGTAGACCCGCACTTCGATCGGGCTCTTGGCGCCGTAGCGCAGGGCATTGGTCAGCAGGTTGGAAATGACTTGCTCGATGCGGAACTCATCCCACTCGCCTTCAACGCTGTCCTCGGCGCTCAGGCTCACCGACGACTCGGCGGCATGGACCTGGGGCGCGAAGTTTTCCAGCAGGCCCCGGACCAATTGGCACAGATCAAAGCGGCTGGGGCGGATCGACAGCTTACCGGTGCGGATGCGCGAGATGTCGAGCATGTCTTCGATCAGGCGAATCAGGCTTTTGATCTGGCGCTCATCTCGGTCGACCATGGCGTGCATCTTGTCCAGGGTGAACGCGGCGGCGTTGTCCCGGGCCAGGTGCATCTTGCGCAGTTGGGTTTCGAGAATCAGGCCGTTGAGGGGCGTGCGCACTTCATGGGCCACGATCGACATGAAGTCATCGCGCATGCGCACCGCCTGCTCCAGTTCGTTCTGGGTCGCCTGCAACTTCTTGAGCAGCACTTCCTGCTCGCGCCGGCTCTGTTCCAGGGCCTCGACCTGCTGCTTCATGGCCTTGCTCTGGCGATACAGGTCGACGAACACATTGACCTTGCTCTTCACCGCATGGATATCCAGCGGCTTGTGCAGAAAGTCCACGGCCCCGCTCTCATAGCCCTTGAAGGCGTAATTGAGCTCGCGCCCAGCGGCGCTGACAAACACGATAGGGATGTTCTTGGTCTTTTCGGTGCCGCGCATCAATTCGGCCAGTTCAAATCCGTTCATCCCGGGCATCTGCACGTCGAGGATGGCCATGGCGAACTCATGCTGCAGCAGCAGCGACAGCGCTTCGTCAGCCGACAGCGCCTTGTACACGGTGCGGTCTTCGCGCTTGATCAGCGCTTCGAGGGCCAGCAGGTTCTCCGGCAGATCGTCGACGATCAGCAGCTTGGCTTGAAGGGTACTTAACATGCGATTCGTTCCAGCTCGACTAGCAGACGGCTGATGCCGCGCAAAGGGAGAATATAGTCCGGTTGGTGCAGGGCCAGCGCCGCGTCCGGCATGGTCGCGACCTGGGCTTCCTGCGGGTCCTGGACCACGGTCAGGCCGCCGCGCCGCTTGACCTGGGCCAGGCCCCGGGCGCCATCCTGATTGGCCCCGGTCAGGAGCATTGCCGCAAGCCTGGGCCCATAGGCATCGGCCGCGGACTCGAACAGATAATCGATGGCCGGGCGCGAGTAATGCAGGCGCGCCTCCAGGCTCAGGGACAGGCTGCGATCCTGCTCCACCGACAGGTGATAACCGGGCGCGGCGAAGTACAGGGTGCCGGGGGTCACCGACTCCTTGTCCTCGGCCTCCTTGACCGGCAGCGCGACGCGCTTGGCAAAGACCTCGGCCAACTGGCTGCGGCGCTCGTCCGGCAGGTGCAGCACGACAATGATCGGCAGCTCAAAGCCCCGTGGCAGCTCGCCAAAGATGCTCAACAGCGCCTCGACGCCGCCCGCCGAGGCGCCGACGACTACAGCCTCGACCCGAGGCAGGGTTTCAGGTTCGATAACACCGTGGCTCATAACTTGCGGTAGATCCGTTCTTGTTTGACCAGGGGTTCGAAATGCTTGCCGTAGGCGGAGAAATCCAGGGTTTCCTTGCTGCCCAGTACCAGGAAGCCACGATGGCACAGGGACTCATGAAACAACCCAAACGCCCGATCCTGCAACTTTTTATTGAAGTAAATCAATACGTTACGACAAGAAATCAATTGCGTTTCGGAGAACACGCTGTCCGTGGCCAGGCTGTGGTCGGCAAAGGTCACGTTCTCGCGCAGGGTCTTGTCGAAAATCGCGTAGTCGTAGGCCGCCGTGTAGTAATCGGCAAACGAGCGCTGGCCACCGGCCTGCTGATAGTTGTGGGTGTAGGCGCGGATATTCTCCAGGGAGAAAATCCCCTGCTTGGCCTTTTCCAGCGAGCTGGGGTTGATGTCCGTGGCGTAGATGATGGTGCGTTCCAGCAAGCCTTCCTCGCGCAGCAGGATGGCCATGGAATACACCTCTTCACCGGTGCTGCAGCCGGCGATCCAGATCTTGATCGAGGGGTAGGTCTTGAGCAGCGGCACCACTTCCTGGCGGATCGCCAGAAAATGCGACGGGTCGCGGAACATCTCGCTGACCGGAATCGTCAGGAACTGCAGCAGTTGCATGAACGCCGTCGGGTCGTGCAGCACCCGTTCCTGCAGGGCCGATATGGTCTTGCATTCGAACTGGCGCAAGGCATGGTTGACCCGGCGCTTGATCGAAGCGCCGGAGTAGTCGCGAAAGTCGTAGCTGTATTTGAGATAAATAGCTTCGATCAACAAACGCAGTTCGATTTCGGTATTGCGCTCCACTAGATTCTTTCCATCTTGGGTAACCAGACTCGAATGAGCGAGAACAAGCGATCCAGGTCGATCGGCTTGGCCAGGTAGTCGTTGGAACCGGCCTGCAGGCAACGTTCCTGGTCGTCCTTCATGGCCTTGGCGGTCACTGCGATGATCGGCAGCTTGCGCCAGCGCGGGTCTTTGCGGATCTCGATCGTGGCTTCATAGCCATCCATCTCCGGCATCATCACGTCCATCAGCACCAGGTCGATGTCCTCGACTTCATTCAATTTAGCGATCGCTTCATGGCCGTTACGGCCAATCACCACGACCGCGCCTTTCTGCTCCAGGGCACTGGTGAGGGCGAAGATGTTGCGCACGTCATCGTCCACCAGCAGGATCTTGCGCCCCTCGAAGACCCGATCGCGGCTGCGGGCGGTCTTGAGCATCTTCTGTCGTTCATGGGACAGCTGGGATTCGACTTTGTGCAGAAAAAGCGTCACTTCATCCAGCAGGCGCTCCGGCGAGCGGGCGCCCTTGATGATGATCGAGCGCGAGTACTTGCGCAGTTCGGCCTCTTCGTCCCGGGTCAGGTTGCGACCGGTGTAGACGATCACCGGCGGGAACGAGCAGATGTCTTCGGTGGACATGCGCTTGAGCAGATCGTTGCCCAGCATGTCCGGCAGTTTCAGGTCGATGATCATGCAGTCGTAGATGTTCTGGCGCAGCAGGTCCAGGGCTTCCTGGGCCAGGCCGACGGCGGTGATTTCGATGTCGTCGTCACCGATCAGGCGGGCGATGCTGTCGCGTTGCAGGTCGTCGTCTTCCACCAGCAGCACGCGCTTGACCTTCTGCGTCAGCTTGGCTTCCAGGCGCGCGAACACGTCCTTGAGCTCTTCACGGGTGGTGGGCTTGACTGCATAGCCAACGGCGCCCATGTGCATGGCGGCCTCGACTCGATCTTCCACCGAAATCACGTGCACCGGGATGTGCCGGGTCTCGGCGTGCTCCTTGAGGCGCTGCAGCACCGTCAGCCCGGAATGGTCTGGCAGGCGCATGTCAAGCAGGATCGCGTCGGGGATGAACTGCGCCGCCAGGCTGTAGCCTTCATCGGCGCCGTGGGCCACCAGGCAGTGATAGCCCAGCTCATGGGCCAGGTCATAGAGGATGTGCGCAAAATTGGGCTCGTCTTCCACCACCAGGATGCAGCGCGTGGCAAAAGGAGCCTTGTCGCGGTCATCGGCAAAACGCGCGATCGGCACTTCAACCACCTCCGGCAGCGGCGCCGGGGCCGGCCGTGGCGTGAACGGCGTGGTGCTGACCACCACCGTCGGCGTCTCGGGCAATGGGCTGCCTTCGGCCTGCTCGATGTACTGCTCAGGCAATTCCAGGGTGAAGATACTGCCCTGCCCTGGCTCGCTGCTGACCGTGATCGAGCCGCCGAGCAAGGCCGCCAGATCGCGGGAAATCGACAGGCCCAGGCCGGTGCCGCCGTAACGCCGGTTAGTGGTGCCGTCGGCCTGGCGGAAGGCTTCGAAAATGCTCTGCTGCTGATCCTGGGCGATGCCGATCCCGGAATCACGCACGGTAAAGGCAATCCCGACACCCGGCTGGCGCGAGACCGTGAGGCTGACCTGGCCTTTTTCGGTGAATTTCACCGCGTTCGACAGCAGGTTCTTGAGAATCTGTTCGACGCGCTGGCGGTCGGTGAACAGCATCTGCGGCGTGCCGGGCTGCACCTCGACCTCGAACGCCAGGCCCTTGTCCAAGGTCAGCGGCTGGAACATTCCGCGCAGGCCTTCGACCAGGCGCGGCACGCTGACGTGTTCCGGGCGCATCTCCAATTTGCCGGCTTCGACCTTGGAAATATCCAGGATGTCGTTGATCAGGTTCAGCAAGTCGTTACCGGCCGAATAGATCGACTCGGCGAACTTGACCTGCTCGGCGCTGAGGTTTTCCTGGGGGTTCTCCGCCAGCAGCTTGGCCAGGATCAGCGAACTGTTGAGCGGCGTGCGCAGCTCGTGGGACATGTTGGCGAGGAATTCGGACTTGTACTTGCTGGAGCGCTGCAACTCGTCGGCACGCTCTTCGAGCTGGATCTGCACCTGGTTCAGCTCGTTGTTCTTGCGGTCCATGGCATCGCGCTGCTCGGCCAGGGTCTGCGCCTGTTCGGCCAACTGCTCGTTCGTCTGCTCCAGCTCCACTTGCTGGGTTTCCAGGTGGACCTGGGACTCCTTGAGGATCCGCGACTGCTCTTCCAGTTCCTCGTTGGCGGTTTTCAACTCTTCCTGCTGCACCTGCAGCTCTTCGTTGAGCTGCTGGGTTTCGGCCAGGACTTCCTGCAGGCGCTGGCGATAGCGCGCAGCCTCGATGGAGGTGCCGATGTTGTCGGCGATCAACTCGAGCAATTCGATATCGCGATCGGTCAAGGCCCGCAAGAAGCCCAGCTCGATCACACCGTTGACCCGCTCGTCGTTGCTGGTCGGCACCACCAGCACGCTGCGTGGCGCGCCGTCGCCGAGGCCGGAGCTGACTTTGAAGTAGTCCACCGGCACTTCGTCCAGGCGGATCAGGCGGTTTTCCTGGGCGGCCTGGCCAACGATGCCCTCGCCGCTGTAGATCGACTGCTCCTGCTGTTCCTGCTCCCGGGAAAAGCCGTAGCTCGCCACCCGTTTCAGGCCGCCGTGCTCTTCACGCACATAAAGAGCCGCCACCGGCGAGCCCAGGTATTGCGCGCAGAACTGCAGGATATTGCGCCCCAGCAGGTTCAGGGTCAGTTGCCCCAGGACCTGCTCGGCCAGCTCGGTCTGGCCATTGCGCAGCCAGGCCTGCTGCTCAAGGCGCCGGGCGCTTCTTTGCTGGGACTCGAGGTTGTCGCTGTAGCTTTTCGACAGGGCCATCAAGTCACGCCGGCCGATGTAGGCCAGCAACCCGCTCAGGCCCAGGACAAACACCAGGTACAGGGTCACGCTGAGAATGGTGGTGCGCCGCACATCTTCATTGCGCGCCATCCGCAGTTGCTGCTCCATGGCCACGGCTTCGTCGTATTCCTTGCGGATTTCATCGGTCAGGCGCTTGCCCCGTCCGGCCTTCACCGCACCGCGATAGTCACCGCTCTGACGCTGCAGGTCGATCATGCCCTGGGCGTAATTATTCCACTCGACCTGCAAGGCTTCCAGGCGGCGGAAGCGGTCGACTTGCTGCGGGTTGTCCGCCACCAGTTGCTGCAGGCTTTGCAGCTCATCGATGATCCGCGGCTTGGCCACCTCGTAGGGGTCGAGGAAACGCTCGTCACCGGTGATCAGGAACCCGCGCATGCCGGTTTCCAGGTCAACGGTCAGCTTCGAGGCCTCGTTGACGTTATTGATCACCCGGTCGGTGTGCTCGACCCACTGGATCACCGACAACAGGTAGGTAATCAGGGACACGAAAAAAACCGCGCTCAACACCCCGACGCCCAATGGCAGGGAGATGTTGCGACTCAGGAGTTTGCGAAAACTCTGTTCATCAACCGAAGACGGACGGATCATGATTTGGCCTTGGTGAAGTGTAAAAAAACACGGAGTTTGCCCCACAAAGGGCCCCTGGAGCTATTTTTCTGCGAGTTTTGCCCGGCAATTTTTCGTTGCGCACTGCCCTGCCGGCGCAAGAGCAGTTATTCTGGGCGCCGGTTGTACAGCAAAGGTTTTTTGTACAGCTTCGGGAACTTGTGATCAGTCGCGACTTACTGATGCAAGAGGCCGCGATTTTCCGGCCCCGGCCTACCGATTTCAATTTTCCGAGAGTGTCCTTTTATGTCCAGCATCGCTTCCACCATCCTTGTAGTCGAAGACGACACCATCGTGCGCATGCTGATCGTCGACGTGCTCGAAGAGCTTGAGTTCAAGGTACTGGAAGCCGACGGCAGCGAGGCCGCTCTGGTGCTGCTCGAAGACACCAGCCTGACCATCGACCTGCTGATGACCGACGTCGGCCTGCCCGGCATGGACGGCAAGCAATTGGCCGCACGCGCCCGGGAACTGCGCCCGAGCCTGCCGATTCTGTTTGCCAGCGGTTATGCCGAAAACATCGAAGTGCCGCCCGGCATGTCGGTTATCGGCAAGCCGTTCTCCATCGACCAATTGCGTGACAAGGTGCGTTCCATCCTCGCCTGATGGCTGCGCCTGCCGACCCAGGCTGACCCTGCCCTTCCCGCCCGAGCCAAGCTGACGGCGCTGCGTTGATCGCGGCGCTGACGCCCAGCTGTGGTTTAATTGCGCCCCGATTTCCCCCCACGCCTGCCAGGAATACCCGCTCATGAGTCCGACCGCCGCAACCAAAGTCCTGATCATTGGTTACGTCTGGCCTGAGCCCCGTTCCTCCGCTGCGGGTGGACACATGATGCAGATCCTCCAGACCTTCCTCGAACAGGGCTGGGACATCACCTTCAGCAGCCCGGCCAATGAAGGTGAACACAAGGAAAACCTGGCGGCCCTGGGCATTCGCGAATGCCCGATCGAGCTCAACAACAGCAGCTTCGACCGTTTTGTCGCCGAGCTGGCGCCGGATATCGTGCTGTTCGATCAGTTCATGATGGAGGAGCAGTTCGGCTGGCGCGTTGAGCAGCATTGCCCGAACGCCTTGCGCGTACTGGAGACCTCCGACCTGCAGAGCCTGCGCCACGCGCGCCACGACCGGCTCAAACAGCGCCTGAAAGACAGCACTGACAGCGACGATTTCAGCGCCCTGTTCGCCCCGGCGCTGCGGGAAGAATTCGAGAACATGGCCGAGACCGACCTGGCCAAGCGCGAGATTGCCGCGATCTATCGCTGCGACCTGAACCTGATGATTTCCGAGTTTGAGATTCAGTTGCTGGTCGAGCACTTCAAGTTGCCGCCAGCCCTGCTGCACTGGTGCCCGCTGATGCTGGAGCAGATGCCTGAGCGCTTTGTGCCTTATGAGGAGCGCGCGCACTTTCTCAGCATCGGCAACTTTCGCCACGCGCCGAACTGGGATGCGGTGCTGTGGATGAAGAACAGCCTGTGGCCGCTGATCCGCCAGCAATTGCCCGGCGCCCAGCTGCATCTATATGGCGCCTACACCCCGCCCAAGGCGGCGGCACTGCATAACCCGGGGCAAGGCTTTCACATCATGAACTGGGCCGAGGACGCGTTGCAGGTGATGAGTGCCGCGCGCATCTGCCTGGCGCCCCTGCGGTTCGGGGCCGGGATCAAGGGCAAGCTGGTGGATGCGATGCTCTGCGGTACGCCGAGCATTACCACCCCGGTCGGCGCCGAAGCCATGCACGCCGACGAACCCTGGCCGGGAGTCATCGCGCAATCGGCCACGGCCCTGGCAGCGGCGGCAGTCAGCCTGTACCAAGACCCGGCAGCCTGGCACCAGGCCCAGCAACGGGGCCAGCAACTGCTCGCCGCCCGCTACCGCCAGCCAGTGCACGGCCCGGCCCTGATCCAGCGCCTGGCCGAATGCCGGGCCAACCTGGCCCAACTGCGCCGCGACAACTTTACCGGCGCCATGCTGCGCCACCATCACCATAAAAGTACCCAGTACATGGCCCAGTGGATCGAAGCCAAAAATCGCATCCCGACTCAGTAGCCGCTGCCGCAGGCACTGGTGCCAGGAGATGGCAGAGGGCATTATCCGTCGAGCCAACAACAAGAAAAGCCCTGCGCCATGAGCCGATCCGCGAAAATCACCGACCCTTCCTACGAGTTGATGGACGACCACAACGGCCTGTCGGTCATCTATCGCCAGCACGGTTTTCCCTGCCCCCTGGTGCGCTGGCACTTTCACAAGGAATACGAGCTGCACCTGATCGTCGCCAGCTCGGGCAAGGTGTTCATCGGTGACTACATCGGCAACTTCTACCCCGAATCCCTGTTCCTTACCGGCCCCAACCTGCCCCATAACTGGATCAGCCAGGTGGCCGAGGATGAAGTGGTGCCCAAGCGCGACATGCTGGTGAACTTCACCGACGAGTTGTTCGAAAGCGGCTACCAGGTTTTCGCCGAGCTGAAAAACCTCGCACCGCTGCTGGAGCGCGCGCAATACGGCATCGAGTTCCGCTGCAAGCGCACCATTGCCCAGGCCATGAACCTGATGCAGCGCATCGCCGACTCCAGCGGTGTCACGCGCCTGGGGCACTTTTTCATTCTGCTGGAGCTGCTGGCGGCCAGTGACGACTTTCAGTTGCTGTCCGGCGCAACCAACGTGCAACTGGCCGACGAACACAATGTGGATCGCACCAACCGTGCGGTGGACTACATCTTTACTCACTACGCCCGGGAACTGCCGCTGGAAGAAGTCGCCGACTACCTGGGCATGAAACCCACCTATTTCTCCCGGGTGTTCAAGCAGGCCACCGGGCGTTGCTTCGTCGAGTTCGTCAATCGCCTGCGGATCAGCAAATCCTGCGAGTTGCTGGCCGACGGCGACAAGCCGGTGACCGATGTGTGTTTCGAATCCGGCTTCAACAACATCTCCAACTTCAATCGGCGTTTCCAGCAGCTCAAGGGCATGACCCCGTCCCACTACCGCCGCCTGGCGGTGCAACGCCTGACCGAGCAGAACCTCGGCTAGACCATTCCTGGCGCTCTAAACCGGCCTTCTGCATCCTCCCCCGCGATCAATCCACGCCTCGCCTGCCGCGCCCGGAACCCGGGCGCGTTGTGGGCGACGAACGGCAATTTCATTCAGATTCAACGCCACGCCGTCATAGGCAGGGCCTGGCTGTTTGTAAACGAGTCCCGTTCAGCCCATGTTCAGGAGATGGCAATAATAGTCATTCAGCAATGAGTATCATTATGTTACAAATTGAACCCCTGACTCCTTCCCCGCCGGTGCTGAATGCTCGTTCCCTTTTTGATCATGCTGCGCGAAGGCATTGAAGCCGCGCTTATCGTTGGCATCATCGCCAGCTACCTGAAGCAGACCGGCCGTGGCCAGTGGATGCCCGCAGTGTGGATCGGCGTCTTCCTCGCCGCGGCCCTGGCCCTGCTGGTCGGCGGCGGCCTGGAGTTGATGAGCGCGGAATTCCCGCAAAAGCAGCAGGAACTGTTCGAAGGCGTGGTCGGGCTGGTTGCGGTAGGCATCCTCAGTTCCATGGTGTTCTGGATGCGCAAGGTGGCGCGCTCCATCAAGCATTCGCTGCATGTGTCCCTGGACCACGCTCTGGCGGGCTCCAAGCACCAGGTCACCGCGCTGATCGCCATGGTGTTTTTCGCCGTGGCCCGCGAAGGCCTGGAGACTGTGTTCTTCCTGCTCGCAGTGTTCCAGCAGAGCGAAGGCCCTGCCGCCCCCATAGGCGCCCTGCTCGGCCTGATCCTGGCGATTATCGTCGGCTTCCTGATCTACACCGGCAGCATGCGCCTGAACCTCGGCGCGTTCTTCCGCTGGACCGGGCTGTTTATCCTGGTGGTCGCCGCCGGGATCCTCGCCAACTCGGTGCAGGCCCTGCATGAAGCAGGCGTCTGGAACCACCTGCAAACCGTGCTCTTCGACTTCAGCGCCAGCCTGCCGATGGATGGCCCGCTGGGCTCGGTCCTGGCCGGCATGTTCGGCTACCAGGATGCACCGACCATCAGCACCCTGGGCGCCTACCTGCTGTACCTGGTGGTGACCCTGGTGCTGTTCTTCCTGCCCAGCGCCCCGCCCGCCAAACCGGCCAGTTCCTCGTCTTCCGTTTCCAGTCAGTAAGGCTCTCCATGACCCAGCAAGCATCCCCACAGGTCTCGCCCCCCCGCGCTCTGCGTTGGGCGGTAGCCGGTTCGGTAATCGTGATGATCGCCGCCGGCGGGTTGTTCTACTACGCCTCGCAGCTCGCGGCCAGCAAGCGCCAGAGCAACCAGAACCAGGGTGAAATCACTGTCTCCATCCACCCCCACAGCTGCGAGCCCAACGCCCTGAGCGTGCCGGCCGGGCGAGCGAGCTTCCGGATCGTCAACCGCTCCGAACGTGCCGTGGAATGGGAAATCCTCGACGGCGTGCTGGTGGTCGAAGAGCGCGAGAACATCGCCCCGGGCCTGAGCCAGGTGATCAACGCCAACCTGCTGCCCGGCGACTACGCCATCACCTGCGGCCTGCTGAGCAACCCGCGCGGCACCCTGCACGTGACGCCGACGGCGGAGTCCGACGCCAATGCCAAGGCGCGCCCGTCGATGGTGGCCTTTATCGGCCCGCTCTCGGAGTTCCGGGTCTACCTCAGCAGCCAGAGCAGCGCCCTGATCAAGGCGGTCGCCGCCCTGCAGCAAGCCGTGGCCGCAGGCGACCTGCAACAGGCCCAGGCCTTGTACCTGCCGGCCCGTGCGGCCTACCAGCGCCTGGCCCCGGCTGCGCAACGCCTGGCCGAGTTGGACAACGCGATCAATGCCCGCGCCGACTACTTTGAAAAGCGCGAGCAGGACCCGCAATTCCAGGGCTTCCACCGCCTCGAATACGCCCTGTTCCAGCAACGCGGCCTGAGCGGCATGGCACCCGTGGCCCAGCGCCTGCTCGACGATGTCAGCAGCCTCAAGCAGCAACTGCTGGCCCAGTCATTGCCACCTGAGCAACTGGTCAGCGTGGTCGCCCGCAACGTGCGCAGCCTGGCTGAAGTGCGCGCGGTCAGCGGTGAAGAGGAACGCTACAGCCACAGCGACCTCAATGGCTTTGCCAGCAACCTGCAAACCACGCGCAAGGTCATCGACCTGTTGCGGCCCTTGTTGAGCAAGGCCGCCGCCGAGCTGTTGCCGCCAATCGACACCGCCATCAGCGGCCTGGAGGCTCAGTTCGCCGCCTTGCGCGCAGGCGACGGCTACCGCACCTACGACAGCGTCAATGCCACTCAGCGCCAGCAGATTGCCGACCAGGCCAAGCAACTGGCCGACGCACTGGATGCCATCGATCCCGCCCTTGGCCTGTCCGGCCTGTAAGCAGAAGACTTTGTGAAATGAACGATTCAGATCAGCAGCAACCGTCATTTTCCGCTCAGCGTCGCCGCGTGCTGCTGGGCATGGGCGCCGCCGGCGTCGCCCTGGCCGGCTCGGCCCTGAGCTGCCCGGCGATGGCCGCCAGCACACCGGCCCAGGTCACCGAGGCGCCGAGCAGCGACAAGACCCAGGACCGCCACGACTTCCACGGTCAGCACCAGAGCGGCATCGTCACCCCGCGCCCGGCAGCCGGCATGCTGGTGTCGTTCGACGTCCTGGCCAGCGACCGCGAAGACCTGGAGCGCCTGTTCCGTACTCTCAACGAACGCATCAGCTTCCTGATGCGTGGCGGCCCGGTGGCCGAGATCGACCCGAAACTGCCACCGCCCGACTCCGGCATCCTGGGCCCGGTGGTGACCCCGGACAACCTGACTATCACCGTCTCGGTCGGCGAGTCGTTGTTCGATGAGCGCTTCGGCCTGGGCGACGCCAAGCCCAAGCGCCTGATCCGCATGGTCGGCTTTCCCAACGACGCCCTGGAAGCCGACTGCTGCCATGGCGACTTGAGCCTGCAGTTCTGCTCCAACACCACCGACACCAACATTCACGCCCTGCGCGACATCGTGAAAAACCTGCCGGACCTGTTGCTGGTGCGCTGGAAACAGGAAGGCAGCGTGCCGCCCCAGGCCCCGGTCCGTGCCGGCGAACCGGCGCAGAGCGCCCGCAATTTCCTGGGCTTTCGCGACGGTTCGGCCAACCCCGATTCCAACGACCAGAGCGCCATGACGCGGCTGGTGTGGGTCCAGCCGGGCAGCGACGAGCCGGCCTGGGCCGCCCACGGCAGCTATCAGGCGGTGCGCATCATCCGCAACTTTGTCGAGCGCTGGGACCGCACGCCGCTGCAGGAGCAGGAAAGCATCATCGGCCGGATCAAGACCACCGGCGCGCCCATGGGCGGCCAGCACGAAACCCAGGTCCCCGACTACCAGCAGGACCCCCACGGCAAGTTGACCAAGCTCGATGCACACATTCGCCTGGCCAATCCGCGCACCGCGCAAACCGAAAAAAACCTGATCCTGCGCCGCCCGTTCAACTACTCCAACGGCGTCAACAAGAACGGTCAGCTGGATATGGGGCTGCTGTTCATCTGCTACCAGGCTGACCTGGAGCAAGGCTTCATTGCGGTCCAGACCCGGCTCAACGGCGAGCCCCTGGAGGAATACCTCAAGCCGGTCGGCGGCGGTTATTTCTTCACCCTGCCGGGTGTGACCGGCGACCAGGACTTTATCGGTCGCACATTGCTCAACGCCACCCAACCCAAAACCTCTGCTTGAAACAACCCACCCCCCACGGAAACGTCCCATGAAAAAGTCGCCTCTTGCTGTGTTGCTGACCCTTGGCTTGCTCCATGTTCCGCTTTCGGCTTTTGCCGCCACGTCGCCGCTGGAACTGGTGGGGCCGATTTCCGACTACAAGATCTACGTCACCGAGCAGCTCGACGAGCTCGCCAGCCACACCCAGCAATTCACCGACGCGGTGAAAAAAGGCGACCTGGCCACCGCCAAGAAGCTCTATGCCCCGACCCGCGTGTACTACGAGTCGATCGAGCCGATTGCCGAGCTGTTCAGTGACCTCGATGCGTCCATCGACTCCCGGGTCGACGACCACGAGAAAGGCGTCAAGGCCGAGGACTTCACCGGGTTCCACCGCCTGGAGTACTCACTGTTCTCGGAAAACAGCACCCAGGGCCTGGATGAGCTGGCCGACGGCCTGAACAAGGACGTCAAGGACCTGCAGACCCGCGTCGCCGGCCTGACCTTCCCTCCGGAAAAAGTCGTGGGTGGCGCCGCCGCCCTGCTTGAAGAAGTGGCCGCGACCAAGATCTCGGGTGAAGAAGACCGCTACAGCCACACCGACCTGTATGACTTCCAGGGCAACATCGACGGCGCGAAAAAAATCGTCGACCTGTTCCGTCCGCAGATAGAGAAGCAGGACAAGGCCTTCGTGGCCAAGGTCGACAAGAACTTCGCCACGGTGAACAAGATCCTGGCCAAGTACAAAACCGCCGACGGTGGCTTCCAGACCTATGACAAGGTCAAGGAAAACGATCGCAAGGCGCTGGTCGGCCCGGTCAACACCCTGGCTGAAGACCTGTCGACCCTGCGCGGCAAACTGGGCCTGAACTGACCCCGGCTGTCGCTGCCGCAGGCCCTGCCCCGGGCTCTGCGGCCCCTGTCGCGCAGGCAGCCCATGCCTGCGGCGGCAGCTTTGCCCGCGCCATTGCCAAGCATCTGCACACACTCGCCTGTACCCGCCCGCGCCCTGTCGGGCTACCATCAGCCGCGCCAATAACCCTGAGCCTTCGCCCGCTGCTTGTATAAGGCCGCGAAACGCCCGCCCCTCATGGATGATTTTTTATGCCCAGTTCAACGGCCACCACCACTCAGCCGCTGACCGCCACCCCGTTCAAACTGTTCCCACTGATGATCGCGTACATGGCCTGCACCATGTCGATGATGGCGTTCGTTTCCCTGATTGGCCCGCTGTCGCGCGAGCTGGCACTGGCCACCTGGCAGGCCGGCGCCGCCGTGACCGTGTCCGGGGTGATCTGGGTGCTTCTGGCCCGGCCCTGGGGCGCGGCCAGCGATCGCTTTGGCCGGCGTCGGGTGCTGTTGGTCGGCACGGCCGGCTTCACCCTCGCCTACTGGGCCTTGTGCCTGTTTATCGACGTCTCCCTGCGGGTGCTGCCAAGCATGTGGCTGGCCTTTCTCGGGCTGATGCTCGGGCGTGGCCTGGTCGGGGTGTTTTATGCCGCGGTGCCGGTGGGCGGTTTCGCCCTGATCGCCGATAACGTCGAACCCGAGCACCGTGCCCGCGCCATGGCCACCCTGGGTGCCGCCAATGCCGTGGGCCTGGTCCTGGGGCCGGCGTTTGCCGCGATGCTGGCCAGGGTCAGCCTGAGCCTGCCGCTGTATGCCATGGCCCTGTTGCCGCTGATTGCCTTCCTGGTGCTGCTGTTCAAGCTGCCGCGCCAGGAGCTGCACCTCAAGCAGCCGCCACGTTCGGTGCGCCTGTCCGATCCACGCCTGCGCCAGCCAATGGCGGTGGCGTTCGTGGCGATGCTGTGTGTGTCGGTGTCGCAGATCACCGTCAGCTTTTATGCCCTTGACCGTCTCGGCCTGAACCCGGCCGACGCCGCGCAAGCCGCCGGCATCGCCCTGGCCATGGTCGGCGTGGCGCTGATTTGCGCGCAATTGGTGGTGCGCAAGCTGGAATGGCCGCCGTTACGGATGATCCGAGTCGGCGCCCTGATCGCCGCCTGCGGTTATGCCGGGAGCATGCTGGTGGACAGCGCCTGGGGCCTGTGGCTGGCGTATTTTGTAGCGGCGGCGGGCATGGGCGGCATCTTCCCCTCGTTCTCGGCCCTCGCCGCCAATGCCGTGGAGGCGTCGGAGCAAGGGGCTACTGCCGGCTCGATTGGCGCGGCGCAAGGTTTCGGGGCGGTGATCGGACCGCTGACGGGCGCCCTGATCTATGCCGTCGAGCCACGGCTGCCGTACCTGATGGCAGCGCTGCTGTTGATCCTGGTGGCCCTGTGGCCGGACAGCAAGACCCCGCCCCGGCCCGCTTGACCGGGCAGCGCCCATGACCGCAGCCCAAGGCTGTGGTCACGGGCGCCGGCCGGATCAGAGGATGCGATAGAGCAGGCGTTCGATCCGTACCCGGCTGACCCGGCGCAGGAACTTGCCCACCGCCGCCGGGTAGTCGACCAGGCTTTCCAGGTTCTGGAAGTGCTCGATGCGCCGGGTGTGACGGAAGATTTCCTCCAGTTCGACTCGGCGCGGTTCCAGCAGCTCGCCTTTGGGGTCGTCCAGCAGCAAGGCGTTTTCCAGGTCAAGACGGAAGGCCCGCGGATTGAGGTTGTTGCCAGTCAGCAAGGTGTAGCGCTGGTCGATCCACATGCCCTTGAGGTGGTAGGTGTTATCGCCGTCGCGCCACAGGTGCAGGTTGAGCTGGCCGCTGTCGATCGCGCGCTGATGACGCTTGGCAAAGCGGCGCAGGCTGATCTCGTAGAGGTACGGCAGCGCGGCGATGACCTTGAACGGCTCGCTCGGCGGGATGTAGAAGTCGTTGGCGGTCTTGTCGCCGACGATGATGTCTATCTTCACCCCACGGGCCAGGGCCCGGTTGATCTCGCGGGTGACCGCCAACGGCAGGTTGAAATACGGGGTGCAGATGGTCAGCTGCTGCTGGGCGCTGGCAATCAGTTCGCAGATCACCCGGCTCAGCGGGTTGTTTTTGCCCACGCCGAGCAACGGGCTGACCGACAATTCACCCTTGGTCACGCTCCCGGCGCTGGTGTCATAGGCCGCGTGCTTGAGGCGGCTGCGCAGGTCGCCGATGTCGTTGCGCAGGCTGCGGGTGGTCGGCAGGCCGGGCAGGTCCAGGCGATGCACCGCACGCGAGGCCACCAGGCCGTGCTGCACCAGGTGCTGCATGGAGTCGGCCAGGGCCTGGTTGCGCAACAGGTGGTAACGGTCGAAACGGTATTTGTCGAATTTGTGCAGGTAGACGTTGTTCAGGCTCGCGCCGCTGTAGATCACGCAGTCGTCGATCACAAAGCCCTTGAGGTGCAACACGCCGAACAGCTCTCGGGTTTGCACCGGCACCCCGTACACCGGCACTTCGCTGGCGTGGGTACGGGTCATGTCCTGATACCAGGCCGAGTTGCCCGGCTGCTTGCCGGCGCCGATCAGGCCGCGCTGGGCCCTGAGCCAATCAACCACCACCACCACGTCCAGCTCGGGGCGGGCAGCCTTGGCGGCGTGCAGGGCATCCATGATTTCCTGCCCGGCTTCGTCCTGTTGCAGGTACAGCGCGACGATATAGATGCGCTGGGTAGCCTGGGCGATCTGTTCCAGCAAGCAGCGGCGGAACTCGGCGGCGCCGGAAAGAATGGTGACGGCATCGGCGGTCAACGGAAAGCTGCGCAGTTTGGGCAGCAGGGAGCGTTTGAAAAGCGACGGCATAGGGCTCGCAGTGGCTCGAAATCCAAAGAGCCGACGAGCTTACACCAAGCGACCGCTCGGGTCTTGTGGCGGTCGTCACGGCCGCTATCGATGCTGCCGACGACCCGTGGCGTCGGGCCGGCAGTTGGCGCCAGCGCGACAAGGGTGTAAACACTCCCTGCACGCAACCATGACTGGAGACGCCCGATGTCATCTGCCCCAGAAGTTCGTCCGCCCCTGCCCCCGTTCAGCCGCGAGTCGGCGCTGCACAAGGTTCGCCTGGCCGAAGACGGCTGGAACTCCCGCGACCCCGAGCGCGTGTCCCTGGCTTATACCCTGGACACCCAATGGCGCAACCGCGCCGAGTTCATCCATGACCGCGCACAGGCCAAGGCCTTCCTGACCCGCAAATGGGCCAAGGAGCTGGACTACCGATTGATCAAGGAACTCTGGGCCTTTGCCGATAACCGCATCGCCGTGCGTTATGCCTATGAATGGCATGACGACTCCGGCAACTGGTTCCGTTCCTACGGCAATGAAAACTGGGAGTTCGACGAGCACGGCCTGATGGCCAAGCGTTACGCCTGCATCAACGACCTGCCGATCAAGGCCGGCGAACGGCTGTTCCACTGGCCTTTGGGCCGGCGCCCGGACGATCATCCGGGCCTCAGCGAGCTGGGGTTGTAACCGAGGCCTGCGCGGGGCGCTGCCGGCCCCGCGCGGCGAATCAGGCGGCCTGTTCGCGTTGCGCCGCGGCCTTGGCTTCCAGCTCGCGCACCAGTGGCAACACCCGCTTGCCGAAGTATTCCACCTCTTCCTGGAAGTGCAGGAAGCCCGCCAGCACCAGGTCCACCCCCACCGACTTGAGTTCGACGATGCGCTCGGCGATCTGCTGCGGGGTACCGATCAGGTTGGTCTTGAAACCGTCGTTGTACTGCACCAGGTCTTCGAAGGTGGATTTGGCCCAGTTACCTTCGCCTTCCGGTGAGGCCTTGCCGGCCTGCTTTGCCGCATCGCCAAAGGCGTTGACGGCCTCGGGGTCGGCCTGGTCGATGATCTGCGCCAGTACTGCGCGGGCCTCTTCCTCGGTATCCCGGGCAATGACAAAGGCATTGACCCCGACTTTTACCGAATGGTTGTTCAGCGCGGCCTTGGCCCGAATGTCGTCGACCTGGGCCTTGATCCCCTGCGGCGTGTTGCCGTTGGTGAAGTACCAGTCCGACACCCGCGCCGCCATGTCGCGCGCCGCCCGTGAACTGCCGCCCTGAAAGACCTCCGGCTGGCCCAGGGGCTTGGGCTTGAGGCTGTAGTTGTCGAACCGGTAGAAGTCGCCCTTGAAGGTGAAGTTGTCTTGGGACCAGATGCCCTTCAGCGAGCGGATGAACTCTTCGGAACGGCGATAACGCTCATCGTGTTCCAGCCAGTGCTCGCCGATGGCCTGGAATTCACCCTTGAACCAGCCGCTGACGATGTTGACCGCGATGCGGCCATTGGTCAGTTGGTCGATAGTCGCCAATTGCTTGGCCGCCAGCGCCGGCTTCCATGGCCCGGGCAGGATCGCCGCGATCACTTTGAGCGTGCTGGTGGCGGCCAGCAGCGCATGGCTGAACGCCACGGATTCATGCTGGAACTCGGCACCGTAACCGGCAGTGAAGCGGATCTGGGTCAAGGCGTATTCAAAGCCGGCGGCTTCGGCCAGTTGCGCCAGCTTGCGGTTGTAGTCGATGCCCCAGTCGGTGCGTTGTTCGATCTTGCTGACCACCAGCCCACCGCTGACGTTGGGCACCCAGTAGGCAAATTTGACGGCTTGCTGACTCATTGGCTTGTCCTCGGGACTAGAGAAGGTATGGCTAGCAGAGCAGCAAGCGTGCCAGTTGCCAGCGCTGCGCCTGCAGGCCCGGGCTCCATGGCCTGCAGCGGGCGGAGTACAGCCATCGGGCGCTGTTTTGCGAGGGGCATTCGCGGCCCGACGGATGCCGCACCAAACCCCGGCCACTTCCCATGAAAGACAGCGATTTGTTGAAGCGCTGTTGGCCGAGCAACAGTTACCAGCCCGACAGCCAGCGCCAGCCCCAGAAAAACCGGGGCCTGCAACTGCGGCATGGAGTGTGCAAACGTCTGGGCAGACACCTGCTCTTCAACTGCCGATTCAAGGAACCGTCCCATGACTGAACACCAGGTAATCAACCCGCTGTCCATTGGCGTCGACTACGAGGCCCTGGCCGCGCGCTTTCGCCCGATCTTCAAGCAGATCGCCGACGGCGCGGTACAACGTGAGCAAAACCGCAGCCTGCCCCATGAACCGATCCAGTGGCTGAAGCAGGCCGGGTTCGGCGCAGTGCGGGTGCCGGTGGAGTACGGTGGCGGTGGCGCGTCCCTGCCGCAACTGTTCCAACTGCTGATCGAGCTGGCTGAAGCCGATTCCAATGTGCCGCAGGCCCTGCGCGGGCACTTCGCCTTTGCCGAGGACCGCCTCAACGCCGCCCCGGGTCCGGGACGGGACCTGTGGTTCAAGCGTTTCGTCGAGGGCGACATCGTCGGTTGCGCCTGGACCGAGATCGGCAACGTGGCGATTGGCGATGTGGTCACCAAAGTCTCGCCCGACGGCGACGCCTGGAAGCTCAATGGCGAGAAGTTCTACAGCACCGGCAGCATTTTCTCTGACTGGATCGACGTCTACGCCCAGCGCAGCGACACCGGCGGCGATGTAATCGCGGCCGTGCGTGCGCGCCAACCGGGCATCGAGCACAGCGATGACTGGGACGGCTTCGGCCAGCGCACCACGGGCAGCGGCACTTCGCGCTTTCGCGATGCCGCGGTCGACGCCGAGAACGTCATCGACTTCGCCACCCGCTTCAAGTACCAGACCGCCTTCTATCAACTGGTGCTGCTGGCCACCCTGGCCGGGATCGGGCGCGCCGCGCTGCGCGACGTGGCCCATGAAGTACGCAGCCGCAAGCGCATCTACAGCCACGGCAATGCGCCGCGGGTCAGCGAAGACCCCCAGGTGCAGCAGGTGGTCGGCGAAGTCGCCGCCTGGGTGTACGCCGCCGAAGCCAGTGCCGTGCGCGCCGCAGAGCCCGCGCAACGTGCCTACCTGGCACGCTTTGCCGGGGATGAGGCGCTGGAGCGTGAAGCCAATGTCGCCGCGGAAATCGAATCGGCCACCGCCCAGGTGGTGGTCAGCGAACTGATCCAGCGGGCCACCACCCAGTTGTTCAACGCTCTGGGGGCGTCGGACATCCGCCAGGGCAAGGCCCTCGACCGCCATTGGCGCAATGCCCGTACCGTGTCCTCGCACAACCCGGTGATCTACAAGGCGCGGATCATCGGCGACTGGGTGGTCAACGGCAACGAACCACCCTTTGTCTGGCAGATCGGCAACGGGCCGCAGAAGGCCTAGGCCACTGCAGCCGGGTCCCTTTGGCGAAGGGGCCCTGGCTGCGGCCAGTGTGCAATAGCGTCGGTCACGGTCGCGTGGCGACCTGGGTTGCAGGTAATATGTCGGTCTTTCGCGCAGCCCCCTTTGCGCTTCCCGCCGAAATAAGCCGAACCCATGCCTTTCGAACTCAGCGTAGACCTGACCACCCTCGCCATTCTCACCTTCGTAGCCTTTATCGCCGGCTTCATCGACGCCATTGCCGGCGGTGGCGGCCTGCTCACCACCCCGGCACTGCTCACCGCCGGATTGCCGCCCCACCTGGTGCTGGGCACCAACAAGCTCAGCTCGACCTTCGGCTCGGCCACCGCCAGCTTTACCTTCTATCGCCGCAAGCTGTTCCATCCACGGCAGTGGACCCACGCCATCGTCGGCACCCTGGTGGGCGGACTGGTGGGTGCGGTGGTCGCCCATTACCTGCCCGCCGAGTGGCTGAACAAGATGCTGCCGGTGATTGTTTTTGCCTGCGGCCTGTACCTGTTGTTTGGTGGCACGCCCAAGGCGCCGCTGGACAGCGATGCTCCGATCAAGAAGAAATGGCAATCGACCCAGGGCTTCAGCCTGGGCTTCTACGACGGCATTGCAGGTCCAGGCACCGGTGCCTTCTGGACCGTCAGCAGCCTGCTGCTCTACCCCATCGACCTGGTCAAGGCCAGCGGTGTGGCGCGCAGCATGAACTTCGTCAGCAACGCCGCGGCGTTGTCGGTGTTTGTGTTTTCCGGGCAGGTGGACTGGATCATCGGCCTGTGCATGGGCCTCTCGGTGATGGTCGGCGCCTTCTTCGGTGCTCGCACCGCCATCAGTGGCGGCGCCAAATTCATTCGCCCGGTGTTCATCACCGTGGTCCTGGGCCTGACCGTACGCCTGGCCTGGCAACACTGGTTCAGCGTCGCCTGACAGCCCTTTGTCGCCGCTGAGCGAGCTCGCGTGATTCCTGAAGCGATGCGTTGTTGCGGATGGCCAGCGCAAGGCTGCGCTGGCCGATGTAGGCGCCAGCGTTAGTCCTGAAGTGTTGTGTGTTGCGGGTAGCCAGCACAGCCTGCGGCAGCGGCTACAGGCGCTCTGCTCAGGTGGGGAGGATGGGCTCGGGTTGGCCCAGGCGCTGGGCGACATAGAGGTCGATCAGGTAACGGGCGATCGAGCGCGAGGCGGGCAATGGCGGCAGGTTGCGGATGTTGAACCACTGCGCGTCTTCGATCTCATCGGCCTGGGGCACGATCTCGCCACCGGCGTACTCGGCGTGAAAGCCCAGCATCATCGAATGCGGAAACGGCCAGCATTGGCTGCCGACGTACTGGATGTTCTGCACCTCGACCTGCACTTCTTCGCGCACTTCGCGAATCAGGCATTCCTCCGCCGACTCCCCCGGCTCGGCGAAACCGGCCAGGGTGCTGTAGACCCCCGTCACAAAACGCGGCGAGCGCGCCAGCAGCACGTCGTCACCACGGGTGATCAGCACGATCATGCTCGGCGAAATCCGCGGGTAGCTGCGCAAGTCGCAGGGCTCGCAGTACATCGCCCGCTCCCGGGGTACTTGATGCGTCGGCTGCCCGCAGTTGCCGCAGAAGCGGTGCTCGCGGGCCCAGGTGCCGATCTGCGCGGCATAACCCAGGACCTTGTACAGGGTGTGGTCGCCTTCGAGCATGAATGCCCGCAAGCCTTTCCAGCTGCAGCCCGGTACTTCACTGGAATGGCTCAGCTCCAGCAGGTACACCGGCTCGCCATCCAGATGCCCGATGCCGTGCTCGGTGAGAATCGACAGGTCCTGGCGCTTGAGCCATTCCCGGGGAAACAGCGCGCCATTGTCGTCGAACAGAAAACCATCCCGGCTGCGGGCCACGGCCCAGCCGCCGGGAAGGTCGATATCCAGTACTGCTGTGGTCCAGCGTGAAGTCATAGTCACTCAATCCAGAAATTCGGGTTTCTGTTTGCTCATATGGGCGGCCATGGCCACGCGCAAGTCAGTGGATTGCAGCATGGCGGCGTTCCAGGTGGCGATGTATTCCAGGCCATCGTCGATGCGATGGTCACGCATGTAGCTGATCATTTCCTTGGTGCCGGTGATGGCGATCGGCGACTTGCCGGCGATCTCGCGGGCAATGCCCATCACCCCGTCAAGCAGGCTGGCGGCGTCGCTGTAGGTGCGATTGACCAGGCCCATGCCGCGCGCTTCCTCGGCACCGAAGGTGCGGCCAGTGTAAGCCAGTTCACGCAACATGCCGTCGCCGATGATACGCGGCAAACGTTGCAAAGTGCCGACATCGGCGGCCATGCCGATGTCGATTTCCTTGATCGAGAACTGCGCATCCTCGGCGGCATAGCGCATGTCGCAGGCGGCGATCAGGTCGATGGCACCGCCCAGGCAATAACCCTGGATCGCCGCCAGCACCGGCTTGCGGCAATTGTCCACGGCATTGAACGAGGCTTGCAGATTGAGGATCTTGCGCCGCAGCAGACGGGCATTACGCCCAACGTCCTTGCCCAGCTCGTTGGCCACCCCGGCCAGCATCATCAGGTCGATGCCCGAGGAAAAATGCTTGCCGGCGCCACTGAGCACCACCACGCGCACGGCGTCGGTGTCGTCGATCCAGCGGAAGATGTCGACGATCTCGCTCCAGAACGCGGCGTTCATGGCGTTGATCTTTTCCGGGCGGTTGATCTGCACATGGGCGATGTTGTCGGCAAGTTCGACGCGAAAGGCTTGATATTCGGACATGGCAGTGATCCTTTACTGGGCAGAAAATGAGGGCCGAACTATAGCAAGCACGGCCGCCACGCAGTAAGGCAGCGCATCGGCCAAAAGCGGGACTGGCAGCGCCCTGGCGGCCCGGTCCCGGCCGCTATGCCCCCTGCCGAATCAACGTTTTATCGCGCAAAAGGCCGCGGTTTCGTAGGGCACCGTGAGCTGCGACTTGCCTCGCAACTCAGGCTCGCTGTCGATCAGGACCTGGATCTGGCGATCGATCAGCGCCCGCTCCGTCTCACCCAGGGCTGCGATAAAACTGGTGGAGCGCACCCGATTGAACAACACGTCCTGCACCGCGCCGCTGTGGCCGTGACTGAAGTGCTGTTCCTGCAAGGGCGTAAAGCCAGGATGGGGAAAGGCGGCGCGCCAGGCCCCGGTGTAGTAGCGCGGGGTATCGCCCTGCAGGGCGTTGACGATCCTGTCCAGGCGCTCGACCCACGGCACCCGGGCATCGCGCAGGTTCCACACCAGGCCCAGCCGGCCGCCAGGCTTGAGCACGCGCTGCATTTCGTTCAATGCCTCGCGGCTGGCAAACCAGTGGAAGGCCTGGGCGCAGACCAGCGCGTCCAGTGACTGATCAGCCAGCGGGATTGCCAGGGCGCTGCCTTCCAGCGCCTCGGCCGCAGGATGGGCCGCCGCCAGCTTGGCGCGCATCTGCGCCACCGGTTCCACCGCGATCACCTTCGCACCGGTGGCCAGCAGCCGGCCAGTAAACTTGCCGGTGCCCGCGCCCAGGTCCAGCACCACTTGGCCAGGGCCCAGGCCCAGGGTGTGACGCAGCCATTGCTCGAGTTGCGGCGGGTAATCCGGCCGGCCGCGCACATAGGTGTCCGCCGCACCTTTGTAGCCGTCGGCTGCCGAATGGTGAATGGCTGGCTTTGATTCGCTCATGGTCCGCTGCTCCTGATGGATCGCCGATGGCGCTCAGCTTAGCCCTGCCCGCCCCTGGCGGCCCATGAAGAAAATGTCAGTTTCAGCCCGATGCCAGCACCGGGAACCCCGCCTAGGGGTTGGGCAGCCACAGGCGAAAACGCGCTCCGCCCAACGGCGAGGCCTCGACGGTGAGCGTGCCGTCCTGGGCTTGCAGGGCCCGCCGGCTGATGGCCAGGCCCAGGCCGAAACCACCGGTGGCACGGTCGCGACTGCGATCGAGGCGGTAGAAAGGTTCGAACACCCGTTCGCGCTCGGCCTCGGGGATTCCGATGCCATCGTCATCGACCCAGATCTCGCAGCCCTCGGTACTGACCTGGACCCCGATCTGGATGCGCTTCTCGCAATAGCGCGTGGCGTTGCGCAGGAGGTTCTGGATCGCCCGCGCAGTCAGGCGCGGGTCGAGGGTGAACCGCTCCAGGGAGCCGTTGAGCAGTACATCGATGACGATGTCCGGTGATTCCAGCTCATCGTCGACACTGCCCAGGATGCTGTCGATGAACTCGTCCAGTGCCACCTCGACCTGCTCCGGCAGGCGCGCCGGGTTTTGCAGGCGGCTGTAGGACAGCAGTTCCAGCACCAGTTCATCCAGTTCCCGGATATAGGCCACCAGGCCCTGCAGGCGCTCGCGGCTCGGCGCCGGCAGGTCGTCGGACAGCGCGAGGGCCAGGCCGAAGTCGAGCCGGGTCAGGGGCGTGCGCAGCTCGTGGGACACCGCATTGAGCAAGTCCCGTTGCTGGTTGAGGAGGTTTTCGATATCCCCGGCCATGGTGTCGAAGACATGGGCCAGGCTGCCGATGTTGGAACTGGCGGCGATGTGCGTGCGTTCGCCCAGGTGGCCTTTGCCGAAGCGTTCGGCCGTGCGCTTGAGCCGCTCCAGGTCACGCCAGTGCGGGCGCAGCCAGAACAGCAGGCACGCCAGCAACGCCGCGCCGATCAGCACGTTGATGCTCCAGTACAGCAGGTTGACGTCCAGCGGGTCCGGCGGCACTACCAGCTTTACCGCCTGCTGGCCATCCAGCGGCGCCACCGCCAGGGTCCGCCAGCCCCAGTCGCCGACACGCACGACATTTTCCCCGCGCTCCAGGCGCTCGCGCTCATACAGGCTGAAGTCGGGGTCATCGATACGCACCAGGGCCACGTGCAGCGGTTGGAACTCCTGGTCCATCTGCGCCGCCAGGCTCAGCCACTGCTCGGCCGGCACTGCGTGAAACTGCTTGATGATGAGGTTTTGCAGGCCCCGGGACTGGTCCAGGTTGTAATTCAGGAAACGATCGTGAAACACCCTGACCACCAGGTCGGGGATCAGGTAGATGGCGGCACTGAAGGTGACGATGGTGATCAGGTACAGCCGGATCAGGATCCGCAGCATGGACTCAGTATTCCCACTCGGAGCGGCTGAACAGGTAGCCCTTGCCCCATACGGTCTTGATCTTGCGCGCCTCGCCGGCGTGGTCGTCGAATTTGCGCCGCAGCTTGGAAATCGCCACGTCCACCGAGCGGTCGGTGCCGTTGAACTCGATGCCGCGCAAGCGTTGCAGGATCTGGTCGCGGCTCAGGACTTCGCCGGCATGCCGCGCCAGCACCACCAGCAGGTTGTATTCACCGCTGGACAGCTCCACCGGCTGCTCGCGCCAGGTCACGCTGCGCTCCGAAAGGTCGATGCACAGGTTGCCCATCAGGATCCGGTCGCTGGCGCTCTGAGGTTCGCTGAGGCTGCTGCGGCGCAACAGGGTACGTACCCGGGCCAGCAGGACCCGGGGTTCGCAGGGTTTGGTCACGTAGTCGTCGGCGCCCATTTCCAGGCCCAGCACCTGGTCGTGGCTGTCGTCACGGGCGGTGAGCATCAGGATCGGCAGGGTCGCCGAGTCGGAGCGCAACAGGCGACACACCTGCAAGCCGTCAAGCCCGGGCAGCATCAGGTCGAGAATCACCAGGTCCGGCGGGCTGACCCGCGCCCGTTCGCGCACCTGGTCACCGCGGCTGATCACGTTGACCTGGTAGCCGTTGCGCTCCAGGTAGCTGGCGATCAACTCCGACAGCGCGGTGTCGTCTTCGACCAGAAGGATATTGGGCATGGGGACGTCCAGAAATTGCCGACGAGCATGCGGCGAAAGTTCACGAGGGGCACAAAGGATATACAACCTCGGGCCCCAGCGCGTGCCCGCTTCACACTTTTTCACACAGCACCTACAGAGCTTCACAGCGCCCCTTGACCCTTGCCCTTAGCATGCCGGGGTCATTATTGGGGTATCAGCATGTCGAAAAACCTGTTTGCGCAACTTGGCCTGGTCGCCCTGGCCGTGACCCTGAGCGCCTGTGGCCCTTCCGCCGACAGTGAACAACAACCGCCAGCGGCCAAAGTCCGGGTTGAAACCATCGAGGCCCGGCCGCTGTCGATCAGCAGTGAGCTGAGCGGGCGGATTGCCGCGCCGCGCATCGCCGAGGTCCGCGCCCGGGTGGCCGGCGTGGTGCTGCAACGCACCTTCCGCGAGGGCAGTGACGTCAAGCAGGGCCAGGTGCTGTTCCGCATCGACCCGGCGCCGTTCAAGGCCGACCTCGACAGCGCCCTGGCCAGCCTGCGCAAGGCTGAAGCCAATGCGTTCCAGGCACGCTTGCAGGAACAGCGCTACGCCCAACTGGTCGACGACCAGGCCATCAGCGGCCAGGAGTACGACAATGCCCGGGCCAATGCCCGCCAGACCGCCGCTGAGGTCGCAGCCAATCAGGCGGCGGTGCAGCGGGCCCGGCTCAACCTGGGCTACGCCACCGTCACTGCGCCGATTTCCGGCCGCGTCGGCCGCGCCCTGGTGACTGAAGGCGCACTGGTCGGGCAGAACGAAACCACGCCCCTGGCGCTGATCCAGCAGCTGGACCCGATCCATGCCGACCTGACCCAGTCGACCCGCGAACTCAATGACCTGCGCCGGGCCTTCCGTGCCGGGCAGCTGCAGCAGGTCGGCCAGGACCAGGCCAAGGCCACCCTGATCCAGGACGACGGCAGCCTCTACCCGCTGCCGGGCAAGCTGTTGTTCGCCGATATCAGCGTCGACCCCAGCACCGGGCAGATCATCCTGCGCAGTGAATTCCCCAACCCTGACCTTGACCTGCTGCCCGGCAGCTTCGTCCGGGTGCGCCTGGAACAGGCGGTGAACCAGCAAGGCATCAGCGTGCCGCAGCGGGCCATCCTGCGCGACAGCGCTGGCATCGCCCAGGTGCTGCTGCTGGACAGCGACCTGCGCGTCAGCCAGCACCCGGTGCAACTGGGCCAGGTGCAGCAGGACCGCTGGATCGTCACCCAGGGCTTGAAACCCGGTGACCGCATTGTGGTTGAAGGCCTGCAACACGCCCGCCCCGGCGAGCAGGTACAGATCGACGACAGCCCTCTCCCCCTCGCCCAGGCTGCTCAGTAGGTAGGAACCCCCATGCCGCAATTCTTTATCGACCGTCCGGTATTCGCCTGGGTGGTCGCGATGTTCATCCTGCTGGCCGGTGCCCTGGCCATTCCGCAATTGCCGGTGGCGCAATACCCCAACGTCGCCCCGCCACAAGTGGAAATTTACGCCACCTACCCCGGCGCCTCGGCCCAGACCCTGGACGAAAGCGTGGTCAGCCTGATCGAACAGGAACTCAACGGCGCCGATCACCTGCTGTATTTCGAATCCCAGAGCAGCCTCGGCAGCGCCACCATCACCGCCACCTTCCAGCCCGGGACCAACCCGGAGATGGCCCAGGTCGACGTGCAGAACCGGCTCAAGGCGGTCGAGCCGCGCCTGCCCCAGGCCGTGACCCAACAAGGCTTACAGGTGGAAAAGGTTTCGGCGGGCTTTCTGCTGCTGATCACCCTGACCTCCAGCGACGGACGCCTGGATGACGTGGCCCTGAGCGACTATCTGGCGCGCAACGTGATGAACGAGATCCGCCGCCTGGATGGCGTCGGCAAGGCGCAGCTTTATGGGTCCGAACGGGCGATGCGCATCTGGGTCGACCCGCAGAAACTGATCGGCTTCAACCTGACCCCGGCCGATGTCAGCGCCGCCATCGCCGCGCAGAATGCCCAGGTCTCGGCCGGCAGCATTGGTGACCTGCCGACCCGCTCGACCCAGGAAATCACCGCCTCGATCCTGGTCAAGGGCCAGCTGTCGACGCCCCAGGAGTTCGCCGACATCGTGCTGCGGGCCAATCAGGACGGTTCTACCGTGCGCATCGGCGATGTGGCACGGGTCGAGATCGGCAGCCAGGAGTATCAGTTTTCCACGCGCCTGAACGGCAAGCCGTCGACTGCGGTCAGCGTGCAGCTGTCTCCCGGGGCCAATGCCCTGAGCACCGCGACCCGGGTGCGGGCGAAAATGGACGAGCTGGCGCGCTACTTCCCGGCCGGCGTGGAATACAAGATCCCCTATGACACCTCGCCCTTCGTCAAGGTCTCGATCACCAAAGTGGTCTACACCCTGGTCGAAGCCATGGTGCTGGTGTTCGCGGTGATGTTCCTGTTCCTGCAGAACATCCGCTACACCCTGATCCCGACCCTGGTAGTGCCCGTGGCGCTGATGGGCACCTTTGCCACCATGTTGCTGCTGGGTTTCTCGATCAACGTGCTGACCATGTTCGGCATGGTGCTGGCCATCGGCATCCTGGTGGATGACGCCATTGTGGTGGTGGAGAACGTCGAACGGATCATGGCCAACGAGGGCCTGTCGCCCAAGGAGGCCACGCGCAAGGCCATGCAGCAGATCACCGGGGCCATTGTCGGCATCACCCTGGTGCTGGTGGCGGTGTTTATCCCCATGGCGTTCATGCCGGGTTCGGTGGGGGTGATCTATCAGCAGTTCTCGCTGTCGATGGCGACCTCGATCCTGTTCTCGGCCTTTCTCGCCCTGACCCTGACCCCGGCGCTGTGCGCGACCCTGCTCAAGCCCCTGGCCAAGGGCGAGCACCACGAAAAACGTGGTTTCTTCGGCTGGTTCAACCGCCGCTTTGAACGCCTGAGCGAGGGTTACCAGAGCTGGGTGGTGCACGCGCTGAAACGCAGCGGACGCTACCTGCTGGTGTATGGCGTGCTACTGGTGGGCCTGGGGCTGCTGTTCAGCCGCCTGCCCTCCTCGTTCCTGCCGGTGGAAGACCAGGGCTACACCATCACCGATATCCAGTTGCCACCCGGCGCCAGCAAGAACCGCACGGTGCAGGTGGTGGAACAGATCGAAGCGCACAACGCCGGTGAACCCGGGGTTGGCGACAGCACGGTGATCCTCGGCTTCAGCTTCTCCGGCAGCGGGCAGAACGCGGCGCTGGCCTTTACCACCCTCAAGGACTGGTCGTCCCGGGGCAGCGACGATTCGGCGATGTCGATTGCCGATCGGGCCAACGCGGCCCTCAGCGAGATCAAGGACGCGGTGGCCTACGCCGTGTTGCCGCCGCCCATCGACGGCCTGGGCACCTCCAGCGGCTTCGAGTTCCGCTTGCAGGACCGCGGCGGCCTGGGGCATGCGGCGTTGATGGCAGCGCGCAGCGAGTTGCTGGCGGCGGCGGAAAAAAGCCCGATCCTGACCAACGTCCGCGAAAGCGCACTGGCCGAAGCGCCTCAGGTGCAATTGGAGGTGGACCGCAAGCAGGCCAACGCCCTGGGCATTTCCTTTGCCGATATCGGCAACGTGCTGTCCACGGCCATTGGTTCGGCCTATATCAATGACTTCCCCAACCAGGGCCGCATGCAGCGGGTGGTGGTCCAGGCCGAAGGCGATCAGCGCAGCCAGGTTGCCGACCTGATGAAGATCCAAGTGCGCAACAACGCCGGGAAGATGGTGCCGCTGTCGGCGTTCGTCCGCGCGCACTGGGTCCAGGGCCCGGCGCAGTTGACCCGCTACAACGGCTACCCGGCGATCAGCATTTCCGGCGAACCGGCCCCGGGCCACAGCACCGGCGAAGCCATGGCCGAAATACAGCGCCTGGTGGAGCAACTGCCGACCGGGTTGGGCCAGGAGTGGACCGGGCTGTCGCTGCAGGAACGCCTGTCGGGCAGCCAGGCGCCGATGCTCCTGGGGCTGTCGCTGTTGATCGTGTTCCTGTGCCTGGCGGCGCTGTATGAAAGCTGGTCGATCCCGACGTCGGTGCTGCTGGTGGTGCCACTGGGGGTGCTGGGCGCGGTGTTGGCGGTGTCCTTGCGCGGCATGCCCAACGATGTGTTCTTCAAGGTCGGGCTGATCACCATCATTGGCCTGTCGGCGAAGAACGCGATCCTGATCATCGAGTTCGCCAAGAGCCTGTACGACGAAGGCCATGACCTGGTGGATGCCACGGTGCAAGCCGCGCGCCTGCGGCTGCGGCCGATTGTCATGACCTCCCTGGCGTTTATCCTCGGCGTGGTGCCCCTGGCCATTGCCACCGGCGCCAGCTCGGCAAGCCAGCAAGCCATCGGCACTGGGGTGATCGGCGGCATGATCACCGCGACCCTGGCGGTGATTTTCGTGCCAGTGTTCTTTGTGGTGGTGATGAAACTGGTGGGGCGCCGCAAAACCGACGATTGAGCGGGTCATGGGCACGCCGCAGGCACACCTGGTGCCTTGCGGCGGTCTTCAGGGCCAGCGTCCAGACGCGGCCCGAGCCTGCAACAGCGCCCCCCCCCTAGCGCAGGGCTCTACGCAGCACCTTGCCCACCGTGGTCTTGGGCAACTCTTCGGTGCGGAACTCGACGAAACGCGGCACCTTGTAGCCCGTGAGGTATTCGCGGCAGTGGGCCAGCAGCTGTTCCTGGGTCAGGTTGGGGTCTTTGCGCACCACGAAGATCTTCACCTTCTCGCCGCTAACCCCGTCCTCGACACCGATCGCCGCCACTTCGGCCACTCCCGGGTGCAGGGCAACCACGTCTTCGATCTCGTTGGGGTAGACGTTGAAACCCGAGACCAGAATCATGTCTTTCTTGCGGTCCACCAGGCGGATGAACCCCTGCTCGTTCATCACCCCGATGTCACCGGTGGACAGCCAGCCATGGCGGTCCAGGACTTTGGCGGTTTCATCCGGGCGCTGCCAGTAGCCCTTCATCACCTGGGGCCCGCGCACCTGCAATTCGCCCTCCTCGCCAAGGTCCGCCAGTTCACCGTCTTCACGCACGAACCGCACCCAGGTCGACGGCAGCGGCACGCCGATGGTGCCGGTGAAATCCCCCTCGCGCATGCGCGCAATGTCGATCGGGCTGATGCTCACCACCGGCGAACACTCGGTCAGGCCGTAACCTTCGATGATCGGCACCCCGGTCACCTCTTTCCAGCGCCGGGCCACCGCCGTATGGGTCGCCATCCCACCGGCGATTGCCAGTTTCAGCCCGGAAAAATCCCGGCCGCGAAACTCCTCGTTTTCCAGCAGACCGTTGAACAGGGTGTTGACCCCGACAATGCCGCTGAACTTCTCTTTGCGCAGGATCATCTGCACCCGCTTCACGTCCCGGGGGTTGGCGATCAGGATATTGCGCCCGCCCAGGCACATGAACATCAGGCAGTTCACCGTCAGCGACAGCACGTGGTACAGCGGCAACAGGGTGACGTTGGTTTCCTGCTGGTTCTCGTCCAACTGATTGCCGACCCAGGCCTTGGCCTGCATCAGGTTGGCCAGGATATTGCGATGGGTCAGCATCGCGCCCTTGGCATCGCCGGTGGTGCCGCCGGTGTACTGCAAAAAGGCGATGTCGTCGTGCTTGAGCGCAACCGGTTGATGGCTGAGCACGCTGGCCAGTTTCATCAGCTGCGGGAAGCGGATCGACCCCTGCAGGTTGAAGCGCGGCGCCTGTTTCTGCACGTGGCGCAGGGCAAAGTTCAGCGCCGCGCCCTTGAAGGTGCCCAGCAGGTCGCCAATGGCGGCAACCACGATGTTTTTCAGGCGGCTGCCGGGCAGCGCCTGCTCCAGGGTGTGGGCGAAGTTTTCAAAGATGACCACGGTCTCGGCGCCGCTGTCTTTGAGCAGGTGCCGGAGTTCATGGGCGGTGTACAGCGGGTTGACGTTGACCACCACCGCCCCGACCAACAGGGTGCCGAACAGGCAGATCGGGTATTGCAGGCAGTTGGGCATCATCAGCGCCACCCGGTCGCCCTTCTTCACCCCCTTCGATTGCAGCCAGGCGGCGAAGGCAAAGACCCGTTTCTCCCACTGGTCATAGCCCATCTCGGTGCCGATGCTGACGTAAGCCACGCGCTGGCGGTATTTCTCCACATGCTCCAGGAACACTTCCCGCAGCGATGGGTAGCGGTCGATCTCGGCTTCGATATCGGTCGGCACGCCCGGCAGATAAGCGTTCAACCAGATGCGTTCAGCGGGGTGCAGGCTTACGACACTCATGGCAGTCTCCTTGTTGTTATTTTTCGACGATGGCGGTAACACCCAGCCCGCCTGCTGCACAGATGGATATCAGGCCTCGGCCGCCACCGCGCTCGGCGATGGCCTTGGCCAGGGTCGCCAGTTGTCGCCCACCGGTGGCGGCAAACGGATGACCGCACCCCAGGGAGCCGCCGTTGACGTTGAGCTTGCTGCGCTCGATGCTGCCCAGGGGCGCCTCCAGCCCGAGCTGGTCACGGCAATAATCGGGGTCTTCCCAGGCCTTGAGGGTGCACAGCACCTGGGCCGCGAAGGCTTCGTGAATCTCGTAGAAATCAAAGTCCTGCAGGCTCAGGCCTTCCCGGGCCAGCATGCGCGGCACGGCATAGGCCGGGGCCATCAGCAAGCCCTCGGAGCCGTCGACAAAGTTCACCGCCGCCGTCTCCCCGGTGCGCAGGTAGGCCAGCACCGGCAGGTTGTGCGCCGCCGCCCACGCTTCGCTGGCCAGCAGCACCACCGAGGCGCCATCGGTCAGGGGCGTCGAATTGCCGGCGGTCAGGGTGCCGTTCTGGCGGTCGTAGGCCGGGCTCAGGCCGGCAAGCTTTTCCAGGCTGGCATCGGCCCGCAGGTTATTGTCCCGGGCCAGGCCACGGTAGGGGGTGATCAGGTCATTGAAGAAACCACGCTGATAGGCCGCCTCCAGCTGCCGATGGCTATTCAGGGTCAGTTCGTCCTGGGCCAGGCGCTTGATCTGCCAGCGCTTGGCCATTTCTTCGCAGTGCTCGCCCATGGACAGCCCGGTGCGCGGTTCGCCATTGCGCGGCAGCAGGGGTTTGAAAAACATCGCCGGCCGCACCTTGAGCAGGGTCCGCAGCTTGTTGCCAGCGCCCTTGGCCCGATTGGCCTGGAGCAGCGTGCGGCGCATGGATTCATTGATCCCGATCGGCGCATCGGAGGTGGTATCGGCACCGCCGGCAACCCCGACTTCGATCTGCCCCAGGGCGATCTTGTTGGCCACCAGCAACGCCGCCTCCAGCCCGGTGCCACAGGCCTGCTGCACGTCGTAGGCCGGGGTTTGCGCGGACAGGGTGGTGGACAGCAGGGTCTCGCGCGCCAGGTTGAAGTCCCGGGAATGCTTGATCACCGCCCCCGCGGCAAACTCCCCCAGGCGCTGCCCTTGCAGGCCGTAGCGATCCACCAGGCCCTGCAGGGCTGCTACCAGCAGGTCCTGGTTGCTGTCGTTGGCGTACACCGTGTTCGAGCGGGCGAATGGAATCCGATTGCCCCCCAGGATCGCCACCCGACGCACCGGCGCCGGGTTGAAACTGTATTCACTCATTGCCCCGCTCCCCAAATAAACAGCCCGCGCATATGCGGCTTGTCGCCCGCCTGGTTGCGCACTTCAAACTCATGCCGCGATCCGCTTGGCGGCGCGTTCCACAAGGTCACCGCCGCCGGCAGGAAAATCGGCAGCTTGAACTCGCACTCCAACTGCGCCGCCTCCAGCGCCTGGGGCGGTTGCTGCGCCGCCAGGGCCCGGCCCAGGGTCCACATGCCATGGGCGATGGGCCGCCGAAAACCGAACAGGCGTGCCCCCAGCCAGGAGGTGTGGATCGGGTTGAAGTCACCGCTGACCTTGGCGAAGCGCCGCCCCAGGTCCGCCGGCAATGTCCAGCGCTGAGTGCGGCGCAATGCTTCCGGCGCCAGTGCCAGGGCGCCTTGCCAGGGCTCGCCCACCGGCGCCACCACCCCGCGGCGCAGGTACAGGCTGTCGCCCTCCCAGACCAGGCTGCCGTTGCTGTAGCCACGGGTGGCGATGGACAGTGCCTGGCCCTTGGGGTGCGCCAGCCAGCGTTCGGCGAAGACTTCCAGGCGCAGGGCCTGGCCTTCTTCCAGGGGCTGGTACTGCCGAATGCGATTGGCCAGGTGCACCATGCCGCTGGCCGGGTAGGCAAAGCTCGGGCGGGTCAGCAGCAACAGGTGCAGGGGAAAGGCCAGGGTGTGGGGAAACGACAGCGGCACCCCATGCTCGCGACGAAAGCCGCAGGCCTGGGCGTAGCGCGCCACCTCTGCGGCCTGCAGCTCCACCGCCGGGCGCACCAGGCGCTCGGCGGGCAACGGCGGCGCAGCGTCCGGCTTGGGTTTGCGCAGGCTGCGCAGACCGTCGTAAAGCAATTGGCCCCGGGACGGCAGCGGCTCGATGATACGAATGGCAGAGTCGACAGTCATGGCTCAGGCTCCCAGCAGGCTTTGGCCGCAGACACGGACCACCTGCCCATTGATCCCGCCCGAGGCCGGATGGGCCAGCCAGGCGATGGTCTGTGCCACATCCACCGCTTGCCCACCCTGGGACAGTGAGTTCATGCGGCGCCCGGCCTCGCGGATCAGCAACGGGATCTTGGCGGTCATCTGGGTCTCGATAAACCCCGGCGCCACGCCATTGACCGTGACCTGCTGCCGCGCCGCCAAAGGCGCCAGGCTTTGCACCAGGCCAATCACCCCGGCCTTGGACGTGGCGTAGTTGGTCTGCCCCAGGTTGCCGGCGATCCCGGAGATCGACGACACACAGACAATCCGCCCCCCCGGGTTCAGGCCCTGGCCCTCCAGCAGCGCCTGGCTCAGCAGCAGCGGCGCCTCCAGATTGACCGCCAGCACCTGGCGCCAGGCCGCCTCGGTCATCTTGGCCAGGGTCTTGTCCTGGGTGATGCCGGCGTTGTGCACCACGATGTCGAACGCCCCATGCTCACCGACAAACCCCAGCAACTGGCTGCCAGCCTCGGCGGCGGTGATGTCCAGGGCCAGCGCGCTGCCCTCCACCGCGGTCGCCGCCTGCTGCAAGGCTGCTGCGTTCTGCGGGATATCCAGGCACACCACGTGCGCGCCCTCGCCTGCCAGCACCTGGGCGATGGCCAGGCCAATGCCGCGACTGGCTCCGGTCACCAGCGCCCGGCGTCCGGCCAGGGGCTGGTCCCAGGCGATGGGCTTGGGCACGTCCACCGGTTCGGCGATCCGCACCACCTGCCCCGAAACGTAGGCCGAACGTCGCGACAAAAAGAACCGCAGGCTGCTGTCCAGCTCGGCCTCGGCCCCCGGTTCCACATACAGCAACTGCACAGTAATCGCCCGGCGCAGCTCCTTGCCCAGGGAACGCACAAAACCTTCCAGGGCCCGTTGCACCACGGCCTGCGCCAGTTCCTTGCACTGCTCGGGCGGCGTGCCCAGCACCAGCACCCGGCCATGGGCGCCAAGGCGCCGCACATTGGCATGAAAGAAGCGATACAACTCATCCAGCTGGGCGATATCGCGCAGGCCGCTGGCATCGAATACCGCGCCCTGGACCTTGACCGTGGACGGCGCCTTGATGCTCGCCGCCTGGGCCGCCACGGTATCGGTGGCGGCGAAGATCCGTTGCAGCTCGCCCAGCAACCGGCCCTCGGACCCGCTAGCGAGAATCACCGGGTTGACCAGATTGCCGCCCTGCCCCTCGCGCTGGCGTTGCAGGGCCAAGGGTTGCGGCAGGCCCGCGGTTTGCGCGAGCCGGCGCCCCCAAGGGGAATTGACGAACGAAAGATAACCGTCAGACATGGAGAAACCCCGTTAAAAAACCGAAAAACCTCAAGAGAGCGCGTCGCTCGACACCGCCGAACCTTCACTGCTGGCCACCCGACGCCGGGACGTGGCCTTGCCGGCCTGGTCGAAGTGCGCCTGGCGCTGCTGCAAGGCTTCGAGCAGTCCGAAGTCCTGCGGGAAGTCATCGACCTGGATCGCATGGTCGCCGTACTCGACATAGCGCCCGAGCAGTTCGTCCTCGTCGCTGCTGATCAGTTGCGCCTCCAGGGCCTTGGCACGCCAGATGACAAACGCCTCACGGGAGATCGGCAGCGGTGCAAGGCTGCCCTGCTTGATCAGCGGCTTGAGCCGGGCCTCGATCAGGTCGACCTGGGGTTGCAAGCGGAACGCCAGTTCGCCGTAGGCCAGCTTGTCGATATCGGCCTGGGGAATGTAGGAGTCGGCCAGCAGGCGGTCGCGGGTTGCCCCCGGGATCTGCACCAGTTCGGCGACCTGGGCCAGCAGCCGGTCAGACGGTTTGCGCTGGGGAATCCCCAACGGAAAGCTCAAGCCCCGAATCACCCGGGCCGCAGCCTTGGACGGGTAATTGTCGAGCACCTCGGCCAGGGCTTCATGGGCCCGGAGCAAGGCATCCTGGGCCGCCCAATGCACCAGCGGCAGGTCGGCCTGGGGCCGGCCATCGTCCTCGAAGCGCTTCAAGACGCAGGACAGGATGTACAGCTGGGAAAGAATGTCTCCCAGGCGCCCGGTGATGCTTTCCTTGCGCTTGAGGGCGCCGCCCAGCACGCCCATGGAAATATCCGAGGCCAGGGCCAGCACCACCGACAGCCGATTGATCTGCCGGTAGTAAGGGGCCAGGGCCTTGTCGGTGTTGCCCGGGGCCTTGAGCAGGCGCCCGCCGGTCAAGCCGTGCACACCGGCGCGCACGCTGTTGGCGATAAAGAAGCTGATGTGGCCGAACATCGCGCTGTCAAAGGCTTCCAGCCCTTGGCGACCGGGATCCCGGGCGGCTTCCATTTCACGGAACACATAGGGATGGCAACGGATCAGGCCCTGGCCATAGATGATCAGGCAGCGGGTCATGATGTTCGCGCCTTCCACGGTGATTGCAATCGGGCTCTGCTGGTAGGCGCGGGCCAGGAAGTTATTGGGCCCCATGCAAATGCCCTTGCCGGCGACGATGTCCATACCGTCGTTGACGATGATTCGTGCGCGCTCAGTGACGTGGTACTTGGCGATGGCCGAGATCACCGAGGGTTTTTCCCCGGCATCCAGGGACGCCACCGAGACCTTGCGCACCGCATCGCAGGCATACAGATGCCCGGCCATGCGCGCCAGCGGCGCCTGCACCCCTTCGAACTTGCCGATGGGCAGGCCGAACTGCTTGCGCATCGCCGCATAGGCGGTGGTGCCGCGCACCGCGACCTTGCCCAGGCCGACGTTGGCCGACGGCAGGGAAATCGCCCGCCCGGCCGCCAGGCACTCCATCAACATGCGCCAGCCGTTGCCGACCTGCTCGGCGCCGCCGATCACCCATTCCAGGGGGATAAACACATCCTTGCCCTGGGTCGGGCCGTTCTGGAACACCGCGTTCAACGGCCAGTGCCGGCGCCCGCTCTGCACCCCGGGGTGACTGGTAGGGATCAGTGCGCAGGTAATGCCCAGGCTGCCCTTCTTGCCCAGCAGGCCGTCCGGGTCTTCGGCGCGGAAAGCCAGGCCCAGCACCGTGGCAATCGGTCCCAGGGTGATGTAGCGCTTGTCCCAGGTGACGCTGAAACCCAGGACTTCCTGGCCTTCATGCAGGCCCTTGCAGACAATCCCCAGATCGGGAATCGCCCCGGCATCGGAACCGGCGTAGGGGCTGGTCAAGGCAAAGCACGGGATGTCTTCGCCCCGGGCCAGGCGCGGCAGGTAGTGCTGGCGCTGGGCTTCGGTGCCGTAGTGCAGCAGCAATTCGGCGGGGCCCAGGGAGTTGGGCACCATCACCGAGATCGCCGCCGCCGAGCAACGGGTCGAAAGCTTCATCACCACCTGGGAATGGGCGTAATGGGAGAAGCCCTTGCCGCCGTATTGCTTGGGAATGATCATCCCCAGGAAGCCGGCGTCCTTGGTGTATTGCCAGGCCTGGGGCGACAGGTCCTGCCAGATCTGGGTGGTCTCCCAGTCGTTGGCGATGTCGCACAGCTTCTCCACTTCGGTGTCGAGGAACGCCTGCTCCTCGACACTCAGCGCCGCCGGTGCGGCCTGTAGCAGGCGCTCCCAGCGCGGCGTGCCGCTGAACAACTCGGCATCCCACCAGACACTGCCGGACTCGATGGCCGCACGCTCGGTCTCGGACATCGCCGGCATGATCTGCCGGAACAGGCCCAGGGCCCTGCGCGTCAGCAGGGTACGGCGCAGGGGTTTGAGGTTGAGGATCGCCGCCGGCACGACCACCAGCAGCGCCCCCAGGATCAGGCCCAACGAAGCCGCCAGGTCAAACAGATAACCGGCCGCCAGCCAGACCAGGCCAACACCCAGCCACATGGCCGCAGCCGCCTGCCGATAGGCCAGTGTGAGCGCCGCAGCGAGTCCCACCAATAACCAGACAATCATGGAATACCTCTCTTGGTTCGTGCAGACAACCCGTGGAAACCTGGGCGTTGTGCCGGCTTCTCGAAGATCACCCTACAAAGGATAGATAGACGTTTCAAATTTTATTTTTAAATATTTATTTAGTGTTTTGGCGAAATGATAACGGCCGAACAACGTCAGCCTCGGGCTTGCAAAGAGTTGATCAGAAATGGGTCGCCAGTGCCTTTTCAGGCTACGGCAATACAGGCAACCCTGTACCGCCGCATGCCCATGCACCGGGGTGGATCAGAGGGTGGCGATCAGAAGTTGTAGGTGGCAGACACGCTGACCACTTCACCCTTCGCGTCCACCTTGCCGTCGAGCCGCGAGCCGCCAAGGCGGTCCTGATTCACGGTTTTGATCCGGGCTTCCTTGACGAATTGCCGCGAGTACGCGCCATCGATCACCAGCCCCGGAATCGCCTTGATGTCATAACCAAACCCCAGGGACGTGAACCAGCGATCGTTGTCGGGAATACGTGGGTCGCGGGTGGAATTGCGGGTCGGGGTCTCATCGAATGCCACACCGGCACGCAAGGTCAGTTGGTCGGTGAACCGGTAGTCGCCCCCCAGGGAGTACATCATGCTGTCTTTGTAGTTGTAGGGGATCGCGATGATGGTGGCGCCGTTGGACTTGAGCGTCAGGTCCTTGAACGACGACCACTGGGTCCAGGTCGCACTGGCGCCCAGGGTCAGGCGATCGTTGAACACGTGCACCCAGTCCAGGCCGGCGGTAGCCGGTACATCCAGCTGGGTTTCGGCATTGGCACCGTCCGGATACAACTTGAGCCCCGGATAGGCCAGCTCGATCAGCGTGTTGCCGTTGTTGTCGGTATCGGTCATGAAGCTGCGGCCGATCGCATCGGCGCGGATGTTGTACTTACCCTCCATCTTGTTCTTGATCTTGGCGTGGTAATTCAGGCCAAGGGTGTCTTGCTCGGTGGGCTTCCAGGTAACGCCGGTAAACCAGCCGACCGAGGTGTTGTCCACCTTGACTCGCATCAGGTTGGCGCCCACGCCGGAAGGTGCCCCGGGCAGAATCGACATCCCCGCCGCGCCAGAGACGTTGAGGTTCTGGCTGACGAAGCCCTTGCTGTGCTGGACGATGGCGCCCAGGCCGAGGGAGAACTGATCGTTGACCTTGAATGACAAGGACCCGGTCAAACCCACCGTCTCGATTTTGGTGTCGACCGCGAAGTCGCGGCCCTTCCAGCCTTCATCCCAGGTGCTGCGCATACCCAGCGGCACAACCTGGCTGAGACCGAACGCAAAGCGATCGTTGATTGGCATCACCAGGAAGCCCGTCGGCAGCCAGGCCGTAAACCCGCCCTCGCCGCCGTCACCCGAGAGAGGCGTCGAGTTGCCAAAGTCGTCTACCGGCGCGGTGGATGCCGGGTTGCCTAGATAGTCGTAGGCATCGCCTTTGTATTTGAGATTGATCCGCGCGTAGTCCACCGTCATCTGCGCCACGTTGTGGTCGATGAACGCCATGGCCGCCGGGTTGTTGAAGGCGGCACTGGGGTCATTCTTGAACAGGGAGCCGCCGCCGAAGGCGCGACCCCATCCCGGTGCACCGTAAGTGGGGGTAGAAAAGCCGCCGGCCTGAGCCTGACTGCCGACTGCCATGCAACCCGCTACCAAGGCCAGCCCCAAAAGCGCCTGTGCCTGTTGTTTCTTATTATTCATGCCCCACTCCTTATTATTCTTGAGCACTGCTTATCCGACCTGGACAAACGCCCGGTTAGGGGCGTTTGCCTTACAACATTGATCAATCGAATGCTTACGGGTTGGTGACACTCAACTTCGGCGCAGTGGCCGACAGCGACACGATTGTGCAGTTGCCGGTCAGGCCGATATTGCTTCCGGAAAGGGTCTTGGTGCTCTCATTCCAGGTCACCGCGATGGTGTTAGGCCCGCAGTTGGTGGAAGGGAACGACGCGATGGTGTAACCCACGTTGGTCACGGTGCCGTTGGTCAGCGACGAGGCAGTCAGCACCCAGCCCGGCGACGGAATGTTTTTCAGCACAGGCAATGCACAGAGGCCGCCACCGGTCAGGCTCGCGCCGTTGATGGTGGCAATCCCGCCCGACACGTTGCCGGTAAAGGTGATGCCGCAGGTGACAGGGGCTTGCAGCGACGATGGCGACTTGACCACGATCTGCCCGGCCGAAGTCGAGAATGGACCGTCCACCGGACCGGTTGGAGCGTCTGGATCCTTGATGATGATGCTCGCGGCACTGGCCATGGATGCAGCGCCCAGGCAAACAGCGATAGCAGCAGCAGAAACGAGGGTTTTGATGCCTTTCATTGTTATTTTTCCTCACATGTATGGCGATTCATTTCGCCGGGTTAATGGCCTCGGGTGAGACAACACGGAGTACAACGACAGCGACCGAGCTTCCCTTTCAGCCAAATCTCAAATTCTGTGGGTCAGTGTTCAGGGCACGACGCGAAAGGTCGGCGGCATCTGGATCGACACGGTCTTGATGGTGCAGCCGCCGTCCAGCGCCACCTGGGACGCCTGGAGCTTGCCGCTGCTGTTGTTCCAGCTGCCTTCGGCGGTGGTCGGGCCGCAATCGCCGCCCACCAGGGGCGCATTGACGGTGACCTGGATCCCGGACATGGCGCCGCTGGTCTCATCCTTGGCCACCAGCTTCCAGGGCAGATGGGTGGCCTCGACCTGGCCGCACTTGAAGCCGCCGCTGAAGCCGACCTTCTCCACGCTGGCAAAGGCGCCGTCGGGGCTGACCTTGCCGCTGACTTCAATGGTGCAATCGGCGTTGATGATGCTTTTGGCGAAACTGATGGGGCCCTTGGCCGTGAAATCGCTGCCGGCGGGTTCGATCCGCGCGGCTTGCGCCTGGCTGTAGGCAACCAGGCCGAACGCGGCCAGTACCAGAGGGGCAGCCAATTTGGCGGTGATCAGCATGATGAGGTCCTTCCCTTTATTTATTGTTGTTGAGGGCAAGCCACTTTCTTCAAACTTCAGGGCGCTCGAAATCGACGAATCCGGGGCGATGAAAACCTGCGCGATACGTTGATCCCGAGTGTCCGTAACAACCGTTCAATTCATTTAAAAGGTGCTGCTGTTGCCGTACCTGGCGAGTATTTTCGAGCGTTTGGAGGGCTGGATATTGGCCAGCAGCACATCGCCGCCGTAGTGCTTGAGCACCCGGTGATCCATGCGCCGGCGCCACAGGTAAGGCACGTAGGCCCAGACGATCATGCTCGCGTAGCCATAGGGCAGTTGCGGCGACTCATCGAAGTGGCGCAGGGATTGGTAACTGCGGGTCGGGTTGGCGTGGTGATCGGAGTGGCGCTGGAGTTGGAACAGAAAGATGTTGGTGACAATCCGATTGCTGTTCCAGGAGTGGCGCGGCGAACAGCGCTCATAACGACCGTTGGGCAACTTCTGGCGTTGCAGGCCGTAATGCTCGACATAGTTGACCACTTCCAGCAGCGAGAAGCCGTAGATGCCCTGAATAATCAGGAATGGCAGCACCGCCCACCCCAGCCAGGCGATCATCGCGCCCCACAACACCAGGCTGTAGCACCAGGCACTGAGCACGCCGTTCTTCCAGTGCCACACCGACAGGCCCTGCTTGCTCAGACGTTCCCGTTCCAGGTGCCAGGCAGAGCGGGCACTGAACCATACCGAGCGTGGCAGGAAGGACCAGAAGCTCTCCCCCAGGCGCGAACTGGCCGGATCTTCGGGGGTGGCGACCCGCACGTGATGCCCCCGGTTATGTTCGGTATAGAAATGGCCGTAGAAGGTCGGCGCCAGGGTGATCTTGGCCAGCACCACCTCCAGCAGACGCGGCTTGTGCCCCAGCTCATGGGCCGTGTTGATGGCGATGCCGGTGGCGGCGCCGGTGGACATGGCCATGCCCAGGTAGGTGAACCAGCTGACCGCGCCATGGACCTGCACGCGCTCGGTGAGGTAACCCGCCGTGCTGGCCAGGAAGCTGTCCGGTGCCAGTGACGCCGTGGCCTGCAACAGGCCGCCGGCGATGATCCAATCGATGCCCCCCGCCGCCAGCCAGCCGGTGATCACCACTGAGGAAATCACCAACAGCACCCCGGTGTAGACGATCCAGCGATAATAGCTTTGTGCTTCCAGGCCGCCGACGGCCGACTCCGGTGGGTTACTGACGTCTTCGCCGAGCAGGCCGTCGATCAGCGGGATCAGGCCGAAGATCACCAACACGCCCACCCACCACAGTTCCTGCACGCCGCTGACAATCGCCAGGGATCCAGAAAGCAGAGGGGTTGCCAGGGGCATGATGCCGAGCCACCACAGATGGCGCTTGCTGTCAGTCCAGACGCCAGGTGCTGCTACAGTGGAATTCATGGCAGCCTCCGCAGGGTCAGGGCCGCGCGGGGCGAACGGAGGATCGACGCACAGGCGCCGTGGACAGCGGTGCAGCGAGAAATACAAGATGCGTCAAAAGGCGTTATTTTCATTATTTTAATCGCTCAATTGCACTTTCAAAAAAAACATTCAAAACATTTTTTTAAAAAAATAGCCCGGGTTCATTAGCTCGTCAACTATTTTCTTGGATCCATTTTGAATGTTGCCAACGCTGCGAATGTGCAGCGTGCCGCCAAGGCCGTCCGGGGCGTAAACCACCCCGAACCACCCTAGCCTGCCTGGTTCATGGCAAAGGGCGGATGCAGCAGCGTCGCCTTACGTTGCGGCCTGGCTTGGGCTGCGACCCGATGCACCATGGCTGCAACGCGCTCCACCGCCGTGATCGGCAACATGTGCCCGGCGCCTTCGACAATATCGATCATGATTCCCGGCACCCGGCCTGCCATGGCCTGGCCGTGCTTGCGGTAATCCAGTACCTGATCGGCGGATCCATAGACCAGCCCCACCGGCAGGTCGAGGCTCGGGTAATGCTTGAGCATGTTGGGCAACGCGCGGTTGACCAGGGCAATCTCGCTGGAGGCGGCATAGAAGTTGTCCGGGCGCATGCCCAGCAGCCCGCCGCCGCGTTCGGCGAAATCCGCCGGTGGCGCATCGGGGGCGAACACCGCCTTGACCAGGCTATGGCGCGTGAGCATCGCCAGGGGTGTGGCCAGGGTCAGCGAGACCCAGCGCCGCACAAAGCCCGGGCGTACCGCCAATGATAGAAACACCAGGGGCAGCATCCGCTGCGGATGGGTCAAGGGCGCCACCAGTACCAGCCCGGACACCGATTGCGGATGGTCCTGGGCCAGTGCCAGGGCCACCGCGCCGCCCAGGGAATGGCCGAGGATCAGCGGCTGTCCGAGGTCCAGGGCGCGAATGAATTTGGCAATCAGGCTGGCCTGGGCCGGCAGATCGGCGGCCGCACCCCGGGCGCGGCTCGAGTAGCCCGAGCCCGGGCGATCGATGGTGATCACCCGGAACTGCTCCCGCAGCCGCGGCGACAGTGAATGGGTCAGGTTGCGACCACAACCTGAAAGCCCGTGGATCATCAGCAGCGCCGGGCCCTTGCCTTCATCCACGTAATGCAGGCGCTCGCCACCGACCTCCAGAAAGCGCCCGTCGATCGGCACCGCGGTCTCGATTCGGCGGGTGATGCGAAAACTGATCACCCACAGCCCGACACTCACCACCCCCAGCAGCACAACAGCCACAAGCCATTCCATAACGTGCGCCCCCTCGGCTTCCCTGCGCCATGCCCCCGGACCGGAATTGATCCTGATGACGGCGATCCCCCTGCCCCGGGCCTGTTGTCCGATTTCAGGCCATCGCAGCCGCTGCGATGAATCCCTTGCTGGGTACAGGCCACTGGCGTCGGTGAATTTTTCAGGTACATTATTTAAATTATTTTTTAAAACATAAATTTTAATTATGCAATGCTGAGATTTCATCCACCGACGAAAGTCACCCTCAGGCGTCACCACAATCGAGGTACACACCATGAATGCGTACTCGCCGCCCCAGGATTGGGAAACCGTTGACATCGCGATCATCGGCTCCGGATTCGCCGGGCTGTGCATGGCCATCAAACTCAAGCAGGCAGGCCTTGCCGACTTCTTTATTGCCGAACAGGCCGACGCCCTCGGGGGCACCTGGCGCGACAATCACTACCCGGGCTGCGCCTGCGACGTGCAGTCCCATGTCTATTCGTTTTCCTTTGCGCCCAACCCGAACTGGAGCCGCCAGTTCGCGCCCCAGGCGGAAATCCGCGCCTACCTCGAAGACTGCGCGCAACGCTTTGGCCTGACCCCGCACCTGCGGCTGGGCATGGGTTTGCAGCGCGCCACCTTCGATGAACAGCGCCAGCGCTGGGCGCTGCACTTCAGCAACGGCCGCCGGGTCAGTGCGCGGGTGCTGGTGTCGGGCATGGGCGGCCTGTCGCGCCCGGCCATCCCGCAGATCCCGGGCCTGGAGTCATTCCAGGGCCAGCGCTTTCACTCCCAGCACTGGGACCACCAGTACCCGCTGCAGGGCAAGCGTGTGGCGGTGATCGGCACCGGGGCCAGCGCCATTCAGTTCGTGCCGCAGATTACGCCCCAGGTGGCGCAGCTCGCGTTGTTTCAGCGCACCCCGCCGTGGATCCTGCCCAAGCCTGATCGCGCGCTGTCGCCCGCCGAACGCTGGGCATTCAAGCACCTGCCGTGGACCCAGAAACTGGTGCGTTCGGCCATCTACTGGGCCCTGGAAAGCCGGGTCATTGCCTTCGCCCATCGCCCCAGGCTGATGCGCCTGGTACAGCGCATGGCCCTGCGCCATCTGCGACGCCAGGTTGCCGACCCCGCCCTGCGCCGCAGCCTGACGCCCGACTACACCATCGGTTGCAAGCGCATCCTGATCTCCAACGACTATTACCCGGCGCTGTCACGCCGCAACGTGCAGGTGGTGACCCAGGACATTGCCCGGGTCGAAGCCGATGGCGTGGTGACCACCGACGGGGTCAAACACCCGGCCGACTGCATCATCTTCGGCACCGGTTTCCAGGCCACCGAGCCCCTGCCCCGCGGCTTGCTGATCGGCCGTGGCGGGGTCGACATCATGGACAGCTGGGCCAATGGCGCCCACGCCTACCTCGGCACCTGCGTGCCGCAGTTCCCCAATCTGTTCATGATCATCGGGCCCAATACCGGGCTGGGGCACAACTCGATGATTCTGATGATCGAGGCCCAGGTCGAGTACATCCTCAAGGCCCTGGCGCAGATGCGCAGCCAGAGCCTGGCCACGCTGGAGGTCAAGGCCGGGGTCGAGAGCCTCTACAACGCGCGCTTGCAGCAGCAACTCAAGGGCGCGATCTGGTCCACCGGCGGCTGCCGCAGCTGGTACCTGGACCCGCGCACCGGCCACAACACCACGCTGTGGCCGGGGTCGACCTGGCGCTTTCGCCAGGCCACCGCCAGCTTCGAACTCAAGGACTACCTGAACGCCGGCGCCCGGCACGACGCCCACCCGGCCCCCCAGCACGCGCCCAGCCACTCCCACCTGCACGAGGCCGCCACCGATGAAAAACTTTAACGGCAAAGTCGCCGCCATCACTGGGGCCGCGTCCGGCATGGGCCGCGCATTGGCGATCAACCTGGCGCGTGAAGGCTGCCACCTGGCGCTGTCGGATAAAAATGCCCAGGGCCTGGCCCACACCGTGGAGCTGGCCCGAGCCGCCACCCTGCTGCCGCTGCGCATCACGGCCCAGGAACTGGACGTCGGCGACCGTGCGGCGATGTTCGCCTGGGCCGCCCACAGCGCCGCCGAGCATGGGCAGGTGCACCTGGTGTTCAACAACGCCGGGGTGGCGCTGTCGAGCACGGTGGAAGGATCGAGCCTGGCCGACCTGGAGTGGATCGTCGACGTCAATTTCTGGGGCGTGGTGCATGGCACCCAGGCCTTTCTGCCCTACCTCAAGCAGGCCGGCGAAGGCCACATCGTCAACACCTCCAGCGTCTTCGGGTTGTTTTCCCAGCCGGGGATGAGCGCCTACAACGCCACCAAGTTCGCAGTGCGCGGCTTCACCGAATCCCTGCGCCAGGAGCTGGACATGCAGGCCAACGGCGTGTCTGCCACCTGCGTCTACCCCGGCGGGATCCGCACCGATATCGCCCGTTCCAGCCGGATCACCGACAACCTCAAAGGTTTTCTGATCGACAGCGAGCAGCAGGCCCGGGAGGACTTCGAAAAACTCTTCATCACCTCTGCCGAGCAGGCGGCCAAGGTGATTCTGCATGGGGTGCGCAAGAACAGGCGTCGGGTGCTGATCGGCCGCGACGCGCGTTTTCTCGACCTGTTCGTGCGCCTGCTGCCCAGCGCCTATCAGGCGTTGCTGGTGTTCGCCACCCGGCGCCTGGTGGCGCACCGACGCAAGCACCAGGTCTACCAGGCCAATAACGAACGCGGCCTGTGAGCCGCCCGACCCTTACTGTCTAGAGGAGCGCCAGCCATGCTGCCCATCCGCCGCGACATCCAGCCTGAACTGCCCGCCGACCGCGCCTGCGACTGGCATGAACAAGGCAGCCACGTCACCCAATTCTTCAATGCGCTTTCATTGCTGTTTCCCGCCGGCGAGCTGTTTTTCATGGACAGCGTGCGCCATTACCGCGGGCAGATTCACGACCCGCTGTTGAAACAGCAGATCCAGGGTTTTATCGGCCAGGAAGCCATGCACAGCCGCGAGCACCTGCGCTACAACGACCTGTTGCAGGCGGCCGGGCTGCCGGCACACAAGCTCGACCGACGCCTGCGGGCGATCCTCGACTTCCAGAAAAAACACTTCCCGGCCTCGTTCAACCTGGCGGTGACCGTGGCCCTGGAGCATTACACGGCGATCCTCGCCGACCTGTTGCTGCGCGACCCGACGCGCTTCGGCAACTCGGTCGAAGGCTACCGGCAGATGTGGATGTGGCACGCGCTGGAGGAAACCGAACACAAGGCGGTGTCCTACGACGTCTGGAACACCGTGCTCAAGCCCGGGCCCAAGCGCTACCTGATCCGCACCTCGAGCATGCTGTTCACCACCCTGATGTTCTGGCTGGTGGTGTTTGATTTTCACCTGCGCATGCTGATCGCCGACCGCAAGCGTGGCGGCCATCTGCGCGGCCTGTGGCGGGTGATCAAGTACTTGTACGGCCGCCGCGGCGTGTTCCCGAATATCGCCCTGCCCTGGTTGCAGTTCTTCAAGCCGGGCTTTCACCCCTGGGACCACGACAACCGCGAGCTGCTGCAGGGCATCGATGGCCTGGTCGACGCCATCGCCCTGACCAAGGCCGGGGCCGGCAGCCAATAACCGGCGGCGGGCCTCGGCGTGGTATCAGCCGCAGCCCGCCAGGCGCTGCCCGGGCTTGAAGGCGTGGCTGCTGGCGACCCACACCGTGGCCAGGCCGACCACAGCCAGGGCGGCCATGGCCCAGGGGAAGGCCTGGGCGCCGGCACTGTTCAACAACAGGCCACCGACCACGCCACCACCGGCGATTGCCAGGTTGAAGATGGTCACCAGCATCGACTGCGCCACGTCCGCGCCGTCACCCGCAGCGTCTGCCACGGCGGTTTGCAGCAGGGTCGGGGCACCGCCGAAGGTCAGGCCCCAGGCCGCTACCCCGAGGTAGATCACCAGCGGCTGGCCAGCGCCGATGCCCAGTACCAGCGCGGCCAGGGCAAATCCCGCCAGGCTGCACAGGGTCAGGGCCCGCAGCCAGCGGTCGACCAGCAGGCCGGTCAGCCAGATGCCGACAATCGATGCCAGGCCGAACAGCAGCAACACCCGATCCAGATGCTCGCCCAGCCCCACCGTGGCCAGGAATGGCGCGATGTAGGTGTACAAAATGTTGTGGGCGAGCATCCAGACAAAGATCACCAACAGCGCCGAAGGAATGCCCCGGGTGAGGAAGATCCGCGCCACCGGCTGGCGCCGCGTCGCCGCCTGGCCGGCATAATCCGGCACTGCCACGCGCACCCAGAGCAACAGCAGCGCTGCCAGCGCCGACATGATCCAGAAAATGCTGCGCCACTCGATCATGCTGCCCAGCCAGGCCCCCAATGGCACCCCCAGGCACAGGGCCAGCGGCTGACCGACCCCAACCACCGCCAGGGCCCGGCCTTGCAACGACTCCGGCACCATGCGCCGGGCATAACCGGCCAGCAGGCCCCAGATCAGCCCCGCGGCCATCCCGGCAATAAACCGCGCGGCCAGGGTCAGCGGGTAATAGGTCGACAGTGCGGTCAGGCTGTTGAACAGCAGCAAACCGGCGATCGCCAGCAACAGCAGCGGCCTTCTGCGCCAGCTACGAGTCGCCGCCACCAGGGGGATCGCCGCCGCCACCGAACCCAGGGCATACAGGCTGATCAACTGCCCGGCCATGGCCTGGGAAATACCCAGTCCTTGGCTGATCTGGGGCAGCAGGCCGGCGGGCATGGTCTCGGTCATGATGGTGATAAAGCCGGCTACGGTGAATGCCAGCAGGCGCCAGATCGGCAACCCGGGGTTAGGGGTGGGCATCGAAGACTCTCCTTTTTTGGGTGATAAAGGACCGATCGCCAGGCTCGATGAGCCTCGGCGAAGGGCCATGCACTTTATGGAATGATCATTCCAGAACAGGGCAAAATTTTTCACGGCGAAGCTCAGGCTCCAGCCCGTATAAAGTTTTATTTACTTAATAATCAAAGGCTTTGCAGAACAACCTCAAGCACATTCGACAACCGATCACGACGTTCATCGGCTGCACTGCCCTTGCCCAACACCCGCAGGCCCTGGACGGTACAGACCACAAAACTGGCCAGGGCCCGAGGGTTTTTATCGGGATCGATATCGCCCTGTTCCTGCCCTCGGCGTAACACCCGTTCCAGCGCGGCTTCGACCCGGCGAAAGTTCTGCGCCACAAGTTCGGCCACCACCGGATCCTGCCCCGCCACCTCCAGCGCGGCATTGGCCGCCAGGCATCCCAGGCGCTGCGTGTCGTCAAGTTCATCGTCGACGATGCGCAGCAGCAACTGGCGCACCAGCTCCTTTGCCGGTGCGTCCTGGGCCAACAGGGCGATATTGGCGTTGCTCCGTTCCTGATAGCGTTTGAGGGCGCAGGTGTACAACCCGTGCTTACTGTCAAACGCGTTGTACAGGCTGCTGCGGCTCAGGCCAGTGCCTTCTACCAGATCCTGGATCGAGGTCGCGGCATAACCGCGCTGCCAGAACACCTGCATCGCGGCATCGGCAATCTGCTCGGGGTCGAACTCCTTGGGGCGCACGGTAATCACCTGTACTGGAATGAACGTTCCACAAACTAGAGCAAGCCTCCCCAGCCGTCAATCATTGCGGGTAAAAAAACCGCCCTGCCTCGGCCTGGCGTCCAGGCCGGGCATCGGGCAGGTCGTTGGTTATTCGCCCGAGGCCGGGCGACTCAGTTCGCCGATTTTCTCCAGGCGCGCACGCACGATATTGCGGCTGATGTTGAGCAGGCGCCCGGTTTGCAGTTGGTTGCCGTGGCAGTAGCGGTAGGCGGCGCGAAAGATGGTTTCTTCGATGTGCTCGTAGAGGTCCGGAATATTCTGCTCGAACAGGGCATTGAGGGCGCTTTCGAGGTCCACCGGGCCGGCGATGGCGTGCACGGCCTGGGCCGCCTGATCCTGGCGAATGCCGGATGAACGCATGTCCACCAGGTGCAGGTCGGCTGGCGCCACCCGTTGGTTGCGGCACACCAGCAAGGCATGGTGAATGGCGTTTTCCAATTCACGGATGTTGCCTGGCCAGCTGTGCTCCAGCAGCTTGCGCTCAGCCTCGATGGTCAGCGTGGCGCGGTTGTAACCCAGGCGCTGGCAGTGCTCCTCGAGGAAAAACTCCGCCAGGGGCAGAATGTCCCCCGGGCGCTCGCGCAGCGGTGGCAGGCGGATGGTGGCGACGTGCAGGCGGTAGAACAGGTCTTCGCGGAAATGCCCGGCCACCACCGCGTCCGCCAGGTTGACGTTGGTCGCCGCCACCAGTCGCACATTGATCGGGATCGGCGTGCGTGACCCCAAGCGCACCACTTCCCGCTCCTGCAACACCCGCAGCAGCTTGACCTGCATGTTCAGCGGCAAATCGCCGATCTCATCGAGAAACAGCGTGCCGCCATTGGCCGCCTCGAACCAGCCGGCCTTATGGGTGGTGGCGCCGGTAAAGGCGCCCTTTTCGTGGCCGAACAGCTCACTCTCCACCAGGCTCTCGGCGAACGCGCCGCAGTTCACGGCGACAAAGGGCTCGCGTCCGCGGCGGCTCAGGTGATGGATATGTCGGGCCACCAGCTCCTTGCCGGTACCGGTCTCGCCAATGATCAGGGTATTGGCCTCACTGGGGGCCAGGCGCTCGATGCGGCTGAGCAATTCCTGGGAGCGCGGGTCCTTGAACACCAGGACGGTGGCCCGCACCGACTTGGTCAATTCGCGAGCGTGGGGATGGGTGATCAGCGACATGGTGCATTCCTGGCAGTAAAAGCGCGGGCTCAATAGTGCACGAAGAAAGCTAGACCAAAAAATTATCAATTCGTATTTGTATATTCCATAAAGAGATATACCTGCCAACCGCACACTCATTGCTGCTGGAGCAGCAACCGGCCAGCAGCCGCACTGTTCACAGATCAGCAACGCGGCCACCGCCCGCGCACCTGGTCGCACGCCCAAAGCCTTGGCGCACAAGGCCTGCAGGGCTTTTTCCAGGCGCTGGCATGCAATCTGCTCTCTCCCTTGCGACAGCCAACCTGCGGGTTCGGCAACTTGATGACCGACGCACTGGCGTCGGCCAGCCATTAAGGGGATTGCAATGAAAGGTTTCTGGCGCAACAGCCTGGCCGCCGCGGCCGCGCTGCTGGTGAGTGTCACGGCCCTGGCCGAAACGGCGCAGGCTCCGGCGTCGGTGAAGATCGCCATCGTCGCCTTTACCCAGGGCGGCAAACCGGTATTCGGCGGCATCGCCGGGCGGGTCATCGAGGATGGCTGGCTCGAACAACAGCTCAAGCAACGTGGGGTCAAGCTGGAGTGGATCGCCCTGCCCCATGCCGGCGCCGGCCCGCAGATCAACGAAGGCTTCAGCAACAACAGCATCGACTTTGCGGTACGCGGCGACCTGCCGTCGGTGATCGCCGGTGCAGGCGGCGTGCCCGGCAAATTGATCGTGCCCGGCGGCAGTGGCAACAACATCTACCTGGTGGTCCCCGCCAGCTCCACGGCCAATACCATCGAGGACCTCAAGGGCAAGCGCCTGGCCCTGCATCGCGGCCGGCCCTGGGAATTCGCCTTCAGCAATTTTCTGGCCAGCAAGGGCCTGAAGCTCGATGACTTCAAGATCGCCAACCTCAACCCGCAGGTCGGCGCCGCAGCCGTCGCCGCCGGCAAGGTCGATGCCGCGGTACTGCTCAATGAGGCCTATGCCCTGGAAGACAAAGGTGTGGGCAAGATCATCTGGTCGACCAAGCAAGGCGACAACGATTGGCGCCTGGTCTCCGACCTCTGGGGCACCGACCGTTTTATCGAACAGCACCCGGACCTGACCCAGTTGCTGGCCACGGCCTGGGTCAAGGCTGCCTGGTGGATCTCCCAGGAACAGAACCAGGACGCCTACTACCAGTTGTCGTCCCGCGCCGGCACCGCCGAAAGCGTGCTGCGCCGCGACGACCAGAACGACCCGGTGGCCTGGAAACAACGCTGGGCGCCCAAAAGCGATGCCCAGCTCAAGGCGCACTACCAGGCGCTGACCGCTTACGCCCTGGCCAACCAACTGATTCGCGACAACTACGACATCGGCCCGGCCCTGGCCACCGGCTACACCCGCCAGGCCCTGATCGACCTCAACCTCACCGACTACTGGCCGGCCCTGCGTGGCCCGGTCACGACCCAACCTTGATAGGGAAATCCCGATGAAACTCGCCCCAAGACTGGCCTTCGGCCTGAGCATCCTGACGCTGTCCCTCAGTGCCCTGGCTGCCGAGACCCACGCCCCGAAACCTGACCCGTTGCAAGGCGACGGCCGCGTCTCGGCCTTCTACACCTGGCAGCAGGCGATCCCCGCCACCCCGGGCAAACTGCTGCGCAGCGAACCGCTGGAGAAGACCCTGAGCCTGCCCAATGCCGCCAGCGCCCAGCGGATTCTCTACAGCTCCACCGACGGCATCGACAACAAGACCCCAATCGTGGTCTCCGGCACGCTGTTCCTGCCCAAGGGCAAGGCACCGGCCGGCGGTTGGCCGGTGGCCAGCTGGGGCCATGGCACGGTAGGCGTGGCGGATGTCTGCGCGCCCTCCTGGCAAGGCCGCTCCTACCGCGACGTGCAGTACCTGAGCCGCTGGCTGGATGAGGGCTACGCGATTGTCGCCAGCGACTACCAGGGCCTCGGCGTCCCGGGCGGGCACCCGCTGCTGAATAACCGCATGGCCGCCTACGGCATCCTCGACGCCGCCAAGGCGGTGGTCGCCGGGGTTCCCGGGCTGGCCAACAAGGTGCTGATCATCGGCCAGTCCCAGGGCGGCGCCGGCGCCTTCGCCTCGGCCGCCTATGCCCCGACCTACGCCCCGACACTGGGGGTCAAGGGCAGCATCGGCACCGGAGTGATCTACACCGTGGGCGCGAAAAACGTCGGCGAACAGGACCCGAACAAGGTCGACGCCTCCCTGGCCTACGGCTTCTACACCCTGCTGGCCGCCCAGCAGTACGACCCGAGCATCGACCCCCGGGATTTCTACACCGACAAGGCCCTGCCGCTGTTCGAACAGGCCCGCACCAGTTGCCTGGCAGCGCTGGTCAGTGATGTGGTCGGCGTGGGCCTGACTCCGGCCAACGCCAAGAAGGACTACCAGGGCAATCAACTGGCCGCCTGGCAGAAGCAGGTTTCCTACCCGACCTTGAAGCTGGCGCAGCCGATCTTTATCGGCACCGGCGCCGAGGACAAAACCCCTGCCGCCTCGACCCAGGTGGCGTTGATGCAGGACGCCTGCAAGACCGGTTCGGTGGTCGAAGGCCACATGTACAAGGGCCTGGGCCATAGCGAGACGGTCAACGCCTCGCTCAAGGACTCGGTGCCCTTTGCCCACAAGGTGATCAACGACCAGCCCATCACCCCCATCTGCAACCCCAGCGTGCAGTAAGCCGGAGACCCGCCCATGAGCATTGAATTCTTTACCCGCCTGCCACTGCACGGCGAAACCCAGTTCCTCCCCGGCGACCCCCGCAACCGTGGCGATTGGCACCGCGGCGGCCCCAGCACCGGTGCAGTCTCGGGGTTCAGCGTTGGCGACCACTTCACCTACATCGACTACCTGGGGCAGATCGCCCGGGCGGCGGAAATCAACGGCTTCGGCGGCGCGCTGATGGTCAACGCGCCGACCGGCGAAGAGCCCTGGACCGTGTGCTCGCTGCTGGCCCGGGAAACCCGCAGCCTGAAGTTCGTCACCGCCTTCCAGCCCTATCACTACACGCCCTGGGTCGCGGTGCAGCAGGCGGCGACCTACCAGCGCGCCACCGGCAACCGCCTGGTGTGGAACATCATCAACGGCGGCTCGGATGCGATTCAGCGCCAGGTCGGCGACTTCAGCGACCACGACGAGCGTTATGCGCGCGCCATCGAGTTCATGGACGTGGTCAAAGGCTATTGGCACAACGAGAATTTCCACTACGAGGGCCGCTTCTACCGGGCCGAAGGCGGCGGCCTGCGCGGGCCGCTGAAAAAGGCCGAGTTGCCGCTGATCTGCACCGCCGGCTCGTCGATTCCGGCCCGGGAGTTCGCCGCCAAGCATGCGGACTTCTACCTGATGCGCGCCGAGCACCCGGACGAGATCGCCGCGCTGATTGCCGACATTCGCCAGCGCGCCCTGAAATACGGGCGCACGGATATCCGCTTCGGCCTGTCGATCGACGTCATCACCCGCGAGACCGAAGAGCTGGCACGCACGGAAGCCAAGCGTTTCTTCGACGAAGGCATTGCCCGTGGTGCGGTCAAGGCGGTGGCCGCCCACGCCGGGTTGCGCACCGCGCGCAAGCTCAGCTACGAAACCGAATTCGCGCAGAAGAACGAGACCCAGGGCTTCGACGACTTTTTTATCCACCCCAATGTCTGGACCGGCTTCGGCTACATCGGTATCCCGCCGGGCTGCGCCCTGGTCGGCAGCTATGAAAACGTGGTGGCGCGGATCCGTGAGTACAACGCCCTGGGCATTGATCTGTTCTTCCTGGCCGGCTACCCGCACCTGGAAGAGGCCTACCGTCTGGGCGAGCACATCCTGCCGCACTTTCGCGGCGAACGGGCCGAGCTGAGCCGGCCCCAGGAAGCGCCGCTGGAGCTGCGTTCCGCCAACGGCCCGGCCGGAGCCTGATGTCATGAGCCAGGATCATCGGTTGTTAATCAGTCGGCGGGACTTTATCGGCCACAGTGTCGCCCTCGGCGGCGGCCTGCTGCTGGGCGGCAGCCTGCTGGCCGGTTGCGATCAGCGCAGCGACCCGCCCGCAGCGGCCGGCGCCGGGGCCCTGAACGACGACACGCCGCGTTACGGCGGGCGCCTGCGCCTGGGCATCCTCGACGGTAACCAGAGCGGCAACCTGGATGCCCACAAGCCCATCGGCAGCGGCATCGTTCGCGGCTTTGCGCTGTACAGCAAGCTCTGGGAATGGGACGAGCAGATGCAGCCGCGCCTGGCCCTGGCCGAGTTTGCCGAACCCAATGCCGACGCCAGCAGCTGGACCCTGCGCCTGCGCCCGGACCTGGAGTTCCACCACGGCAAGACCATCGACGCCGATGACCTGATCTTCTCCATCCGCCGCCTGACCGACCCGCAATTGGCCTCGCCCTACGCCGCGCTGCTGCACTGGGTGGACCGCGACAACCTGGTCAAACTCGACGAGCGCACGGTGCGCCTGAGCTTTCGCGAGGGCCGCAGCTACATGCCCCTGGCGGAGACCTGGGTCAACTTCGGCGGCATCGTCCCGGTGGACTACCACCCGGTCACCAACCCGGTGGGTGCCGGCCCCTACAAGCTGAAGAGTTTCACCCCCGGCCAGCGCTCGCTGTTCACCCGTTTCGAGAATTACTACAAAGACGGCAAGCCCTACGCCGATGAGCTGGAGATCATCGACTTCAAGGACCAGGTGTCGCGCCTGGCGGCCCTGCGCTCCGGCCAGATCGACATGGCCAACGTCATGCCCACCGAACAACTGGAGGTGTTGCAGCGCGACCCGCGGCTCAAGGTCCTGAAGTCGGTGACCGGCAACTGGCTGTCTTTCGACATGAACCTGGACAAGCCACCCTTCAACGACCCACGGGTACGCGAGGCGTTTCGCCTCCTGGCCGACCGCGAGGAGCTGGTGCGCCGCGCCCTCAACGGCCAGGGCCGGGTGGCCAACGACCTGTATGCGCCGAGCGACCCGACCTTCAACCACAGCCTCGGGCCACGGGCTCACGACCCGCAGCGCGCAGCGCAACTGCTCAAGGAAGCCGGCCAGGAACACCTGGAGCTGGAACTGGTGACCACCCCCGGCCCGGGGCTGACCTCGGCCCTGGTGCTGGCGGAACAGGCCAAGCGCATTGGCGTGACCCTCAAGGTCAAGCAGGTGGATCTCGCGACCTTCCAGGGCCCGCTGCGTAACGACTGGACCCTGAGCACCGGTGGCAGCATCGGCGCGCCATTTCTGGCCAGCGCGATTCACACTGATGCGCCCTTTGCCGTGGCCAACAAGACTCACTTCAGCGACGCGCATTTCAGCGAGCTGTTCCTGGCGGCCATGGCCCAGCCCGACCTGGAGAAACGCAAGGCCCTGGTGCACCAGGTGCAGCAGATCCAGTACGAGCGCGGCGGCATGCTGATCTGGGGCTACGCCGATCTGCTGGACAGCGTGGCCACCCGGGTCGGCGGCGCCGAAGCGGAGCAGTCGCTGTTCAGCACCTGGCGTTTTGAAAAGCTCTGGCTCAAAGACACCGCCTGACAGGGTGGCGAGGCAGCCTGCTGTCTCGCCCCACTCGCGACTCGACATCGATCTCCCATTTTTCAAGGGGCATTTCTGCCATGCACGCTATCGCCTTGCGTTTACCTCTGCTGCTGGCTGCAAGCCTGCCGATCCAGGCGTTTGCCGCCGATACCCAGCTGCAAACCGTCACGGTCCAGGCCAGCGCCAGCGAGTCCGAGGACGACGCCCTGCCCACCCGCCCGCCGACCTCGGTCTACGGTGGCCTTGAGGGCAAAGTGCTCGACACCCCGCGCTCGGTGACCCAGGTCAACGCCGAGCAGTTGGCCAACGACTCGATCCGCAGCGCCGATGACCTGGTCAAGTACGCCCCCGGCATCACCCGCGGTGGCGGGCAGAACGCCGGCATCGCCCCGCAGTTCCGGGCCCAGGGCTCGGAAGTGTTCCAGGACGGTCAGCGCGCCTATGGCGTTCGCCACCCGGCCAACTTCAACGCCTACGAGGGTGCCGATATCGTCGCCGGGCCCTCTTCCGTGACCTACGGCTCGGTGTCCGGCAGCGGTGGCTACGTCAACTACCTGAGCAAGAAACCCAATTTCAACGAGTTCAAGACCAAGCTCAGCGGCGAGCTGGGGTCGTGGATTCCCGATGGCGAGTCCCGGGACTCGAGCAAATTCAGCATCGATAACACCGGGCCGTTGAGCGACAACCTGGCGTACCGCCTGAGCATCACCAAGCAGCGCCAGCAGGACTTCTACGACAACGTCGACAATAACTTCGACGCCTTCTACGGTGCCCTGGCCTGGCGCAACGACAGCGTGCGGGTCGACTGGAACGCCAGCTACGACAATTACTACGACTACAACATCACCCACGGCTGGAACCGCGCCACCCAGCAACTGGTGGACAGCGGCCAGTACTATGCCGGGCGCGCCACGCCGATCATCCAGAACGGCAACACCCTGTGGTCGCCGGTCCTGGCCTCGGGGGCCGCCGATGCACCGACCCTGGGCTGGGTCCAGCGCCAGCGCAACGCCCAGGGCCAGTACGCAGTGGTGGACGGCAGCTTCCAGACCGCCTCGCCCAACACCCAGGCCAGCCCCGGCAGCCTGCGCGGCTGGGTCTATGACCCGACCCTGGCGGGCAACGGCCTGACCTCGCTGTCGTCGCAGACCGGGCAGCGCAAGGAGGACGAAAACAGCTCGCGGCGTTTCACCACCCAGCTGCGGGTCGAAGCTGACCTGTCGCCAAGCATCACCCTGGCCAACAGCACCTTCTACCAGCGCTCCAGGGACCTGACCGACGCCGTGGGTTCGTTCCAGGTGCAGTCCAGGGACAACCTGTTCGACAACCGATTCGAGTTCCGCTCACGCAATGAAACCCGACTCGGCGACTGGACCCTGCGCGACGACAGCAACAGCGGGCTGATCTACCGCCGCGAGTTCAACCAGTCGATTGCCGCCAACAACAACTTCGGCAACACCATCAACGCCTACGACCTGACTCAGGACCCATCGGGCAAGAACCCCGGCGACCTGCTGGGGCTCACCGGCAGCAACCCTGCCGGCGGCAATGGCGCCTGGATCGGCCAGCCCGGGGTGCCCCAGTACTCCAGCTACTACGGCTGGCTCAACCTGGGTGCCATGTACCCCGCCGGCCACGGCCTGTACGCCGAATCCGTGGCGCCCTACACCGCCGAAAGCACCTGGACCACCCGCACCCTGTTCAGCCAGCACAACCTGCACTTCGGCGAGCGCCTGGGCCTGAACATCGGCGCCAGCCGCAGCTGGATCGATGCCGAGATCGAAAATCCCTTCGTCCTCGCCGGCGGCAACCCGCGCAAGGACAGCAACAACTACCGGCTGTTCTCGTTCCAGGTCAGCCCCTACGTCAAGCCGACCGAAAACAGCACCCTGTACTACACCTTCGACCGCTCCCTGGCGGTCAATACCGGGTTCTTCTCCAACGGCCTGGGCTGGGGCAGCGGCGCTGGCGCCAACCAGCTCAACCCCCTGGCCTTCCAGAGCCTGAGCGTGCTGCATGAAGTCGGGCTGAAGGTCGAAGCCGTGCCCGACCAGTTGTTCATGACCCTGGCCGCGTTCAAGCAGGCCCGCGACCAGGCCCCGGACAGCAATAACAACATCGCGCGGCTGGTGATCAAGGGCGTGGAATCCACCCTGCGCTACCAACCCAGCGACCACCTGCGCAGCGGCCTGAACCTGTCCAAGCTCAACGCCTACAACGAGTTCACCTCCCAGGCAGGCTTTGCCTCGGCCGGTTTCGTCGCCGACAACGGCACCGTGTTCGGCGACAACAACAGCCTCAACCAGCGGCCTTCCGGGCGCTTCGACGCGGTGCAAATCCCGGAATACACCGCCAGTGGCTATGTCGACTACCGCTTCGACTCAGGTTTTGGCGCCGAGCTTTCCGGCTGGTGGACCAGCAGCTGGTACCTGAACCTGAGCAAGACCGTGAAGATCCCCGACGAATACAACCTCGACCTGGCCCTGTACTACCGCCAGCCCCAGTGGAGCACCACCTTGCGCGTGCTCAACCTGACCAACGAACTGAACTTCGTCAGCGGCCTCGCCGGCTCCACCAACACCTTCTTGCAACCCATGCCCGGCCGCACCCTGCTGGCCCAGGTGGATTACCAGTTTTAACAGCTGTAGCGGCAGCGGCTACAGAGCCGCTACGGATTGATTAATCACACCCTCAGGAAACCCAAGATGAGCATTGAATTTGTCGGCATGATTTTCCCTCGCCAATGGTCCGAGACCCGGGGCGTGCGCAGTCCGGATTTTGATCTGGAGTTCATTCGCCACCACGCCCGCGCCCATGAGCACGCCGGCTTTGACCGGGTGCTGATCGCCAGCGGCCCGGGCAGTGCCGACAGCTTGCAGATCGCCGCCTATGCCGCCGCCCACACCGAGCGCCTGGGCTTCATGATTGCCCACCGCCCGGCCCTCACGGCGCCGACCGTCGCTGCCCGGGCCTTCGCCACCCTGGACCACACCACCGGCGGCGGGCGGATTCGGCTGCATGCCATCACCGGCATCACCGCCGAACCCCAGGAAGGCGACACCCTGCTGGACAAGACCGAGCGCTACAAACGCACCGACGAGTACCTGGAGATCGTGCGCCGTACCTGGACCGCCGAGGAACCATTCGATTTCGAGGGGCAGTACTTCAACATCAAGGGCGCGTTTTCCCCGGTCAAGCCGCTGCAACAGCCGCACATTCCGATTTCCTTCGGCGGGTCCTCGGACATCGCCTACCAGATCGCGGTCAAGCATGCAGACCTGTATGCGCTGTGGGGCGAGCCCCTGAGCGGGGTCGCCGAGCAGATCGCCAAACTCAAGGCCGCCGCCCAGGCCGCTGGAGTCGCGGCACCCCGGGTCAGCCTTTCGGTCCGGCTGATCCTGGGGGCCACCGAGGAACTGGCCTGGCAACGCGCCGAGCAGATCCTGGCGCAGATCAAGGCCAACCCGCAGTTCGCCGCCGGCAGCCCCTGGCAGAAACGGATCAAGGGCACCGGCTCGGAACGCCTGCTGGCCGCCGCCGCCCGGGGCGACCGCCATGACCGCGCGCTGTGGATGCCCACCGCCACCGCCGTCGGCGCCTATGGCGACACCACCGCCCTGGTCGGCACCCCGGAAACCGTGGCCCAGGCCCTGCTGGACTACGTCGACCTGGGGGTCACCACCTTCCTCAACCGCGGTTACGACCCGCTGTACGACACCGTCGACTACGGGCGCTGGATCCTCCCCGCCGTGCGCGAAGAGGCCGCGCGCCGCCAAGTGCGCTCGGCCTGACCGCTGCGCGGGGTCAGTGGGCTTCGTTGAGAATCAGGCTGCGGTAATGCCCGGGGTTGGAACCGGACCATTTGCGAAAGGCCTTGTAGAACGAGCTGGCATCGGCGAACCCGAGGCGGCTGGCGATTTCGGCAAAGCTGATCTGCGGCTCGGCCAGCCAGATGATCGCCAGCTCCTTGCGCACGCTGTCCTTGAGGCCCTGGTAGGTCTGGCCCTCTTCCGCCAGACGCCGGCGCAGGGTCGAGGCCGACATGCACAGGCTCAGGGCCAGGCTCTCGGTCTCCGGCCACTGCTCGGCCGCAAGCTGGCGCAAGTCGTGCTTGATGCGGCTGGCCAGGCTCTGCGGGTCGCGGTACTTGACCAGGATATTGGCCGGGGCATGGGCCAAAAAGCGCTTGAGTTCTTCGAAGCTGCGCTTGATCGGCAGGTCCAGGCAGTCGGCGGCAAAGATCATCCGCGTGCGCGGCCGGTCGAAACGCAGGTTTTCGGAAAACATCACCTTGTAGTCGTCGCAGAAGTCCGGCTCTGGGCACCGCAGCTCGATGGCCAGGATCGGGATCCGCCGCCCGGCCAGCCAGCAGGCCACGCCGTGCACGATCATCCAGTAGGTGAAGTAAGTGAAGGCGCGACCCGGCTGCGGATCGTCCTCCAGCAGCACGATTTCCGCCAGGCTCTGCTGGCGCACCAGTTGCGCCGGCAGGCGTTCGAGCATCAGTGACAGAAACCCCAGTCCCGACTCCAGCCCCGCCGCCAGGTTGAGCTGGGCCATGGACGAACGACACAGAAACGCCAGGCTGCCGGACCTGAGCTTGCGCGGGTCCATGCCAAAAAACTCATCGTCCAGGCGCCGCGCCAGCAAGCGCCACAGGCGCGCATAGGCCGTGGCCGGGACTCGGGCGGCGGGGTCATCAAGCAACTGCGGGTCGATGCCGACCTTATTCAGGGCTTCAACGCTGGCCGCACCACGGGCACAGCTCTGCAACAGCGCTTCACGCACCAGGTGAATGGAAATGGTGTCTTTTTCCGACATCGCGCTTAACAGCTTCCTGTACAGGGGGGATGGGTCGGCCATCTTAGGCAGTGGCGGCTAAAAAGCCAGTGGCCTTTTGGCTGAGAGGCCCGTGCCCACACCAAAACCAATACGCTTTTTGCGCCTTTCTTGCAGCGCCCATTGAGCCCGGGCCCGCTCAAACAGCGATCGCTGGGGATATGGCTGTTGGCACTGAGTGCAAAAAAGTATCGATTAAAGTGTCAGGGATGATTTGTCAGCGAGGGTTTTGAGGGCTGTAATCAGCGCACATCTTCCTGGTCTGCGGAAGACACAAAAACAATAACCGTCCTTCTGTCGCCCCCTGGGCCCGGAAGAGGAGTGCACGATGAAACCTTCGGTAAAAGCTCTGCTCGTCACCACCTGCATGACCCTCAGCGGCGTCACCTTCGCGGCACAGACCGTCACCATCGCCACCGTCAACAACAGCGACATGATTCGCATGCAAAAACTCTCGAAAACCTTCGAGAGCGAACACCCGGACATCAAGCTCAACTGGGTGGTGCTCGAAGAAAACGTACTGCGCCAACGCCTGACCACCGACATCGCCACCCAGGGCGGACAGTTCGACGTGCTGACCATCGGCATGTACGAAGCCGCACTCTGGGGCGCCAAGGGCTGGCTGGAGCCGATGAAAGACCTGCCGGCGAACTACGACCTGGAGGATGTCTTCCCTTCCGTACGCGACGGCCTTTCCGTCAAGGGCGCGCTGTACGCCCTGCCGTTCTACGCCGAAAGCTCGATCACCTACTACCGCACCGACCTGTTCAAGGACGCCGGGCTGACCATGCCCGAGCACCCGACCTGGACCCAGATCGGCGAGTTCGCGGCAAAACTCACCGACAAGAGCAAAGAGCAATACGGCCTGTGCCTGCGTGGCAAGGCCGGCTGGGGCGAGAACATGGCGCTGATCACCACCCTGGCCAACGGCTACGGTGCGCGCTGGTTCGATGAGAAGTGGCAACCCGAATTCAACGGTCCGGAATGGAAAGACGCGCTGAACTTCTACGTCGACAACATGAAGAAATCCGGCCCGCCGGGGGCCTCCAGCAACGGCTTCAACGAAAACCTCGCCCTGTTCAACAGCGGCAAGTGCGCGATCTGGGTCGATGCCAGCGTCGCCGGCTCGTTCGTGACCGACAAGACTCAGAGCAAGGTGGCTGACCACGTCGGCTTCACCTTTGCCCCCCACGAGAAAACCGAAAAAGGTGCTTCGTGGCTGTACTCCTGGTCCCTGGGGATTCCGACCAGTTCCAAAGCCAAGGACGCCGCCAAGGTCTTCACCACCTGGGCCACGTCCAAGGAATACAGCCAGTTGGTCGCCAAGACCGATGGGATTGCCAACGTACCGCCAGGCACCCGCACCTCGACCTACAGCGACGAGTACATGAAGGCGGCACCCTTTGCCAAGGTGACGCTCGAATCGCTGAAAGTCGCCGACCCCAAAGACCCATCGGCCAAGCCGGTGCCGTATGTGGGCATCCAGTTGGTGACCATTCCTGAATTCCAGGCCATTGGTACCCAGGTCGGCAAGTTCTTCTCCAGCGCACTGACCGGCGGCTCGACCGTGGAAAAAGCCCTGGCGGATTCACAGACCTTCACCGAGCGCGAAATGAAGCGCGCCGGTTACCCCAAATAGTCTGTAGATGCCCCCATTGCGCCGCGGGAGCCTGCCCCTCGGCGCAAGGCCCCGCCGCCTAACGAGCCTGTGATCGCCATGAATACCACCACTGCCCCCGTGCAAACCGCGACCCCGGACAAGCCGCGTAAAAGCCGCTTGATCAACCCCGGCTGGTTCCTCGTCAGCCCTTCGGTGGCCTTGTTGCTGCTGTGGATGATCGTGCCCCTGGGCATGACCCTGTACTTCTCGCTGATTCGCTACAACCTGCTCTACCCCGGCGAAAACCAATTCGTCGGCCTGGAAAACTTCACCTACTTCATCACCGATTCGGGCTTCCTGCCCGGCGCCACCAACACCCTGCTGCTGGTGGGCAGCGTGCTGCTGATCAGTGTGGTGTTCGGGGTGTTGATCAGTGCCCTGCTGGAGGCCAGCGAGTTTTTCGGCCGCGGCCTGGTGCGGGTGCTGCTGATCTCGCCGTTTTTCATCATGCCCACGGTTGGTGCGTTGATCTGGAAGAACCTGATTTTCCACCCGGTGTCGGGGATTCTCGCCGCCCTGTGGAAGCTGTTCGGCGCCGAGCCCGTGGACTGGCTGGCGCACTACCCGCTGCTGTCGATCATCATCATTGTGTCCTGGCAGTGGCTGCCCTTCGCCATCCTGATCCTGATGACCGCCATGCAGTCCCTGGACCAGGAACAGAAGGAAGCTGCGCGCCTGGACGGTGCCGGACCGATTGCGATTTTCTGGCACCTGACCCTGCCCCACCTGGCGCGCCCCATCGCCGTGGTGGTGATGATCGAAACCATCTTCCTGCTCTCGGTGTTCGCCGAAATCTTCACCACCACCAACGGCGGCCCCGGCTACGCCTCGACCAACCTCGCCTACCTGATCTACAACCAGGCGCTGGTGCAGTTCGACGTGGGAATGGCCTCTGCCGGCGGCCTGATCGCGGTGGTGATCGCCAATATCGCGGCGATCATCCTGGTCCGCATGCTCGGCAAAAACCTGACTGACAAGCCTTGAGGGCCGCGCCATGACGCTTCAACAATCCCGCCGCCTGCAAAGCCTGCTGCTCGGCACCCTGGCCTGGGCCATCGCGATCCTGATCTTCTTCCCGATCTTCTGGATGGTGCTGACCAGCTTCAAGACCGAAATCGACGCCTTTGCCACGCCGCCGCAGTTCATCTTCACGCCGACCCTGGAGAACTACCTGCACATCAACGAGCGCAGCAATTACTTCGCCTTTGCCTGGAACTCGGTGGTGATTTCCTTCAGCGCCACGGCCCTGGCGATGTTGATTGCGGTGCCGGCGGCCTACTCCATGGCCTTCTACGAAACCCAGCGCACCAAGAGCACGCTGCTGTGGATGCTGTCGACCAAGATGCTGCCGCCGGTGGGGGTGCTGATGCCGATCTACCTGCTGGCCAAGAGCTTCGGCCTGCTGGATACGCGGATCGCGCTGATCATCATCTACACCCTGATCAACCTGCCGATCGTGGTCTGGATGATTTACACCTACTTCAAGGACATCCCCCGGGACATCCTCGAGGCCGCGCGCCTGGACGGCGCCACCCTGTTGCAAGAAATGGTCCGGGTACTGTTGCCGATCGCCAAGGGCGGCCTGGCTTCAACCGTGCTGCTGTCGCTGATCCTGTGCTGGAACGAGGCTTTCTGGTCGCTGAACCTGACCTCCTCCAATGCCGCGCCGTTGACCGCGTTGATCGCCTCCTACTCCAGCCCCGAAGGCTTGTTCTGGGCCAAGTTGTCCGCGGTGTCGACCCTGGCCTGTGCGCCGATCCTGATCTTTGGCTGGATCAGCCAGAAACAACTGGTCCGGGGCCTGTCCTTCGGCGCTGTGAAGTAACCGCACCTTCAAACAACAACGAATTTAGAAGCGGAGGCCCATCATGGCCCACCTGAAAATCAACAATCTGCAAAAAGGTTTCGAAGGGTTCTCCATCATCAAGGGCATCGACCTGGAGGTGAACGACAAGGAGTTCGTGGTATTCGTCGGCCCGTCGGGCTGCGGCAAGTCGACCCTGCTGCGACTGATTGCCGGGCTGGAGGAAGTCAGCGGCGGCACCATCGAGCTCGACGGACGCGACATCACCGAGGTCAGCCCGGCCAAGCGCGACCTGGCCATGGTGTTCCAGACCTATGCCCTGTACCCGCACATGAGCGTGCGCAAGAACATGTCGTTCGCCCTGGACCTGGCCGGGGTGGCCAAGGCCGAGGTCGAGAAGAAGGTCAATGAAGCGGCGCGGATCCTCGAACTGGGGCCGATGCTCGAACGCAAGCCCAAGCAGCTGTCCGGCGGCCAGCGCCAGCGCGTGGCCATTGGCCGGGCGATTGTGCGCAACCCGAAAATATTCCTGTTCGACGAGCCTTTGTCCAACCTCGACGCCGCGCTGCGGGTACAGATGCGCCTGGAGCTGGCGCGCCTGCACAAGGAACTGCAGGCGACCATGATCTACGTGACCCACGACCAGGTCGAAGCCATGACCCTGGCGGACAAGGTGGTGGTGCTCAACAGCGGCCGCGTGGAGCAGGTCGGTTCGCCCCTGGAGCTCTACCATCAGCCGGCCAACCTGTTTGTGGCGGGGTTCCTGGGCACGCCGAAGATGGGTTTTCTCAAGGGCCAGGTGACCCGGATCGACAGCCAGGGCTGCGAAGTGCTGCTGGATGCCGGCACCCGCATCAGCCTGCCCCTGAGCGGCGCCAAGCTGAGCGTCGGCGGCGCCGTGACCCTGGGCATCCGCCCGGAACACCTGAACCTGGCCCAACCCGGCGATTGCACCCTGCAGGTCACGGCCGACGTCAGCGAACGCCTGGGCAGCGACACCTTCTGCCACGTGCTGACCGCTTCCGGCGAAGCCCTGACCATGCGCGTGCGCGGCGACCTGGCCAGCCGCTACGGCGAAACCCTGAGCCTGCACCTGGACGCCGAACACTGCCATTTATTCGATGCCGACGGCGTGGCCCTGACCCGCCCGCTGCGCGCCGCCGCCTGATAGCCGAGAACCTGCGATGAAACTCAATCACGCCAACCTGCACCGCCTCGCCTCTGAAGTGCAACTGCCCGCCTACGCTCTGGACGACACGCGCCATGGCATCGCCCATATTGGCGTTGGCGGTTTCCACCGCGCGCACCAGGCGTATTACACCGACGCCCTGATGAACACCGGCAGCGGCCTGGACTGGGCCATCTGCGGCATCGGGCTGCGCGCCGAAGACCGCCGCGCGCGGGATGACCTGAAGGAGCAGGACTACCTGTTCACCCTGTTCGAGCTGGGCGATGGCGACGACACCGAGGTCCGGGTCATCGGCGCGATCCGCGACATGCTGCTGGCCGAGGATGGCGCTCAGGCCCTGATCGAGAAACTGGCCAGCCCCGAGATCCGCATCGTGTCCCTGACCATCACCGAGGGCGGCTACTGCATCGACGACAGCAGCGGCGAGTTCATGGCCCACCTGCCGCAGATCCAGCACGACCTGGCCCACCCGACCCAGCCAAAAACCGTGTTCGGCTTTCTCTGCGCGGCCCTGGCCAGACGCCGGGCCGCCGGCACCCCGGCCTTTACCCTGATGTCGTGCGATAACCTGCCGCACAACGGCGCGGTGACCCGCAAGGCGCTGCTGGCGTTTGCCGCCCTGCGCGACGCCGACCTCCACGACTGGATTGCCGCCAACGTCAGCTTTCCCAACGCCATGGTCGATCGCATCACGCCCATGACCAGCACCGCCCACCGCTTGCAGCTGCACGACCAGCACGCGGTGGACGACGCCTGGCCGGTGGTCTGCGAACCCTTTGTGCAGTGGGTACTGGAGGACAAGTTCGTCAATGGCCGCCCGGCCTGGGAACAGGTCGGCGTGCAGTTCACCGACGACGTCACGCCCTACGAAGAGATGAAAATCAAGCTGCTCAATGGCAGCCACCTGGCCCTGACCTACCTGGGGTTCCTCAAGGGCTACCGTTTTGTCCACGAGACCATGGCCGACCCGCTGTTCGTCGCCTACATGCGCGCCTATATGGACCTGGACGTGACCCCGCAACTGGCGCCGGTGCCAGGCATCGACCTCGCCGACTACAAGGACACCCTGGTGGCGCGCTTCTCCAACCGGGCCATTGCCGACCAGTTGGAGCGGGTCTGTTCCGACGGTTCATCGAAGTTTCCCAAGTTCACCGTGCCTACCCTCAACCGCCTGCTTGCCGACGGCCGCGACACCGAGCGCGCGGCCCTGGTGGTGGCGGCCTGGGCCCTGTACCTCAAGGGCGTCGACGAGAACGGCACGCGCTACAGCATTCCCGACCCGCGCGCCGAGTTCTGCCAGGGCCTGGTGGCCGACGATGCCCTGCTGACCCGGCGCCTGCTGGGGGTCGAGGAAATCTTCGGCAGCGCCCTTGCCCGCTCGCCGGCCTTTGTTGCAGCCTTCGAACGCTGCCTGGCCAGCCTGCGCGAGCACGGCGTGAGCAAGACCCTGGAGCGGGTGCTGGCCAGCCACGGCTGAAAACGCTGGATTTCATAGTTTGCGCAGGGTGATTCATGACCACACAGCAGCTGTTTCTGGGGATCGACTGCGGCACCCAGGGCACCAAGGCGATTATTCTCGACACCCACAGCGGTCAGGTGCTGGGCCTGGGCGCGGCCCCCCACAGCCTGATCAGCGGCGACAACGGTCGGCGTGAACAAGACCCCCAGCAGTGGCTGCAAGCCTTCAGCCACGCCACCGCACAGGCCTTGCAGGCGGCCGGAGTCGATGGCCAGCAGATCCTCGGCATCGGCGTTTCAGGGCAGCAGCACGGCCTGGTGCTGCTCGACGACCAGGGCCAGGTGCTGCGTGCGGCCAAACTGTGGTGCGACACCGAATCCACCGCGGAAAACGACCGGCTACTGGAATGGCTGGGGGGCGAGTCCGGTTCGCTGGAACGCCTGGGCCTGGTGATAGCCCCGGGCTACACAGTGTCCAAGCTGCTATGGACCAAGGAGCAACATCCGCAGCTGTTCTCCCGTATCGCGCGGATCCTGCTGCCCCACGATTACCTGAACTTCTGGCTCACCGGGCGCGCCTGCAGCGAATACGGCGATGCCTCGGGCACCGGCTACTTCGATGTGCGCAGCCGCCAGTGGGACCTGGAACTGCTGGCCCATATCGACCCCAGCAGGCGCTTGCAGGCGGCACTGCCGCCGCTGATCGAATCCGCGCAGGCGGTGGGCACCATCCTCCCGGACATCGCCCGGCACCTGGGGCTCAACCCTGCCGCCCTGGTTTCCAGTGGCGGCGGCGACAACATGATGGGCGCCATTGGCACCGGCAATATCCAGCCGGGGGCGATCACCATCAGCCTCGGCTCGTCCGGCACCGTGTATGCCTATGCCGACCAGCCCCAGGTCAGCCGCGATGCCTCGGTCGCGAGCTTCTGTTCATCCAGCGGCGGCTGGCTGCCGTTGATCTGCACCATGAACCTGACCAATGCCACCGGCGCGGTGCGCGAACTGCTGGGCCTGGACCTGGAAACCTTCAACCAGCGGGTACAGCAAGCACCGATCGGCGCCCAGGGCGTGTGCATGCTGCCGTTCCTCAATGGCGAACGGGTGCCCGCCTTGCCCCACGCCACCGGCAGCCTGCTGGGGCTGACCATGGACAACCTGACCCAGGCCAATCTGTGCCGCGCCGTGGTGGAAGGCACCACCTTCGGGCTGCGCTATGGCCTGGACCTGCTGCGCAACAATGACCTGCAAAGCCGCAGCATCCGCCTGATCGGCGGCGGCTCGAAAAGCCCGGTATGGCGGCAGATAGTCGCCGACATCATGGACACCCCGGTGGTCTGCACCCAGCAGAGCGAAGCCGCAGCCCTGGGCGCGGCAATCCAGGCCGCCTGGTGCCAGGCGCGCCAGAGCGGGCTCGACACCCCCCTGGGCGAATTGTGCGAACGCTGTGTCACGCTGGACCCGGGCAGTGAAACACTGCCGATTGCGGCGAATGTGAGCGCTTATCACGAACTGTACAAACGACATCACAATTATGTTTTATCTATTTGATTTACATCGAATTTATTCAAGAAAATCAAGCTTTCTGCTTGTAGAAAACGCCTTGCCGGAGCGCCTTGGGCCATGGATTCCCTGGGATTCGGTCACAAACCCAAGAAGAAGCTTTAATAAAAACACGTAACCTATTGATGAGTAATGACTTATGTACCTTGTATGCGGCGAAGCGCTGTTCGATTTCTTCAGCAAAGACGACGCCAGCGGCCTGACCTCGAAGGTGAATTACCAGGCCATTGCCGGTGGCTCGCCGTTCAACGTGGCCGTGGGACTGCGGCGGCTCGGGGTCGATGTTGGCCTGCTGGCCGGCCTGTCCAGTGACTTCCTCGGGCGCCGGCTGCATCAGGTGTTGCAGGAGGAAGGCGTGCGCACCGATTTCCTGGTGCAGTTCGAGGCGCCGACCACCCTGGCCATGGTGGCCGTGGGGGCTGACGGCTCACCCCAGTACAGCTTTCGCGGCGAAGGCTGCGCCGACCGCCAGCTGCAACCGAGCCACCTGCCGTTGTTGGGCAATGAGGTACGCGGCTTGCATATCGGCTCGTTTTCCCTGGTGGTGCAGCCCATTGGCGACACCCTGCAAGCGCTGGTGCGACGCGAAAGCGGTCAGCGCCTGATCAGCCTCGACCCCAATGTCCGGCTCAATCCGCAGCCTGATATCGGCCTGTGGCGCCAGCGTATCGGCAGCCTGGTGCCGCATGCCGACCTGATCAAGGTCAGCGACGAGGACCTGAGCCTGCTCTACCCCGACCGGGACCCTGCCGAAGTGATCCAGGGCTGGCTGCAGCAGCGCTGCCAATTAGCCTTCCTGACCCGCGGCGGCCAGGGTGCAACGGTCTTCAGCCGGGCCCACGGCAGTTGGTCGGTGCCGGCGCGGCCAGTGGCAATTGCCGACACCGTGGGTGCCGGCGATACCTTCCAGGCCGCCCTGATTGCCTGGCTGACCGAGCAGCAGCTGGATTCACCAGCGGGCCTGGCACAACTGAGCAAAGCCCAGGTCGACGCCCTGCTCGACTTTGCGGTCGGCGCCGCCGCCCTGACCTGCACCCGCACCGGGCCGGACCTGCCTTATCGGCAGCAACTGGCCTGAAACTCGGGCGGCTACAGGATCGAGAAGTTGTAGCTCAGGATCAGCCGGGTTTCGTCGGTATCCCGGGCAAACTTCTCGTAGTTGCTGCGGTACGTGGCATTGCGCAGGCGCAGGTTCAGGCCCTTGAAATCGCCCTGCTGCACCACGTACTTGAGCTCGCTGTCGCGTTCCCACTCTCGACCCGCCTGGGCGCTGCCCGGCACGCTGATGTGGTCGCCGCTGACATAACGGGTGAGGAAGCTCAGGCCATTGAGGCCCAGCGCCTTGAAGTCGTAGTCATAACGCAACTGCCAGGAACGCTCCTGGGCGGCGGCGAAATCGTTGACCTGGACGTAGTTCACCAGGTACGGGTTGCTGCCATCCAGATACGGCATCGAGTTGGCGCCATTCATGCGCTGCCAGCCGGCACTGAAGGTATGGCCGCTGATGGCGTAGCCCAGCATGCCGCTCAGGGCGCGGTTATCGATCGAGCCCGCACGCTGGGCGCCGCTGTCGGCACTCTTGAACAGGCGCAGGTCGGCCTTGAGTACGCCGCTGCCCAGGGGCTGATTGGCCAGCAGGCCGATAAAGTGCTGGCGATAGACGTCATCCAGCTGCGCGTAGTGGTACTGGGCGCTCAGGCGCTCATTGAAGCGGTAGTCGACCCCGTAACTGTCGAAGTGATCAGCCGTGGTGTTGCAGGCATAGCGCTTGTTCTTGCAATGCACGCGGATGTCCTGGGCATCGGTGGAATCACGGGCGGTGTAGCGATCCAGGCGCGCGGCGGTAAAGGTCAGGTCCTGAAGCTCCCGGGAAGTCAGCAGGGCTCCGTTGAACAGGGTTGGCAACAGGCGACCGTCGTTGTACTTGAGCAATGGCAGGTCCGGCAGCAACGCGCCGTATCTGAGCTCGCTGCGGGAGAAGCGCACCTTGGCCGTCAGGCCCAGCTTGGCGTATTGATCCTCGGAACCCCTGGGGTCCTGGCCGTGGGACGGCAACAGCCCGCTGTTGCTGCGACCCGGGCTGGAATCGAGCTTGAGCCCGAGCATGCCCAGCGCATCGAGGCCAAAGCCAAAGGTGCCCCGGGTGTACCCCGATTGCAGATTGAGGATAAAACCCTGGGCCGACTCCTCACGCTTGGAGGCCCCTTGTGCGGCACTGGTATGGCCGTCACGAAAATCACGGTTGAAGTACACCGTGCGTGACTCCAGCCGCGCGCTGCTGTCTTCGAAAAAACCTTCAGCCCGCACCGGGCCGGCAAAACCGGCGCAGAGCAAGGCAGCGCCGAAGCCCAGGACCGGGCGCGCAGGGGACAAAGAAAATGGGCAACACATGAAAAAAACTCCAACAGCCAATCGATACAGCGATAAAAACAAGCGACCCCATCCACCCGACAAATTCGGATTCAGGGGCAAAATTGATTGAATCAATGAGGGGCGGCAATCATCGCAGATGGCTTTATGACACCAAACCCGACCTTAGTCTGACGGTGTCGCCCGGTTCAGCGGGTAGCCAGGGTCGGTACGGAGAAACAACATGAAGTTTGGATCCGAATTCATGACCGCTCGTCGGCATTCTCCTACAGGAGATGCAGCTTTCTCTTAGTCATACATCAGATTAGAAAATCACTTCAACTAATTGATAGTTAAGGTAAATATTGAATTGGTTTTTTATTTATTACACCCTCGTCATTTATACAACACGGCATCGCGTCAATTAACCGTCTTTAGCATGTGATAGCGTCAAAAATACGGAAAAGCTGTTTTTTCGGCGTGCGCCAGCTGTCTGGCCAATAACCCCCATCATGCTCATCACGGACGAGGTCGTTCCCTTGGATATCAGAGCTTTAGCCGGCAATCCTGCAGGCAAGCCGTATGCTCGCGCACCGTCCGTTCTTTCAGGGGTCGCGCAACACGGGGGCTGCCACACATGAACATACTCATCACCGGGGCAGCCGGGTTCATTGGCGCCCATACGGCACTGCGTCTGCTCAAGGATGGGCATCAGGTGACCGGGTTGGATAACTTCAATGCCCATTACGACCCGCAGCTCAAGCAGGACCGGGTGCGTTGGGTCGCCGAGCAGGTGGGCCAATTCCCCCTACGACAGCTGGACCTGAACGACGCTCCAGCCCTGGGACGGCTATTTGCCGAAGTCCGCCCGCAGGTGGTGATCCACCTTGCCACTCAGCCCGGTGGACGCTGTACCCAAGCGAACGCCCATGGGCAGTCTGATTGCAGCCAAGCGGGTTTGCAGCCGATCCTGGCCCCCTGCCAACGTCATACCGTTGAACACCTGATCTACGCCGCCCCCGAAAGCCATTGCACCTGCAAAGCAGGCAGTGCCTTGCAGGTGGACAGTGACGGCCGCCTGCAAGGTATACCGTCCACCGCGCTGCGCTTTCTGACGGTGTATGGGCCCTGGGGGCGGCCAGACATGGCGCCCCATCTGTTCGCGCGGGCGATTTGCGAGGAGTTGCCGCTGAAACTGTTCAACCATGGCCTGCATCAGCGCGACTTCAGTTACATCGACGATGTGGTCCACTCCCTGGTCCGCCTGCTGCACAAGCCGCCCTCGGGCCACACCCAACTGCAGGACGAATCGCCGGCCTGGCTCGACAGCACCCTGCCCCGGCGCCTGTTCAATATCGGTGGGCAGCGCCTGGTGCAACTCAAGGATTACGTGGCCACCCTGGAACAGTTGCTGGGCCGCAAGGCACGCTTTGAATACCTGAGCTTGCCGGGTAATGACCTGCCCCCAGGGCCGGAACCCATCAGCGCCCTGGAAAACCTCACCGGGTTCGGACCACAGACGCCGCTGGCCCAGGGGCTGGGACATTTCGTCGAGTGGTTTCACGCCTATTACCGGCCCGGCTGCGTGCCGCCAGCGCCGGCACTGGAGCTCTCGGGGCAGAGTCCGCAACCCCAAGGCCGCGAATACTGATTGGCTTTTTTCTACAACTGCTTAGCTCCCTACTTAATCATTGGTTAATCCCGCGGTCCAAAGCTGTACTGGACCGCGCTAGCTCAGATACTTCTGATGCCCTCCGCGGCAGGTTCAGCGGCCATCCGGCGCTGAGCGACCTAATGTCTGCATCGGAGATTAATTATGAACGCGCGCATCCTGTTGATCGGCGCAGCCCTGGCCCTGACTGGCGTTACCGGGCTGGCCCAGGCCGATACCACCACCACACACCCCGTGCCCTATCACTACGGCATGCCCTTGCACGTGGCCAAAGTGGTGTCGATGACCGAGCCTACAACCCTGGAATGCAAGGTGGTGACGGCTGACATGAAGTTCATCGACAACGCCGGCAAGCTTGAAGACATCAGCTACAGCAAACTGTCCGAAGCCTGCAGCGATCAGAACTGAAACAGCCCCGGGGTCAGGTGCAGCAACCCTGCCACCTGACCCCGGCCACAGCGCCTGATTCAGTCGCTGTCTCCCGGCCCCGTTCGCCGGGCGTTATCAGATGCGCCCACGAAATACCCTGAGGCGCGGCTTCACCTTGGGCGCTATCGAATCGGCTGAATGAAATAAAGGAAATGACCTGAACGCAGCGCCTGACCGGGAACCGAATCGGCGCCGCATTGCATGGCAAAAAACCAGCCCGGGCCTGGGGTTCACCCAAGCCAGGCGTATGGTGACAAACCCCGGTGCCCCACTGCTTGACTAGTAGGCACGGGCTCGTTGGGGCAGGCTCTGCTGACCTGGATTGTGGGCCAGGTCATAGCGCAATTCGGCGATCAGCTCGTTGATTTCCCGGCAACCATTGAGGCCCGAGGCATCGATGCCGGTCACGACCAGGTCCACGCGGTCGGTTTCATGGTCGCCAAAGACTTTCACCGTCATGGACAAGTCCGGGCTCAAGGTGCATTGGCAGCGTTTGGGCAGAAAACTGCTTTCAATAATGTTGCGTAGTTCCAGGGCAGATAAAAACATGGCGACTCTCTCCTTTATTTGAGACTGCCAATCAATGGACAAAACAGCAGGGCTGCAGTGACTTCCGTGTTCGAGTGCGATCCGGGCCGTGCCTTGACCTTCCATGAAGACAGGACCAACTACTAGACTAGGCCGCTTTCCCGCTCCCGCTAAATTCTATTTAGCTCTGAGCTCCAAGCTTTTTACCCAGGATTGCAGGCATCGATCCATTTGGAGGGATGGCCCCGCCACAGGCTGTTTCCGGGTGTGACACAGAGATCAGGCTTGAAGGTATGAGATGCACGGAACATGCCCATGACGACCACCGGGCATGCCTAGGACAATCAAGGGCTTGGGCCATAAATATCATTCCGACATCATGCAATCTGCAACAAAGGCCGCATTGCGCCCTGCAAATTGCCAGACCGTAGACGGACGGTTTGCATTGACCCAGCGCAGGCGGTAAGAATGCCCGACCCGGGCCCCGGCCCTGATCCACGCAAATGAGTGGGTCTTTCTTTTTATCCGCAAGGAGGCGTCATGCGCTCGACATCCATCCATTCCGCCGGCATTGCCCTGTTGCTGTGGGGTATTTCCTCAACGGCGAACGCCGCCAAACTTGAAGACGTAGCCCCCTACCCCAAGGCCGAATCCGGCTTCAACCGGCAAGTCATCCAGCTTCCGAAAAAAACCCAGGAACAGGACTACAAGGTCGAGATCCTGGCGGGCAAGACCCTGACCGTGGATTGCAACCAGCAACGCCTGGGCGGCAACCTGCAGGAGCAAACCCTCGAGGGCTGGGGCTATTCGTACTACCGCCTGGAGCAGGTGACGGGGCCCATGACCACCCTGATGGCCTGCCCCGATGGCAAGAGCCATCGCGCGTTCGTCCCGGTGATCGGTGACGGTTTCATGCTGCGCTACAACAGCAAGCTGCCCATCGTGATCTACGCCCCCAAGGACGTCGAAGTGCGCTACCGGATCTGGAGCGCCGGGAAAAAAATCGACAGCGCCCGCGTCGAGTAAGTCGGCTGCCGGCGCTGCATCACCCCCTGACCGATTCAGGTCCTCGTCGAATTCCAAGGATTGCCGAACATGATTACCTGCCATGTCAAATACGTGATCGACCCTTACCAACTCGCCGAATTCGAGGCCTACGCCAAGACCTGGATCGAGGTGGTCGAGCGCCTCGGTGGCACCCACCACGGCTATTTCCTGCCGTCCGAAGGCGCCAGCAATATCGCCTACTGCCTGTTCAGCTTCCCATCCCTGGCCGACTATGAAAGCTACCGCCATATCGCCCTCACCGACCCGCAAAGCGTGGCCCTGGTGGATTCGCTGCTGGAGAAGAAATTCATCCTCAGCTACGAACGCAGCTTCATGCGTCCGTTGCTGGACTGATCAGGCCGGCACGGCATTGCCCAGGGCCACGCGCTGGGCAATGCCGCCCAGGCTGTCGAAGTTGATATTGGCCCCCGAGTCGATGGCGACCAGGGTTTGCCCGCGCACTTGCCGCTGCGCCACGTAGCGCTTGATCCCGGCCACGGCCAGGGCGCCGGAAGGTTCGGTGATCGAGCGGGTATCGTCGTAGATGTCCTTGATTGCGGCACAGAGTTCATCATTGCTCACGGTCAAGACCTCATCCACGTAGTGGCGGCAGATCTCGAACCCATGGACGCCGACCTGGGCCACCGCGACCCCATCGGCGAAGGTGCCGACGCTGGGCAGAACCACCCGTTCCCCGGCCTTGAGCGCCATTTGCAGGCAATTGGAGTGCTCGGACTCCACGCCCACGATGCGCACCTCAGGGCGCAGGTACTTGACGTAGGCGGCAATCCCGGCGATCAACCCGCCCCCACCCACCGGTACAAAGATCGCATCCAGCGCCCCGGGCTGCTGGCGCAGGATCTCCATGCCCACGGTGCCCTGCCCGGCGATCACATACGGGTCGTCGAACGGTGAGACAAAGGTGCGCCCGGTCTGCGCCGCCAGTTCCAGGGCGTAGGCCAGGGCAAACGGAAAGCTCGGCCCGTGCAGCACCGCCTCGGCCCCACGGCTGCGCACCCCGATCACCTTCAGCTCCGGGGTGTGGGTGGGCATGACGATGGTTGCCTCGATACCCAGCTCCCGCGCCGCCAGGGCCACACCCTGGGCGTGATTGCCCGCCGAGGCGGTAATCACCCCACGCTGACGCTGCGCCTCGCTGAGCTGTGACAACTTGTTGTAGGCGCCGCGAATCTTGAAGGAAAAGGTCGGTTGCAGGTCTTCGCGCTTGAGCAGGATCTGATTGCCCAGTGCTTGGGACAGGGCCGGCGCCAATTGCAGCGGCGTGCGCACCGCCAGGTCATAGACCGGCGCCGCGAGGATTTTCTTCACATAGCCTTCAAGCAGCCCGAGTTGCGGGTCCTGGCGGTTGGCGCGGGTCATGGGAGGTCTCCTGGGTGGTGTTCGAAGCCCGGAAGACAGAGAGAAAAAACCCGCCTCCAGGGCGGGTTGGGTGCAGTCGTCAGCAAGCCCGCCAATAAGGAATGGCGGTAATAATGCTTGGCTGGGAACGGAATGCTGGGGAAGTCATGCACGGAAATTACCCGGCAAAAGGCTGACCCGTCAATGGACATTTCGCCACCAAGCCGCGCTTTATCTGAAGTAACCCCTGGATAGATCCATGCTCAAGGGCTTTTCGCCAGCCGCTTCAGCCCCAGCACCATGGCCCCCGCCCCCAGGCCCATGGCGCTGAGAAACAACGGGTACGACACCCACCAGGGCGTGCCGGCCGTCATCATGCTGAACTCCGACATGCCGCCGATGCTGGCCAGCAGGTTGAGCGGCAGAAACACCACGTTGATCAGCGTCAGCTTGCGCAACAGGCTGTTCATGTTGTTGTTCATCAGGTTGCCGCGGGCATCGATCAGCCCGGAGAACACCGTGGAGTAGATCTCCGCCTGCTTGTAGCACTGGTTGTTTTCGATGATCAGATCGTCGATCAAGCCAACCGCCTGCGGGCTGAAATGCTCCTTCTCGGCATGGTTGCGCAACCGGGTCAGGACCGCACCGTTGCTGTGAATCGCATTGATGTAATAGATCAGGCTCTCGCTGAGGTTGAACATCTGCACCAGGTGGCGGTTTTCCATGGAGGCGTTGAACTGCTGCTGCAACTCCCGGGCGACCATCTTGATCACCTTCAGGTGCCCCAGGTAGTGGTGAATATTGCCCAGCAGCAGGTCCAGCAGTACATCCAGCGGCGTGTGCAGGGCCTGGCGCTGGCCCAGGCCGTCGAGTTGGCCGTCGTCGGTGGCGATCACCAGCAGGCGATCCGGCGAAAACAGCAACCCGCAGGACGACACCTCGAACGCCAGGCTGCCGCCGCCGGAGTAGTTTTCCGGGCGCTTCCAGATCAGGAACAGGTTGTCGGGATGAAACTCGATGCGCGACACCTCATCCGGGTCGAGGGCGGAGGCCAGGGCATGCTCATCGAGCTTGAACGCGCTGTGCAGCAGGTCGCGCTCCCCCAGGTCGGGGTTGCAGAACAGCATCACTTCGGCGTCCAGCCGCTGCACCGGCAGCAGGCGCCCCTGGGCCAAGCGGTAGCTCTGGATCATCGCGACGGCCTCACCAGGCCTGGCCGCGACGCTTGAGCTCCAGGCGTCGGACAAACTCCTCAAGCACCAGGGAATACAGGTCGTCCTGCAAGTAGGCGTCTTCGATGCCGGCGTCCATGTTCGGGTTGTCGTTGACCTCGATCACCACCACCTTGTCGCCGGACTGCTTGAGGTCGACCCCATACAGGCCGTCGCCGATCAGGTTGGCGGTCTTCACCGCCAGTTCCACCACTGCTCGCGGCGCCTCGTGCACCGCCAGGGTCCGGCACTCGCCGTTGATGTCCTGGCCCTTGGCTTTGTGGTTGTAGATCTGCCAGTGGCCCTTGGACATAAAGTACTGGCAGGCAAAGATCGGTTTGCGGTTGAGCACGCCGATGCGCCAGTCGTACTCGGTGTAGAAAAACTCCTGGGCCAGCAACAGCACCGAATGCTCGAACAGCTCGGCCGTGGCCTCCAGCAGCGCCTGCTGGCTTTCGACCTTGATCACCCCACGGGAGAAACAGCCGTCGGGGATCTTCAGCACCAGCGGGAACCCCAGGCGCTCGCCCACGCGCTCGAAGTCTTGCGGTCGCTCCTTGTACAGAATCTCGGTGGCCGGCATGCCCAATTGATGGCTCTTGAGCAGGTCGGTCAGGTACACCTTGTTGGTACAGCGCAGGATCGACGCCGGATCATCCATCACCACCAATCCCTCGCTCTCGGCCTTTTTCGCGAAGCGGTAGGTGTGGTTGTCGACACTGGTGGTTTCGCGGATCAACAAGGCGTCGTATTCGGCCAGGCGTGAGTAATCCTTTTTCTCGATCAGTTCGACATCGATGCCCAGCCCCTTGCCGACCCGGATAAAACGCTCCAGCGCCAGGGCGTTGGACGGCGACAAGGCTTCCTGAGGGTCATGCAGGATCGCCAGGTCATAACGGGCCATGCGCCGCGAGCGTGGCAGGCGCCAGATCTTGCGGCTGAAACTGTCCAGGGCATTGGCGAATTGATCTTCCTGATCATCGCGCACTTTATGCAACGTGCCGGACTTGACCCCTTCAATGTGCCAGCCGTTAGTTCTCTTGAAGTCAACTAACAGTATGGGACAGGGAAACAACTCGAATAACTGACGCGCCAGATCCTGCAACGGCTCGATACTACTTTTGCCGAAGTACAAGGTCAGGGTAAAGGCTTCAGTGTCACTGTAAGCATGATTATTCAGGGCCTTTTCCAGGGTTTTATCCAGGTCATCCAAGGCCAGGCCATACAGCGACTTACGGGTCAGCTCGCTGATGGTCCGCACCGAAGGAATCACCCGATGGCCCCGCGCCTCGGCCAGCAACGAGCAGTAGTAGCCATGGCCCAGGTACTTGTAGCTGCGGCACAGGTTGATCACCTGGACCCGCTTGCCCGGCTCATTGCCACGGGATTGCTCAAGGTATTCCTGAGCCGTGACCAAGTCTTCGCTGGGGAAGTAGGACGCCCAGTCTTCCTTGCGTTCGACAATAATAACCAGCTGGCTGGAAGTTCTAGCCGCCTCGGAAAAATAAGCAGTTGTCGTTATTGTTTCCGGCAAACTTTGCTCGGATACTTCACGCCATTGACCCTGTACCGCTGACATAGTGATTGATCCGCTGAAGAACAAGACCGTTTCTATTAAGCATGAAGTTTTTTAAAAGTCCCGTTTCATTACGCAACTTTTACGGCGGTTATATGGATCTTGTCTTTCGCACTGCAACCCTCGACGACCTGCCCAGTCTGCTGGCGCTGGAACAGCAATGTTTCACCAGCGACCGGCTGACGCCGCGCAGCTTCCAATGGATGATCAGCCGGGCCCATGGGCAGTTGGTCGTCGCCGAACACCAGGGAGGCATTCAGGGCTATGCCCTGGTGCTGTTTCACCGTGGCACTTCGTTGGCGCGCTTGTATTCGATCGCCATCGCCGTGCAGGCACGGGGCCAGGGCCTGGGGCAGCGCCTGCTGCAAGAGATCGAGGCACGGGCCCTGGCGCATGACTGCGCCTACCTGCGCCTGGAGGTACGCAGCGACAACCCGTCGGCGATTGCCCTCTATGAGCGCAACGGCTATCGGCGCTTTGCCCTGATCCACGACTATTACCAGGACCACGCCGATGCCCTGCGCCTGGAAAAACGCATCCTGCAGCATCGCGAGACCCGCAGCATCCGCGTGCCCTACTACCCCCAGACCACCGACTTCACCTGCGGCCCGGCCTGCCTGTTGATGGCCATGGGCGCCCTGCAACCCGGCCGGCTACTGGAGCGCCGCGAAGAGCTGCAGATCTGGCGTGAAGCCACCACCGTGTTCATGACCGCAGGGCATGGCGGCTGCAGCCCCCAGGGTTTGGCGCTGGCGGCCTGGCAGCGAGGCTTTCGGGTGCGGTTACAGGTCAATACCGTGGGCCCGCTGTTTCTCAATGGCGTGCGGGACGAGCGTAAAAAGGACGTCATGCGCCTGGTGCACGAAGAGTTCTGCGCGCAACTGGCCCAGAGTTCGGTGCAGCAGGTGCTGGGCGGACCGCTGGACCTGCCGCGCCTGCTGCACGACGGTGGGCAGCCCCTGGTGCTGATCAGCAGTTATCGCCTGACCCGCTCCAAGGCGCCGCATTGGGTGATGGTCACCGACTGTGACCCGGATTTTGTCTACCTGCACGACCCGGACGTCGACCACAGCCAGCATCGCCAGGCCGTGGACTGCCAGCACTTGCCGGTGAGCCACGCCGAGTTCGCCAAGATGTGCAGCTTCGGCAGCAGCAAGCTGCGGGCGGCGGTGGTGCTGTATGCCCCCCAGGCACAGGTGCCGGATGCCAGCGGTGACCCTGGCCCCGGCGCCGCCGGCAATCAGTTCAGGCCTACGCGGTACAGCCCGCCCTTGTCCTCGTCGGTCAAGACATAGAGGTAACCGTCCGGCCCCTGGCGCACATCGCGGATGCGCGCCTTGAGTTCGCCGAGCAGGCGCTCTTCATGCACCACCTGCTCACCGTCGAATTGCAGGCGAATCAACTCCTGCGAGGCCAGTGCGCCGATAAACACGTTGTGCTGCCAGGCCTTGAAGCGGTCACCGTCATAGAACGCCATGCCGCTGATGCCCGGAGACTTCTCCCAGACATGGTGCGGGGCCACCGTGCCTGGTGCGCTCTGCCCCTGAGCTTCAGGGATCGGCTGGCCGGAGTAATTGATGCCGTGGGTCGCCAGGGGCCAGCCGTAGTTCTTGCCGCGCTCGATGATGTTGATTTCATCGCCGCCCTTGGGCCCGTGCTCGTTCTCCCACAAGGTGCCGCTCCAGGGATTGAGGGCCGCGCCCTGGGGATTGCGGTGGCCGTAGGACCAGATTTCCGGACGCACGCCGCTTTGGCCGACGAAGGGGTTGTCGTCCGGCACCTTGCCGTCAGCGAAGAGGCGCACGACTTTGCCTTGCAGCTTGTCCAGGTCCTGGGCCGTCGGCCGATCGTTGTTTTCGCCGAGGGTGATAAACAGGTAGCCGTCACGGTCGAACACCAGCCGCGAGCCGAAGTGATTGCCCGTGGAGAGTTTGGGCTCCTGGCGGAAGATCACCTGGAAACCTTCCAGGCTCTTCAGGTCACTGGACAGCCGGCCACGACCCACCGCCGTCCCGGCAGTGCCGCCTTCGCCACCACCCTCGGCGTACGACAGGTAGACCATGCGGTCCTGCTTGAAGTCCGGTGACAGCACCACGTCCAAAAGGCCGCCCTGGCCCTTGGCCCAGACCTGCGGCACACCGGTCAGTGGCGCCGATATCCGGCCGTCGGCGTTGACCAGCCGCAGGTGGCCGGGGCGCTCGGTCACCAGCATGCCCTGGCTGTCCGGAAGGAAGGCCAGGGCCCAGGGATGATCGAGGTTCTGGGTGATCGGGGTGACGCTCAGGGTGCCCTGCTCGCTGGCATATTGCTGCGCGGTGGCAGCCGAGGCGGCGGGTACGGTGGTCAGGAAAACACTGGCGCAGAACGTGGCCAGGAGAGTTTTACGCAACATGCACTATTCCTTCCGTTGCTTGAAAGTCCGGCGGGCCAAGGACCGTCAACGTCCTCGGCAGCGCTCAGCGTCTGTCATTCGATTGAGGGTCACGGCTACCGGGTTGGGGCTGCGGATTGGCTCTGGGCGGGCTGCCGGTGCGTGGATAGCCGTTGCCGATGCCGCCGTTTTCCAGGGTCGGCGGACGCGGCACCGGAGCGATATTCGGCCCGCGAATGGCCGGGGCGCTGGGTTGGGTGCCCTGCATGCTATTGGGGTTGGCCCGGCGCGTCGGGCTGTTGTAGGGGTTGTCGTTGCCGCTATTGGGCAGGCTCTGCGCCAGCAATAATTTCGCTTCGCCAGTACCGGCCTGTGGAGCGGCCTGCACCACGGCGCTGGCACATGCGGCCAGGGCGAGCGCGGCCAGGCGTCCCATCAGTCTGTTCATAGGGCCCTCGTTGATAGCAAGCAGATATCAGTTTCGAGTCCACGCTACGCCCGGGGTTCGCCTTTGTTAATTAAATAATCCTTAAGAACATGTAACACCGAATATCCGCAGCCGGCCTGGTCCGGGAATCGTCAGGGAATCGCCGCGCGTTAATGGGCGAAACTTTTGCCGAACGCCGCAGGTCACCTGAAGACTCACACTGCAGAGGCGACGACCATGGCACGGGCAATCTGGAAGGGCGCGATCAGTTTCGGTCTGGTGCATATCCCGGTGGCCCTGGTGTCGGCCACGGCGTCCCACGGCGTCGACTTCGACTGGTTGGATCAGCGCAGCATGGACCCGGTGGGCTACAAGCGCGTGAACAAAGTCACCGGCAAGGAAGTCACCAAGGAACACATCGTCAAAGGGGTGGAATACGAGAAAGGCCGCTATGTGGTGCTCAGCGAAGAGGAAATTCGTTCGGCGCACCCGCTGTCGACCCAGACCATCGATATCTTTGCCTTCGTCGACAGCCAGCAGATCCCCCTGCAAAACATCGACACCCCGTACTTCCTCGCTCCGGACAAACGCGGTGGCAAGGTCTACGCGCTGCTGCGCGAGACCCTGACCAGCACCGACAAGGTCGCCCTCGCCCACGTGGTGCTGCACACCCGCCAGCACCTGGCGGCACTGATGCCCCTGGAGTCGGCGCTGGTGCTGGTGATGCTGCGCTGGCCGGCCGAGGTGCGCAGCCTCGACGAACTCGAACTGGGGGCCGAAGTCACCCAGCCGCAGTTGGCCAAGGGTGAGCTGCAAATGGCCAAGCGCCTGGTGGAAGACATGAGCGCCGACTGGGAGCCCGAGCAGTACCGCGACAGCTTCGAGGACAAGATTCACGCCCTGGTGGAGAAGAAAGCCCGCGCCGGCAAGATCGAGGACGTCGAGACCCAGGCTGGCGAGGAGCAACGCAAAAGCGCCGACATTATCGACCTCACCGAAATGCTCAAGCGCAGCCTTGGCTCGCGCCCCAGCGCCAAGGCCCCGGCCAAATCCGCCAAACCGGCCACCCGACGCGCGCCTGCCAAACCCGCCAGCAAAAAAGCCCCCAGCAAGAAGTCCACGCACAAGACCCGCGCCTGAACCTCGCATGGGCGCGCAGCACAAGGTAGTCCGTCATGGCCAGACCCCTGAGTGAATACAGCCGCAAACGCAATTTCGACATCACCTCCGAGCCCTCGGACACGCCGTCGGCCAAGGACAGGCCGGGGGCCTCGGCCTTGCGTTTCGTGATCCAGAAACACGATGCACGCAACCTGCATTACGACTTTCGCCTGGAGCTGGGCGGCACCCTGAAAAGCTGGGCGGTGCCCAAGGGCCCGAGCCTGGACCCGACTCAGAAACGCCTGGCCGTGCATGTCGAAGACCACCCCCTGAGTTACCGCGATTTCGAGGGCAGCATCCCTGCCGGCCAATATGGCGCCGGCGATGTGATCGTCTGGGACCATGGCGTGTGGCAGCCCCATGGCGATCCGCAGGCCGGCTACGAGGCTGGGAAGCTCAAGTTCCGCCTGATCGGCGAAAAGCTGGCAGGTGACTGGACCCTGGTCCGCACCCATTTACGCGGCAGTGGCGACAAGCAGCAGTGGCTGTTGATCAAGGAAAACGACCCGCAAGCCCGTTCCGCCGATGAATACGACGTCCTCGAAGACCTGCCTAAAAGCGTGATCAGCCAGGCCACGGTCGGTGCCGGCCGGAGTAAGCCAAAATCCCCGCCCAAAGACAAAAAGTCCACGCGCGCCACAGCAGCCGCCACGGCCCTGCCAGAACGCCTGGCACCTCAGTTGGCGACCCTGGCCGAACAGCCGCCCAACGGTGACTGGCGCTACGAGATCAAATTCGACGGCTACCGAATCATGGCCCGGATCGAAAAAGGCCAGGTGCGCCTGCTGACCCGCAACGGCCATGACTGGACCCCGCGCCTGCCGTTGCAGGCCAAGGCCCTGGCGGCGCTGAAGTTGCGCGACAGCTGGCTGGATGGCGAGGTGGTGGTGCTCAACGACAAGGGCCTGCCAGACTTCCAGGCCTTGCAGAGCGCCTTCGACATCGGCCGCAGCCTGGACATCATTTACTACCTGTTCGACGCCCCGTTCCTGCAAGGCGCCGACCTGCGCCAGACGCCGCTGGAAGAGCGCCGAGCCCTGCTCAAGCAAGCCCTGGGGCGCAAGAACAGCAAGGTGCTGCGCTTCTCCGAGGCCTTCGCTGCCCACCATCAGGATATTTTCGAGAGCGCCTGCGCCCTGTCCCTGGAAGGCGTGATCGGCAAGCGTGCCGGCAGCCCCTATGTGTCGCGGCGCAGCCCGGACTGGATCAAGCTCAAATGCCGCCTGCACCAGGAGTTCGTGATCATCGGCTACACCCGCCCGCAAGGCTCGCGCAGCGGCTTTGGTGCGTTGCTGCTGGGGGTGTACGCCACGTCCGGGCTGGTCTACGCCGGGCGCGTGGGCACCGGGTTCAACCAGGCCATGCTGAAACAGCTGCATGGCCAGATGCAGCCACTGGAACGCCCCGCCTCGCCCCTGGCCAAGCCACTGACGACGGCCCAGGCCCGGGGCGTGCACTGGATCGAACCGCAGTTGGTGGGCGAAGTGGAGTTTGCCGAGTGGACCCGTGAAGACCTGGTGCGCCAGGCCGCCTTTATTGCCCTGCGCAGCGACAAACCGGCGACCCAGGTGGTTCGCGAGCAGGCACCAGCGCCCAGGGAGCATCGAACGCCAGCGGAGAAACACAGCCCGAGCCAGCCCCCGGACAGTGTCGCCGGGGTGCGCATCAGTCACCCGGAACGGGTCATCGATGCCCGCAGTGGCACCACCAAGCTTGAGCTGGCCCAGTTCTACCAAAGCATCGGCGACTGGATCCTGCCCCACCTGCGGCGGCGCCCGGTGTCCTTGCTGCGCGCGCCCGAAGGGGTCGAGGGCGAGCAATTCTTCCAGAAACACGCCGAACACCTGGCCATCCCCCACATCAAGCACCTGGACCCGGCCCTGGACCCCGGCCATGCGCGCCTGATGGAAATCGACAGCCTGCCGGCGCTGATCGGCGCGGCGCAGATGGGCACGGTCGAGTTGCACACCTGGGGCGCCACCACCGAGCACATCGATACCCCGGACCAGTTTGTCCTGGACCTCGACCCGGACCCGGCCCTGCCCTGGAAAACCATGCTCGAAGCGACCCAGCTGACCCTTTCAGTGCTCGACGAACTGGGGCTGCAGGCGTTTTTGAAAACCAGTGGCGGCAAGGGCATGCACCTGATCGTGCCGCTGGCACGGGTCCATGACTGGGCCACGGTCAAGGCCTTCGCCAAGGCCATCGCGCACTTTATGGCGCAGCAGTTGCCGGAGCGGATCAGCGCCACCATGGGCCCGAAGAACCGCGTCGGGAAAATATTCGTCGACTACCTGCGTAATGCCCGTGGCGCCAGCACCGTGGCGGCCTATTCGGTCAGGGCCAGGCCTGGCCTGCCGGTGTCGGTGCCCATCAGCCGCGATGAACTGCCAGGGTTGCGCAGCGCCCAGCAATGGGATATCCGCACCCTCTGGCAACGTCTGGAAACCCTCAAAGACGCCCCCTGGACCGACTATGCCCATCGGCAGCGGATCAGCGCAAAAATGTGGCAGCAACTGGGGGCCAGTCCCCCCCTGAGACGAGGGGCGGCAGCGGCGCCTGCAGCGAGGGGGCAGGCGCCCGGGGGCGGGGTCAGATCAGGATGAACAGCAACAGCAGGCCGCCGAAGATGGCCCACTTTTCCAGGTAATAACGCGTACGGTTGCGCTTCTTCAACTCTTTGCCGCGCAGGCGGATTTTGTACAGCTTGTTGAAGGCGCGATTCAGGCCACCGGTCTTGTCCCCGGCATCGTTGGGCGAACCGGCAGCGGCCATCACCGTGCGGCTGAACCAGGCATTGAAGGCCGCGACCCAGCGGTACTTCATCGGCCGCTCGACGTCACAGAACAGGATGATGCGATTGTGCGGGGTGGTGTTTTCCGCGTAGTGGATGTAGGTCTCGTCGAACACCACCGCTTCGCCGTCACGCCAGGAATAGCTCTCGCCGTCCACATTGATGTAGCAGCCATCATCGTTCGGCGTGTCCAGGCCCAAGTGGTAACGATAGGAACCGGCGTAGGGGTCGCGGTGGCGCACCAGCTTGGAGCCTGGCGGCAACTCGGCAAACATCGCCGCCTTGATCGAGCCGATGCCTTGTACCAGTTCGGTGGTGCGCGGGCAGAGTTTCATCGCCGACGGGTGACTGTCGCCATACCACTTGAGGTAGAAGCGCTTCCAGCCACTTTTGAAAAAGGAGTTGAAGCCCAGGTCGTTATAAGTGTCCGAGCGCTTGATCTCCCCTGCCCTGAGCAGGTTCTGACCTTCGGCGCGAATTTCTTCCCAGTGCTCCTGCAACGGCTGTAATTCGGGGAATTGGGCCGGGTCCAGGTAGGGACGGTTGGGGTTCTTCGAAAACAGGTAGAGGAAGCAATTGATCGGGGCCAGGAAGCTTGAGTGATCACTCAGTTGGCGGCCCAGCTTATGGCGCACACGACCGCGCAGGTGGACGTAGGCGATAGAGAGAACATAAACAGCAGCAATAATGAGTTTCACGAGAAATCGTCACACGTCAGAAAAGAATATGCCGCGCCCCTGCAAACCGATGGTTGAAGGGCAAATTGCAGCGTCTGAATTAAAAAAGCGCAGTCTGCAGGCAGGTTACTGAACCGCCTCACTCATTGGCATCTGGCCATTGGTTGGCAATTTAGCCACATTCTGTAACCAAAAGTTAACTCAAAATTGTGAAAAACTGCGCTTGCCGCCACCCCATCGGTCACCCGCTTGTGCACCGTCCCCAAGGCTCCGGGCGCGATCGTCGATGCATAGCGCGCGCCTTGCCCGAGGAGGTTTTCAGCCTGTTATGCTGCGCGCGCTCGACGCCTACCCGCGAGCGCCTGCAACGATCGCCCGCAAAGGACCGCGATACCCATGACTGACCCCCTCGCACCGGTGCTGATCCTGCTGCCCGGCATGGACGGCACCGGAGAGCTTTTTCGGCCGCTGATTGCCGCCCTGGGTGGGCGCTTCGAGCTGATCGTGCTGCGCTATCCGAGTGATCAGCCCCTGGACTATCCGGCCCTCGAATCCCTGGTGCGCCAGGCCTTGCCCCAGACGCGACCGTTTGTAGTGCTCGGTGAGTCGTTTTCCGGCCCGATCGCCGTGGCCATTGCCGCCACGAACACGCCACTGCTCAAGGGCCTGGTGCTGTGCTGCACTTTCGTGCGCAACCCAAGGCCGCGCCTGGGACGCCTGAGTTTCCTGCTCAAGCTGCTGCCGTTGGCCCGGGCACCGCTGGGGCCGATCAGCAAAGTTCTGCTCGGCAGCTACGCGACGCCGGCCCTGCATCAGGCGCTGGCCCAGGCAGTGTCCCAGGTCACGCCGCGGGTGATGCAGGCCCGGCTCAGGGCGGTGGTGGCGGTGGATGTCAGTCAGGCACTGGCTGCCAGTCGCGTCCCTGTGCTGTACCTGCGGGCCAGCCAGGACTTTCTGGTGCCGGCCAGCGCCAGCGAAACGGTGGCAAGCCTGCGGCCGGATGCGCAGATCGTGACCCTCGACGGCCCCCATTGCCTGCTGCAGGCTGCCCCGGACCCAGCGGCGCAGCACCTGACGCGCTTTCTGCAATCGGTGTCCTGAACCCGCCCATTGCGCCACCGGCTTGAAGAGATTGCTTGATGAAGCCCGGAAAAACCGCAGTCGGTGACATTGTCTTGATTCCCCTGGTCCAGGGCTTTCGGCCGGCCAAAGTCCTGTATGTGTCGCAGCGCTATAAAGACACCATCCTGCTTGGGCTTTACGCCACGACCCTCAGCGCAGCACAGATGCCCGCGGACCTGCCGGACGGCTTCGGCCTGACCCTGTACACCTCCAAAGCCCCCATCCGGGCCCAGCGTTGGCTGCAGGTCGGCAACCAGGTACTCACCGCCACCCAACGCGGCCTGGATCGCAGAATCGTCGCCACCGAGTTGTGGCTGGGGGATGAGCATCTGGGACCCGCATCAGCCCAGGACCTGCTCGATCTCCCCCAGATGCGGGTCATGGGCGCTGGCCTGGTTGAAAAGAAGGCCCAGGCCCTGCTCCCCGCTGCGGGTTAAGCAGCGCCGGTCAGCGCAAGACAAGGCGCGCTCCCCCTCCTCAGCCGACACTCACTGCGGGCGAAGCAACCCCGAGCACTGGCACAAGGTGAGTTTCGCCATCAGTTCCGGGTATAGGTCCGAGCCGAGAAAGGCACTGATCCCACCCTGCAAGCTGAAGATATCCGAGCGCCCCCACTGCCTGGACACCTGCACTGCCCCGCGCTGACTGCGCAGGCCGGACTGACAGTAGAGCACCACCGGGGCATCGCTCAAACAGCGCCCGCCCAGGTGTTCGAGCTGCGCCAGCGGGATGTGCACCCCGCCAATGGACACCTGCTCGCGCTCATGGGCTTCCCGTACGTCCACCAGATGCACCGCAGTCCCCTTGCGCGCCAGCTCCAGCAATTGGCCAAGCCCCATGTTCAGGCCACCTTCACTGGTGGGCGCGGCACAGGCCACGGGCAATTCCTGCAGGGCAAAGGGCTGTAGCGGGTCTCGCAGCGGGTTGCCTGGTGCGGCCGAGTAGCGGATTTCCTGGGTGCTCGCCGAAAGCGCGTCATACATCAACAAGCGATTGCTCAGGGGCTGGCCGATACCGGTGATCAATTTGATCGCCTCATTGGCCTGAAAGCAGCCAATGATCCCCGGCAACACGCCCAGCACCCCGGCCTCGGCGCAATTGGGCGCCAGGGCGGCCTCCGGTGGCTCGGCGTACAGATCGCGGTAATTGGCGCTGCGCTGGCCGTCGGCCTGCAACGCGTTGAATACCGCGACCTGGCCTTCGAACTGAATGATTGCGCCATACACCAGGGGTTTGCCCCCCAGGCAGCAGGCGTCATTGATCAAGTACTTGGCCGTGAAGTTGTCGGTGCCGTCGATCACGATGTCGTAGTCGGCCACCAGTGCGGCCGCGTTTTCGATGTTGAAGCGCTCAACGTAGGCCTGGATGTGAATGTAGGGGTTGAGCGCCTGCAGACGGGCCTTGGCCACATCTGCCTTGTTCTCGCCCTTGTCCGTAGTGCGAAACAGCACCTGGCGGTGGACGTTGGACACCTCGATCCGGTCGGCATCGATGATCCCCAGCCGCCCCACACCGGCGGCCGCCAGGTAGAGCAATGCCGGGCACCCCAGCCCGCCCGCGCCGACCATCAGCACCCTGGCCGCCTTCAGCGCCAGCTGGCCCTGGATGCCAATGGCAGGCATCAACAGATGCCTCGAATACAGCCTCACCTCGCCCGGTTCGAGGCTCACCGGTTGCTGCTGATCCCCTGCTCTGCTCATCGTCTTCATTCCCTGGAAATAAAGGCCGCGGCATTCCCGCCGCGGCCGAACACCCGAGCGTGCGCGCCTAGAACGTCTCGATGACCACCGCCGCCAGGCGGTTATCGCGCGTCAGGTTGATGACCCGGTGGATATAGACCGGGTTGCCGTGATGGATAAAGGTCGTGGTCCGCACTTCGCCCTCATCGAACAGGTAAAAGGGGCAACACAACTTGACCAGGACCTCCTGCAACGGCTTGCCCAAACCACTGCGCAGGGCTAGCGGGTCATCGACCAGGGCATCCACCAGGCGCTCCCGCCCTTCTGATGCCAGGCCCGGCACCTCGAGAAAACACCACTGGTCCGCCACCTCGCACAGGTGGCGATAAAGGGTGAAGCGGTACTCGGCCCCGGCAACGCGCTCCCCTTCGTCCTCGATCAACGCCACCTGCGCATCGACATACCGCGGCTCGCGCCCGGGATCGACCTCGGCCGGCAGCAGGTGTTTCAGGACGCTGCCCCGCAATTGCCCGGGAACCCCGGTCAAGGCCGCATCGCCATCGAGTTCCAGCAAGCGCCAGAGCATCCTGACCTTGGCAAACACCCCACCGTCCGCTTGAAACTGATGAAAAATCTCCAGCACCGTGTTGTCTTGCCTGAGACGGACCTGCTCCACCGAGACCTGGAACTAATCACTGTCGAACATCCCGAAAGGACGCAGGTAATCCACATCCGCCTCGACCGCCACCAGGCTCTGGTGGTGCTCACGGATCAGCCCCGGAAACGAGATATCCAGGCGTTCGGAAAACCAGGACCACATGCTGCTCTTGCACAGCGAGAGCAGCGACCGGGACTGAAACTGCAACGGGTTGAACAAGGTCGGGTCAATCGGCCGCATCACGGCTACAGGACGTTCGCCCATGGCCTCAGCCTCCCGCCACAGCGGTGAAGATATTGATGCAGCCATCGTTGCTCACGCGGTTATCCAGCTGCGTCAGGTCCACTTTCTGACCATTCAACGAGATCAGATAGCCCTTTTTGATATCACCGTTTTTGTCGTGAATAATTTCCTGCAAGTTGGGGTAGTGCTTGACCAGTTCCTGAACGGCCTGATTCACCGTGTTGGCGGCAGAAACATCAATCTCAAGTTCACGCTTGTAATCAACGAAGCGCGCCAGATTTCCGGACAGTTTGAATTTCATGTCATTCACCTTCCTGGTTAGTCAGCTGTTGGCTCAACAGGTCAAACTCGTGCAACTTCCTGATGCCCAAATCGACCACTAGTTTTTCCTGCGGATCGGCGCCGGCAAACAGTGATGTGAAATCGCGGAGTGCGCGGCCAATGCCACTTTCTTCGGTGTACCCCCAGCCGCCCGTAAGTTTGAGTGCGGACAACGCAATCTGGGTGATGTTTTCCACCGCGCAATGCTTGGCAGCGGAAGACAGGGAATCCCAATAGGGATCGGTGTCCCCGTTTACTTGCCGCAACAACGAGCGATAGACAACGGAGCGGGCCGACTCCAGGGCGATATACATCTCCCCGACCACTGCCTGCACATGTTGCATCTCGGCCAGGCGACCGTCGTAGCGAATGGTCCGTTGCAGGTAGCCGATGGTCTGCTCTATCACTCGCCGGGCATGCCCGAGGAACGGACAGGCCTGCAATGAACGCCGGCAGTTGAGAAAGTAGCGTTGCGCGACTGCCAGGCCATCCGTCCCTGCCAGCAGGCGGCTCTCGTCGAGCCGCACGTTATCCAGGGTCAGGTACACCGTGCCCAAGGCCCGTACACCGCTCATCTTCATGGGGCTGGTGCTGACTCCCGGATCGCTGCGCTGCACCAGAAAGACTTGCAGGTCCCGGGTGTCGCTGCGCACGAACACCACGAACAGATCGGCAGTGCGCCCGCCGCTGACGTAAGGTTTTCCGCCATTGAGCAGGTAGTACCCCCTGTCCGGGTCATGCCGTGCATTGGACACGAATGAAAAGGCGTCGGCGTTTTCGGTGTAGGCAAATGCACCGATGCTGGTCCCGGCCACCAGTCGATCGATATAAGGCGCTACCACTTCGCGCCGGCCGACCGCTGCCAGAAAAAGAATAAAGGACATCCTGACCGACAACAGGAATGGAAAAGACATATCACTGGACAAGTACCCGAGCTTCTCCAGCACACTGCCCCATTGCGCAACGCCTATATCGGCGCCGCCATAACGCTGTGGCAGTGCCAGTTGGAATCCGCCGCGCTCGGCAAACAACCTGAATACTTCATCCGGAATCGGAGTGGAACTGCGATCACGTTCCAGGGCATAGGGATTGACCTGTTCGTTGACCAATGAACCGAACAACGACTCGACATCGCTCGCACCTTGCCAATCGATATTCATATGCAGATCCTTCTGCCTTGGGACTGTGTGTTTTAAAGCGCGTAACTCGCCGACGATAGAGGCGTGAACTATCGGCTGGTTGTCATGTTTAAATACGTGGATTCAGTCAATCCGATGGATAGGCTAGACAGGAATATCCATATAACAAGTGTTGTTTTTCGCGGCAAAATGCCACATTCGCCGCCGGCCCCCGTGGTCCTTGAAGATGGGTGTCGAGGATCCCGACGGGCGGTGCCGCAGACGGATTCAGTGACTGGCCAATTCCCAGGCCGCCCCCAGGAGTTTTCGCGATGGACATCAATTGGCACTCGCTATTGCCCAACCTCAAGCGCGAGCCCGCAGCCACGCGGGACGAGATCGACCAGTTGCTGGCCGACTTGTCGCGACCGATCCAGGCCGACGAGCGCCGTTCAATCCTTGACGCGCAGCGTAACCCCTGGCCCGTGAGCCACGGCCTGCACTCAAGCTGGACGCCGATAGACCCCAGCGCCTGGCCCATGCCCGGCGCGTCTCCGACAACGAGTTGGCTGGCGTTTCTGGCATGGTCCAATGGCGGGCTGGTCACCCAGGGCGAAATGGAGTTCTGTTTTTTTGGAACCCGAGAGGTTCGCGAGTTCCTGCTGGCTTACCAGTTCCCCGAGTACATGCCCCAGGCGATCCCCCTGGGGCTGGATGGGGCCGGCAACTTTGCAGTGCTGGATGTGCGCGAACCCGCTCCCCACGCCGAATACCCTGTACTCGTGGCCTCTGCGGGCAATCTGGGTTTCGAGGACGCACGCTGTCTGGCCCCCAGCTTCGAACTGTTCTGCCGACGCACCGAATCGGTTGAAAGTGCGCTGGACTGAAGTATCAACCGCTGAAAATCGATGGGCGCCCCCCCTGCTCTTACGGATCGGTTAGGCACGCTTGATCAGCGGTTCTCAAAGGGTAATGGAGGTCGCCGGATAGAACAGCGTGTTAAGCACGAAAAGAATCATCCAGAAACCGATTTCCAGGGTTTCGGTAATAGGCTGGATGCGTTTCACCGCACCGTAGACATGCACCACAAACATCAAGGCGAAGACCACAAACAGAATATCGAAGGCATAACTGAAACTGGTGCCAGTGGTCGCGGAACGCAGCATGGCAACTTCCACCACCAGAATAAAAGCCCCCAGGCAGCGGCCAAAATAAATGGCCAGATGCTGGTGTTCAGGAATGGTCCAGCGCATCGCCCGGGCCCAGGCGATGGGCGCGATAAAGATCGGCAGGGCAAAAAACAGCGTAGTGACAATCATCAGGGTGGTGATGTAATGCTGACTGTATTGCGCGTAATAACCGAGCATTCCGAGATTCCTTATCGTTGAAGATCACCCCCGAAGGGCAGAATCGCAGAATTACAGCCGCAACTAACGACGTCCATTGTATTCAGGCCGAACGAGACCAAAGAGCGTGCACCCGGGCAAATAGTCGTAGTACCGAAGGTGCATTAGAGGACTGTGTTCGGCCATGTTCCACTCGCTACTTGCGCAATTGAAGCGCCGCCGCTGGAAGTAGATCTTCTTCAATCCACCGCGCCAGTGTGGGCCGATTGATAGCTCGCGCGGTTTGCGCTAAATATTCCAACTCGTCACTGCCCAGGATGAGTCCATGGCTCAGGATCAGTTCAAGGCCCGCCATTGCATCCCGCTCTTGCTCCATGCAAATAACAGCTTGTCGTGCAGGGGTCAGCCCGTTGCAGGCGGCAGATGAAAGACTGGCCCCATTGTCGATCAATCGTTTTACACGCTCGATGTGGCCGAACTTCAGAAGCATGGAGAGCACGGTTATTCCATGGTCATCCGCTTGATCGACCCTGTTGTGTTTTCTGTACCAGGCCAGTACCCATTCAAACACCGGATCGTCATGTTCCAACGCCACTCGATGCAGCAGATTGCCTCCTCCCAGATCACTTTTTTGAAACAGATCAACGTCATTCGCCGCCAGAAACTCAACGCTCTCGATAGAGTCAGCCACATAAAACAACATGGGCACATCGTTATATGATTCGCCTCTTTTAAGACGTGGTAGCAAGCGCTCCATTGCACCTGTATCGCCGTTAATCAGGGCGTCGCCGGCTTCAAAGAGATCCACTATCAACACTTCATCAATCATCGATTGCTACCTATCAGGCATAGAGGTCAATCCAGTTGCAGCACCGGCCGGCCCGAGGCTGACCAAAGGACTTATGTTTGCTGTTGCACGTCATAGTCTGGCAAGTCGATGGCGTCCGCCTTGGGTGAAAGGAACTTGCCGAGCAATGTCTTGAATCCAGGCGCGGTTGCCAACCTCAGCACGGCATGGCCGAGTCCGATGCCAAGCCGTGAATGGGGCGACGCCAACCTCGGGGCGAATTTGGGCACACTTTGCGCCTGGGCGACGTAAGGCCGCATCCGTTGTTCATAAGCGGCGAACGCCTGGGTGTGGTCGACGTGACGAGCCAACTCCCCGGCCAATACATAGGCGCCGCACAGCCCCAGGCTGGTGCCCATGCCGCTGATGGGCGAGGCGCAATAGGCCGCGTCCCCCACCAGCGCGATGCGCCCCTTGGACCAACGGGGCATCCTGACTTGGCCGACCGCTTCCAGGTAAAGGTCGGTTGTTTCATCCAGCGCCGCCAGCACGCGAGGTGTCTCCCAGCCCGCGTCGGCAAACTTTTGCTTGAGCAAGGCTATCTGCTGGTCCTGGGCAAGTTTCTCGTACCCGTTCGGGGCCTGCTGAAAGGACAGAAAAGCCCGCGTGGTGCCCAGGTTATCCGGGCGCAAACAGACACAGCGGCCACCTGGAATGTTGTGCCAGCGCATGACCTGACCGTCGCTTGGCTGCCGGGGCACGGTGAAATAGGCGGTGTACACATCCAGTGGCCGGCGCCGGACCTCATCGCCGAACACCCGATTGCGCGTCGCCGAACCAATGCCCTCGGCCACGATGACCAGATCGTAAACCTGCTCATCGCCCTGCTCGAAGCGCACATGAACCTGTCGGCCATCGTCCTCGATGCTTTGAATACTGTCGCCGAATCGGTACCTGACCCGGTCCTCGCTGCGCTGGATCAATAGCTTGGCCAGTTCGCCACGAAGAATTTCCAGCTCAGCTATCGGCCCCTCGCCGTCGAAGGCGTTCACCCCAATAAACGCCTTGGTCCGGTTGCCCTGGTCAACGAAGGCGATGCCTTGCTCATGAGTCGCGTTCGCCCGAATCAGATCCTCCAGGCCCATACGCTGGACGACCACGCGCCCGGCGCCACGCACATCGACGGTCTGCCCACCGTCGCGAAATGCCGGCGCCCTTTCGACAACGGTGACGTCCATGCCCTGCCGGGACAACCAATAGGCCAATGCCGGCCCGGCGATGCTTGCACCGGTGACAAGAATTTTTTGCGGTTTCATCACGGCTCCCGGTGCTCAAGGGTTGGCTGGGCAGTGCCCGGCAAGGTGCTGCGGTAGACCTCGATCACTCGCCCCAGAAACGCCTCGACCACTGCACGGTCCTGGCCTTCCAGCGCGCCCAGCACCGTGCCCAGGCCGTCGAGCATTGGCGCGAGATGCCGATAGGTCTGCGCCACCGAGGCCGGTACCGGACGCACCAGTACCCGGCGCTTGTCGTTGAGCTGGCGCTCACGGATCACGTGTCCGGCGCGCTCCAGCCGGTCGATGACCTGGGTGATGCCGGCAGTGGTCACTGAAAGGCGCGTTGCAAGCTCGGTCGGTGGCAAGGGGCCGTCAGTTATCAGGTGCTCCAGTGCCGCTACGTCGGTCTGGTTGATGCCCAACGACGTGCCCAAATGGCCGGCCGCCTTGCGCGTGAGGATGGCGATCTGTTGCAGCTGTTGCCCGACCGGATCACTGGCAATCCGAAGGCCGCGTGGGTCCTCGGTGGTCAATGGCGCAGAGGAGCGTGGCGAGATAGGCATGATGAAATCAACGGCCGAGGGTAACGGGCCAGCAAATTAGCATATAGCTAACTTGCTTAGCTAGTTTTCTGATAACCGCTAGAGCCCCTACCCTGTCAGCCCGCAGCAACCGCACAATTGCCATTTGCCAGCATCTTGTCGGTTATAAAACCCTGCCTATATGATCGCGCCTCACCCAATAGGCACCGGCTTTGGTCCAGGGACTGATGCTGCCCCAGGCTTTTCACAGGCTCTACAAGGATGTTGAAATGATGAAAATCAAGATGGCGCCACAGTCGCGTAAGGACGCTGGCCTGGGTCAGATAGTGGCCGGTTGGGTCTTGGCCGCAATAACCCTGGCAGCGCCTGCACTGGTCCAGGCCAAGGACGCGCCGATTCCCCCTGGTGCAGTGCTCAGCGTGATGGAAAACATCCAGTTCGACGATCAGGCCGACACCGGGGAACTGGAGGACGGTGCCGTTGCGACTTTCTGGTACGGCCATGAGCTCGACCTCGACGGCAAGCACTACTACACCGCGTTCGTCTGGCATACCCGGGACAGCGCCGCCCGCCAGGGCGAGGACTTCGCCGCACCCGAGGTCCAGGTCAGGCTGGCAGAGGCGACATTCGAGCGCACTCACCCGGGCCAGACTCAGGCCTATACCTTGCGTTACATCGAACGCAAGATCGGTTTCTTTGGAGCCCGGGAAAAGCCCGAGGACGTCGACCCCGCTCGCCCTGCCCTGGAACACCGCACAGCCGATGGCCGCCTGCTGTTGGCCGTACCGACCTCGACCTTCGACAGCGGCGTCATCTTCAACGGCTACACGCTGTTCGTGTTCAATCCGAAGAAAAACGAGGATGACAACGGCTGGATCTGGACCTTTATCGGCCAGGTGCGCACCGGCGAGGACAACTCGGCCGCATGCGACGAGGGCGCCGTGATGCCTTGCACCTTCAGCAAGGGCGAACTGAGTTTTGTCGACGGCCAGGGCCCGATGCCGCAGGTGAAGGTCACGCTCAGCGGCACCACCTTCGATGGCCCGGACAGCACCCGCCCCCTGGCTGCCGCCGACAACGTGACCTATGTCTACGACGGCCAGAAAAGGGAATACATCAGCAACCACTGAGTGGGCCCTGGGGGATGACAAGGCCTTGAATGGCGGTCGCCCCCCTCCACTTCAGCTCGCGGCCGGCCTCAGGTATCAGCCAGGCGGTACAGCGCTTGGGCATGGGACGGCATCAGACCGGCGCGTTGCAGATTGCGCCGGCTTTGCGAGTTGGCCAGCGCCGTCGCGGCGACGACACGGCAACCATGGGCCCTGGCCCGCTCTATCCGATGGGAGATCAGGGCGCCGTGATAGCCAGCGCCCCTGGCGGTTTTGCGGGTGGCGGCCGTTCCCAGGTAGGCAACCCCATGGTCGGCCAGGTACATCAAGGCACCCGCTACGACCTGGCCTTCGGCTCTGAGCACGTAGATTTTCATGCGCTCATCCGGCCCATGCCCCGCAAAAGAGGCTTGAGACAGCTCTCGCAGCTCCGGTTTGGTGCGAAAACCGCCGGCATGAACCTCGGCGAATTCGGCCAGCGTCTGCGGCGTGACCTCTTCGATCTCAAAGGGGTGACGGTTTGCGACCCCGTTGTCGATGGCGCAGGCAAATTGCAAATGCGTCCAGCCCTTCAACTTCTCCAGGGATGCGCCGGCCAGCTCGGCGTATGGCTGCATCGCGGGGGCTTTTCCGATCAGCGGGGTGACGGTCGAATAGGCTGCCGATGCCTTGAGCAAACTCAACACGGCCTGAGGCTCCCCCGGATTGTCGCCGTAGATGCGATTGAACATCGGGCTCGGCGTGGCCTGCACGTAAAAGCACGCCGCGTCGCCGTTGGAGAAAACCCTGGCCCCGTAGGGGTTGCCCTCGATCCTCAGCAGATTCTCGACCCGAGCACACAAGTACTGCCGTTCTGCGGCCTCGATCTCATGGGCCAATCCAATATCCATGTGCATCGTCCTTTATCGGGGGCGTTCCTGAGGGGCCGCACAGCCTGGTCCGTCACTTAACGCTGACCTGACCCCGGGCGTACATATAGATGGAACCGTGGTCGGGGATCTTGCAGGTGATCACACCCGGTGCGCCGGGCACCTTCTTGTCGTCCAGGGTGATCACCTCGGCGAGGTGGAAGTACTGCTTATCCTGCAGATTCTTGGCCTCGGCCGCAGCGTCGACCAGGCGCCCCAGCACTTCGGTGAAGGCTTCGTAGCACTGGTCTTCTTCACTCAGCTTCAGCTTGGCCAGCTCACGGTCGCTCTTGACGGCCATCTCGATCACCACCGGCTCCGCCGGCGTGGAGGTGGGCTGCGCCTCCACGTTCTGCATCGCGTAGCTGATTTTCAGTTGCCGAGGGTTGTAATGATAGCGCAGGAACTTCCAGTCCTTCATCGCGTAGGCCAGGCCTTTTTCCGGGTCAAGGTAAAGCGTCACGTCATAGGTGTTCTGCACCCGCTTGCCGATCAGTTCCGATGCCGCGTGGGCCGTTTGCAAGTTCGCACTCAGCAGGAGTGCAGCCAGGGTCATGGCGAGGGAGGTGATTTTCATGGCTGGCAGTCCGTTCCGTGGCGATAGGTAGTAGCTCAAAGACGGCGGATGCTTTCATGGGCCCAGGGGGTGGTCAAGAGACTGGAGGGTGCAGACCGCCATACAACTGTCGTCACACCTATGCGACAATGCGCGCCATGTCTGGCATGAACCCCCGCATTCATCTCCCAGCAGCTCGGCCATAACGTGCAGATGCTGCTCTCGACTTATGCGCGATGGATCAACTCAACGTACGGGTTGGAGCGAAATCGAATCGCTCCATATCGGTCCCAAATTGGTCCCAGCCGAAACAAGCGCACTCTAAGCTATTGATAGGTAAAGTAATTGATCTCCACAGCTAACATCACGATGCAATTCGGCGCCAAGCCGTTGTTCGAAAACGTTTCGGTCAAATTCGGCGCCGGCAACCGTTATGGCCTGATCGGTGCCAACGGTTGCGGCAAGTCGACCTTCATGAAGATCCTCGGCGGCGACCTGGATCCATCCGGCGGCCAGGTGATGCTGGAACCGAACGTGCGTCTGGGTAAGCTGCGCCAGGATCAGTTCGCCTACGAAGAATTCACCGTGATCGACACCGTGATCATGGGTCACGAAGAGCTGTGGAAGGTCAAGGCTGAGCGCGATCGCATCTACTCGCTGCCGGAAATGACCGAAGAAGACGGCATGGCCGTGGCCGAGCTGGAAACCGACTTCGCCGAAATGGACGGCTACACCGCCGAATCCCGCGCCGGCGAACTGCTGCTGGGCCTGGGTATCGGCATCGAGCAGCACAATGGCCCGATGAGCGAAGTCTCCCCAGGCTGGAAACTGCGGGTATTGCTGGCCCAGGCGTTGTTCTCCGATCCTGAAGTGCTGTTGCTCGACGAACCGACCAACCACCTGGACATCAACACCATCCGCTGGCTGGAAAACATCCTGACCCAGCGCAACAGCCTGATGATCATCATCTCCCACGACCGTCACTTCCTGAACAGCGTGTGCACCCACATGGCTGACCTGGACTACGGCGAGCTGCGTCTGTTCCCGGGCAACTACGACGAATACATGACCGTGGCGACCCAGTCCCGCGAGCAACTGCTGTCGGACAACGCCAAGAAGAAAGCGCAGATTTCCGAACTGCAATCGTTCGTCAGCCGCTTCTCGGCCAACGCCTCGAAAGCCAAGCAGGCCACTTCCCGCGCCAAGGCGATCGACAAGATCCAACTGGCCGAGGTCAAGCCTTCGAGCCGCGTGAGCCCGTTCATCCGCTTCGAACAAACCAAGAAGCTGCACCGCCAAGCAGTGATTGTCGAGCGCATGGCCAAAGGCTTCGATGGCAAAACCCTGTTCAAGGACTTCAGCTTCCAGGTCGAAGCCGGCGAGCGCGTCGCGATCATCGGCCCGAACGGTATCGGCAAGACCACCCTGCTGCGTACCCTGGTCAACGAACTGACTCCGGACGCCGGCACCGTGAAATGGACCGAAGCCGCTGAACTGGGCTACTACGCCCAGGACCACGCGTCGGACTTCGAAGACGAATCCAACCTGTTCGACTGGATGGGCCGCTGGACCAAGGAAGGCGAACAAATGGTTCGTGGCACCCTGGGCCGCATGCTGTTCTCCAACGATGAGATCCTCAAGTCGGTCAAGGTCATCTCCGGTGGCGAGCAAGGTCGCATGCTGTTCGGCAAGCTGATTCTGCAAAAGCCGAACGTGCTGATCATGGACGAACCGACCAACCACTTGGACATGGAATCCATCGAGGCGCTGAACCTGGCGCTGGAAAACTACCCGGGCACGCTGATTTTCGTCAGCCACGACCGTGAGTTCGTCTCGTCCCTGGCCACCCGCATCATCGAACTCAGCCCAAGCGGCGTGACCGACTTCAGCGGCACCTACGACGACTACCTGCGCAGCCAGGGTGTAGCGATCTAAGCCAAGAGCCTCGATAAGCGGCAAGCTGCAAGAAAAAGCCCTGTCCTGGTGACGGGGCTTTTTGTTTTTCCCGCACGGTGGTACGCCAGCTCGAAGCAATAGATAGCCTGCTTTCTTTTATTATCCAGCCACGCCATGATGCGGTTCTCCAACCGCCCGCCCGCGAACGAGCCCTCATGTCTGCGCAACAGCCGCCTGCTCCCAGCTCCATGACGATCACCCTGCAGATCGTTTCCATCGTTTTCTATACCTTTATTGCCTTCCTCTGCATCGGCCTGCCGATTGCCGTGTTGCCGGGTTATGTCCACGAACAGTTGGGTTTCAGCGCCGTGGTGGCCGGGCTGACCATTGGTTCGCAATACCTGGCGACCCTGCTCAGCCGGCCCATGGCCGGGCGCATGTCGGACAGCGTCGGCACCAAGCGCGCCATTGTGTACGGGTTGATCGGGATCCTCCTGAGCGGCGGCCTGACACTGCTCTCGACCCTGCTGCAAAGCCTGCCGCTGCTGAGCCTGACCATCCTGCTCGGCGGGCGCCTGCTGCTGGGCGTGGCCCAGGGCCTGATCGGGGTTGGCACCATCAGCTGGTGCATGGGCCAGGTAGGCGCCGAACACACCGCTCGCTCGATCTCGTGGAACGGCATTGCCTCCTATGGGGCGATTGCCATTGGGGCACCGCTGGGGGTGGTGATGGTCGACCAGTTCGGTTTCGCCAGCCTTGGCATCGCCTTGTCACTGTTGGCAGCCCTGGCTCTGGTACTGATCCGCAACAAAGCCTCGGTGCCGGTGGTGCGTGGCGAGCGCCTGCCGTTCTGGGCGGTGTTCGGACGCATCGCCCCCTATGGCGCCAGCCTGAGCCTGGCCTCCATCGGCTACGGCACCCTGACCACCTTTATTACCCTGTTTTATCTGAATCGCGGCTGGACCGGCGCCGCCTACTGTCTGACCGTATTTGGCGTGTGCTTCATCGTGTCGCGACTGTTGTTCATCTCCGCCATCAGCCGCTTCGGCGGCTTCAGGGCCGCTATCGCCTGCATGAGCATCGAGACCCTGGGCCTGGTCCTGCTGTGGCTCGCGCCCTCCACCGCCTACGCCCTGATCGGCGCCGGGCTGACCGGTTTTGGCTTGTCACTGGTGTACCCGGCGCTGGGCGTCGAGGCGATCAGGCAGGTGCCCAACAGCAGTCGCGGTGCGGGCCTGAGTGCGTATGCGGTGTTTTTCGATCTGGCGCTGGCGATTGCCGGGCCGTTGATGGGGGCGGTGGCGCTGAACCTGGGGTATTCGTGGATCTTCTTCTGCGCGGCGCTGCTGTCCGTCACCGCGCTGGGCCTGACGCTGCTGTTGCAGCGCCGGTCCAACGCCTGACTCACTGATCCGCGGTCTGCATCCCGGCGCGGCTGGATTTGCCCAGGGTGTGGGCGAAGAATTTGCCGGCCTCGGCAATCAGGTTGCGGTGAATGTCCTCGCGGTCGACGCCATCGGCATCGGTGCACAGCGCTGGCATCGCTGCCAACTGCGCTTCGCTGCACGGGGCCATGAACACGAAATGCCCGGCGCCGGCCAGCAGCTTGAAGTCCGGTGCCACCGGCAGCTTGCGTGCCAGGGCCGCGGCGTTCTTGTCCAGCGCCACCAGTTTGTCGCCGTCGCCACTGTAGAGCAGCACCGGTACATGCACGCCCGCCAGGGTATGGCGACCGAACTTGAGGCTCAGCGGCGCCATCAGCATCAAGGCATGCACCCGGGCATCCGCCACCGGCTGCAAATCATCGCGATCGACGATCAGTTCACCCTGGGTATTGCAGGCATCCCGATCATCGGGACGCTCCTGGCAATAGCGCCGCAGGCGATCCAGGTCCGGGGTGGCTCCCGAGAGAATCAGCGCGGTTTCACCACCGGCGGAATAGCCGATCACCCCCACCTGATCGGCATTGACGAAAGGTGACAGCATCGGGTCGGCCAGGGTCGCGGTAATGGCTTCGGAAATCTGGATCGGCCGCCCATAGAGGTTACTCAAGGTGCCGAGGCGGCTGTGGTCCTTGGAGTTGTCACCGGGGTGGATCACCGCCACTACCACGAACCCCTTGCGGGCCAGGGAGGTGGCCAGATCGTGCAGTGCCAGCGGGGTGCCAGTATTGCCATGGGACAGCATCAGCATCGGGAAACGACCAATGGCGACCTTGGCATCCTGGGTCGCCGCCACTTGGTATCCCTCAAGCGTGCTGTTGTGCTCGTAACCGGTGGATGGGTAAAAAGCGATGGCGCGCATGGGTTGCAGGTCGAGCGGGTCGAGAAAGGTCATCTCGTGATAACCGACGCTCCAGTGCGGGTGCGGTGCGGGCGCGGCCTGCACCGAAATCAGGCTGCTGAGCAGGCAGATCAGTAACAGTGCACTGAGACGTTTCATGGGACGCCCACCTTTGCGGCTGGATCGAGAAACCCTTTGCCCCTGCCCTCCCTTGCAGCCAAGGCCTTGCAACACATCTGGCGAACGCTGGCAGGGGAACAGGCAAAAGACCGATGAACTTTTATCTGCATAACCTGGGCCAGAAGGCGTGAAAGGCAAAAACAAAAAAACTCCGTACTCTGATCATTTTCGACACTGATCAGAATACAGAGTTTAGTGCGCGTTACCGCACCCGGATTAAGTCTTTACACAAGTATTACGCGGCGGCGAATTGCTCTTCGATCTGCGCCTGGGCGTCGCTCAAGGCCTTGCTGCGCACTTCTTCACCGTACGCCAGGCCGTGGGCGCGGACGAATTCCAGGTCGGTGATGCCGATAAAACCCAGCATGACCTTGAGGTAATCTTCATGACCGACGCCGGTTGCCTGGCCCACATGCAGGCCGCCGGAGGTGGAAACCACCACAACTTTCTTGTTGCCGCACAGGCCTTCAGGGCCGGCTTCGGTGTAACGGAACGTCTGGCCGGCCACTGCAATGCGGTCGATCCAGGCCTTGAGCTGGGTCGGAATACTGAAGTTGTACATCGGCGCAGCAATTACTACGGCGTCAGCCGCCAGGAACTCGGCCAGGGTCGAAGCGCTAAGCTCGGCTTCGTGCTGCAGCGCGGCGTCGCGCAATTCGGCCGAGGTGCCGGCGGCAAGCAACGTGGCGGCGGAAAAGTGGCTGATGGCATCGCTGGCCAGGTCGCGGTAGGTAATCTCCACCGATGGATCGGCGGCTTGCCAGGCGGCCACCACGTTGTGGCTCAACTGACGGGAGGCCGAGTGGTCGCCAAGGATGCTCGAATCGATATGCAACAGTTTCATGTGGGATCTCCAAGTGAGGATCGCCACCGGGCGATCAAGTGGGGGTGATCCTACAGATGAAACCAATAGCTGATTAGTCGGCATAAATGCGATAGTTCGTCTCATCAGTGGAACAGTCGAGCCCATCATGCAAGACCTCAACGATCTTTATTACTTTGCCAAGGTGGTGGAAGCCGGTGGTTTTGCCGCCGCCGGACGCCTGCTGGGCATCCCCAAGTCCCGCCTGTCGAGGCGCATTGCCCAGCTTGAAGAACGCCTCAACGCGCGCCTGCTGCAACGCACCACGCGGCAATTGAAGCTGACCGCGGTCGGCGAGCGCTATTTGCGCCATTGCCAGGCCATGCTGCTGGAGGCGGAAATGGCCGACGAAGCCGTGGCCAGCATGTCCAGTGAGCCCCGTGGGCGCTTGCGGGTGTCCTGCCCGGTGGGCCTGGCGCACCAGTTCCTGCCACAGGTCATCAGCACCTTCCTCGGCAAACACCCCCATGTTCAGCTGGAAATGATGCTGCTCAATCGCCGCGTCGACCTGGTGACCGAGGGCATCGACGTGGCCCTGCGTGTGCGCGAACTGGGGGATGAAGACCCACTGCTGGTTACTCGCCGCCTGCGCCAGGCACAGACGGTGATGGTCGCCAGCCCCGACTTTCTGCGCGAGCGCAGCATCAGCCACCCGCAAGACCTGCACCAGGTACCGGTGCTCGGCGCCCTGGAAGCCGATCGCCAGGTGCATTTGCGCATGTTCGACGAACAGGGCACCCAGTTTGATTTGGCGCTGGAGGCACGGCTGGGCATCGACGACTTTATCGTGCGCAAGGCCTGCACCCTGTCCGGACTGGGCTTCACCGTTTTGCCGATGATGTACTGCGAGGAAGAACTGCAAACTGGACAACTGGTGCAACTGCTGCCCCAGTGGTCGCTGCCGGGCGGCTGGCTGCAGGCAGTTTATCCCCATCGCCGCGGGTTATTGCCGGCCGTACGATCCTGGATCGATCACCTGACCGAATCCTTCAAGAGTTGCGGAGACCGAACCCTGTGAAAGCCAAACCCATGAGCGAAGACGACGTGGCGCAATTCTGCCTGGCCCTGCCCGGTGCCCGGGAAGACTACAAGTGGGGTGGCGTGCGGGTGTTTTCCATTGCCGGCAACAAGATGTTCGCCCTGCAAGGCCTGCGGGGCGACTCCCTGGCGTTCAAGGTCGACAAGGAGTTGTTCCTCGGCCATGTCGACCGCCCGGGGATCCATCCCGCACCTTACTTGGCGCGAGCCCATTGGGTGATCATGGACACGCCCTACCCGCTGGTCGCCGGCGAGCTGCAAGAGCTGCTGCGGCGCTCCCATCAATTGGTGGTGGCCAAATTGCCGAAACGGGTACAGGTAGGGCTGCTGCTCTAGAGCAGGTTCGACAGCCCGGCGTCGAGAAACAGCCGGTCGATCCAGAACACTTGGTGCACCGCCACGATCAGCCAGAACAGCGCCTGGTACGAGACCTTGCGCGTCTTGTGCCGGAACACTTGCTGCGCCAGCAACGCGCCGGGCCAGCCACCGGCCAGCTCCAGGGCGTGCAGGACCTTTTCCGGCGTGCGCTGGCCGTTGTTGCGGGCCTGGCGCTTGTCGTACCCGTAGAGCGCAAAGGTCAGGCCGCTGACGACCCCATAACCGACCAGGGGTAGCAGCGATACCCCCTGCTGCCATAGGGACAGCGAGCCGAACAACGGCAGCCCGCACAGCAAGGCGAACGCCAGCCACTTCAGGCGTGGGTGCGCGACCGTCGTCCCGCTGTTGCGCCCGGGGCGAGCACTGCTCCGTGGCTCGCTCAAGGCTTGGCCGCCGCCCAGTCCACCCAGCCAAACTGCCAGGTGGCGAGGATCAGCAGGCCGAACACGATCCGGTACCAGGCAAACGCGGCGTAGCTGTGGCTGGCAATGAACTTGAGCAGGCCCTTGACCGCGATCATGGCGAAGATAAACGCGGTCACGAAGCCGATGGCGAACACCGGCATATCATCGGGCTGGAACAGATGACGGTACTTGTAGCCGGAATACACCGCCGCTCCGACCATGGTCGGCATGGCCAGGAAGAACGAAAACTCGGTAGCGGTCTTGCGCGACAGGCCGAACAGCAGGCCGCCGATGATGGTCGAGCCGGAGCGCGACGTGCCGGGAATCATCGCCAGGCATTGGGCGAAACCGACTTTCAGAGCGTCCTGCCAGGTGATGTCATCAACGCTGTGGGCATGCACCTCATGCTCACGGCGCTCGGCCCAGAGCATGATCACCCCGCCGACCACCAGGGCCGTGGCCACCGTGATCGGGTTGAACAGGTATTGATGGATCAGGTCGGCAAAAATCACCCCCAGCACCACGGCCGGGAAAAACGCGATCAGCAGGTTGACGGTAAACCGCTGGGCGTTACGTTGCCTGGGCAGGCCCACCACCACGTCGAAGATCTTGCGCCGAAACTCCCAGACCACGGCCAGGATCGCCCCGAGCTGGATGATGATGTTGAACGCCATGGCGCGCTCGCCGCCAAAGTCGAGCAGGTCCGCCACAATAATCTGGTGGCCGGTGCTGCTGATGGGCAAAAACTCTGTCAGCCCCTCGACAACCCCAAGTATCAACGCCTGAGCGGCGGTCCAAAGATCCATCAATCCCCCATAAGGCCGTGCTGCAGCAGGCCCTGATCGTTTTTTTAGTGTTCACTGCGATGAGCGTAGCGGTGGTGCGCGCGCAATAGAATTAACAACAACCGATGAAAAATCCGTGAAAAATCAAGCCGGATTCAGGTTTTCCGCTGCGGGGCCGAAATCCTATCAGACATGCATGAATAACGCTTCGACCTTGTCTGGCCGACAGGCTCGGCGCCCCGGGCCGACAAGGTGCCTGAATACTCGCGACTATTGATGACAAGAACAACAAATCGGAGTGACGCAATGATGAATAGCTTGCGCAATGTATCGATCAGCCGCCGGCTGTGGCTGATCCTGATAGTCGCGGTGCTCATGCTATTGACCCTGGGCATGTTGATGCTCAAGCAGATCCACAACGATCTGTATCAGGCCAAGGCGCAGAAAACCCAACATGTGGTGCAGACCGCCAACGGTGTGCTGGCGTATTACCAAAGCCTCGAAACCGCCGGAACCCTGAGCCGCGAGGCTGCGCAGAAACAGGCCCTGAGCGTGATTCGCGGCTTGCGCTACGACCAGAATGACTACTTCTGGATCAACGACCTGACGCCGGTGATGGTCATGCACCCGGCCAACCCCAAGCTTGAAGGCCAGAACCTCTCGGCGATCAAGGACCCGGATGGCTTTGCCCTGTTCAACGAGATGGTCAACATCGCCAAGACCAAGGGCGCCGGCATGGTCGACTACCGCTGGCCGAAGCCCGGGGCGGACGCGCCGGTGCAGAAAACCTCCTATGTCCAGTTGTTCCAGCCCTGGGGCTGGATCATCGGCTCGGGGGTGTATATCGATGACATGCAGGCCGAGTTCTACACCCAGGTCCGTCAGGCGTCGTTTATCGGCCTGGGCATTGCGCTGCTGATGGGCCTGCTGGTGGCGCTGATCGCCCGCAGCATCGTGCGCCCCCTCCAGGAAACGGTGCATGCCATGGCCAATATCGCCAGCGGCGAAAGCGACCTGACCCGCACCCTCGATACCCACGGCCAGGATGAGGTCACGGAATTGGCGCGGCATTTCAACGGCTTTACCGCCAAGTTGCGCCTGGTGGTCAGCCAGTTGCAGGTGTCCGCCGGTGCCCTGGAGCAGTCCTCGGCAGACCTGGGCAGCAACGCCAGCCAGGCCCAGGAACGCAGCCAACAGCAATCGCAGCAGATGGAGCTGGTGGCTACCGCCATCAACGAGGTGACCTACGGCGTGCAGGATGTGGCGAAAAACGCCGAGCATGCCGCCAGTGAAATGCGCGATGCCGAGGCCCAGGCGCAACAGGGCCAGGTCAATATCGACGGCAGCCTGCAACAGATCGACCGGCTGTCGAGCACCATCGACCAGGCGGTTGAAGTGATTCGCACCCTGGCCGCGGAAAGCACTCAGATCGGCAGTGTGCTGGAGGTGATTCGCTCGATCGCCGAGCAGACCAACCTGCTGGCGTTGAATGCGGCCATCGAGGCGGCCCGCGCCGGCGAACAGGGTCGCGGCTTTGCGGTGGTGGCTGATGAGGTGCGGTTGCTGGCGCAACGCACGCAGAAATCCACGGCCGAGATCCAGTCGATGATCGAGCGCCTGCAGAACCATTCCGAAGCCGCGGTCAAGGTGATTGGCGACAGCAGCCGTGCCTCGCAGATGACCATCGAACAGGCCGGTCTGGCCGGCCAGAGTCTGAATGCCATCGGTCAGGCACTGCGCAACCTCAACGGGCTCAACGCCTCCATCGCCAGTGCCACCCTGCAGCAGGCCCATGTGGTCGAAGACATCAACCAGAACGTGACCCAGGCCGCAGGCCTGTCCCACAGCACGGCGATGGCGGCCGAGCAGTCCAGCGCCGCCAGTCGCCACCTCAAGGAGCTCAGCGAGCAGCTCAACGGTCTGTTGCGCCAGTTCCGCGTCTAGGTCCCGGCGGTGGCGGGCCCTGCCCGCCACCTTCGCCGCGCTCGCGGACTAACGCGCAGCGCCGCACTCTGGTTACAATCCGCGCCCTCCTCCATTTTCCCAAGGAATGTCCATGCCCGGGCTTGAACTGTTTGCCGTTGCGCTCGGCGCCGTTGCCGCCTGGCTCAGGGCCAACGCCAGCTGGCGGGCAGATGGGTGCGCTACTGCGGTCTGCCGAGCATGAAGGTGGTGGTGCTGACCGGCCCCGAGTCCAGCGGCAAGAGCTGGCTGGCCAACGAGCTGCAGGCGCGCCTGGGGGGCATCCAGGTCGGCGAGTACGTGCGCCATTTCATCGACCAGCAAGGCCGCGACACTTGCTTCGCGGATATTCCGCAGATCGCCAGGGGCCAACTGGAGTGGGAAGACGCCGCCCGGGCGCGCAACCCTGAACTGTTGATCCTCGACACTCATTTGCTGAGCAACATGCTCTGGAGCCAGACCCTGTTTGGCGACTGCCCGCCCTGGCTCGAACCGGAACTGCTGGCCCGACGCTACGACCTGCACCTGCTGCTGTCACCGGAGCAGGTGGGCTGGGTTGACGACGGCCAGCGCTGCCAGCCGCAGTTGGAGCAGCGGCTGGGCTTTTTCCAGGCTTCGCGGGACTGGCTGGTGCAACATCGCCAGCCGTTTACGGTGGTGGGCGGTGATTGGGAGCAACGTCGGCAACTGGCCCTGGCACAGGTCGGCCAATTGCTCGCCGGTTGAAGCCCTGACCCGCGCGTTTTCCCGCCGAACAGGGCCCAAGTGTCCATTCCTGAAACAGGTGCCCGCCCCCATATCAGCCTGCGCCAAGGCTCGCCGCGATTGCCCGCGGATCTGTTAAGCCACTGATACAGCCTCTTGCGAACCCCTGATCTAGAGCATCGGCCCGCCTATGGCCATGTGCCGGTCCTGCCACCTGTCTCAGGGTTGAAACACTTGCGATCGCCACCCTCGGCAAAAAAATCCAAGGCCTTGAATTCTCGAAAGAATTAAAAAGCGGCACAGCTCCTGCTCTCTTCCTGTCAACGCTCTGGTTAGGGCCAGCGCTCAGAAGAAGGAATGCCGCCGTGGGGAATATCAATCAAGGTTTGACCCGCCTCTTGCTGATCGGTTGTGCCGTCAGCGCGGCGTATTGCCTTCCCGTACAGGCAGCCGGCGACGGCGTGATTGTACTTGAGCGCACCGTGCACCCTCAACCCATCGGTCGCCAGTCGCTGCAACCGGACCCGTACCCCACCACCGTCAACGCCAACCCTTCGGCGCGGATCAACGGGATCATCGGTGGCAGTGAAATGACCGACGGCGATTTTGCCGGCGTCAACAGCGGCGCGCTGATTCGCAACACCATCATGCCCAGCGGTGGACACGTTCCAGGGCTGAATGTGGTGACCAACCCCAACGGCCTGCCAGGCATGTCCGCCGGCCACGGCGGCGGCTCGGGCGCCTCCATCTCCAACTCGATCAATCGCTCGATCAGCGCCGGCATGGCGCCCTTGAGCAATATCGGAGGGCAGTGAGATGAACCGGTCCCTGCTGCTTATCGCCCTGCTCACCTGCACAAGCGCCATGGCCGACTCGGCCAGCCAGGTGACCAGCACCTCGACCATCCAGAGCTCCGGCGTTGGCTACTCCGGCAATCTCAATATAAACCAGGCCGCCGGTGACCAGCAGCAACAAACCAACGTGCGGGCCATCGCCATCGGCACCAATGCCAGCGCCAGCACCAGCGTCAATCAGAAACTCACCACGCCAGCCGATCGCTCGATCAATGCCAGCAGCACCATCGGCGGCAACTCTTTCAGTAATGGCGGCGGAGCACTGGGCGTCAACCAGTCCTCCGGCGCCAATAACCAAATGGTCAACGCCATGCGGATCAGCATCAGTGCCAATCCGCAAGGCATCGACGACAGCGTCCTGTCCCAACAGAACGTGGCGCTGTTACCAAGCTCAGGAGCAACTGACGCTCATCAAGGCAGCCGCCAGGTCGTTACCAGCGACCAGGCCTTCACCGGCATCCGTGGAGTGACTCAGGTGAACCAGAGTGCCGGGGTGGGGAACCGAATGGCTAACACCCTGAGCATCCGGGTCGCTGACTGACCCAAACGCAGTGCAATTAGAAAGTACCAACACTTAACCAACTAATAAGCACCGGAGAAACACCATGAAACCTACAATGGCTCTCAAACCACTGGTTTTCGCACTGGCTGCAGTTATGGCAATGGCCGCTCAAGCAGGCGGGCAAGGCAACGGCAATGGGCATGGCAATGGCAATGGCCATGACGATCACAATCAGGGTCCGGATCTGAACACCCTGCTGCAAATCACCGCCGGGGCCGGTGCGGCAGTGATCGACGTGCAAAACAGCAACACCAACGTGGTGAAAAACCAGGGCACCCTGAACACCGGCAAGGCTGACAACTCGCTCAACAACTCCAACGGCAACATGGGCGCCAACGTTGCAGCCGGCGACGGCAACCAACAAGACAACGCTGCCGCCCTGGCCACTGCCGATGAAAACTTCATCTTCGGCAGCGCCGTGGCCGCGTCCAGCGCCACTCAGTACAACAACAATAACTACGTTAAAAACTCGTCGACTCAAAACAACGCAATCCTCAACAACTCCGGCAACAACGGCTCGGGCAACCTGGGCATCAACGTCACCGCCGGCGACTTCAACCAACAGAAAAACAACCTGGCCATCGCCGTATCCGGTGGTCGCGTAGCGACTGCGGCTGCTTCGGCCAACCAGCAGTCGACCAACCTGGTCGTGGATAACAAAGGCGTACAGGCCTACAAAAAAGACACCCTCACTGGTGGCTTCGTAGCCTCGGGCACCTACAAAGGTACCGGCAGCGGCAAAATCGAAGGCGACGACGGTCATGGCAGCGGTCATGGCTACGGCGACAACAAAGGCCATGGCAACGACGATCAAAAACTCACCTTCAAAGAACAAGGCACGATCGAACTGGCTGGCTACTGGACCCAGCAAGTGCTGACCAAAGACGGCTGGAAAAACCCAGTGGTCAACAACGCCAGCATGACCGGCTCGATGAACGGCTTCTCCGGCAACGGCGGCGCCAACGTCTCGGCAGGTGTGGGCAACCAACAAAGCAACTCGCTGTCCATCGCTGCTGGCTGCAAAGCCTGCATGTAGTCGCGATCGAAAAAGAAAGCCCCGGCAACGGGGCTTTTCCACAGTCTCACAAGGCGTAACGATCATGCGAACTGCGATCCTCACTCTCTTGCTGTGCCTTTGCGGCCCTGTGTTTGCAGCACAGATGGCGGTTCCCGGACTTCCCGGCGGCAGCCTGATTTTCAAGCAGGTACAGAGCATTCGTGAGCGCAAGTTCAGCGACATCGTCGAACAGAAGACCGACTTCAGCTGCGGCGCCGCCGCACTGGCGACGATTCTGCGCCAGGCCTACTGGATGGATGTCTCCGAAGATGAAGTCATCAAGGGCATGCTGGTCAATTCGGACCAGAAGCTGGTCCAGACCCAGGGCTTCTCGATGCTTGACATGAAACGCTACGCGGAAAGTATCGGCATGCGCGCCCGGGGCTATCGGATTCCTCCCGAAAAGCTCGAAGCGGTGACCATTCCGGTGGTGGTACTGATGGAAATTCGAGGCTACAAGCACTTCGTGGTGATGCAGCGGGCCCAGAAGGACTGGGTCTATATCGGTGACCCGGTACTGGGCCACAAACGCTACTCCCATGAAGACTTCGTCAAAGGCTGGAATGGCATCGTGTTCGCCATCATCGGCCCGGGCTACGACAAGACCAACGCCTTGCTCGATCCCCCCGCCCCCCTGACCGCGAAAAACAAACTCGATGGTTTCTACCCGGTCCGAGACGCGGAGTTGATGGATTTCGGCTTTATACAAAGCGACTTCTTCTAGAGAAGCGCACACAACGATAAAAAGGGGGCAGGACGCTCCGGGAGCAGCAGATGAAAACTTCATACTGGCTGGCAGCCGCCTGCCTGGCAGCAGCTCTTCCAGCACATGCTGGTTTCACGCCCATCGAAATTCAGGATTCGGAACTGTCGCAAATGCGCGGCCGCTATGTGATGCCGGGGCGAATCATCAGCTTCGGCGTGGTCATGAGCAGTACCTGGCGCAACGCCAGTGGCGACCTGATCGGTGCCACCAGCACCCTGCAGATCCAGCAATCCACGGTAACGCCCCAGTTCTATGTGACCACCATCAGCCAGACCGGCAACGGCAGCACCCCCACTTCAGGCACCGGCAACGTGATCGGCGGCGCTGGCCTGGGCACCGGCCAGGGCGTGACGCAGACCGTGCGCGCCGCCGGCGACGGCAACAGCGCCTACAACAACGTCAGCATCAATGTCACCGAAGCCAACCAAGCCCCGGCCCTGGTGCCCGGACAAGGCCAGGTACTGATCAGCGGGCAAACCATTACCGGCAGTAATGCCGCCGGCACAGTCTCGGTTTCCGCCGCCAATGGCGGTATTCAGATGGCCATCCTGGCCAACAGCAACCAGGGCAATACCCTGCAGCAAGTGGCTCAGGGCAACCTGCTGCAAAACACCCGGCTGCTGGGTGACAGCAACATGGTCAACAACCTGACCCAACTCAACGTCGTCCTCAGAAACAACGGCCCGAGCAGCGGCGCCCTAGACTGTAATTTGAGTACGCTCAACGGCCTACGCAACTTCTGATCTTGAACTACGCTCCTCTCGACCATTGGGGTTCACAAGGGACGGTTTTTTCATGTATCGATCAGTTTCATTGCGCGCAGTCGTTTGTCTTAGCACGCTCCTCCCTGCGGCGGCCTTGCAGGCGGCCCCAGATGCGGATGTAGCGGCCCTGAAACAAGAACTTCTGGAGTTGAAGCAACGTTACGAAGTACAACAGAAGGCCCTTGCCGTACTGGAGCAAAGGGTCCGCCAGGTCGAGGATCAGCCCGCAGCAGCACCGCCCAAGCGCCTGGCCAAGTCGCCGGCCGATCTCAAGGGCAATCAGCAGGTCGCCGGCACCGGCGCGGGCGCGGCCTCCGGAGGCGCTGCCGGCGGGGGCAGTTCCTATGGTCAGTCACTCAAGGATGATTCGGCACCGGCACAAAGCGTGAGCAACCTCTACGACGAGGCCAGCGGCTTCTTTGGCGGCGGCAAGTTCAGCGTCGAAACCGGCATCAGCTACTCGCGCTACGATGCGCGGCAATTGACCCTCAATGGCTTCCTGGCCCTGGACTCGATCCTGCTGGGTACCGTCAACCTGGACCGGATCAAATCCGATAACTGGACCCTGGACCTGACCGCCCGCTACAACCTGAACAACCGTTGGCAGTTCGATATCAACGCCCCCGTGGTCTACCGCGAGTCCACCTATCAGTCGGGTGGGGCTAATGGCGGCAACGCACAGGGCACCGCGGAACAGACGGTTACCCGAGACCCAACCCTGGGTGACGTCAACTTTGGCGTCGCGTACAAATTCCTCGACGAGTCCGACTACATGCCCGATGCGGTCGTCAGCCTGCGAATCAAGGCGCCTACCGGCAAGGACCCTTTCGGCATCAAGTTCGTCCAGTCCCCCAAGAGCAACAGCCTAGTGGTGCCTGAAAGCCTACCGACCGGTAACGGCGTATGGTCCGTCACACCGGGCATCTCCCTGGTCAAGACCTTCGACCCGGCGGTGCTTTTCGGCAGCTTGTCCTACACCCACAACCTGGAAGAGTCGTTCAGCGATATCAGTTCCAATCTTAACTCCAAGATTCCGGGCAAGGTCAGCCTGGGTGACAGCTTCCAGATCGGTGCCGGTGTCGCCTTTGCCCTCAACGAACGCATGAGTATGTCGTTCTCGGTCTCGGACCTGATCCAACGCAAGAGCAAGCTCAAGCAGGATGGCGGCGACTGGCAATCGGTGGTCTCCAGCGATGCCAACGCCGGCTACTTCAACGTCGGCATGACCATCGCCGCCACCGACAACCTGACCATCGTGCCCAACCTGTCCATCGGCATGACCGAAGACGCCCCGGACTTCACCTTCAGCCTGAAATTCCCGTACTACTTCTAACCGCCCGCCAACCACTAAAAAGGCCCGCTGCGAGATCAATCGCAGCGGGCTTTTTTAGTGCGCGGGTGATTAGCGAATCTGATGCTTGTGCAGCAGGCGGTAGAAGGTCGGGCGCGACACGCCCAGGACCCGGGCGGCGACACTGAGGTTGTCACTGTGGCGGTTGAGCACATCGCACAACGCCTGGCGCTCGGCGCGATGCTTGTAGTCTTCGAGGGTGCCCATGGGCGCGCTGATGGCTTGCTGGCTGAGCAGGCCCAGGTCCCGCGCCTCGATCTGCCGCCCCTCGGCCAACACCAGGCCACGCCGCACCCGGTTGGCCAGTTCGCGGACATTGCCCGGCCAATCATGTTTGCCCATGGCCACCAGGGCGTCCTCGCTGAAGCTGCGCGGGCGGCGCCCGGTTTCCTGGCTGTAGAAGTGGGAAAAGTGGTTGGCCAGCATGCCCAGATCGCCGTGGCGTTCGCGCAACGGCGCGGTGACCACTTGCAGGACATTGAGCCGGTAATACAGGTCCTCGCGAAAACGGCCCTTGCCAATTGCCGACTCCAGGTCGACGTGGGTTGCGGCCAACACCCGCACATCCACCGGGATCGGCTGGCTGCCACCGACCCGTTCGATGTGCTTTTCCTGGAGAAAGCGCAGCAGGTTGGCTTGCAGTTCCAGGGGCAGGTCACCGATTTCATCCAGAAACAGCGTGCCGCCGTGCGCCGCCTCGATACGCCCGACCTTGCGCTGGTGGGCCCCGGTGAAGGCGCCCTTTTCATGGCCGAACAACTCGGACTGGATCAGGTGCTCGGGAATCGCCCCGCAGTTGATCGCCACGAAGGGTTTGCTGTGCCGCTGGGATTGCCGGTGCAGGGTCCGGGCCACCAGCTCCTTGCCGGTCCCGCTTTCGCCGCGGATCAGTACCGGTGACTCGGTGGGCGCCAGCTTGCTCAAGAGTTTGCGCAGATCGCGGATCGGCCGGCTGTCGCCCAGCAGCTCATGTTCGGGCTGCTCGATATGGATGGCGCCCTGCCCGCGCAGACGCGCCATGCCGAAGGCCCGACCCAGGGTGACCTGGACCCGCGAGACATCGAACGGCAGGGTGTGAAAGTCAAAAAACCACTCGCAGACAAAGTCCCCGACCTTCTGCAACCGCAGCACATCGGGGCTCAGCACCGCGATCCACTCGGTGCCGCTGCGGCTGATCAGGTCCTTGACCGCTTCGGGGCGTTCCAGATGAAAGGGTTGCAGCCGCAGCAGGCCAACATCGCAGGAACGGTCGGCGGCCGCCTCCAGGCCACAGCTGTCGACGTTCCAGCCAACAGAGCGCAAGCCGGGCAGCAGACGATGACAATCGTCACACGGATCAACCACCAACAGTCGACGTTGCACAGGGGCTTCGAGCATGACTGATCCTTGGCGCCAAATAGAGGAAAAGTTATTAGAAACAACACTTTGGCAAACCTGGGTGTAACGTTAGCAAGAACTTGACAGCGTCTTGTACCGTTTGTTTATAGCGCTAATAGCCAAACCGACTAACCAGCTGCGCTTTTATCGGTTTGTGTGCTCGGCTTAATCCCCAACCTTTCGGTTAACTTTCAACTTTATTGACTTGGGCCCCTTGTTTGAAAGAAACACGAAATTTATCGATTAAATGTGTGACCCGTCTTCACAGTGGGGCATCAGTACAAGTACCAGCCGAACGGTAAGCCCAACCGACGGCACATCATTTGATTGGGCACCTTAAGAGAGAAGACCCCATGAACGCCCCGCTCCGTATCAACGAAGCACTCTTGATCGCCGACCGCGCATTCCAGCCATTTCAATGCGTAGCCTGGGCCCCACAAGACGGTAATGGCGAACTGAGCCTGACCGTCATCGACCGCACCAATACCCGCATTGGTCGCAAACAGATCCCCAGCAGTGCCTATTCCGATCCGGCACAACTGGAAAACCTGCTCAAACAAGCCCGCGCCGAGTTGAGCCAGGAAGGTTACACATTGCAGTCCTGGGCCATGCCCAAGTAAGCTCGGTTGACGTTGGCAGCAACCTGAATCGCAGCCAACAAACCACACCCCAAAAAACCGCGAGTTCGTCACTTCGCGGTTTTTTTATGCGCAGGTTTTAGCCCTTCCCAGCACCTCGTCTCCAGAGACGTGATTAAACCTCCTTCAGCATTGGGCAGATCGGCGACCCGCTTATTCAAACTTTAGTTGTATTGAAGAACACAGACACATACACAGGCATAGTCAGTCTGTGCGATAGCACACATAGGTTTATAAATACTTTCACAGCAACGACTGCACCTAACAACTTCCCAGTCACTCACCGACCGCATAGCGCCATCTTTTAATCCATATAAAATCACGAGCAACCAGCAAGTCGCCACTTATATGGTCACACTCAAAACATAAGCAACATCAAACTAATATTTATCCTCCTGCAAAAACTCAAAACCATAAAAATACAACAGCGCTGGCGACGATCATTAATGCAGCAAGACCACGTCAAGGTCAAAACATATAAACAAGCTCTTATTTAAACTTTTAGTAGTTTTAACAACACGCGCAGTTTATTCGTGTTAAAAACCAAGACCTATCACACCAACACTATCTTTTAACTGACATCACTCAACGGGCTCTCTATGTCCTTTACTCGACGCCGTTTTATGCTCGCAAGTTCAGCCTGCCTGTTAGTCAGCGCCCCACTCTTTTTGCCGACAGGTATCGCGCAGGCCGCCGGGCTGAGAACCACAGCAACAGCCTTGAATGGCTTTTTGGAGCTTTCACGAGCGCTGACCGGACATGCCGACCTCAACCCCATCACCAGCGCCCGGATCCTGGCTGCGCTGGAAAATCAGGACAGCCACTTCGAGCATCATGTCGGCGCGCTGAGCAACCTGCTGCGCCCGGACCAATCCGCCCAGCAATTGCTGGTGACGGCCAGCGATGCGGGTTTGCGCGTCCCAGCGCTGACGATTGTCACAGCCTGGTACACCGGGACTATCGGCCGGGACGCGCAAGCGGTCAGCGTGTCTTTTTACGACGCCTTGATGTTTCGGCCCACCCTGGATGCCTGCAACGTACCCAGTTATTGCCAGCACGGCCCCCAGGGCTGGGTTCACCCGCCACCGGCCGTTGGTGTTTCAGCACCGGTCTGATTGCCCCTTCTTTTATGCACGCGCCGTGAGCAAATAGCCTAATGAACAGTCCTATTAAAAAAACCAACGGCGATATTGAGGCCGATGTGGTTATTGTGGGCTCCGGAGTAGTGGGAGCCATGATCGCCGATCAACTGGCACGACAAGGACATTCAGTATTGATCCTGGAAGCCGGCCCCACTATTGAACGAGCTCAAGTCGTGGAGAACTTTCGCAACCTGCCCTTCGATCACCGCCTGATTGACAAACCCGACTACCAAACTATTTATCCGCAAACACCCTATGCACTCGCGCCCTTATATTTCCCGGACAACAACTACATCAGCCTGAGTGGTCCCGACAGCAATAGCTTCAAGCAATATTACTTGCGTGCCGTAGGCGGCACGACTTGGCATTGGGCCGGTTCGAACTGGCGCCATCTGCCGGTGGACTTTGTCTTGAACAGCACCTACGGCGTGGGTCGCGACTGGCCGATTTCCTACGATGAACTCGAACCCTATTACTGTCGCGCCGAAGAAGAGATGGGAATATCGGGGCCTCACGATCCTGCCCTGCAATCCCCCTCGCAGCGCAGTCGTCCCTATCTGTTCGACATGATACCCAGGGGCTACGCCGACAATTATGTGGCCAGTGTGGTGAACCCCCACGGCTATCACTTTGTTCCCGTACCCCAAGCACGCAGTGTCACGCCCTGGGAGGGGCGTCCGGCCTGTTGTGGCAGTAACAACTGCCAGCCGATTTGCCCGATCGGCGCCATGTACGCCGGTATTCAACATGTGCAGAAAGCCGAACGAAATGGCGCCCTGGTGCTGGCCGAGTCGGTGGCCTACAAAATCGATACCGATCAGAACAACAAGGTCACGGCGGTGCATTGGTACGACGCCAAGCGCCAGTCACATCGCGCCAGCGGCACGGTGTTCGTACTGGCCTGCAATGCGATAGAGACACCTCGCCTGCTGCTACAGGCAGCCAACCCGGCCAACCCCAATGGCATCGCCAACTCCTCGGACCAGGTGGGCCGCAACATGATGGACCACACCGGCTTCTACTGTTCGTTCCTGGCCGACAAACCGATCTGGGGCGGTCGCGGCCCTCAGGAAAACAGCAGCATGGTCGGCATGCGCGATAGCCCGACTCGCGCGGATCACTCCAGCTTCAGCTTTATTTTCGATAACCGCTCACGGGTGCCCAATGCCACCCAGCAAGCCCTGGACATGGGGTTGGTCGGCGTCGAGCTGGATGAAGAAATCCGCCGGCGCGTGGCATTCGGCATCTACATCACGGTGATGATGGAGCCCCTGCCTGACGCCAATAACCGCCTGACCCTGAGCAATACCCGTTTTGATGGACTGGGGCTGGCCTGCCCGGACATCCACTACGACACCGGCGACTATGTCCGCCGCGGCGCGGTGGCGGCACGTGAGCGGCTGCGGCATCTGAGCGGGTTGTTTAACGGAGTCGAATTTCACACCAGCCCCTTCAACGGCAACAACCACCTGATGGGGTCGACCATCATGGGCGACGACCCGAAAACCTCGGTGGTCGACGGTGACTGTCGTGCCCATGACCATGCCAACCTCTGGTTGCCGGGCGGCTCTGCAATGCCTTCGGGAAGCGTGGTCAACAGCACCTTGACCATGGTGGCTTTAGGACTGAAGGCTGCGGATTCGATTTCCAGCTCCTTGGCGGGTAACTGATGATGACCGGCCTTCTACGCTCATCGAATGACCTGCGGCGATTGTGCCGACGGGTAAACAGCACCGCGCTGCTCCTGCTGCTGGGGCTCATGCTCCCCGCAGCCCAGGCCAAGGATGCCTCGGCTCTCGCCTTGTCGAAAAAAATTGAAGAGGGCCACTATCTGGCCCGGGCTGCCGACTGTACGGCTTGTCATACCCGCCCCGGGTGCAACCTCGAGTTTGCCGGGGGCTACCCCATCATCTCGCCGCTGGGCGTCATCTACTCGAGCAACATCACCCCCTCCAAAATCGCCGGCATCGGCAACTACAGCGAAGCCCAGTTTGCCAATGCCTTGCGCAACGGCATCCGCGCCGATGGAGCGCATCTATACCCGGCCATGCCCTACACCTCATACAGCCAGCTAAAAGATGAGGACATCCACTCGCTGTACCTCTACTTCATGCACGGGGTGGTGGCGGTTGACAATGTGCCGCCGCAGACCGCGTTGCCCTTTCCCTTCAATATCCGCAGTTCAATGCTGGGGTGGAACCTGCTGTTTCTCAAGAAAGGGCCCTTCATCGATAACCCGGACCATAGCGAGGCGATCAATCGTGGCGCGTACCTGAGCCAGACCCTGGCGCATTGCAGCGTGTGTCACACTCCGCGCAATGTGCTGATGGCCGAACAAGACGACAAACTCTTTACCGGGGCGGCGTTGGCTGGCTGGCACGCGCCCAACATTACCTCCGACCCTGTCAGCGGCATTGGCGGTTGGAGCGATGCCGAACTGGTGAGCTATTTGCAGACGGGCGTCGCCCAAGGCAAGGCCCGCGCCGGCGGCGGCATGGCCGAGGTGGTGGAAGACAGCCTGCAATACCTCAAGACAGAGGACATCAGCGCCATCGTGTCTTACCTGCGCACCATCCCGCCCATCCGCTCGGCTCAGGACCGCAAAAGCGCCTTCAGCTTCGGCCAGCCCAGCAGCAGTGAGGCGACGTTACGCGGCCAGTCAGCCATCAATGCCAGTGACAGCCTCAACAACGGCGCCGCGTTGTTCAGCAGCAACTGCTCCAGCTGCCACCAACCCGATGGCCGTGGAAGCAACAACCAGGCCTTTCCGCCGCTGTTCAACTCCAGCACTACCGGAGGCAGTCACAACGGTGAAGCCAATAACCTGGTGGCGACCATCCTGTTTGGCGTTGATCGTAACGTGGGCGGGACCCAGGTATTCATGCCCGGGTTCGGGACGCAGTCAGCGGTCAATGCCCTGAGCGATCAACAGATCGCGTTGATCGCCAACCACGTGTCCCGGGAGTTTGGCGACCCGACCCTGCAAATCAGCGCCGAGCAAGTCGCCCTGATCCGCGCCGGTGGAGCACCACCGTTACTGGCCAGGGTCCAGCCCTATCTCGCGCTGCTGCTGATCGGGGCTCTGATGCTGCTGGGGCTGGTATCTGTCGTGCTGTATCGACGTCGCCGTCGCCCGCATTAGCGCCTGCGCTTAACAGCACACCCGGGCTGCGCTCGGCAACCAGCCTGCTCACGCCCGCGAAGCCACGGTCTCGCGGGCTTTTTTCTGTCAGCCCTTCTGATGTTCGGCGCCAAGCACGCCAAAGGCGATTCAGACCGCACAGTGTGTTTGCCGATTCCGCGACAGCCTCGCCTGTTTTCTCCCGCCATTCAGCGTGGCACTGGCACACAAGTGATTGGCAGCCACAACAACTCTCTCCCTGAATGGCTAAGGCAGACTGGGCCTGCAGACCCCTGCCCCTGCATGCACGATCCGCAGCCTAATAATTCAGGGAGCCCCCCGATGCGAATAAACAGGATCCTCTATCACTCAACCCTGGCCCTGGGCATCTGCCTGGGCGGGTTGCCCGCCTGGGCCGATTTGCCCGCCGACACCATCGGCCAGATCACCCTGGCGGTGCCACCCGAGCCGCACCGAGCCTACGTGGTGGATGTAGAGTTCGAAAACTTCGTTACCGGCCGGGTCACGGTGATCGACGCGGACGCCAAGCGCATGCTCGGCATGGTCAGCACCGGCTTTGCCGCCCCGGCCACCCTGAGCCCGGACCAGAAATACCTCTACAGCGCCGACGCCTTCTACTCACGCGGCACCCGCGGCACCCGCACCGACGTATTGACGGCCTGGAACACCTCGACCCTGTCCCCCGACTGGGAAGTGGTGATCCCCTCCAAGCGCGCGTCGATCCTGACCCAGCGCTATGCCCTTGGGGTCAGTTCCGACAGCCGCTTTGCCTACGTCTATAACTTCACCCCCGCAACCTCGGTCACCGTGGTCGACACCCAAAGCAGGAGCGTGGCCAGCGAAATCGCCATCAGCGGTTGTGTGCTCAGCTACCCGGTGGGCAAACGCAGCTTCGCCTCGTTGTGTGGCGATGGGCAATTGCAGGTGGTCAAGCTCAATGAGCAAGGCCAGGAAGCCTCCCGCAGCCAGACGCCGTTTTTCGACCCCAATAAAGAGAAGCTCAACGAACGCGGGATCGCCGTAGGCGACATCTATTACTTCACCAGCACCACCGGCACCCTGCGCGGCGTGGACTTTTCCGGCGACACGCCCAAGTTCCTTCCCGCCTGGTCCCTGGTCGACGCCAAGGAACAACAGGCCGGCTGGGCACCTGGCGGCTGGCAGCTGCTGGCAGTGGCGCCCAGGCTCAATCGTCTGTACGCGATCATGCATGCCGATCACCAGGCCATGAAGTGGGAAGACCCAAGCCCCTATATCTGGGTGTTCGACCTGAAGACCGGCAAGAAGATCGGCACCCTCGAAGCACCGAACCCGGTCTGGAGCCTGCACGCCACCCAGGATGAAAAGCCCCTGCTGATCGGCACCAACGTCAGCGGCGGCCTGGAAATCTTCGACCTCAAGAGCGGCAAGTTCAACGGGACGATGGACAAGATCGCCAAGACCCCGATCCAGGTCCTGAGCCACTAACCCGCGTTCCACTCCAGGAGGCTCCCCATGCAACCTGATCCACTTTTCACCTTGACCGGGGCCCTGTGCACGGCGGTGATTCTGGCCAGCGCCGCGACCCATAAAGTCCGTGCACCGGCCCGCTTCAGTGCCCAACTGCAAGCCTATCAACTGCTGCCCAGTGCCCTGGTGCGCCCGGTTGCCCGCGGTCTGCCATGGCTGGAACTGGCCCTGGCCTTCGCCCTGCTGCTGCCGCTCAGCCGCACTGGCGCCGCAATGGCGGCGGCGGCCTTGCTGGCGCTGTACGCCACCGCGATGGCCATCAACCTCTGGCGCGGGCGCAAGGACATCGATTGCGGCTGCGCCGGGCCGCACCAGCGCCAGCCGATCCGCCCGCTGCTGCTGATCCGCAACGGCCTGCTGGTCGCCGTGGCACTGCTTGCCGCCTGGCAGCCCGAGAGCCGTGCGCTGGGCCTGTTCGACGCCTTCGTGGTGCTCGCCGCCAGCGCGGTGGCGTTACTGATTTATGCCGCAGCCGATGGCCTTCTGGCCAACAGCCCAGGTCTTCTCAAATTGATTGGAAGGTGAATGATGCAAGCTCTGATTGTTTCCAACGTATTGCTCTGGTGCCTGCTGATTGCCCTGGCGTTCGCCGTGATGGGGCTGGTGCGGCAGATCGGTATTCTGCATGGCCGCATCGCGCCGGCCGGTGCCTTGATGCTGGACAAGGGCGTGGCGGTCAACGAACCGGCGCCGAAAGTCACCGCCGCCGACCGTGACGGGCGTCCGGTGAACTTCGGTTATGCCGGCGACAAAGGCCAACTGCTGTTTTTCCTGTCGCCGACCTGCCCGATCTGCAAGTCGCTGCTGCCGGCCATCAAATCCATTGCCAGGGAACAGGCCGAGCGCCTGGAGGTGATCTATGTCAGCGATGGCGACCTGGAAGCCCAGCGCAAGCTGATCACCGAGTTCAAGCTCGAAAGCGCGCGCTATGTGGTCGGCCCGGAAGTCGGCATGACCTACCAGATCGGCAAGTTGCCCTACGCGGCCCTGATCGACAGCAGCGGCACCTTGCGCGCCAAGGGCCTGGTCAACTCCCGCGAGCACCTGGACAGCCTGTTCGAAGTCGAGCATCTGGGCAGCGCGACACTGCAGGACTACCTGCACCGCGACCACGTCCACACGCACGCGCCACAACAATAAGCCAAGGAGTCCCCCATGAAATTACTCGACCTTCTGTTCGAGCGCTCCACCCGGCGGGTCGCCGACACCACTTCACGGCGCAAGCTGCTGTCGCGCCTGGGCTCGCTGATGGTGGTGGGCGCCGCCCTGCCCCTGCTTCTGCCGATCGACCGCACCTCCAAGGCCCTGGCCGCCGAAGCACCGAAAGCCGGCGACCCGGGCGACCCCACCAGTTGCGACTACTGGCGCTACTGCTCGATCGACGGTTTTCTCTGCAGTTGCTGCGGCGGCACCGTGACCGCCTGCCCGCCGGGGGCCGAAGTCTCGCAAATCACCTGGATCGGCACCTGCCGCAACCCGGGGGATGGCAAGGACTACATCATTTCCTACAACGATTGCTGCGGAAAACACAGCTGCGCCCAGTGCGCCTGCACCCGCAACGACAGCGAGGAACCGCTGTACCGCCCGTTCAACAACAACGACGTGAACTGGTGCCTGGGCGCCAAGTCCCACGTCTACAACTGCACCATCGCGGTCATCCGCGGCGTGGCGGTCTAAGGTGGGCGGCGCCTTGCGCACCCGGTTGCTGCTCGGACTGCTGTGCCTGATCGCCGCCCCGCTGGCCCTGGCCCGGGCCATTCCCGACCCGCAGCAACGGCCGGCGCCCGGCAACGAGCGGCCCCAGGTGCCCATCGCCGAGGCTGGCTACAGCACAGCGGTCAACTATCAGTTGCAATGCGCCGGCTGCCACCAGGCCAGCGGCCAGGGCTCCCCGGCCAATGACACGCCGCGCATGCGCGGCTTTGTCGGCAACTTTCTCAAAGTCGCCGGCGGCCGGGAGTTTCTGGTCCGGGTCCCCGGCATCTCCCAATCCGCCCTCAACAACGCGCAACTGGCAGACATGCTGAACTGGCTGCTGACCCGCGACGGCATGGCCGGTGACAGCCTGCCGCAACAGGTCCAGCCCTACACGGCCGAAGAAGTCAGCGCGATCCGCAGCGTCTCCATCCTCAACCTGCCCGACACCCGGTCCGGGTTGATCAAGGCGATGCAGGCGCAGGGGATTGTGATTGAGGACGGGATGCCGCGTTAGGCACTGGGTACGTCCGGGCTGATAAGCCGCGTCAGACAGGAGCGAAAGCGACACGGCCACTGCCCCAGTGATGCGGCAAGGGCCTGGTCAGGAAGGCAGCGCACAGACCCTGTCCATTCAGCAGCAGCCCCGGTAAACGGGGCTGCTGTTGTTCACTTAAACGACAGCATTAGCAGAAAGTCATCTGTGGCGAGGGAGCTTGCTCCCGCTAGGCCAGGCTGGCCCTTCAGCGTGGAGCATCCTCAAACATGGGACTGCTACGCAACGGAGCGCCGGCCGGTCCAGCGGGAGCAAGCTCCCTCGCCACACGTACCGTATTCGTCCTCAAGTAGATGGCATCAGGGTTACGGGGCTGACTCTTGCCTCAAGGATCAATGAGCAATGCACACCGATTTCAACTCGGTGTAGGCCTCGATCACCGCACGCCCGAATTCACGGCCCATCCCCGACTGCTTGACCCCGCCGAACGGCATGTTCGGGTCCAGCAGCACGTGGGCATTGACCCACACCGTACCGGCCTGAATCCGTGGCACCAGGTTCATGGCCTTGGTCAAGTCGTTGGTCCACAGGCTGGCCGCCAAGCCGTAAGGGCTGTCGTTGGCCAGGGCGATGGCGCTGTCTTCGTCGTCGAACGGGATCACCGACAGCACCGGGCCGAACACCTCCTCATGGGCCACGGCCATGCTGTGGTCAACGTCCGCCAGCACCGTTGGCTGCACGAAAAATCCGTCCAGGTTCAGCGCCTCGCCGCCTGCCACCAGGCGCGCGCCCTGCTCCCTTGCCAGCTCGATATGCTTGAGCACGCTCTGTTGCTGCTTGCGCGAGACCAGCGGGTTGATCGCTGCCGAAGGGTCCATGCCGGCGCCGATACTCATCCCGGCCACCGCCGCCGCCAGGCCGTCGACAAACGCCTGATAACGCGAACGCTGCACATAGAAACGCGACGCGGCGGCGCATACCTGCCCCTGGTTCAGCAGGCCACCGAGCAGCGCGCCCTGGATCGCCTTGGGAATGTCGGCGTCGGCCAGCACGATCATCGGGTTCTTGCCCCCCAGTTCCAGGGCGAAACGGGTCATGTTCTGCAACGCCGCCACGCCCACGCCTTTGCCGACTTCGGTGGAGCCGGTGAACGACACCTTGCTGATCAGCGGGTGCGACGCCAGGGCATTGCCCACCGTGCTGCCGCGCCCGGTGACCACGTTGAATACCCCGGCGGGAATCCCGGCCTCGAATGCCAGCTCAGCCAGGCGCAAGGCGGTCAGCGGCGTCTCGCTGGCGGGCTTGATCACCACCGTGCAGCCACAGGCCAGGGCCGGCATCAGCTTCCAGGCGCTGATCATCAACGGGAAATTCCACGGCACAATGCCCGCCACCACGCCTACTGGTTCACGTCGGGCAAAGGCGGTGAAGCGCGTGCCTTCGGGAATCGGGATCGACACATCCAGGGTCTGGCCTTCGATCTTGGTCGCCCAGCCGGACATGTAGCGCATGAACTCCACCGTGGCGCCGACATCGAGCATCCGCGCGATGTTGATCGACTTGCCCTGGCTGAGGGTTTCCAACTGGGCCAGCTCCTCGGCGTGCTGCTCCACCAGCGCAGTGAAGTTCAACAGAATGCGCTCGCGATCAGCTGGGCGCAGGCCGGACCAGACGCCGGAGGTGTAGGCCCGGTGAGCCGAGGTCACGGCCTGATCGAGGACCTCCAGCCCGACATCCGCTACCCGGGCAATCTCCTGGCCGGTGGCCGGGTTCAGGACCGGCGTGGTCGGGCCGTCGTCGAGGTGCCAGCGGCCGTCGATAAAACAACCATGCTGGCGCTGTAGAAACGCGGTGACCTGGGGCAGAACTTCAACCTTGCTCATGCAGACTCCTGATAAGGAACGGCCTTGCGGCCCGTGGTGAGAGAGATCGAAGTGTTGCTGCTGGGAAACCAGCGGGGTTTGCTTTGTATGCCAGACGTATTGGTGAGGCTGCCAGGCTGTATCAATAGGAGCCCTGTTGCCACTGTCGAAGGTGGCGCTGGCCGGCATGGGCATCGAGGGTGTTCCCGGCCGATCCGGGTGTTGGCAGCGGCTACAGGATTGCGCTGTAGCCGCTGCCGCCAGGCTGCGCTGGCCGGCATGAACGCCGTAGGTGCTTCAGACAGATCAAGGGGGCTCGTGAACTTCGCCAGCGGCGACGGGGCTCAGGCGTAACGCTTGCGGTATTCGCCGGGGGACACGCCGAACCGCGCCTTGAACGCGGTGGAAAAATGGCTGGAATCGCTGAAGCCCCAGGAATACCCCAGCGCCGACAGCTTCTGTTCCGCCCCGGGCTGACGCAGCGATTCGGCGCAGAAATCCAGGCGCCGGTTCTTGATGTACTGCGCCACCACCAGGCCTTTCTTGGCGAACAGCCGGTACAGCCCACGCACCGAAACCCCCACCTCGCGAGCCAGCCACTCGGGGCACAACTCCTCGCAACGAATATGCTCGTCAATAAAGGCAAAGCTCTTGCACAAGATGCGTTGGTGCGGGTCGACGCTGTCTTCGCTGGCGCTGATGGCCGGTCGCAGCAGGCTGATCATCGCGTCCAGGGTCGCTTCGCTTTCCACCTGATTGAGTTGCGGCTGGCAGGTGGTTTCTAGAATCAGCCGATGGGAGAGCATGGCGATCGGCGAGGTCGCCGGGATCCGCCGCCCGCACTGGACCTGGTTGAAGCGCAAGGCTTGCTCCACCTGTTGGTGGGGCAAGATCAGCGATAACTGGCGCGAGTTGTCGCTGTAGGTGAAATCACTGGGGCGTGACGCATCGATCAAGGTGATATCGCCCGCTGAAAGCTTGACCCGGCTATCGCCCTGGGCCATGCCGGCCGTGCCTTCCAACTGGAACACCGCGAAATACTTGTTGCCCTCATTGGCCGCCACCTCGCGCGCAGTGCGGTACAGGCGCGCCTGGCAGGCATCGACGAAACTGAGCTTGAGCGCCCCGCTTCGGAACTCGCGGATTGCACCGGAAAACGCCGGCCCCAGGGCCTGGGCATCGAAGGCACCGCAGATCTGGTTGATCTGGTTCAGCCACTGATCAAACCCTTCACGCTGTTGTGCGTTGCACGCTCTCATGTCGAACCTCACCAGGCATTATTTTTATTCTGCCCGGCCGTCTGTGGCGACCGGGATGACGGCTGTTCTCCTGAACGCTCCTGCTCCGTGGTTCTGCTTACTTCAACCCGCCAAAACGCCGATAAAAACTTTCCCCGACATCCGGCAGCGGCCCATCGGCATTTTCCAGGGCATGGTTCAGCCACTCCTCGGCCCGGGCATAGATCAGCCGATAGATGTTGCGGCACAACTGACGCGCCGCCCGGCCTTCCCAGTCGCCGGGAAGCAACTCATCCGGCAACTGCGGGTCGCGCAGCAGCAACTTGCGGTATTCATGAATAAGCAGGAGACGAGCCAGGAAACAATCCGCCGGCTGCAGTTGCTCCTGCTCGCGAAGCGCCTGCCAGAGCGGTCGGAACAGCTGGATGAACTCGCTGTAGTGCGCCGCCAGCTCGTCGATGTTCCAGCTCTCGCGCACCTGCAGGCGTAAGGCTTTGGAGGCCATCACATCCTGGGCGGTGGTTTCAAAGACGATGGTGTCTTCCTGCACCCCCAGGTCGAGCAGCGTGGCGTTGATGTCGGCGCGATCACTGCGGGGGCAAGCCAGCACCACCGGCGAGATCGCACCAAATCCTTGCCACTCCAACTCTTCGCGCACCTGCTTGCGCTTGTCCTGATTGAGCTGGGACAGCATCACCAGGCTCCAGGAGCCGTCCCAGGCCGGCACACTGGCGTTGTAGACCCGCTTGAAGGCCTTGTCGAAACGGCGGCGACCCGTGCCGGTCAGGCTGTAATAACTGCGGCGCCCGACCTTTTCTGCGGTCAGCCAACCTTCCTTGCTCAAGCGGAAGATCGAGGTGCGGATCAGCCGCTCATTGATGCCGATCGGCTCCAGCAATTGAATCAGGCTGCCCAGCCACACCGTACCGCCGTGGGGTTCGATGGCGTCGCCGTACAGGGTAATGATCAGCGAGCTGGCGCGAATCGGCGTCTGCTCCTGGAAACGAGTAATAAGTTGATTCAAAGGTGCGAGGGACGACATGGGCGTACCGAGAAAAAAGGAATAAATATACCGGGTTTCATAACGCTCGACCCGGCTGCGGCATTATTGCGCGCCTTTGGTTCGAAAGCCGCTGTCGCTGTGACGAGGACGATCGGTTTCGGGCGCGGCCAGGGGCTCGCAGACCTGCATGTTCTCCAGGCAACGCCGGGTCAGCACCTGATATTCGCGGGTTCCGGCCTGCTTCCAGGCCACTTCGTCGTCACTCAGGCGGCGCTTGACGCTGGCCGGCGTGCCCAGCACCAGCGACTGCTCCGGGCATTCGAACCCGGCCCGGACGAAGGCGGCGGCGGACACAAACGAACGCGGCCCGATGCGGGCGTTATCCATCACCACCGCATTCATCCCGACCAGCACATCGGCGCCGATCCGGCAGCCGTGCAACACCGCGCCATGACCAATGTGCCCGTTGCGCTCGACCACCGTGTCGCTGTCGGGAAAGCCATGCATCACACAGGTGTCCTGCAGGTTGGCCCCCTCTTCCAGCACGATCCGGCCGAAATCGCCGCGCAAACTGGCCAGCGGCCCGACATAACAATGAGGACCGATAATCACATCGCCGATCAGCACGGCGGACGGATGCACATAGGCGCTGGGATCGACCACCGGGGTCAGGCCATCGAGGCTGTAGCAGGTCATGAAACACTCCTGATAAGGCGCTGCAGGAAGCACTGCGCAAAGCGATGCCGCAATGGCTGCATTTTGTATCACATCGCTTTAATCGAACAAAGCGATTAAAAGCGTATCGCTTCACGATCAAGACACAAGGCAACCCTGCGCCGAACGACAAACACGCTTTAAAACCAATTAAACAGGGGTTAAAAGAATCAAAAACACCCGTTGATCTGTAGCAATTGGCCATCCAACGACAAACAATAAGACACATTAAATCAATTTTAATATTGCATTCGTGTATCACATTGGCGATATACTCGGCGAAAACCGGCGTCCCAGCCGATCCAATAATGAGCCGGCCCCAGGCCGAGCGTGCACCCGAGGGCATCCGCCATGCCTCAAACCCTTGCCGTCGAATGCTTCGAGCACGGCGTACGCCTGATTACCCTGCAACGCCCCCAGGCCTTGAACGCCCTGACCACCGAGTTGCTGGCGGAACTGGCCAGCGCCCTGGCCGAGGCTGAAGCCGACCCCGATGCCCGGGCGGTGGTCCTGACCGGCAGCGCCAGAGCGTTCGCCGCCGGCGCCGACATCAAGGAAATGGCCGAGCGCGACCTGGTGGGCATCCTCAATGACCCGCGCCAGGCGTCGTGGCACGCCATCACCCGCTTCAGCAAACCACTGATCGCCGCCGTCAACGGTTTCGCCCTGGGCGGTGGCTGCGAACTGGCGATGCACGCCGACATTATTATTGCCGGCGAAGACGCCCGCTTCGGCCAGCCGGAAATCAACCTCGGGATCATGCCCGGCGCCGGCGGCACCCAACGCCTGTTGCGCGCTGTCGGCAAGTCCATGGCCATGCAGATGGTCCTTGGCGGCGAATCAATCGACGCCCGCCACGCCCTGCGCGCCGGCCTGGTGAGCGAAGTCACTCAGCCCGAATACACCGTCGAGCGCGCCCTGCAACTGGCTACGCTGATTGCTGGCAAAGCCCCGCTGGCAGTGCGCCTGGCCAAGGAGGCGCTGCTCAAGGCCATGGACACCGACCTCGCTACGGGCCTGCGCTTCGAACGCCAGGCCTTCACCCTGCTGGCCGGCACCCGTGACCGCGACGAAGGCATACGCGCCTTCCAGGACAAGCGCCCGGCGCACTTCAGCGGGCAATGACCCGGCCCAGGCCCCCTTATTCGAACGACCTCGCAGAGAGCGCCATGACCATGAACTTCGAACACATCCTGTTTTCCATCGAGGCCGGCGTCGCCCTGCTTAGCCTCAACCGCCCCGAGCAACTCAACAGCTTCAACGCGCAGATGCACGGTGAAGTCAAACAGGCGCTGAAGCTGCTGCGCAGTGACCCGCAAGTCCGGGTGCTGTTGCTGACCGGGGAAGGCCGTGGCTTCTGCGCCGGCCAAGACCTCAGCGACCGCAACGTAGCGCCCGGCAGTGCCGTGCCGGACCTCGGCGAATCCATCGAGAAGTTCTACAACCCGCTGATCCGCCAACTGCGCGACCTGCCGCTGCCGGTGATCTGCGCGGTCAACGGTGTCGCAGCCGGGGCCGGGGCCAATATCCCGCTGGCCTGTGACCTGGTCCTGGCGGCGCGCTCGGCGAGCTTTATCCAGGCGTTCTGCAAGATCGGCCTGATTCCCGACTCCGGCGGCACCTGGACCCTGCCACGCCTGGTCGGCATGGCCCGAGCCAAGGCCCTGGCGCTGCTGGGCAATCGCCTGAGCGCCGAACAAGCCGAGCAATGGGGGCTGATCTACCGCTGCGTCGACGATGCCGATCTGCGCGACGAAGCCTTGAAGCTGGCGCGGCACCTGGCGACTCAGCCAACCTACGGCCTGGCCCTGATCAAGCGCAGCCTCAACGCCAGCCTGCACAACAGCTTCGACGAGCAACTGGAGCTGGAAAAAGACCTGCAACGCCTGGCCGGGCGCAGCGAGGATTACCGCGAAGGCGTCAGCGCCTTTATGGAAAAACGCACACCGACCTTCAAGGGCCGCTGACCATGAGCGCATTGACTACAGACGCCCGCATCGCGGTGATCGGGGCCGGCGCCATGGGGGCCGGCATTGCCCAGGTCGCGGCCCAGGCCGGGCATCGGGTGCAGTTGCTCGACAGCCGTCCCGGCGCTGCCGCCCAGGCCATCGCCGGCATCGACCGCCAGCTCGGCAAGCGAGTGCAGAACGGCAAGCTCGAGGCCCAGGCCCATCGCGCCACCCTGGACCGCCTGCAAGTAGCCGAATCCATCGACAGCCTGGCCGACAGCGACCTGATCATCGAAGCCATTGTCGAAAACCTCGAGGTCAAACAGCAGCTGTTTCGTCAGCTTGAAAACCTGTGCCAGCCCAGCTGCATCCTCGCCAGCAACACCTCGTCACTGTCGATCACCAGCATCGCCGCCGGCCTGACACGGCCCGAGCGCCTGCTGGGGCTGCACTTCTTCAACCCGGCGCCGGTAATGGCCCTGGTCGAGGTGATCTCAGGCCTCGCCAGCGACCCTGCCCTGGCCCGCTGCCTGTATGACACGGCGGCCGCCTGGGGAAAAAAACCGGTGCATGCCCGATCCACTCCGGGCTTTATCGTCAACCGCGTGGCCCGGCCGTTTTATGCCGAGAGCCTGCGCCTGCTGCAGGAAGGCGCCGCCGATTGCGCCACCCTCGATGCTTTGCTGCGCGAGGGCGGCGGCTTCGCAATGGGCGCCTTCGAGCTCACCGACCTGATCGGCCACGACGTCAACTACGCGGTGACCTGCTCGGTGTTCCACGCCTACTACGGCGACATGCGCTACCAACCGTCGCTGATCCAGAAAGAACTGGTGGACGCCGGCCATTTGGGCCGCAAGAGTGGCCAGGGCTTCTACAGCTATGCCGAAGGCGCCCCACGGCCAGCCCCTGCCCAGCTCGAAAGCCAGGCCAGCATTGACTGCTGCGAAGTCGAGGGCGACCTCGGTATCGCCCGCGAACTGCTGCCGCGCCTGCGCGAGGCCGGCATTCACCTCACTCTTCGCGACGGCAGCGGCCTGCTGCGGGTTGGCGACGCGGTGCTGGCCCTCAGCGATGGCCGCTCGGCCAGCCAACGCGCCCGTGCCAGCGGCCTGCGCAACCTGATCCTGCTGGACCTGGTGGGCGATTTTTCCAGTGCCTGGCGCATTGCCATCAGTTGCAGCGCCGACACCTCGCCCCAGGCTATGGAGCAAGCCGTGGCGTTGTTACAGCGCGCCGGGCTCAAGGTCAGCCAAGTCACTGACAGCCCGGCACTGGTGGTGCTGCGCAGCGTGGCGATGCTCGCCAACGAGGCCGCGGACGCCCTCCTGCACGGAGTGGCCAGCGCTGCCGACATCGACCTGGCGATGCGCGCCGGCGTCAACTATCCCCAGGGCCCGCTGGCCTGGGCCGACCGCATCGGCCTGGCGGCGCTGCTGCACGTCCTGGAAAACCTGCAAGCCGCCTATGGCGAAGAACGTTACCGGCCGTCCCTGCTGCTGCGGCGCAAGGTAGCCGAAGGGAGCAACTTCCATGACTAACCACCAAGCCATGAACCTGGCCAGCCAATGCGCACAAAGCCTGTTTGAACGTGACCAGGCCAGCCAGGCCATGGGCATGCGCCTGCTGTCAGTGGCGCCGGGGGCCGCCCGACTGGGCATGAGCGTCGGCGCCCATATGCTTCAGGGCCACGGCACCTGCCACGGTGGCTACCTGTTCGCCCTGGCGGATTCGGCCTTCGCCTTTGCCTGCAACAGTTACAACGAGGCCACCGTGGCCATCGGCTGCAGCATCGACTACATCGCCCAGGCACGCCTGGGCGACACCCTCACCGCCGACTGCATCGAACAAAGCCGTAGCGGTCGCACCGGTAACTACGACGTGCGCATTGAAAACCAGCAAGGGCAGTTGATTGCCCTGTTCCATGGCAAATCCTACAAAGTGCGCGGCCCGGTGCTGGCGCAGGAGACCCCCAATGAATGACGCCCTGATCATCGATGCAGTCCGCACCCCCATCGGCCGCTATGCCGGCGCCCTGAGCAGCGTGCGCGCCGACGACCTTGGCGCGATACCCCTGCGCGAACTGCTGCGCCGCCACCCGCAAGTGGACTGGAGCACGGTCGACGATGTGCTCTACGGCTGCGCCAACCAGGCCGGCGAAGACAACCGTAACGTGGCGCGCATGTCGGCCCTGCTGGCTGGACTGCCGGTCAGCGTACCCGGGACCACCCTCAACCGCCTGTGCGGCTCCGGCCTGGACGCCATTGGCAGCGCGGCGCGGGCGATTCGCTGCGGCGAGGCTTCGCTGATGCTGGTGGGTGGCGTCGAGTCGATGTCCCGTGCACCCCTGGTGATGGGCAAGGCCGAGACCGCGTTTTCTCGCCAGGCGCAGCTTTTCGATACCACCATCGGCTGGCGCTTCGTCAACCCGTTGATGGAGCAGCAATATGGCATCGACTCGATGCCGGAGACCGCCGAAAACGTCGCTGCGCAGTTCAATATCTCCCGCGCCGACCAGGACGCCTTCGCCCTGCGCAGCCAGCAACGCGCCTCTGCCGCCCAGGCCAGCGGGCGCCTGGCCCGTGAAATAGTCGCGGTGCAGATCCCTCAGCGCAAAGGTCCGGCCATCGTTGTCGAACACGACGAGCACCCACGGGGCGACACCACCCTCGAACAGCTGCAAAAGCTCGGCACGCCATTCCGCAAGGACGGCACCGTCACCGCCGGCAACGCCTCCGGGGTCAATGACGGCGCCTGTGCGCTGCTGCTGGCCAATGCCGCCACCGCCCAGCGTTACGGGCTCAAGGCCCGGGGTCGGGTGGTGGCCATGGCCACGGCCGGAGTCGAGCCGCGAATCATGGGCATCGGCCCGGTTCCGGCGACGCGCAAGGTCCTGGAACTGGCCAACCTCAGCCTGGCAGACATGGACGTGATCGAACTCAACGAAGCCTTCGCTGCCCAGGGTCTGGCCGTGCTGCGTGAACTGGGGCTGGGGGATGACGATCCACGGGTCAACCCCAATGGCGGCGCCATCGCCCTGGGCCACCCCCTGGGCATGAGCGGCGCGCGCCTGGTGACCACGGCCCTGCACGAACTGGAACAACGCCAGGGTCGCTACGCCTTGTGCACCATGTGCATCGGCGTCGGCCAGGGCATCGCCCTGATTATCGAAAGGTTCTAGTAGAAACAACGCAAGACCCAGGGTGCCGCCAGGTATCCTTGGCGCATGCACTCAAGACCCGCTTGCCGGCGGGTCGCAACACAAAAACAATTCGAGTGAAGTCATGAACATGCCAATTGCCAAAGCCGTGCTTGACCCCGTGCTGGACCCGCTGGAGACCGCCAGCATCGACCAACTGCGCCAGCATCAGCTTGACCGGCTGCGCTGGAGCCTGAACCACGCCTACAACAACGTACCGCTCTATCGCCAGCGTTTCGACGAACTGGGGGTGCACCCTGACGATGTGCGCAGCCTCGATGACCTGGCAAAATTCCCCTTCACCACCAAGTCCGACCTGCGTGACAACTACCCCTACGGCATGTTCGCCGTACCGATGCAGGACGTGGTGCGACTGCACGCCTCCAGCGGCACCACCGGCAAACCGACAGTGGTCGGGTACACCCAGAACGACATCGACACCTGGGCCAACGTGGTGGCGCGCTCGATCCGCGCCGGTGGCGGGCGGCGTGGCGACAAGGTGCATATCTCCTACGGCTACGGCCTGTTTACCGGTGGCCTGGGGGCGCACTACGGCGCCGAGCGCCTGGGCTGCACCGTGATCCCGATGTCCGGTGGGCAGACCGAAAAACAGGTGCAACTGATCAAGGATTTCCAGCCGGACATCATCATGGTCACGCCCTCCTACATGCTCAACATCGCCGATGAAATCGAGCGCCAGGGCATCGACCCGCAAAAGCTCGCGTTGCGCCTGGGCATCTTCGGCGCCGAACCCTGGACCGCCGAACTGCGCAGCGCCATCGAGCAACGACTGGGGATCACTGCCCTGGATATCTATGGCCTTTCGGAAATCATGGGCCCGGGGGTGGCCATGGAGTGCGCCGAGACCAAGGATGGCCCGACCATCTGGGAAGACCACTTCTACCCCGAGATCATCGACCCCATCACCGGCGAGGTACTGCCCGACGGGCAGATGGGTGAGCTGGTCTTCACCTCGTTGAGCAAGGAAGCCTTGCCGATGATCCGTTACCGCACCCGCGACCTGACGCGGCTCCTGCCCGGCACCGCCCGCCCCATGCGCCGTATCGACAAGATCACCGGACGCAGCGATGACATGCTGATCATTCGCGGCGTCAATGTGTTCCCGACCCAGGTCGAGGAACAGGTGCTCAAGGTCCGGCAGCTGTGCGAGAGCTATGAGATCCATCTCTATCGCAACGGCAACCTCGACAGTGTCGACGTACACGTCGAACTCAAGAGCGAGCACCAGCACCTGCCTGAAGAGCAGCAGAAAACCATCTGCAGCGAACTGAGCCGGCACATCAAAACCAACATTGGCATCAGTTCCCGTATCGTTTTGCAGCCGGCGTTCTCCATCAAGCGCTCCGAAGGCAAGGCCTGCCATGTGATCGACAATCGCAAATAACCACCCCTGCCCCTGCCACGCCCCGCATCGCCCGATGCCGGGGCGCCCCTCCGCTTCAAGCCCCTGAAACAGCGTGGTGAACGCCCTCCGTGGCGAGGGAGCTTGCTCCCGCTCGGCTGCGCAGCAGCCGCAATCACCCCGACTCCATCTCCCTGATACACCGCATCACCCGGTTTCAGGGCCGCTGCGCGCCCCAACGGGAGCAAGCTCCCTCGCCACAACGGCCCGACAGTGCTCGCCTGACAGCCTTGAGAAGCCCCCCATCGTTGCAGCCAGAAAACACCCCAACACATCCGATCCCCCCTGTGGCGAGGGAGCTTGCTCCCGCTCGGCTGCGCAGCAGCCGCAATCACCCCGACTCCATCTCCCTGATGCACCGCATCACCCGGTTTCAGGGCCGCTGCGCGCCCCAGCGGGAGCAAGCTCCCTCGCCACAACGGCCCGACAGTGCCCGCCTGACAGCCTTGAGAAACACCCCATCGTTGCAGCCAGAAAACACCCCAACACACCCGATCCCCCCCTGTGGCGAGGGAGCTTGCTCCCGCTCGGCTGCGCAGCAGCCGCAATCACCCCAACTCCATCTCCCTGAGGCACCGCAACACCCAGATTCAGGGCCGCTGCGCGCCCCAGCGGGAGCAAGCTCCCTAGCCACAGAGGCCTGACAGCACTCGCCTGACAGAATTGAGAAGCAACCCCTGATCTAGAGCCTTCATCCCCCAATGCGATACAAAAAAATATACGACACGTTATTTTGTGTTTGATATTTATTTATGTATCACATATAAAGTTCTCCATGCCCACGCACACCTTCACGGCGGGAGACACGTCATGTATGCACAGTTGGTAGAAACCGGGGTCAAGAGCATCAAAAGCCTGTCGGAGATGTCCGAGCAGGAGCGCGCTTTCCAGGAAAAAATTGATTCGGAAATCAAGATCGAAGCCAAGAACTGGATGCCCGATGCCTATCGCCAGACGCTGATCCGGCAGATTTCCCAACACGCCCACTCGGAAATCGTCGGCATGTTGCCCGAGGGCAACTGGGTGGCTCGCGCGCCGACCCTCAAGCGCAAGCTGCAACTGATGGCCAAGATCCAGGACGAAGCCGGTCACGGCCTGTACCTGTACAGCGCCATGGAGACCCTGGGCGCCGACCGCGACGAGGAGATCGCCAAGCTGCACAGCGGCCGCGCCAAGTACTCGAGCATCTTCAATTACCCAACCCTGAACTGGGCCGACATGGGCGCGGTGGGCTGGCTGGTGGACGGCGCGGCCATCGTCAATCAGGTGGTGTTGCAGCGCACCTCCTACGGCCCCTATTCCCGGGCCATGGTGCGCATCTGCAAGGAAGAGAGCTTCCACCAGCGCCAGGGCTACGAGGTGCTGCTGACCATGATGCGCGAGGGCAACCAGGCGCAGAAAGACATGGTCCAGGACGCCATCAACCGCCTGTGGTGGCCGGCCCTGATGATGTTCGGCCCCAGCGACGAACACTCGCCCAACAGCGCCCAGTCCATGGCCTGGAAAATCAAGCGCCAGAGCAACGACGAGCTGCGCCAGCGCTTTATCGACCAGACCATCCCGCAACTGGAACTGCTGGGCTGCACCTGCCCCGACCCGGACCTTGTGTGGAACGCCGAGCGCGGCCACTACGATTTCGGCGAAATCCAGTGGGACGAATTCTACGAAGTGCTCAAGGGCAATGGCCCGTGCAACCAGGAACGCGTCGCGACCCGGCGCAAGGCCATTGAAGACGGCGCCTGGGTGCGCCAGGCCGCTGTCGCCCACGCCCGCAAGAAAACCAATAAAAACGCCGCCTGATCGCCCGTCGATCAAACGCCTGATGTGGAGTCACCCCGATGTCTGAATGGACCCTCTTCGAAGTTTTCGTGCGCAGCAAGCACGGCCTCAACCACAAACACGTCGGCAGCGTGCATGCCGCCGACAGTGTCATGGCCATCGAGAACGCCCGCGAGCTGTACACCCGCCGTAGCGAGGGTGTGAGCCTGTGGGTGGTGCCATCCAATCTGATCGTCGCCTCGTCCCCGGACGAGAAAGACCCGCTGTTCGACCCGGCCGACGACAAGGTCTATCGCCACGCCAGCTTCTACGAGCTGCCGCCTGAAGTCGGACACATGTGAGGCCGACCATGACCACTCAAACCGATCTGATCCAATACCTGCTGCGCCTCGGTGACAGCGCCCTGATCCAGGGCCAGCGCCTGTGCCAATGGTGCGGTCGCGCGCCAGCGCTGGAAGAAGAGCTGGCACTGATGAACGTTGGCCTCGACCTGGTGGGCCAGGCCCGCAACTGGCTGGACTACGCCGCCGAGTTGCTCGACGACGGCCGCGACGCCGACCACCTGGCGTTCCGCCGCGACGAGCGCGCCTACCGCAACCTGTTGCTGGTGGAGCAGCCCAACGGCGACTACGCGGTGACCATGCTCAAGCAGTTTTTCTATGACGCCTGGCACCTGGAAGTGCTCCAGGGCCTGAGCCGGTCCAGCGACGAGCGCATCGCCGGGATCGCCGCCAAGGCGGTCAAGGAAGCCACCTATCACCTGCGCCGCTCCGGCGAATGGGTCGAACGTCTGGGCGACGGCACCGAAGAGAGCCATCAGCGCATGCTCGATGCCATCCCCCTGCTGTGGCGCTTCACCATCGAGCTGATCAGCGGTGACGACAGCGAAACCCGCCTGCACGCCGCCGGCCTGGTGCCGGATGCCGCGCAGATCGCCAGCGCCTGGCAGGCCCGGGTCGAGCAGGTCTTCACCCGCGCCACCCTGCCCCTGCCTGCGGCGCCGAGCTACTTCTACCTCGATGCCCGTCGCGGCCTGCACAGCGAACACCTGGGCACCCTGCTGGCGGAAATGCAGTTCCTGCCCCGAGCGTACCCCGATGCGACCTGGTGAGCTGATCACCAGCGACCAGGGCGCGCGGGCGGTACAGCCAGGCGACCTGGACGCGGCCTGGGCGACCCTGGCCCAGGTCATGGACCCGGAAGTGCCGGTGGTCAGCGTGGTCGACCTCGGGATCGTCCGCGATCTCGATTGGCGCGACGGCCACCTGCACGTGGTAGTGACCCCGACCTACTCCGGCTGCCCGGCCACCGAGGTGATCGAAAGCGACATCAGCGACGCCCTGGAACTCGCCGGTTTCCGCGCTCCGCAGCTGCAACGCAAGTTGACCCCGGCCTGGAGCAGCGACTGGATCACCGACGACGGTCGCGAACGCCTGCGGGCCTATGGCATCGCGCCGCCGCGCCCGGGCAGCACCAGCAAACGCGGTCTGCTGGGAGAGCGCCACGACATCCTCTGCCCGCAATGCGGCAGCGCCCATACCGAGCTGCTCAGCGAGTTCGGCTCGACCGCCTGCAAGGCGCTGTATCGCTGCCGTGACTGCCTGGAACCGTTCGACTACTTCAAGTGCATCTGAGCGGCCGCTTGCCGTGTCAGTGGGAGACCCACAATGAGCAAATTCCACAGCCTGGTGATCAAGGATGTGCGCACCGAAACCCGTGACGCCGTGTCCATCGCCTTCGAGATTCCGCAGCACCTGCAGGACAGCTTTCATTTCACCCAGGGCCAGCACCTGGTGATGCGCACCCAACTGGACGGTGAAGAAGTGCGCCGCTCCTATTCGATTTGCACGGGGGTCAATGACGGCGAACTGCGCATCGCCATCAAGCGTGTGGCCGGCGGACGTTTCTCGGCCTTTGCCAACGAACAGCTCAAGGCCGGGCACCGCCTGGAAGTGATGCCACCCGCCGGGCATTTTCATGTCGAACTGGACCCGGCGCGGCACGGGCGCTACCTGGCGGTGGCTGCCGGCAGCGGTATCACGCCGATCCTGTCGATCATCAAGAGCACCCTGGAAACCGAACCCCACAGCCAGGTCACCCTGCTCTACGGCAACCGTTCCAGTTCCGGTGCGTTGTTTCGCGAACAGCTCGAGGACCTGAAGAACCGTTACCTGCAGCGCCTGAACCTGATCTTCGTTTTCAGCCGCGAGCAGCAGGATGTCGACCTCTATAACGGCCGGATCAACGCTGAGAAATGCGAGCAGCTGTTTTCCCGCTGGCTCGACGTCAAGGCCCTGGACGCGGCGTTTATCTGCGGCCCCCAGGAAATGACCGAAACCGTGCGCGACAGCCTCAAGGCCAAGGGCATGCCGGCCGAGCGCATTCACTTCGAACTGTTTGCCGCCGCCGGCAGCCAGCAAAAACGCGAGGCCCGCGAAGCTGCACGCCAGATCGACGCCGCCACCAGCCAGATCACCGTGATCAGCGATGGCCGCGCCCTGGCCTTCGACCTGCCGCGCAACACTTTGAGCATCCTCGACGCCGGCAACATCCAGGGCGCCGAGCTGCCTTATTCGTGCAAGGCCGGGGTCTGCTCCACCTGCAAATGCAAGGTGATCGAAGGCGAGGTGGAAATGGACAGCAACCACGCCCTCGAGGACTACGAAGTGGCGGCCGGCTACGTGCTGTCGTGCCAGTCATTCCCGGTCAGCGCCAAGGTGGTGCTGGACTTCGACCAACTCTGACGCCAGCCGTCACCCCAGCAGCGCCTGCCACCGTGCAGGCGCGATGCCTGACGCCGTGCCCGCAACCTGCTTCACCCAAAACAAAAACAACAACCCAGAGAGCGCCGCCATGACCCCGCAAGAGATACAACAGATCAGTCAGCACCCGGATTTTATCCAGCTGGTGCGCCGCAAACAGAACCTCTACTGGTCGCTGAGCCTGGCGATGCTGGTGATCTATTACGGCTTTGTGCTGCTGGTGGCGTTTTCCCCCAGCACCCTGGGCCAATCCCTGAGCGGCGGCGTGACCACGGTCGGCATGCTGGTGGGCGTGGTGATCGTGCTGCTGGCCTTTGCCCTGACCGGTTTCTATGTGTACCGCGCCAACCACGTGATCGACCCGCTGAACGAAAAACTCAAGCAGGAGTGCGCCCAATGAAGCGCCTCCTGACCCTGCTCCTGCTGCCTTGTGCCTTCGCCACTAACGTTGCGCTGGCCGCCGAAGGCAGCGCCCGGCCGTTGAACTGGAACGCCATCGGCATGTTCCTGGTGTTCGTCCTGTTCACCCTCGGCGTCACCCGCTGGGCGGCCCTGCGCACCCGTTCGGCCAGTGATTTCTACACCGCCGGTGGCGGCATGACCGGCTTCCAGAACGGCCTGGCGATTGCCGGCGACATGATCTCCGCCGCGTCCTTCCTCGGCATCTCGGCCATGATGTTCCTCAACGGCTATGACGGACTGTTGTACGCCCTGGGGGTGCTGGCCGGCTGGCCGATCATCCTGTTCCTGATCGCCGAACGCCTGCGCAACCTGGGCAAATACACCTTTGCCGACGTGGTGTCCTATCGCCTGGAACAAACCCCGGTGCGCCTGACTTCGGCCTTCGGCACCCTGACCGTGGCCCTGATGTACCTGGTGGCGCAGATGGTCGGTGCCGGCAAGCTGATCGAGCTGCTGTTTGGCATCAGCTACCTGTACGCGGTGATGCTGGTGGGCGTGCTGATGGTGTTTTACGTGACCTTCGGCGGCATGCTCGCCACCACCTGGGTGCAGATCATCAAGGCGGTGATGCTGCTGTTCGGCACCAGCTTCATGGCCTTTATGGTGCTCAAGCATTTCGGTTTCAGTACCGAGGCGATGTTCGCGGGTGCCAGTGCGGTGCACGCCAAGGGCAGCGCGATCATGGCCCCGGGCGGTCTGCTGTCGAACCCGATCGACGCCATCTCCCTGGGCCTGGGCATGATGTTCGGCACCGCCGGCCTGCCCCATATCCTGATGCGTTTCTTCACCGTCAGTGATGCCAAGGAAGCGCGTAAAAGCGTGTTCTACGCCACCGGTTTCATCGGCTATTTCTACCTGCTGCTGATCATCGTCGGCTTCGGTGCCATCGTCATGGTCGGCACCGACCCGGCATTCCGCGATGCCAACGGCGCGATCATCGGCGGCGGCAACATGATCGCCGTGCACCTGGCCCAGGCCGTGGGCGGCAACCTGTTCCTCGGTTTCATCTCGGCGGTGGCCTTCGCCACCATTCTCGCGGTGGTGGCCGGCCTGGCGCTGTCCGGTGCCTCGGCGGTGTCCCATGACCTGTATGCCTGCGTGATCCGCAAGGGCCAGGCCACCGAGAAGCAGGAAATCCGCGTATCGCGCATCGCCACCCTGTGCATCGGCGTGCTGGCGATCATCCTTGGCCTGTTGTTCGAGTCGCAGAACATCGCCTTCCTCTCTGGCCTGGTGCTGGCGATTGCCGCCTCGGTCAACTTCCCGGTGCTGTTCCTCTCCATGTACTGGAAAGGCCTGACCACCCGTGGCGCGGTCACCGGCAGCCTGGCCGGCCTGATCTCGGCCATTGTCCTGCTGGTATTGAGCCCGGCGGTCTGGGTCAACGTCCTGCACCACGAGCAGGCGCTGTTTCCCTACTCCAACCCGGCGCTGTTCTCCATGAGCCTGGCGTTCCTCAGCGCGTGGCTGTTCTCGGTGACCGACCGCTCGCCCCGGGCCGAACTGGAGCGCGGGCGCTACCTGGCGCAGTTCATCCGCTCGATGACCGGCATCGGCGCCTCCAGCGCCAGCAACCACTGAACTCACCACGACCGATCGGATGACAGGGAATAACAACAATGAACCCCGCTCACATCGCTTCACCCAAGACTCTACTGTCGATCATGGCGGCCCTCAGCCTGCCGCTGTTCGCCCCCAGTGCCCTGGCCGACTTCATTGGGGACAGCAAGGCGCGGCTGGAGCTGCGCAACCATTACCTGAACCGTGATTTCCGCCAGGACAACGCCGCGCAGTCCAAGGCCGAGGAATGGGGCCAGGGCTTTACCGCCCGCATCGAGTCCGGTTTTACCGAGGGCACCCTGGGCTTCGGCCTGGATGCCCTGGGCGAGTTGGGACTCAAACTCGACTCCAGCCCCGACCGCCGTGGCACCGGCCTGCTGCCCTATGGCCCCAACAGCCATGAGCCGGCGGACGAGTTCAGCGAACTGGGGCTGACCGGAAAGCTGCGCCTGTCCAAAAGCGTGTTGAAGCTCGGCACCTTGCAGCCATTGCTGCCGGTGGCCACCTACAACGACACCCGACTGCTGGGCTCGACCTTCCAGGGCGGCCTGCTCACCAGCCAGGAAATCAGCGGCCTGACCATCAATACCGGGCGCCTGACCAAGACCAACCTGCGGGATTCCTCCAGCAACGACGACATTGGCTATGGCGCCGCCCGCAGCGACCACTTCGATTTCGCCGGCGGCAGCTATGCCTTCAACCCACAACTGAGCCTGAGCTATTACTACGGCAAGCTCGATCAAATCTATCGCCAGCAATTCCTCGGCCTGGTGCACAGCCAGCCCCTGGGCAACGGCTTCAGCCTGCGCAGCGACCTGCGCTATTTCGACAGTCGCGGCGACGGCGCCGAACGTGCCGGGCGTATCGACAACCGCAACTTCAACAGCATGTTCACCCTGGCCCACGGCGCGCACAAAGTCAGCGCCACCTGGCAGCAGCTGTCGGGTGACAGCGCCTTCCCGTTCCTCAACGGCGGCGATCCGTACGTGGTCAACCTGGTGACCTACAACACCTACACCCGCGCCGAAGAAGACTCCTGGCAACTGCGCTACGACTACGACTTCGCCGCCCAGGGCATTCCCGGCCTGACCTTCATGAGCCGCTACACCGATGGCCGCCACGTCAAGGCCGGTGCCGTCGACAACGGCCGCGAATGGGAACGCGACACCGACATCACCTACGTCATCCAGAGCGGCGTGTTCAAGGACGTGAGCATTCGCTGGCGCAACCTGACGTTCCGCTCCGGCAATGGCTTGAGCACCGCCATCGATGAAAACCGACTGATCCTCGGTTACACCCTGGCGCTTTGGTAAACCCCCTCCGGCGCGGTTCGCCGCGCCGGCCTCATTTTTCACCCGGAGCAATCGTGATGCCTCACGCCCCTACCCTGCAAAGCTTCATCGCCGGCCGCTGGATCGGCCAACACGGTGCCCAGGTGCTGCGCAGCGCCCTTGATGGCCATGAACTGGCACGCACCCATGAAGAACGCCCGGACTTCGCCGAAGCCGTCGAGCATGGTCGCCGCGCGGGCAACGCCGCGCTGATGGCCCTGGATTTCCAGCAACGGGCCCAGCGTCTCAAGGCCCTGGCGCTGTACCTCAGCGAGCGCAAGGAACAACTGTACGCCCTGTCCCACCACAGCGGCGCCACCCGCGCCGACAGCTGGATCGATATCGAAGGCGGCAACAGCACGCTGTTCACCTATGCCAGCCTCGGCGCCCGCGAACTGCCCTCGGGCAACATCGTGCATGAAGGCCCGGCAGTGCAACTGAGCAAGCTCGGGAGCTTTGCCGGCACTCATATCCTGGTGCCCCGTGGTGGCCTGGCGGTGCACATCAATGCCTTCAACTTTCCAATCTGGGGCATGTTGGAAAAATTCGCCCCCTGCTTCCTCGCCGGCATGCCGTGCATCGTCAAGCCGGCCAGCGCCACCAGCTACCTGACCGAGGCCGTGGTGCGCCTGATGGACGAGTCGGGCCTGCTGCCCAGCGGCAGCCTGCAACTGGTGATCGGCAGCACCGGCGACCTGCTGGACCGTCTCGAAGGTCAGGATGTGGTGACTTTCACCGGCTCCGCCGACACCGCGGCCAAGCTGCGGGTCAACCCGAACCTGATTCGCCACTCGGTGCCGTTCAACGCTGAAGCCGACTCGCTGAACTGCGCAATCCTGGCCCCGGACGTGACCCCGGACGATGAAGAGTTCGAGCTGTTCATCAAGGAAGTCGCCCGGGAAATGACCACCAAGGCCGGTCAGAAATGCACCGCCATCCGCCGTGCCATCGTCCCGGCCAAGCACATCGACGCCGTGGCCAGCCGTCTGCGCGAGCGCCTGGCCAAGGTGGTGGTCGGTGATCCATCGGTGGAAGGCGTGCGCATGGGCGCCCTGGCCTCCCACGACCAGCAACTGGATGTGGCCGAGCGCGTGGCAAGCCTGCTGCACAGCAGCGACCTGCTGTTCGGTGCCCGCGACGGCTTCGAACCCCGCGGCGAAAACGTCAGCCAGGGGGCATTCTTCGCCCCAACCCTGCTGCTGGCCCGCGACCCGCATGGGGCGGGTGCCCACGATATCGAAGCCTTCGGCCCGGTCAGCACGCTGATGGCTTATGACGACCTGGACGAAGCCCTGGCCCTGGCGGCTCGCGGCAAAGGCAGCCTGGTGGGCAGCCTGGTGACCCGCGATCCGCAGATTGCCGCCAAGGCGATCCCGGTGGCAGCTGCCTGGCACGGTCGCTTGCTGGTGCTGGACCGCGAATGCGCCGGCGAATCCACCGGCCATGGCTCACCCTTGCCCCAACTGAAACACGGCGGCCCGGGCCGCGCTGGCGGTGGCGAGGAACTCGGGGGGCTGCGAGCGGTGAAGCATTACCTGCAACGGGCCGCCGTCCAGGGCTCGCCGAGCATGTTGGCGGCGGTTACCGGCGAATACGTGCGCGGGGCCAAGGTGATCGAGACCGAGGTGCATCCGTTCCGCCGCTTCTTCCAGGACCTGCAGATCGGCGAGTCGCTGCTGACCCATCGCCGCACGGTGACCGAGGCGGATCTGGTGAACTTTGGCTGCTTGTCCGGCGACCATTTCTATATGCACTTCGATGAGATCGCCGCCAAGGAATCGCAATTCGGCAAGCGCATCGCCCATGGTTACTTCGTGCTGTCGGCGGCGGCCGGGCTGTTCGTCTCCCCGGCACCGGGCCCGGTACTGGCCAACTACGGCCTGGACACCCTGCGCTTTATCAACCCGGTGGGCATCGGCGACACGATCCAGGCGCGCCTGACCTGCAAACGCAAGATCGACCAGGGCAAACTCAGCCCCCAGGGCATCCCCCAAGGCGTCGTGGCCTGGGACGTGGAAGTGACCAACCAACTGGGCGAACTGGTGGCCAGCTACGACATCCTGACCCTCGTCGTCAAACGCGAAGGGTAAGCCCCCGCGAGCCTGTAATCGCTGCCGAGCTTGGCGAGGCTGCGCTGGCCGGGATGGGCGCTGGAGTACATCCGGGAGGAATGGGTTGTACTTCAGGGCCAGCGCCCGAACGCGGCCCGAGCCTTCGGCAGCGGCTACGGTTTGTGACAAAAGATTTCATCGATCCTTGCTCTTCAATGCGGCTTGCGGCACTTTGCGCGCTTCTCAATAAAAGGAGCCGCCGATGTCCGGTTCAATGGCCCAGGCGTTTGCCCATAACTTTCTCGGTCAATCACCACGCTGGTACAAGGCCAGTATCGTCGCGTTCCTGATTCTCAATCCGTTGCTGTTCTGGCTGGTTAGCCCGGCAGCGGCTGGCTGGCTGCTGGTGCTGGAATTCATCTTCACCCTGGCCATGGCGCTCAAGTGCTACCCGCTGATGCCCGGCGGCCTGTTGCTGGTGCAAGCTCTGCTGCTGGGCATGACCACACCCCAGGCACTGTATGAAGAGCTGCTGCACAACTTCCCAGTGATCCTGCTGCTGATGTTTATGGTGGCCGGCATCTACTTCATGAAGGAGCTGCTGCTGTTCCTGTTCTCCCGGCTGTTGCTCGGGGTGCGCTCCAAGGTGCTGCTGGGCTTGCTGTTCTGCTTCCTCTCGGCCTTTCTTTCGGCGTTCCTCGACGCTTTGACCGTGACGGCGGTGATTATCAGCGCCGCCGTGGGCTTCTACTCGGTGTATCACCGCGTGGCCTCGGGCAACGACCCACGCCAGGAAGGCGATTTCAGCGACGACCAGCGGCTGCCCAAGTTGCACCACGAGGACCTGGAGCAGTTCCGCGCCTTCCTGCGCAGCCTGCTGATGCACGGCGCGGTCGGCACTGCGCTGGGCGGTGTGTGCACCCTGGTGGGTGAGCCGCAGAACCTGCTGATCGGTCATGAAATGGGCTGGCACTTCGCCGAGTTCCTGCTGAAGATCGCCCCGGTGTCACTGCCGGTGCTGGCTGCCGGACTGCTGACGTGCGTGCTCCTGGAGAAACTGCGCTGGTTCGGCTACGGCACCCTGTTGCCGGACAATGTGCGCGCCGTGCTGGCCGATTACGCCGCCGTCGATGATGCCGAGCGTACCCCGCGCCAGCGTGCGGCACTGCTCGTACAGGGCCTGGCAGCCCTGATCCTGATTGCCGGCCTGGCCTTGCATATCGCCGAAGTGGGGCTGATCGGGCTGATGGTGATCGTGCTGATCACCGCCTTCACCGGCATTACCGAAGAGCACCGCATCGGCAATGCGTTCAAGGACGCCATGCCATTCACCGCACTGCTGGTGGTGTTTTTTGCGGTGGTGGCGGTGATTCACGATCAGCAACTGTTCACGCCACTGATCCAGTGGGTGCTGGCCCTGCCGCCGGAGCAACAGCCAGGCATGCTGTTTATCGCCAACGGCCTGCTGTCGGCCATCAGCGATAACGTGTTTGTGGCGACCATTTACATCACCGAGGTGAAGCAGGCCTTCCTCAACGGGCACATGAGCCGTGAACACTTCGAAACCCTGGCCATCGCCATCAACACCGGCACCAACCTGCCCAGCGTCGCTACGCCCAATGGCCAGGCGGCGTTCCTGTTTTTGCTGACCTCGGCGATTGCCCCGCTGGTGCGCCTGTCTTACGGGCGCATGGTGTGGATGGCCCTGCCCTACACCGTGGTGATGGGCCTGCTGGGCTGGTACGCGGTGAGTTACTGGTTGTAGCGATGGGCCGGCACCGGGCTCAAGGACCTGGCGCCGGCGATCGGCTGGCGCGAGCGATCAGCGCGCCAGGATATAACTCTCGATGGCCTGCGCCGCACCATCATCGACGTTGCTCGCCGTGACCCGGTCAGCCTGGCGCCTGACCTCCTCCTGCGCCTGGCCCATGGCAATCGACAACCCGGCCTTGTGAAACATCGCCGGATCATTGCCGCCATCGCCCAGTGCCGCCGTGTGCGCCAGGTCTACCCCGAGAAAAGCCGCCAGGGTCACCAGGGCCTGACCTTTGTTGGCCTCCATCGCCGTGACATCCAGGTACACCGGCTGCGAGCGCGACACCTGGGCCTGACCTTCGACCCGGGCTTGCAATTGCGCCTCCAGCTCCACCAGCAACGACGCGTTGTTGCTCGCGGCCACAATCTTGTCGATGCGCGGCAAGTACTCCTCAAAACCCTTGACCACCACCGGCGGGTAGCCAAGGCCATGTTGCTCGCGTGGCACCATCGGCCCGTGGGGGTCGCGCAACAACCACTCACCGTCGGCAAACACCCAGACTTCCACCTCGGGCTGCGTCGAAAACAGCTCAATGGTGGTGATCGCCGCGTCTACCGGCAGGTGATGGCGGGCGAGAAAGCGGCCATCGGGATGGACAATGGTGCCGCCATTGAAGGCCGCCGTGGGCAGGTCGACGCCCAGGGTCTTGATCTGGGCCAGCATGGCCCTGGGTGGGCGGCCGGTGGCGAGGCTGAAATAAATCCCCGCCTCACGCAGCGCCCTTACCGCGTCGATGGTGCGCGAGCTGAGGCTGTGATCGGGCAGCAACAAGGTGCCGTCCATGTCGCTGAGCAGGAAGCGGATGGGCTGTCGCGTAGCGTCATTCATCCGAGGCTGTGCCATTCGCGACCATCGCGGGCCAGCAGTTGGGTTCCAGCCTCTGGGCCATCTGCACCGGCCTGGTAGGCCTGCACGCTGGCGTCTTCCTTCCAGGCGTCGAGGAACGGCTGCACCGCACGCCAGCCATTCTCGATATTGTCGGCACGCTGAAACAGGGTCTGGTCGCCGGTCAGGCAATCGTAGATCAGGGTTTCGTACCCGGTGGACGGCTGCATTTCGAAGAAGTCCTTGTAGGCGAACCCCAGCTCGATATTGGCCATGTCCAGGGTCGGCCCGGGCTTTTTCGCCAGCAGGTCGAACCACATGCCCTCATTGGGCTGGATCTGGATCCGCAGGTAGGTCGGTTGCAGTTTGTCGACCTCGGTGTCGCGAAACTGAGCATAGGGCGCCGGCTTGAAGCAGATGACGATCTCGGTGTCGCGCACGCTCATGCGCTTGCCGGTGCGCAGGTAGAACGGCACCCCGACCCAGCGCCAGTTGTCGATCATGACCTTGAGCGCCACATAGGTTTCGGTGCTGCTGTCCGGCGCCACATTGGGCTCCTCGCGATAGCCCGGCAACGCCTTGCCGCCGGCCTCACCGGCCACGTACTGGCCACGGACCGAGTTGGCGCGAGCCTCTTCTATCGTCCAGGGCCGGATAGCGCCGACCACCTTGGCCTTTTCGCCGCGCACGGCATCGGCGCCGAAGGCCGCGGGCGGCTCCATGGCCACCATGGCCAGGAGCTGGAACAGATGGTTGGGCACCATGTCGCGCAAGGCACCGGTGTGTTCATAAAAGCTGCCACGGGTTTCCACACCAACGGTTTCTGCCGCGGTGATCTGCACGTGGTCGATGTAATGGTTGTTCCAGAAAGCTTCGAACAGGCTGTTGGAGAAACGGCTGACCAGAATGTTCTGCACCGTCTCCTTGCCCAGGTAATGGTCGATGCGGTAGATCTGCTTTTCGCTCATGACCTTGAGCAGACAACCGTTCAGGGCTTCGGCAGATTGCAGGTCGGAGCCGAAGGGTTTCTCGATCACTACACGGCGAAAGGCCTCGGGGCTCTCCTCCAGCAATCCGGCCGCACCCAGGCGCTGCACCACTTCACTGAAGAAACGCGGCGCGGTGGCCAGGTAGAACACCGCATTGCCGGTGCCGCTGGCAGCGATCTTGGCGGCCAGCGCGCTGTAGGTCGAATCGTCGAGGAAGTCGCCCTGGACGTAGCTGATGCCCTGGGCCAGCTTGGCCCAGCGCTGCGGGTCCAGGGTCGCGCCGTCGCCGACCTTGTTCGCCACTTCGGTGCGCAGGAAGTCTTCCAGCTTCTTGGCGAAGTCCACATCGCTGATAGCGTTGTGATCGACCCCGACAATCCGCAAGCCCTCGTTCAGCAAGCCATCGCGACTGAGGTTGTACAACGCCGGCATCAACAGGCGCTTGACCAGGTCGCCATGGGCGCCAAACAGAAACAGGGTGGTGGGCGGTGCGGGTTCAGCCTTGGATTTCCTGCGCACAGTGGTCATTTTTTCGAAGTCTCCACGTGGCCGCCGAAGCCGAAGCGCATGGCCGACAACAGTTTATCGCCGTAGGTGCTTTGCTGGCGTGAACGGAACCGGGCGAACAGCGAGTTGGACAGCACCGGTACCGGCACCGACTGCTCCATGGCCGCTTCGATGGTCCAGCGCCCTTCCCCACTGTCCGCGACCGAACCGGAGTAACCGTCGAGCTTGGGATCGGTGGCCAGGGCGTCGGCGGTCAGGTCCAGCAGCCACGAGGACACCACGCTGCCACGACGCCAGACTTCCGCGATATCGGCGACGTTGAGGTCGAAACGCTGATCTTCAGGCAGGTTTTCCGAAGCCTTGGTCTTGAGAATGTCGAAGCCTTCGGCAAAGGCCTGCATCATTCCGTACTCAATGCCGTTGTGGATCATCTTGACGAAATGCCCGGAGCCCGCAGGGCCGGCATGAATGTAGCCACGCTCGGCACGGTCATCTTCGGCAACCCGGTCCTTGGTCCGCGGGATGTCGCCATAACCTGGCGCCAGGGCAGCGAACAGCGGGTCCAGGCGCTTAACCTCGTCGGCATCGCCGCCGATCATCATGCAGTAGCCGCGCTCCAGGCCCCAGACGCCGCCGGAGGTGCCGACATCAATGTAGGTCAGGCCTTTTTGCGCCAGGCTGTGGGCGCGGCGAATATCGTCCTTGTAGTAGGTGTTGCCGCCATCGATGATCACATCGCCCGCTTCCAGCAGTTGGCTCAAGGTCTCGATGGTGTCTTCGGTGGGTGCGCCGGCCGGCAGCATGACCCATACCGCACGCGGTTTTTCCAGGCCTGCCACCAGGGCCGGCAGATCGGCCACGCCCTTGGCGCCTTCACCGCTCAGGGTGCTGACAAACTCGGCGTTGCGGTCATACACCACGGTTTCATGCCCGTTGAGCATCAGGCGCCGTGCAATGTTGCCGCCCATGCGGCCCAGTCCGATAATCCCCAGTTGCATGTGCTGATGCTCCTTACTACGAATAGATTTGTGTCAAAAGGTTATAGCCCAATGGGGCCAATGAGGGTTAGTCCAGAGCGCCCGGACTTAGTTTCCCATGCAGACAGTGGATAACGACGCAAATCGCCTCGAAGACACAACGACATTGAAAAATAAAAAAGTTCCCTTTGCCGGCAAAAGAAATCAAAATCGGCGCCGATAGTGTTTTGACCCTCGAAACCGAGCGGTACACACACAGTTGAGACACGCCATTTGCGAGGTGAGCAATGGGCACAGTACTACCGGCACGACCTGCACAAACCCTGTATGTCACGATCCGTCGTGATGAATTGCGTCAATTGAAAGCAGAACGCGATCAACTGCAGCAGGAACTCTCGCAACTGCGTCTATTGCTTCAAGGCCAGGGCCAGACCGCCCAGATCACCAGCCTGCACGCACCCTCGCCGAACTGAGTCCCGCCAGCGGACCCAGCATTCAACCTGACGCAGCCCTCTGCGCCACATCGCCGGCGTCATCCCTTGCGGGGATGATGCCGGCAATGACTGCAACCCCCTCATCAGCCGTTCCATCCTCACCGTTCATCGGAACGCGGCGCGCTTTCAGCTCACAAACTTTTCACACCTGAGTGGTGATACTCCGGCCATTGTGGCCGCTCGGTTCAGAGCCGCCCTGGCTCACGGACCGCTCCTGCGTGTCCGCGATAGCAGTGATTAACCGGTTGGAGCGCTCCATGGCATTGTTTAAACGCGGCGACACGTCTGCGAAAGGTTTCGATTGGGCCGGTCTGGGTTGGCTCTTCCTGTTCTTCTGGTACTTTTCCGGCATCACCCAACTGCTGATCCTGCTGACCGACACCTCCGGTTTCGCCGGCTTCCGCCAGGCTTTCATAATGAGCTCGATCTGGCTGGCGCCGGTGCTGCTGTTCCCCGCACGCACCCGCCTGCTCGCCGCCCTGATCGGTATCGTGTTGTGGGCCTGCTCCATGGCCAGCCTCGGCTACTTCTTCATCTATCAGCAGGAATTCTCGCAAAGCGTCATTTTCATCATGTTCGAGTCCAACCCGTCGGAAGCCGGCGAGTACATGACGCAATACTTTGCCTGGTGGATCGTCCTCGCCTTTATCGCCCACACCGCGTTCTCCATTTTCCTCTGGACCCGCTTGCGCCCGGTGTACATGCCCCGTGGCCGGGCCCTGGTCGCGACCACGGCGCTGCTGGTGGCGGTGGTCGGCTACCCGCTGGTCAAGCAGATCGCCCGTTCCGACAGCCTGCGCGGCGGCCTGGAGCGATTCGAAACCCGCATCGAGCCCGCCGTGCCGTGGCAGATGGTGGTTGCCTATCGCCGCTACCTGGAACAACTGGACAACATGCAAGGCATGCTGGCCAGCGCAAGCAAGATCGCGCCACTGAAAAACCTGAAGGACGCCTCGGCCGACCTGCCTGCGACCCTGGTGCTGGTCATCGGCGAATCGACCAACCGCCAACGCATGAGTCTCTACGGCTACCCGCGCCAGACCACTCCGGAGCTGGACAAGCTCAAGGATCAGCTGGCGGTGTTCGACAACGTGATCACGCCTCGGCCATACACTATTGAAGCCTTGCAACAGGTGCTGACCTTCGCCGACGAAGAGAATCCCGAGCTGTACCTGACCACGCCGTCGGTGGTCAGCGTGATGAAACAGGCTGGCTACAAGACCTACTGGATCACCAACCAGCAGACCATGACCAAGCGCAACACCATGCTCACCACGTTCTCCGAGCAGGCCGACGAGCAGGTGTACCTGAACAACAACCGCAACCAGAACGCCCGCCAGTATGACGGCGATGTGCTCGAGCCCTTCAACAAGGCCCTGGCCGACAAAGCCCCGCGCAAATTCATCGTGGTGCACCTGCTCGGCACCCACATGAGCTACCAGTACCGCTACCCGCCAACCTTCGACAAGTTCACCGACCGCCAGGGCGTGCCCGCCGGCGTGCGCGACGACCAGGTGCCGACCTATAACAGCTATGACAATGCCGTGCTGTACAACGACTTCGTGGTGTCCAGCCTGATCAAGGACTACGCCAAGACCGATCCCAACGGCTTCCTGCTGTACCTGTCCGACCATGGCGAAGACGTCTTCGACTCCGCCGGCCACAACACCCTGGGGCGCAACGAAAGCAAGCCGACCGCGCCGATGTACACCATCCCGTTCATGGCCTGGGCCTCGCCGAAATGGCGGGAAACCCACGACTGGAGCTTTGCCGGCGACCTGGGTCGCCCCTACAGCAGCTCGCAGCTGATTCACACCTGGGCCGACCTGGCCGGCCTCAGCGCCGACGAACTGGACCGCAGCAAGAGCCTGGTCAGCGACAGCTTCAAGCCGCGGCCGCTGCTGATCGGCAACCCTTTCGAGCGCCAGTCCAAGGCTTTGATCGACTTCAGCCTGATGAAACCCAAGCCGCGCACCACGCAAGTGGTCCAGCAGTAACCCTCCCCCAACAAGACGACTCCCACGAGTCGTCTTGTATCGCCCTCGGGCAAAGATTACGAATATGTAATCAACGGCTCATGCCGGCGTTAACTCCCATTTAATAAACTTCGCACACACTCCGCCCCTATCAGCACTTATCCAGAGATAAGGCGGGCAGCGAACATTGTTAATGGGAAACAACGCATGAAACGTTCAACTTTTATTCTGACCACTTTGATAACGCTTGGCTCGGCCAGTGCCTTTGCCGAAGATGGTTCGGAACGCTCGCAACAGTTCTGGGAGAACTTCCGCGTGAGCCAGCAACAGACTCACGGCACGGTTGAAACCACCGCCTCCAGCGAAACCCCAAAGAACACTATTGAATCTTCAGCCGATAAAACTTCCGCACACACCCCGGACGCTTAAGTTCACACCGTTAAAGCAATGGGCGCCTGACCGGGCGCCTTTCTTGTTGGATGTCACTCACGCCCTTCATTATTGCTATATCCACACCGTTCCCCCCGGAATTAACCATTGGCCTTCACCAACCGATTGTCGGTGCCTGCAAACAGACACGCCTTGATACAACAGCAGGCGCCCCCCCGCCTCGCCAAGCCTCACGCAAACCGTTGATTCAGAGCCATTCCTCTCTTGACCCTAAAGCAGCTACAGGCTTCATCATCCGCCCACCCAAACCCAGGCCAACCTGCCGCCCGAAGCTCCTGCGCGGAGTAATCAAGGGCTGGCCACGGCTTTTTTCTACACCGCTCATATTCAACTTGAGTCATACGAGGAACTATTGATGCGCATCCTGGTTGTCGAAGACGAACCAAAAACCGCTGACTATCTACAACAGGGCCTGACGGAAAGTGGCTATGTCGTCGATTGTGCGGCGAATGGCCAGGATGGCTTGCACTTGATTGATCAGCAGGATTATCAATTGGTGATTCTCGACGTCAACCTGCCACACAAAGATGGTTGGCAAGTGCTGGAACTTATGCGCCGTGAACACAGTACGCGGGTCATCATGTTAACCGCCCGCGGACGCCTGGCGGATAAAGTCCGAGGCCTGGACTTGGGCGCCGATGATTACCTGGTCAAACCTTTCGAGTTCCCCGAGTTGCTGGCCCGAGTTCGTACGTTGCTGCGGCGCAATGAACAATTGACGGCGGTGGACGTATTCCGAGTGGCCGATCTGGAACTTGATCCACGGCGCCACAGAGCCTACCGCGGCAACCGCAGAATCGACCTGACCACCAAGGAATTCACGCTGTTGCATGTTCTGATGCGTCAGGCCGGCGAAGTGCTGACCCGGACCCAGATCATCTCCCAGGTCTGGGACATGAACTTCGATTGCGACACCAACGTGGTCGAGGTCTCCATCAGCCGCCTGCGGGCCAAGATCGACGATGCCAGCGACATCAAGCTGATCCACACCATTCGCGGTGTCGGCTATGTGCTGGAGGTGCGCCAATGAGGCCAGGGGCCGGCAAGGCCGGACCGTTGCCGATGCCGATGCCGGCGAGGCAACCCAGCAGCCTGTCGATGCGCCTGGGGCTGACCGTGAGCCTGATGGGCGCCGGCCTGGTGCTCTTGCTGGCGACCCTGGCCTACCTCGCGCTGACCCACGAACTGGGCAAACTCGCCCGGGAAAGCCTGGACAACAAGCTGGCCCAGATCCAGCACAGCCTGACCAGCGACCTCAAGACCGCGGACATCGCCGCCCGCCCCCATTCCCTGCTCGACCTGGTCATGGGCCACGACAACCTGCACTTGCGGATTCTCGCCGTCGATCGCCAGGCGCCGCCCCTGCTCGACATCGGCAGCCAGCCCCTGGAGCCGTTGCCCGCCGCCTTGAGCGGCGCCGACAGCCCGGCATTTCTGGATTGGGCGGACAGCCGCGGCCGGCCCCTGCTCAGCGCCTCGCGCCTGCTGCCCCTGGGCAGTGGCGAACAGGTGCGAGTGGTGCTGTCGCTGGATCGGCAAAATGACCAGGCCTTGCTCAGCGCCTACCTGCGCTCGACCGTGATCATCCTGCCGTTGCTGCTGTTGCTGATCGGTATCGGCGCCTGGTGGCTGGTGCAACGCGGGCTGCTGCCGCTCCAGCAATTCAGCCGGGTGGCGGCGCAGATCACTACCCAGGACCTGACCCACCGCCTGTCCCAGGACAACCTGCCGCGGGAGTTGGCGGAACTGGCCCATAGCATCAATTTCATGCTGCACCGCCTGGACGGCGGCGTGCAGCAGCTCGCGCAATTCTCCGATGACCTGGCCCACGAACTGCGCTCGCCCATCACCAACCTGATGGGCAAGGCCCAGGTCACCTTGTCCCGCGAGCGCCCGCCGGAGCAGTACAAGCAGGTGCTGGAGTCGAGCCTTGAGGAGCTGGAACGGGTCACCCGGATCGTCAGCGACATGCTGTTCCTGGCCCAGGTCAGCCACCCGGCTTCCCAGGTCAGTTTCCAACCTGTTGCCCTGGAGGAAGAGGCGCGCCGGGTCATGGAGCTGTTCGCCCTCAGCGCCGAGGAAAAACACCAGGCTCTGAGCCTGTCCGGCAGCGGCTGGGTACACGGCGACCGGTTGATGATCCAGCGCGCCATTTCCAATCTGCTGTCCAACGCCATCCGCCATGGACCGCGGCAGGCCGCCATCTCGCTGCAGGTGGAGGAGCTGGCCGCAGGCGTAGCGCTGACGGTGAGCAACTCCGGGGCCGGGATTGCGCAAGCGCACCTGCCGCACCTGTTCGAGCGCTTCTACCGAGTCGACAGCAGCCGCTCCCGAGCCGAAGGCGGCACCGGGCTGGGCCTGGCGATTGTGCGTTCGATCATGAACCTGCATCAGGGCCAGACCGACGTCAGCAGCCAGCCCGACGGCCTGACCGAGTTCCGCCTGGTGTTCCGGCGTCGCCCGCTGACCGGGAGCTGAATCGAGCGCTTAGTCGCCCCAGATCAGTGCTTCGGTCCAGCCCAGCTCGGCAAAGTCCGCAGCACGCAACCCGGCCTCACCGGCGCAGAAAAACTCGTCCAGTTGCGGCGGCGCGACCCGGGTTTCGCTGAGCATGGCGTGCACCTGGCCGCGATGGTGGATCTGGTGCTCGAACAGATGGCTGAGCATGCGCAAGCGGCTGTCGTGCTGTGGCGTCTCCCGAGCGATGGTCACCCTGCGCCCCAGATCGGCGTCCCGCAGTTGCGCGCAGTACGCCAGCAGCCGCTGGTCGACGGTGGATTGTGCCTGGCGCAGTTCACCGGCCTCGACACAGGGCTCGTCGACGTCGAAAAACACATAGCAATCGACCCGTGGCGGCTCGCCGCGAAGCTCCCGTTCAAGGGCATCCACGTAGAACCAGTCGCAGGTCAGGATGTGATTGAGGGTGGCCCTCAAGCTGGGGAAAAAGCTGCTGCGCGGCGCGACCAGTTCGGCCGCGCTCAACTGGCCCCAGGCCTTGGCCAGGCGGTGGTTGGCCCAGGCGTTCTGGTAGGCCATGGTCGACAAGTGGTGGGACAAGGGCTGGTTCACGGCAACACCTCACGGAGCAATGGCAGATCCAGGAGCGGGATCTTCAGCAAAAACGCTGCAACTGCATTTCCTGCAAGCGGCTCAAGGTACGACGGAAGGCAAACTCCAGGTAACCCTCGGTATACAGCTGCTCCAGCGGGACCTGGGCCTCGAGGTACAGCGGCACCTTGCGGTCATAACACTCGTCCACCAGGGCGATAAAGCGCCGCACGCTGTCGTCGTGCACCGACAGCTGGGGCAACTGGCGGTCCCCGGCATCAACCCGCTGCGCGCCATCCTCGGTGCCTCGGGCGATGCGTCCCGGACGCTGCTGGGCGCTGAGGTTGGGCACTTCGCTGAGCAGAATGGCACTGAAGCGGTCGCACAGCGCCATGAAGTCCATGGCCGCGAACGGCGCCTCGCAAAGGTCGGCAAAGCGACACCAGAGCACGGTTTCACTGACCTTGAGCACCGTGACGTTGCGATGCCCCACCGCCAGCACCGCGCTGGATACCGCCTGCCCCGCGCTCAACTGCTCGAACACCGGCCCCAGGGCACTGGGCTCGCCTGCCGCCGTGACCCAGTAGCGTTGCAGGCCGGTGCCCGGGTGCAGGCGATGGTCTTCATCACCATCCACCGAAACCACCTGCATATGCTGCTCGATCGACTGGATCGCCGGCAGGAAACGCTCGCGGTTGAAGCCATCGGCATACAGCTGGGCGGGCGGTTGGTTGGAGGTGCAGACCACCACCACGCCTTCATCGAACATCACCTGGAACAGACGCCCGAGGATGATCGCATCACCGATGTCGTTGACAAACAACTCGTCAAAACACAGCACCCGCACCTCGGCGCTGAGTTCCCGGGCCAGCGCCTGCAAAGGGTCGGCGGTGCCGGTCAGCTGGAATGAGCGCTGGTGGACCCAGCCCATGAAGTGGTGAAAATGCTGACGCCGCGCCGGCACCCTGAGGCTCTGGTAGAACTGGTCCATCAGCCAGGTCTTGCCGCGCCCCACCGGCCCCCATAGGTACACCCCGGTAATCGGCGCCTGGCCCTGGTGCAGGGCCTGGTGGCACTGTTCCAGGGCCTGCACCGCGCGCAATTGCGCCGGGTCGGCGACAAATCCTTGCTCCAGGGCATGCTGATAGGCGCTGAGGGGGGAATCAAAAGGCATGGGGCGAACGATCCGGGCAAAGAGCGCGCAGTATGCCACGCCGCTGGCGCCTGCCACTGCCGGGCTGCGTCTAGAGGGAGATGTCCAGGCGGCAGATCTTGCCCTGGGGATCGAGCCGGAACACGTAGCGCAACACCAGCGGGCTGCCGGGAAACGCACCCCAGACCAGGTTGTCGAGCAGCACCTTGCCGGTGCGCTGCTGCACCGCCTGCACTTGCAGGCGCGGCTGGTAACGCTGGGCGCAGTCGGCCATCCAGTGGGCGATGTCCTGGGTGCCGACACGCTGCCGGCCTTCATCGAATACCGTCGCGTCCTCGGCGAAGAAACTGGTCACTGCCGAACTGTCGCGGGCGTTGGCGGCGGCGATGTAGGCAGCGATCGCCGGGGCGAGTACGGGGGCGGTGCTGGGCATGCGTGAAGCTCCTTGTGAGTGAAGTCAGGCGCCATGCTAATGGCCCCCTGCGTCAGTTCTTGTCAGGAGTGAAGCGCCCGTGTTCATCCAGCTGCATCAGCGTGCGCCAGGTGCGCAACAGGTCACTGCGCCGACCAGGGTAGACCTCTCCCCGAGCGCTGACCGCGAGGATGCGGTCGGTGCGAAAGGTCCGATAAGCCCCGCGCAACTCACACCAGGCGACTATCACCCGCGCCTCGTTCATAAACCCCAGGGCCAGGGGCCAGATCAGCCGCTGGCTGGAGACCTGCTTGGCGTCGGCGTAGTCCAGATGCAGTTTGGCCTGTTCGCGAATGGCCTGGCGAAACACATCCAGCGGCACCACGTTTTCCGGGTAGGCGCAGGCCGACGGCCCGGGCATGACCGTGGGGTTGCGCAAGGCCTCCTGGGCCGCCGGGGTCAAGACGGCGGCAATCTTGGCCAGGGCATTGGCGGCGGCCTTGCCCAGCACATCATCGCCGCGCTGATCGACATACCGCAGGCCCAGCACAATGGCTTCGGTCTCGTCGGCATTGAGCATCAACGGCGGCAGGAACAAGCCGCTGCGCAGCACATAACCGATGCCCGCCTCGCCATACACCGGGGCGCCCAGGGCCGTCAGCTCGGCGATATCGCGGTACAAGGTGCGCTCGGAGACTTCCAGCTCCCGCGCCAGGACTGCGGCCGTCACCGGACGGCTCTTGCCACGCAGGACTTGCAGCAGGGTAAGTAAACGACTGGTTCGCGACACCGCAGCAGCCTCCACACAAAAGAGCCGCGCAGCTTAGCAGAGGCCCCTGTCAGAAACTGTCAGGAGCCGCCGGCCTGTTGCTGGAGATGCGCGGTATCCACCCTGTAGCCGCTGCCGAGGCACGAGGCTGCGCTGGCCCTGACCGACGGGAGTTTGCGGTGTTGATGGGGGCCAGCGCAGCCTGCGGCAGCGGCGACAGGGGTTAATACGCCATTGACCACCCGAGGGTGTAGGTGCGGCCTCGGCCCTGGTAGTCATAGAGGTACGCCGGGCCGTAGGCCGGTGAGTAGAACAGTGTCGCGCGCTGGCCCCAGACCGTGCTGTATTGCTTGTCCAACAGGTTCTGGATCCCGGCGCTGAAGGTGCCGAAGCCGGTGTCATGACTGCCCAGCAGGTCGAAGGTGGTGTAGCCGTTGATGGTGTGGTCGGCGTCGTCCTTGAGGGTGAATGCGTGGTTGCCTTGCAGGCGGGCGCTGCTGCGGTCGCCCTTCCAGCCCACGAACGCCGTGGACTTGGACAACGAGGCATAGCGCGCATCTCGCTTGATCCAGTCGCCGTTCTTGTCCTCTTCTTCCGAACGCACCAGGTGCAGGGTGCTGCCAGCCTCCCAGCCGCTGGCGAAGTGGCGGGTCAAGGCGCCTTCAAACCCGTAGTCGCGGCTCTTCTGGTCGATCACATCAATGGTCAGGGTGGCGCTGTCGGTGGTGATGACCTTATCCGACCAGATGTAGTACAGCGCCGCCTGGGCATCCCAGTCGCTGTCCGAATAACGCCAGCCGGTTTCCACCTGGCGGCTCTTGATCCCGGCCAGGGGATTGTCGTCGACGCTCAAGCCCGGCTTGCCGTAGAACTTGGCCGGGTCCGGCAGATCGAAACCCTCGCCGTAGTTGATCCAGGTCTGATGCCCATTCTTGAAATCGTAGATGGCCCCGATGTTGTACAGGCTCACTTCATAGTCATTGCTGCCGCCCGGCACGTTCTTGAACTGGCCGACATCCACATCCATTTTCTGCCGCCGCGCACCGCCGGACACCGTCAGGTTGTCCGTGGCGTGCCAGTCCAGCTGGGCATAGCCGGAGAGCCCGTCAACCCGGTAGCTGGGATAGCGCGGCGCCTTGCTCAAGGTATCGAGGTCGAGGCCACCGGTGGCGGACGAGGTCTGGGAGTTGAACACGCTCTGCTCGGCGTTGAAACGCTCGCGGTCCAGGTCCACGCCATAGGTCAGCTTGAACGCGCTCCACTCCTTGACCAGCAGGGCCTTGAGGCTGCTGACCTCGAAGTTCTGCTGCGAGGCAGCAAAATACACGCCCTTGGAGCCCGTGGGGTTGGCCGCGTTGTAATAGGGGAACGGGTAGAAGTTGTCGTCTTCCTTGCGGTAGGAGCCTTGCAGGTAGAAGTCCTGACCGCCCAGCACATCGTCGTAGTGGTAGCTGGCATTGAGCAGCAGGCGCTTGGTGCGCGGCTGCAGATCGGTGGAGTAGCCGCCGCGCAATTGCGCGTCCTCCAGGTCCGAAGGCTTCTGGTAGCTGAGGTTGGGAAAGTAGATACCGGTGCCGCCATGGTTGCCGGAGTCGTAGTACTGGGCCAGCAGGTCAAGGCCCTGGGCCTCGTTGAATTGCAGCGCCAGGCTGCCCATCAGGTCGACGGTGCGGTTGTATTGCAGGTCGGTCTGGGTGTTGTCGATGAAGATCTGGTTGCCGGAACCGTCGTAGAACGCCTCGTTCTGTTCGGCGGCGACCGCCAACCGGCCGTTGATGCGCTCGTTGCCACCGCTGACCGACTGCGCGATACGGGTCGACAGGTCATCGCTGTTGTTGAAGCCGCTGCTGGCCCCGACCTGGGTTTCAAACTGCGCCGCCCCGGCCTCGCCCTTCTTGGTCACGATATTGATGATGCCGCCGGTGGCGCCGCCACCGTAGATGGCGCTGGCGCCGGAGAGCACTTCCACCCGCTCGACGTTGAACGGAGAAATGCTGTCGAACTGCCGGGACAGCCCACGGGAGCTGTTCTGGCTGACACCGTCGATCATCACCAGCACGTTGCGCCCGCGCATGTTCTGGCCGTAGTTGGTGCGTCCCTCGGGCGCCAGGTCGAGGCCCGGCACCAGCTTGCCGATGGCTTCCTTGAGGCTGACCCCGGTCTGCAATTGTTCGCGCAGTTGGGTCTGGTCGACCACCCATACGGTGCCGGGTATTTCACTGATGGCGGTGCTGGTGCGCGAGGCGACGCTGACCTGGATCGGCTTGAGGTTGAGGCTCGCTGCCGGCGCCGTGGCGCGGCGCAGGATCACCGTGCGCGGGTCGCTGAACGCCCAGCTCATGCCGCTGCCGGCCAGCAGGCGTTGCAGGGCCTGGGCCACGCTCAGTTCGCCATTCAACGCCTCGGCTTGCAGGCCCTCGACATCGGCGGTGGTGTACAAGAGGCGCAACCCGGCCTGGTCGGCAAAGCCGGTCAGGGCCTGGTCCAGGGCTTGGGCGGGCAATGCCAGGTTGACCCGGCGCTCTTCGGCGCTATGGCTGGGGGCGACGGCGTCCTGGGCCTGAACCAGCAGCGGGCTGCACAGCCCGGCAATGATGGCCTGAGCCAGGAGTGTACGGCGCACCAGGGCCTTGGCCCGGACCTGTGTCGACTGCTTGAACATACCTTTCACGACTGTTTTCCCGCCCCGTTTGAATACGTCAATGAGAATGATTTTCTTCTCGCTCTCACTACGACGATTTCGCCAACCGGAACTTGCAACGGCCCAGCGAAAAAAATTCAAATCAGTGCAGGACCGCCAGCCATGGCAGGTACGTGACCTTCAGCGGGTAGCGCTGTTCGAGGGTGCGCAGCAGCCCTTGCGGGTCGTTCAGATCAAATACCCCGCTGACCGGCAGAGCCGCCAGTTGCGCATCGGAAATCACGATCCGCCCATGCTGATAGCGCTCCAACTCGCCAATCACCTCCCCCAGCGGCCGGCCATTGAAGATCAGCTTGCCGCGCTGCCAGGCCGTGAGGCTGGCGGCATCCACCTTCTGCTGGGCCAGCAGGGGCTGGCCGGCTCGGTGCTGCAGGCGCTGATCGGCCTGCAACAGCATTGGCTGATGGTCGCCGCTGAACTGCACCTGGCCACTTCTGACCACCACCGTCAGGTCGCCACCGTCGCGGCGCACACTGAAACTGCTGTCGGTGCCTTGCAGGCGCTCGTCGCCGGCGCTCACCACAAACGGCCGCTGCCGGTCGGGTGCCGGCTCGAACAGTGCCTCGCCGGCCCGCAGGATGACCTTGCGCTCGCTGGCCGTGTAGGCCACCGACAAGGCACTGGCACTGTTGAGGGTGACTGTGGAGCCATCGTCCAGGGTCAGGGTCTGCTGCTGGCCGACACTGGTGTGGTAGTCGGCGCTCAAGGCCGGCCACTGTTGCCAGCCGGTGCCCCCGGCAACGGCGACCAGCACCGAAGCCGCCAGGGCCGGCCACCAACGCCGTGGCCGTCGTGGCACTTGAGCCTGGGCCCGCAGCTCGCTCGCCGCCGCGGTCATGCCGAGGTCGGCCCACAGTTGCTGCGCCTCGTCGGCGGCCGCGGCGTGGGCCGGGCTGATCAGGCGCCATTGCTGATAGGCCATGCGCTGGGCAGCGCTGGCCTGGCCCGAGTTGAGCAGCACCAGCCAGTCGACGGCGGCGTCTTCGAGGCTGTCGTCAGGCTCGGGAATCGGGGACTGGGTCATGGGCAGGTCGGCGGCTGAGGGAGAAGGATCATGCATGATTTTGCTTGAGCCAGTCGCGGCAATGGCGCAGGGCCTGGCCGATGTATTTTGCCACCATGCTCTCGGAAACGCCCAGCCGAACTGCGATCTGGGCCTGGGTCAGGCCCTCGATACGGTTGAGCAGCAAGGCCTGCCGGGCATTGGCCGAGAGCAATTGCAGGGCGTCGTCGAGCAGCGCCAGACGCTCCTTGGCCAGCAGCACCGCCTCGGGCGCCGGCGCCGGGTCGACGGCCTCGGCATGCTCCTGACCGTCACTGTGATTGGCCGCCAGGCGCTGCTCACGGCGCAAGGTGTCAATGGCCAGGTTGCCGGCCACGCGAAAGATAAAGCTGCGGTCGTTGTGCACCGCCACCGTCTGATCGACCTTGAGCAGCTTGAGGTAGGTTTCCTGGGCGACATCGGCCGCACGCTGGCGATCACTCATGCGCCGGGTGAGAAACTTCAGCAGGTCGTCGTAGTGCTCCTGAAAACTCAGCAGCAGGCTGGGCGTGGGCAGCATCGAGGGGCGGTCCGGGGTTCGGGGGCCGGATTATTCCATAACGGCAAATGAGAAACAGTATCTTTCGTATCCTTTCGAAGTTGCGCCTTTGCCGCTATTTACGCTTCTGACTGCGGCGCCTTTCTGGCATCCTGCGCCTCCTTTTTCTGACCGGTTCGCAGGTTTTGCCTGGCGCAATCCTTTCGCAAACCAAGTCCCGTCCACTTTCCGGCGTGTGCCCCCTGTACCGACACGCCATTGGCAGGCCTTTTCATGACCGCACCTGATCGCATCCCTCGCTACAAGTCCGACCTGATCTATGGCCTGGACGACCGCCCGCATTTCAGCGCGGCCATCTTCGCCGCGTTGCAGCATGTGCTGGCCAGTTTTGTCGGCATCATCAGCCCGACCCTGATTTTCGGCGGAGTGCTCGGCCTGCACGAAGAAACCCCCTACCTGATCAGCATGGCGCTGTTCGTCTCCGGCCTGGGTACCTTTGTCCAGGCCCGGCGCCTGGGCCCTATCGGCTCCGGGTTGCTGTGCGTGCAGGGCACCAGTTTTTCCTTTATCAGCGTGCTGCTCAGCGCCGGTTTCATGGTCAAGGGCCGTGGCGGCAGCAATGAAGAGATTCTCTCGACCATCTTCGGCATCTGCTTCTGCGCGGCCTTTATCGAGATGTTCCTCAGCCAGTTCATCGGCAAGCTGCGCAAGCTGATCACCCCGGTGGTCACCGGCACCATCATCACCCTGATGGGCCTGTCACTGATCAAGGTCGCGGTCACCGACATGGCCGGCGGCTTCGGCGCGCCGGACCTGGGCGCGGCCAGCAACCTGGGGCTGGCGGCACTGGTGCTGCTGACCATCGTCATCCTCAACCGCTTCAACCACCCGATGCTGCGCCTGGGCTCGATCGTGATCGGCCTGACCCTGGGCTTCGTCGTCGCCTGGATGCTGGGCCGGGTCGACATGGCCAGCCTGCCCGACGTGCCCCTGGTCAGCGTGCCGGTGCCGTTCAAGTACGGCTTCTCGTTCGACCTGATCGCCTTTATCCCGCTGGCAGTGATCTTCCTGATTTCGCCGCTGGAGGCGGCCGGCGACCTGACCGCCAACTCGATGATTTCCCAACAGCCGGTCAAGGGTCCGCTGTACATCAAGCGCATCAAGTCCGGGCTGCTGGCTGACGGCTTCAACTCGATGGTGGCGGCGGTGTTCAACAGCCTGCCAATGGTGACCTTTGCCCAGAACAACGGGGTGATCCAACTGACCGGTGTGGCCAGCCGCTACGTGGCCTACTTTATTGCCGGGCTGCTGGTGCTGCTCGGGCTGTTCCCGATGATCGGCGCGGTGCTGCAACTGATGCCCAAGCCGGTGCTCGGCGGCGCCACTCTGATCATGTTCGGCACCGTGGCGGTGGCCGGGATCAAGATCCTCGCGGAAGCCGGCCTGCATCGGCGCAACGTGCTGATCGTGGCGATTTCCCTGGGCATGGGCCTGGGCGTGGCGGCGGTGCCGGAAGTGTTGCGCGAGCTGCCCAAGGCGCTGCACAACATCTTTGAATCGCCGATCACCGTGGGCGCCTTCTGCGCCATTTTCCTGAATATCTTCCTGCCGGAAGAGTTCATGGAACTGGAAGAAGACGAGTTCGACCCCGAGGCGGCAACCCTCAAGGTCATGCAGGACCCGGACATGAGCGCCAAAGCGAACTCCTGAGGTCAGCGGACGTCTACAGCGGGGGGCGACCGCCCCCTGTATGTCCTCCAACCTGACGGGTACCCCATGCGCAGATTGATCGCTTTGTCCCTGGTGCTGCTCAGCCTGAGCGCCTGTGCCCTGTTCCCCAATCGCGACCCGCTGAACATCAATGTGGTGGGCATCGAGCCCCTGCCCAGCCAGGATCTGGAGATGCGTTTCGCGGTCAAGCTGCGCCTGCAGAACCCCAACGAAACCGCGATCGACTACAACGGCGTGGCCCTGGACCTGGACGTCAACGGCCGGCCCCTGGCCTCGGGGGTCAGTGACCAGCACGGCAGCATTGGGCGCTTCTCGGAAGAGGTGCTGGTGGTGCCGGTCAGCGTCTCGGCGTTTTCCGTGCTGCGCCAGACATTGGGCCTGAGCCAGAACCAGAATGTCGACAACCTGCCCTACACCCTGCGCGGCAAACTGGCCGGCGGCCTGTTCGGCACCCTGCGTTTTGTCGACCACGGCACCCTGAGCCTGCCCAATGCCGCCAATGGCACCTGGTGAGGCAACCTGTTTTCAATAGGCACTCTTCAGTGTTCACTCTGGCCAGCGCAGCCGCATGCCTCGGCAGCGGCTACGGGATCAGAACACTGACCAGCCGATGCGCTGGCTCAGCAGTTCCAGGGCCGCCATGCCGACCAGGGAGTTGCCGGCGGCGTTGAGTTCCGGGGACCACACGCACACGGTGAATTGCCCCGGCACCACGGCGACTATGCCGCCGCCCACCCCGCTCTTGCCCGGCAGGCCGACGCGATAGGCAAAGTTGCCGGCCTCGTCATACAGGCCGCTGGTGGCCATGATCGAGTTCACCTGCTGGGTCTGGCGCGCGGTGAGGATGGCCTCGCCGCTGTGCTTGCAAAAGCCGTCGTTGGCCAGGAAACAGAACGCCCGGGCCAGGTCGACGCAGCTCATGCGCAGCGCGCAATGGCTGAAGTAGCTGCGCAGCACCGCCTCGACATCGTTGTGGAAGTTGCCGAAGGACTGCATCAGGTAGGCCATGGCCGCATTGCGGGCGCGGTGCTGGTACTCGGAGTCGGCCACCTTGCCGTCGACCATCACCTGCAGGTTGCCCGACAGACGCCGCACGAAATCACGCATCGACAGGGCCGGCGCGGCAAACCGTGACTGGTTGATGTCGCAGATCACCAGTGCCCCGGCGTTGATAAACGGGTTGCGCGGGCGCCCACGCTCGAACTCCAGCTGCACCAGGGAATTGAACGGCTGCCCCGAAGGTTCATGCCCCAGCCGCTCCCAGATCGCCTCGCCGGAATGACCGATGGCCTGCACCAGGCTGAACACCTTGGAAATGCTCTGCACCGAAAACGGCGTGTCGGCATCGCCGGCGCTGAACACCTGGCCGTCGTTGCCATACACGGCAATCCCCAGCTGGTTGGCCGGCACGTCGGCCAGGGCCGGGATGTAATTGGCGACTTTCCCCTGGCCAATCAGTGGCCGAACTTGGTCGAGGATTTCGTTCAACAGCGCTTGCATCGTCAGGCTCGCAATCTCTGGCCCCGAACCGCTGCGGGGCTGTGCTTGCTAGACGCCCGACAACCGCCGCGCAGCACAGTTACGGCCCACACCTGACACAGGTCACCTCCCCCCTGGCGCGATGCGAGTAGGCTGCGTGACCGTAAAAACCGTTGCCACAACCGTGCCCTCGACCGCTTACAGCGGCTGCTCGCCGATGCTGGCCAGTCGATGAGTGCACCCGGCGCAGCGGCACCATCGCCGGAAAACCGGTGTCTACAGAGGCGAAGCGCGTTGAAACCCTGGCATTGCATCCTTGGTATTTTGCTGATCACCAGCATCACCGTCCTGATCGAAATCCCCAGCAGCACTTGGCTCACCTCCGCCAGCCTGAGCCTGATTCTCGGGGCCTCGGCGCTGGCGTACATGGCCACCTCGTGCCTGCTGGCCAGCCGCTGGCGCTGGGTCGAGTGGCTGTTCGGTGGCCTCGACCGGGTGTATGAAGCGCATAAGTGGCTGGGGATCTGGGCGCTGGTGTTTGCCAGCTACCACTTTGTGTTCAAGGCCAACCTAGACCTGTGGAACAGCGTGCCCATCATCGAGTGGCCCAAGTACTGGACGCGCCTGGTGCGCCAGCTCAGTTATGTGGCCCTGGGCCTGATTGTGCTGCTGGCGTTGAACCGCAATATTCCCTATCGCTTGTGGCGCTGGTGGCACAAGCTCTCCGGCCCGCTGTTCGTGATCGTCATCCTGCATTGGCTGAGCTTCAAATCGCCGATTGCCCTGAACAACCCATCGGGCCTGTGGCTGACATTGCTTTGCGGCCTGGGGCTGCTCGGTGCGTTGTACAAGCTGTTGCTCTACCCGGTGCTGGCCAAGGCCGGCGAATACACCGTGAGCGCCGTGTCGGCGCACAAACACTCCCTGCACCTGGAGCTGACGCCTGTGCAGCACGGCTTTGCGTTCAAGGCCGGGCAGTTCGCCTTTCTTGCGCTCAAGGAAAAGGGCCTGCGCGAGCCCCATCCGTTCACCATTGCCAGCGCCCATGCCAGCGATGGGCGTATCGAGTTCGTGATCCGCGCCCTGGGCGACTACACGCAAAAGCTGCGCGACCAGGTCAAGGTCAGCATGCTCGCGGATGTCTATGCGCCTTATGGACAGTTCAAGCGCCAGGTCGATGCACCACGGGAAATCTGGGTCGCGGGCGGGGTTGGCATCTCGCCGTTTATCTCCTGGCTGCAAGACGATGCCAGCGAACGCCTGGATAACACGACCCTGGTGTATTGCTTCAATCCCTCACGCGCGTTTCCCACTGCCGAACAGTTGCAAAGCATGGCCGAGCAACGCGGCGTGCGCTTTGTTGGTCAGGATGGCGGGGTCGATCAACTGTCCGAGACCTTCAAGCACGCCGTAGCGCAAACCGACCCACAACAGATCCAGATCAGCTTTTGCGGGCCCAAGGGCTTGCTGGAGCGCGTCCGCGAGCTGATGCGCGAACAGGCGATCCCCGAGGGCAATCTGCATTACGAGCTGTTCGAGTTCCGCTGAAACCTCCCGCGCTCAAGGACGAGCCGGCTCGCGCAGGGCCAGCCACACCGCCACGGCCGAGACCAGGGTGATGCCGATCAGCACCCGCAGCAATTGGCCGAAGGCCTCCACATACAGCTGCAACAGGGCACCGCGCCCGACCTCCGGCAGCAGCGCACTGCTGGCCTGCAGGTTGCCGTTGGCCAGTTGCTGCGCGGCCAGGGGAATCTGCGCGGCGTCCACCAGCGCCGCGCCGAGGGAGTGCTGCAGCAGCCCGGCCAGCAATGCCACCACCAGGGCCAGGGCAATGCCCTCACCCGCCACCCGGGTGGTGCTGAAGATGCCGGTGGCCATCCCGGCACGCTCCTTGGGCACCACACTGACCGACAAGCCATCCATCAGGCCCCAGGGCAAACCCGCCCCAAGGCCAATCAACAGCATCGGCAGCACGTTGGCCGTGGGCTGCCCCACGCCTACCCGGCTCAGCAGATACAGGCCGAAGGCGGCAATCAGCAGGCCGGCGCTGCACAGCACGCGACTACTGACCCAGCGCGTCAGCCACGCCGCCAGCAACGGCACCACCAGCATCGGCGCCGACAGGGCCATCATCATCAGCCCGGCCTCGATCTCGCTGTAGCCTTCAACCCCGATAAAGCGGATCGGCAGCAGAATCAGCAGCACCACAAAGCAATAGCAGGTGGCGATCGGCAACACCTGCACCCCGACAAAACGCGGGTAGCGAAACAGCGACAGATCCAGCATCGGCCGCTGAACCCGCGACTCGATCGCGACAAACCCCAGCAGCGCCAGCAACGAGCCCCACAGCAGGCTTTGCACCAGCACGCTGCCCCAGCCACTTTGCGGCGCCTGCAGCACGCCCCAGGTAAACAGCACCAGCGCTGCGGTAAAACTCAGGGTGCCGGGCCAATCGACACCGGCAGCGTCCGGGTCACGGGATTCGTGCATGCGCGGCACGCCAAACAGCAGCGACAGCCCGCCAATCAAGGTGCCGCTGATAAAGATCGCGCGCCAGCCGTAGTGCTCGATCAGCACCCCGGCCAGGAGCGGCCCGAATGCCAGGCCGACGCCAAAGGTGGTGCCCAGCAGGCTGAAGGCACGGGTGCGGGCGCGGCCTTCGAACTCCTGGGCCAGGGCCGCCGAACCGCCGGCCAGGGCTGCAGCGCCCGCCAGCCCTTGCAACGCCCGCAGGCCATCGAGCCACAGCACCGACGGGGCAAAGGCCAGCACCAGGGACGTCAGGGCAAACAGGCCGACACCCAGGCTGAACACCCGCTTGCGGCCGTACTCGTCGGCCAGGGTCCCGGCGGCCATCAGCGCACTGCCGAAGGTCAGCATAAAGGCGTTGGTCACCCAACTCAGGGCCATGGGGCTGCCACCCAGCTCGCGGGCAATGGCCGGGGTGGCCACGGCCACGCCGACAAAGGTCAGGGGCAGTATCAGCGCCGCCAGGCACACCGCCGCCAGCACGCCATAGGCACGGCTGGCAGGGGTAGCGGCCTGGAAGGCGGCGGGCAGATCGATTTCAGGGTTCATCAGGACCTCGAACAGGCAAAAGCCACAGCGGACAGGGGTGGGTTTGGATGATAGATTCGCCGCAATCAGCAAAAAACAGGGCTAAAGTCCTTGGCTTGCGGACATAAACGCTCTAATCGAGGTCCCCATGGACAATCTGAACGGCCTGCTGGCATTCGTCCGCACGGTGGAAAGCGGCAGCCTGGTGGGCGCCGCCGAACGCCTGGGAATTTCCGCCTCGGCGGTCGGCAAAAGCCTGGCGCGGCTGGAGCACAAGCTCGGTGTGCGGCTGCTCAATCGCAGCACCCGGCGCATCAGCCTGACCGACGAAGGCACGCTGTTTTTCGAGCGTTGCCAGCGCATCGTCGGCGAGGTGGAAGAAGCCGAAGCCGAACTGGCGCGGATCAGCGACACTCCGCGCGGCAAGTTGCGGGTCAGCCTGCCCGCCATCGGCTATCGCATGCTGTTGCCGATTCTTCCGGAGTTCACCCGGCGCTACCCGCAGATCGAACTCGACCTGGACTTCAACGACCGCTTGATCGATGTGATCGCCGAGGGCGTCGACGCGGTGATCCGCAGCGGCGAGCTGGCCGACTCGCAACTCAAGTCCCGCACCCTCGGGCCCTTCGGCTTTGTCCTGGTCAGCGCTCCGCAGTACTTTGCCGAACACGGCACGCCGCAGTCCCCCCGGGATCTGGAGCAGCACGCCTGCCTGCGCTACAAATTCCCCGGAACCACCCAGTTGCAGCAGTGGACCCTGCGCCTGCCCGCCGGCGAGCCGCCCCTGAGCCTGCGCAGCGCCTTGACCAGCAACAACCTGGAGTCGCTGATCTTTGCCGCCAGCCAGGGCCTGGGCATCGCCTTTGTCCCGGATTTCGTGGTCCGCGGCGCCCTGGCCGAAGGCAGCCTGGTGGCAGTGCTGGATGACTATCAGATCGACAGCGGCAAATTTTCGGTGCTCTGGCCCAGCAGCCGCCACCTGCTGCCCAAGCTGCGGGTGTTCGTCGACTTTCTCGGCGAGCACCTGCGCCTGGGGCGCGATTGATCCTCGGGAAATCCTTGCCCAGCACCGGCTCAGGCTGGAATATGGCGGCGCCATGACCGACTCAGGAGCAGCGCCCCCGATGGACACCCCACTCACTGTCGAGATCCCCACCCTGTACACCGATCGCCTGATCCTGCGGCCGCTGCAACTGGCGGACGCCGAGGCAGTGCAAGCGCAGTTTGCTCACTGGCAGGTGGTGCGGTATCTCAACGCCCTGGTGCCCTGGCCCTACCCGGCCGATGGTGCCCTGAGCTACCTGCGAGACCTGGCCCTGCCGGCCATGGCCCGGGGTGAAGAGTGGCATTGGGCAATCTGCCTGAAATCAGCGCCCGGACAGTTGATCGGCAACGTCAGCCTGATGGATGAAACCGATAACAACCGTGGCTTCTGGCTCGCTCCCGCCTGGCAGGGCCAGGGGTATATGGGCGAAGCCAGCGCCGCGGTCACCGCCTACTGGTTCGAGGTGCTGCAACGCCCCCTGCTGCGGGCGCCCAAGGCGGCTCCCAACCTGGGCTCACGGCGGATTTCCGAACGCAGCGGGATGCGCCTGATCAGCTGCGACGAGGGGGACTTCGTCGCCGGGCGACTCCCCAGGGAGCTCTGGGAAATCACCCGCGAAGAGTGGCAGCGCCTCAGGTAAACCGCACCCGGGCTTGGCTTCAAAGCGGGCGCTTGGCGCCCTTTGTCCCGGCGTTCGTCGGGCGTAACGCCCTGGCCCCACAGCCGCAATCGGCGGCCCAAGCTGCGGCGGCTTGTCGTCTCTCTCTGCGGACACTGGCGCCTTGGATGCGATTGCCCCTGCTCGCCTCACCAGCTCGGCAAACATCAACAAACTCAAATGTCAGCTTACTAATATGTGTATTCATCTTGATGTTTACCGCGCTTAAGCTCGCCCTGTCCTCATCCGAGGGCAGGCAAGGTCGGTCCGCCTACAACAAAAGCTACAGGCCACCCCAATAACAATTTGATCTGCCGATTCCAGGAACTCCCTATGTCCCAATTTCGACGCCCTACCCGTGGCCGCCGTACCCGTGCTGCGCCGTGCGCACGAGGTGCGCAATGAACACTTCCCATGATGAAACCCTGCTTCAGCGCCAGGGCTACCGCCAGGAGCTGCACCGTGGCCTGTCGCTCTGGTCGTCCTTTTCCGTAGGCTTTGCCACGGTCTCGCCGGTGGTCGGCATCTATTCGGTGATGGCCCTGGGGGCCATGAGTGCAGGCCCGTCCTGGGTCTGGATCGTGCCGCTGTGCCTGGCCCTGCAGCTTCTGGTGGCCCTGGTGTACGCCGAACTGGCTTCGCAGTACCCGCTGGCTGGTGGTTGTTACCAGTGGGTCAAGCGTCTGGCGGGCGATCGCTGGGCCTGGTTCACCGGTTTCATGTACCTCGCGTCGGCCCTGGCGTCCCTGACCACCGTGGCCTACCTCGGCGGGTTCTGGCTGTGGCTGTTCGTCACTGGTCATGCACCGGAAGCCAACGCCCAGGTGGCCAGCGGCGCAGTCCTGCTGCTGCTCGGGCTGGGGGTCAATCTGCTGGGCATCAACCCGCTGAAATATTTCGTCAACGCGGGGATCATCGCCGAAGCCATTGCCTCCATCGGTATCGGCCTGTTGTTGTTGATCTTTTTCCGCAACCACTCCTGGTCGCTGCTGTTAGAAGGCCTGAGCGCCACGGCCCCGGCCGATGGTTCGTACTTCAGTGGCTTTATCACGGCGATGGCCGTCGGCGGCTGGGCCTTTCTCGGCTTCGATGCCTGCTCCCAGGTTTCCGAAGAGACCGCCGACGCCCGCACCTCGACCCCGCGGGCCATCCTGCGCTCGATGATCCTGGTGGGGCTGACAGTGATGCTCACCGCGTTCGCCGTCACCCTGTCGTTTACCGATACCGCCGGCATGGTCGCCGGTAGCGTGGTCGACCCGGTAACCCCGGCGGTGGTCGACGCCTTTGGGGCCTGGTCCGAGCGGCCCTTCGTCGGCGTGGTGCTGGTGGCCTTTATTGCCTGCGTGGTGTCGGTGCAGACCTACATTGGCCGCGCCGTGTTCGGCATGGCCCGGGACTCGATCCTGCCGGCGTCGGCCACTCTGCGCCGGGTGGACAAGCGCAAGGTGCCGTTCGCCGCGATGGTCTTCAGCACCCTGTTCGCCAGCTTCGGTCTGGCTCTGGGCTTGAATGCCACGGCCGTCGGTACCCTGATCGCCTTTGGCAGCGGCGGCTTTTTCATGGTGTTCCTGATCGTTATCAGTTGCGCCCTGATTGCCCGCCTGCGCGGGCGCTGGAAACCCGAGGCCGGGGTGTTCAGTCTCGGACGCTGGGGCCTGCCGGTGAACCTGCTGGCGTTTGTCTGGCTGGTGTTCGAAACCATCAACGTCGCCTGGCCCCGGGAGTCCCTGGCGCCACCGGGTGCTCCGTGGTTCCAGGTCTGGGCGGTGATCCTGGTGTTCTCCAGCCTGGCGCTGCTTGGCCTGCTGTACATGCTGCTGGCCAAGCCCTACCTGCGCACACCCAGCGCCCCGCTACCCACCAACTGACTTCCCCCGCGCTGTCGCCGACAGCGCTCTGCTCCCTGCCCGGGTGGCCATGACTGGCCACCTGTGAACTCACTCGTGCTGGAGAAAACCATGTCCCCTGCTGTGCATTACTGGAACTATCCCACTGAAATCTTCTGCGGCGCCGACGCCCTGGACCTGCTCGGGCAACGTTGCCGGTTGTTGAACATGGGCCGTCCGCTGCTGGTCACCGACCCCGGCATGCTCACCCTCGAACCCTTCAACCTGCTGGTTGCGCAGTTGCACCGCGCCGGGCTGCCCGTTGCGGTGTTTTCCGAACTGGGCGCCAACCCCAGCCTGGAAGATGTGCAGCGCGGCGTTGTCGCGTTCCAGTCCGGCGAGCACGACTCGCTGATCGCTCTGGGTGGCGGCAGCGCCATGGACGCGGCCAAGGGCATCGCCCTGGCAGCCTGCGACCCTGAGGGTCTGGAGCGCTTTGAGTGGTCGCAGATCATCGAGCGCTATCCGAGCCTGAGCGACTTCCCCGCACTCGGCCTGCCACCCCTGATCGCGCTGCCCACCACCGCCGGCACCGGCTCGGAACTGGGCCGTGAGGCGGTGCTGACCGATACCCGGCTGCACGTGAAACGGGTGATCAGCCATCCACAATTGCTCCCGGCCTGTGTGATCCTTGACCCGCAACTGACACGCAGCCTGCCGCCGGCACTGACCGCCGCGACCGGCATGGATGCGTTGACCCATCACCTCGAAGCCTTCTGCTCGCCGCTGTATCACCCGATGTCCAGCGGCATCGCCGTCGAAGGCATTCGCCTGGTCAGCCAGCACCTGCGCCAGGCCTACGCCAACGGCCAGGACCTGGTGGCCCGCGAAGGCATGCTGGTGGCCTCGGCCATGGCCGCCGTGGCGTTCCAGAAAGGCCTGGGCGGCGTGCATGCCCTCGCGCACCCGCTGGGAGCGCGCTACCACAAGCACCATGGGTTGTTGAACGCGATCCTGCTGCCTTATGTGCTGGTGGCCAACCAGCCGGTGATCGACGCCGATATCGCGCGCCTGGCCCGTTACCTGGAATTGCCGCAGCCTGACTTCCGAGGCTTCCTGGACTGGGTCCTGGCGCTGCGCGCGGAGCTGGGCATCCCCCACAGCCTTGGCGAGATCGGCCTGGACACGGCCGACGCCGACTGGGTCGGGGCTCAGGCGGTGGCCGATATTTCCTCTTCCGAGACCAATGCCCAGCCCCTGAACGCCGAGCAGTACCGGACGATTTTCTGCAACGCGGTACACGGCGTGCTGCCGGGGGTGCGTCCATGAATCCGGCGCTCTATATCAACGGCCAGTGGCAGGATGGCCAAGGCGACGAGCAACTGAGCCCCTGCGACCCGTCACTGGGCCAGGTCATTGCCCGTCTCCAGGGCGCCAGCGCACAGCAGATCGACCTCGCCGTCACTGCCGCGCGCCAGGCCCTCGGTCCTTGGCGCAGCCTCAGCGGCAGCCAGCGCGGGCACTATCTGCACAGCTTCGCCCACGAACTCGAACGACGCCGCAGCACGCTGCTCGAGCTGCAAATGCGCAATAACGGCAAGCCGCGGCACGAAGCCAGTGTCGACCTGGACGATGCCATCGCCACCTTCACCTACTACGCCGGGCTGGCCCAACAACTGGACGCCACCCCGAACCGCGAAGTGCCGCTGTCGGCTCCCGGCTTCCAGGCCCATTGCCGGGCCGAGGCCCTGGGCGTGGTGGGCTTGATCGTGCCCTGGAACTTCCCCCTGGTGACCAGCGCCTGGAAGATTGCCCCGGCCCTGGCCGCCGGCTGCACCGTGGTGCTCAAGCCGTCGGAGGTCACGCCTCTGATCGAACAGGTCTACGCCGAGATCGCAGAAACGCTGGGCCTGCCGCCCGGGGTGTTGAATATCGTGGTCGGTGCCAGCACTGTCGGCGCGGCCCTCAGTGCGCACCCGGGGCTGGACAAGCTGTCGTTCACCGGCAGCAACCCGGTCGGGCAAAAAGTCATGCACAGCTGCGCCGAGCATTGCCGGCCGGTGACCCTGGAGCTGGGGGGCAAATCGCCGATCCTGGTGTTCGAGGACTGCGATCTGGATCAGGCGGTGGAGTGGATCATTGCCGGCTTCTGCTGGAACGCCGGGCAAATGTGTTCGGCGACTTCACGCCTGCTGGTCCATGAAGCCATTGCCGATTCCCTGCTGCAACGCCTGACCCAGGCCCTGGAACGGTTGCGGGTGGGCAACCCGCAGCATCAGGAAGTGGATATGGGCCCCCTGACCTGCGAGGCACAGTACCGCAAGGTGCTCGACTATTTCGCCATTGCCCGCGACGAAGGCCTGGTGTGCCTGACCGGCGGTGAAGCCCTGGCCGAACCCGGCTGGTTCGTCAGCCCGACGGTGTACGACCAGGTGCCGGGCGACAGCCGCCTGTGGCGCGAGGAGATCTTCGGACCGGTACTCTGCGCAAGGCGTTTCAGCACGGAAGCCGAAGCCTTGGCCCTGGCCAATGACAGCGCCTTCGGTCTGGTGGCGACAGTGATCAGTGCCGATCTGGCCCGGGCTGAACGGCTGGCGGCAGCCCTGGAGGTCGGTCATGTGTGGATCAACTCGATCCAGGCAGTGTTCGTCGAAACCTCATGGGGTGGGACCAAGGGCAGCGGTATCGGCCGTGAACTGGGGCCCTGGGGGTTGGCCGCCTATCAGTCGCTGAAGCACGTGACCCGTTGCCTGGGGTAAACGCGGTGCTCAATTGCGGTGTTCGCTCAGCAGGTCATCGATAAAGGCCTTTAGGGCTTCACTATGGGGGTGGCCGGCGTGGGTGATCATGCTGTGCTGCACCTCGTAACGCAGGGTCTGCGCATGCAACGCGCGCATCTGCCCGTCATGCACCCAGGGCCGGGCGTAGTGATTGGGCAAATAACCCAGGTGCGTCCCCGCCAGCACCCCATGCACCACTGCCTCCATGTGGTAGGCGGTGGCCGTGGCACGCGACGGCGCTACCGGCAGCACCTGGTTGGCCGGCAGGAACCCGTGGCGAATCCAGTCACAGGCCTTGATCTGCTCCAAAGTCGGCGCGGCTTCGGCGAACAGCGGATGCCGAGCCCCACAGAACACGCCGATCTCTTCGCTGTACAACGGCTGATAGTCCAGGGTCGGCAGGCTACGGCTGAAATAGGAAATGGCCAGGTCCAGCTGGCCGTCGATCACCGCCAGCTCCAGCTCGGTGGGCGAGTTGACGAACACGTGCAGGTGCACATCCTGGTCGCGCCGGTAAAAGCGCGCGATCGCTGCGTCGATATGAGCCGCCGGCAAGGTCGCGATGTTGTCGGCCAGGCCCAGGTACAGGTCACCCACCAGGCGCCCGGACAATTCCTGGGCCTCGTTGCGAAACACATCCACCGCACCAAACAGCGCACTGGCCGCCGCCAGGATGCGCTGGCCCTTCTCGGTCAGGCGAAAGCCTCCCTTGCCGCGCTCGCACAGGCGATAGCCGAGGCGTTTTTCCAGGCTGGAGATATGGGTGCTGATGTTCGATTGGCTCATGTTCAGCTCGGCCTGGGCCGCCGTGAAGCCACCGCATTTGACCACCACGGAGAAAATCCGCAGCAGACGCAAGTCCATATCGGTGACGTTTCTAAGCACAGTAGTTCCGCGGGCAAAGGGGCGTGAGGCTGGCTATTCAACGGCAGCCCGGGGCCAGCGTCAACTGCTGGCGGCCTTGCTTGCAGGCCCCTCGGCCCGCCCGGGCGAACACCCGCGAAGCGTGGCTGCACCTCAAGTAAAACGCACTCCGGGCCGGGCGCGCTCATCCACCGTCAACTCGAAGATATCCGGGCGCGCATAGTGCCCGACCACGTCGTAGTCGTAGCGGGCGCGCACCAGGTCCGCGGTGTCGATCTGCGCGCTGATCAGCCCCGCGCAGCCGACCAGGGGCCCGGCTAGCACATCGCCCATCGGCCCGACAATCACGCTGCCGCCGGCAATCAGCGGGCGCTCGGCGGGCCAATGGGCGATCTCCAGGCCCAGCGCCTGGGGCGAGGCCTGGACCTGGCAGGCGCTGACCACAAAGCAGCGCCCCTCATGGGCGATGTGACGCATGCTGACCTGCCACATTTCGCGCTCATCCACGGTCGGCGCGCACCACAGGTCCAGGCCCTTGGCGTACATCGCGGTGCGCAGCAGCGGCATCATGTTTTCCCAGCAGATCACCGCGCCCACGCGCCCTACCTGGGTGTCGAACACCGGCAGGGTCGAACCGTCACCCTTGCCCCAGATCAGGCGTTCGGTGCCGGTGGGCATCAACTTGCGGTGCTTGCCCAGCAGACCGTGCTGGGGGTCGAAATACAGCGCGGTGCAATACAGGGTGCTACCGCTGCGCTCGATCACTCCCAGCACCAGATTGGCCCCGGTGCGCGCCGAGAGTTCGGCCAGGGCTTGGGTTTCCACCCCCGGCACGTCGATGGCATTGGCGAAATAGCGGGCGAAGGCTTCGCGGCCTTCCGGCAGACGGTAACCCAGCTGAGTGCCGAACCCTTCGCCCTTGGGGTAGCCGCCAAGCAGCGCTTCGGGCATCACCACCAGTTGCGCACCGGCTGCGATGATCGCGTTTTCATAAGACAGGATCTGTTCCAGGGTGGCGGCCTTGCCTTCGGGCAGGGAGCCGATTTGTAGCGCGGCGACGATGGATACTGGCATCGGAAAGCTCCGTCAGCGGTGAAGTGTTGCCCATTCTCCGCCGCGCACCGATCATGCATAAACCCCATCTCAGTGCTTAATGATATGAACCAGATGAATATCGCCAGCGTCGATCTCAACCTGCTCAAGGCCTTCGAAGCCCTGCACGACGAGTCCAGCGCCAGCCGCGCGGCGTTGCGCCTGGGCGTCACCCAATCGGCCATGAGCGCGGCCTTGCGTCGCTTGCGCGAATTGTATGGCGACCCGTTGTTCGTGCGCACCGGACGCGGCCTGGCACCGACCCTGCGGGCCAACCAGCTCAAGCCGGTGATCAGCGAGGCCCTGAACAAATGCCGGCAGAGCCTGGCCATGGTCGACCCCAGCGCCAACGACTATCAGGGCCGCTCGGTGACGCTGGGGCTGTCGGATGATTTCGAGATCGCCTATGGCCGGCGTTTGATCGAGGCCGTGGCCCGGCGGGCGCCGAAGTTGCGCCTGATTTTCCGCCAGAGCCACAGCCAGATCGTCGGTGAAGCCCTGCTGCAACGCAGCATCGACCTGGCGATCAGCGCCGGCGGTTTTGCCGAACGCCTGCTCAGCCGCCAGGTGCTGGGCGAAGGCAGCTACCTGTGCCTGGCAGACCCGGCCAGCCTGGAACCCGGGCAGCAGGCACTGAGCCTGGCGCAGTTTGTCGCGCGCGAACATGTTCTGGTGTCGTCACAGGGGTTTATCGGGATCACCGACGAGGGGCTCGCCGCCCTGGGCCTGAGCCGCCATGTGTGCGCCTCCACCAGCCATTTTGCGGCCTTGCCCTATCTGCTCAAGGGCAGCCAGGCGGTGGCGACCATCCCGGCCCACGCCGCCCGGGGGATTGCCGCCTTGAGCGGGCTGGCGCTGCTGCCCTGCCCGCTGGACCTGCCGCGTTACCCGATTGAGTTGGGGTGGCGTACCAGCGCCCAGGTCGACCCGGTGTTGCTCAAGGTGCGTGAGGCGATTATCGAAAGCTTCGCGGTTACTTGCTCGCCGCCATCAGCCGGTTGACTTCACTGCGGACCATGTTCGCGTATTCCGGCGGCGACATGCCGTCGAGTTCGGCGCGAACCCACTCGGACCAGCGCCCCTTGCGCTTGCTGCGCTCGCCGAACAGCCGCGCGGCATCGCCCTTGGCCTTGCCCAGGTTGCTCTGCCAGAGGTCGAACAGGCGGGACTTTTCATCTTCGAGGGCGGCGCGTTCGGCCAGGGTTTTGTCGGCCAGGTTGAAGCTCATGGGAAATTCCTGCTGCGTAAAATAGGCGACATCTTACACCTTAGGCGGCTACGGGTTTACCCTCGGGTTTTCACGGAAGCGGAAAATAGCTGCAACTTTTCCGCTCCCGCCCGACTCCATTGTTCACCGCATCACTTAACTCAAGGAGTAACTCAATGGCTCGCAAAACTGTCGCGCAAGCAGCCGAAGAACAAATCAAGGACCAGGCGTTCAGCGAGTTGCAGGCGCTGATCGAAGAATCGGAAAAACTGCTCAAGGGCAGCGCCGCGCTGGTCGGCGAAGAAGGTGAAACCTTGCGTCAGCAGGTTGCGCTCAAGCTCAAGCAGGCACTGGATTCGGTGGCCAATGTGCGTGAACGCAGCAAACCGGTGGTGGACGCCACCGAGAACTACATCGGTGGCCACCCGTGGCAGACCGTGGCCATTTCCGCAGGTTTCGGCCTGGTGGTTGGCCTGTTGCTCGGGCGCCGTTCCTGATATCGGTTCCTGAGCAAGGGTTTCAGGCGAGCCTTGCGCTCGCCTGAGCCTTGTTTATCGCGTCAACCGCTACAACCCCGCCAATTCCCGCAACTGCGCCAGCTCGGTGCGTGCCAGGGTTATCCCATGCTCCTGTGATTTCTCCCGCTGCCAATGCCGCCGATCGCCCGGCAAACGCTTGAGCCCGACCCCATGCATCTGCCTGACCAGTTCCTGACTGCGTTCGGCGAAGTTCTGCCCGGCCGCTTTGCTCGGGTCGATGACAATCAGCAACTGCCCGGTCCAGGGCGTCTTGGCCCCAGGGTGGTTGGACCAGTCGAACTCGAATGAAAAATTGCCACCGGTCAAGGCCGCTGCAAGCAGCTCGACCATCATCGACAACGCCGACCCCTTGTGCCCGCCAAAGGGCAGCAAGGCGCCGCCTTCCAGAATCGCCTTCGGGTCCTGGGTCGCCTGCCCCAGGCTGTCCACGCCCATGCCCGGCGGCAGGCGCTCGCCTTTGCGTGCGGCAATCTGCACATCGCCGTGGGCAATGGCGCTGGTGGCCAGGTCGAAGACGATCGGCTCGCCCCCGGCGCGGGGCGCGGCAAAGGCAATCGGGTTGGTGCCGAACAACGGCCGGTCGGCGCCATGGGGCACCACGCAGGTCATGCTATTGACTACGCTCAAGGCCACCAGGCCTTCATAGGCGAAGGGTTCGACATCCGGCCACAGCGCGGCGAAGTGATGGGAATTGCGGATCGCCAGCACCGCGATCCCGGCGCTGCGGGCTTTTTCCACCAACAACGCCCTGGCAGCGGCCAGCGCCGGTTGGGCAAAGCCATTGGCAGCGTCGACCCGGACAAAGCCCGACGCCACGTCCTCGACCACCGGCACCGCCTGGCCATCGACCCAGCCGCTTTTCAGGGTCGAGACATAACCGGGAATACGGAACACGCCATGGCTGTGGGCGCCGTCGCGCTCGGCGCCAGCACAGTTGGCAGCAAGGCTGCGGGCCACCTCGAGGGAAGTGCCGTGACGCAGGAAGATGGTTTCCAGGAGCTGTGTAAGTTGGTCCAGCGACAGGGCTTCGCCAGGCGTTTCATCAACCAGGGGCAATGCGGACATCTGAAGCTCCAGTTTAATTATTGGAGGGGGCAACAGCGTAGAAGCGGATTAAACAACCTTCGACGCGCCTGCTGTCAACCACCGCGCAGGCGTGCACAGCCAATGCCAACACAGGTCGTTCAGAGGAAATCGGAGGCCGGAGGGGACGTTTGCAGCGGGGAGTCGAGACAGAGGGCAGGAGCGCCAGGGCTACAGAACGTGCCCTGGCGCGAGGGACTATCAGTCTTTCTGGTCGCGCAGGACGTTGCCCGAAGCGCCGTCGATACGAAACTCATAGACAATCCCGTCAGCCTTGCGGCCTTTGCCTTCCCAGTAGCCGTCGTTATCGGCTTCGATCTCGTAGATCTCTACATAGCCGGCCTTGGTCTTCGCGGTTTCGACGGCTTTTTCAATGCTGATCCAGCCTGCGCCCGGACGATCGGCCAGCGCGGCACCGGCGCTGAGCAGGGAGGCAGTGGCGACGAAAGCGGCGAGGGTTTTCTTGATCATTTTTTCACTCCATTTGTGGATACTGATTACGTAAGTCCTGTTTTTAGGGCATTACCGTAAAAAATAAGTTCCACTTTGATGCGCATTCGCCATGACGGCTGTTCTCCAAGGGTTGGCGTGGAGGGTAGAATGTCGGAAATCAGGAAGAGTCAATGAGCGAACACACCCTCTCAGAAGCCGAATACGACGCCATCACGGATGCGGCAGCCCACTGGTGCATGCGTCTGCATGCATCCGATTGCACGGCGCAAGAACGCCAGGCCTTCCAGCAATGGCATGACGCCGATCCTCTGCACGCCTTTGAATATGAAGCGATGCGCGAAATCTGGGACGTCGCCGACCATCTGCCCCGCCCATTGCCCGAACAGCTCACGCCTCCCCCGACAGTCCAGCCCCGGGCACGCAGGCACTGGCGCAGTTACGGCGTGGCAGCGGCCATCAGCGCCCTGGCCTTGCCCCTGGCCGGTTATGCCGGGTGGAACCTGGGCTGGATCCCCTCCTCCTACGAGCACTTCACCAGCGACAACACGGTGCGCAAGGTGACCCTGGGGGATGGCAGCCAGGTTGAATTGAACCTGGGCAGCGAACTGACTTACAGCAACTACAAGGATCAGCGCCAGGTCACCCTGCGCAAGGGCGAAGCTTTCTTTGAAGTGCGCCATGACAGCAGCCACCCGTTCGTGGTCAAGGCCGCCCAGGGCCAGGTGAAAGTCACCGGCACCCAGTTCAATGTGTGGATGTATGAGGATCAGGTGCGCGTGACCCTGATCGAAGGCTCGGTGCTGGTCACCAGCAACAATGCCTTGCCCGGCGATGGCTTTCGCCTCGAACCCGGGACCCAGGCCCGCTACAAAAATGGCGATTACGCACCGCAGATTAGCCAGACCTACGCCAACGACAGTTCCCTGGCCTGGCGCAGCGGCAAGCTGGTACTCGACAACCTGGCCCTGAGCGATGCCCTGCCCCTGATCAACCGCTACCTGAGCGCGCCGCTGATGCTGGCCGACCAGGCCACCGGGGCGATCCGTGTTGGCGGCATCTACAACATCAAGGAGGTCAAGGGCCTGCCGGCTTCGCTGCCCAAGGTGCTGCCGGTGTACCTGACGCGTAACAAAGACGGCAACCCGGTGATCAACTCGCTGCCGCAAAGCCCGCCGAAAATCTGAAGGCTGCGCCCTGACAGGCGCAGCCCGATTACCCCTAGCGCTTGGCCGGGGCACCCTCACCCACTACTTGCACCTGATAGCTCGGATCGGCCTTGATCTGCGCTTCGGTGAACGGCAGTGCGTGCCACTGCTTGTTGGAGAACGCCTCGGTCTGGTCCCGCGAATATTTCGACGCCGGATCGCTGGACAGGGAAAACGCCAGCAGCCCCTGGGCGTGAGGCCCCTGATCGTCAAAGCTGACCACTTGCAGGTAGCTGGTGCCGCTGACCACCTCACGCTTGCCCTTGGCCCCCGGCACGCTCTGCATCGCGTTGTACACCCCCAGGCTTTCCGGGCCGCCATGAATCGGCGTCTGCCGCTCACCGCTGCTGGCCACCTGGATATCACCCCAGCGCGTCTGCGCGCCCAGCCCGGCTTCGGCGACCTTGGTCACCGAGCCCAGCATCGCTTCACGCAGGGCCTGAGCCACCGCCGGCTGGTCGATGTTCAAGCCGCGCGGCGTGTGCTGCGGATCTTTACGATCAAAGGCCACGCGCCAGAAGTCGTTGTGCTTGAGCAATGGCTGCATCACATTCTGAAAGTGCACAAAGCCCAGGCCGGCCTGCAGGTTGGCGCTGCGATCCCAGGTCTTCAGGCTGGCACACACAGCCTCAAGCCGCCCGGCATCGGCCCCCAGGTCCCCGGCGCAGAACTGCAACACGTCCGGCAGCACCTGCCCGGCCAGGTACACCTGGTTATCCATCACCATCTGCTGCAAATCGGCGACACCAATCTGGCCCGGGCCGCTCATCCGGCCCAGGCGCTCCAGGGCAAACCGCGAGCGTTGCTTGAGCGGCAGGTCCTGCTGGCTGATCAGCGGCGAGAAACCCTCCTGCGGCGCAGCCGGGTTGACCATCCAGGCCGAATCGTTGGAGTTCTGCACAAAGTCGCCGCGCAGCAGTTGCGGCAATTGTTGCGCGGCGAAGATGCCCGGCTGCGCAGCCCCCGGGGCGTTGTCCCAGGCGCAGGCACTGCGTGAGCCGTCGAGCACGATCATCTGCGTACCCGCCCGTGGATCGCTGCACAGTGCCAGCTTGGCCGCGCTGACGTTGGGCACCACCGACTGGTTCATGTACAGCGCCTGGCCCTGGTCATCCACCGCCAGGGTATTGACCCAGGGGATGCCCTGGATCTTGTGCACCGAGCCCTGCAGTTGCTTGAGGTCCGACGCCTGATTCATGGCGTACCACTGTTGCAGCACCCGGTCGTTTTCCAGGTTGGCGTCACGCAGGCTGTAGGCGTACTGGCGATCCCAGTCGAGCTTGCCCGGCCATTGCACCACCGGGCCGAACTGCGAACTGTAGACCGTGCGCGTGACAAGCTGGAACTCGCCGTCCGCCCCCCGCACCTGGACATTCAGGGTCTGCGGAGTCAGCGGCAGCGACTTGCCGTCCAGCAGGTAGCGAGTCGGGTCCTTGGGGTCCAGTTGCAGGCGATACAGGGTGAAGTGCTTGGACGTGTCGACCGTGTGAGTCCATGCCAGGTGCCGATTGAAGCCGATATTGATCATCGGCAGCCCCGGCAACGCGGCGCCCATGACATCGAGCTTGCCGGGGATGGTCAGGTGCATCTGATAGAAACGCATGCCGCCAATCCACGGGAAATGCGGGTTGGCCAGCAACAGGCCGCGACCGTTGAACGAGCGCTCGCCCCCGACGGCCACCGCGTTGCTGCCGCGGTCCAGGGCAAAGCGCTGCTGACGCGCCTCCGCCAGTTGCAGGCTGGCACGACTGATGCTGGCCTGGGCCGTAGCACCGGGCGGAGTGGCACCGACCAGGGGCTCGGCGAATTGCCCGACGCCGCCTTCCACCAGCAGGCGCCGGGTCAATTTCACCAGGTCCAGGGTGGTCAGCGGCCGTACCCATTCACCGTCGCACTGCGCTGGCAGCCCCTGGGCCCGGCGTTCGGCCAGTTGCCGGTTGTAGCCGTCGACATAGCCCCCCATCAACTGGCGCACCTCGGAGGTTTGCGCCTGCAGGAAGCCGAACACCGCGTCGGGTGTGTTCAGCCACTTGAAAAACACATCGCTGGTGAGGTTGTCGCGCTGCTCGAGGGTCTGCCCTTCGGCCCCCAGGTACCTGGAGCGCTCGCCATTGACCGTCAGCACCTCGTTGGCCAGCAGGCACAGGTTGTCCTGGGCATAGGCGTAACCGATGCCATATCCCAGGCCACGTTCGTCGGTGGCACGGATATGGGGGACGCCGAAAGCGGTTCGCCGGATCTCGGCGCTGGCCTCGCGCGGTTGCGCGGGGGCCGGGGTGCGGGCGTGGGCCGCAAGGCTCAGCCCCAGACACAAGGCTGCGAGGCACACACTGGGTAACTGCCTGGAAATAATCACGCCGACTCCTGCTCGAAAAAAAAGACACCAGGCCGGCAAGGGGGGACGACGCACACACGTCGAGCCAGCCTGGAGAACACGGTGCAGTCCGGCCGAAGCCGAAAAGTGCCTGCCCATAAAGACGAAAACCGACCGGGAAATTTAGCGCGCGAGGGGCGACAGAAAGCTGTCTGACGTGTCAGCGACAAGATACTGACGAAATTTATACATCTGGGGCTTCATGATTTGGCGTGCTCATACGTCTTAGTTAATGAGAGCACCCATCATTTTCCTGATCAGGCTCTGAAAAGGAGTTTTTGCATGTACAACCCGCAATTGCCAACGGACGGCAACACCGCGCAGTCCTCGCCTTCTCTGAATGCCGGCGCCGGTGTGTTCGGCAAGAACGCCGACCGCAACAGTAACGAGCGTATCCGCCAGCTGCTCAAGGGCTTCGGCCTGCGCACCAGCCTGATTCGCCTCAAAGTCATAGACGCCCTGCTGGTGGCCACCGAGAACGACCGTTCACTGGGTGTACGCGGTATTCACAGCCATTTGCTGGAACTGGATATCCCGCTGTCGTTCCTCAGTGTGCGTGAAGTGCTCAAGCGCCTGTGCAGCGAAGGGGTGATCACCCTCAACGCCGACAAAAGCTACAGCCTGCACCAGCAGGCCGCAGCCTTGCTCGACGGCAGCGCCTGAGCCCGCCGGGCTCAGCTCAAGGCTTGACCTTGCGGCGCATCACGCCGTTGATGACCACTACCGCCACGGCCACGCCGATGGCGATGTACTGGAACATCTTCTCGCTGATGACGCCGTTGTTCTGCAGGTAGGACAGGCCAAGCATGATCCCCAGTACCAGGAGGGAGATCAGAATCGAGTATTTCAAGCGTTGTGACTGGGTCATTACGGGTTCCTGGGCCTTGGAATGTATCGGCTTTGTATCAAGACGAATGCCAAGCACCTACCGAGATTCGGGGATGGGACAGGGCAAACGGGGTCGTATGTTACAGGCGCGCAAAAGTTTTCGCTGCACGGGCGCCGAAGTTGTCCCCCAGAGCCCATGAGGATTGAAACATGTTCCGTCGAATCACAGTGCTGATTCCCCTGCTGCTGATGCTGGCCCTGTCCGGCTGCATCTTTCTTCCAGGCGGGCACGGAGGCCATCGCTACTACGACGGCGGGCCTGGTTACTACCACCGTTGAAGACCCGGCACTCCAGCACTGACCGATCCAGGCCAGCCTGAAGCGCCGACCCGCAGCACACCGTCCCGACGCCCGCTCCCCAGCGGGCGTTTTGCTGTGGCCGCTCAGCGCCGGTACTGGTGCACGCCCGGCCCGTCGAACAGCTCCACCAGCCAATCTACGAACACCCGCACCCGCGTCGATAAATGCCGCTGCGGCGGGTACAGCGCGGTCAGCGGCAACCTCGGCGGTGGTACATCCCGCAGTACCTGCCGCAGGCGCCCGTCGGCCAACTGCTGGGCAACGTGGTAGTACGGCGTCTGCACCAGCCCGTAGCCAGCCTCACAGGCCGCCAGGTAGCCATCGGCGCTGTTGACCGCTACCTGTTTGGGCAGGTCCACCAGGCGCACTTCCTCCCCCACCTCGAACTCCAGGCCGTAGCGCTTGCCGGAGACGCTGGAAAAGTACTCCACCACCTGATGCCCGCCCAGTTCGTCCAGGGACTGCGGCGTGCCATGGTGCTCCAGGTAACCGGGGCTGGCGCAGGTCACCTGTTCCATCAGCACCAGTGGCCGGGCCACCAGGGAGTCATCCAGGCACAGGCCGCCGCGCAACACGCAATCCACACCCTCGCGGATCAAGTCCACCGGCCGGTCGTTGAGGCCGATCTCCAGCTCGATCGCCGGATAACGCGCGGAAAACGCCGGCAATGCCGGGATCACGATCAAGCGCCCGACGCCGGCCGGCATATCGATGCGCAAGGTGCCACGCGGGTTGCGCCGGGTCGCCGAAAACGCCGCCTCGGTCTCTTCCAGGTCCGCCAGTAATTGCACGCAACGCTGGTAATAGGCGGCCCCATCCAGGGTCGGGCTGACCTGGCGCGTGGTGCGGTGCAGCAACTGCACACCCAGGTGGGCCTCCAGTTGCTTGATCAGGATGGTCACCGACGCCCTTGGCATTTGCAGGCTGTCAGCGGCCTTGGCAAAGCCGCCAAGTTCGACGATACGGGTGAAAACACGCATGGCGTTGAAACGGTCCATGGGGCGCAGACTCGTGGATTATTTAGATATTACGAACAGTGATAGCGTTTTTAGCCGGTTTATCTTGGTTTTGTCGAGGAGAACAATGGCGACACTTAACCAACCGGAGTCATACCCCGATGCAAACCCGTCAACTTGGTAAAAACGGCCCTCACGTCAGCGCCATCGGCCTCGGCTGCATGGGCATGACCGACTTCTACACCACCGGCACCGATACCCGCGAAGCCATCGCCACCCTGCATCGCGCCCTGGAATTGGGTATCAACCTGCTGGACACCGCCGACATGTACGGCCCCCACAGCAACGAAGAACTGATCGGCCAGGCCATTCGCGGCAAGCGCGAACAGGTGTTCCTGGCCAGCAAGTTCGGGATCGTGCGCGACCCGGCCAACCCGGCGGCCCGCGGGGTCAACGGCAGTCCCGAATACATCCGCGCGTCCATCGACGGCACCCTCCAGCGCCTGGGGATTGAAACCCTGGACCTGTACTACCAGCACCGCATCGACCCGCAGGTGGCGATCGAGGAAACCGTCGGCGCCATGGCCGAGCTGGTCAAGGCCGGCAAGGTGCGTTACCTGGGGCTCAGCGAAGCCTCGGCGGCGACCCTGGAGCGGGCGCACAAGGTGCATCCGATCAGTGCCCTGCAAAGTGAATATTCGTTGTGGAGCCGCGATCAGGAAGACAACGGCTGCCTCGCCGCCTGCCAGCGCCTGGGCGTCGCCTTTGTGCCCTACAGCCCATTGGGCCGAGGGTTTCTCACCGGTGCGCTGAAAAGCCCAGACGACTTCGCCGCCGATGACTACCGGCGCTTCAGCCCACGCTTTCAGGGGGAGAACTTCGCGAAAAACCTGCTGCTGGTGGATCAGGTGCAGCGCCTGGCGGCGGAAAAAGGCGTGACCGCTGGGCAGTTGGCCCTGACCTGGGTACTGGCGCAGGGCGACTACCTGATCCCGATTCCCGGAACCAAGCAACGCAAATACCTGGAAGAAAACGTCGCGGCGCTGGAGGTGCGCCTGGAGGCCGCCGAGCTGCAAGCTCTGGAGCGGATTTTCAGCCCCGAGGCCACGTCCGGCCAGCGCTACCCCGAGGCAGTGATGGCCCTGCTCGACAAGTAAGCGGCGTGCGTCGCGGGCTCGGCCAGAGCCCCGACGCACTCAAGGCGTCAGGCCTTGGCGGAGATGTTCTTGTCGACCACCGTCGTACCGTTGCCCTTGCCATAGGTCTGCAGGTTTTGCAGGACGTAGATGGCCTTCTTGTACTCGGGGATCAAGTAGTTGGCGTACTTGTTGCCCTTGAGGTTGTTGTTCTGGATGGTCTCAAGCTTGGTGGCGAAGAATTCCAGGGCATTGAACGCCTGGTCCGGGTTCTTCGGCGCACCGAAACGGTCGAAATCATCGCCGGCACTGAGCAGGTTCAACGCCGTGATATCAGTGATCAGGCCGTTGTTCTTGAGGAAGGTGCTCATGTTGCCCAGTTGAGTGGCGGTGACGTTGGTCGGATCAAAGCCCTTGATCTGCCGGTGCAGCTTGAGCTCGTCCATCTTCTTGGTGTTGAGCGCCGTCGGGTCGTTGCCGACCAGGGCCAGCATCTGTCGCACCTTGGTGCTCTGGGAAACCGGCTTGGCGGTCTCCGAGCCCTCACGTACCAACAAACCGGCCTTACTGGTCCAGGCACCGACATATCCGATTGTCACGAGCATGCTTCCTTTTTCATATGTACACAGTGCCCGGGCGGCGAAGCCTCAGCCGAGCGGCGAATAGGCGCAAGTATCAACGTGCCATCGCCCTCCAACAACGCTTTATTTCGGCAATTTACAATTCTTGTACATTTTCGATACAAACCAGCCAAGCCCCGTCCTGCAAGGCTTGTACTCATCAGCACGAAGTGTTCCAGGTCCTTTTCAAGCGTATTTTAAGGCCTGCAGCCTGCGCAATTGAACGGTCTCGGATACATCGCAGCGATATCAGGCGACGACGGCCATAACTTTCTTGCACGGGCGTACTAAAGCTGGGCAAAACCACGCCGACAACCTGACGAAGCCCTGATAGGGGGCGCTCGCTTCGAATAATAAGAAACGCTTCGAAAGGACAGGTCCAATGCCCGCACTGCGCACGATCCAAGCTCGCTACACGTTGTTTCTGGTCCTGTTCATCCTGCTGATGTTCGTGCTGACGGTCGTCGGCATCAGCCAGCTGGTGGCGCCCAAGCTGCGCCACACCGAAGAACAGGTGGTCCTCAACCGCATCGCCGAAGTGGCCCAGCAGATCCAGGGCGAACTGAACAAGGTCCAGGCCCAGCAACGCACCATCACCCAGACCATTCCCCTGCTCGACAGCGACACCATCGACAAGGTCCTGCCGGGCCTGGTGGACCAATACGGCGAGCTGAAAGTGTTTGGCGGCGGCATCTGGCCCCTGCCCGGCCAGCGCACCCCGGGGCGCAACAAGCACAGCACCTTCTGGCACCGCGATGCCTCAGGCAAGCTCACGATCAATACCTTCTGGAACAGCGACCCGGCGCCCAACTATTACGACCAGTCCTGGTACAAGGGCGGCATGCAGACCCCACGTGGACAATGTGCCTGGGCCGCCGCCTACAAGGATGATGCCAGCGCCGAGCCGCGCACCAACTGCGCCATGGCCATTTCCCGGGACGGTGTGCCGTACGGCGTGGCGACCATCGACGTGACCCTGGGCTTTTTCAACGACCTGGTGGCGCGCAAGGAACAGGACCTCAAGGCCGAGATGCTGATCGTCGAGGCCGACGGCAAGATCATCAGCAACAGCTCGCGCATCAACGGCCAGATCGTGCTCAAGAACATCAGCGAGCTGGTCGCCAGCTCGCCGTTCGCTGCCCAGGTCAAGGCCGGGCTGGAGCGACGCGACGCCTCGTTGCAGCGGGTCGAGTTTGACAACGCCGGGGTCGCCAGCACCTTCTTCATGCGCCCGATCGAGGGCTCCCCATGGTTCCTGGCCAGCGCCCTGCCGACCGAGTTGATCACCGCCCAGCGTGACGACGTGCTGAGCACCCTGAGCCTGTTGCAGATCCCGATGATCGTGCTGCTGGTGCTGTTGCAGGTGTACGCGATCCGCCAGCTGGTGCAGCGGATGAAGGCGCTCAAGGCCAATATCGACGCGCTGTCCACTGGCGATGCCGACCTGACGCGGCGCATCACCATTCGCGCCGAAGACGAACTGGGGGCCATCGGCCATTCGGTCAATCGCTTTATCGTCTACCTGCAGAACATGATCGGTGAGGTGACCGAGGCCACCGGGGCCATGGCCAACAGCCTGGAGCAACTGCAACAGACCTCGACCCAGACCACGCAGATCCTCGCGCGGCATGCCTCGGAAACCGACCAGACCGTCACCGCCATTACCGAAATGAGCGCCACCGCGGACAGCGTCGCGGCCAATGCCGCCCAAACCGCGGCCTTTACCCAGCGCGCCAACGAACACGCTGAACGCTCGCGGGTGGTGGTCGGCGAAGCGTCGAGCAGCGTGGTGGCGCTGATTGACGAAGTGGCCAGCGCTACCCACAAGGTCGAGGCCATGCAGCAGGATGCCCAGCGCATCACCGAAATTCTCGGGGTGATCGGCGCCATTGCCGGGCAGACCAACTTGCTGGCGCTGAACGCCGCCATCGAAGCCGCCCGGGCCGGCGAGCAAGGCCGCGGTTTTGCCGTGGTGGCCGACGAAGTGCGCGCCCTCGCCGCCCGCACTCAGGCCAGCACCTCGGAGATCAACGAAATGCTCAACCGCCTGACCCTGGGCGTCAGCTCTTCGGTCAGCGCCATGGAAAACACCCAGACCAGCTGCCAGTCGGCGGCGGACGCCACGGCCAGGGTCAACTCCGGACTGGATGAAATGGCCGGCTCGGTCAACCAGATCAACAGCCTCAGCACCCAGATCGCCACCGCGGCCGAACAACAGAGCGCAGTGACCGAAGAGATCAATCGCAGCATGGTCAGCATCCGGCACATGGTCGAGCAACTGGTAGACAGCGGCCAGGCCAGCGCCAGCAACACCCAGAACCTGCTGCAGGCCAACAACCGGGTCAGCGCCCTGATGGCGCGCTTCAAAGTCCGCTGAACGGTCGGTTGCACTGGCGTGCGTGGCGCGCCAGTGCAGCTATATTTGCAGCTCCGGTCACAAGGAGGTGCAGCATGGGACAGCGCCAATCGCATCTGCTGGACGAGCACATCATCAATGAGCTCTATATAAAGGCAGGCATCGACCAGGTTTATGACTACGTGACCCAGCCCGAGCGCTGGCACGAATGGCACCCCACGGCCCTCAGCGCCAGTACCGGTCACCCGGGTTCCCTGCCCCTGGGCCAGCGCTTTACCGGGGTCATCGACCTCCTCGGGCTGCAAGTGCACCTCAATTGCCGGGTGATCACCGCCCTCCCGCCCCGGGAATTCAAGGCGGTTTTCAGCTCCATCGCCGTCGACGGCACCCTGCATTACCAACTGCAGACTCGGGGCAACGCCACCCTGTTCAAGCGCACCCTGCACTACACCTCCGACCTCAACCTGGGTGGCATCCACTCGCGCCTGGTGGAGCAATCGAACCGGGCCCTGGATAACCTCAAGCACAAGCTGGAAATCCCGCCTCGCTGACAAATCTGTAATGTCGCCCTCAGTGAGCTGTCAGCAACCACGGTTCAATCTCCCCCCAAGCAACACCTGCGGCAGCGGCTACAGGGCGGGCTGTAGTTTGTATAACCTTGAAACACAAGTGCCCGGCGACGGGTCGAAAAAAGCTCAAAATGCACCGCCCCCCGGACCTCCTTTTGATCACGAGACCTTTCATGAAAAACACCCTGCGCCTGGCCGCCCTGTCGGCCCTGTTCGTCACTTCCCTGGCCCAGGCCGCCGCGCCCATCCCGATTGAAGTGCACCGCGACGCCAACTGCGGTTGCTGCAAGGAGTGGATCAAGCACCTGGAAGCCAACGGCTTCAAGGTCGAAGACCACGTTGAAAGCAACATGAGCGCGGTCAAGCAGCACCTCGGCGTGGCGCCACGCCTGGCCTCCTGCCACACCGCGGTGATTGACGGCAAATTCGTCGAAGGCCATGTCCCGGCCGAGCAGGTGCTGGCCCTGCGCAACCGCAGCGACCTGCGGGGCATCGCCGCCCCGGGCATGCCCATGGGTTCGCCCGGCATGGAGATGGACGGCATGCCCGCCGACGCCTACCAGGTCATCGGCCTGACCAAAGACGGCCAGGACGTCGTGGTCGCGGACTACCCGGCCCATTGATCCTCGGCTACCTCGGGCTGCTTCTCGCGGCGTTCGGCGCCGCCACCCTGCTGCCCCTGCAGTCGGAAGCGCTGCTGGTCGGCCTGCTGCTCAACCCCCACTACGCGCCGTGGCTGCTATTGCTCAGCGCGACCTTGGGCAATGTCCTCGGCTCGCTGCTCAACTGGTGGCTGGGGCGGCGCCTCGAACGCTTCAAGAACCGGCGCTGGTTCCCGGTCAGCCCCCGGCACCTGGAGCGCGCCCGGGTGCATTACCAACGCTACGGGCACTGGTCGCTGCTGCTGAGCTGGGTGCCCATCATCGGTGACCCGCTGACCCTGGTGGCCGGGGTCATGGGTGAGCCGCTCAAGCGTTTCCTGCTGATCGTGACCCTGGCCAAAGGCGCACGCTATGGCGTGCTGGCCCTGCTGACCCTGGGCATCACCGCCTGAATCCATGCCAATCGGGGGCGTGGAATTCGCAACGGATTTGCGCCAAGATCGTCTGCCACCCGCTACGCCCTCCCTGTCCAGACGTGCAGGAACCGGGTTGAGCGTGCAGATTCTCCCCGCCCCAGGAGCCGTCCCATGACGCTGAAGATTGCGGTAATCGATGACTGGCAACAGGTCGCCCGTGACGTGGTGGACTGGTCGCCAGTGCAAGGCATTGGCGAGGTCACCTTTGTCCATGACTACCCCGCCGACACCGCGACCTTGAGCCAGCGCCTGACGGATTTCGAGGTGATCTGCGTGATGCGCGAGCGCACCCGCTTCGACGCGGCCCTGCTGCGCAGCCTGCCGCGCCTCAAGCTGCTGCTGACCGGCGGCATGCGCAATGCCGCCATCGACCTCGCGGCGGCCAGCAGCCTGGGGATCCAGGTGTGCGGCACCGACAGCTACAAGCACGCCGCCCCCGAACTGACCTGGGCCCTGATCATGGCCCACACCCGCAACCTGCTGGCCGAAGCCACCTCCCTGCGCAACGGCGGCTGGCAGCAAGGCCTGGGCGGCGACCTGCATGGCAAGACCCTGGGTATTCTCGGCCTGGGCAGTATCGGCCAGCGGGTGGCGCAATTCGGCCAGGTGTTCGGCATGCGCGTGATCGCCTGGAGCCAGAACCTGACCCCGGAGCGCGCCGCCGAGGTCGGGGTGACCGCTGTCAGCAAGCAGCAACTGTTTGAACAGGCCGACGTGCTCTCGGTGCACCTGGTGCTCAGCGAGCGCAGCCGTGGCCTGGTGGACGCCCAGGCCCTGGGCTGGATGAAACCTGCAGCGCTGCTGGTGAACACCGCGCGCGGGCCGATCGTCGACGAAGCGGCGTTGATCGCTGCCCTGCAACAGGGCCGATTGGGTGGCGCGGCGCTGGATGTGTTCGATCCGGAGCCACTGCCCGCCGATCATCCCCTGCGGCAACTGCCCACGGTGCTGGCCACGCCCCATCTTGGCTACGTCAGCCGCAACAACTACCGCCAGTTTTATGGGCAGATGATCGAAGACTTGCTGGCCTGGCACGCCGGCCAAGCGTTGCGCCCACTCAACTAGAGCGCCCGGCGCCGCGTCAGAGCCACGCACCGCTTTCGTGCGCGGGGAATGACGCCCGCACCGCGACCTCGCTCCTGGCGGTGCTTTTTCGCGCCACTGGCCGTACCTGTCCGCCCTCCCGCAGTGCAGCCCCTACCTTTCGTCGGGTTATTTGCGCCCGCTGTCGCCGCCGGTCGAACTTATTCCCCGATCACGCCTGCCAGGCTCTAGGTTCTGTCCTAGACTGGTTTTCACAAAGTGACCGGACAGTCACCTTTACTGAAAAATAGTCGAAACTTTTGCTGTAGCCCTTGGGTCAGCTTAAAGGTGGGGCCATAGCGACTGGTGCAATCCTTGCAATGCCCCTTTCACCCTTTTTGCTTCGACGCAATGGGCTGCCTTGGCTCTTCATTGCGTAGCGCTTGTGCGCCCGGATCCAGGCCCAATTCAGGCAGCGAACCGGCGCCAGTGCAGGTGTGAGACCAGGACCAGATCAATAAAATGGGAGAGACACATGATCAGTGCCGTATTGGAAACCCAGGGAGAACAACCTCAGCCACAGGCCAGTGAAGCGGCCAACAAGTCCATGCTCGCTCCGGGTGGCAAAACGGTTTCGCCGATTCATCGGATCAATCCCAACCGCAAGAAAGTCCTGTTCGTGACCTCGGAAATCGCCGACCTGGTGAAAACCGGCGGCCTGGGCGACGTCTCGGCGGCACTGCCCCGGGCCATGTCCCATCTGCACGATGTACGGGTCCTGATTCCCGGCTACCCGCAGGTGCTGCACAGCGAAAACCCGATCCATATCATCGGTGAGCTGGGCGGCCACGCGGCCTTGCCGGCCTGCAAGATCGGGCGCATGGACATGCCCGACGGCCTGGTCATCTACGTTCTGATCTGCCCCGAGCTCTATGAGCGCGAAGGCACGCCTTATGGCGCCAACAACGGCCGCGACTGGCCGGACAACCACATCCGCTTCGCGCGCCTGGGGCTGGCCGCCGCCGATATCGCCGCCAACCTGGCGCAGATCCACTGGTGCCCCGACCTGGTGCATGCCCACGACTGGCCCGCCGGCCTGGCCCCGGCCTATATGCACTGGCGCGGCCAACGCACCCCGACCCTGTTCACCATCCATAACCTGGCGTATCAGGGCGTGGTCAGCCTGGCCTGCTGCCCGGAGCTGGGCATCCCCGAACATGCCCTGCAACAGGAAGGCATGGAGTTCTACGGCAAGCTGTCGTTCCTCAAGGCCGGCATGGCCTACTCCAGCCACATCACCACGGTCAGCGCCACCTACGCCCAGGAAATCACCACCCCGGCCTTCGGCTGCGGGCTTGACGGCTTTTTGGCCAGCAAGACCCAGCAGGGCCTGCTCAGCGGTATCCCCAACGGCATTGACGAAAGCTGGGATTCCACCAGCGATCCGCACCTGTTCCGCCCATTCGGCATTGGCGACTGGGACGGCAAGGCAGTCAACGCCGACCATGTACGGCAGATGTTCGGCCTCGACGATTCGTCGGGCCCGCTGTTCGCCGTGGTCTCGCGCCTGGTCTACCAGAAGGGCCTGGACCTCACCGAAGGCGTGGCCGAGTTTATCGTCAAGTCAGGTGGCCAGATCGCCATCATCGGCCGTGGCGAGCCGGAAGAAGAACAGGCCATGCGCGCCCTGGCCCAGCGTTTTCCAGGGCAGATCGGGGTGCATATCGGCTTTAACGAAACCGACGCCCGACGCATGTTTGCCGGCAGCGACTTTCTGCTGATGCCATCGCGCTACGAGCCTTGCGGCCTGAGCCAGATGTACGCCCAGCGCTTCGGCTCGTTGCCGGTGGCACGCAACACCGGGGGCCTGGCCGACACCATCGAAAACGGCGTGACCGGGTTCCTGTTCGACGAGTCCACCGTGCCCAGCTACGAAGAAGCCCTGCAACGGGCATTCAAGGTATTCGCCTACCCCGAACTGCTCAATGCCATGCGCTGCCGGGCCATGGCCGCACCCTTCAACTGGTGCAAGGCGGTCGAACCCTACGCCGAACTCTATGAACAACTGGTTGCCAAGGCGCTGGGTAAATCGATGCACAAATAAGAGGCCACATGGATGCCGTCAAGGACTCTGGAAACCTGGCCCCACGGCGCGATCATGCTGGATGCGGAACATACCCGCTTCGCCTTGTGGGCGCCTGATGCACATGAAGTAAAGGTTGAATTGCAAGATGGGCGTTCCCTGCCCATGCAGCCTCAGGCCGAGGGCTGGCATGTGCTGCAGGCCCGCTGCCCGGCCGGCAGTCACTATCGGTTCAAGATCGATGGCGAACTGGAGGTGCCTGACCCGGCCTCCCGCTTCCAGGCCGGCGACATCGGCTCGCCGAGCGTGGTGGTCGACCCCCTCGCCTACGAGTGGCAACACCCACTCTGGCAGGGCCGGCCCTGGCACCAGGCGGTGATTTACGAGCTGCACGTGGGGGTGCTCGGTGGGTATCGCGCGGTGGCAGAACGGCTGCCTGAGTTGGCGCGGCTGGGCATCACCGCCATCGAACTGATGCCGCTGGCGCAGTTCCCGGGGAGCCGCAACTGGGGCTACGACGGGGTCCTGCCCTATGCGCCGCAAGCCTCCTATGGTTCGCCAGAGGACCTCAAGTTCCTGATCGACAGCGCCCACGGCCTGGGCCTGGCGGTGATCCTCGACGTGGTCTACAACCACTTCGGCCCCGACGGCAACTACCTGCACCATTACGCCAAACGCTTCTTTCGCGAAGACCGACACACCCCCTGGGGCGCGGCCATCGACTTCCGCCGCCGCGAGGTTCGCGACTTCTTTATCGACAATGCCCTGATGTGGCTGCTCGAATACCGCTTTGACGGCCTGCGCCTGGACGCGGTGCACGCCATCGACAACCCGGACTTCCTCCAGGAGCTGGCGCGTCGCGTGCGCAGCCAGGTCGCCCCGGGACGGCAGGTGTGGCTCAACCTGGAAAACGAATTCAACCAGGCCAGCCTCCTCGAACAGGGTTTCGATGCGCAGTGGAACGACGACGGGCACAACGCCCTGCACGTGCTGCTGACCGGTGAAACCGACGCCTATTACGCCGACTTTGCCGAACAACCCACGGCCAAGCTGGCGCGCTGCCTGAGCCAGGGGTTTGTCTACCAGGGCCACCGCACCCGCCACGGCAACGCTCGCGGCGAGCCCAGCGGCCATCTGCCGCCCAGTGCCTTTGTGCTGTTTCTGCAAAACCACGATCAGGTCGGCAACCGCGCCTTTGGCGAACGCCTGAACCGCCTGGCGCCGCCCCAGGCCCTGGAGGCGGCCACGGTGTTGCTGCTGCTGTCGCCGATGATCCCGCTGTTGTTCATGGGCGACGAAAACGCGGCGACCGAGCCATTCCTGTTTTTCACCAGTCACCACGGTGAATTGGCCGACGCCGTGCGTGAAGGCCGACGCAATGAATTCGCCGACTTCAGCGTGTTCGCCGATCCGCAGCAACGGGAACGGATCCCCGACCCCAACGCGGCGTCCACCTTCCACGCTTCAAGGCCCGAGGCCAGCCCGGAACAGGGAGCGGCAACCCGCGCCCTGTACCAGCACCTGCTGGGCCTGCGCCACCAGTACATCATCCCGCGGCTGCCGGGGGCCCTGGCCCTGGGCGCGGAAGTCCTGGCCGAAGGCGCGGTCAGTGCCCGCTGGCGCTTGGGCGACGGCAGCCTGCTGCGCATCGACCTCAACCTCGGCGCCGACAGCGTGGCCCTGCCCCCGCTCGACGATGCCCGGCCACTGTTCCAATACCCGGCCCAGGATCCGGCCTGCATGCACCCCGGCCGCCTCGGCGGCTACAGCGCGCGGGTCAGCCTGACCGCCGTACCCCCTTCCGCACCCCTTGATGGAGAGCGTCCATGAGCGATGCGCACCTGGAAATACTGGCCAGCCGAGCTGGCCTGGCCGTCGACTGGATCGACGCCAACGGCCGTCCGCAGCGGGTCGAACCGCGCGTACTGCGCGCCGTCCTCAAAGGCCTCGGCCACCCCGCCGACACCGATGAGGAAATCGAACAAAGCCTGCTGCAACTGCAAGCGGTGCAACAGACCCGGCACCTGCCGCCGCTGTTGACCGCGGATGCCGGCCAGGGCCTGGACCTGGCGCACTATTTTGCGCCCCACAGCCCCTGTGAAATTCACCTCGAAGACGGTTCGATCCTCAACCTCAAACTCGACGCCGACGCCGTGTTGCCCGGACTGGTGCCGGTGGGTTACCAGGCCGTGAGCATCGATGACCAGCACTTCACCCTGGCCGTGGCGCCCGAGCACTGCCACAGCGTGGCCGATGCCGTGGACCAGCCGACGCCCCGGGCTTGGGGCCTGAGTGTCCAGCTGTACTCGTTGCGCCGCACCGGAGATGGCGGTTTCGGCGATACCCAGACCCTGGAAGAGCTGGCGCGGGTCGCCGGCGAGCGCGGCGCCGATGCCCTGGCCATCAGCCCGCTGCACGCCATGTTCAGCAGCGACAGCAGCCGTTACAGCCCCTATTCACCCTCCAGCCGCCTGTTTCTCAACAGCCTGTATTGTGCGCCGGAGAGCATTCTCGGCGAGCACGCCTGGCAGAGCGCGATCGACGCCTGCGGTCTTAGCGAGACCCTGCACCAGCTGGAACAACAACCCCTGATCGACTGGCCCCTGGCAGCGCAAACCAAACAGACCCTGCTGCGCGAGCTGTACCGGAGCTTTGGCAGCGGGCAGCACCCGTTGCACGAAGACTTTGCCAGTTTCCGCCACGCCAGCGGCGAAGCCCTGGAAAACCACTGCCGCTTCGAAGCCCTGCAAGCGGAGCGCAGCGCCCGTGGCGAAAGCCTCGATTGGCGCCACTGGCCCGAGGCCTGGCGCAACCCGCGCAGCCCTGAACTGGCACGCTTTGCCGAAGAAAACGCCGGGGAAATCGGCTTCTACGCCTTCTGCCAATGGCTCATCGACCGTGGCCTGGCCCGCGCCCAGAGTGCGGCCCGCAGCAGCGGCATGGGCATCGGCCTGATCGCCGACCTGGCGGTGGGTGCCGACGGTGGCGGCAGCCAGGCCTGGAGTCGCCAGGACGAGTTGCTGGCAGAACTGACCGTGGGCGCGCCCCCCGACATTCTCAACCGCCAGGGCCAGGGCTGGGGCATCTCGGCGTTCTCCCCCGAGGGCCTGGTGCGCAACGGCTACCACGCCTTTATCGAAATGCTCCGGGCCAACTTCGCCCATGCCGGCGGCTTGCGCATCGACCATGTGATGGGCCTGCAACGGCTGTGGGTGATCCCCCTGGGCTCGCCGCCAAGCGACGGTGCCTACCTGTATTACCCGGTGGACGACCTGCTGCGCCTGTTGACCCTGGAATCCCATCGGCACCAGGCAATCGTCCTCGGCGAAGACCTGGGCACGGTGGCCGACGGCCTGCGGGAAAAACTCGCGGCGCGCTCGATTCTCGGCATGCGGGTACTGTTGTTCGAGCAGGACCACGGCTGCCATTTCAAACCCATCCTCGACTGGCCCGACAACGCCCTGGCCACCACCAGCACCCATGACCTGCCCACCCTCAATGGCTGGTGGCATGGCCGCGACATCGACTGGAACCTGCGCCTGGGCCTGGTGGATGAAAACGGCGCCACCCACTGGCGCGAGCATCGCCAGCACGAGCGCAACGGCCTGCGTCAGGCCCTGGACCAGGACCCGCAGAGTTTTCGCGAGCACGCCCACGAAGCCGATGAAGTGGTGGATGCCAGCGTGCGTTTTCTGGGCCATACCCGCGCGCCCCTGGTGCTGTTGCCGCTGGAGGATGCCCTGGGTGTCGACGAGCAGCCCAACCTGCCCGGCACCACCGACAGCCACCCCAATTGGCGCCGGCGCCTGGCGCGTCCGGCCCGTGAGCTGTTGGACGACCCGGATGCCGCGCGGCGCCTGGAACTGCTGGCCTGCGCCCGGCAACAGGCTGTCGAGCGTGACCAATGAGCCCAGCGTTCGAACCCCTGCTGCGGGCCAGCCTGCGCCTGCAGTTTCATAAAGGCTTCACCCTGGACGACGCAGTGCCGCTGGTGCCCTATTTCGCCGAACTGGGCATCAGCCACGTCTATGCCTCGCCGCTGCTGTGCGCCCGGGCCGGCTCGATGCACGGCTATGACGTGGTCGATCCGACCCGGGTCAACCCCGAACTGGGCGGCGAAGCGGCCCTCAAGCGCCTGGTGGCCAGCCTGCGGCAACACGGCATGGGCCTGATTCTGGACATCGTGTCCAACCACATGGCCGTCGGCGGCGCCGATAACCCCTGGTGGCTGGACCTGTTGCAATGGGGGCGCCTGAGTCCCTACGGCGAGTTCTTCGATATTCAGTGGCACTCCCCCGACCCCTTGATGGAGGGGCAACTGCTGCTGCCGTTCCTGGGCAATGACTACGGCACGGTCCTGCAGGAAGGCAGCCTGGTGCTGCAACTGGACGCCGAGCAGGGTGAGTTCCACGCCCAGCACTACGATCATCGCTTCCCGATCTGCCCCAGCGACTACGGCGAACTGCTCAAACCCGACGCCCAGTTGAGCACCCAGCAGGCCGAGACGCTCAAGGCCCTGGCCGATCAATTCAGCACCCTGCGCTACCGGCCCGACGCCCATGCCCAGGCGCGCCCCTTGCAACAGGCGCTGCGCGAACTGCTGGCGGACCCGGCCATCCATCAGGCCGTCGAGCGCACCCTGGCCCTGTACGACGCCCGTCAGACCGAAGGCTTTGCCCGCCTGCACGCGCTGCTGGAACAGCAAAGCTACCGCCTGGCCAGCTGGCGCACGGCGGCCGACGACATCAACTGGCGGCGCTTCTTCGACGTCAACGAATTGGGGGGCTTGCGGGTCGAGCGCCCCGCCGTGTTCGAAGCCACCCACGCCAAGATCTTCGAGCTGATCAGCCAGGGCCTGGTGGACGGCCTGCGCATCGACCATATCGATGGCCTGGCCGACCCGCGCGGCTACTGCCGCAAGCTGCGGCGCCGGGTCGATGCCCTGAGCCCGGGCCGGCACTTGCCGATCTACGTGGAGAAGATCCTTGGCGAAGGCGAAACCCTGCACCGCGACTGGAAGGTCGACGGCAGCACCGGTTACGAGTTCATGAACCAGGTCTCGCTGCTGCAACACGACCCTCGGGGCCAGGCGCCACTGGCCGAGCTCTGGAGCCGGCACAGCGAGCGCCCGGCGGCTTTTATCGACGAGGCACGGCTGGCGCGCCAGCAGATCCTCAACGGCTCACTGGCCGGTGACTTTGAAAGCGTGGCCCAGGCCCTGCTGCAAGTGGCGCGGCAGGATGTGATGAGCCGCGACCTGACCCTGGGTGCAATTCGCCGGGCGTTGCAGGAGCTGATCGTGCACTTCCCGGTGTACCGCACCTATATCAGTGCCTGCGGGCGCTCGACGCAGGACCAGGTTTTTTTCCAGCAGGCCCTGGACGGTGCCAGAAGCTCCCTGGGCGAAGCCGACTGGCCAGTACTTGACTACCTGGAACGCTGGCTCGGTGGCCAGGGCTGGCGCCAGCTGCCGCCCGGGCGCTCGCGCAAACTGCTCAAGCATGCCTGCGTGCGCTTCCAGCAATTGACCTCGCCGGCAGCAGCCAAGGCCGTGGAAGACACCGCGTTCTATCGCTCGGCGGTGCTGCTGTCGCGCAATGACGTGGGGTTCAGCACCGAACAGTTCAGCGCCCCCCCGGCCGACTTCCATCGCCAATGCGCAGAGCGCCTGCGGGACTTCCCCGACAACCTCCTGGCCACTGCCACCCACGACCACAAACGCGGTGAAGACAGCCGCGCCCGCCTGGCGGTGCTCAGCGAGCGCGCGCCGTGGTACGTCGAACAGGTCGAGCAGTGGCGCAGCCTGGCCCAGGCCCTGCGCCGCGACCCGGTGGCGCCCTCGGCCGGCGACGAGTTGATTCTGTACCAGGCCCTGCTCGGCAGTTGGCCGCTGGAGTTGCGCGCAGACGATCAGGCCGGGCTCGAACGCTACGCCGAGCGCCTGTGGCAATGGCAGGAAAAAGCCCTGCGCGAAGCCAAGCTGCAAAGCAGCTGGGCCGCCGCCAACGACGGTTACGAACAGGCCATGGGCGAGTTTCTGCGGGCGCTGCTGCTGGCGCCCGAAGGCCTGGCGCTGCGCACGGCGATCTGCCACGCGGCCCATGCCATCGCCCCGGCCGGTGCCCTCAACAGCCTGGCTCAATCCTTGCTGCGCATGAGCGTACCGGGAGTGCCCGATCTGTATCAGGGTGATGAGTTCTGGGACTTCAGCCTGGTGGATCCGGATAACCGCCGGCCCGTGGATTTCAGTGCCCGGCAACAGGCGCTGCAGGCCGCCGCCGACCCGGAACATCTGCTGCAGGAATGGCGCAACGGGCAGATCAAACAGGCATTGATCGCCCAGGTCCTGCAACGTCGTGCGCAGTACCCGGAGCTGTTTCGCCGGGGTCGTTACCAGCCGCTGCAGGTCAGCGGCGAGCATGCCGACCAGGTGCTGGCCTTTGCCCGGGAACTGCACGGGCAATGGGCGGTGATCCTGGTGCCAAGGCTGGCCGCCACGCTGCTGGATAGCAGCGCAACACCCAGAATCCACGCGCTGGATTGGGGCGATACGAAGGTGCATCTACCGTTCGCCGCTCCACAACAAAACCTGAAGGGACTTTTTTCAACGGGTGCAGTCACACACCACAAGGACCTGCTAATCAGTTCCGCACTGCGGGATTTCCCGGTCAACCTCTTCATCCAAACTTGAGTCAGTTTCAGGAGCATTGCGATGAGCACAGACGATAAACGCATTCGCGAGTTTGCCTATCAAATCTGGGAATCCGAAGGCCAGCCCGAGGGCCAGGAAGCCCGTCACTGGGAGATGGCACGCAAGCTGGCCGAAGCCGAGGCCCTGGCCCCGAGCAAGCCACCCAAGGCCAGCAAAGCCAAGCCGGCGGCCAAGCCCGCACAAAAGCCCGCCGCCAAACCCAAGGCCAAGCCGGCAGCTGCCAGCACGCTGGTGGTCCCGCCCGGAGAAAAATCCGAGGCGCCGAAGAAGCCCCGCGCAACCCGCAAACCACCGGCCAGCTGACGTCCGGTTCCCGCGCCCGGATCCGAGTCCGGGCCCGGCCTTTTTTTTAATGTCTTGAACGCGTGGCGTGCCTGAGCGCCACAGGGGAATCGCTTGCCCGGAAAAAACCCTCAGCCCGTTTTGTAACCCCTTTGCAGGAGCACCTATGAGCACGCCAAAAAAATCCGCCGCGCCCCAGCCAGAACCCGAAGCCTCGCGCATTCGCGAAGGTTTGCCCTTTCCGCTGGGCGCGACCTGGGATGGCCTGGGTGTCAACTTCGCGCTGTTTTCCGCGAACGCCACCAAGGTTGAACTGTGCTTGTTCGATGCCACCGGTGAAGTCGAACTCGAACGCATCGAGCTGCCGGAATACACCGACGAGATCTACCACGGCTACCTGCCCGACGCCCATCCGGGGCTGATCTACGGCTACCGGGTCTACGGCCCCTACGACCCGGCCAACGGCCACCGCTTCAACCACAACAAGCTGCTGATCGACCCCTACGCCAAGCAACTGGTGGGCGAGTTGAAGTGGTCCGAAGCGCTGTTCGGCTACACCATCGGCCACCCTGACGCCGACCTCAGCTTCGATGAACGGGACAGCGCGCCCTTCGTGCCCAAGAGCAAGGTCATCGACCCGGCTCACACCTGGGGCAACGACCAGCGGGTCAGCGTGCCCTGGGACAAGACCATCATCTACGAGACCCACGTGCGCGGCTTCACCATGCGCCACCCTGCCGTCCCCGAGAATGTGCGTGGCACCTTCGCCGGGTTGATGGTGGATGACGTCCTGGAGCACATCCGCAAGCTCGGGGTGTCGTCGGTGGAGTTGCTGCCGATCCACGCCTTCGTCAATGACCAGCACCTGCTGCACAAGGGCATGACCAACTACTGGGGCTACAACAGCATCGCCTTCTTCGCTCCCGACCCGCGCTACCTGGCCAGCGGCAAGATCGCCGAGTTCAAGGAGATGGTCGCGCACCTGCACGAGGCCAATCTGGAAGTGATCCTGGACGTGGTCTACAACCACACCGCCGAGGGCAACGAACAAGGCCCGACCCTGTCCATGCGCGGCATCGACAACGCCTCCTACTATCGCCTGATGCCCGACGACAAGCGCTTCTACATCAACGATTCCGGGACCGGCAACACCCTGGACCTGAGCCACCCCTGCGTATTGCAGATGGTCACCGACTCGCTGCGCTACTGGGCCACGGAAATGCACGTCGATGGCTTCCGCTTCGACCTGGCAACCATCCTCGGCCGCTACCACGATGGCTTCGACGAACGCCACAGCTTCCTCGTCGCCTGCCGCCAGGACCCGGTGCTGCGCCAGGTGAAAATGATCGCCGAGCCCTGGGACTGCGGGCCTGGCGGCTATCAGGTCGGCGGCTTCCCACCGGGCTGGGTCGAATGGAATGACAAGTTCCGCGACACCGTGCGCGCCTTCTGGAAAGGCGACGACGGTCAACTGGCAGACTTTGCCGGGCGCATGACCGCCTCCGGCGAAATGTTCAACCAGCGCGGGCGCCGGCCGTACGCCTCGGTCAACTTCATCACCGCTCACGACGGTTTCACCCTGCATGACCTGGTGTCCTATAACGACAAGCACAACGAGGCCAACGACGAAAACAACCAGGACGGCAGCAACAACAACCTGTCCTGGAACCACGGCGTCGAAGGCCCCAGTGACGACCCGGAAATCAATGCCCTGCGCCTGCGCCAGATGCGCAACTTCTTCGCCACCCTGCTGCTGGCCCAGGGCACGCCGATGCTGGTGGCCGGCGACGAGTTCGCCCGCACCCAGCACGGCAACAACAATGCCTACTGCCAAGACAGCGAGATCGGCTGGATCAACTGGGAGCTGGATGATGACGGCAAGTCGCTGCTCAAGTTCGTCAAGCGCCTGATCAAGCTGCGCATGGCCTACCCGATCCTGCGCCGCGGGCGATTCCTGGTGGGCGAATACAACGAAGACATCGGGGTCAAGGACGTGACCTGGCTGGCGCCGGATGGCAATGAAATGAGTACCGAGCAATGGCAGGACGCCAATGGCCGCTGTCTGGGCATGCTGCTCGACGGTCGTGCCCAGGAAACCGGGATCCTGCGTCCGGGGGCCGATGCCACGGTGCTGCTGGTGGTCAATTCGCACCACGACATCGTCAACTTCAGGCTGCCGGAAGTGCCCCAGGGCGAGTTCTGGACGTGCATGATCGACACCAACCAGCCGGCGGTACGCGGCCAGGAACGCTTCCAGTTCGGCCACGAGTATTCGGTGACCGGCCGCTCGCTGCTGTTTTTCGAACTGCAACGCGAGGATGACGACTGATATGGACCTGGAGCGTTACCTGCAAGGCTTGCCTATAGGCGCCCCCAGCGCCGAGGACCATGGCCGCCAGTTGCGGCGGATGGTCGAACTCGGTCTGGACCGCCTGCCCCTGCCCGGCCAGGGCGCCACCCTGCGACGCTGGCGCCAGTTGGCGGCGGTCGGTGGCCACGACCTGGGGCTGTGCAAATTGTACGAAGGCCATACCGATGCCCTGGCCATCTTCGCCGAACTCGGCGCCAGCCCGCCGCCGGGCGCCACCCTCGGCACCTGGGCCGCCGAGCCGCCCCAGGCGCGGGTCGAGGTGCGGCGCCATGGCGACGGCTGGCGGCTCCAGGGCAGCAAGGCCTGGTGCTCCGGGGCGGCGGTCCTCAGTCATGGCCTGCTGACCGCCTGGGATGCGGACGGCCAGCAGCAGTTGATGTGTGTCGAGCTCCAACAACCCGGGGTCACCCTGGACGCCGAGGGCTGGCACGCAGTGGGCATGGCCAGCAGCGCCAGCCTGGTGGTCAACCTGGACCAGGCCGAGGCGCAACAGGTCGGCGGCCCCGGCGACTACCTGCGGCGCCCCGGCTTCTGGCAGGGCGGCATCGGTATCGCCGCCTGCTGGCATGGCGCGGCGCGCGCCATCGCCCAACGCCTGCTTGAGCTCTGCGCCACGCGCCAGGAACCCCATGCCCTGGCCCATCTCGGCGCCGTCGACAGCGCCTTGCAGGCCAGCGCCAGCGTCCTGCGGGAAAGCGCCCAGGCCATTGACCACGGGCCAAAAGCCGATGCCGCGCTGCTGGCACGTCGCGCCCGGGCAGTGACCGAGGCCAGCGTCGAGTGCGTGCTGCAGCACGTCGGCCGGGCCCTGGGCGCCGGCCCCTACTGCCAGGACGGGCGCTTCGCCCAATTGCTGGCCGACCTGCCGGTGTACCTGCGCCAAAGTCATGCCGAGCGTGACCTGGCCGCCTTGGGCGAACAGGTCGCCAACCAGCCAGAAGGAGCATGGCAACTATGAAACCCAACCCTATCGTCGGCCACGGCACGCCGTTGCAGCAGTGGCAGAACTCCACGCACCTGGCGCAACTGGCATCGATCAGCTGCGACGAACTGGTGCCCCCGGGGCACCGTGCAGTGATCATCGCGCCGCACCCGGATGATGAAATCCTCGGTTGCGGCGGCCTGCTGCAACTCTTGGCCAACAGTGGTCGACCGCTGCTGCTGATTTCGGTCACCGACGGCAGCGCCAGCCACCCCGGTTCGGCGCGCTGGCCGGTGGAGCGGCTGAGCGCGGTACGCCCTCAGGAATCGGCCGAGGCCCTGCGCCGCTTGGACTTGCCCCTGCACCGCCTGCAATGGCTGCGAGGCGGTTTCAGCGACAGCCAGGTGGCCGCCGATGAGCCGCGCCTGACGGCGTTTATCCAGCGCTACCTGCGGCCCACCGACGTGCTGTTCAGCACCTGGCGCGAAGACGGCCACTGCGACCATGAAGCGGTGGGCCGTGCCAGTGCGGCAGCGGCGCGGGCGGTGGGCGCGGCGTTCCATGAACTGCCGGTGTGGACCTGGCACTGGGCCGGTCCCGAAGACCAGCAGATACCCTGGCAGCGTGCGCGCAAACTGCAGCTCGAGCCCTCGCTGGTGGCCCGCAAGCGCCACGCGATCCATGCCTTTGCCAGCCAGTTGGAAGGCGACCCGCAGATCGGCCTGCCGCCAGTCCTGGCGCCCCATATCATCGAGCGCCTGCTGCAATCCTTTGAAGTGGTGTTCGTATGAGCGTCGGCAACCGCTACTTCGATGAGCTGTTCGCCCAGAGCGCCGATCCCTGGTCGTTTCGCGAACGCTGGTACGAACAGCGCAAGCGGGCCCTGACCCTGGCCTGTCTGCCGCGCCGACGCTACCGCAGTGTCTTCGAGCCGGGCTGCGCCAATGGCGAACTCAGCGCCGAGCTGGCGACCCGCTGCGAGCGTCTGCTGTGCTGCGACACCGCGGCGGCGGCGGTGAGCCTGGCCGAACAGCGCCTGCAGCCCTTTGCCCATGCCCAGGTGTTCCAGGGGCGGCTGCCCAGGGACTGGCCGGACCAGCGCTTCGACCTGATCGTGCTCAGCGAAATCGGCTACTACCTGGACGCCGCCGACCTCTCGCACTTGATCCGTCAGGCCCTGCGCTCCCTGACCCCGGACGGCCAGTTGCTGGCCTGCCACTGGCGCCCGCCCATCGCCGGCTGCCCACTGGATGCCGGCCAGGTTCACGACCAGTTGCACCGCCAGCTGCAACTGCCGCGCCTGCTGGAGCATCAGGAGGCCGATTTCATGCTCGACCTCTGGAGCCGCGAGGCGGATTCGGTGGCCATCCTGGAGGGGCTGCGATGATCGGCATCCTGATTCCGGCCCACAACGAAGAGCAGTACCTGGAGCACTGCCTGCAAGCCGCACTGCATGCCGGCAGCCACCCGAGCCTGGGCGGCGAAACGGTGCAGATCCTGGTGGTCCTCGACAGTTGCAGCGACAACTCGGCGCAGATCGTCGGCGAGCACCCGGTGCAGAGCCTGGCGCTCAGTGCCCGAAACGTCGGCCAGGCCCGGGCGGCGGGTGCCCATCGCCTGCTGGAACAGGGTGCGCGCTGGATCTCCTGCACCGACGCCGACAGCCGGGTCGCCCCCGACTGGCTGGTGGCGCAACTGGCCCTGGGTACCGACGCGGTGTGCGGCACCGTGACTGTCGACGTCTGGAGCCAGGGCTTCGACTCCCAGGCGCAGATCCGTTATCACCAGGCCTATCAGGCCCGTGACGATCATCGGCATATCCACGGCGCCAACCTGGGCATCAGTGCCGAGGCCTACCGCCGCGCCGGGGGCTTCGAACCCCTGGCCTGCGATGAAGACGTGCAACTGGTGCGCCAGCTGGAGCGCTGCGGTGCCAGCATCGCCTGGAGCCATCGACCGCAGGTCATCACCAGCGCCCGCCTCGACAGCCGCGCCCGTGGCGGCTTCGGCGATTACCTGAAAAGCCTGGTGGCACCGGCCTGACCCAGGCCGGTGGCGGTCGCCCGTCAGGCCGGCCTGCACACCGCGGATTTACCGACTATGGTGAAAACCGCATGCCGTGCCGGAGAAAAAACCGCCACGGCGCTGCGTAGGCGCGAGCGGGCTGTGTATGATTGCCCCCGCGCAAATACGGCAATCCAAGGTCTGGAGCGCCGGTACTTCACGCCAAACTGTCGTCGACACATTGGCGTGCGTGCGAACCCAAGGCTGCCGGCCAGCGCCAGATGTGCTGCCGCAGACTGCCAGGAACAGGGATGTGACACCGATGAAATCCATACCCGTTATAGAAAACCACTGGCCGAACCAGATCTGGAACGGTACGCGGCAACTGGTCGACGTGCCGCCGATTCACCTCGCCAGCCTGGTGCCCGCCGGCGCCCGGGCCGTGGTCGTCGCCCCGCACCCGGGGGATGAAGTCATCGCCAGCGGCGGCCTGCTGCAAGTGCTGGCGCACCACGGGCACCCTTTGCAGTTGATTTCCGTCACCGATGGCAGCGCCAGCCACCCGGGCTCGGAACTGTGGTCGGAGCGCCGCCTGAGCGTGTTCCGTCCCCAGGAAAGCGCCGAGGCCCTGAGGCGCCTGGGCCTGCCCCTGCACAGCCTGAAGTGGATCCGCGGCGGCTTTACCGATAACGCCCTCGCCGCCCGCGAGCATCAGCTCAGCCAGTTCATCAGCCGCTACCTGCGCCACGACGACGTGGTGTTCAGCACCTGGTGCGAAGACGGCCCGCCCGATCACGAAGCCGTCGGCCGTGCCACCGCCAAGGCCGCAGCCCAGGTCGGGGCACGTCACTTTGAATTGCCGGTCGGGGTCTGGCACCGGGCCCTGCGCGATGAGTACCAGATCCCCTGGCCGCGCGCGCGCAAGCTGCGCCTGGACACCTGGACCGTGGCCCGCAAGCGGCATGCCGCCCACGCCTATGCCAGCCAGTTGCAGGGCGACCCGAAGATCGGCCTGGCTCCGGCACTGTCGGCGGTGCTGCTGGAGCGCCTGCGCCAGCCCTACGAGATCATTCTGATGTAGCCACGGGGCCAGGCAACCCATGAAAAACCTGAACTGACGGGCGCGCTATCAGTCGCATAAGTAACTGGCACTGATCAAAAGGAGTGAGCGTGAGCAGTCATCCCCCCGGGCGCCCCATTGAGTCCGCCCCCCAGGACCGGGCCCCTGCGATCCACCGGTTGCGGATCCTGACGGTCAACACCCACAAAGGCTTCACCGCCTTCAACCGCCGCTTCATCCTGCCGGAACTGCGCGAGGCGGTACGCAGCACCGGTGCCGACCTGGTGTTTCTGCAAGAAGTGCTGGGCGAACATGACCGGCACGCGTCGCGCCATGAAAACTGGCCGCAGCAATCGCAGTACGAGTTTCTTGCCGACAGCATGTGGAGCGACTTCGCCTACGGGCGCAATGCGGTCTACCCCGATGGCCATCACGGCAATGCGTTACTGTCCAAGTACCCGATCCGGCAGTTTCGCAACCTCGATGTGTCGATCACCGGCCCCGAGCGCCGTGGCCTGCTGCACTGTGTGCTGGAGGTGCCGGGGCACGCCGAGGTGCATGCCATCTGTGTGCACCTGAGCCTGCTGGAGAGCCACAGGCAACTGCAACTGGCCCTGCTCTGCCAATTGCTCGAATCCCTGCCGGAAGATGCACCGGTGATCATCGCCGGCGACTTCAACGACTGGCAGTTGCACGGCAACGCCACCCTGGCCAAACGCGCCGACCTGCACGAAGCCTTCGAACGCCACAACGGCCGCCCGGCCAAGACCTACCCGGCGCGCTTTCCCCTGCTGCGCCTGGACCGGGTCTACCTGCGCAACGCCAGCAGCCATGAACCGAAAATCCTCGGCAACCGACCCTGGACTCACCTCTCGGACCACCTGCCCCTGTCCGTCGAAATCCACCTCTGAACGCCATGACGGCCAGCGGGTAGCCGCTGCAACCCTGTAGCCGCTGCCTAGCTCCGCGAGGCTGCGCTGGCCCTGATGGACGCCGAGGCAGGTCTGGACTATCTCCGTATCCATGACGGCCGGCGCAGCCTGCGGCAGCGGCTACCGCTGCGCGAGGCTGCGACGACGGTCAGGCTTCGGGGCGCAGGATGAGGACGGCCAACGGCGGCAGGTTGAGCACCAGGGACAGCGCCTGGCCATGGCTGGCGACGTCTTCGGTGAAGGCGCCGCCGGAGTTGCCGTAGTTGGAGCCGGCGTAGGTCTCGGCATCGCTGTTGAGCACTTCGCTCCAACGCCCGGCGAACGGCACGCCGATGCGGTAGGCCTGACGCGGCACCGGGGTAAAGTTGGCCACCACCAGCAACGGCTTGCCGTCCTTGCTCCAGCGCAACCAGGCATACACGCTGTTGATCGCGTCATCACCAATCAGCCACTGGAAGCCCTGGGGTGCATCGTCCTGGTCGTGCAGCGCCGGCTCCTGGCAGTACAGGCGGTTGAGGTCGCCCACCAGCTTCTGCACCCCACGGTGCTCCGGATATTGCAGCAGGTACCAGTCCAGTTGCTGATCGTGGTTCCACTCGCGCCACTGGCCGAACTCGCAGCCCATGAACAGCAGCTTCTTGCCCGGATGGGCCCACATGAAACTCAGGTAAGCCCGCAGGTTGGCGAATTTCTGCCAGCGGTCGCCCGGCATCTTGTCGATCAGCGAATGCTTGCCGTGCACCACTTCATCGTGGGAGATCGGCAGGATAAACCGCTCGGACCAGGCATACACCAGGCCAAAACTCAGCTCGTTGTGGTGGTGGGCGCGGTACACCGGGTCCTGCTGGATGTAATGCAGGGAGTCGTGCATCCAGCCCATGTTCCACTTGTAGGCAAACCCCAGGCCGCCCTGCTGGGTACTCTGGCTGACCCCGGGCCAGGCGGTGGACTCTTCGGCAATCACCAAAGCGCCCGGCGCTTCCAGGGCCACCACGTCATTGAGGTGGCGCAGGAAGTCGATCGCCTCCAGGTTTTCCCGGCCGCCGTGACGGTTCGGCACCCACTCGCCGGCCTTGCGCGAATAGTCGCGGTAGAGCATCGAGGCCACGGCATCGACCCGCAGGCCGTCGATGTGGAAATGCTTGAGCCAGTGCAACGCCGAAGCCAGCATGAAGCCGTGGACTTCGGTGCGCCCCAGGTTGTAGATCAGGGTGTCCCAATCCTGGTGAAAGCCTTCCAGGGGGTTGCCGTATTCGTACAGCGCGGTGCCGTCGAATTGCGCCAGGCCATGGGCATCGGTCGGGAAATGCGCCGGCACCCAGTCGAGGATGACCCCGATATTGGCCTGGTGGCAGGCGTTGACGAAGGCCGCGAAATCATCCGGCGAACCGTAGCGTGCGCTGGGGGCGAACTGCGACAGCGGCTGATAACCCCAGGAGCCGCCAAAGGGGTGCTCCATGATCGGCATCAGCTCGATATGGGTAAAGCCCAGGTCCTGGACATAGGGGATCACCCGCTCAGCCAGTTCATGCCAGTTGTATTGGCGGGCGACTTCCCCCAGGTCGTTGACCTCGCATTGCCAGGAGCCGATGTGCAGCTCATAGATCGACAAGGGCGCGTCAGGCCGCTGGCGCTCGCCACGGGCCTGCATCCACTCGCCGTCCTGCCAATCGATGCTCAGCGGCGCGGCGACCCGGGACGCGGTGTCCGGCGGCAGCTGGGTGGCCAGGGCCATGGGGTCGGCCTTGAGCGGCAGGATCGCGTCGGCGCCGAGGATCTCGTACTTGTAGGCCTCGCCCGGCTGCAGGCGCGGGATAAACAACTCCCAGACCCCGGACGGATGGCGCAGGCGCATGGGATGCCGGCGCCCGTCCCAGATATTGAAATCACCCACCACCGACACCCGCCGCGCATTCGGCGCCCAGACCGAGAAGCGCACGCCATCGATGCCGTCCACGGTTTTCAACTGCGCGCCCAGGCACGAACTGAGGTCGCGGTGGTTGCCTTCGGCGAACAGGTACAGGTCCATTTCCCCCAATAGCGGACCGAAGCTGTAGGGGTCTTCGCTGACCTGCTCGCCACCGGCCCACTGGATACGCAGCAGGTAATCCCGGGCCTGGGCGAAGTGCCCGAGAAACAGCCCCGGCACCGGGCCGGTCTCCAGGCTGCCGAGGACTTCGCCGCCGTCCCGGGCCAGCACCTGCACACTCAGGGCATCCGGCAGGAACGCGCGGATAAACTGCCCACCGGCCCCGTCATCGTGGGGGCCGAGAATGGAAAATGGATCATGGTGTTCGGCGCGCACCAGCGCTTCGATGTCTTTCGCACTGGGGAGCAACACCGCTTCGGTCCGACCCTGTTCCTTGTTCGAGAAACTCATGACTGCTCTCCACTACTCGCTGTATCGGAAAAGGGTTGCACTGCACTCAACAGCCCGACCAGGCCGCGTAACGGCACGGCCAACCAGCCGGGACGATTCTCGGCCTCATAGGCCACTTCATAGGCGGCTTTCTCCAGCCCGAACAACAACAGCGAGGCCTCTTCACCGGCGCTGTCCTGCCAGGCATGAGCAAGATTAGCCGTTGCCAGCCGATAGGCCTCGACAAACGCTTCGCGCGCCTGGGCCAGGTAGCGTTCGGTCACCCGTTGCCGGCTGGCCAGGGCTTGCTCCGAGCTATCCACCCCTTGCACATTCAGCGCCATCGCCGCCGCGTAGTCGAGCGAACGCAGGACGCCGCTCACATCCTTGTACGGGCTGTGCTTGCCGCGGCGTTCTTCCAGCGGCCGCGCCGGCTCGCCTTCGAAGTCGATCAGGTAGGCATCGCCCTTGATCACCAGCACCTGTCCCAGGTGCAGGTCGCCATGAACCCGGATGCGCAAACCGCCGATGGCCTGCTTGGCCAGGGTTTGCACATAGGCCAGGATCGCCTTCTTACCTTGCAGCAATTGACTGACCCGCTGCCGATCGGCAGGTTCCAGGTTATTTTCATGCTGCTTGAGCAATTGCAGGGCCCGCTCGAGCTGGGCGCTGATCTGCTTGCCCCAGGCCTGGGCGTCCTTGGCCGTGCTCTTGAGCGGGGCAAAGTCCGGGTTGTCGCTGGGCGCCGCGAGCACCTGGTGCATTTCGCCCAGGCGCTGGCCGAGCATGCCGGCAAAGTCCTGCAGTTCACCGAGGGCGTTGTAGTGCTGTTGCTGCTCGGAAATCACCTCGGCCATCTCATCGCGGATCGCCCGCTCCAGGTTGTTCTGCGTCCACTCCCAGGCATCGCCCTGATTGCTCAGGTAGCCCTGGGCAATCATCAGCAGATTGTCCTGGCCCTGCTCGTCCCGGCGGATCACCGAACCCAGCAAGGGTGAAATATGGGCGAAGCCGGCGGCCGTCAGGTAGGCGCCCATTTCCAGTTCCGGGTGCACCCCCGCGGCGACCTTGCGGATCAGCTTGAGCACCAGGCTGCCTCCGACCGCGACCGAGCTGTTGGACTGCTCCGCCGACAGGTAGCGCACCTCGGACTCGGCATTCAGGCCCAGGCCCGCCAGCAGCTCGGTGGCCTCGAAGCGAATCTCGCCCTGGGTCGAAATCAGCACCGTATTGGCTTGCAGTGCCAGCAGCACGTTGCGCACAAAACTGTCGAGGGCGAAGGCATCGGTGATCAGGCCGACCTGGCGCCCCCGGCGCACACGGGCCAGGGCCAGTTGCTGGGGCAAGGCCGCGCCGAACTGGTCTTCGCCCAGCAGGCCGAAAGGCAGCAGATAACGCCCGACCTGGCCGCCACTGGTGACCTCCAGCTCGCTGAACAGCACCGGATGCTGCGGATCGCCAAAGCGCACGCCATAGGCGATACGCACTCCTTCGATCGCACTGTCCTTGCCGGCGAACCAGCGCCGCTTGGGCAGCCAGGTCGGCAGCGCCGTGTGCTCCAGGGTGGTGCGTGCCGGTTCTTCGAGCAATTCTTCGAGGCGTTTTTTCAGGACCAGGGTGTTGAAGTCAGGCAGGCTTTGCGCCGGCTCCACGTGCCAGCTCGGCATCTGGTTTTCCGCCGCCAGCACGAACCAGTAGAAACCGTACGGCGGCAGGGTCAGCAGGAAATTCAGCTGGCCGATGGGTGGGAAGGCGTTACCCCCCAGCATCTCCACCGGAACCATGCCGGCGAACGCCGAGAGGTCCAGCTCCGCGGCCTGGGCACTGCGCGAGACGTTGGCCACGCAGAGGATGATTTCGTGCTTGCCATCGACCCCGGTGTATTCACGGGTGTAGGCCAGAATCCGCCGGTTGCTCGGCGACAGCATCTTCAAGCTGCCCCGGCCAAAGGCCTTGGACTGCTTGCGCACCGCCAGCATGCGCCGGGTCCAGTTGAGCAGCGAGTGTGGATCGCCGGCCTGGGTCTCGACGTTGACCGACTGATAGCCATACAGCGGATCCTGGATCGCCGGCAGCACCAGGCTGGCCGGGTCGGCGCGGGAGAAGCCGCCGTTGCGGTCGATGGACCATTGCATGGGCGTGCGCACGCCATCGCGGTCGCCGAGGTAAATGTTGTCGCCCATGCCGATCTCATCGCCGTAATACAGGGTCGGTGTGCCCGGCATCGACAGCAGGAGGCTGTTGAGCAGTTCGATGCGCCGACGATCGCGCTCCATCAGCGGCGCCAGGCGCCGGCGGATACCCAGGTTGATCCGCGCACGCCGGTCGGCGGCGTAGTAGTTCCACAGGTAGTCGCGTTCCTTGTCGGTGACCATCTCCAGGGTCAGCTCATCGTGGTTGCGCAGGAAGATCGCCCACTGGCAGTTGGCGGGAATCTCCGGGGTCTGGCGCAGGATGTCGGTGATCGGGAAGCGATCTTCCTGGGCCAGGGCCATGTACATGCGCGGCATCAGCGGGAAGTGAAAAGCCATGTGGCACTCATCGCCGTTGTCACCCTTCACATCGCCGAAATACAGCTGGGTGTCTTCGGGCCATTGGTTGGCTTCGGCGAGGAGCATGCGGTCCGGGTAATTGGCGTCGATCTCGGCGCGGATCTGCTTGAGGACCACGTGGGTCTCCGGCAGGTTTTCGTTATTGGTGCCGTCGCGCTCGATCAGATAGGGGATGGCGTCCAGGCGCAGGCCGTCGATGCCCATGTCCAGCCAATAGCGCATCACCGACAGCACCGCCTTCATCACCTGCGGGTTGTCGAAGTTGAGGTCCGGCTGGTGGGAATAGAAGCGGTGCCAGAAGTACTGGCCGGCGACCGGGTCCCAGGTCCAGTTGGATTTTTCGGTGTCGAGGAAGATGATCCGCGTGCCGTCGTACTTCTGATCGTCATCGGACCAGACGTAGAAGTCCCGGGCCTTGGAGCCCTTCTTGGCCTTGCGTGCACGCTGGAACCAGGGGTGCTGGTCCGAAGTGTGGTTGATCACCAGCTCGGTAATCACCCGCAGCCCGCGCTTGTGGGCCTCAGCGATAAAACGCTTGGCGTCGGCCATGGTCCCGTAGTCGGCGCTGACCCCACGGTATTCGGCGATGTCATAGCCGTCGTCGCGGCGCGGCGACGGGTAGAACGGCAGCAGCCAGATGGTGTTGACCCCCAGCTCCTTGATGTAGTCGAGCTTGGCGATCAGGCCCGGGAAGTCACCGACGCCATCGTTGTTGGAGTCGAAATAGGACTTCACGTGCACTTGGTAAATCACCGCGTCCTTGTACCAGAGCGGGTCATTGATAAAGGTGGCTGGTCTGGGCTTCTTCGCCATTGGAAACTCCTGAAAATGTGATGGGTCCGGATACTGCGCGAAGGTCGGCAACCTCCCCCTGGCACTGCTCTCGGTGCTCGCGCGGGTTGCGCCAGCACCGGGCAGGCGGGATCAAGGGCTGCTGATGCGCCAGATGCCGAACGGCTGGTGCGGTTCGATGCGCATCCACTGGGTCTTGCCGTACCAGGTCCAGCGGTGGCCGTTCATCAGGTCCTCACCCTGGGTCTGGGCGTCGTCGGGCAGGCCCAACTCCCAGAGTGGCAATTCGAAATGAGCTTCCTGGGCGTTGAACGGATCGAGGCTGACCGCCACCAGGATGAAGTTGCTGCCATCGGCGCTGCGCTTGCCGAAGTACAGGATGTTGTCGTTCCAGGCGTTGTAGATCGTCAGCCCGAGGTGGCTGTGCAACGCCGGGTTCTGGCGGCGGATGCGGTTGAGTTGGGCGATCTCGGCAATGATGTTGCCCGGCGCGGTGAAGTCCCGGGGGCGGATCTCGTATTTCTCCGAATCCAGGTACTCCTCCTTGCCCGGCACCGGCGAGGCTTCGCACAGCTCGAACCCCGAGTACATGCCCCACAGCCCCGAACCCATGGTTGCCAGCACGGCACGGATGAGGAACCCCGGGCGCCCTGACTCATGGAGGAAGGCCGGGTTGATGTCCGGGGTGTTGACGAAGAAATTGGGCCGAAAGCACTCGCGCCACGGCGCCTGGTTGAGCTCGGTGAAATAGGTCGCCAGCTCGCTCTTGGTGTTGCGCCAGGTGAAATAGGTGTAGCTCTGGGAGTAACCGACCTTGCCCAGGCGCGCCATCATCGCCGGGGTGGTGAAGGCTTCCGCGAGGAACATCACTTCCGGGTACTGCGCCCGCACATCGGCGATCAACCACTGCCAGAACGGCAGCGGCTTGGTGTGCGGGTTGTCGACACGGAAGATCTTCACCCCCTCCTCGACCCACCCGACCACGATGTCCCGCAGCTCCAGCCACAGGCTGGGGATCGCTTCGGCGGCATAGAAGTCGACGTTGACGATGTCCTGGTATTTCTTCGGCGGGTTTTCGGCGTATTTGATGGTGCCGTCCGGGCGCCAGTTGAACCACCCCGGGTGCTGCTTGAGCCAAGGGTGATCCTGGGAACACTGGATGGCGAAATCCAGGGCGATTTCCAGGCCGTGCTCGGCGGCCGCGGCCACCAGGCGCCGGAAGTCTTCGCGCGTGCCGAGCTGGGAGTGGATGGCGTCATGCCCGCCCTCCTCGCTGCCAATGGCATAGGGGCTGCCCGGATCATCCGGGCCGGCGTTCAGGGAATTGTTGCGCCCCTTGCGAAAACTGCGGCCGATGGGGTGGATCGGCGGGAAGTACAGCACGTCAAAACCCATGTCGTGGATCATCGACAAGCGCGAGTGCACATCATTAAAGGTGCCATGGCGGTGGGGATCGTCGGTGATCGAGCGCGGAAACAGCTCGTACCAACTGGCGAACTGGGCCAGGGAGCGTTCGACGTCCAGCGGGTACTCGGGGCTCAGGCTGAGGTAGGGCCGATGGTCGGCCTCGGCCATCAGCGCCGCACTGTCCGCGGCCAGGAACAACTGCACCTGTTCGGTTTCCAGCAATCCGGACAACCGGTGATGCAACGCGATCAACTGCTCGCGCAACTCGCCCTCGCTGCGTTCGAACGCCAGTTGCACCTGGTTGCGGCCTTCCTGCAACTCAAGGCTGACGGGAATCCCGGCGAGGAATTTTTTCTCCAGCTCGTAGGTGAAGCTGGCGAACTGATCGACCCAGGCTTCAATGCAAAATCGATACAGGCCCTGGGTCGGCACGCTGAACTGGCCGCCCCAGCCGTTGTTGCCCAGGTCGTCCAAGGCCCGGCTGTTCCAGACCTCATCGCCCTCGGCACGCCAACGCACGCGCACCGCCAGCTTGTCGTGACCGTCAGCGAACACTTTGCTGCGCACGTTGATGGTCTCGCCCTCGACCGCCTTGACCGCAAACTGCCCGCCATCGATCACCGGCTCGGTGTTTTCGATGGCGATACGTGGCAGCAGCAAGGCCTGTGACAGCGGTAAATGCGGGTTGTAGTGCAGCTCAGTCGGTTTATCAGCAGTCATCGAGCATCACCCCTTAACGCCCCGTGGACGCTCTTGTACCTGATGTATTCACACGTGGCCCAGACGGGCGCACTTAAGTTCAGAGACTTAAGTTCCGAACCGAGCAGCGCGCTAAAAGTTCAGCCGAATGTGGCGTCGCCGGATGAACTCGGCCGGACGGACGCCGCCAACGGCAGGGAATCAATTCGCCTCACGCAGGGTCCACCCCATGAGCCTGTGCAAAGCCAAGCACAAAGGAGGCCAGTACGATGAATATCCCGATTCCGGCAGAAACCCCCGATCCGAACATCGACCAACCGACCCTGCCCCCCAGCGAACCGCAACCGGTGCCGGAACAGGAGCCGCCCGAAAGCACCCCGCCCCCCAAGGGCGATCCGCCCAGCACCATGCCGCCGGTGATTGTCGAGCCCAGGGGATGAAGCTTAGACACCTAGGCTGAAGATGCTGAGCGGCTGAGTTCGCAGGCCAGTGTCGGACCTGTAGCCGCCGCTGCCTCGGGCCGCGTTCGGACGCTGGCCTTGAGGCCCAGCGCAGCCTCGTGCCTCGACAGCGGCTACAGGTTTAGGGTTTGTCCAGCAGGCGCACGATGCGCGGCATCAGGCTGAACACGCCCAGGGCGAGCAAGGTGCTGAGCACGGCGGTGGCCTCGCGCCCCAGCCCCGCAGCGACCCCGATGGCTGCGGTCATCCATAGCCCGGCGGCGGTGGTCAGGCCCTTGACGTGCTGTTCGTCGCCGTCTTCCCGGCCTTTGAGAATGGTCCCGGCACCGAGAAAACCGATGCCGGCGATCACCCCCTGTACCACCCGGCTCATGGCATCGGCCTGGGACCCGGACATCTGCGGCACCAGCACAAACAACGCAGCGCCCAGGGCCACCAGCATATGGGTGCGTACCCCGGCGGCCTTGCCCTTGTGCTCGCGCTCAAAACCGAGAATCCCACCCAGGGTCGCCGCAATCAGCAGGCGCACGGTGATTTGTGTCAGCTGCCTGGCATCGCCGATATCGGCGAACTCGGCCTGCAAGGTTACCCATACTTCATGCCACCAGGCGTTCATGGTTCCGATCCTTGTGTGGGGATTTGTGTGGAGAGCGGCGGCGTGCGGCACCTGAACGCGAGCAGCCCTCGACCAAGGATGGACAGCGGCCCAGGGCAAAAAGTGCGGTGCAGTTGCAACGGCACCCGCACCCACCATGACCATTAATCGGTTGCACCGAACCATGCCCGGCTGCGGCGCCCTAACCTGTATCACCCCTGAAAAAGGACTCGCGCCATGAGCCTGCGTATCGAAAACCAGATCTGTTACATCGACACCGACGAAGTCCGCGGCCAGTGGCCCGCCAACGAAGTGACCATCATCACCGACAGTGAAAAATCCATGTCCGCCGTCGAGCTGCAAGGCCAGCGGGTGTACATCACCGAAGCAGAAGCCGACGCATTGACCGTAGCAGGCGCTACCGACGGCCGTAAGCACCTGAAGGCCACCGACAGTGAGTCGGTGATTTGACTGACCTGGATCACAGACAAGCGCCGACGCGTGCGTTAGGGCTCGGCGCCACGCGCCAGCGGGAGTTTGCCAGGGTGCAGCAAGTTGTCGCAGGCAGCCCCTGAAGGCGTATCTGATCCGCTTTTTAATGCAATAGCTGAGTCTGTTATGCAAACAGATCGATGGTCATAGTGCACCGGCCTGATGGAGGCTGATGAGCGAAAGACCATGAGCGATAGAATCCCCGTCCGATTAGTAGAAACATTCGAGCCTTCACGCCCAAAGATGAAGGCCAAATCCAGCGACAACCAAATCCACACCCGCAGCTTCAGCGGGTTGTTCCGTACCTTGCGCGTGACCGGCGCCGGCTTTCTGTTCCTGGCGTTTTTCGGCACGGTCTGGCTCAACTGGGGCGGCCGCCAGGCGGTGCTCTGGGACCTTTCCGAAAGCAAGTTCCACATCTTCGGCGCGACCTTCTGGCCCCAGGATTTCATCCTGTTGTCGGCGTTGCTGATCATCTGCGCCTTCGGCCTGTTCGCGATCACCGTGTTCGCCGGCCGGGTCTGGTGCGGCTACACCTGCCCCCAGAGCTCCTTTACCTGGCTGTTCATGTGGTGCGAGAAAGTCACCGAAGGCGAGCGCAACCAGCGGATCAAGCTGCAAGCGGCGCCCTGGGGGCCGAACAAACTGGCACGGCGCGCGGCCAAGCACACGCTGTGGCTAGGCATCAGCGTGATGACCGGGCTGACCTTCGTCGGCTATTTCACCCCGATCCGGCCCCTGGCCCAAGAGCTGCTGACCTTGCAGATCGGCGGCGTCAGCCTGTTCTGGGTGCTGTTCTTCACCGGCGCCACCTACATCAACGCCGGCTGGCTGCGTGAAGCGGTGTGCATGCACATGTGCCCGTATGCACGCTTCCAGAGCGTGATGTTCGACAAGGACACCCTGACCATTTCCTACGACGTGGCCCGTGGCGAAAACCGTGGTCCGCGCAAGCGTGACGTCAAGCCGGCGGACGTTGGCCTCGGCGACTGCATCGACTGCCACTTGTGCGTGCAGGTCTGCCCGACCGGCATCGACATCCGCGACGGCCTGCAAATGGAATGCATCGGCTGCGCGGCCTGTATCGACGCCTGCGACTCGATCATGGACAAGATGAATTACCCCCGCGGCCTGATCAAATACACCTCGGAGCATCAGTTGCAGGGCGGCAAGACGCACCTGTTGCGACCGCGCCTGATCGGTTACTGCGCGGTGCTGGTGATCATGATCGGCGCCCTGGCCCTGGCCCTGGTGGAACGGCCGATGGTGTCCCTGGACGTGAGCAAGGACCGTGGGCTGTTCCGCGAGAACAGCGAAGGCCAGATCGAGAACATCTACAGCCTCAAGGTCATCAACAAGACCCAGCAGCGCCAGGACTATCGCGTCGAACTGGTGGACGGCGATGGCTTCAAGCTGCAAGGCAAGACCGAGTTCAGCCTGGCGCCCGGGGAAATCACCGACTTCCCGGTGTCCGTGGCCATGATCACCGACAAGCCTCAAAGCAGCTCGCAGACCATCGGTTTCAAAGTCACCGACACTGACCAGCCCGAAGTCTACAGCGTGGCCAAAAGCCGTTTTGTGGCGCCATTGAATCGCTGAGCCTTAAGATGCGCTGCTTTTGTTGAGCAAGCGATCCTCTGTGGCGAGGGAGTCCGCTCCCTCGCCACACCAGCAATCCGAATTCAGTCCATCGCGGGATACCGATGAAACGCTACGAAAAATTTGCCGAGGACATCGCCGAACTGATCCGTTCCGGAGTCCTGGGCCCCGGCCAGCGCGTGCCGTCGGTGCGCTACGCCAGCCAGACCTACGGGGTCAGCCCGTCCACGGTATTCCAGGCCTATTACCTGCTTGAACGCCGCGGGCTGATTCGCGCCAGGCCGCGTTCCGGCTACTTCGTCAACACCCATGCGCCAAGCCCGTTCTCGGAGCCGGTGATCAGCAGCCAGGTCAGCGAGTCCACCGAAGTCGACGTCAGTGAACTGGTGTTCTCGGTGCTGGACTCGATCAAGGACCCGACCACCGTGCCCTTCGGCTCAGCCTTCCCCAGCCCGACCCTGTTCCCCCTGCAACGCCTGGCCCGCTCCCTGGCCAGCGCCAGCCGCGAGATGGACCCGCGCATGGTGGTCACCGACATGTCCCCGGGCAACCCGCAACTGCGGCGCCAGATCGCCCTGCGCTACATGGTCGGCGGGCTGATGCTGCCCATGGAAGAACTGTTGATCACCAACGGCGCCCTGGAAGCCCTGAACCTGTGCCTGCAGGCCGTGACCGAACCCGGCGACCTGGTGGCGATCGAGGCCCCGGCCTTCTATGCCAGCCTGCAGGTGCTGGAGCGGCTCAAGCTCAAGGCCGTGGAGATCCCCGTACACCCACGGGACGGGATCGACCTCGGGGTGCTGGCGCAGACCCTGGAGCGTCATCCGATCAAGGCCTGCTGGTGCATGACCAGCTTCCAGAACCCCATGGGCGCGACCATGCCCGAAGCCAAGAAACAGGAACTGGTGGAATTGCTGCGGGTGCACCAGGTGCCGCTGATCGAAGACGATGTCTACGCCGAACTGTATTACGGCCAGCAGGCGCCGAAACCGGCCAAGGCCTTCGACACCGAAGGCCTGGTGATGCACTGCGGCTCCTTCGCCAAAAGCCTGGCCCCCGGCTACCGCATCGGCTGGGTCGCCGCCGGGCGCTACGCGCAGAAGATCGAACGCCTGAAACTCATGACCTCGCTGTGCGCCTCGATGCCGGCCCAGGCTGCCATCGCCGACTACCTGCAGCACGGTGGTTATGACCGACACCTGCGCAAACTGCGCTACGCCCTGGAAGAACAGCAAAGCGCCATGCTCGCGGCGATTGCCCGCTACTTCCCGGCCCAGACCCGGGTCAGCCAGCCGGCCGGAGGCTACTTCCTGTGGCTGGAACTGCCGCCGCAAATGGACTCGCTGAAACTGTTCCAGATGGCCCTGGCCCAGGGCATCAGCATCGCCCCGGGGCCGATCTTCTCGCCGACCCAGCGCTTCAGGAACTGCATCCGCCTGAACTACGGCAGCCCATGGGACGAAGCCATGGAACGGGCCATGGAAACCCTGGGGCGGATTGTCCGTTCTTTCTGAACCTGGCCTTGCAGCCCGGGGGCAATTGCGGCAGCATCCGCCCTCGAATTTTTCCAGGGATGGAGCGCGCCATGGGCGAAGACCTCTACGATGAGTCGCTGATCGACTATCAGGACGCCAAGGAGCAGTTGATCAAGGCCATCTACCGTGGACGGTTGCCGCTGCTGACCCAGGAGCTCAACGCCTACGACACGGTGCAGGCGATCCTCGAGCTGGAAGCGGTGCGTTTTGCCGACGACGAGGAAGACGCTTTCTTCGACCTGGCCTTGTCCCTGGTGGGCTGGATCCCCGGCCCGGGCCAGGACCTCAAACTGATCCTGCGCGCCATCAACCGTGCGCCCCAACGCCATGCCCGCAGCCTGTTCGATCTGATCCGCTATAGCCTCGAAGCCTGCCGGATCAAGACCAGCCCGGAGCAGTTGCTGGAGAAGACCCTCGACGCGCAACGCCTGAGGGATGACATGCTGCTGGTGCAGCAGGTGGTGGAACAGTCCCGGCACTTCCTCGGGCTGCCCCCCCAGCAACAGACCATGGTCCGCCATAACCTCAACGAAGCCACGGGGCACAGCGGGTTCCTGATCCAGACCCTGCAGGAACGCATCGACCCCTGGGTGGCTGTGCAGCGCAACAGTTCGGGAGCTGATACCGGCAGCCAGGAGCCGGCGCGATTCCTCAAGCCCCAGTCCCAACAACGTCCCGGCGCCCTGCCGGGAGCCGGGGCCAGCGATGGCGCCAAGACCACCCAGAGCCTCAATCAAGGCAGCGAGGGCAGCGGCCACTGGCTGGAACTGAACCTGCACTACAGCAACCTGGAACCGGTGTCCGGCGCGGCGTACCGGGTGATCTTCAGCGATGGCTCGGAACGCCAGGGCAGCCTCGACGACGAAGGCTTCGCCCGCCTCGAAGACGTGCCCTTCGGCCCGGCCAAGGTGTATTACGGCGAAGACCCGCGGCCCTATCACCGCCTGCCGTTGCAGATCGTTGAGGGCGATGTCGAACAGTTGCGAGAGGAGCTTGACGAGCTGGGCCTGGACCTCGATGAAACGGACCTGGCGCAGTTGTTCGAAGAAACCTCAGGCCGCCGGGCCCCCTTTACTCCGCTGATCTTTGAATAAGCCTGGAGCACCCATGAACAGACGACAGGTTTTTCTCAGCCAACAGCAGTACCACGACCTGCGCCACAGCCTGGCAGGCACCGAACAGATGTTGCTGGCACACCCAATGCCGCCTGATACGGGCAAACAGGGCCCACAACTGGAAGCCCTGGAAATTCAGACTGCGACCCTGAGCGCGCTGATTCTCGAGTACACCGCCGGGGCCGACATCGCCTCCCTGGCCGGGCGCCTGGACCGCTTGATCCTTGATTACGAGCGCCATCAGCAGGCCCTCGGCGACTGGCTCGAGGCACCAGACATTGCGCCCCTCGACATCCAGTCCGCGGTGCATGAGTTCGAGGAATATGTGCAAGTCATCAGCCTGTGCATCCTGCTCCAGCGCAGCGACCTGCTACCGCGTTTCGTCGCGCTGTTCGACCGCGCCGGCTATCACGGCGAAGACACCCTGGTGGAAGACCTGCTCAAGCCGTTCCTGGCCGAGCGGCTGGACCTGGACGAGTGGTACCACGAACTGTATACGCCGCTGATCAACGCCATCTATGCCGAGGACCGCGCCGAAGCCGCCGAATTGCTGGAGGAATACTGCAACCAGTGGTACCCGGCCTTCACCCAGGCACCCTGGTTCGACAGCCATCAGCAGGTCGATGACAGCGAGTATGTCGGCTACTGGGCCTTCGAGGCGGCCGCCATCGCCTACCTCTATGACCTGGATGACAGCCGGGTCAAACACCTGATTTACCCACGGGACCTGGTGCAATACGCGCGGCGTTTCAGCCCGCCGCCGATCCCCTCGCCCGCCGACCACGACTGACCCCCATCTTCCTCATCAGGTTATGAATTGCCCATGAAATCCTTGATCAAACCCTTGCTGGTCGCCGTATTGGCGGCTGCCCTGTGCAAACTGCTGATGAGCCTGGTCGTGCCCTACGCATTGATGCTGCTGATCCCCGACAGTTGGAACGACAGTTTGCCAATCTGGACCAACCTTCTGGTCTCGGGCTTTATTACAGGGCTGGTGGTGGTGCGCGTGTTGCCTGCGCAGCGCTACTACGTGATACCGATGCTGATCCTGATATTCGCGCTGCTGATCATCGGCGGTTATGCACTCCACCGCTGCAACGGCGCGCAACTGGCGGCAATCGACCAGTTGGCGAGCCAGACCTGGACCGATATCGGCAACCCTGATCCAGTGTCGCCACCCCAGGTGGCGGTAGACCTGAGTGCCGCGCCGGGCGTGACCCAGGATGGCCAGGGTTTCAGCTACAGCTGCGTGCGCCCTGGTGAAACCCTGGACTACTTCCTGAGCCTGCACATGATGTACGGCATCAGCCTGCTGGGGCTGCTACTGGCCTTGCTGCTGAGCCACCGCAGCCGCAGGCCGCGCCTGGGCTGAAGCGGCCTGCCCGCGGCGAGGGAGTTGGCTCCCGCTGCGCTGTGCAGCGGTCCCAGGCTCGCCCGTCGCCACCCAGGCTCAAGCGCGAATCAACGGCCGCCAGCCAGGTCGATGATGCTGCCGGTGGAATACGAGGCCTTGTCCGACAGCAGCCAGATAATCGCCTCGGCCACTTCATCGGGGCGTCCGCCGCGGCCCATGGGGATCGCGCTTTCGAGCTTGCTGACACGGTCGGCGTCGCCGCTCAGGGCATGGAAGTCGGTGAAGATATAACCCGGACGCACCGCGTTGACCCGGATCCCCTCCCCGGCCACTTCCTTGGACAGGCCCAGGGTGAAGGTGTCCAGCGCGCCCTTGGACGAGGCGTAGTCGATGTACTCGTTGGGCGAACCCAGGCGCGCCGCGGCTGACGACACATTGACGATACTGCCGCCCTGCCCGCCATGGCGTGGCGACATGCGCAGCACCGCCTGCTTGGCGCACAGCATGGGCGCCAGGACATTGGTCTTGAGTACTTTGAGAATGCGGAACTCGGACATCTCGTCGAGACGGGATTTGTGCCCCACGGTCCCGGCATTGTTGACCAGGGCGGTCACCCGTCCCAGTTCGGCGTCGACCCGGTTGAACAGGCTGATCACCTCGTCCTCGATGCTCACATCGGCGCGGACCGCAATGGCCTGGGCCCCCAGCGCGCGCACTTGCTCCAACACCGCGAGCGCCGATTGTTCGTCGGCCTGGTAATTGATGCAGATCCGATAGCCCTGCTGCGCGGCGAGCACCGCCGTGGCAGCGCCAATCCCCCGTCCGCCGCCAGTGATGACGATGACTTTATCCATACGGCCAATCCCCTTGCTGATCCTTTAAACCCGGGCAATTAAACACCCTGCGCGCAGCGATGAAAACTGCTTTGCCCAGTGGATGCCTGGTCCTCTCCAACACTGCAATCGTTCCCGACATAGCTGCGGCGCCTGGCCGTCCGCTACACCGCATTCCTTCCAGATATACTCCGGCGCCCGACCCGGTCAGCCCAGCGCAGCCTCATACCCCGACAACAGCTAAGGGTTCTGTGTTTGCTCGGCGAGTTGGATGTCTTGCATAAAACGTTCGGCGGGCAGTGGGTGGCCAAGGAAATACCCTTGCAGCGAATCACAGCCCAATTGGGTCAGGAAGTTCTGCTGGACACCGGTTTCCACGCCCTCGGCGACGATGCGCAAACCCAGGGCCTGGCCCAGGGCGACGATGGCCGAGACAATCGCCGCGTCATCGCTGTCGTGCTCCAGATCGCGAACGAAACCGCGGTCGATTTTAAGCTCGTTGGCCGGCAACCGCTTGAGGTACATCAGGCTGGAATAACCGGTGCCGAAATCATCGATGGACAGGTCCACCCCCATGTCCGACAGCTGCTGCAGCACCGTCATGCTCGCATCGGCATCGCTCATGGCCGTGGTTTCGGTGATTTCCAGGGTCAGGCTGTTGGCCGGCAGCTCATAGCGGGCCAAGGCACCGGCGACACTCTTGACCAACCCGGCATGACAGAACTGCAACGCCGACAGGTTTACCGCGATACGCCAGCCGGTGTAGCCCTGCACATACCACTCGCGCATCTGCCGGCACGCTTCGTTGAGCACCCATTCGCCAATCGGAATGATCAGCCCGGTCTTTTCCGCCAGCTCGATGAACTTGTCCGGCAACAGCAGCCCCTGTTGCGGGTGGTTCCAGCGCAACAGCGCCTCGGCACCGACCGGCAAGCCGTTCACCGCATCGAATTTGGGCTGGTAGTGCAGGCTGAACTGCTGCTGATCCAGAGCGTTGCGCAAGTCCTGCAACAGTTGCAGTTGTCGGCGCGCGTTGGTGTTCATCGATGCATCGAAGAAGCTGTAGCCATTTTTGCCGGCGCCTTTGGCGTGATACATCGCGGCGTCGGCGTTCATCAGCAGTTCCTGGGCGTTCTGGCCATTGCCCGGGTATACGGCAATGCCGATGCTGGCGGAGATCTGCAGGTCATGGTCGGCCACCCGGAACACCCGGGAAATCAGCCCGACCTGGCGTGCAGCCACGCGCATGGCGTCATCGGGCTCGGCCAACTGCACCAGCAGCACGAACTCATCGCCACCGATCCGCGCCAGGGTGTCTTCGTTGCGCAAATCCTCGCGCAAACGCTGGGCCACCTCCCGCAACAGTTGGTCGCCCATATGGTGGCCGAAGGCATCGTTGACCGGCTTGAACCCGTCCAGGTCGATAAACATCAGGGCGAAGCAGCCACCCTGGCGCGTCACCCGGTGCATGGCCTGGTCGATCCGGTCGGCCAGCAGGATCCGGTTCGGCAGGCTGGTCAGGGTGTCGTGCAAGGCCAGCTGGGTCAGCTCGCGATTGGCCTCGGTCAGCGACTCGGCCAGGATCGCCGTGCGCGCTTCCAGGCGCGCATCGAGCACCGAGGTCAGCAAGGCGATGATCAGCACCGCCAGGGTGGTGATCAGCACCAGGTTATCCAGGCCCTTGCCATTCAGGCCGTTGCCCAGGGCGCCGCAGAAACTGCCATCGGCAAACCGCGCGGCGGCCATGCCGGTGTAATGCATGCCGACAATCGCGATGCCCATGATCACCGCTGCACCGGCCCGGACCAGGCGCACATGGGGGGTATTGCGGCGCAGGCGGAAGGCGATCCACAACGCCGCGGCCGATGCGCCCACGGCAATCAGCAGCGATGCGCTGAACAGCGTCGGATCGTAGTCGATGCCCGGTTGCATGCGCATCGCCGCCATCCCGGTGTAATGCATGCCGCTGATCCCGGCCCCCATCACCAGGGCGCCAAAACCCAACTGCCAGAACGGCAGGCGCGTCTGGCTCACCAGCCACAGGGCAAAACCGCAGGACAGGATGGAAATCAGCAGCGACAAAGCGGTGATCGACAGGTCGTAGCCCAGCTCGATCGGCAACTCAAAGGCCAACATGCCGATAAAGTGCATCGACCATACGCCCACCCCCATGGCCAGCGCGCCGCCGACCATCCACAGCTGCGCCGCCAGGCCACGGGTAGTGGCAATACGCCCTGTGAGATCCAGGGCGGTATAGGACGCAAGAATCGCCACAAACAGCGAAATGACGACCAGCGCGGGAGAGTAGGAACCAATGAGCATCAAGGGTCTCGCAGCCGTTAAGCCTGGATCCAGGCTCGGTGGGCAAAGCGGCAGATTGTACTGATTGCACGGCAGAACGCACTCACAAAGTGAGCAGAACGCCATTAGTCAGACGGAAGACTTTATTCCGGCCCGGCATGCCCTTACGGGCCCTGTGGGCATGCCTCGAAATCAGCCGCTTCGCCCCCCAAAACAACAAGCCTCGCTGTAGCCGCTGCCGCCAGGCGGCGCTGGGCCGGACAGTCGCCGGAGGGGTGTCAGGTGCAGGGTTGTCGGGTTTTAGGAACGGCGCAGCCTGCGGCAGCGGCTACAGGGGCTCGGTGGGACAAATCTGTAGCCGCCGTGGCGGTTTCAAGGGTTGGGCTTTTGCTCGCTGGCTTGCAACTGGCCGTCCCAGCCACCGCCCAGGGCGGCGATCAGTTGGACGCTGGCCACCAGGCGGCTTTGCAGCAGGTTCAGCACGTTGCGTTCGTTGCTCAGGGCCGTGGCCTGGACCGCGACCACATCGAGGTAGGCGATCAGCCCGGCCTTGTATTGGTTCTCGGTCAGGCGCTGGGATTCCCGGGCCGCGTCGAGGGCTTGCTGGCGCACGGCGCTCTCGTCTTCCAGGACCTTGAGCTGCACCAGGTAGTTTTCCACCTCGCGAAACCCGTCGAGCACGGTTTGCCGGTACTTGGCCACAGTCTGGTCGTACACCGCCTCGGTACGGTCGACTTCCGCCGAGCGCTGACCACCGTCGAACAGGGTCATCGCCAGCTTGGGTCCCACCGACCAGAAGCGGTTGGGCAGGCTGATCCAGTCGGCATAGGTGCTGCTGCTGTAGCCGCCCGCCAGGCTCAGGGTCAGGTCCGGGTAGTAGGCCGCCTTGGCCACGCCGATATTGGCGTTGGCCTCGATCACCGAGCGCTCGGCCGAGGCGATGTCCGGGCGCCGCTCCAGCAACTGCGACGGCAGGCTCAGGGGCACCTGGGGCAAGGTAGGGATGCTCTGGGTCTCGGCCAGGCTGAACCCGGCCGGAGGTTGGCCGATCAGCACCGCAATCGCGTTTTCCAGCTGGGCGCGCTGCCAGATCAGGTCGATCAGGTCGGCCTGGGTGCTCTTGAGCTGGGTCTGGGCCTGGGCCACCGCATCCTTGCCGGACACCCCGGCGCGGTACTGGTTCTCGGTCATGGTCAGGGAACGCTGATACGCCGCCACCGTGGCTTCGAGCAAACGCTTCTGCTCGTCGATCACCCGCAGTTGCAGGTAGTTCTGCACCAGTTCCGACTGCTGGCTCAAGCGCATGGCCGCCAGATCGGCAAAGCTGGCCTCGGCGCTGGCTTCGTTGGCTTCCAGGCCACGGCGCAGTTTGCCCCACACGTCCGCCTCCCAACTCACACCCAACTGGCTGTTGTAGGTGTCGCGGATGCCGCTGGAGGAACTGCTCAGCCCCGAACTGCTGCTGCCGGTGCCCTGGCTGGCGCGGGTCTTGCCGGCGCTCAGGTCCACCGAAGGGAACAACGAACCCCGTGCGCTGCGCACCAGGGCCTGGGCCTGGCGGTACTGGGCTTCGGACTGGGCCAAGGTCTGGTTGGCGCTGTTCAGCGACTCCACCAGCCCATTGAGTTGCGCATCGCCATACAGCTCCCACCAGGCGCCACGGGCCAGGGCATCGCTGGGATTGGCCTGGCGCCAGCCCTCGGCCTGCTTGTACTGCGCCGGCTCAGCCACTTGCGGGCGCTGATAATCCGGGCCGATGGCGCAGGCACTGAGCAGCGCCAGACTCAGGCTCAGGCTCAACAGGCGCGAGCCACGAGCCAGGGCCAGGCGCTGGGCGGAGCGCACAAGAGAGTTGCGAGGCGAACAGTCAGTCATAGCGGCGTTTCCAGAGCGGCATCGGTACGTATTCCACGCCAGTGGTTGAATTTATGGCGCAGTTTATCGAGATACAGGTAAACCACCGGGGTGGTGTAAAGGGTCAGCACCTGGCTGAAGATCAGCCCGCCAATAATGGTCAGGCCCAGGGGTTGGCGCATTTCCGCGCCTTCGGCGGTGCTCAGCAGCAACGGCACGGCGCCGAGGATCGCGGCCAGGGTGGTCATCAGGATCGGCCGCAGCCGCAGCAGGCAGGCACTGCGGATCGACTCCAGCGGCGCCAGGCCCTGGTGGCGCTCCAGTTGCAGCGCCAGGTCGATCATCAGGATCGCGTTCTTTTTCACCACCCCAATCAGCAGGAACAGGCCCAGCAGCGAGATCAGGCTGAACTCGCCCCCCAGCAGGTAGATCGAGAGCAAGGCCCCGACCCCGGCCGAGGGCAAGGTCGAGAGGATGGTCAGCGGGTGGATGTAGCTTTCGTACAACACGCCCAACACCAGGTACACCGCCAGCAGCGCGCCGAGGATCATGAACGGCTGGCTCTTCTGGGTCGCGGCGAAGGCGTCGGCGGTGCCGGCCATCTTGACGATCACGTCTTCCGGCATGCCGAGCTTGGCGATGGCCCGCTCAATGGCCGCCGTGCCCTGCTCCACCGTCACCCCTTCGGCCATGTCGAAGGAAATGCTTTCCGAGGCGAACTGGCCCTCGTGGCTGACGCGGTCGTCTTCCAGGCTGTTTTCATAATGGGCGATGGTCGACAGCGGAATCCGCGCGCCGGCGCTGGTGATGACCTGCACCTGGTTCAGGGTGATCGGGTCCTGGGCGTATTTCGGGTTGACCTCCATCACCACCTGGTACTGGTTCAGGCTGTCATAGATGGTGGAAATCTGGCGCTGGCTGTAGGCGTTGTTCAGCACCGCGGTGACCATGTCCATGTCCACCCCCAGGCGCTTGGCCTGGTCGCGGTCGACCACCAGGGTCACCTGTTGCGCGCCACGGCCTTCGCGGGCGTCGATGGCGGTCAGCTCCGGCAGGGCCTTGAGCGCGGTCACCACCTTCGGGTACCACTCGCGCAGCGATCCGAGGTCGCCGCTTTGCAGGATGTAAGAATACTGCGAGGTGGTCTGCTCGCGGCCACCGCCGAACTGCAGGTCCTGGTCGGCCATCAGCATCAGCTGGGCGCCGGCGACCTTGGGCATTTCCTTGCGCATGCGCTCGATGACCTTCTGCGCGGAAATATTGCGTTCCTTGATCGGTTTCAGGCGCACCAGCATAAAGGCGTTGTTGGTGCCGTTGCTGCCGCCGATAAAGCCGGCCACGCTTTCCACCGCCGGGTCCTTGAGCACGGCGCGGCGGAAGATTTCCATCTTCGGCTGCATCACGCTGAACGACAGGCCGTCGTCGCCGCGCACGAAACCGATCAGTTGCCCGGTGTCCTGTTGCGGCAGGAAGGTCTTGGGCACCACCACATACAGCGCCACGTTGACGCCGATGGTCAGCAGCAGGCTGAGCAGGGTCAGGCGCCGATGGCGCAGCACCCAGTCCAGGCTGCTGGCGTACTTTTCGGTCATCCACTCGTTGCTGCGCTGGCTCCAGCGTTGCAGGCGGTTTTCCTGGCCCGGGACGTGGGGTTTGAGCCAGCGCGCGCAAAGCATCGGGGTCAGGGTCAGGGACACCACCAGCGAGACCACAATCGAGGCCGCCAGGGTGATGGAGAATTCGCGGAACAGGCTCTCGATGATCCCGCCCATAAACAGGATCGAGAGGAACACCGCCACCAACGACACGTTCATCGAGAGCAAGGTAAAGCCCACTTCCTTGGCCCCCAGGTACGCCGCCTTCATCGGCGCGATGCCCTCGTCGATATGCCGGGAAATGTTCTCCAGGACCACGATGGCATCGTCCACCACCAGCCCGGTGGCGAGGATCAGCGCCATCAGCGACAGGTTGTTCAGGGAAAACCCGTACAGGTACATGATGGCGAAAGTGCCCACCAGCGACACCGGCACCGCCAGGGTCGGGATCAGCGAGGCACGGAAGTTGCCGAGGAACAGGAACACCACCAGGATCACCAGGGCCACGGCGATCAGCAGGGTCATTTCGGCCTCGTGCAAGGTGGCCTTGATCACCGGCGAGCGGTCCATGGCCAGGTTGAGCTTGACGCTGGCCGGCAGCACCGCCTGCAACGCCGGCAACTGGGCCTTGATCTCGTTCACCGTCTCGATGATGTTGGCCCCGGCCTGGCGGTTGATCACCAGCAGCACCGCCGCGTCGTCATTGAAGAAGCCGCTGTTGTAGCGGTCCTCGACGCCATCGCTGACCTTGGCCACGTCCTTGAGGCGCAGGGCTGCGCCGTCCTTGTAGTGGATGATCAGCGGTTCGTAGTCCTTGGCCTTTTCCAGCTGGTCGTTGGCCTGGATCTGCCACAGCCGCTGATCGTCTTCCACCGAACCCTTGGGCCGGCGCTGGTTGGCATTGGCGATGGCGTTGCGCACATCGTCCAGGGCCACGCCGTACTGGTTGAGCAATTGCGGTTCGAGTTCGATGCGCACCGCCGGCAGCGAGCTGCCGCCGATCTGCACCTCACCCACACCCGGCACCTGGGACAGGCTTTGCGAAAGGATGGTCGAGGCCAGGTCGTAGAGCTGGCCCTTCTGCAATACGTCGGAGGTCAGCGACAGCACCATGATCGGCGCCTGGGACGGGTTGACCTTCTTATAGGTGGGCATGCTGCGCATGCCGCTGGGCAGCAGGTTGCGCGAGGCGTTGATCGCCGCCTGCACTTCCCGCGCGGCGCCGTTGATGTCGCGGTCCAGGTCGAACTGCAAAATCACCCGGGTCGAACCCTGGCTCGAACGGCTGCTCATGGTGTTGACCCCGGCAATCGCCCCGAACGAGCGCTCCAGGGGTGTGGCCACGGTGGACGCCATCACCTCGGGGCTGGCCCCGGGCAGACTGGCCTGGACCACAATCACCGGGAAATCCATCTGCGGCAGCGGCGCCACCGGCAGCAGGCCGAAGCTGACGCCGCCCAGCAGCATGATCGCCAAGGAAAGCAGCATCGTCGCCACCGGGCGCTTGATGAACGGTCCGGACAGGTTCATCGGGAGCTGCTCCAAGCTTCAAGCCTCAAACTGCAAGAGAAAAGCGCGATCGGCGCACGCTCTTGCTGCTGCTCTTGATTCAGCTTGCGGCTTGCGGCTTGCAACTGGCCGCTGCGCCGCTTCATACGCCCTGCTCCTGGCCGACTTCGCGCTTGCCGAAGCGGCGCCCCAGGCGATCGAAGTACAGGTAGATAACCGGCGTGGTGAACAGCGTGAGGATCTGGCTCACCAACAGGCCGCCGACCATCACCAGGCCCAGGGGCTGGCGCAGTTCGGCGCCGGAACCCGTAGCCAGCATCAGCGGCACGGCACCGAACAATGCCGCCAGGGTGGTCATCAGGATCGGCCGGAAACGCAGGAGCGCCGCCTGGTAGATGGCTTTCTCCGGCGCCATGCCCTGGTTGCGTTCGGCGTCGAGGGCGAAGTCGATCATCATGATCGCGTTCTTCTTGACGATACCGATCAGCAGGATGATGCCGATGATCGCGATCATCCCCAGGTCATTGCCGCTGAGGATCAGCGCGAGCAAGGCACCGACCGCCGCCGAAGGCAGGGTCGAGAGGATGGTGATCGGGTGGATGTAGCTCTCGTAGAGCACGCCGAGCACGATGTACATGGTCACCACCGCCGCCAGGATCAGCAGCAAGGTGCTCGACAACGAGGCCTGGAACGCTTCGGCCGCGCCCTGGAACTGGGTCTGCACCCCCACTGGCATGCCGATCTGCTGCTGCACCTGCTCGATGATGTCGACCGCCTGCCCCAGGGCCACGCCCGGTGCCAGGTTGAACGACATCATCACCGCCGGGAACTGGCCGATGTGGGCAATCGCCAACTGCGCCTGGCGCTCTTCAACATGGGCCAGGCTCGACAGCCGGACCTGGCCGCCGTCGGTGGTCTTGACGTGGATCTGCTCCAGGGCCTGGGGCCCGATACTCTCCCCGGCCTGGGCCTGAAGCACCACGCGGTACTGGCTGGCCTGGGTGTAGATGGTGGAGATCTGGCGCTGGCCGAAGGCGTCATACAGCGCGTCGGTGATGTTCGACACCGAGACCCCGACCCGCGAGGCGGCGTCGCGATCGATCACCAGGAACACCTGCAAACCCTTGTCCTGCAGGTCGCTGGCGACATCGGTGAGTTCCGGGCGCTGGGCCAGGGCTTCCACCAGGCGCTGGCTCCAGAGGCTGAGCAGTTCCGCGTCCGGCGACGACATGCTGAATTGATACTGGGTGCGGCTGACCCGGTCTTCGATGGTCAGGTCCTGCACCGGCTGCATGAACAGACGGATGCCGATCAGCTTGTCGACCTGGGGCTGGATCCGCGCGATCACTTGACTGGCGCTCAGGTCCCGCTCGCTGTGGGGCTTGAGGTTGATCAGCAGGCGGCCGCTGTTGAGGGTGGCGTTGTCGCCATCGACCCCGATGTAGGACGACAGGCTCTGCACCGCCGGGTCTTCGAGGATGATCTTGGCCAGCTCCTGCTGGCGCTGGCTCATGGCCGCGAAGGAGACCGACTGCGGCGCCTCGGAAATACCCTGAATGACCCCAGTGTCCTGCACCGGGAAGAAGCCCTTGGGCACCACCAGGTACAACAGCACCGTCAGGCCCAGGGTGCCGATGGCCACCAGCAGGGTCAGGAACTGGTGCTTGAGCACCCACTGCAATTTGCGGCCGTAGCTTTCGATCAGCCAGTCGATCCAGGCGCCGCTGGCGCGGTAGAAGCGGCCCTGTTCTTCAGGCTTGGGTTCGCGCTTGAGCAGGCGCGCGCACATCATCGGGGTCAGGGTCAGGGACACCACCAGGGAAATCAGGATCGCCACCGCCAGGGTGATGGCGAACTCACGGAACAGGCGCCCCACCACATCGGCCATGAACAACAGCGGAATCAACACCGCGATCAGCGACAGGGTCAGGGAGATCAGGGTGAAGCCAATCTGCTTGGCGCCCTTGAGCGCCGCCTGCATCGGACTGTCGCCTTCCTCGATATAACGCGAGATGTTTTCCAGCATCACGATCGCATCGTCCACCACGAACCCGGTGGCGATGGTCAGGGCCATCAGGGTCAGGTTGTTCACCGAGAACCCGGCCAGGTACATCACGCCGAAGGTGCCGACCAGCGACAGCGGCACGGCGATCGACGGAATGAGGGTGGCACTGGCGCGACGCAGAAAGAGAAAGGTGACCATCACCACCAGCGCCACGGCGATCAGCAACTCGTGCATCACGTCGGTGACCGAGGCGCGGATGGTCTGGGTGCGGTCGGTCAGCACCATGACGTCCAGGCCGGCTGGCAGGTTATCGGTGATGCTCGGCAGCAAGGCTTTGATCCGGTCCACCACCTCGATCACGTTGGCCCCGGGCTGGCGCTGGATATTCAGCAGCACGGCCTGGTTCTCGTTGGCCCAGGCTGCCAGGCGCTCGTTTTCCGCGCCATCGACGATCTGCGCCACATCCTTGAGCCGCAACGGCGCGCCATTGTTGTAGGCCAGGATCAGTTCGGCGTAGTCCTTGGGCGACGTCAGCTGGTCGTTGGCGTCGAGCATCGAGACCCGGGTCGGGCCGTCGAAGTTGCCCTTGGGCTGGTTGACGTTGGACGCGGCGATCAGGGTGCGCACGTCCGACAGGTTCAGGCCGTTGGCCGCCAGGGCCTCGGGGTTGACCTTGATCCGCACCGCCTGGCGCTGGCCGCCGGCAATGCTGACCATGCCCACGCCGCTGATCTGGGCGATTTTCTGCGCCATGCGCGTGTCGACCAGGTCATTGAGCTTGGGCAGCAACATGGTCTTGGAAGTGATGGCCAGGGTCAGCACCGGGGTGTCCGCCGGGTTGACCTTGTTGTACACCGGCGGCGCCGGCAGATCCTTGGGCAGCAGGTTGGTGGCGGCATTGATCGCGGCCTGCACCTGTTGCTCGGCGACATCCATATTGATGTCGAGGTTGAAGCGCAGGGTCAGCACCGAGGCGCCGCCGGAGCTGGTGGACGCCATCTGGGTCAGGCCGGGCATCTGCCCGAACTGGCGTTCCAGGGGCGCGGTAACCGCGCTGGTCATCACGTCCGGGCTGGCCCCTGGGTACAGGGTCATGACGCGGATGGTCGGGTAATCGACCTGGGGCAAGGCCGACACCGGCAACAGCCGATAGGCGATCAGGCCGGCCAGGACAATGGCCAGCATGCTCAGGGTGGTGGCTACCGGACGAAGGATGAACAGCCGCGAGAGATTCATGCGCCGCCCTTTTGCGCCTTGGTCCCGGCGGCCGGGGTTCCGGTGGAGGTGGTCGGCTTGCCTTGCAGGTGTTCAGTCGGGGTGGTCGGCACGTCGACGCTGTCGTTGACCACCTCCACTGCGCTGCCGTCCTTCAGGCGGTCGGTGCCTTCGAGCACGACGCGGTCGCCGGCGGCCAGGCCTTCCTTGATCACCGTCGATTCGCCGTTGCTGTCGCCCACCTTGAGCTGACGGATCTGCACCTTGTTGTCGCCATCCAGGGCGTAGACGAAGGTGCCATTGGTGCCGAACTGGATCGCCGCCGACGGGGCCAGGATCACCTTTTTCAGGGTGTCGGCCAGCAGCCGCACATTGACGAACTGGTTGGGGAACAGGCTTTGGTCGCGGTTATCGAAGCGCGCTTTGAACTTCAGGGTGCCGGTGGTGGTGTCGATCTGGTTGTCCAGGCTTTGCAGCACGCCGGTGGCCTGCAACTGGGTGTCGCCGCGATTCCAGGCTTCGACCGGCAGCTTGGCACCGCTGTGGTAACGGGCGAGCACGGTGTCGAGGCTGTTTTCCGGCAAGGTGAAGGCGACGCTGATGGGCTGGGTCTGGGTAATGATCACCAGCGCCGTGGTGTCGTTGGCCGCCACCAGGTTGCCGACGTCCAGCTGGCGCAGGCCGAGGCGACCGGCGATCGGCGCGCGAATCTTGGTGAATTCCAGGTTGAGCTTGGCGTCGTTGACCGCTGCCTGGTTGGTCTTGACCGTGCCCTGGTACTGGCCCACCAGTGCGGCGGCGGTGTCTAGGGTCTGCTTGGCAATACTGTCCTGGGCATACAGGCCACGGTAGCGCTCCAGGTCGACCTGGGCATTCTTCAACTGGGCCTGGTTCTGCAACAGCGTGCCTTCGGCCTGGAGCAAGGCATTCTGGTAAGGTCGCGGGTCGATTTCCGCCAGCAGGTCGCCGGCCTTGACCATCTGCCCTTCCTCGAACGCCACCTTGACCAGCTCACCGGCGACCCGGCTGCGCACATTGATGGTGTTCAGTGCCGTAACGGTGCCCAGCGCCTTGTAATACACGGGGAAGTCGCCCTCGGTCGCCGGCGCCACGCGCACCGGGATCGGCCCGGTCGCCCCGCCGAACCCCGGACGCATCGCCCCGCTTCTGCCCGCATGCCCGGCGGCGGCCTTGGGTGCTGCTTCGTCCTTCGAGGTGCTCGACGCGGGCCAGAATTTCCAGCACAGGACGGCAATGACCAGCAGGACGAGCAGGCCGAACAGCCAGCGACGGGAGTTGCGGGGAGCGGAGGATTGCATGGAATGATCAACCATTGGGCGCGAGGAGGTCTTCTTGAGAAGGCTGAAAGATAAGCACTGGCGGGGGATTAGCAAAGCGCCTTTACCGGCAATTTACCTTTGGCTTACGTTTTACAACGCCCGCTAAGCCACTGAAGCACAAATAAAAACGGCCTGGACAGGGCCAGGCCGTTAATAATTGTAAAACCTGTTGCAGCCGGTTCGCGATCTAACGACGCCCAGGCCAGGCAAAAATGGCTGAGAACCTGCAGTTCAGGGTTCTAAATCCGCATTTCAAAGCCATTTTCAACGCCGCCTGAGCCCAGCGCCGCAGAACGGGAACAGAGGCTTACTTGAGAACGGCCAACGCAGCGTCGTAGTTCGGCTCTTCGGCGATTTCCTTGACCAGCTCGCTGTGCAGCACGTTGTCGTTCTCATCCAGCACCACCACTGCGCGTGCGGTCAGGCCGGCCAGCGGGCCGTCGGCAATGGCCACGCCGTAGTTTTCGATGAACTCGCGGCCACGCAGGGTGGACAGGTTCTGTACGTTTTCCAGGCCTTCGGCGCCGCAGAAACGAGCCTGGGCGAACGGCAGGTCAGCCGAGATGCACAGCACCACGGTGTTGGCCAGTTCGTTGGCCTGGGCGTTGAACTTGCGCACCGAGGTGGCGCAGGTCGGGGTGTCGACACTTGGGAAAATATTCAGCACTTTGCGCTTGCCGGCAAAGCTGCTCAGGGTGACGTCGGCCAGGCCTGCACCCACCAGGGAAAACGCAGGGGCCTTGGAACCGGCTTGCGGCAGTTGACCGTTGACTTGCACCGGGTTGCCTTTAAGAGTGACTTGAGCCATGAACGGAGTCCTTTTGCACGAAGGTGATTGAACAGCGATAAGGTTTTTTCGAAAGGCCGAAGTTAACCACGAAACGCGCCAACGACCTATGCCCAGCCCACAATTTATCCCCCAAATCCCGCCACACTCCCTGCGCCCCTGTAGCCGCTGCGAGGCATGAGGCTGCGCTGACCCTCAACACCGCCACACCTATTCCAGACACTCCCCCAGCGCCAGTCAGGCCCAGCGTCCGAACGCTGGCCCGAGCCTGGGGCAGCGGCTACGGGGTTTGGGGGTCAGGCCAGCAGTTCAAGCATGTTGCGATGGCGGGCCTGGAAAATGCGCCGCATATAGGCATTCACCAGCAGCCACTCCAGCGGGGCACCGCCCAGCGCCTGGTAGGTCACACGGTCGGTGTAGAGGGTCCCACCTTCGGCCGCCTCCACCCGATGCTCATGGCGAAAGGCACGCATCGGCCCCTTGAGCATCTCGTCGACAAAATGGCTGGGGCCCACCTCACGGATCACCACCTTCCAGTTCGCCGGGATGACACCGAACATCCAGTGGCGAAACCTGAACTCGCGCCCCTCGGCGATCCGCAAGTCGTTGATATCGATCTCCCCCAGGGGCGTCACCGGCTCCGGAAAAATCTTCGGAAAGTTGCTGCCCTCCAGGCAGAAGTCGAGGACTTGCGCCGGGCTGCGCCCGGGAATGAAGGTGCTGCGTAACAAGACCGCCATCAATGAACAACTCCCTGTGTTGAAAAAAACCGCCACCGCAGGCCAAGAAAGAGTCTCAGCCAAGTATTAACGAGTCGATTTGACAACCTTCAGGTCATTCTTTCAGTTTCGTGATGCGGTATACACAACCGCCAGAGGCAGCACAGCCTATCTACCGCCGCCAGATCAGCGACCCTTGAGTTTGAGGTAGGACTGGTGCAGGTCCGAAGCCCAGCCGTCGATCACGCCTTTGACGTCGTTGGCCTGCATCACTTGGGTATCGTTTTCCAAGGGTTTGCCGGTGCCTTTGCGCACCACCTGGGCCAACACCGCGTCACTGCTGCCGTCGAGGAATACTGCTTCGGTGGCGAGGGTGGTTTCCTGGTCGCGGATGCCACTGGCGGTGCTGACTGCCGCAGCCACCAGGGCCACCGGGATGATTTCATAAGGCTTGAGGCCCTCGGTCTTGCTGCTGACCGCAGTGATCGCCGCCCGCACCACAATCACACCCGGGCCGGGACCGTTGGCCAGCGGCAGGGACTTACTCATCTCGCGCTGCAACGCCTGGTCGTAATAACGGGTCAGGCCGGACAAAGTGCTCTGGGGGATTTTTGCGGTGGGCTGGGGCTGAGGGTAGAACTGGGTAGGTTCGATGTACACGCTGCGGTATTGCTTCACGTCGAGCTTGGGATCGATCCAGCGCATCACCTCCACCCCCGAGGGCGACTTGGCTTCCTTGAGCCGGCTGTAATCCTTGAGGAAGCCGGAATATTCGTCGGGTTGGGTGACGCTGCTGGAGCAGCCGGTAATCCCGAGTGAGGCGATGCAAAGCATGCTTATCATCAGTGAACGTTTCATGGGTAACTCCTATCAGGGGCCAAGCGATGCTGGTTTGGAGGAGTTATAGGTATAGCCAAAACACGGCACTTTGCTGGCGCTGCGGAGTTGTTTCTACCCCCGTTACCAGTCACTTCACACGCCCGCACGCAACCGAAACTCGCCCCGATCGCTGCGGACGCACTAAAAACCTAGCGCCGGCGAAACAGCGGCCGTGGCTCGATCACCGAGCGCCCATATTGCACGCTCATGCCGACCAGACCCTTGAGGGCGTCGGTGGCGGATTTGTCTTCGCGCACGGCAAAGCTGTCGAAGCCGCACTGGCGCATATGGCTGAGCTGATCGCGCAGCACATCGCCGATGGCGCGCAACTCGCCGAGCCAGCCCAGGCGGGTGCGCAGCAGATAGGCCTGGCTGTAGGCACGGCCGTCGCGAAAGCTCGGGAAGTCCAGGGCAATCATCGGCAGCAGCTTGAGCCAGGGCTTGAGGCTTTCCACCTCGTCGTCCGGGCCCAGCCACACCGCGTCCCGCGCCGGGTGGTGCTCGATGCGCCGGATCAGCCAGCGCGCCAGGGGCAAGACCAGGGGCCCGTCGGGCAACGGGCCGTCGACCTCGCGGACCAGGGTCCAGGCATCGTCCTCCACCAGCCGCGCTTCGCCTTCCTGCAGTTGCAACAGGTTATTCATGCCAGTGCCTCCTGGGCCTTGGGGTAGACCCGCTCCTTGAACGGCTCCAGGCCGATGCGGTTGAGGGTGTCGATAAACAGCTCTTCGCTTTCGCGGTAGCGCACGAAGGTAGCGATGATCCACTCGATCACCTGGGGGATTTCAGCGGCGCTGAACGACGGACCGATCACCTTGCCCAGGGTGCTGTCGCGGCCCTGGGCGCCGCCGAGGGTGACCTGGTACCACTCGCTGCCGTTTTTATCGACCCCGAGAATGCCGATGTTGCCGATGTGGTGGTGGCCGCAGGCATTGATGCAGCCGGAGATATTGAGGCTGATATCCCCCAGGTCGTGCAGGTAATCCAGGTCTTCGAAACGCTGCTGGATACCCTGGGCAATGGGGATCGACTTGGCATTGGCCAGGGCGCAGAAATCACCGCCGGGGCAGGCAATGATGTCGGTCAGCAGGCCAACGTTGGCGCAGCCCAGGCCCTGCTCGCAGGCTTGCTGCCAGAGGTCGAACAACAGCGACTTGGGCACGTCCGGCAGGACGATGTTCTGCTCGTGGGCCATGCGGATCTCACCAAAGCCGAACTGTTCGGACCAGTCGGCCACCGCACTCATCTGCTCGGCGCGGACATCCCCCGGCGGCGACGCCATGCCTGGTTTGGTCGAGAGCACCACGCAGGTGTAGCCCGGCACTTTGTGCGGCTGCACGTTGCGCGCAACCCAGCGGGCAAACCCCGGATTCTCGGCCAGGCGCACGCCGTGGTCGAGGTCGATCTCGCTGCGCGGCGGGTAATCGGGGGCGACAAAGGCGCTGGCGACCCGCTGGTACTCGGCTTCGGTCAATTGCGCCGGGCCGTCCTTGAGGTGCTGCCATTCCTCTTCCACTTCCTTGGCGAAGGCTTCGATCCCCAGGGCCTTGACCAGGATCTTGATCCGCGCCTTGTACTTGTTGTCGCGCCGCCCGTGACGGTTGTAGACCCGCAGCACGGCCTCGACGTAGGACAGCAGGTGCTGCCAGGGCAAGCCTTCGCGAATCTGCAAGCCAAGGATCGGCGTGCGTCCCAGGCCGCCACCGACGATCACCCGCAGCAGCATTTCCCCGGACCGGGTGCGGTACAGGTACAGACCGATGTCGTGCATCATGATCGCCGCCCGATCCTCCCTGGCCGAGCAGATGGCGATCTTGAACTTGCGCGGCAGGTACAAGAATTCCGGGTTGATGGTCGACCACTGGCGCAGGATTTCCGCCAGCGGCCTGGGGTCGAGGATCTCGTCGGCGGCCACCCCGGCAAAGGCTTCGGTGGTGATGTTGCGCACACAGTTGCCGGAGGTCTGGATCGCATGCATCTCGACCTCGGCCAGGCGTTCGAGGATGTCCGGCACCTCGGCCAGCTCGATCCAGTTGAACTGCATGTTCTGCCGGGTGGTGATGTGGCCGTAGCCGCGGTCGTAGTCCCGGGCGATGCTGGCCAGGGTGCGCATCTGCCGCGCACTGAGGGTGCCGTAGGGAATCGCCACCCGCAGCATGTAGGCATGCTTTTGCATGTACAGGCCGTTCTGCAGGCGCAGCGGCAGGAACTCTTCCTCGCTCAGCTCACCGGCCAGGAATCGCTCGACCTGATCGCGAAACTGCGCCACCCGCTCAAAGACCAGGGCCCGGTCGTAATCGTCATACAGATACATGTCATTGCCTCATCAGTACTGCGCCGCTCCCTCCCGCCCCCTCCAACCTGTAGCCACTGCCGCAGGCTCGGGCCGCCCTCGGACGCTGGCCTGCCCGGACAATCGGCGAGTGCCGGAGCGATCCTGGCCCAGCAACGGGCCAGCGCAGCCTCGTGCCACGGCAGCGGCTACAGGGTTGGGGTTCGCACGCTGGAGGGGGCGGACAGGGTTCTTGTGTGATGAAGACTATGGCGCAACAGCTCAGCGCGTTACAGATTCAGGTAAATACTAAAAAACCATATCAGGGCGCGGCCGATGGCCGCAGGCAGGCGAAAAATCTGATCCGTATTAATGCAGTTTTTCTGAGCCTGTTTTGTTTCGCCCATGCTTTCTACAGTTTGCGGCATGCCAGACCGGGTGGCCTGGCAAGACTTTGCAACCGTGGAAGAATTGACCATGAGCACAGCAACAATCGAACCGGCCTACAACTACAAGGTCGTTCGCCAATTCGTCGTGGCGACCGTGGTATGGGGCGTCATCGGCATGGCCATGGGGGTGTGGATCGCCTCGCAACTGGTATGGCCGGAAATGAACCTCGACCTGCCCTGGACCACCTTCGGTCGCCTGCGTCCGCTGCACACCAGCCTGGTGATTTTCGGCTTTGCCGGCAGCGCCCAGTTTGCCGCCAGCTACTACGCGGTACAGCGTACCTGCCAGGTGCGGCTGTACTCCGACACCCTGGCCGCCTTCACCTTCTGGGGCTGGCAATCGGTGATCGTGATCATGCTGATCAGCCTGCCCCTGGGCTACACCACCACCAAGGAATACGCCGAGATCGAGTTCAGCGGCGCGGTGTGGATGACGGTGGTCTGGGTCGCCTACGCCATCGTGTTCTTCACCACCGTGGTGCAGCGCAAGACCAAGCATATCTACGTCGGCAACTGGTTCTTCGGCGCCTTTATCCTGGTGATCGCCATGCTCCACGTGGTCAACCACCTGTCGATCCCGGTGGACTGGTTCAAGTCCTACCCGGTGTATTCCGGGGCCACGGACGCCATGGTCCAGTGGTGGTACGGCCACAACGCCGTAGGTTTCTTCCTGACCACCGGTTTCCTGGGGATGATGTATTACTTCGTGCCCAAGCAGGTCGGGCGCCCGGTGTACTCCTATCGCCTGTCGATCGTGCATTTCTGGGCCCTGATCACCCTGTACATCTGGGCCGGCCCGCACCACCTGCACTACACCGCCCTGCCGGATTGGGCGCAGTCCCTGGGCATGGCCATGTCCCTGATCCTCCTGGCCCCGAGCTGGGGCGGCATGATCAACGGCATGATGACGCTCTCGGGCGCCTGGCATAAATTGCGCACCGACCCGATCCTGCGTTTTCTGGTGCTGTCCCTGGCGTTCTACGGCATGTCGACCTTCGAGGGGCCGATGATGGCGATCAAGACGGTCAACGCCCTGTCCCACTACACCGACTGGACCATCGGCCACGTGCACGCCGGGGCCCTGGGCTGGGTGGCGATGATCACCTTCGGCTCGCTGTACCACATGATCCCCAAGGTCTTCGGCCGCGAGCAGATGTACAGCACACCGCTGATCAACCTGCACTTCTGGCTGGCGACCATCGGCACCGTGCTCTACATCGCCTCGATGTGGGTCAACGGCATCACCCAGGGCCTGATGTGGCGCGCGATCAACGACGACGGCACCCTCACCTACTCCTTTGTCGAAGCCTTGCAGGCCAGCCATCCGGGGTTCGTAGTGCGCTTTGCCGGCGGCGTGTTCTTCCTCAGCGGCATGCTGCTGATGGCCTACAACACCTGGCGCACCGTACGCGTGGCCGACCTTGGCCTGGCCGAGCGCGAAGCGCAGATTGCCTGACCACCCCGGGCGCCCTCTAGCGGGGGCGCCCGCCTTGCCCGGGAGCATTCACCCATGGAAATCCTCTTCAACCTGCTGGGCGTGGCCGGCCTGTACCTGTGCATCGAGTACTGCCTGCGCCACCACAACAGCCAAAGCCTGGACGATGCCAGCCTGATTCCCTTTGCCGACGACCCGGAAGTGGCGCGCCGGGTCGAGCTGGCCACCGGCAAGAAAGTCAAGGCCGTGGCCCCCGAAGAAGCCAGGCCGGGTTGGGGCAATATCGATATTTGAGGCCTGGACCACGGTCCGGCACCGGCCCTTTGGTTTAAGCTGCACGCCTGGTTTCACAAGGACGTCTGCCATGCACACTGACCACGACACACCCGGCAAGGCCGGCCGGAACACCCTGAAAACCCTGGCGCTGCTCGGCCTGAGCCTGACGCTGGGGGGCTGCGAGTCGCTGTTCATGCTCGGCTGCATGGGCCGCACGGCGTTGCAGATCGAACCCGGACAACTGCCCGCCGCCATCGTCGGCCAGCCCTACCAGGTCAGGTTGACGGTGCCGGGGTCCCATACGCCCCTGAGCGGGTTCTACCTGGACCCGGCCACACGCTTGCCCGAGGGCATCGAGCTGCGGCAACTGGCTAATAGCGACTTCGCAGAGCTGTCGGGCACCGCGCACACCCCAGGGGTCTATCCGGTGCTGATCTACACCGCCAGCTACGGCACCCAATGCGCCGGGCAAAGCGCCGAGCGCAGCTATCAGTTGCAGGTCGTGGGGCCGTAGGCACGGCGCCGACGGCGGGATCAACCGCGTTCGCGGGGGATCAGGCTTTGCAGTTGCGCGGCGAGAAAGTTGCCGTCGAAGGCAAAGGTATCCGGGTCTTTCAGGCCGTTGGTCTTGCGCCATTGCCACGTGCCAGACGCCAGCCCCACCAGGGACACGCTGCCATAACGCGCCGCGGTCAGGCCCATCACCGCCAGTGAAATCAGACCACCGGCGCCCATCACATCCGGCACGAATTCCACCGGCTTGCCGGCGATCACGATGGTCAGTTTCTCGGTCTTGAAGGTCGAGGTTTCCACCGCCACGCTGGGGCCGAACGCGACATAGGGTTCGCGCGCGACTTCCAGCAGGTTGGGGCTCTTGACCGGGTCCAGCCATTGCTCGATCTGGTCGAACAGCTCGCCGATACGGGTGGCCCAGACCGCCGACTGGCTTTCGAACAGCTGTTTCTTGTGCGCTTCGCTCTGGGCGAATTGCTTGAGCATCTCGCCCAGTTGCTGTACGTCGTCCATTGTCTTGATCCTTGAGTAAACCGGTGTTGCGGGTCTGGATCATGGCAGATGCCAGCCACGGCCGTATGACTAAAGTGCCCGTCGGTACGGCCGACACAGAAGCACATACCCCAGCACCAGGATGGCCCCGTGCGCACCACCTCCCTCTCGTTATGGCTCGGCCTCTGCCCGGCACTGCTGCTTGGCGGCTGCTCTCAGCGGCCGCCGGCCCCCGGCGCAGCGCTCGATGGGCAACACGCCAGGCTGGTGTACATGGCCAAGGGCAGCGCGATACCGGTGATGTTCTCCAGCGGCCCGGCCAGCACCCCAACCCCTCAGCTCAAGCAAGTGGGCAAGGTGTTCGACAACACCGAACTCAAGGAAATGGGCAGTCTGGTCACCGGCTTCTCCCAGTTCGTCGACTCCTTCGGTCGCGAGCGCATGCGCTCATTGCCCAGCCGTGAGCAGATTGTCGAGGTCGGTCAGGCGTACAAGGTCAGTACCAACGTCAAGGCCCTGTACCAGACCTACAACGCCCAATACAGCCTGACCTGCCGCCCGCCCACCGTATTCCTCACCCCCAAGGGCAACAGCAGCTACCTGTTCGAATTCCTGATCCAGGTGCAGGACCAGAATCACGGCGGCTGCGACATCAAGACCTACGAACTGGGGGCCAACGGCGAACGGCGGCTAATCGAACACCCGAGCTGACAGCGCCCCCAGGCACCGCCCAAGCAGGCATGGCAACGGCCCGGGGTCGGCAGTTACGGCGAATGATATTTCCTGATAGATCGACGGGGCGTTCTCGGGGCACACTCTGCGGCCTCACAGGAGGTCATCAACAGGAGTCTTGCATGCGAACCATCGGCCTTATCGGCGGCATGAGCTGGGAGTCCAGCGCCGAGTATTACCGGCTTATCAACCAGCAGGTGCGCGAGCAGCTCGGGCCCTTGCGCTCGGCAAAACTGCTGATGTACAGCGTCGACTTCGGGCCTGTCGAGCAGGCGCAACATGCCGGACGCTGGGAGGATGCGGCGCTGATTCTGGTGGACGCGGCGCAGCGCCTGCAAGCTGGCGGCGCCGAGTGCATCGTGCTCTGCACCAACACCATGCACCGGGTCGCCGAGCAGATTCAGAACGCGGTCGAGGTGCCCTTTCTGCATATCGCCGACCCCGTGGCCCTGGCAGCGCAGGAAGCCGGCACACTCAAGGTCGGGCTGCTGGGCACGGCCTTCAGCATGGAGCAACCCTTCCTCAAGGAGCGCCTCGGCGCCCAGGGCCTGGAAGTGCTGGTGCCGGACGCCGAGGAGCGCCAGGCGCTGCACCGGATCATCTACGAGGAGTTGTGCGTGGGCATCATCAGCGCCGAATCGCGCCGGGTGTATCAGCAGGTCATCGCCTCATTGATGGCCCGCGGCGCCCAGGCGGTGATCCTGGGCTGCACGGAAATCGGCCTGCTGATCAAGCCCGAGCACAGCCCCCTGCCCCTGTTCGACACCACCGAGCTGCATGCGCGGGCGGCAGTTGCCTTTGCCTTGCAGCAGCCCTGAACCCCTCAGGGTTGGGCGCGGGATTGGCGCTTGGCCGAGGTTGTTTCAAGTAGGGCGTCGGCGCTGGTGAGGGCCAGCGCAGCCTTCGGCAGCGGCTACAGGGTAGCCGCTGACGGTGGGTCAGGCCGTGGGTGCTGGCCGCAGGCGCGCCATGCTCAGGGTGTCGACGTAACGCCCATCCCGCACGGCGTATTCGCGCAGCAGGCCTTCGCTGTCGAAACCGAATTTGTGGTACAGGGCGATGGCGGCTTCGTTGTCGGCGTACACCGTCAATTCCACGCGGCGCAGGTTCATCCAGTTGTCGGCCACATCCAATACCGCCGCCAGCAGACAGGTGCCAATGCCCTTGCCCTGCCAGGGCACCGCGACGCCCATGCCGATACTGCCGCAGTGAGCGCGGCGGATCCGCGAATACTGCTCGATGCTGCAACTGCCGATCACCGAGCCTTGATGCAGCGCCACCAGCGCCACGCGGCGCTCGTTGTCCGGGTCCAGGCGCTTGCGCCAGACCTCGCGCGACTGATACGGCATCTGCAACACCTGGCGCGCCACGGCCGGGTCGTTATAGAGGGCGGTGATGCCATCGAGGTGCGCCTCGCTGAAGCGTTCGATGACGATGGTCGGGTCACGGTGAGACATGGCAGGCTCGTCCTTGAAATCGGTGTGGCCGCCGAGTGTAAGCGGCCCGCCTCCGACTTGGCGAGCACCTCGCCCGCCTGCCGTCCCACCCGCTACTCGAACCAGTCGCGCCGCTCGTTGAAGGTGTTGAGGATCAGCTCCACCATCAACTCCACCGCCTGCGGGTGCTCGACCTGGGCATTGACCGCCATCCACGCCTGGCGCTGCATGCCCTCGGCGAACAACCCGGGCAAGGCCGTCAGCCCACGATCGAAGCAGCTCATGTAGCGCGGCAGCAGTCCGATGCAGGCGCTGCAGCGGATCATCTCCAGCATCAGTTCGTAGGCATGCACCTGCACCACCCCGGCCAGACGCTGTTCCACCAGGCTGTTCCAGGGACGCAAGGCCTCGATCTGGCGATCATGCTGCCACTGCACCAGCATGTAGTCGGCCAGGTCATCCAGGCTGTCGGGGCGCGCCGCCACCCGCGAATAGCGCTTGGCGATATGCGGCAGGTAGTCCAGACGCGCCAGGGCTCGCGGCGTATCGGTGGCGAAGCTCGGCCCGGGCGCTGGCGAGTCCACCCCGGCCAGCCACAGCACCACATCGGCGCTCAGGGCTTGCAGCGACAGCTCGCTGTCGATCGAGATGATCTCCAGGCGCACGCTGGCGTTGCGCCGCAGCAGGGCAATCAGGTCGCGGCCGAGGATGTCGTGCAGGATCGACTCGGCCACCGCCAGGCGGATCAACGGCTGCTCGATCACCGGCAACCGCCGTTCATGGGCCAGGGCGATCAACTGCGCCTGTAACTGATGGCCTTCGCGACTCAAGGTCAAGGCACTCCCGTGGTAGCTGAACAATGAGCGCTGCACCTGTTCTTCGAGCAAGGCCAGCTGCTTGCGCAACAGCGTGGCCTTGATATTGAGGCTGCGCGCCGCCTGCATGAAACAGCCACAGCGGGCGCTGGCCAGAAAGTAGCGGGCCACCTCGGGGTCGATGGCGGCCGCCAGGGCCAGCCAGGCTTCCCGAGGTTCGCCGGACGAGCGATAAGGCGCGATGCCCTGGGGTGCAGCGGGTTCTAAAAAGGCCATTGTTGACTCCCTGTCTTATGGTTATTGCATCCATTGCCGGTGGCTAAAGCGGCTCCTCCAGCACTTTGTTCAATTGCGCGCCATCGATGCTCAGGGTCGCGGTGTTGAGCATGCCTTCGAGGTAGGCCTTGGCGATCTGCTCCTGGCGTTGCGCACGCAGGGCCTGGGTCAGCCGTTCGCGCAGCTCATCGAGGCTGGCCAGGCGCGCCGGCTGTTGCTCGACGAGCTTGAGCACATGGAACCCGGCCGCGCTCTGCACCGCGTCCGAAACCGACCCGGGCTTGAGCCGCGCCACCACGCCACGCACCTCCGGCACCAGTTGCTGCAAGGGCTGCAGGCCACTGTCGCCACCGCGCCGGGCACTCTCGCGGTCCTGGGAATACTGCGCGGCCAGGGCGCCGAACTCGGCGGGCGCGGCTTGGGCCCGGCGACTCAACTCCTGGGCCTGACGCCGCACCGAATCCAGGCTTTGCGGGTCATCGAGCGCCAGGAAGATCTGGCTGACCCGGTACAGCGCCGGGGTCATCCACCCCGCCTTGCCGCTGTCGTAGGCCTGTTGCAGTTCCGCCTCGCTGGGGTAGCCCGGCGGCACCTGGCTGACCGAAAGCATGTAGTCGCGAAACACAATCTGCTCGGTGGCGGCGCGCATCTGCTGCTCGACCTCCGGGCGCTGGCGCCAGCCCTGGGCATCGGCCTGCTCCAGCACGGCCTTTTGCGCCAGGCGCGAACGAATCCAGGTTTCCAGGGCCGGACGATTGCCCCGCAGTTGCTGCCGCGACTCTTCGGGCAGCGCCGCGAGCAACGCCGTGAGCTCCGGCAGTGCCACCTGCTGATTGCCCAGGCGCGCCACCGCCGGCCCGCTTGGCTCGAGGTCGATGGCGGGCGCCGCCTGCTGGGCGGCCACCGGATCGACGCCAGGACGCAAGGCCAGGCCCACGCCCACCACCAGCAGCGCCAGGGCCCCGGCGCCGATCACCAGGCTGGGCTTTTTCACAGGGCGTGCGCCTCTTCAGTGGGGGCCGGCGCGGGGGCAGCGGCGGCGGATTCCTGGGCCTGGAGCTGCGCCGCGTGCTGGCTATATTCGCGCAGGTAGACGATGAATTCCTGCAACAGGCGGTCCCAGAGTTCCAGCTGGCTGCGCAGGTGGCTTTCGCCAACACCGGCCACCACCACGTCCATTTCCATCACCAGAAACTCGCCCTGCAACGCCAGGCGGGCAAAGCGCCGTGAGGCATTCCACAGCTGCGCCAGGCCGTCCGGCAAATCACCCTGGACCCGCAGCGCGCAGCTGTAGGTGAAATCCACGTAGCTGCCCGGCTCCGCCGCCGGGTTGCCGAAGCGCACGGCAAAACCGATGCCCTGGCTGGCGCTGAGCAGTTGCACGATGGCGTTCTGTTCGCTCTGGTTGACCCGGTAGCCGGCCTCTTGCAGCAGCTCGGTAAGGCTTGGCACGGTGACGCTGGTAATCAGTTGTGGGCTGTTCATGCAGGTTCTTCCTTGTCAGTCAGTGGTTGATCGCAGCCTGGGGGGCATCGAAGCGGTTCTGGTACAGCCCGTCGCCAAAGCCCTGGGCCAGTTCCTCGAACTTGACCCGGGCGCCGCTGGCAAACGGCTGGCGGATTTTCATCACATCGGCCACGTCGATTTTTTCGTAGGCCGCCAGTACCTCTTTGGCGACCTCGTACATCTGCTGATTCTTGACCGAACATTGCTGCACTTGTGTGTCACGTTCGGCCAATTGCCCTTGCAACCGCGCACGCTCGGTCTCTTTGCCCCGGGCCATGACCAGCAACTCGTCGTAGGCCTTCTTGAACTTGCCGGCCTGCTCGCTGCTGGCCGCCACCTGGGCCTGGGCCTGGCTGTGCAGGCTTTGCTGCTGGCCGGCCAGTTGTTCCGCCAGGGCCCGGGTCTTGTCCAGCTCGGCGGTCAGTTGCCTGATTTGCGCCTGGGCCTGCTTTGCCTGGTTTTCCGCGGCGCTGCGTGCAGCAGTGGCCTGGGCCTGTTCGCTTTGCAGGGCCTGCAATTGCGCGGTGGTGCTGCGCAGTTGGGTACGCAGGCGCTCCTCCATGCCTTCGGCCGAGGCACCGCTGGCGGCCAGGCCGCCCAAGGCCAGTAACAGGCAGCAAGCGCCTGCCCGGGTTCGCGTGTTCATGTGGCGTCTCCCTGCGCGTCAGAAGCGCGTGTTGATTTCCAGCTGCATGACGTCGACTTCAAACGGCGCGCCATACACCTCTGAAGCGCTCAGCCAACGGGCGCTGGCGTAGATGTTCTTGTCGATGCCGTAGTTGCCGCCAATGAAATAACCCTTGGCGTTGGTGCCGCCCAGGTGAAACGACGAGTCGTTGAAGCCGTCCGGCAAGGCGTCGGGCTGGATGTACTTGTAGCCAGCCAGCAGGTTCCAGTCGCCGGCCTTTTTCATCTCCAGCGCGCTGCCCAGGGTGAACTGCACCATCAGCGCGTTGGCGCCGCTTTCAAACTGGCCATTGCGGTTGATGTTGTTGACGATTTCGCCCTCGCTGCGCTTGAGCATCTCGCCCTTGTCGTAGGCCAGGTTGTGAATGAAGTTGGTCTGGCTGCGCAGCTTGAGGTCGTCCGGCAACTCGGCATCCCACACCAGGTTCAGGTCGAGCACGTCGAACTTGGACGCCAGGCCGACGTACTGCGGCTGCGGGGTCAGGCCGGGCGTGGCCGGGTTGGGGCTGATGTCGCGCAGCAGGAACACGCTGTTGCCCTTCTGCATGAAGGCCACCCGCGAACCGTCACTGTCACACGCCGGCTGCCCGGCCCAGGGTGCGCAAGGGCTGGAGCGCTGGCCTTCGATGTCGTCGAAGCGGTAGTAGGCCAATGCGCCTTTGAGGCTGTTGCCACGATTGATCCGCCAGTTGGCGCCGATCTGCCCGCCGAACAGCCATTTGTTGTCGCTGTCTTCCTTGTCCAGGCCGTTGCTGCTGGCGGTGTCGGAGCTGTACTCGACCGGGAACGCGCCCAGGGTGCCGAACAGCCCCCAATCGCTGTTGAGCGTGTGATTGAAGATCGCCGCCACGCCGTCGAAGTTGAGGTCGTTGGAATACATCATGTCGGTGGAGAAAAACGGGTTGGCGATCCGCCCGCCGGTCAGGGTCAGGTCCTGGGTAGCCTTCCAGGTCAGGTAGCCCTGGTCGAGCCAGATGTCCTTCTTGCCAAAGCCGCCGCCCAGGGTCTGGGTGGTGGATACCGGGTTGTTGTCGGAACCGGTGCCGATCCGCACGCCGGCGGTCCACTCCGGTGAAATCAGCGCTTTCATGCCCAACCGTGCACGCAGGCGGAACAGGTTTTCCCGATCTTCGCGGGTGTTGAGCAAGGGTGGCAGCTTGGTGTTGGTGTCTTTGTTGACGTCGTAGGGGCCCGTGTCGTTGAGCTTGGCGTAGTCGACGATTTCATTGCTGTTGTTGCCCGAGTAGTAGCGCGACTCGTCCCGCAGGCGAATGTCGCCGTCGAAGCTGATGCGCGACACCCAGTCGGGGAAGGTGTTGGGCTGGGCCCAGTTTTCCTGCTTGGCGGTGGCCATGACCTCGGCCTTGACCTGATCGCGGATCTGGTCGCGCACCGCCGCCGGTACGTACTGCACCCGCACATCCCCCGGGGCGGTGGCGGGGCCGGCCGCCACCGCCGTCGCATTGCTCGCCTGACGGGCCTGGCGGGCTTCGCTTTCAGCCTGGGCAATCAGCCCGTCGGCCTGTTCCTGCTTGAGCACGCCCTGCTGCACCAGCAGACGGATCAGGTTGATCGTGGCGTTTTCCGAAGGCGCAGCCGGAGCGGCCGTCGCCTGGCCGACCAGGGTCGCAATGACCATGCCGACCGCCAGGGTCAATCGATTCACGTGGGAAATCATCTGCACACAACTCCTGTAGAAAACTGCAAATAGGGTTCGATCAATCCGGACGCCGGCCCTTGAGGGACAGGCGCACCGGCAGGGTCAGCGAGGCCGGCGTGCGTTCCTTGAGCCGCGGCGTGGCGCGCAACGCCGCCAGCACCTGGGCATCGGTCTGCGGGTCGCCACTGGACTGCACCAGCTCGGCCCGGGTGACCTGGCCATCGGCGCTCAACCACAGGTCCGCCTGTACCGCGTAGGCCTTCTTGCGCAGCTCCGGGTCTTCGCGCAGCAGGCGCTGGAAGGTCGCCGCCAGGTACTGCTTGAACGTCCCGGTGCCCAGGCCGCCCCCACCGGAACCGGCCATGCCGCCGCCCTTGCCGGCGCCGATGTTGAAACCGTCGTTGCCGGACTGGGCATCGCCGTCGATCTGCATCGGGTTGGCCAGGTCCTGGGCCGGGTTGGGCGGTGCCTCTTCCTCGGGCTTGACCTGTTCCGGCTCTGGTGTCGGCTCGGGTTCGGGGACTTTTTCCTCGACCTGGGGCTCAGGCTCCTTCGGCTTTTCCGGAGGCGGTGGGGGTGGCGGCGGCAAGGGAATGATGGTCGGCACCTTGGGCGCTTCACGGCGCACGCCGCTCATGTCATTGGCCCATTGCCAGAGCAGCCAGGCCGCCACCGCGCCCAGCAGCAGGCCGGCGCCCCACTTCAACAGGCGCGCGGCGCGCGGCGTGTGCCGCACCGGTGGCAGCTGGATAGGTTGTTGTGCGGTCATGGCTCAGCCCTGGCTCGGTTTGCCGGTGACCAGCCCGACCTGGGACAGCTCCAGGCGCCGCAGCAGGTCGAGCACCTCGATCACCTTCTGGTACTGCACCGTGGCATCGCCGCGGACAATCACCGGAAAGTCCGGGCTCTGGGCCTTCTCGATGCGCAGGCGCTCTTCCAGCTCGGCCAGGGTCACCGGGTAGGCGTCGAGGAACACCTGGCCGCCGTCGTTCACCGAAATCGCCTTGGTCTTGGCCTCGGACAACGACACCGAGGCGCTGGCCTTGGGCAGGTGGATCTGGATCCCCGAGACCTGGGCGGTGGCGGTGAGGATAAACATCACCAGCACCACCATCAGCACGTCCACCAGGGGCGTGATGTTGATGCTGTCGACGGCGGCATCTTCTTCGTCGTCATGGGAGGCGTTCACGGAAGCCATGGCGGTTCTCCTCAGGCCGGTACGGAAGCGTTGGGATGGCTGACCCGCCAATGGGCGTTTTCGCTGTGCTGGCTCTCGCCGTGCATCTCCGCCAGGCGGGTGATGAACTCGTCGACGAACACCCGCATGTCGGCGCTGACCTCGCGGTTGCGGGTGATCAGGCGGTTGTAGCCAAACAGCGCCGGGATCGCGACGAACAGGCCCATGGCGGTGGCCAGCAGGGCCGCGGCCATGCCCGGGGCGATGGCGTTGATGTTGACGTCACCGGCCATGGCCGTGCCGAGGAACACCACCATGATCCCCAGCACCGTGCCCAAGAGGCCGATATAGGGTCCGCCGGCGATGGCGTTGGACAGGGTCGACAGCTTGGCGCTGAGCTGCTGGTTTTCCCGGGTGCGCACCCCGTCCATGGAGCAGCGGATGGCCTCGATGGTGGCCGCCGAGACCGACGACGTGTCGGCGCCCTGGGCCCGCCGGGTGCGGATCTCCTTGACCGCCACCAGGTACAGGCGCCACAGCGAGGAATGGGTCAGGCGCTCGGCCAGTTGCGGGTCGTCGGCGAACATTTCCAGGCGCGTGCCGATCTGCGCGAACTGCTCGCGAAAGACTTCATTGGCACTGCTGACCCGGCTGACCATGCGGTTCTTGCGCAGCATGATTATCCAGGACTGGATCATCATCCCCACCAGCACCAGGATGATCACCCAGGCGTCCACCGGCACCGCGTTGAGCAGAAAGCCCAGGCTGCCGAAACCGAAACCCGACTGCTCTTCATCGACGCCATAGGCCACCAGCTTCGACTCGGCGCCTTGGGCGCTGGCGTCGGCCAGGAGCAAGGCGGCCGGGCGCGAGACCTTGGACAGGCGCAGTTCGTCCAGGGCCCCGGTGAATGGCAGGTGGGTGCTGGCGGCGTCCGGCAGGTCGGCGCCGATGGCCAGGGGCGAATTGAACGCCGGCAGCGCCAGGGCCAGGCTCACGGTTTCGCGGCCGTTGAGGTAAAGCGCAACCCGCTCGCCCTGGGCAGTAAAGGCCAGGTGTTGCCATTGACCGGGGTTCAGCGGCTGGGTCGAAACTGCGCGCTGGCCGTCGACCTCCACGAACGGCGTGCCCTGGTTCAAGCCCAGCAACAGGCTGTGGGCGCCGTCGCGACGGGCCAGCAGCACTTGCTCGCCGCTGGCCTGGTCCAGGCGCAGCCAGCTGCTGAAGGTAAAGGCGCCACCGGCGCTGTGTTGCAGCGACGGGCTGGCCGGCAACAACAGCGGCTGGCCGCTGAACTGCAAGGCGCGGCCGATCACCCCGTCGATGCTGGCGCCCGTGGCGTTCTGCGCCGTGTTGCCGTAGGCGGTGGTGTCCTTGGCCGGCGTGCCGTTGGCGCCGTCGAAGTGGTAGATCGCGCTGTAGTTTGGATCGAAGGTCAGTTGGCCATTGGCGGTGGCCGGGGCCTTCTGGTTGCCGTAGTACATCCAGATGTCCTGGCGCTGGCCGCCTTCGACCTTGGGCACATCGACCCAGATCAGGGCCATGCCCATCAGCGGGTCGAAGCTTTCGATCTGGTGGTTGAGCACGGTCTTGTCATCGGCCGCGACAAAGCGCAGGTCGGCGCCGTCTTCCTTGACCCCGTCAAAGGTGAAGTTGCCGGTGTGCAGGCGTACCAGCAGCGCGGTACGGCCCAGGGCCTCGTTGATCGCCGCGCCCTGGGGCGTGGTGTCGACCGAAATCTGCTTGCGGTAATGCCAGTCATCCTGCCACCAGGCATGGGCCGTGGCCGGGAGCACGAAGCCCAGGCAGATCAACAGGCTCAGAAATAAGCGTTGCATGTGATGGGTTCTCCGTAAAAGTCAGAACGTCGCCTGCACACTGAAGTGCAGGCGCGGGTCGTATTTCTGGGTGTTGGGGCCGTCTTTGAGCGGGTAGCCCCAGTCCAGGCTGCCGGACAGCCACTTGCTCAAACTGGCGCGGGTGCCGAGGCCGACACTGGCCAGGCTGTACTCGTCTTCCTGTTCGGGCAGCGGGTCATGCAGGGACAGGTGTGCGCCTTCGGCGAAGGCGTAGAAGCGCCACTCCTGCACATAGCTGCCGAGAAACCTGGCCAGGGACGGCGTACGCAGCTCCTGGGACAGCAGGTAGCCCTCATCCCCCGTGCGCTCGGCGGCCAGGTAGCCGCGCACCGAGGTGGCGCCACCGGCGGAATACTGCTCGTTGGACACCAGCGGCCCGGAGGCCAGTTGGAAGCCGGCCTTGGACGCCGACTGCCAGTCGCTGGCGAAGGTGTAGGTGAAGTTCAGGTCGCCCTTGAGCACGGCAAAGCTCGGGCTCGCGGCGTCACGCTTGTACTGGAACTCCTCCGCATCGCTGCCGTAGCCGAAAAAGCTGCGGGTGCCGACGATCAGGTTCAGGCCCAGCCCCAGCTGCGATGTTTCGCTGTAGCGGTAGCCGTTGTAGCCAAAGGTCAGCGGCGCGTACTTGAGCGGGATCTGGTCGCTGCTGGAGCCGAAACGCATCTGCTCGTCGAAGTCCTTGAAATCCACCCCCACGGACAACGAGTTGGCCCAGTTGCCGGCGGCCGGCAGGCTGTAGATCGCCGACACGCCGTAGGAATGGCCCTTGCCCAGCACGTTGCTGCCGCCGATGGTGGCGATGTTGCTGTCGGACTGATAGCCGGAGAACTGCAGGCTCCAGCGCTCGCTCAAGGGCGCGCTGTAGGAGCCCGACCAGACCTTGGCGTTGGCGCTGTCCTGGGGCGCGGTGAAGTAGGTCAGGGAAATGCTGTGCCCCAGTTGCCAGAGGTTGTCGTAGCCCAGGGTGGCGACGCTGCGCAGCTTCTCGGTGTCGGCGCTGTAGTCGTTGTTCAGGCCAAGGCTGGCGTGCCACGGATTCTGGTCCTCCACCTGCAGGTCGACGTCCATGGTTCCCGGGCGCTGGCCTTCACGCACCAGCGGCGTGACCTGGCGCCCGGCGCTGCGGTTGAGGCCGGCGAGCTGGGTCTGCACCCGGGCGAAATCCGGCACCTGGCCTTCCTGCAGCGCCGGCACCTCGTCGCGGATCTCCACCGGCGAATAGTGCTTGGCGCCGACCACACGCACCCGGCCGACCTTGGTCTCGCTGACTTGCAGGTAGACGATACCGTCATCGACCTTCTGCTCCGGCAGCTCGACAAACACCGACTGATAGCCTTGGGCCTGGTAGACCTTCTGCAAGGCATCGCGCGCGCCTTCGATATCGCTCAAGGCCTTTTGCGGGCCGAGAAACGGGTACACCGCCTCCTCGATGGCCCGGGCGTCGAGCACCGTGTTGCCGCGCACAAAGTACTCGTTGACGTCCACCAGCCGTGGCGCCGGCTCCGCGCCCTGCCCCACAGGTGCCTCGTCGGCCTGGGCCGTCGGCACCAGCGCCCCCAGCGCCAGCCAGCCGCACAGCGCCAGGCCGCGCCCGCCCGCCGCCGGCCGCTTTGACTTGAACAGATGCTCCACACCGCCCCCTAGATTGCCGAAATTGCCCGGTCGCCCGGAACCGGCCGTCGCTGTCTGCACAGCGTTTGGCCCCTTCAATTGTTCGATGTCGATGTGTGGGCGTGGCGCGACAGCCAGGTGTGCAGCAAGGCGAAATTCAGGGAGAACTCCGGCATTTGCAGCAAGGCGCCGCAGAACACTTCACCGATGATTTTCTGGATCAGTTGCACCGCTCGCGGGTTATTGAGCAAGGTGGCGATGTCGCGGCTGAGGGCGTTGAAACTCCAGACCTTCTGATTCAGGTCCAGGCCGACAAACCAGCGAAACAGCAGGTTGTAATTGAGCTGCTCGTACAACTGCTGCTCGCTGGGCACCGAATACAGCAGTTGCAGCAACAAAATCTGCAACACCGTCTGCGGCGCGATCAGCATGCCCGGCTCGGCGTTCAGGCTTTGCAGCAGGTCACGGTGCTCGGCCAGCAAGTCATCGATCTGCGGGCGCAGCAGCACCAGCGAATGCCCCGGCGGGATGTAGCTGGACACCTCCTTCAAGGCGCCCTGCCAGTCATCCTGGGACACAATCCAGACCCACGGCGCGCCGTAGCGATACACCGACACCGGCTTCTTGCGCGCGGCCTCGACAATCTTCGACAGCCGCTGATCCAGCTCCTGCATGCCCACTTTCGAGTAACGTTCCATAGTCCCCATCGCCTCACTCCTGGCATCCCGCCTCGCCCCGAAAAAAGCCCTCTGGGCCCCCTCAAGCGCGTTACATAGCCAAGACCTGTGCGACCCGGTGCTACCGAACTTTTGTCATAAAAGCTTCATTCACAAAAAAGCGCCGCCCAACCGCCCACGGCAAAAGCCCGGGCAGGCGCTGAAAAAAATCAAGAAAAAGAGCAAGAGAGCCTGTAGCCGCCGCAGGCTCAGGCCGCGTTCAGATGCTGGCCAGAATAGGCGCGAGAGATACAGGCGGGGGAAGTGTGGGGTTCTTATGGCCCGCATCCATAGGCAAGCCGAGCCTGGCACCCGCGGCTAGCGGACCGAGGTGCCAAGCCCCCACCCGGATTAACCAGAAGGCTCACCCGCAAGGGTTTCAACAGACAGATCGTCCAGCAACAGGATCTCAATCCGCTCCTTGCCCCGGCCGGTATTCTTGCGCTTGAGTTTCACCTGGCCAATCTCGCGGGTTGAACGGGGGTGGGTGCCGCCACAGGCCATCCGGGCAAACCCCTCCACCTGCCAATACCTGCGCTGGGCCTGGACATCGCTGAAGTCGGTGACGATGGGCAGGTCACGGGCGATCAGCTCGTTCGCCGCCTGTTCGATCTCGGGGAACCAGCCGGCAAGGCTGACGTCGCTGGCGAAATCGATACGGGCCTTGTCCTGGGCGATATGCGCGCCGATCCGCTCAATGCCCGGGCGCAGTTGATAGACCAGTTGCAGGACCATTTCCGCGGCGAAGTGCAGGCGCATCAACCGATAGCGCCTGGCCCAGTCAATGCGCCATGCGACCGGATCCCCGACCTTGAGCGAATGGTCGTGCGCCAAGGTGTAGACGATCTCCAGGCCGAGCTTTTCGGCCTTGATCACCGGGTAACCGGCCAATGAGCCGTGATCGCTTTCCTGGCCGCCGGAGAAGGCGAAAAATATCGTCGCCTCGACCTGCACCTGCTCGCCGTTCACTTGGGTGACGACGGTGTCCAGCATCGTCCGGTAAGGCTCGTCCCAGAATATTTTGCGCGTCATGTTCCTGATCTTCCTTTTTTGAACATGAACAGACAGTAGTTAATCCGGACCGGGATGGCTTGTACGATCTTGCTCTATGCGCGCCCTGCTCCTGGCGCCTTGCCCGCGAGGTCAGGCCTGGGCAAACAGCGCCTGGATATCCCGCAACAGCCGGAAGTGATCGCTGACCGCGAACAGGCCGACCGAGGGTTGCAAATGATCGGTGCCGGGCGCCGCGACGCCGCTGGCGATGATCTGGAACTGATTCGCGCGGTCAGGCAGATCCCGCAGGCCGTAGGCCGCATGGCGCGAGATACGCTGCTGGCCATCGTTGTAACGCTGGCCCTTGACCCGGCACTGCAGGAGGTCCGCCGGGGCGGGGCGCTGGCGCGAGGCAAAATCATAAATCTCGACAATGGGCGCTTCGTGATTGCCGAGGATCTCCAGGACGTAAATCCCGTAGAACCACTCGCCGATCTGCACCGACGCGGCATCACCGGCCCTCCAGAACGTCTGGTCCTTGCTCCTTGCCGGGCGCCGGCTCAGCGCGGTCGGCGGCGAAACGAGCAAGGCCTTGACCGCCTCGCGCTGGCGATAAAAAGCGTCGCTCAGCACCACCTGGTCGTTGAGCCGGTCGACCGCCCGCAACGCACCGTGGGTCAAGCCGTCGTCCTTGAACCCATGACGGTGCAGCACCACCGCCAGGGCCAGGCATATCAGGTCCTTGTAATGATCGGTGGCAACCTCCCCGGAGGCGTTCAACACACAATTCCAACGCAACAACAGCGGCCCGATCACCCGCGCCGCGAGCGCCTCATGGGGGTCTTTTTCCGGGCCCAGCATCTCCCAGGCGGTAAGTCGCGAAACGTCATGCACGATGGGATCGACCAGATCACGGGGAAGATAAGCCAGCAGTTGTTTGTGATTCAAAATCGAGCGCCTGGGTTGTGAGAGGGGTTGCGGATCCTTGCCCAGACGCAGGCGCCGGGTCAAACAACAATTTGCCCGGCTGTAGCCGCTGCCAAGGCACGAGGCTGGGCTGGCCCTCATGGGCGCTGGAAGTACACCTGGAACAATTGCGCTGGATTTTATGATCAGCGCAGCCTCCAGCAGCAGCTACTTCACCGCCGCTAAAATCCGCTCCAGCTCCGGCCGCGTGTATTTCTCCCAGGGGCACACCTCCCGAGGATCGCCGCGGTGGCAATATTCCCCGGCATCAAACGCCTGATAGATGGAAAACGCCGGCTCAGGCATTTGCGCGTCCAGGGACAGGTCGACAATCGCGCCAATCAACCCGTTCATGACCTCATCGCAGAACTCGAAATCCCGACTGTTGGAGGTAAACCTTCGGGCCACGGCCAGCGCGACCTGGTTCAACAGGTCGCGCCGATCGACCTGCAGGCGCTGAGCAATAGGGTTCAGGTCGAGGCCGGAGCCTTCTTCGATGGCGGCGCGCATCACGTCATCAAGGTCGGCGTCGCTCAAAGTAATAATCATCGATGCAAGGATCCGCCATGCAAAAGGCCGGAGTATGCAACGTCGATGCAGGATCCGCCCAGCCCGGAGGTGTGCCACACCAGACGTCACTTTCCACCCCTCCTCCCAGCCTTTATCCTGCCGCTCCTTGTTCGCTGGCTTTTGGGGTTTTCATGTACGTCGATGTTCCGCGCCGCCTGGTGTTTTTTGACAAGAGCGACACCGCCAAGGTCCCGTGCCTGACCCAATACCATCCGGACACGGGGGCGCTGACCCAACCGCTGGGTGCCCAGCCGGATGACATGGTGTGGGATGTGGCGCGCGATGGTCGGCGCATGGCCCTGCAAGGGGCTGACTGGCAGGTGGTGCGGGGCGCCAGTCGCTCTCGCCTGAGTTTTCTGGAGGACGGTGCGGCGCTGCATGAGACCCAACAGTTCCTGTCGTTCTGGTGCCGGTTCGACCCCAGTGGCCGCTACGCGCTGACCAGCACTTTCAATGGCAAAAAACGCCCGGTGGTGATCGACCTCGACAACGGAACTTGCAGTGAGCCTATCGCCCGAGATGTGGACGCGCGCTACGGCTGCATCGACCCCTTGCAAGGCAGGCTGTGGGTGCCCGACGAGCGTACGCGCAACAGCCTGCTGGCGGTGGACTGCGCCAGTGGCGAAATCGACAAGCTGACGCTGGCGCTGGAGGCCAAGAGCAAGAGCCTGCGGTTTTCCCGGGACGGCCAGTCCCTGTTTGTCACGACCGACAGCAATCGGCTGCTCTGCTGCGACCGCACGGGCGCCACGCTGTGGTCCCGGGACCTGGGGGAATACGGCCAGTTGGGCTCGGGGACGATCCTGTTCAACGAATCCGGCAGCCATTTATGCGTGCCGATCTCGTCAACGCCACACTCGCGCTGGGGCGAAGACATCATCATCGCGGCCGACAGCGGCCGGATCGAAAACACCGTCGTGCGCCAGAAAGGCCCACCCGCCCGGCTCGCCGCCGACTGGTTTGGCGATCATCTGTTGACCCATCTGGCCGAGGTCGTGGATTTTTTCACCGGGGAAGTGGTCGAGCAGTTGGAGCTGTCGACTGTGCGGCCTGCATAAGAGCCAGCCGCTGTGGCTACTGGGGGTAGCCGCGACCCACCCCCATCGGCCGCGGCTACCCCTGCGCCTCACGCACCAGCTGATCAAACTCCCCGGTCAATTTCTCGAAGCGTTTGCGGTCGCAATCAGGACACAGAAACGGCATTCGCCGTCCGCTGAACAACGAGGTCGGCGCAGCGCATTTCTTGCAGGGAACGCGGGTCTCGTTACAGGCCGTCAGCGGCTCCGCCAATTGTGAATTCAGCCGGCCGGCAACAAAGGCCACCTGAGCCCGCTCGAACTGGTTCGACAGCTTGAGCCGGCGCAGGCCGGTGCAGCGTGCCAGCACGCGGATATCATCGTCATCGATCCTGGCATTGACCAACGACAGCTCGCTGAGCCCGGGCAACCCCACAAGGGGTTCAAGGGAGACCAGGCGCATCGGGTTGCCAGACGCCCCCTGGCTGCCCGACAGGTGCAATCGGGTCAGCTGCTGCAAGGCCTCGATGCCTGCCAGTTCATGCAGCCGGGGAACGTCAACAATCGACAGGCTCTGCAAGCGGGTCAATTGCCACAGCGGCGTCATGTCGTCGATTTTCGTCGCCCACTCCAGCTCCAGCTCGCGGGTGTCGACCAGCCGCTCAAGCCCTTGCAGGGAGGCCAGGGTCAGGTGGTAGAGCCGCAGCTTTTGCGCGCGGCAGTGCGCCAGCACCTGGGGCCAGACCTTGGGCCCGATATTGCGCAGGTCGAGCTCGGCACTTTGCGCCAGCGAGGTCTCTGGAAATGGCCTGTCGAGTAACACGATCATCGGCGACGCCTCTGCCTGAAAAAGAGTCCGCCCTTGAGCGCGGCGGCGCAGTATAGCCCCGGCAACGCGTTGCGCGCGGCAGACTCAGAGGTATCAGTGACCAGGTCAGGCCTGCTGCGCAGGCCAGCGGGAGCAAGCTCCCTCGCCACAAAAAAAAGCACAGTGCGACGCCCATACACCTGGCTCCTCTCCCTGTGGCGAGGGAGCTTGCTCCCGCTCGGCTGCGCAGCGGCCGCAAAGGGCGGTACGCGCCTTATGTAGCTCTCCTATGTAGCTCCCTTACATAGCCCCTTGTTAAGATCCGCCGTCCCCCATCTGGCGCCGCCACCATGACCCACCCCCGCCCGGCCCTGATCACCACCCCCATCAGCCTGGAACTGATGCGCGGTGCAGTGGAGCTGGAAGCCGGCGAACAGGGCCTGTTGCCCCACCGCCTGCCCGCCTGGGCCCGGGCGCAATGCGCGGACCCGCAGTTCGCCCGGGCCGAAGCCCAACCCTGCGGGGTGCGCCTGGTGCTGCAAACCGAGGCCACCGAGATCGAGCTGGATGTAGTGCCGATCCGCTACCTGTATAGCGGCGCACCGCCCCGGCCGCTGGGGGTCTATGACCTGTGGGTGGATGGACAGTTGCTGCACCAGTGCAGCGCCCAGGGCGGTGACCAGGTACGCATCGACCTGGCAACGGGTGCGCAGACGTGCACCTCGGGGCCGGTCGCCACCCTGAGTTTTGCCGGCCTGCCGGCGCGGGACAAGACCGTGGAAATCTGGCTGCCCTATAACGAAACCAGTTGGCTCCAGGCCCTGCGCAGCAACGCCCCGCTGGCGGTGCCCGAGGCCACCGGGCGCCCGGTCTGGCTGCACCACGGCAGCTCCATCAGCAACGGTTCCAATGCCGCCAGCCCGACCTCGATCTGGCCGGCGCTGGCGGCCCGCCTTGGCCAGGTGGAGCTGTACAACCTCGGCCTGGCCGGCAACGCCCTGCTCGACCCCTTCACCGCGCGCAGCATGGGCGGCATCGCCGCCGACCTGATCAGCGTCAAGCTCGGGATCAATCTGGTGAACGCCGACCTGATGCGCCTGCGAGCCTTTATCCCGGCGGTGCACGGCTTTCTCGACACCCTGCGTGACGGGCACCCGCACACCCCGCTGCTGCTGATTTCACCGCTCTACTGCCCGATTCATGAACACACCCCCGGCCCCGGCGCTTTTGATAGCCAGGCCCTGGCAGCGGGCAAGGTGCTGTTTCGTGCGTCGGGTGACCCCGCAGAAGCCCAGGCCGGCAAGTTGACCCTGATCCGCATCCGCCAGGAGCTGCAGCGCATCGTCGAGCAACGCCGGGCCGACGACCCGAACCTGCATTATCTCGACGGCCTGCAGCTGTACGGCGCCGAGGATTTTGCCGATTTGCCGCTGCCTGATCAGTTGCACCCGGACGATGCCGCGCACCAGCGGATCGGCCAGCGCTTCGCCAGGATCGCGTTCGACACAGGCGGCCCGCTGGCGCTCGAAAAAACCGCAACCGGAACCACACCGTGAATACCTACCTGCCCCTGTTCTGGGCCACCGACCTGGGCATCGACTACGGCGCACCGACCCTGTACCTGCGCGACCTGCTGCCGGCCGTGGGGCAAAACACCCTGGCAGCCTTCGATTGGCAGGCCCACCTGACGCCCGGTGAAACCCTGCAACTGATCTGGTGCCCGCCGGTCTCCGACCTCAACGGCTGGAGCGAACAACCTTCGGAAATCGCCCTGAGTCACCTGTTGCGGGCCAGGGTTATCCGCGCGCTGCCCGGCGCGGCAAACGCCCACGGCATGCTGCATGGCAAGTACCGCTATGAATTCGAGGTGCTTGCCTGCGAGGCACTGTTGCCTGTCCTGCGTGCACTGCCGCCCGTCCCGGACGCCTGGCACCTGCCCCAGGTAGGCACCGCGCGCGGCACCCGGTTGAGTTGGGATGAGGTGCGCGTGTGCGGCCGCGCCGAGGTTGCGGGGTTGATCTACCTGACCGCCAGCGCACCCCATGAAACCTATATGGAGATGCTCCTGGAAGACGATGGCGAGCAACTGACCGGGCTGTTTTCACTGCATATGGACCCGGGCTCCAGCACCTGCGACCTGGGCCGCAAGCGCCTGGCGGGCGATGAGCTGCGAGCCATCCGCCATGCGCTGGACATTGCCCGGCCCCTGAAGGATACCCAGGCCGCTTATATAGCCGAGGGCCCATTGCCTGAGTAAGCCGCTGTTTTAAAAACTATTTTTTTCAACTTTCACTTCCCATACGCGATAAATATTGATAAATTTCCGCGCGTTCTTGCACAGGGGCCTCCACGGCCTGCAGTGACAGCAAGCAACGTCGCAACAGCTACAGGGGCGTCGCCAAGCGGTAAGGCAGCAGGTTTTGATCCTGCCATGCGTTGGTTCAAATCCAGCCGCCCCTGCCATTTTCTTCAAGGGTTATCCACCCGTTATCCCGCAGCCGATACTCGGCTTGTGCCGCGTACATGCCGGCCGCACCGAACGACCTCCTCCGTCAGCCACCTCGCCTCGCCTGCCCCGGCCAATCCGCGCCTGTGCGCTGGAAATTGGCTCGAAAAAATCCGATAGTGGCGCCCCACGACACCACCCTATGGAGCTTTCTGATGTCGAATTCCCAACCCGCCACGGCGACCTTCGGCCCTATCCCTGGTGACCTGCTGGCCACGATGCACGGCTTGCGCGCCCAGCTCGGCGAGCGGATTGCCCAGCAGTTCCCAGGCGCCTCCCTGAGCGGCACCGGCGCCGATTTCGCCCTGTTGCAGCAGATGGTCGCCAGCCAGACCCTGGAGGATTCCGACGTCCAGGCCTGGGAGGCCATGGGCATCGCGCTGGGCGACGCATTGCTGGTGGAAGTCCCCGGCCTGGCCTGGGCCCTGGTCAGCGATGAGTACGGCGTCGATCCGGTCCTGCGCTACCGGCAGACCACCCTGCAGATCGGCGTGACTGGCCTGCTGCTGAAACGCGTCAGGCAGGGCGAGCCCATCGACGTTGAACATATCGCCCACTGGCTCAAGGAGTTCATTGAAACCCAGAGCCATGAATACCAGTGAGCAGCCACCCGCGCTGATCAGCTCGAACTGCGGTTGCGTACGCGGCGCGGCATAGGTCGTGGCGCGGCGACCGGCAAAAAAAGGGGCGATCAGCGATCGCCCCCGAACGTACTACGAGAACAACCCTATAACGTCAGCTGCCCACGTTCCTCATCGGTCAGGCGCGCCCGTGCCTGGTCGCTCAAGGGCCCTGCGCCCAGCACTTGCACCGGGCTGTCGGGGTTGTAGCCCGGGGCGCGGCTGGCGTCTTCGCGACCGCGTTGCAGCGGTTCGGAGCCAAAGCCCAGGACCTCGACGGTAACGATCGACGCCCGCCCCTGTTTCGCCGCCGCCTGCTGGTTGCGCGCAGCGTCTTCAGCAGCCTGGGAAGCCGCAGCGCCCGCCGAACTGGCCGAGCTCATGGCCCCGGTATTGACCGCCGCCGACACCGGCACCCCGGACGACTTGCCCTGGGTCTGGATGTTGGCCGCATTGACCACCCGCAGCGCGGCGATGTTGATATTGCCCGACACGCGGATCCCCGCCTCGCCGGCATCGATAGTGCCCAGGGGCGCGATCAGGTCGATGTCGCCGGCCGCGACTTCCGGGATCGGGTTGAGGGTGGCGATCCCGGCCCCGGTGCTCGGCACCGACGGCGACAGGCCGACGTTGCCCCAGGTGTCGTACACCCGCTTGGGCGGCGTATAGACCACGGTGGTCTTGGAACCGCGCCCGGCGTTGATGTCGCCGGCCGCCGACCAGCCCATGATCGAGCCGCCAAAGGTGGTCATGATCCGGCTCTGGCCGAGCAGGATGCTGCCCAGGGAATACAGCTGGATATCCCCCGTGCCCTGGGTGATGACCCCGGCCGACGCCGGTGGCGCCGCGCCTTCGATGCCGAAGGTCTGGTTGCCGCCGGGGGTCAGCATCTGGATCGAGCCACCAAAATCGGTGTGCACCCCGGCGCCGCCGAACAGGGTGATATCGCCCTGGTAGCGGATGGGGTTGCCGGCCACATCGGTCTGCGGGAACAACGCCGCAATCGCCGTGCGCCCCCGGGCATAGCTGCCCTGGCGCAGGCCGCCTTCCTGGGTGTACTCGCGCCCGCCGGCCTTGAGTTCGGCGAAATATACCTCGCGGGCAAACACCCGCTGCTGCTCCGCCGGCAGCGCCGCGTAATAGGCCCGGGCCTGGGTGCTGTCGCCGACAAAACCGAAGCGCCCGGCCAGCCAGGCCTGCAACTCGCCCTCATAGGTCTTGGCCACCTTGCCGGCGCCCAGGCTTTCCCCGGGCTGGGCCAGGTTGGCCGGGTCGAGGTAGGCCTGCACGAAGCGCTGGTAGTCCGGGCCGTTGGGACCGACGCCGGCCTGCATCACGATGCTCGACCCGGGGCGGCTGTCGCCGGGTGCCACGCCGCCGAGGCTGATGACGCTGACCTTGTCCTCCATCAGGATAGTGCGCCCCGCCGTCAGCTCCAGGGTGCCGGGGCCGGCGACCCTGAAGTTGCTGTAGAGGATGTCGCGCCCGGCACTGGCGATGGAGATATCGGTCGGGTCGTTATGGATAAACAGGTTGCCCACCAGGGTATAGGCACCGAAGTTGAAGTCGCCGCCAGTGCTGCCGTTCATGGGCGTGCCGCTGCTGACGATATCGCGCCCGGCCAGCATCCGTACCGGCCCACCGCCCTCGTAGAAGGTTTGCCCGAAGCGCGAGTCGGTGGTGGAGGTCATGGTGATCGCCCGGCCGCTGCTGACCCCCATCAAGTCGCCATTGATGGCATAGAAGCGTGCCGGTTCGGCGGCGCTGCCCCACTCGGTGGAAGCACTGTTGGGGCCGAAGGCGAACAACGGAAAGGTCCCGCCACGGGCCCGGTTGCCGTCACTGGGCAGATTGCCGCGGCCGACGATGGGCGCGCCCGTGAGGTTGTCTGTGGTCACGATATAGGCCGGGTGCTGCGGGGTGGCCAGGACCCGCGCCGCGGCGCTGGAGCGGCTCACCGTCAGGTCCCCGCCGTAGATCGAGTCGCCGGCCAGCAACTGCAGTTGGCCATTGAGCGACGGCGCCAGTACCAGGGCCGCCGGGACGTTGTTCGCGCCTGCCGAAAACTGCCTGGAGTGCCCGTAATACAGGCTGCCGCTGGCAGCGACCGCCCTCAGGGTGGCCGGGTACACCGTCGCCATATCGGTGGGGCTGCCGTCGTTCATGGGCGTGAGGTTGCCCCCGGCGGAAAACAGATCGACCGCGGTGCGCTCGGTCCACAGGGTGAACCAGCTCTGGCCGACGCCCCAGGTGCCAGCGGGGCTCTGATAACTCCAGCCATTGACCAGGGTCGCCCGACCCGGGTCGGCCACGGTCTGCAGCACCAGGTCGCCACGGGTCGACAGGTTGAACGTGGCGTCCCCCGGCACCAGGGTCAGACCGCCCGAGGCGGCCGCCAGGGTCGCGCGCTGGAAGTCGAAGGCGCGGATTTCGCTGGAGCTCTGGTCCACCGCCCGGGCGCCGTAATGCAGCTCCAGGCTGCCCAGGGCGCTGCCGCTCACTTGCACATGGCCACGCAGGTCCACCAGCGCGCCGTTGAACGCACCGGCCCCGTATTGGCGATAAGGGTTCAGGGCACCGCCCACCCGCAGGTTCAGGTCGCCGCCACCGGTCACTTGCCGACTGCCATCGGCCGCCAGGCGCCCGGTGCTGCCGACGGCCAGGATCAGGCCCTGGCTGCGGCGGTTGGCGTAGCCGGCGAAATCCGCCGCCGCCAGCGGTGCGAGCACCCCGGCATCGCCACCGACCTCTACCTCCAGGTTGCCACCGCCCAGGGTGCCGAAGCCGGTAAAACCGACCATCTGGTCGGCACCGGACACGCTGTTGGCGGTGTAGGTCCCGAAGTTGATCCACCAGGCCGTGTCCCGCGCCTGGCCGGCACCGGCGTCGTTGCCCTGGCGCCAGAGCCAGTTGCCGACATTGCTCGAGTCATGGCCCATGTCCGACCCCACCGGGCGACCGTTGGGGCTCTGGCTCGGGAGGTCGACGATATTGCCGCTCAGGTCGCCGCCGGCCTTGATCCGCAGGTTGCCGCCGCCTTCCGGGTACCAGGCGCGGTACAGGCTCTGGGTGCCGCCGTCGACCAGGGCTTCATAGCCGCCGGCGAGGTTCTTCAGGACCTTGCCGCCGCTGCCTGAGCGCGCCAGGTTGTAGGGGTCGCTGGCAGAGGTCTGGGTCGAGGAAGTGCCGGCGGTGTAGACGCCGAACAGCGAATCCATGCTCAGGTTGCCAGCCGCCAGCAGCTCCAGGTCGGCGGCACCGGTACGCACCACGCTGGGGCGGGTGCTGCTGGCGACCAGGGTATAGCCACTGCCGACCTGGCAATAACTGGGCGTATCGTCGCAAAGCCCCGGGTATTGCAGTTCGACGAAATCGATCGGCAGCCCCACCATGCTGTCGTCGCCAAAGAAGTCCAGCGAACCCTCTTCGGTCCAGACAAACTCCGGCTGGCCGTACATCCCGTAGTGACTGTCCGCCAGATGCAGATCGCCGGCCCGAGCCTGGGTTTGCAGCAGACGGCTGTCGGCGGCCTGGGTATCGGCACCCGCCACCAGGCGCAGCGACCAGGACTGGGAACCCTCGGCCAGCATCGGCGCGATGGCCCACAGCTTGCCCTGGCGCCCGGCCACCTCGGGCCGCAACTGCACCGACTCGACACCGGCCGGCAGCTTGATGTCGGTGCCGGACGGGATCAGCGCCCCGCGCGGCAGCAGCCGGCTGCCATCGAGGGTGACCACCGCCCGGCTCCCGGCCTGGCCTGGCAGCGGCACGCCCTTGGGCCAGGTCATGGCCCCGACCCGGGTGTTGCCGACCAGCAAGGTGCCGGCGTCCAGCACACTGCCCACGGCCAGGGTCTGGTCGTGGCCGAGCAAGGAGCCGGCGGTGAACAGCACCTTGCCGTCGGCATCGCGCACCGCCGCCGACAGCACCGTACCCGCCGGCAGGAACAGCTCCTGGGCCAGGGTCGCGGCGACCGGCAGGCGGCTGCCGGCCGGCAGCATCAGGCCGCGGATCGGCAGGTCGTAGTTCAGGGTGCTGCCGCCGGGGAACAGCGTGCCGTCGGCCAGGGTCACGCCCGTGCCCGGCACCACGATGTCGCCGCCGGTGAAGTCGAGGCCGGCCCGCAGAATCCAGCCCGTGTCATCGTCGGTGGGCGGTGGCGGCGCAAAGCCGTCGTTGATGCTGCCGTAGATGTTTAGGTCGCCACCGGCGCGCAAGGTCAGGCTGCCCACCTCACCGGAGCCGTGCACCTGGGTCTGCTCGGTGTGCGGGTTGACGCTGGCGTAGCGAAACTGCGACAGGTCGATATCGCCCTGCACCACCAGGTCGCCGTCGGCGGTCTTGCTGACGATCTCCACCCCCGGGCGCAAATGGAAGGCATCGGCGTAGGTGGCATTGTTCAGGCCGGCGAGTTTGTTCTGCATCAGGTCGCTGTTGTTCTTCGCCGCGTTGATAAACAGCACGCTCAGCGCATGTTTCTGCTTCAGGTAATCCTCATCGATCACCTGGTATGGGCGGCCACTGGCGCTGGTATCGGTGCCTTCCCGGGCGTCGTCGTAGCTGATCATGCCGTTGACCGCAATCGAGCGTGCACCCTGGATATCCAGCTGGCCATGGGCGTCGATGGCAATGTCGTCGCTGCTCTGATCGGGCTTGATCAGCCGTGGCGCATTCAGCTCCAGGGTGCCGCGGCTGCGACCGTCGTTGGCGCCGGGGGCCGTGCCGAGCGCAACCTCGGTGCCATGGCGCAGGTCGATACGCACGCCGTCGGCCAGGGTCAACTGGCCCTGGCCGGAGCTGAGCACCACCATGGCGCGGTTGGGCGAGTCGATGATCTTGCCGTAGCTGTCGACCCGCAGCCGGCTGCCATGGGCGTCGAGCACTGCGCTGCCGTCCAGGGTCAGGCCGTTCCTGGCCGCCAGGTTGATGCTGCCGACCCGTTCGCCGCTGGCGTCCACCAGGCCGTTGACCCGCAGGCTGCCGTTGTCCAGGGAGACGCTGATGCTGCCGGCCTTGAGGCCATTGCCGATGGTCAGGTCACCCTGCTTGAGCTGGAAACTGCGGGCACCAAACACCTGGCCTTCGTTCAGCCGCTGGTTGAGCGCGGCGAACTGCTGGTCGAGGCTCGCGCCGGCCCCCAGGTGCTGGGCCTGGATCTCGACGCCGCCCGCCGCGTACGGCATCAGGCTGCCACCGGCATCGTAATAGCCGCTGCTGCCGGCGAGGATCCGTCCTTGCAGGTCGACGCCACCCGCGCCCGGGTCCAGGGCGATGGCTTGCAGCTTGCCGGCCTGGTTGTTCCTGGCCGACAGGTCAATGGTCGAACCCGCCGCCTGCAGCACGTTGCCGGCGCGGCTCTGCAGCAGCACGTCGCCGCCCCAGCCATATTTGGTCAGGTCGTTGAAGGCAATGGCGCGCCCGGCCACATCGATCAGCGCGGCGTCGGTCAGCAGCACATCGCCCCGCGCACCCAGGGTCACCTTGCCGCTGGGCAGCACCACGGCGCTGGCCAGGCGGATGCTGTCGCCCTGCAACGCCAGCTCGGCGCCCTGGCCGTCAGCCGTGCCCGGGGTAACGCCCGTTGCCGCCACATCAATCGCGCCCCCGGCGGTGATGCGATTCACCGAACCGGCGGCACCGGTCAGCAACGGCGTGAGGATATTCAGGTTGCCGCCGCTGTACTGGAAGCCCTTGCCGGTTTCATAGGCACCCTGGCTTTGGTAGACCGCCAGGCTGCCCTTGTGGTTGGCGGTGATGCGCTCGCTGGCACTCAGGTTGACGCTGCCAAAGCCCAGGGCCAGGCGATCGAAGCTCTTGATCGTGCTGGGCTGGGCGAAGGCGCCATAACCGAACTCGATGCGCTCGGCCTGGATATCCAGGCGCCCGCTGCCCGTGCCGGCGCCACCGGCCACCACCGCGCCGGCAGGCGTATCCGTGCCCTGCCAGATCAGGTTGGCGGTGTGAATGCTCGCCACGTCGCTGGCGCTGCCCGAGCCGTAGATGGCCGGGCTCGACAGCAGCAGGTTGCTCAGCAGCGACTTGCCGGTCAGTGGGTCATAGGTGTCCAGGGCCGTGCTGCCGTAGAAGTTGAAGCTGTCCCGGGCCGAGAGTTGCAGGGTCTCCAGGGCCGGCGCGCCGAACTGGGTGTCGCCGCGCAGCAAGCGGTCCAGCAACTGCTGGTTGAGGGTCATGCCGGTCGGCAGGCGGCCACTGGCCGCGGCCGCAGCCAGGGCCTCGGGGCTGCCGACGTTGACGCTGCTCAGGCCCAGGTTGAGGTGCCGAGTGCCGTAGCGCACCTGGTCTCCCAGCTCGAAGGTGTTGTCGGTCAGGGCGACGATACTGCCCTCGGAATACAGCGCGGTCTGCCCGCTGCACGGGGCGTTGGTGCAAGCGCCGACCTGGATGCCGCCGCTGACCTGGCCGCCGGCCTGGGTCTGGCCGATGACGTTGAGCAGGCCGTTGGACACCGCCAGCAGGTTGCTCATCTGGTAGATAAACCCATCCCGGGCGTCGTAGCTGGCCCGGCCGCGGCCGATGCTGTTGATCGACGCGCCTTGTTCGAGGACGATCTGGCCGTTGCCCGCCACCAGAAACACCTCGGGCGCGGCCAGGCTCGCGCCCTGGCGCAAGGTGATCGAGCCCGACATAGCGTTGGTGCCACTCGCCAGGGTGATGTAGTTGCCGCCCTGACCGTACTTGACCAGGGTCAGGCCGCCGAGCATCAGGCGCGCCGCGCCCAATGCGTTCAGGCTCCGGTCATCCAGGGTCACGCCGCCGAAGCCGCTGCTGGCGGCGTTGCCGGCTTTCACCACTTCAATACCGCCAAAACCCGAATTCAGCACCGCCACCGTGCCACCGTAGCCACCGGCAGCCGCCTCGAAGCGGCCAATGCCCTCGAAGGAAAACGCCTCGGCCCCGGCGCCCGCGTACAGGGCCAGCTTCAGGGTCTTGGCATCCACCGGCAACAGCGGCCGCGGCACCCCGAGCTTGGCCGCGTCGGCCAGGGCGAACTGCGCATAACCGGTTTCGTTGTATTGGGAGTAACGACGCAAGGTCTCGGCCGGGGTCAGGATCACCTGGCTGGCCACACTGTTGCCGATCCCGGTATGGGCCACGGACAGGCGCCCGGCGGTTGACCAGGAGCCATTGCGCAGCTGCTGCGCCGTGCCTTCGCTGCCGAGCCCGGCCAGGCCGTTGATCTCGACCCGGAACGCCCCCGGCATCAGGGCGTAGGTCGACGGCATCAAGGTGTAGGTGCCTGCCGCCAGGCCCGGCACTCCGGCGCCGATGCTGATCTGCTGGCCGATCATCGGGTCCACCGCCCCACCTTCCGCCGCCACCGGCGCATAGCCCGGCTGCACTCCGGGCACGATCGCGTAGATCGGGTTGGTGCCCAGGCCCGGCAGGACAAAGCCGCCATTGGCGCCAATCTGCACCAACGGGCTGTAGCGGGCATCGGTGGAACCGCCACGCCCGGAGATAAACCCGGCCCCCAGCAACTCACCGCCGCCGGACAGATCCACCGTGGCCTCGGGCAGCACCTTCACCGACTGGCCGCCGAGGATCACCCCCACGCTCAGGTCGCTGTTCTCATTCACCAGCGCTCCCTGGCCAAGGAAGGTCACATTCTTGCCGTTGTACTTGTAGAGCTGGCCGTCGACCGTGCCGCCATAAGGCAGCACCAGGCCCTTGCCGCTGACCGAGGTCACGCTGCCGGGCAGCAACTCGACCCGGGTCGCCCCCAGGTTGCCGATTTCGATCAGGCCCAGGGGCGCACGCAGCACGCCGCCCTGCTTGATGGTTGCCGCGCCCAATTGCAGGCGGCCGAAGGCCGAATAAGGCACGGCCAGCTCGGCATTGCCGCTGCGGCCGATGGTCAGGGTCCGTGCGGGGTCGAAGTTCAGCAGCAGGCCATTGCCGGCCCCCACGTAACCAGCCAGCACTCGGGCCCCGACTTCGGTGGCCGGGTACAGTTGCGCCGCCCGCAGGGTCATGTCGCCGTGGGTCAGCAACTGGGTGCTGATGCCCTTGGCGATCACATCGGCGCCGGCACCGGCGAGGAAGCGCAGGTCGCCCTGGCTGGTCAGTTGCACATCATCGAAGCCACGGCGCTCGACAACCTGCTGGCTGCCATTGGCCTGGCGCAGGCTGCCCAGGCTGCCGAACACCACACTGCCGCGCACGTCGATCAGGTTGCCACTGGCGCTGAACTGCGCCTGGGTCGGCCGCTGTGACGGCGTTCCGCCGAGCACCGGATGCTCATACTGATCCTTGGCTTCCAGTGGCGCGAGGATCCCGGCCAGCAACAGGTAGGGCGCCGACAACTCGACCCGCGAGTGGGCCGCGGCGTTCTCGCTGAGGTTCAGGGCGCTGCTGTACAGGCGCAGGCTCTGGCCCATATGCAGCGAGACATCGCCATCGAAACTGAGCAGACCGTTGCTCAGCAGCGCCAGATTGTCGAAACCACCGGCGCTGACCTGGTCCACCCCGAGGCGGCCATGGCCGTACTCCAGGCTGGCGGCCGCGTCTTCGGCGGTCGCCGGCAGCGTGCTCGGTTGGTGCACCTGGCCGAGCACCAGTTCCCGGGGCTTGAGCACCCGGTCGGTCAGCGCATTCTTGATGTAGTACGGGCTTTCCAGGGCCAGGGACAGGCTGCCGCCCGCCGCGCCGGCGCCTCCGGCCCGGGCCGCAAAGCTGCCGTCCAGGTACAGGCCGTTGTTGGAGGCGAAGCTGATGCTGCCGCCATTGCTGGCCACCTGCACCCGGCCCTGCCCCGGTATATCCAGGGCCGCCTGGGCGCCGGAAGCCTCCAGCCGCGCGCCTTCTCGCACCACCACGAACAGATCGCTGGCCTTGGCGATGCCGGTGGCCAGGTCGATCTCGCCGCCGATGGCAATCGTGCCGCCATTGCGCACCTGCCCGTAACTGCGGCCACGGTTGTCCACCGCGCTCACCGCCCGGGCCGCGACATCGATCAGCGCCTGATCGCCGACCCAGATCGAACGCCCGTGGCCGGTGGCGTTGGCCGCCTCGCCACTGGCCGTCGTCAGGCCGCCGAGGCTGACGCGGCCACCCCAGGCATTGAGGGTGCCATTGACGGTCAACTGGCCGACGCTGCGCAGGTTGATCGCCTGCCCCGGGTCGACCGTGATCACCGCACCCTGGCCAACGCTCAGGGCGGTGGTCGCCAACTGGGCGGCGGTGGCGTATTGCGTGCCGGCGCTCAGGGTCAGGCTGGCACCACGGCGCTGAGTCAGCACACCTTTGGCCGGGTCCTGCTGGTACAGCTCCGGCAGCCAGCTTTGCAGCACGCTGGCCGGCGCGCTGCCGGTGGGGCGGGTGCTGGCCTCGGTGCCCAGGCGGTACAGCGGCTGGTTGACGTCGACCCGGGCGCCGTCGGCGACGATCAGGCCTTCATTGCCGGTGATGTCGTAGGCGGAAAAGCCCTTGTCGAAGAAGTCCCCGGCCAGTTGCAGGGTGCCGGCCACAGGCGCGGCGCCGATGTCGCCGATCAGCACCTTGTGCGCCTGCAGCGCCAGGGTGCCGCCGCCGTTGACCCCGTAGCCGAGCAGCTCGCTGCCAAGGTCCAGCGAGCCATCGGCCGCCAGGGTCAGATCACCGCCCTTGCCGCCACTGGTCCTGCCGTCGTAACCGATGCTCGCACCGGACGTGACATCCAGCCGGGTGCCGCTGGCCAGGTTCAGGTCGCCGCTGCTGCGTAGCGACAGCTTGCCGCCGTTGATAAAGGCCAGCCCCTCGCTGGCCTGCGGATCAAGGGCGAGGTTGGTCCAGCGTCCAGAGACATCGAGCTTGACCCCGGTCGCCACATCGACCCGGGGCTGGGCAGCGCCAATGGGTGCGAGGATCACGTCACCGAGCACAAAACCACGGTTCACATCCACCTGGTTCAAAACGTTGCCGGCATTGATCCGGCCGCCATGGGCGGTGAGGTCGGCGTTGATCTGGACCTGGGGTCCGAACAGGGTGATATCGCCGCCGTCGGCCACCTTCAGCCCACTGTTGACCTGGATCTGCTGCCGCGCACCGACCTTGATCGCCCCCAGCTGGAAGCCGTTGAGCTGGTCGCTGTCCAGCACCAACTGCCCTTGGCGATCGGCCGGCAAGGCGCTGGTGAGGTCCAGGCCGTCGGCGATCTTCTGCGTGTTGGCCTCGATCAGCACCTGGTCCACGCTCGGGCTCAGGGCGTAGCGCAGGGTGCCGCTGGCCTTGTTGTAGATCGGCGTGTAGTTGCCAATGATCAACTGCGCCCGCTGGGCAGCGGCCTTGTGGGATTGCTGGTAGCCGTCGAGGTTGACGTTGGGCGCCTGGGTCTGGCGCTCGCCCTTGAATACGTCGCTGATCAACTGGCCTTCGAGCACGGCGTTGCGGGTGCCGATCACCAGCTTGCCGGCGTCGCGGCCGATGGTGTAGCCGGCCTCGTAACGCCGTTGCTGGGCGATCAGCGGATTGTAGTAGTAGTCGTTGCGGTTCCAGCGCGTACTGATGTCTTCATACCCCTTGTAGAGCCCGGTGTAGAGAATGTCCCCCGGTGCCCGCGACAGCTCGTACAGCTGGCCATTGGGCCCCTTGAGCCAGCTTTGCTGGATATACCCGCCTTGCACGTCGACGGTGCCGCCGGAGAGGTTCAACTGGGCACCGGACTGGGTCACCACGTCCTTGCCGGTAAAGGTCAGGGTGCCGCCCTGGGCCATCCACTCACCGACTGTATGGCCCTGGGTACCGAGGTAGCCGCCCACCTCCAGCAGGCCGCCGGCGGTGTACCAGCGGTCGGTGGCGTAGCCATTGGTGCCGGCCGGGACGAACACCAGCTCCCGCAGGTCGACCCAGACATCGTTGTTGATCAGTTGGCCGTTATCGCGGTTGCCCGCCGAGTCGCGCTGCTCGTTGCCCTGGACGTTGATCTTGATGGTGTTGGACTCCATCGCCACCTTGACCCCGACGGCGCCGGACACATCGATAGTTGCGCCGTCGCGCACCAGGCTGCGCTGGCCCGCCGTCACCGCCACCTGGCCGCCGGTGGCCAGGGTGATGGAGCCGCTCTGGAAATCCACATGGCCACCGCTGACGATTTCGATCCGGGACTGATCGGTGCGGTCGCTGATGCTGCTGAGGTTATTGAACTGGCCAGTGATCAGGTTGGTCGGGGTGCCGTCGAGGTTGATCAGGCCATTGTTGCGCTGGCTGTCCAGGGCACTGCTGCCACTGCTGTCGAGCAGGATCGCGGTGGTGCTGCCCTGCCCCAGGGTCACGCTGCCCGTGCTGTCGCTGGCCGAATTGAGCAAGTGAATCGTGCCGCGGGTGTCCACCGAGGTGCTGGCCAGGGCCACGCCGTTTTGCTGCACCTGGTGCCCGGTCAGGGTGATATCGCCGGTGGACGCCATGATCAGGCCGGTGTTGGTGACCTTGCCGGCACTGCTGCCGGGGTTGAGGCTGGTCGCCACTTCGTTGCCCCGGGTGGTGGAATGCTGGTTGCCGCTGGTGCCCACGCCACGCCGGATGTAAAAACTGTCACCGGCCGCGAGGGTGGTCTGGCCCTTGGCGGTGATCAGGGTGCCGGCGTTCTCCACTTCCGACCCCAGCAGCAAGGCGTAGCCACCGGCGTCGGTGGACGTCGCCGGGCTGTGGGTCTGGATCAGCGCCCCGCGCTGCACCTCGACCTTGCCGGCGGCATCGGTAAAGGTCGGCAGGGTACCGTTGGTGTCCACGTACAGTCCGTGCTGGGTGAACTGGTCATCGCTGATGCTGGCGGCCGCGGCCACCAGGTTGCGCACGTTGACCTGGCTGCTGCCGCTGAAGATCACCCCGTTGCGGTTCATGATCATCACCGTGCCCGCGCCCTTGATCTGGCCCTGGATCTCGCTGGGCCGGGCATTGGGGTCGTTGACCCGGTTGAGCACGGCCCAGCTCGACTGCTGCTGGAAGTCGACCGTGGTGTTGCGCCCGACGTTGAAGGTCTCCCAGTTGAGGATCGCCTTGTCGGCCGTCTGCTCGATGGTCACCGTGGTCTGGCCGCCGGCCTGGGTCTGCACCGGGCCTTTGGCGTTGGTCCAGCCCTGGGTCAGGCTGTTGTCGACCTTGAGCCCGCCTTCGCCGAGGCCGTCGGGCACCGTGGTCACCCGGCCGAACGCGGCCTGGCGCCCGGCCGCCTGGGCCGCTTGCTGGGCGGCAATGGCCGCGACGCTGGTGTTGAGGTTGCTCAGGGAACGCTGCAACTGCTGGTTGGCCCGGGTCTGCTGGGACAACGGCGGCGGCATGCCCGGCACCTGGCCCCCGGTGCGCGCCGCCGTGGCCGCCTGGGACGCGCCCTTGGCGGCAAACCAACCGGAACTGAACGCCGTGGCGCCATGGGCACTGCCGGCCATCAGCAGCAAGGCGATGGCATGGGCCAGGGGCTTGAGCCGCAGGATCGCCTGGCCATCGTGGCCTTGGGCTTGGGGTTTGACCGGTGGTTTGCAGCGAACCATTACGACTCATCCTTTGTTATGACGCCCACGGGAGCACGACGCTTCAGGCAATAGGCCGTTGGCGCGGGCTGCGACCGAACGCTTGTCATGGAAAATTCATCTTTGAGGCCTCAGGGCGCCCCAAGCAAAAAATCAGCAACGGCCTGGGCCGTTGCTGATCGGGTATTGCGCGACAGTGAAGCGAGGGTTACAGCGGACGACCGATGCCGTTGCAGATGTTGCTTTTGCCGATGCTCTGATCGCTGCTGGCGGTCAGGAAGCTGCTGCGTACAGCGGCTTTCCAGGCAGTTGGCAGCGGTACGAAACGGTTGGCGGTGATGGCGGCGTCGTTGTTGGTGGCCGTTGCGGCACCGTAGTGGCGAGTGAAGAAATCACGCACCTGGTTGCTTTGATCCTGGTTGAAGTAGCACTGGCTGAAGATCAGGTTGGTGAAGCCCAGGATCGGGTAGCCGGTGGTTGGGTAGAGCTTGAGGCTCGGGTCAGTTGGGTTGAGGTCGATCTGAGCCTGGGAAGTGAAGACCGGAACCCAGGCGTTCGGGTTGGCACGATCAGTCGTGGCCGGTACGGCTACGGCGTTGATTGCGGCCGAGACGTTGGCCGGTGCAGGCGACAGGCCGACGATGTTTTTCGCCACATCTTTGCCCACGCGGGCCACTTTGGTGGCGTCGTCCAGACCGGCCAGGGTGGTGGCGGCGAAATCCGGGCTCATGTAAGTGATACGACCCTCAGCAACGGTGGTGTCGTTCAGCGCAGTCATCACGCCCTGGCTACCGGTAGCGGCCACAGCACCGGCTGGCAGGCCGCCCGAGTAGCTGCTGGCGAAGGTCGTGGTGACGGCGAAGGCGCCGGTTTCAGCGCACTTGGCGTTGAGGAAACGGGTGAACAGTTCGGTGGTGCCGCTGCTCTCGCTGCGGTAGACCACAGTGATCGGGCCAGTACGACCGGAGCCGGTGATCTGATCCCACTGGTTCACACGACCAGAGAACACACCGCACAGTTCGTTGACGCTCAGGTCAACGGCGTTGGCGCCGCTTTTGCGGAAAGGAATGGCAACCGAAGTGGCCACCGAAGGCACCTGGATCAACGGACCCCAGGCGGTGTTGTGAGCCGTCACGTAGCCGCTCAGTTCAGCCGCGGAGAGCTTGGAATCGCTGCCCGCCCAGTGCACGTTCTTGCCAGTGGTGCCGGCCACGAACTTGGTGTAGTCGTTGTTCAGGAAGGCCGATTTGCCGTTGCCGCTGCCGACGCCGATGTAGGGCGCGAAACCGGCGGTCAGTACGCCCGCAGTCTGGTACAGCGGTTGTGGCAGGGTTGCACCGCCGCCGTTGATGTCTGCCAGTGCAGCCTGGGCCGAGCACAGGGCCGCGAGGGTCAGGGATGCTGCGAGAACGTTGCGCTTAAACATGAAGAAGCTCCTTTCATCGTGTTCGTACGTGGGGTAGATGGCTCTTGCATGACGCCATGGCGCTCCGGTCCGCAGCCTTGATCCAGAGGGCTTGAGGGGTGAGGCCATGGGTAGAGAAGTTCGCAGCTTCCGGTGACAGATAAAGGAAAAAACCTCGGGAGGAACCGCGGGTTTTTGCCCGGGATTCTCGGGTGTTCAGCAGGGTTTTGCGGGGGCACGCCGGGCAGGTGAGCGCGAGAGTTCAGCGGGCCTCGGCGGGAGCCGGCAGCGCTGTTGAAGCCGGGCCCGACACATGACAGAACAACGAACCCGAGAACCCGCCTGCCCGGAGTCGGGAGCGCTGGCACAGCAGTGAAAAATTTTCGGGCCTGACCCCATGCCGCAGATAAAAACCGGGTGACCTTACTCAGGTCACCAGTTGGTTGATCTCGATGATCGGCAGCAGGATCGCCATGACGATCACCAGCACCACCGCGCCCATGACCACAATCATCAGCGGCTCCAGCAACGCGGTCATGCCCATGGCGCGGCGTTCGATATCCCGCGACAGGGTCTGCGCCGCGCGCTCCAGCATCGGCGGCAAGGCGCCGGTCTTTTCTCCGCTGGCGATCAGGTGGATCAGCACCGGCGGAAAGACCTTTTCCACCCGCAACGCCGCCGCCAGGTTGACGCCCTCACGGACCTTGGCCGTGGCATCGCTGACGCTCAGGCTCAGGCGGTCGTTGGACAGGGTTTGCCGAGCGGCTTCCAGGGCCCTGAGCAACGGCACCCCGGCGCCGCCGAGAATCGCCAGGGTCGAGGCAAAACGGGCGGTATTCAGGCCCAGCACAAAACGCCCGATCAGCGGCAGGCGCAGGATCCGGCTGTGCCAGCTCAGGCGTGCGGCGGGGTTGCGCAGGTACAGGCGCCACGCCCAGAAACCGCCTGCCAACAGGCTGAAACACAACCAGCCCCAACTGCGAATAAAGTCGCTGGCGTTGAGCATGGCCAGGGTCAGGCCCGGCAGGTCCTGGCGCGCCTGGGAAAACGCGCTGACCACCTGGGGCACCACGTAGCTGAGCAGGAAAATCACGATGCCGATCGACACCAGCCCCACCACCCCGGGGTAGATAAAGGCGGTGAGAATCTTGCCCCGCAGGTTGTTGCGCTCTTCGATGTAGTCGGCCAAACGCTCCATGACCTGGGCCAGGTCGCCGGACTCCTCGCCTGCGGCAATCAGCGCCCGGTAAATCTCCGGAAAGTCCCGGGGCCGCGCCGCCAGGGCTTCGGCCAGGCGCATGCCACTGCGCACGTCGGCGCGCACCGCGCTCAGGGTCTGGGCGATATGTTTGCGCTCGGCCTGCTCCACCGTGGCGCTGAGCGCAGCTTCCAGGGGCAGACTGGCTCCCAGCAGGCTGGCCAATTGGCGGGTGGCCCAGGCCAGGTCGTTGTCTGAAAGCTTGGCGCTGAACAGGCCCCCTGCCCCATTGGTTCCCTGATGGCTGTCCAGTTGCACCATTAGCGCCGTCAGGCCACGACCACGCAGGTTGGTAAACGCCGCACTCTGGCTGTCGGCCTCCAGGTGCCCGGACTCGATCTTGCCGCTGGCGTCGGCGGCTTCGTAGCGATAGCGATTCATCAGGCGTCCCGGGTTACGCGAAGGATTTCTTCCGGCGCGGTGGCACCGCTGCGCACCCAGCGCTCGCCATCCTCGCGCATGCTCAGCATTCCGGCTTTACGGGCAGCGGCCCTGAGAGCCTGCTCGCCGGCGCCCTGGTGAATCAGGGTGCGAATATCGTCGTCGATGCAAAACAACTCATGGATCCCGGTGCGGCCGCTGTAGCCAGTGTGATTGCACGCGGCGCACCCTTGTGGGCGCCAGGTGCCGGGGGCCGTTGGGTCCTCTTCCTTGCACTGCGAGCACAGGCGGCGCACCAGACGCTGGGCGAGGACTCCGAGCATTGATGAGGCGAGAAGAAAGGGTTCGACCCCCATGTCAATCAGGCGATTGACGGCCGACACGGCATCGTTGGTGTGCAAGGTTGCCAGCACCAAGTGCCCGGTCAGCGAGGCTTGCACTGCTATCTGCGCGGTCTCCAGGTCGCGGATTTCGCCGATCATGATGATGTCCGGGTCCTGGCGCAGGATAGCTCGCAGGGCCAGGGCGAAGGTCATGTCGATCTTGGCGTTGACCTGGATCTGGCTGATACCGGGCAGGTCGTATTCCACCGGATCCTCGACGGTGAGGATATTGCTGGTGCTGGCGTCGAGTCGGGCCAGAGCGGCATACAGGCTGGTGGTTTTGCCGCTGCCGGTGGGGCCGGTGACCAGCACGATGCCGTGGGGCTGGCGGATCAGGCTGTCGAGCCGGGCCAGCACCTCAGGGTCCATGCCCAGGGTTTCCAGTTGCAGGCGCCCGGCCTGTTTGTCCAGCAGGCGCATCACCACCCGTTCGCCATGGCCGGTTGGCACGGTGGAGACGCGGATATCGATGGGGCGCCCGGCCACGCGCAGGGCGATGCGGCCGTCCTGGGGCAGGCGTTTTTCGGCGATGTCGAGTTGGGCCATGATCTTGATCCGTGAGATCAGGGCGCCGTGCAGGGCTTTGCGCGGCGACACGACATCGCGCAGGGTGCCGTCGACGCGGTAGCGCACCACGGAATGGGTTTCGTAGGGCTCGATGTGGATGTCGCTGGCTTCGTCGCGGGCGGCCTGGGTTAGCAAGGCGTTGATCATGCGGATCACCGGGGCGCCGTCCTGGGTGTCGAGCAGGTCGGTGATTTCCGGGATGTCTTGCATGAGGCGATCGAGATCGACTTCGTTTTCGGCGGCGCCCACCACGGCGGCGGCGCTGCCGGTGTCAGCGTAGGCGCTGGCCAGCAGGCCATCGAGTTCGTCATCGCGGATGTGTTCGATGGGGCTGGGGCCGAATTGGCGTTGGGCTTCGTTGATTGACCAGCCGGGGGTTGAGGGGCAGACCAGGAGTATGGCGCCCGCCTCGCTTTGGCGCAGGAGGATGCGGTGGGATTTGGCCCAGGCGTAGGGGAGTTGGGTCATGTGGACTCCGCGGGATTTAGATCGGGGGCAGATCCGTTGTTGGGGGGTGGGCTGGTATTGGTTCCGCCCTTACGGCGGGTCACTTTGGAAAAGCCGGAATGCCGGCCCAGCCCAAAGTAACCAAAGGGCTCTTGCCCCACCATTGGGTACCTCGCCTAGGCTCGGCATGCCCTCGCTCCGGCCATCGTGGTTTAACGGGGCGCTGCAGATCAAAATCAAGAGCGCGGCGGCCTTCCGGCCGGCCTGGGTGTTGGCGCCGAATCATTGCGGCACCGCCCTGATCACGGCCCTGGGCCCTTGGGCCGCTGGGGTTGCGCCGGGGATGCCCTTCTCTACCGAGGGCAATTGCGGTGCCTGCATATCCGGCATGGCCCAGCTTCTTTCCGGCTGCAGGCCACCTTGGGCGCGGCGCATGAAGTCGTAGCGGTTCAGGGTGATACTGCGCCCCGCTCCGCTGTCGCGGATGATGTAGGGGCGTAAAAACACCATCAGATTGGTTTTGTTGACGCTGCGTTTTTCATTGCGAAACAACGCACCAAGCCCGGGGATATTCGACAGCCAGGGCACGGCGTCGTTGCTCTGGCTGTAGCCGTCCTGCAGCAGGCCGCCGAGGACCATGATCTGCCCGTCATCCAGGAGGATGCTGGTATCGATTGCGCGTTTGTTGGTGACAGTGCCGGCATCCACCGAAGCGCGCTGATCGACGCTGCTGACTTCCTGGTAGATATCCAGTTTCACCGTGCCGCCTTCGGAAATCTGCGGCCGCACATTCAGCTTCAACCCCACTTCTTCGCGCTGTACGGTCTGGAATGGGTTATTGCTGGTGCCGCCGCCTCCGGTCACATAGCTGCCGGTGACAAAGGGGATGGTCTGCCCGACAAAAATGCTCGCTGCCTCGTTATCCAGGGTCAGCAGGTTGGGCGTTGACAGCACATTGGTCCCGCCTTTGCTTTTCAGGGCACGGGCCAAAACCTTGAGGTCCAGCACTTTGCCTATCCCCGGAATATCCACCGTGCCGTTGACCAGGCCGATGTTCAGACCTTTGGGCAAGACATCGATGCTGGTCTTGCTGGTGGGTGTGCCGTTGATCCCGCTCCCCCCCAGGTTGACCCCGCCGAAACCACCAGTACCGGCCAAATTGCCGGCCTGCCATTGCACGCCGAACTCGCTGGCATCGTCTTCGTTGACTTCGACGATCAGGCTTTCGATCACCACCTGGGCCCGGCGCTGGTCGAGCATGTCGATCACTTCCCGCAGGTTGCGGTACAGCGGGTCCGGCGCCGAAATCAACAGGGTGTTGGTGGTGGCGTCGGCCTGGATGGTGACGCCGCCTGCGCTGAACGCGGTGCTCTGGTCGCTCTGGGCCGTGCTGCTGCCCTGGGTGCTGGCGGCACTGGCGCCCTGGGCATAGCCGCTGCTGCCTGTGCTGCCATTGAGGTTGCCGCTGGCGGTGGGTGTGCCGCTGCTGTTCTGGCTGCTGCCCTGGGCGCTTTGTCCGGAGCCGCCCATGCCGCTCAGCATCGAACGGGCATTGTCGTTGCCACCGCTGTCGCTTTCACCGGTCAGCAAGCCGCGCAGAGCCTGGGCCAATTTGCCGGCCTGGGCGTTGCGCAGGTAGACCACGTGCAGGTTGCTGGGGTTGCTTTGGGCGTTGTCCAGTTTGTAGATCAGGTTGCGTGCCAGTTCGGTCCGTTCCGGGCTGCCGGCGCGGATGATGATCGAGTTGGAGCGTGGGTCGCCGATCACGTTGATTTTTTGCGTCTGGTCGCCGCCCTGGTTTTCCAGCAGCTCGGCCACCATGGCCGCGATATCGACCGCGATGCCGTTTTGCACCGCCACCACATCGGTATCGATGGCGCTCGGGGTGTCGATGCCGTCGATAATCTGCGCCACCCGTTGCAGGTTTTCCGCGTAGTCGGTGACGACGATGCTGTTATTGCCCGGGTAGGCGTTGATCGGATTATTCGGCGAAACGATCGGGCGCAGCACCGGGATCAGGTTCACCGCGTTCTCATATTGCAGGCGAAAAGTCCGGGTCAACATGCCGTTGCCCGCGGGTTTGTCGGCGCTGTAGATCGGCCCGCCCAGCAGCTTGGCATCGGCCTCGGGCACCACCTGGGCCACGCCGCCCACATCCACCACGCTGAAGCCCTGCATGCGCAGCGCCGCGAGCAACATTGCATAGGCTTGATAAGCCGGCACCTGCCCCTCGCTGACCAGGGTCAAAGTGCCTTTGACCCGCGGGTCCACCAGGAACTGCTGGCCGGTGGAACGGGACAACGCCCGCACCACGGCCTGGATATCGGCCTCGACAAAGTTCAGCTGCACCGGCTGCTCACCCAGGGGGTTGCGCGCTGCGCTGCCACGGGTATTGGCGGCGTGGCCACGGGCGCTGTTGGTCACCGGGTGCTGCACCCTTGGCCGCGGCTCCAGGCTGCTGGCCGGGCGCTGGCGGTCGAGCAAGGCGTCGCCGCTGCGTCGGGTATCGGCCAGGGGTTGGCCCAGTTCGCTGTCCACCAGCAAGGGCGGCGGTGTCGGCGACTGGGTGTTGCTGCACGCTCCCAGGGCGAGCAATAGCAGGGGCGCGGCCTTGCGACAGCGCGCGGTGTTGGATCCTGACCACTTCATGAAGCTTCCTTAGCGCCAAGCGCCTGATCCATGCGAACGGTTCCGGACAATGTGCCGGCCGAATCTTCGGCCTGGGCCGCGCCTGCGCGTTGCAGGCGAGCCTCGGACACCTCCAGGGAAAATTGCCGGGGGCTACCCAGCAGCCAACCGACCACGGCATCCGCCGGGGCCTCTTGAAAGGTCAGGCGCCAACTGCCGGGCGCCGCAGCATCGGGGGCCTGCAATTGATAACGGTCCTTGAGCCCGGCACTGTCCAGGGCCTGGCGCAACGCCGGTTCCAGGTCCGCGCCGGGGGTTGGCCGCGGGTCGCTGGCGACCTCTTGCAGCAGCACGTGCAAGGCTTCGGCCTGGGCCCGCAGCTTGGGGGTTTCGGTTTGCCAGTAATCGATCCTGGCCAGCGCCGGCTGGATCAGCAGCATCCACAGCAGCAGGCCGGACAGCCCCAGGCCCATGCCCGCCAGCAGGCGCTTCTCCCGCAGCGCCAGGCCGCTCCACAGCTGTTCGGCCTGGCTTCGCAGGCGCTGCCAGCGCAATCGATACGGGGCCAACGCGCGCTTACTCATCCGCGGCCTCCTTGGCAGCCGTGGCCTCGGCGGACTCGGCCAGGGGACCCAGGGTCCAGCCGTGTTCATCGCGAACGGCGGCAAAACCGGCCTGGGTCAAGGCCGCTTGCCAGTCGCCTGGCGCGCCCTGCTGGCTATCGTTCGACAGCCTCAGGTGCAGGCGCCCTTGCTCAAACTCCAGTTGCTGCACGCCGCCGACCATAAACGGCATGGCCTTGCCCGCCAGTTGCAACAGGCTGGCAAAGCGTTGCCCGGGGTCAGCCGCCGTGCCGCTCTGGCGAGCGGCCAATTGCTGGCGGGCCTGTTGCAACGGGTTGAGAATCACCGGCAATTCGGGGAAGGCCTGTTTCACCCGCTGGCTCATCTGCGCCTTGAGCCGCTGCCCCTCTTCGGCCTGTCGTGCCGCGTACAGGTTCAGGCCCAGGGCCCAGATCGCCACGGCCAGGGCGCCGCACGCCAGCGCCCGGCCCCAGCCGGCCGCGCCGACACGGGGCGCGTCGAGCCCACCGTGCAGGCCCCAGGTTGGTGCCGCGCCGCTCCAGCGTTGTGCCGTGCCCAGCGCCTGCGCCGTTGCCGGAGCGCCCTCGCCGACCCACTGCAACTCGGCGCCCGAGGCCAGCAGGTCCTGCAGTGCCTGCTGGCCCAAGGGATGCACCGCGCCCTGTTGCAGGCTGTGGCGCAACAACAAATGCTCCGCCGCCAGGGCCACCGTCAGCCGTCCAGGGGGCGGCAGCGCCAGGGCATAGGGCGCCGGGTACAGGCCGCGCACCTTCAGCTGCACCTGGGCCAGGACCCGACCCAGGTGGGCCAGGCGCACCTTGGGCAGCCAGGCAATCTGCACCAGGCCATTGCTCTCGCGGGGGCCGTGGGCCACATGCATCTCCTGCAACGGCCCGAGGATCAGCGCCTGGGCCGCGCAATTCACCGCCGCCGCGACCTTGGCCGTCGGCAACAGCGGCAATTCGAGGCTGGTCAGCAGGCTGTCCTGGGGGTGCAGGAAGCACTCCAGCGCCAGCGCCTTGTGCGCCAGCCCCAGTTGCGCCAGGCTGCCCTGGCCCTCACGGCTGACCTGTCCGGCGCGGTCCAGCCAGGCAAACTGCACCAGGCTTTCGGCGCTCAGGTGTTCCAGGGCCGGCAAGGCGACCCGCAACCGGCTCATGCCCCCACCCGCGACCAGATCACCTGTGGCAGGCGGTCTTCGGGCCGATGCAACAGCGCCTGAAGATGCAGCCGGCGCTGCTCGCGGCGAACCTGCCCATTGAGCTGAAACCACTCGCTGGTGATCCCCACCTGGACCTGGTCCAGGGCCAGCCCCTTTAAACGCAGGCGGTTGAAAAAGTCCCCGCGGTTGATAAACCAACGACCGCCGTCACGCTCGGCCACCAGGGCCCGGGCCCGGGGCAAACCCAGGCCCGGCACCACTGCGCTGAGCACCTCGGCACTGGCGGTGTTGCCGTTGACCCAGGTGTTGCTCGGCAACAGGCTGATATAGGCCGCCAGCTGCTTCAGCCGGCGTTCATCCAGCCCTTCCAGGCCCCGCAGATCATCCAGGCTGCGCAGCATCGGCTGTCTGGCCGGCAGCAGGCGCGCGGCACTGCCCGGTGAGGTTTCACGGCCGCTGTCGAAGCCGTTCTTCACCGGCACTGGCGCCAGCCGCTCAGGCAGCAGGTCATAGGAGGCGATCACCCGCTGGCTGATGCGTCGGCCAAGGCTGGCGTCGATGCCGAGCAGCGCGCACAGGCGCTGGAAGTTCTGCAATTGGGCGGCGTCCGGCTGCTGATTGAGCACCAGGTTGCGCAGGTTGAACTTGCCCTGCTCATCCTCCAGCCGACCCTCGAACACGCCGCCAAGGTTGCTCGCCTGGATCCCGCCCAGAGGCTGGGCCCATGCCTGATCGAGGCGGGTCAGGACCTCGTGCTGGCGCGCCTCCCACAGCAGTTGGCGGCTCAGTTCCAGGCTGCCCTGCAACTGCCAGTTGCCCTGGATCCGCAGTTGCTCGGCCTCCAGGGTGCGGGTGAACAGGGTCTGCCGGGTGAGCATGCCTCCGGCGATGACCGCGACCACGGCAGCAATCAGCAAGGCACTGATAATCGCCATGCCGCGCTGCTTCGCCGGCTTCGGCGAATGGGTTTTCATGGTCGCCCTTACAGCTGCCAGGAGCCGATATCGGCATTCACACCGTCGCCATCGGGTTGCCCGTCGGCCCCCAGGGAAAACACGTCGACCTCACCGTTGGCGCCCGGGTTGAGGTAGTGATAAGGCCGGCCCCAGGGGTCGTTGGGCAGGCGCTCCAGGTAAGAGCGCCAGTTGCTGTTTTTGGCGTCGGCCGGGCGCTCTGCCAGCACCTTCAGGCCCTGGGTCATGTTCGGGTAGCTGCCGTGGTCGAGGCGGTAGAGTTTCAGCGCCTGCATCAACCCGCCAATGTCCTGCTTCGCCGCCGTGGCCCGCGCCTGGTCCGGCCGGTCAAGGACCTTGGGCACCACCATGGCCGCCAGGATCCCGAGAATGACCACCACTACCATGATCTCAATCAGGGTGAAGCCACGCTGGCCGCGAGGGCCTCGGGGCGGGGACGTGAAGTGCGCGATATCCATCTCGACATTCCTTGGCTTGATTGCGGATTCGTCGCGCAGTGTTGCAAGAAGATATGTCAGTGGCATTGAAAATCCTCGGGTGTTTCGGTCGCCAATCGGTCAAGCCCGAAGGCTAGTCTGCGGGCCTGTTTCCCGGCCCGAGCACGCCATGCCACACCCGCGAAATGAGCAAGGTTTTACCCTGATCGAAGTGCTGGTGGCGCTGGCGATCATCGCCGTGGCCATGTCGGCGGCCGTGCGCGTGGCCGGGGTCATGACCCAGAGCAACGGCCTGTTGCGGGACAAATCCATCGCCATGCTGGCCGCCCAGAGCCGCCTCGCCGAGGTGCGCCTGGAGGGCCGCCCGAGCCTGGGCAGCCAGGTGTTCGAGTGCGACCAGGGCCGCCTGCAATTGCGTTGCGAACAGGTCATCAGCCAAGGGCCGCAGGCGCGGCTGTTCAAGGTCAGCGTGCAGGTGCTGGACCGGCGCCAAGACGGACCGCCCCTGGCGCGCCTGGAAACCCTGGTGGGCCGCGCGCTGCTGAAGAAGTTGCCCTAGGCCGCTCTAGGGCCGGGTGAGAATCGGCAAGGCCGGCGGCTCCGCTGGCTTGGGCAGGCTCAGGCGCGTGGTTTCGCCACCACGCTCGATCAGCACCGCATCGCCTTCGATCGCCGCCAGGCGCACGCCCTGGCTCAGGCGTTCGCCCTGCATGAAACTGCGCGGCGGCCCGTCGTTGAGGCTGAGGATCGCCACCGCGCCATGGGCCCCGCTGAGTACCCCGGAGACCTTGATCTGCACCGGCGCCGGGCGATTGGAAAACCACTGCAGCGCCGGGTTGTCGTTGCGCTCCGCCAGCACCTGGGGCGCCACGGGCGGGGTGTGGGACTCGGCGGAGGTGAGCAGCAATGATGACCAGGTCGCAACCCCGGCCAGGGCGGCCAGCAAGGCCAGGCCCTGGACCGCGTGCGCAGCTGAAATACGATGGGCGAATGCCATGGATGGGACCTCCTGATTGTCCGTGCCGACAGCCTACAGGCCAATTCTCACGTTTTTATTTCACACGCCCATCATCTTCGCCGTGCAGCATCGGATCGACGCAAGGGAGCGCGAACATGAACAACCTCAAGCAACAGGGCTTCACCCTGATCGAGCTGATGGTGGTGCTGGTGATCATCGGCATCGCCAGTGCGGCGGTCGGCCTGAGCATCAAGCCCGACCCGCTGCAACAGCTGCGCAATGATGCCGAGCGCTTGAGCCAGTTGCTGCAAATGGCCCAGGCCGAGGCACGGGTCGATGGGCGCCCGATCACCTGGCGCGCGGACGCCAAGGGCTATGGCTTCAGCCGGCGCAGCGCCGATGGCCAGGGGCTGGAGCACTTCGTGGGCGACCCGCAATTGCATGCACGGCCCTGGGACAGCACGCCGATGCAGGTGCGCATCGAGCCCCGGCAAACCCTGGTGCTGGACGCCGAGTGGATCAACCCGCCGTTGCGCCTGGTGCTGTCCGACGGGCAGCACAGCCTCGGCCTGCAACGCGACGCGGATGGCCGGTTGCGGCTGGTGAACCAGCCATGAAGCGGACGCAGCAGGGGTTTACCCTGATCGAAGTGATGGTGGCGATCATGCTCATGGCGCTGGTCAGCCTGATTGCCTGGCGCGGGCTGGACAGCGTGACCCGCGCCGACCGTCATCTGCAGGCCAGCACCGAGCAGACTGAAGCCTTGTTGCGCGCCTTGAACCAGTTGCAGCGCGACATCAGCTTGCGGGCCGGGATCGAACTGGCGGAACCCGAACAGACCTCGGCCGAACCTCGGGAAGACCCGCCACGGCCCCTCGCGCCACCGGCCCTGAGTGTGCGCAGCTCGGACAGCAAGGGCTTTCGCCTGGACCTGATCCGCAGTGCGGCGGTCCCGGGTGCCGGCCTGCAACGGGTGCGTTGGTGGCTCAAGGGCGACACCCTGTACCGCGCCGCCGCCCCCGCCGGCGACCGCTACCCCCTGCCTGCGCCGAAACAGGCGGTGGCGGTGCTGAGCCAGGTCAGCGACCTGCAACTGCGGGTCTGGGACCCCGACAAAGGCTGGCGGCAACTCAGCGGCAATCGCCAGGACAACCCACCCGGCCTGGAAATCAGCCTGGTGCGCCAGACACCCCAAGGCGTGGAACGCTACCGACAAGTGCTCGGCCCCCTGCAATAACCTGTAGCCGCTGCCACCAGGCTGGCCCGTATGGGCGCCGGGATACATCCGGAAGGAACGCATGGGTTGGAGGGACAGCGCGGCCCGAGCCTTCGGCAGCGGCTACAGGGCCTAACTGAGCAGGACCACGCCGCCCGGCAGTTCGGTGCATTTGGCGCCGTAGGCGTCGCGGATCAGCAGGGCCACGCCGGCCAGCTGGTTGAGGCTGAAGCGTGCCTGGACCTTGCGCTTGCCCAACTCGGCGTTGAGCAGCACCAGCATCCCCGGGCGATAGCGGTTGATCTCGTCGATCACGGTGTTGAGGCTGGCGTTGTCGAACACCAGGACCTGCTCGCGCCAGGCAACCACCGCCTGGGTGTCCACCACCTGCGGTTGGCCGATGCCCTGGGCGTCGTAGATCAGTTGGCGGCCTGCCTCCAACGCCATGCTGCGTCCACCCACCGCCACCGCCACCGAACCTTCGATGCAGGTGACGCAGACCCGGCTGTCGGTGTTGCGCACGTTGAAGCGCGCCCTTGTCGCGCTCAGCCAGCCGGCGCCAGCCTGGACCTTGAGCGGCCGCGTAGCCTGGGCCAGGACCTCGACTTCGCCCTGCAGCAACTCGATGCCTTGCTCGCCCTCGGCCAATGCCCGGCGGTTGATGCGGGTCTGGGTGTTGAGTTCGAGGCTGACGCCCTCGGCCAGTTCAACTCGCCGTTGCTCACCGACCTCGGTGCGGTAGTCGGCCGTCAACCCGGCAAAACCGCCGGGCACCGTGAGCCGCACCATAAACAAGGCCGCCGAGGCAGCAATCGCCCCACCCAGGAACGCCCGCCGCCCGAAACGCCGGGGCTGCGTCGCCTGCTGCCAGTGCTCGGCGGCGGGCGCCAACTGCTGCCACAGGGCCTTGGCCTGCTCGAAGGCCCGGGCATGCTCCGGGCTCTGCGCGCACCATTGGCGCAAGGCCCTGGCGTCGGCCACGGTGGCCTGGCCCGAGGTCAGGAGCAGCAGCCAGTCGCGGGCCTCGCTGTGCAGTCGGCTGTCTGGCGTATCCCGAGCAGTGGAAATGCTAAAAATATTCAAGCGCGCAAATACTCACGGATTAATCAGGGACTCGTTGACTAAGACGGTTTTCCGGCCCCGGGACCGAACCGCTGGATGACTTTTCTTTCCAGGCGCAAGGCGCAGTGCCCCAGGGCGGCCTTGAGTTCCTTCTCCACCATGCGCGTGGAAATGCCGAAGCGCTGGGAGATTTCCAGGTGCGGCGCTTCTTCCAGGCGCGCCGCGATAAAAATCTTGCGCCGCCGCGCCGGCAGTTCATAAAGGGCCTTGAGCAGGGTCTGGATTTCTTTCTGGCCGCCTACCACCCGCGACGGGTCCTGGGCTTCATCGGCCACCTGCAACAGCTCTTCGACTTCGCTGCCGGTCAACAGCCGGGCATCGGACTGGCGCCGGTCGGCGGCAATATTCAGGGCCATGCGGTACAGGTAGGCATTGGGTTGCAGCAGGTTCGGCGGGACCTCCATGCGGTCGACCCGCAGGTAGGTTTCGTGGAGGACATCGTTGGCCAGGTCCTCCGAGCCCAGGCGTCGGCGCAGACGCACCTTGAAATCCTCGTAGGAGGTCAAGAACAACCTGACCATCGGACTGTGCCCGGTATTTTTCATACCCCGGAAGCTCCTTCCCGTGCTGTGCATTCCATGCGTGTTCCTGTGGTGTCCGGCATCAAAAGTAAGGTCAGCGGCTGGCGCAACGAACTCGGCGCCAGGCGTTCGACCCGGGTACTGCCCAGGCTGCGGACCAGCGCTTCATCGCGCTGGACATCACCCGTGGAACTGACCAGGCGGCTGTGCTCAATGCTGCCGTCAGGGCCGATCCAGACCTGCACCAGCGCCCGGAAACTGCCCGGTCGGGTCAATGGCGAGCGGCACAGGCTGCGCTCGATCGCCTGCTGCAACGCCGTGGCGTAGCTGCTGTTGATCCGTGCCGCACGTGGCCCCTTGGGCGACAGTGGCTGACTGGCCTCGGGCACCTGCAGGGTGAACGCATCGCTGCGGGCATAACGCGCCACCAGGCCGCTGCCGGTGAGCAACAGGCCCAAGGCTTCGCGCGCGCTGTAACGGCCGTGCACCCCAATCGAGCGCCGGCCCCGGGTCAACTCGCGGTCCACCAGCACCGCCATCCCGGTCGAACGACTGAAAGCTTCCAGGGCGTCCGCCAGGTTTTGCGCCGGCAGGTCCAGCGCCAGCAACTGCGGCGAGTCGATCTGCGGCGGCCCCAATGGCTCGGCCCGCAGCAGGCCGGGCATGGCCAGGCCCAGCAGCACCGCCAGGCAACAGCCCGCGAAACGTGCGTGCACCCAAGACCGCCGCTCGACCTCTGCTCTGCATCGCTGCACGGCTGACGCGTCCCTGAAAACCGTCATCCTGAGGCCAATTTATGAATCTGATGTTACGGTGATAGCAAAAAAAACATCACCTTTGGCCAAGTGCCCCTGCACTACACTCAGGTCCCATACCGGCCCACTCCTTAGGGCCCGCCAGGAGGCCCAGATGAAGCTGTTTCCGACCCTCGCCAGCCTGTTGCTGTGCGCCGCCCTGCCCTTCGCCGCCCAGGCCGAAGAGCCCGCCACCGGCTGCGTCGACGTCAGCGTCGGCGGTTACAAGGCACCGGACTACGGCTGCCTGAGCCAGCAGATGGGCGGCACCCCGGACGCCGCCAAGGCCGCGCAGCACAACCAGCAGGCGCAGACCGTGCCGGTCGAGAAACGCCCGCCGAACCAGATCGGCCTATCGACCCCGGCCGCCACCAGCGTGCGCATGGGCAATACATTCGGCACCTCGGTGAAGCCGCAACGGCCATAAGGCACCGCACAATGCCATCGCCGCGAGCGCCAGGCTGGCTGCGGCGCTACACCCGCTGCGGGCATGGGAGTAACCTTGCGTCCATTGCCTTGCTCAGGATGTATCGATGGAACTGCATGTCGTCATCAACGGCCGCAAGGACCTGGCCGACCAGCTCTACCAACAACTGCGCAGCGCCATCGAATCCGGGCGCCTGGCCGCCGGGGCCCAGTTGCCGCCCAGCCGTCTGTTGGCGCAACAACTGGGCATTTCACGCAAGACCGTGTCCGACACCTATGCCCTGCTGACCTACGACAACCTGCTGATCGGCAAGATCGGCCGTGGCACCTTCGTCAATGCCCGGGCGGTCAAGGTCGAACGCAAACAGGCGGCCCAGGACCTGGCCTGCGCCGCCAACCTGGAGAAATGGCAGAACCTGCCCTGGCCCCTGCGCCACCCCTCCCTGGAAAGCACCGCGCGCTATGAATTCATCGGCGGCGCGACCCGGCGCAATCAGTTTCCCCAGGAGGAATGGCGGCGCTGCACCCAGGAAGCCCTGCGGCGCATGGCCGAACACGGCGGGTTCTACAGCCAGCCGGAAGGCTTGCCGGCCCTGCGCAGCGCCATCGCCGGGCACGTGGCGTTTTCCCGGGGCGTGGTCTGTACCGAGCACGACATTGTGATTTGCAACGGTGCGCAACAGGCCCTGGACCTGATCGCCCGGGTGGTGCTTGAACCCGGCAGCCTGGTGGCCATGGAAGACCCCGGCTACAGCCCGGCGCGCATGCTGTTCAGTGCCCAGGGCGCGACGGTGATCGGGGTCCCGGTGGATGAGCAAGGGTTGCAGGTGGCGTTGATCCCCGATGGCGTGCGGCTGATTTACGTCACCCCGTCGCACCAGTTCCCCTTGGGCATGCCCATGAGCCAGGCACGGCGCGAGGCCCTGTTGCAGCGGGCGCAGCAACTGGGGGCGATTGTCATCGAGGACGATTACGACTGCGAGTTTCGCTACGAAGGACGGCCCTCCGACTCGCTGCAAAGCCTGGACAGCCATGGGGTGGTGGCCTACGTCGGGACCTTTTCCAAGACCATGCTGCCGCAGCTGCGCCTGGGCTATGGGGTGCTGCCGCCGGCGATCATCGGCGCGGTGGTGCGAGCCAAGCACCTGACCGACTGCCACACCTCGACCCTGGCGCAGTGGGCCCTGGCCAAGTTCATCAGCGATGGCTGCCTGCTCAAGCATATCCGCCGCTGCCACACGGTCTATGCCGGGCGCCGCGAGCGTATCCTGCAGCGCCTCGACGGCGACCTTTCGCCCTGGCTGCAAGCCATCCCCTCCACCGCCGGCTTCCATATGGCGGCCTTGTGCAAGGTGCCGGTGAACCTGCCGTTGCTGCTGGAGCGGGCGAAACAGGCCGGGATCGGGCTGTACTCCCTGGACGGTTTCTTCAACGACACGCCGGTCAGAAGCGGGTTGTTCATCGGGTTTGGCGCCATTGAAACCCTGGACATCGATCCGGCCCTGGACCAGGTGCGCGACATCCTGCGGCAGATCGCCTGAGCAGTGGTCTGCCGTTCTTTGCCGGGATTGGCCATAGGTCGGGGCGCTGAGCGGGATTAGTCTGGGTCGGTCTTTTCATTGAGCACGAGAACCCGACCATGAACCCATTGACCGCTGCCCTCGCCGCCCTGGCGCTGCTGACCTCCCTGTGCGCCGCCGCCCATGAACCGGTGTACGGCCAGGAAAAGCTGGCGATTCTCCAGGAACAGGCCCTGAGCAATATGCCTGGAAAGAAAGCCCTGATGCTGACCGTGGACTACGCCCCGGGCCAGGCCACGGTGCCCCATCGGCATGCCGGCGCGGCCATGGCTTATGTGCTGCAGGGCGCGATCACTTCGCGGGTCAATGACCAGCCGGCGATAACCTACAAGGCCGGGCAGTCCTGGTTCGAGCCTGCCGGTTCGCGGCATCCGGTGTCGAGCAATGCCAGCCAGACCGAGCCGGCGAAGCTCTTAGTGTTCATGTTGATGGATGAGCAGGACGCGGTGTTGACGCCGTTGGAGAAGTAGCGGCGGGGATGGTGGGGTTGGGCGTTGCCATTATCGAGTGCAATGAAAAAGCCCCGTATCTCGCGATACGGGGCTTTTTGGGTTAACGCTCGATCAGGCCGTTACAGGCTCGATTGACCGCTCAGTGCCAGGTCCAGCAGTTCCCGGTTGGCCACCGCGTACATGGCGTAGTCAGTGCCGACTGCGGCACGGATTTCCACCATCATGGCGCGCCAGCGATCGGCCATGCTCGCGTTCTGCTCCAGCCACAGGGCCACACGGGCTTCCATGTCGTCCGGCGCATCGGCCATTTGCAGAACCTTGATGGTGATCGCCCGTTGCTGCCAGTCCACGTCGTCGCGGAAGGCTTCGCGGGCCTGGGCCTGCCAGTTGTTGCCCACTGGCAGATCGCTGATCTGCTGCAGGTACCACGGCAGGTCCAGGGCGCTGCCCACGGCGAAGTAGGCCTTGGCCACATCGGCGGCGCTCTGACCAGTGACGTCAGCCGCTTCGATGATCGGCAGCAGGGTGTACAGGTGAGTGGTGCCTGCAACCATGCGTGCCAGCAACTCCGGCACACCGGCTTCGACATACGCCTGATAACGGTTCTGCCAGCCTTCGCGGGTCGGGCCTTCCAGCAGTTCGTCGAGCTTGAGGCCCAACGCCGCCAGGTGCGGACCGAAGTGGGCGACGTCGCGCGCTGCATCCTGCTCGTTGCGACGGCTGCGCAGGAACCAGCGCGTGGCACGACGGCCCAGGCGCATCAGCTCATCCATCAACGCCAACTGCACTTCAGCCGAAACCTGGTGGTCCAGGGCTTCGATCTGACGGAACCAGTGCGGGAGGTGGAAGATGTCACGCACGATCACATAAGCACCGGCCACGTTCGCCGGGCTCATGCCGGTGGACTCCTTCAAGCGCTGCACGAAGGTGATGCCCATGTGGTTGACCAGGTCGTTGGCGATCTGGGTGCTGACGATTTCGCGCTTCAGGCGGTGACGACGCATGGCCTCGGAGAACTTGGCCACCAGGCTTGGCGGGAACGCGGTCTCCATGTCACGGGTCAGGTAGTCGTCATCCGGTACCAGGGACTTGAGCAGTGCTTCCTTGAGGTCGATCTTGCTGTAGGAGATCAGCACCGACAGCTCTGGACGGGTCAGGCCCTTGCCCGCCGCGGCGCGCTCGGTGAGCTGCTCCTCGGTCGGCAGGTACTCGATGGCGCGGTCCAGCTTGCCCCGGCCTTCCAGGTCGCTCATCAGGCGCTTGTACTCGGCAGCACGCTCGTAGGCACGGCGCGCGGCCAGGGACAGGGCCTGGGTCTGCTTGTAGTTGTTGCCCAACACCAGGCTGCCGACTTCGTCGGTCATGCTCGCCAACAGCTGGTTGCGCTGCTTGTCGGTCATGTCGCCGGCCTGCACCACTTCGTTGAGCAGGATCTTGATGTTCACTTCGTGGTCGGAACAGTCCACGCCACCGGCGTTGTCGATGAAGTCGGTGTTGGAACCGCCGCCATTGAGGCCGAACTCCACACGACCCAGCTGGGTCATGCCGAGGTTGCCGCCCTCGCCCACCACCTTGCAGCGCAGCTCGTTACCGTTGACCCGCAGTGCATCGTTGGCCTTGTCGCCGACATCGGCGTGGCTTTCGGTGCTGGCCTTGACGTAGGTGCCGATACCGCCGTTCCACAACAGGTCCACCGGTGCCTTGAGCAAGGCATTGAGCAGTTCGGTCGGGGTCAGCTTGTCGGCTTGGATGTCGAAGCGTTCTTTCATCTGTGGCGAGATGGCAATGCTCTTCGCGCTGCGCGAGAAGATACCGCCGCCTTCGGACATGATGCTGGTGTCGTAGTCGGTCCAGGCCGAACGCGGCAGGTCGAACAAGCGCTGACGCTCGACGAAGCTGTTGGCCGGCGTTGGGTTCGGGTCGATAAAGATGTGCAGGTGGTTGAATGCGGCCACCAGCTGCAGCTTGTCGGACATCAGCAAGCCGTTGCCGAACACGTCGCCGGCCATGTCGCCGACACCGACCACGGTGATGCTGTCTTCCTGAACGTTGATGCCACGCTCGCGGAAGTGGCGCTGCACGCCGACCCACGCGCCCTTGGCGGTGATGCCCATTTTCTTGTGGTCGTAACCGGCCGAACCACCGGAAGCGAACGCATCACCCAGCCAGAAGCCGTAGTCGATGGCGATGCCGTTGGCGATGTCGGAGAAGGTTGCGGTGCCTTTGTCGGCCGCGACCACCAGGTACGGGTCATCATTGTCGTGACGCACCACGTTGGCCGGTGGCACCAGGGCGCCGTCTTTCAGGTTGTCGGTGATGTCCAGCAGGCCGGAGATGAAGATGCGGTAGCAGGCGATGCCCTCGGCCGCGATCTCGTCCCGGCTGCCGCCCAGTGGCAGGCGACGCGGCAGGAAGCCGCCCTTGGCGCCGACCGGCACGATCACCGAGTTCTTCACTTGCTGGGCTTTTACCAGGCCCAGGACTTCGGTACGGAAGTCTTCTTCACGGTCGGACCAGCGCAGGCCGCCACGCGCCACATTGCCGAAGCGCAGGTGCACGCCTTCAACCCGTGGCGAGTAGACGAAGATCTCGAACTTCGGCACCGGTTTCGGCAGCTCTGGAATCGCGTGCGGGTTGAACTTGAAGCTGAAGTACGACTTGTTCTGGCCGTTGGCGTCGGTCTGGTAGAAGTTGGTGCGCAGGGTGGCCTTGATCAGGTCCAGGTAGCGACGCAGGATGCGGTCTTCGTTGAGCACCTGAACGTCGTCCAGGGCGGTGAGGATCGCTTGTTCCAGGCGCTGCTGCTTGTCTTCCAGGTCGTCGCTGGTGAGCTTGCGCGCCAGGTAGAAACGGGTCTTGAACAACCGGGTCAACTCGCGCGCGATGTCGGTGTGGTTGTTCAGGGTGCTGGCGATGTAACCCAGGTCGAAGCCCAGGCGGATCTGCTTCAGGTAACGGGCGTAGGCACGCAGCAGCGCGACGTCGCGCCATGGCAGGCCGGCCGTCAGCACCAGGCGGTTGAAGGCATCGTTCTCGGCATCGCCACGCACGATGTGGACAAAGGCGTCCTGCAGCGTGTCGTTGAGCTGCTGGATATCCAGGTCCAGGCCTTCGGCAGCGGTAAAGGCGAAGTCGTGGATCCAGAACTCACGGCCGTTGTTGTGACGCAGGCGATACGGGAACTCGCCCAGCACGCGCAGGCCGAGGTTTTCCAGGATCGGCAGCACGTCGGACAGCGCCAGCGGGGTGTCGGCGTGGTACAGCTTGCAGTGCAGCTCGCGCTGGCCCGAGACCTGGCCCAGGGGCTGGTAGAAGCTCATCACCAGCGGGTTGGCTTCGGTCAGGCTCAGCAGGTGTTGCATGTCGACCACGGCCGAGTGCGCAGCGAAGCGCTCGCGGTAGCCGGCGGGGAAGCCTTTCGGGAAGTCCGCCAGCACATTGGTGCCGTGGGCCTCGCCGAAGCTTTCGACCACCAGGCTGGCGTAGTCGTCCTGCCAGCTGCGGCAGGCCTGGACCACTTCTTTTTCCAGCAGCAGCGGGTCGATGTCGATGCGGTTCTTCGGGTCGACCCGCAGAATCAGTTGGACGCGGGCCAGTACCGACTCGGAGAAGAAGGTCCAGAACTCGCAATCCGAGGCTTGCAGGCGATCCATCAGCACTTGCTGGATCTTCTGCCGCACTTCGGTGGAGTAGATGTCGCGCGGCACATAGGCCAGGCAGTAGCAGAAACGACCGTAGGGGTCTTTGCGCAGGAACACGCGGATCTTGTTGCGTTCCTGGATCTGCACGATGGACATCACGGTGCTGAACAGTTCGTCGACCGGGGTCTGGAACAGGTCGTCACGGGGCAGTACTTCGAGGACCTGGGCCAGTTCCTTGCCCAAGTGGGCCTTGGCCTGGAAGCCCGAGCGCTGCTCGACGATTTCCACCTTGCGCCGGATGTACGGGATGACCCGCACGCTTTCGCCGTACACCGACGAGGTGTACAGGCCCATGAAACGGCATTCCTTGACCACTTTGCCGTCGGCATCGATCTGGCGGATCGACACGTAGTCCGGGTAGGCCGGACGGTGCACGCGGCTTGGGTGCGCGGCCTTGGCGAACGACAGCGGAGTCGGTTCGCGCAGGTAGTTGACGGCGTAGTCTTCGATGCGCAGGTCGTCGGCGGTGAGGCCGGCGCGCAGCAGCTTGGTCAGGCCGAGGAACGAGTTGGGGTCATATTCGATATGACCGCCGTCCTGCTCTTCGCGAACCACAAATTCTTCATAGCCGAGGAAGGTGAAGTGGTTGCCCACCAGCCATTCCAGGAAGCTCTTGATTTCGGTCTTTTCGTCCGCCGCGATGGCGAACTGGCTGTTGTCGATGCCGTCGATCAGTTCCTGGACCTTGACCTTCATCGGTTCAAAGTCGGCCACTGCGACGCGCACTTCACCCAGCACCTGCTCCAGTTCCTTGCTCAGTACATTGAGCTCGGCGGCGTTGGAGCAACGGTCGATTTCCAGGTACATCAGCGATTCTTGCTGGATGCCTTCGCCGTGGGTGCCCTTGGGCAGGATTTCCAGCAACTCGCCCTTGCTGCCGCGACGCACGCTGAGCACGGTGGTTTGCAGGGTATGGATGCTGTAGCCGCGACGGTTGAGCTCGGTACGCACCGAGTCGACCAGGAACGGCAGGTCATGGTGCAGGACCTCGACCGCGGTGTGGGTCGACTGCCAGCCGTGGCGTTCGTAGTCGGGGTTGTAGACGCGCACTTGCGGTTGCGCGTGATCGAAGCGCTCAAGCAGGCGCCAGGCTGACAAGGTGCAGCCCGCCAGGTCGGACAACCGACGCTGGGTGAGTTCGTCCAGGGAAATGATGCCGAAGAATTGTTCAGCGAACAGCGCCACTTGTGGCAGTGCCTGTTCACTGATGTGCTGCGCCAGTGCCGCTTGCAGTTGGTGCTGGAAGTCGGCTTTGCTGGCTGCGGTGAAGAACGCCATCTGTGGTACTCCGCTTGGGCTTGTTATTGATGGAAGCGTCGCGTGCAATCCCCTTGCGGGGTCAAGCGTCACCCTGCTCCTGATCTCGGGCAGAGGTTGCAGGATGACAAGGTGGTGAAGCTGGACGGGACACTCGGGTCACATTCACCTTCGCTGCGATGGGCATCTGCAAAAACGACTGACGCATCACGCGCGCAATGCCTTTACAGGTGTCCATCCGTTGCGCAGCTTAACGAGTGCGGCAAGGCCGCTGCTTGCGATGCTGCGACATATTCGGTCATTGGCACGCACCCGACGCGCCGCACCCCGCACAACACTAGCAGCCAGCGGGCCGAACCGTGGCCTGAACCTGGTTTTCGGGGTACTGGCGTACCAGAAATGACCCGCCAGGGCGACTGCGGTCACGACCTGTTCTCAGACACGCAAACCAGCAGAAATTCCCCAGGGCTGGCAGAATTGCGCTTTGCCTGCCCCGCTGTGGGTCCGTGCAGCCACTCTTCAGGAACAGCCCCATGCAACTGACCACCGCCCATTTGATCGCCAACCCCTGCGATGACGAAGAAGACAACATGGCCATGCTCTGCTGCCACAGCAGCCAGGGCGACATGTTTCTGATGAGCCGCTACCCGGATGAGGACGAGCTGGAAATCACCCTCGACGGTGAGCCTTCGACCCTGGACGGGGTGAAAGTCACCCTGAGCCCGACCCGCCTGCTGATCGAAATCGCCGCGGCCGACGCCGACGCCCTCAACGGCGACGACCACCTGGAAATCCACCACGCCACCGCCGCCAGCGACCTCGCCGAAGTCGAACTGACCCTGCAAAACATCCTCAAGGGCACCGGCACCTATATAAGCCAGCTGTAAGCCCTGTGGCCGCCGGGAGGGTGTCGGACAAACCTGTATCGCCCTCCCCGGCCTGCGCAGCCTGCGGCAGCGGCTACAGCGCTACGGGCTGATTTTTTCGACTAAATCGGCAATTCCGGATTTCCCCGTTAGTCGGCACCCCCTGCTATGGATTAAAGTATCGCCCCCAGCCCCGGCGTTACTCGAACACCCGGGCTCTCCCTCTCCAGGAACAGTCATCGATGGAACATCGTGAAGCGCTGCTTGCGCTGCGAACCTTTCTTTCAACGCAGATTCTCGGCCAGGAAAAACTCATCGAGCGCCTGCTCATCGCCCTCCTCGCCGACGGTCACATGTTGGTCGAGGGTGCGCCAGGCCTGGCCAAGACCAAGGCCATCAAAGAGTTGGCCGAAGGCATTGAAGCGCAGTTCCATCGTATCCAGTTCACCCCTGACCTGTTGCCGGCCGACATCACCGGCACCGAGATCTATCGCCCGGAAACCGGCAGCTTCGTGTTCCAGCAAGGCCCGATCTTCCACAACCTGGTGCTGGCCGACGAAATCAACCGCGCCCCGGCCAAGGTCCAGTCGGCCCTGCTGGAGGCCATGGCCGAGCGCCAGGTCAGTGTCGGGCGCAGCACCTATGAGCTGTCGCCCCTGTTTCTGGTGATGGCGACCCAGAACCCCATCGAGCAGGAAGGCACCTACCCCCTGCCCGAAGCCCAGCTCGACCGCTTCCTGATGCACGTGAAAATCGGCTTTCCCGACGCCGCCGTCGAACGCCGCATCCTGCAACAGGCCCGTGGCGAAGCCCTGAACGGCGAAACCAAGCCCGAACGCCGGGTCAGCCAGCAGGCGATTTTCGCCGCGCGCAAGGAAATCCTCGGCCTGTACATGGCCGACGCCGTGGAGGAATACCTGGTGCAACTGGTCATGGCCACTCGCACCCCGGCCAAGTTCGACCCGGAGATGGCCGAGTGGATCGCCTACGGCGCCAGCCCCCGGGGCTCGATTGCCCTCGACCGCTGCGCCCGGGCCCACGCGTGGCTGGCCGGGCGCGACTTCGTCAGCCCGGAAGATATCCAGGCCGTGCTGTTCGACGTATTGCGCCACCGCATCATCCTGTCCTTTGAAGCCGAAGCCGCAGGCATCGACCAGGACCGGGTGGTCCAGCGTATTCTCGACGTCGTTGCCGTCGCTTGACCCCCATGAGCCCGAGCCCCAAGACCGCCGAACCCGGCATCCGCATCAGCCTCGCCGAGCTGATCGAGATGCGCCATCGGGTGCGCGAAGTGCAGCTGTTCTCGACCCCGAGCCAAGGCAGCCCGCTGATCGGCCTGCACCACTCGAAACTCCGTGGACGCGGGGTCGACTTCGATCAGGTGCGGGTCTACCAGGCCGGCGACGACGTGCGCACCATCGACTGGCGCGTGACGGCGCGCACCCAGGAACCGCACACCAAGCTGTTCCATGAAGAACGCGAACGGCCGATTTTCATCATGGTCGAGCAAAGTCGCCGGCTGTTCTTCGGTTCCGGGCTGATGTTCAAATCGGTGCTCGCCGCCCAGGCCGCGAGCCTGATCGGCTGGGCCGCCCTGGGTCACAACGACCGGGTCGGCGGCCTGGTGTTCGGCGATGACGAACACTACGAAATCAAGCCGCGCCGCAGCAAACAGAGCCTGTTGCAGCTGCTCAACCGCCTGGTGCGGGTCAACCAGTCGCTGCACACCGAGACCGAACCCGAGCGCGATGCCCTGGGCACCGCCCTGCGCCGTGGCCGCGAAGTCCTGCGCCCGGGCAGCCTGGTGATCGTGATCTGCGACGAGCGCGCGCTGTCCGACGCCGCCGAACAACAGCTGAGCCTGCTTTCACGCCATTGCGACCTGCTGCTGATGCCGCTGTCCGACCCCCTCGACCACGCCCTGCCCGCCGCCGGCCTGCTGCGCTTTGCCGAGCGTGGTGCGCAGCTGGAGCTCGACACCCTGAATTACGACCTGCGCCAGGCCTACCGCGCCATGAGTGAGGCGCGCATCGCCCGTTGGGAGCTGCTGGCGCAAAAGCTGCGGGTGCTGCTGATGCCCCTGAGCACCCAGAGCGAGATGGTCGAACAACTGCGCGAATACCTGAACCCGCAACGCCCGGGTAAATCCCGATGAGCAGCCTCGAACAACTGCAGCCCTTGATGGCCCCGCCCGCCATCGGCTTCTGGCCGCCCGCCCCGGGCTGGTGGCTGCTGCTGGTGCTGCTGCCGTTGCTGGGGTTCGGCCTGTGGCGGCTCAAACGCTGGTGGCCGCGCAAGCGCCCCATCGTGCGCGCCGAACTGCCCCTGGACCCGGTGCGCCTGGCGGCCCTGGCCGAACTGGCGCTGCTGCCCAAGCCCTACGACGGCGCACCGGCCGGGGCCTGGCTGCAACAGCTCAATGCGCTGCTCAAGCGCCTGTGCCGCAACCACTACCCCTACAGCCAGAGCCATACCCTGAACGGCCGCAAATGGCTGGCGTTTCTCGACAACCGCTGCCCGGCTGCGGGGCTGACGCGCTGGATGGTGCTGGTGGAAGGCGCCTACAAGCCCGAGTGCAAGCTCGACGACAAAGCCATCGCCGGCCTGACCCAGGCGGTCGACACCTGGATCCGCAAACATGTTTGAGTTCGCCTGGCCCTGGGTCTTTGCCCTGTTGCCACTGCCGTGGCTGCTGCGGGTGCTGCTGCCGGTGGCCGACAGCGGCGAGCCGGCGCTGAAGATCAGCTTCCTCACCGAACTCGAAGGCCTTACCCGGCGCCGGGCCCGGGCCAACCTGCCGGCCTGGCGCCAGCAGGCACCGTTTATCCTGCTGTGGCTGTTGCTGCTGCTGGCTGCGGCCCGTCCCCAATGGCTGGGCGAACCCCTGCCGGTGGCGGCCAGCGGTCGCGACCTGCTGGTGGCGGTGGACGTGTCCGGCTCCATGGACTTCCCCGATATGCAGTGGCTGGACGAAGACGTCAGCCGCCTGAGCCTGGTGCAGCACCTTCTGGGGGACTTTCTCGAAGGCCGCGAAGGCGACCGCGTGGGCCTGATCCTGTTCGGCAGCAAGGCTTACCTGCAGGCGCCACTGACCTTCGACCGCCGCACGGTGCGCATCTGGCTGGATGAAGCGAAGATCGGCATCGCCGGTAAAAACACCGCCATCGGCGATGCCATCGGCCTGGCCTTGAAACGCCTGCGCCAACGCCCGGCGCAAAGCCGGGTGCTGATCCTGGTGACCGACGGCGCCAACAACGGCGGCGAAATCGACCCCCTGACCGCTGCGCGCCTGGCCGCTGAAGAAGGGGTGAAAATCTACCCGATCGGCATCGGCGCCGACCCCGAGCAAAGCGGCACCCAGGGCCTGCTGGGGCTGAACCCGAGCCTCGACCTGGACGAGCCGGCCCTCAAGGAAATCGCCACAGTCACCGGCGGCCGCTACTTCCGCGCCCGCGACGGCCAGGAGCTGCAAGCCATCAAGGAAACCCTCGACCAACTGGAGCCCGTGGCCCAGCAGCCGACCCAGGCGCGCCCGGCCCAGGCGCTCTATAGCTGGCCGCTGGCCCTGGCGCTGATTTTCAGCATGCTGCTGGTGGTGCGCGAGCGTTGGCCGGAGAACCCGCTGCAACGGTTCTTCACCAAGGCGCACTTCCTGCAACCGGCCCATGACTGGCGCGAGCGTCTCAAACGCCTGCGCCTGCGGAGGCGTCGATGATCGCCGCGCTCTGGCCGCACTGGTTCCGCCCCGCCTGGCTGCTGCTGTTGCTGCCGCTCGGCTGGCTGCTGTGGCACCTCTGGCATCGGCAAAAACGCGCCGGGCGCTGGCAGATGATCCTGCCACCGGCCTTCCATGCTGCCCTGCTCAGCGGCGGCAACGGCCGTGAGAGCAAAATGCCCTGGGTGGTGCTCGGCCTGGCGTGGCTGATCGCGGTCCTGGCACTGCTCGGTCCCAGCTGGCAGCGTGTGGAGCAAATCAGCCAGAAGCCCGCCGACCCGCTGGTGGTGCTGCTGGAGCTGACGCCGCAAATGCTTGCCAGCGACGTGCCGCCCAACCGCCTCGAACAGGCGCGGCGCAAGCTGCTGGACCTGCTGCAACTGCGCAGCGACGCGCAGACCGCCATCGTGGTCTACGCCGGCAGTGCCCACACCCTGGTGCCGCTGTCGGACGACCTGGCCACCAGCCGCAACCTGCTCGAAGCGCTCAAGCCGTCGATCATGCCCGAGGCCGGCCAGCGCGCCGACCTCGCGGTGCACAAGGCCCTGCAACTGCTGGACCAGGGCGCCCTGGGTCAGGGCCGGATCCTGTTGATCGCCTCGTCCCTCAGCGAACAGGAACGCCAAGGCATCCGTCAGGCCCTGGGTGGCCGTGCACCGCAACTGTTGATGCTGGGGATCGGCAGCCGTGACGGTGCACCGGTGACCCAGGAAAACGGCAGCCTGCTCAAGGATGACCAGGGCGCGATCCTGGTTTCGCGCCTCGACAGCCCGAGTCTGAAAAGCTTCCTCGGCGACCTCGGCGGGCGTTATCGCCAGGTGCGCCTGGATGACAATGACTTGCGCGGCCTGGGCCTGCTGGGTGGCCCGCGCAACCTGCGCGACGACGGCCAGACCCTGCAACTCGACACCTGGGCCGACCAGGGTTACTGGCTGCTGTTGCCGCTGTTGTTGCTGGCGGCCTGCGCCGGGCGCCGTGGCTGGCTGTTCTGCCTGCCGCTGCTGTTCATGCTGCCGCAGCCCAGCTACGCCTTCGAGTTCAACGACCTGTGGCTGCGGCCCGACCAGCAAGGCCAGCGCCTGTTGCAACAGCAACGCCCCGCCGACGCGGCGCGGCACTTCCAGGACCTGCAATGGCAAGGCGTGGCCCTGTATGAGGCCGGCGACTACGCCGCTGCCGCTCAGCGCTTTGCCGAAGGCAGCGACGCCCGCGCCCACTACAATCGTGGCAACGCCCTGGCCCGCAGCGGTGAGCTGGAGGCCGCGGTGGACGCCTACGAACAGGCCCTGGAGTTGCAGCCCGACCTGCAACCGGCGCTGCAGAACAAGGCCCTGGTCGAAAGCCTGCTGCAAGAACAACAGGTGACCACGCCCGAGGTCCCGGACAAGGAGCAGCCTGGCGACGGCGACGAAACCGGCACCTCGGCGCAATCGGGCGCTGCCAACCAGGGCTCCCAGGCACCCGGCGAGCACGAAAACCAGGGGCAGAACCCGCCTGCGGGCAATGGCCAGGGAGACGAAGAGCAACCTGCGGACACCCAGGCCCAGTCCGGGCAGTCCGATGTACCGGGTTCCGAACTGGGTGACGAGCGCACCACCACACCGCCCCTGCGCGCCGGTGCAGAGACCCTGGACGGCGAGCGCCGGCAGGCATTGGAGCAATGGCTGCGCAAGATTCCGGACGACCCCGGCGAATTGCTGCGGCGCAAATTCTGGTACGAACAGCAACAACATCAGGATCAGGGAAAAACTCGATGACCCGCTTCACCGCCCTCTTGCTCACCTTCTTTCTCTGGGCCTCCCTGGCCCAGGGCGCCGGGCTGGTCGCCAGTGTCGACCGCAGCCGGGTGAACTCCGGAGAAACCGTGGAGCTGACCCTGGAGTCCAACGACGTCACCCTGTTCGGCAAACCCGACCTGGCGCCGCTGGAGCCGTCGTTCGAGGTGCGCGGCACGCGCCAGGTCAACCAGTTGACCACCCTGAGCGATGAAAGCCGCGCCACCACGCGCTGGATCATCACCCTGCTGCCACGCCAGACCGGCACCGTGCTGATCCCGGCCCTGCAACTGGGCGAGGTGCAGAGCCAGCCGATCACCCTGCAGGTGATCGAGAGTGCTGTGCAACTGCCCGACAGCCGCATGGAGCCGGTGTTCATCGACGTCAGCCTCGACCAGGACAGCGTCTACGTGCAGGCCCAGGCCCTGTTGACCCTGCACATCTACCATTCGGTGGCGCTGTACGACGACAGCAGCCTGACCCCGTTGCAGATCGGCGACGCCCGAGTCGAACAGCTGGGCGAGCAGCGCACCTTCGAGAAGGTCATCAATGGCGTGCGCCACGGCGTGATCGAGATGCGCTACGCCATCTACCCGCAACACAGCGGCGCGCTACTGATCCCGGCGCAGACCTTCAGCGCGACCATGGTCGACGTCAAGCCAAGCCAGGAGCCGGCGCCCTTGGGGCCCAAGCCGGGCAAGCTGATCCACGTCAGCTCCGCCGAAATGCCGCTGTCGGTCAAGGCCAAGCCCGCCGCCTACCCGGCCGACGCTCCCTGGTTGCCGGCCCGCAGCCTGAGCCTGAGCGAAAGCTGGAACCCGGAGCCGGACAATCTGCAGGTCGGCGACTCGGTGACCCGCAGCCTGACCCTGCGCGCCGAAGGCCTGTCCAGCTCGCAACTGCCGCCCCTGCCCAGCAGTGAAGTCAGCGGCCTGCGCAGCTACCCGGACCAGCCGCAGTTGAGCAACCAGAACAGCGAGCGCGGGCTGATCGGCATTCGCGAAGACAGCCAGGCCCTGGTGCCCAACCGCAGCGGCAGCATTGAACTGCCGGCGGTGGAAGTGGTGTGGTGGAACACCTTCGAAGACCACCTGGAACGCAGCACCCTGCCCGCCCGTACCCTGCACGTGGCGAACAACCCGAGCCTGGTGGTCGACACCCCGGCCGGCAACCCGACACCGAGCAGCAGCGTCGACAATTCCAGCCTCTGGGCCTGGCAACTGAGCACACTGCTGCTGGCCTGCACCACCCTGATCGGCTTCGGCCTGTGGTGGCGCGCCCGCTGGCAACCGGCGATCCTGCGGGCGGCGCAAACCGGGCCCAGCCCGCGCACGCTGCTCGACGACCTGAAACGCGCGAGCCTGGCCAACGACCCTCAGGCCACCCGCCAGGCCCTGGATGCCTGGGCTCGCCAGCAACCGGAAACCCTGGCCGACATGGCCGCACGCTTCGTGCCGCTGTCCGACGCCCTCGACGGCCTCAACGGCGCGCTCTACAGCGAAACCGGCCAATACTGGCAAGGCGAAGAACTGTGGCGCGCGATTCGCACCATCCCCATCAATGAGCGGGTCCAGGCCCCGGTGGCCGACACCAGCAGCCTGCCGCCCCTTTACCCTAAGTAGGGCCGCGGCAAGCTTTGAGCTTCTAGCTACAAGCTTGCCGCTGCTTTCTGGAGCTTATTTTGCGACTGTTCCACACCTCCGACTGGCACCTGGGGCAGAACCTCCACGGCCAGGAACGCGACTTCGAACATTCCAGCTTTCTCGACTGGCTGCTGCGCCAGCTCAAGCAGGAGCAGCCCGATGTGCTGCTGATCGCCGGCGATATCTTCGACACCGTCAACCCGCCGGTCAAAGCCCAGGAAGGCCTGTACGACTTTATCGTCAGCGCCCACGAACAGCAGCCGCTGCTGACCATCGTGATGATCGCCGGCAACCACGACTCCGGGGCTCGCATCGAACTGCCCGCGCCCTTGATGCGGCGCCTGCGCACCCACGCCCTGGGCCGGGTGCTGTGGCTGGATGATGGCCAGCTCGACGCCGAACGCCTGCTGCTGCCATTGCCCGACGCCAGCGGCGCGATTGGCGGCTGGTGCCTGGCGCTGCCCTTTTTGCGCCCGGCCGAAGTCACTGGTGCGCAACTGGGCGACGACTACCTCAAGGGCATCGGCCAGGTGCATGAACGCCTGATTGCCGCCGCCGAGGCCAAGCGCGAACCGGGCCAGGCCCTGATCGCCATCAGCCACGCGCACATGGCCGGCGGCTCGATCTCGGAAGACTCCGAGCGCAGCCTGATCATCGGCAACGCCGAAGCCCTGCCCGCCAGCCTGTTCGGCCCAAGCATCAGCTACGTCGCCCTCGGCCATTTGCACAAACCGCAAAAGGTCAACGGCGAAGAGCGCATCCGCTACAGCGGTTCGCCGATCCCGCTGTCGTTCTCGGAGATCGACTACAAGCACCAGATCCTCGACGTGCGCCTGGACGGCGAGACCCTGGTCAGCGTCGAACCCAGGCTGATTCCCCGCGCCGTGCACCTGCAACGCCTGGGCCCGGCGCCACTGGCCGAGATCCTGCTGCAACTGGGGCAACTGCCGGACATCGACCTGCTGGCCGACGAACAGCGCCAGCCCTGGCTGGAAGTGCGGATACGGCTCGACGAACCCCAGCCCGACCTGCGCCAGCAAGTGGAAACCGCCCTGCAGAACAAGGCCGTGCGCCTGGTGCGGATCGCCGCCGAATACGCCGGCAACCGTACTGGCGACAGCAGCGAGGACGGCGCGCAACTGATCGAACTCGACCAGCTCAGCCCCCAGGAGCTGTTCAGCCGCGCCTGGCACGACAGCTACGGCAGCGAGGTCGACGAACAGACCCTCAAGGACTTCGCGGTGCTGCTGCAGGACGTGCAGATGGAGACCGAACAACCATGAAGATTCTTGCCATCCGCCTGAAAAACCTGGCCTCCCTGGCCGGCCCGTTCGAGATCGACTTCACCGCCGAGCCCCTGGCCAGCGCCGGCCTGTTCGCCATCACCGGCCCTACCGGTGCCGGCAAGAGCACCCTGCTCGACGCCCTGTGCCTGGCCCTGTTCGGCGCCGTGCCGCGCCTGAGCAATATCGGGCGCGAGACCAAGGTCCCGGAGGTCGACAGCGAGATCCTCACCAGCGACCCCCGTACCCTGCTGCGCCGTGGCACCGGCAGCGGTTATGCCGAGGTCGACTTTGTCGGCATCGACGGCCGTCGCTACCGCGCGCGCTGGGAAGCCAACCGCGCCCGGGACAAGGCCAACGGCAAGTTGCAGGGCAGCCGCCAGAGCCTGACGGACCTGGACCAGGAACAGCTGCTGAGCAACCAGGGCAAAAGCGAATACAAGCAACTGATCGAAGCCAAGCTCGGGCTCAACTTCGAGCAATTCACCCGCGCGGTGATGCTAGCCCAGAGCGAGTTCAGCGCCTTCCTCAAGGCCGATGACAAGGACCGCAGCGAACTGCTGGAGAAGCTCACCAACACCGCGATCTACAGCCAACTGGGGCGGCGCGCCTACAGCAAAAGCAAAGAAGCTGAAGAGGTACACAAGGAGCTCAAGGCCCAGGCCAGCGGCATCGTTCCCCTGGAGCCCGAGGCCCGGGCCGAGCTGGATCGGCGCTTCAACGACGCCCAGCAGCAGCTCAAGACCCAGCAGGCCCAACTCAGGCAGTTAGAACAGCAGAACACCTGGCTCAAGGAACTGCGGCAGTGGCAAGAGGCGCAGCACAGCTCCAGCGAGCAGTTGCAAGCCGCCGAGCACGAGGGGCAAACCCTGGCCCCGGAACGCCTGCGCCTGCAGCGCCTGGAACACCTGGCGCCGCAGCGGCATCAGTTTCTGCGTCAGGCTGAACTGAGCCAGGCCCTGGAACCGCTGCGCCAGCAGATCGGGCAACAGGCCGCGCAGCAGATCGACCTGCAACAGCGCCACGAACAGCTGCAACAGCAGTTGCTGGATGCCGGCGGCGCCCTGGCCCAGGCCCAGAGCCAGCACAGCGACAGCGTGCCGTTGCTGCGCGAAGCCTTTGCCGAACAGGGCAACCTGAGCCGCCTGAGCCAGAGCCTGGAGGATGCCGGGCAACAGCAGAGCCGCGCCGAAACGGCAAGCGTGGAAGGCCAGCAGAGCATTGTGCACCTGCTGGAACAACAGCGCCTGGTGGGCGAGCGCCTGGAGCGAATCGCCGGGCAACTGGCGCAAAGCGCCGCCCTCGCGCCCCTGGGCGAGGCCTGGAATGTCTACCGCGAACGCTTGCAGCAGCTGATGCTGATCGGCAATCGCCTGAACCAGGGCCGAGCAGAACTGCCGGCCCTGGAACAGCAATCCAATACCGCCGCCCAACACTTGAGCGAGCAGCGTGCGCACCTGGAACTGCTCTACCGCGAAGCCGGCGCCGAACCCCAGGCCGTGGCCGAGCAGATCGAACTGCTGGACGGCCTGCTCAAGGACAACCGCAAGCAACAGCGCGCCATCGAGGACCTGGCACGGCTCTGGGCCCAGCAGCAGGAACTGGACCAGCGCGGCCAGGCCCTGCTGGACAAGCAGCAGGCGGTGGCCACCCAGCGCGAAGAACTGAACAAGGTCGGCTTGCAGGCCAAGGCCGAGCTGACGGTGGCTGAGCAGACCCTGAGCGTCACTCAGGCCCTGCTCGAACGCCAGCGGCTGGCCCGCAGCGCCAGTGTCGAAGAGCTGCGCGGGCAGTTGCAGGATGACCAGCCGTGCCCGGTGTGCGGCAGCGCCGAACACCCCTATCACCAACCCGAAGCCCTGTTACAGAGCCTCGGTCGCCACGACGAAAGCGAAGAGGCCAACGCGCGCAAGACCGTGGATGGCCTCAAGGAGCAACTCAACGAACTGCGGGCCCAGGTCCAGGGCCTGATCGCCCAGCAGAAAGAGTTTCTGCAACAGCAGGAGCAACTGGCGGTCCAGCAACAGGCCCTGGCCCCAAGCCTGCAAGCCCACCCGCAGAGCGCCAGCCTGCTGGACCAGGACCCGGCCAGACGGGACGCCTGGCTGCATCAGCAACTGGAGCAGTTGCAGCAGAGCATCACCCAGGATGAAAGCCGCCAGGGTGCCCTGCTGACCCTGCAAAAAGACGCAGCACGCCTGCAACAGCAATTGCAGCTCGCCGTCGAAGCCAGCCAGCAGGCGACCCAGCACCTGCACAAACAGCAGGAGCAACTGGGCGCCGACCAACAGCGCCTGGAAGAAGAACTGGCCAGTTTCAATCAGTTGCTGCCGGCCGAGGTCCTCGACGGCCTGCGCCGCGACCCGGCCAACACCTTTGTGCAGCTGGACCAGCAGGTGCTGCAACGCATCGAGCAGTTGCGCGAGCACAAGGACGAGGCCGAGGAACAGCAACAGCGCCAACTGACCCTGGAGAAAGAACAGGACCGCCAGTTGACCCGTCAGCAGCAACTGGCAGACGCCCAGCAGCAGTTCGCCGGGCTCAGCGCCCAGCAGCAGGCTTGCCAGCACAAACTCGCTGAGCTGCTGGGGCAACACAGCAGCGCCGAGCACTGGCAACAACACGTGGATCAGGCCGTGGAGCAGGCTCGCAGCGCCCAGGCCACAGCCCAGCAGCAACTCCAGGACCTGCATCAGCAACTGATCCAGCTCGGCGCCGAACTCAAGGCCCGCGAAGAACGGCGACTGGCTCTGGAGGATGAACAGCAACAACTGGCTGCCAGCATCCAACACTGGCGCGCCGGGCATCCCGAACTCGATGACGAGGGGTTACAGCAACTGCTGGCTCTGGATGAACCACAGGTCCAGCAGTTGCGTCAGCGCCTGCAAGCCAATGACAAGGCCATCGAGCAGGCCAGGGTATTGCTGCAGGAACGTCAGCAGCGCCTGGAACAGCATCAGGCCCAGCACAACGGCAACCTCGCGGCCGAGGAATTGACCCAGGCCCTGGAGGCCTTGCAGCAGGAGGCCCTGGCCAGCGAACAGCAGGTGGCGGAACTGCGCGCGCAGCAGAGCGAAGACCAACGCCGCCAGGATGCCAACCAGGCCCTGGGCCAGCGCATCAGCGACGCCTACAACGAATGGCAGCGCTGGGCGCGCCTCAACGCCCTGATCGGCTCGGCCACCGGCGACACCTTCCGCAAGATCGCCCAGGCCTACAACCTCGACCTGCTGGTGCACCACGCCAATGCCCAGCTGCGGCAACTGGTGCGCCGCTACCGCCTGAAACGCGGTGGCAGCATGCTTGGCCTGCTGGTGCTGGACACGGAAATGGGCGATGAACTGCGCTCGGTGCACTCGCTGTCCGGTGGCGAGACCTTCCTCGTGTCCCTGGCACTGGCCCTGGGCCTGGCGTCCATGGCATCGAGCACGCTGAAGATCGAATCGCTGTTTATCGACGAGGGCTTCGGCAGCCTCGACCCGGAATCCCTGCAACTGGCGATGGACGCCCTGGATGGCTTGCAGGCCCAGGGGCGCAAGGTGGCGGTGATTTCCCACGTGCAGGAAATGCACGAACGAATTCCGGTGCAGATCCAGGTCCGCCGACAAGGCAACGGCCTGAGCACCCTGGAGGTCAAATGAGTCAGGCCGCCGCGACCCTCTACTCCTTTCGCCGTTGCCCCTACGCCATGCGTGCCCGCCTGGCGCTGCGCTACTGCGCAGTGACAGTGGACATCGTCGAAGTCAGCCTCAAGGCCAAGCCGGCGCAGATGCTCGCGCTGTCGAGCAAAGGCACGGTGCCGGTGCTGGAGGTGCAAGGCCAGGTGATCGATGAGAGCCTGGACATCATGCGCTGGGCCCTGGCCCGGCACGACCCGCAGGATTGGTTGCTGCGCCAGGACCCGGCGGCACAGGAGGCCATGGCGGCGCTGATCAGCGACAACGATCAGGGCTTCAAGCACTGGCTCAATCGCTACAAATACCCCGAGCGCCATCCGCAGGAGTCCATGGCGCACTACCGCGCTCAGGGCGAACTGTTTTTGCAGCGGCTGGAACGGTTATTGAGCGAGCGCGACTACCTGCTGGCCGAGCACATGAGCCTGGCAGACGCAGCCCTGGTGCCTTTTGTGCGCCAGTTCGCCCATGTCGACCGCGAATGGTTTGCCCAGGCGCCCTACCCGCGCCTGCAGGATTGGCTGCGGCGGATCCTGGACTCGGAACTGTTCGTGGCGGTGATGGCCAAGCCAAGCTGATTGACCCCAGGCGCCGGTGATATCACGGGCGCCCTGGCAGGCCCGGCGCAGACTCAGTCCTGCAACAGACTCAGCATGCGCTCGCGTGAGGCTTCCGGTTCGCCTTCGACCGGCTGCGCCGCCGAGACGATCGGGGTGGAATAGAGAAACAGAAGTACCACTGCCAGACGCATGACCATGCTGTCGATCCTTTGCTGGGAAAGAGTCAAAAAGTTAGCGTCAAATTTAAACATATGGCGATATGACATTACCAAGACTATTTCCCGGCACCGGGCTCGCGTGTCGCAAACACGTGATGCAGGAGCGACATCACTGCTGACCCCGCCGAGTGACCGAGGGGGGAGCCAATGACTTCGCTCCTGCATACGTTGCTTGAAAACAGGGGTGGTTGAACGCTCAGTGCTGGGTCTTGTGGTCCAGGGCGGCGTAGAAGTTGGCGCTCTGTTGCAGGTATTTCTGGGTGTAGGTGTTGGTGCGCGACTGTTTGCTGCTGACCTCGGAGCTGGCGCTGGCAGGCAAGGCCACGGTGGCGGAGATGGCGGAAGCGGCGATCACGGAGAAGAGATTGAAGTTCATGGCGGTAACCCTCGGATGCAGTTGGTTGACTTCCCGTATGGCGGTTGAGCCCGGGCGGTGAAGCAAAACTACGCCCGAGGGTGGGCGCGTTGAAATTCATTGCACAAGTAGCGGATATCAGTGGGATTAATACAAGGAGGCAGGCCCCGTAAACCGGGGCCTGCGGCCTATTGACGCACCAGGAACTTGATGTCGCTGGGGGCATCGAACGCCAGTTTCTGCACGGTTTTACCCAGCAGGCCGGTGTTCGGGTCGCGCTCGACGACCACGATCTGGTTGCTTTTCTGGTTGGCGATCAAGACGAACTTGCCGCTGGGGTCGAGGCTGAACTCCCGTGGATGGTCGCCCTCGACCGAGCGCCGTTGCAGTTCCTTGAGCTGGCCGCTGGCCGGGTCGATGGCGAATACCAGCAACTCATTGGCGGTGCCGCGATTGCTGACATACAGGAACTTGCCGTCCGCCGAGGCATGCAGGGCTGCACCGGCGCGCTTCTCAGGCGGCTGCTCGGCGGCCAGGTCGACCAGTTGGCGCTGGGTCAACTGCCCGGCCTGGTAATCGAACACCGCGACCTGGGCACTCATTTCCATGCTCAGGTAAGCGTGCTTGCCATCGGCGCTGAACAGCAGATGGCGCGGGCCGCTGCCCGGCGGCAGGCTGACGAAGGCCGGCTTGGCGGCGGTCAGCGGCAGCTCGGGGTTGGCCTTGGGGTCGTAGCGGTAGACGAAGATCTTGTCGGCGCCCAGGTCATTGGCGAAGACAAATTGCCCGTCAGGGGCTGAGACCACGGAATGCACGTGGGCCGAAACCTGACGCTCCGGATTGACCCGGCTCGCCGGGTGGCTGCTCAGTTGCACCGGCGGCGACAGCTTGCCCTCGGGGCTGACCGGCAATACCGCCAGGCTGCCGCCCGGGTCTTCGCTCACCGAGTAGTTGCCGACGAACAGATAGCGGCCATCGGCGCTGAGGCTGGAATGGGTGGGTTCATTGCCCAGGCTTTGCACCTGATTGATCAACTGCAGCTGGTGGCTCTTGGGGTCGAGGCGAAAGCTGCTGACCCGGCCCACCGGATCGGCCTGGCCGGGGCCGTTTTCATTGACCGCAAACAGCAGTTTCTGGTCCCGGGACAGTGTCAGCCAGGACGGGTTGGCGCTCTTCACCACTTGCAGCGCCTTGGCCGCGATCTGCCCGGTGCTGCTGTCGAACTGCAGGCGGTAGATCCCTTCGCTGGTGCCCTGGGTGTAGGAACCGACCAACAGTTCGTGGCTGTCCACAGGCGCCGCCTGGACGCCCATGGCGCCGACACTGCCGGCCATCAGCAGAGGCCAGAAATTACGCATCTTCATCGTGCTCTTCCTCATCATCGCGGGCAGTGAACGCGCTCATGCACACCAGGCGGTGCTCGCCGGAATCGCCAAGGATGGTCCAGCTTTGCAAGGTCTCATCGAAGGTTGCGGCCTGCACCTGGGCCAGGCTGAAGTTCCAGCGCTTGGCCGCCCGGCCGTCCATGCATTCGATCAGCAACTGCTGGTCGTCGAGGGAGAAATCAAAGGCATGCAGGCCGTCGATCTCCAGCATGTCGCAGGTTTCAAGGGCGGTGAGCAAGGTAGCGGTCATGGCAGTCAATCATCAAAAGGGAAAGCAGCAATGATAGCTGCTCAGACCCCGGCCGACCTAAAAGAGTCGCGCGAAGCTGTAGTCGCTGCCGAGCCCGCGAGGCTGCGCTGGCTGGAATGAACGCCGTGGCGTGTCAGGTGGACATGGGCCGCACTGGGGGCATAAAAAAGCCGCAACCTGGGTTGCGGCTTGTTGGACGGCGGGCCGTCAGTGGGCGAACAGCGAGTTGCCCTTCTGCCCGGCCAGCTTCTCCGGTTTGATCAGGAAGCGTGCCAGCGCTGGCAGCAGCCACAGCGCGCCGAACATGTTCCACAGCAGCATGAAGGTCAGCATCAAGCCCATGTCGGCCTGGAACTTGATTGCCGAGAAGATCCAGGTCGCCACGCCAATGGCCAGGCACAGGCCGGTGAAGAGCACGGCCTTGCCGGTGGATTTCAGCGTCTGGTAGTAGGCCTCTTGCAGCGGCAGGCCGGCGCGCAGGAAGCTTTCCAGGCGGCTGTAGATATAGATGCCGTAGTCGACCCCGATCCCCACCCCGAGCGCTACCACCGGCAGGGTCGCCACCTTGACCCCGATGCCCATGAACGCCATCAGCGCGTTACCCAGCACCGAGGTCAGCACCAGTGGCAGCACAATGCACAGGGTCGCCGCCCAGGAACGGAAGGTGATCATGCACATGGTGGCGACGCAGATGTACACCAGGATCAGGATGATCAGCTCCGACTCCTTGATCACTTCGTTGGTCGCGGCTTCGATACCCGCGTTCCCCGCAGCCAGCAGGAACTCCAGGCCGTCCTTGTTGTGCTCGTTGGCGAATTCCTGCACCGCATGCACCGCCCGGTCGAGGGTCGCGGCCTTGTGGTCATTGAGGAAGATCAGGACCGGCGCCAATGAGCAGTTGTTGTTGTACAGACCATCGGCACGGGAGATGGAGTTGTTGAGTACGTCCGGGTTGCGCGACAGGGTTTCCCATTTCAGGTTGCCTTCGTTCATGCCCTTGATCATCTGCTTGGACACGGTCACCAGGGAGATCGCCGACTGCACGCCCTCGGTGTTCTGCATCTTCCACATCAGCTCGTCGATCGGCGCCATGGCCTCGTAGCGCGAACAGCCTTCGGCGGCGGTCTTGACCATCACCACCAGGACGTCGGAGCTGGTGGAGTAATTATTGATGATGAAGCTGTTGTCTTTGTTGTAGCGCGAGTCCGGACGCAGTTCCGGCGCGCCCTGGTCGAGGTCGCCGATCTTCAGGTTCTGGCTGTACCAGAGGCCGCCACCGAAGGCCACCAGGGCCAGGGCGATGGACACCGGTGCGACTTTCGGACTGGCGAAGTTCGACAGCAGGCGCCAGAACGAATGCTCGCGGGTCGCGTCTTTCTTGCTGCGTTCGATCGCCCGCTTACTGATGCCGACATAGGAAATCGCTACCGGCAACAGAATCAGGTTGGTGAACACAATCACCGCCACGCCGATCGACGCGCCGATGGCCAGCTCGCGGATCACCCCGATATCGATGATCAGCAACGTGATAAAGCCCACCGCGTCGGCCAGGATCGCGATCATCCCCGGCAGGAATAGTTGGCGGAACGTTCGCCTGGCCGCCGTCAGGGCGTTATCCGCCCCGCTGGATTGCAGGGCGATGCCGTTGATCTTCTGCACCCCGTGGGAAATGCCGATGGCGAAGATCAGGAACGGCACCAGCATCGAATACGGGTCCAGCCCGAAACCGAAGGCGTGCATCAACCCCAACTGCCAGACCACCGCCACCAGGGTGGTGATCAGTACCGCGATGGTGCTGCGGATGCACCAGGTGAACCAGTACAGCAGCACCAGGGTGATGACGAAGGCGATGCCGAAGAACATCACCACCATGATCAGGCCATCGATCAGGTCGCCGACTTTCTTGGCGAAACCGACGATGTGGATCTTCACATTGGGGTTCTGCGCCTCGAACTTGTTGCGGATCTTGTCTTCCAGTTCGTGGGAGAACTTCTGGTAGTCCAGGGCCAGCAACTTGCCCTGGTCCTGCGGGTCCGGGTAGGACTCCAGCAGCGGAATGTCGACGATGCTCGACTTGAAGTCGTTGGACACCAGGCGCCCTACCTGGCCGGACTTGAGCACGTTATTGCGCAACTGCTCCAGGCTGTCGGCCGAACCGTCGTAACTCTGCGGGATCACCTCACCGCCGGCAAACCCCTCTTCGGTGACTTCGGTCCAGCGCACGCTGGGGCTCCACAGCGACTTGAGGCCCGAGCGATCGACGCCGGAGATGTAGAACACCTCGTCGTTGATTTGCCGCAGGGTCTCCATGTACTCCTTGCTGAAGATGTCACCGTCCTTGGCCTCCACCGAAATGCGCACGGTGTTGCCCAGGTTCGCCAGGTCGTTGCGGTGCTCCATCATTTTTTCAATGAAGGGATGCTTGAGCGGGATCATTTTTTCAAAGCTGGTGGACGGCCGGATCAGCGTCGCCTGCCAGAACAGGAAAATACTCACCACCAGGCAAATCAGGATCACTGCCGGGCGGTTGTTGAAAATCAGGCGCTCGAGAAACGTCGCCTTGTCTTGATGATGACTGCTCATGATGTCCCCGCCTTCTTATTATGTGCCCGGCTCATTTGCTCAGCTCAGCGCCTGTCGGCGAGGTCGTGCGTACGCCACCCTGCCCCACCAGAATCAAATTGCCGTCGCCCGCGGCCGTCACCGCCGACAAGGAGATGCGGTCGGGACGGTTGAAGACGCTGAAGGTCAGGCCGTGGTCATGGCTTTGCACCACACTGCCGCCGTTGCCGACGATCACCAGGGTGCCGTCGTCGAGCAGGGTCGCGCCCGACAGGCCGAACTCCAGGGCACCACGGGCGGCGTTGAGCTCGACCTGGTCCCAGGTGCTGCCGAAGTCGGTGGAACGGTACAGGTTGCCGCGCAAGCCGTAGATCAGCAGGGTATTGGCTTCGGCGGTGCCGATCACGCCGAACAGCGAGCCGTGGTACGGGCCTTCGAGGCGCTCCCAGGTCTGGCCCCAGTCGGCGGAACGAAACAGGCTGCCCTGCTCGCCGACAATCACCAGCCCCGCGTCCTTCACCGCGGCAATCGCGTTGAGGTGGTACTGGTCTTCGTTGTCCAAGCGGTCGCTGGCATCTTCCCAGTGCTGGCCGCCATCGGTGGTTTCCAGCAAGGCGCCGTAGGCACCCACGGCAAAGCCGGTGCTGGCGTCCTTGAACCAGACGTCGAGCAACGGCGCCTCACGCTTGAGGTCTTCGAATTGTTTGATCCAGGTGGCGCCACCGTCTGTGCTGGCGAGGATCTGCGCATCGTGGCCGACGGCCCAGCCCAGCTTGTCGTCGACGAAGTACACCGCCGTCAGCAGTTGCCGGGTCGGCACCTTGGCCTGGGTCCAGGTCTGGCCCTGGTCGTCGGAATAGAGAATGTGCCCACGGTCGCCGACCGCCACCAGGCGTTTGCCGGCGTGCACGACGTCGAGCATCAGGCTTTTGGCAGCCTTGGCCGACTCGGTGGAATAGACCGCAGCAGCGGCGGCATCGGTTGTCGCAACAGCGACTGCCGCCGTATCGGCAGCCTGGACGGGGACCGACAACGCGGCAACCCCCAACAGCGAGAGCGCTGTAGCCAGCAACGCGAATCTGCGTAAGGCCGGCGGGCGGCAACAACCCACACCCATGACAGGCTCACTCATAGACCTTTCCCCCATTATTATTGTTAGGTCATTCAACCTTTAAGGGCGCCGCGCAGGGCGTGCCTGACGATTGACTGATCCCGGATACCGTCCTGAAACCTGCAATCTAGAGCCCCTTCGGAAGCAGATCTATCCTATCGGGCTTTGGAAAGGTCTGACAATCGACACCGCGTTATCTTTTGTTAACTCGAGGCGATGAGACGATAGCTGAATGGCCTGCCATTCGTCGCCCTGATAAACACAAGCCGCCGGATAATTTGCAGAGATTATCCGTAGCCGCTGCCGCCAGGCTCGGGCCGCGTTCAGACGCTGGTCATCTGCAGCACTGTTGATATGCCTGGGGAACAGCGGCGCTCATCAGCGCCAGTGCAGCCTCATGCCTCGGCAGCGGCGACGGCGGGCTTGGATCTTGCGGCATGAAAAAGCCCCGCCCGGGGCGACCGGGCGGGGCTTGCGGTGTCAACCGATCAGGCCAGGCTTTTGCTCACGACTTCAAACACGTCGCTGGACAGTTCGCCCGAGGCGCGGATGCGCTCCAGTTCGGCTTTCATCAGTGCCTGGCGGGCACTGTCGTATTTGCGCCAGCGGGTCAGCGGCGCCAGCTGGCGCGAGGCGATCTGCGGGTTGAAGGCGTTGAGCTCGATCACCAGGTCCGCCAGGAAGCGGTAGCCGGAGCCATCCGCCGCATGGAAGTTGATCAGGTTCTGCCCGGCGAAAGCACCGATCAGCGCCCGCACCTTGTTCGGGTTCTTGATGTTGAACGCCGGGTGCTGCATCAGCGCCTTGACCCGCGCCAGGCCACCCGGCAGACCGCTGGCGGCCTGGACGCTGAACCATTGATCCATGACCAGCGGGTTGTCCTTGAAGTTCTCGGCGAACAGTTCCAGGGCCCAGGCCTTTTCTTCCTCGTAAGGGGAATTGACCAGCACCGCCAGTGCGGTCAGGCGTTCGGTCATGTTATCGGCGTGCTCGAACTGCTCCTTGGCCGCCGCCGGCACCAGGAACTCCGGCTTGCGGCTGACCATCACGTACGACAGGGCAATGTTCTGCAATGCACGTCGGGCGAAATGTTCCGCCTCGGCCACATAAGGCGTGCGTTTGGACACTTCGCGATTGGTCTGATAACGCTGCCACAAAGGCTCGAACAGCTCATCGGCCAACTGCCGGCGGGCAAATTCGCGGGCGGCGTGGATGGCATCGACGTCGGCCACTTCGCTGATTTCGGTGAGGTAGGCCTCGCCCGGCAGCGAGAGCATTTCCGCGACCATGGCCTGATCCAGGCTGTCGTCGGTCAATACGCTGCGCAGCGCCGTGACCAGGCGCGGGTCCATCGCCAGGGCCTCGCCCTTCTGCTGCTGAGCGATCAGCTCCTGCAACACCTGCACCGACAATTGCTGGCCGGCGTCCCAACGATTGAAACCGTCGCTGTCGTGTTGCATGAGGAACATCAACTGGTCGCGGCTGTAGGGGAAGCTCAGCTTCACCGGGGCCGAGAAGCCCCGCAGCAGCGACGGCAACGGCTGTTCGGCGATGTCGACGAAGGTGAAGGTCTGCTCGGCCTCGGTCACCGACAACACACGGGACGTGCCCTGGGCGGTGGCTTCACCGACCAGGCGCAGGGCGATGTCGGCACCGGTGCTATCGAGCAGGCCCAGGGCCACGGGAATCACAAACGGCAGTTTCTCGACCTTGTCCGGGGTCGCCGGGCAGCTCTGGCGGAAGGTCAGGCTGTAGGTCTTGGCCGCCGGGTCATAGGCTTCGCTGACAGCCAGGCGTGGTGTGCCGGCCTGGCTGTACCAGCGCTTGAACTGGGTTAGGTCGACGCCGTTGGCATCTTCCATGGCCTTGATGAAGTCGTCGCAGGTCACGGCTTGGCCATCGTGGCGCTCGAAATACAGGTCGCTGCCCTTGCGAAAGCCCTCGGCGCCCACCAGGGTGCGGATCATGCCGACGACTTCCGAGCCCTTCTCGTACACGGTCAGGGTGTAGAAGTTGGAAATCTCGATAAAGCTTTCCGGACGCACGGCATGGGCCATGGGGCCGCCGTCTTCGGCGAACTGGTGGGTCCGCAGGTACGCCACATCCTGGATGCGCTTGACCGTCGGCGAGTTCATGTCCGAGGAGAACCCGGCATCGCGGAACACGGTAAAACCTTCCTTGAGCGACAGCTGGAACCAGTCGCGGCAGGTCACGCGGTTGCCCGACCAGTTGTGGAAGTATTCGTGGGCGACGATCGCCTCGACCCGCTGGTGCGCAGCGTCGGTCGCGGTTTCGGCGCGGGCCAGCACGGCGCTGGAGTTGAAGATATTGAGGCCCTTGTTCTCCATGGCACCCATGTTGAAGTCATTGACCGCCACGATCATGAAGATGTCGAGGTCGTACTCGCGACCGTAGGTCTCTTCATCCCAGCGCATGGATTTCTTCAGGCTGTTCATGGCGTGCTGGCACTTGTCGATGTTTTCCGGCTCGACATAAATGCGCAGCGCCACGTTGCGCTGGCTCATGGTGGTGAAGCTGTCTTCGACGCACCACAGGTCACCGGCCACCAGGGCGAACAGGTAGGCCGGCTTCATGAACGGGTCTTCCCAGGTCGCCCAGTGCCGGCCGTCTTCGCCGGGGCCACTGGCAATCGGGTTGCCGTTGGACAGCAGCACCGGGTAGCTGTGCTGCTCGGCCGACACGGTGGTGGTGAACCTGCTCATCACGTCCGGGCGATCGAGGTAATAGGTGATCTTGCGAAAGCCTTCGGCCTCGCACTGGGTGCAGAACATGCCGCTGGATTTGTACAGGCCTTCCAGGGCGGTGTTGGTTTCCGGATGAATGCGCACGCTGGTGTCGACAGTGAAGCGCTCGGCCGTCGGTTGCAGGGTCAGGTGGCTGTCGTCGAGCTGGTAGTCGGCGGCGCTCAGTTCGCGATCGCCCAGGCTGACCGACAGCAACTCCAGCAACTGGCCGTCCAGCACCAGCGGCGGCAGACCGGCGCCGCGTGCCGGGTTGCGCCGCATCACCAGTTGCGCATGGACCAGGCTGTGGTCCTCGAACAACTCGAAGGTCAGGTGCGTCTCGTCGATCAGGTACTCGGGCGCCTGATAGTCCTTCAGGTAAATCATCTTCGGTTGATCGGTGCGCATGGTTCGAATCCTTCTACTGATGCACGGCGAGCTGATAGGCCGTGTATTTACGAATATTGATCACGCCCGTGTCGAAGATCAGGTATTGGCCCTTGATCCCCAGCAACGTGCCTTCGGCAATCGGGTTCTTGTCCAGGTTGAAGCTGACGATCTTGGCCGGGTACTGCTCGACCGGGTAACGGATTTCCAACGGCTGTACATCGCTCAGCGCTTGGATCGCCTGCAGCCCGAAGCGTTCCTGCAAACCTTGCAGGCCCTCGGCGCAGGAGGCGAATAACTGTTCGCGCACGGCCACCAGGTCGACGGCGGGTGCGTCGCCCTTGAGCAGGGCGCGCCAGTTGGTCTTGTCGGCCACCTGGCTGCGCAGCAGGTCTTCGACGAAGCCCGATTGCTGGCGGGTGGCTACGCGCATGATCGGCAGCGCCTGGCTCGCGCCCTGGTCCAGCCAGCGGGTCGGCAGCTGGGTGGCGCGGGTGATGCCGACCTTGACCCCCGAGGAGTTGGCCAGATAGACCACGTGGTCGGTCATGCAGAATTGCTCGCCCCAGGACGGATCGCGGCAGGTGCCGGCGTCGTAGTGGCAACGCTCCGGGCTCATGATGCACAGGTCGCACTGGGCCAGCTTGGTCATGCACGGGTAGCAGTAACCCTGGCTGAAACTGGTCTTGGTCTTGCGTCCGCAATGGGAGCAGTGGATCGTCCCGAGGAACTCCAGGCGGACCTGGGTGCCGATCATCGGGTTGACCGGCACCTCCTGCTCGCCCAGGCGAAAGGCGTATTGAACGTTCGGCCCGTCAAGGCGCGCCGACATCTTGCTGATTGCACCGCGGCCAATCTCAATCAATGGATGGCATCCGACTTGAACAGGATGTTCGGCACCGGCGCCGACTTCGAGGAGCATTCCTGCGGCCCCATGTAGCCGGTGCGCTCTTCCTCGGGCAGGTTCTGCATTTCCCAGGCGATGACCGCCTGCAACGACAGTTCACGCTGCTCGGCGGTGAGCTTGCGGCCGTCGGACCATTTGCCGATTTCCACCGCGAGCTTGAGGCTCTGGTAGATCTCCGGGGTGATGTTTTCGATCATTTCTACAAAAGAGGACATGCAACGGTCTCCAGCATTAAAGGGCCAGTTTACGGCGGCCATACAAGCCACCCAACAAACCTGTGAGGCATCCGACGAGCAACCCGCCGACGTGGGCGGCATTGGCGATTTCCCCGAAACCGATCATCGAGACCAGCCCGGACAGACACAGCAGCAACCACACCAGCATCATCACCAGCACGCCGCGCGGCAGGCGATAGATCGGGTTGGGCGCCAGCAATTGATAGATCCAGCAATGCCCGAGCAGGCCGTACAGGACCCCGGACAGGCCGCCGAACAGGGTCGGGCCGCTGAAATAGTATTGGGCGAAGTTCGACACCAGGCTGAACAGCAGGGTCAGGCCCAGCAGGTTGATGCTGCCCTGGCGCAACTCGATGCGCCGCCCCAGCTCCCAGTACCACATGCCGTTCATGGCGATGTGCAGGAAACCGAAGTGGATCAGCATCGGCGTCACCAGACGCCACCACTGCCCCGCTGCCAGGCTGTCGGCCAGAGGCGTGAACTGGATGTAGTCGCCGGTGACGCGAAACTCGAGAAAGGTCAGCCAGCGCAGGGTGTCCAGGTTGTCGCCCAACAGGGTCACCGCGCACACGATCAGGCTCGCCAGCAGCACCAGGGCGGTCATCGGGCTGCGGCGCAACTGTTCCTTGAAGCCCGGGCGCGCGCCAGCGGTCGGCACTTGCGGCAGGTCCAACTGCTGCTCGGGGTCGCCGCCGGGAAAGCGCTCGTACAACGCACGCACATCGGCACTGATCGAGTCCGGCACCCACAGCACCTGCTCACCCGCCTCTTCGCTGACCCGGTGCGGCACCTGCATACGCTGCAGCAAGGTGACAAAACCGCTCAAATCCACCGCCAGCGGCAGACGCAATACTGCAACAGCACTCATCCCAGAGCCTCCGGCCGCTCAACATCGACCCAGACGAATTTATGTGGATCCAGGCGGGTTTCCTGGTCCAGGCGATAGGCCACCAGCTTGCCGTAGAGCACGGCACTGTAGTCCAGGCACGCCAGGTTGGCGCGCAACGGCGCCGGTTTGCCGCTGCGCCAGTAGTGGCCGACGAACAGCAACGGCTCGTCGCTGGCGTAGCGCAACAGGTTGCTTTTTTCACTGGAGGACAGCGGCATGCAGGCCACCGGCTCCGGCAGCGCATCGGGCTGGAACACGATGTCGCCGTAGGTCTGCGGGTCGTCTTCCCAGAACTTGGTGCGAAAGAACGAACGGGTCAGGCCATCGCCGCTGGTCATGGTCTGGCCATGGGGCAGGCGCATGTCGGTGCCACGCAGCAGGCGGTCGAAGGCCAGGCTGGCGAAGCTGTCGGGGAGCGCCGAGGCCTGGAGGAACACCTCGTCGATGCAGCCGTTGGGGTACTGCGCGCGCAGGGGCGCAATCAGCCCCGCATCCCAGCAGGCGTGCACCACGCGAAAACGCCCGGCATCGACGAACAGCGGCAGCTTGTAAAACCAGCCGAGGAAGTCATGCCAGTCGCCGGGGTGCTGCTCGAACTGGTTCAGGGTCTCGCTGAGCAGGCGCGCGTGGCGCGGCGTGTGCTCGCGCACGAACTGCTTGCCGCTGCCCGCAGGCGCCGGGGTGCTCCAGCCCAGGGCGTTGAATTCATGGTTGCCCATGATGCACAACGCCTGGCCGGCCTCGACCATGTCGTGGACGATATGCAGCGCTTCGCGGATTCGCGGGCCGCGGTCGATGATGTCGCCGAGAAACACCGCCATGCGTGACGGGTGCCGCCAGACGCCACCCTGCCTGTGGTAACCGAGCCGGTCGAGCAAGTGCTCAAGGGTCAGGGCGCACCCGTGCACGTCGCCGATCAGGTCGTAACTTCGCGCGGGATCGAGCATCAGTCGCCTCCACCACCCAGCCGGCTGCCCCAGCCGAGTTTGGTCCGGCAAACCTCGTAGTAGTTGTGGTCCAGCGGATGGATCAGGCGCAGCTTCTGCGCCTTCTTGCTGACCGTGACGGTGTCGCCGGGCGCACAGGTAAAGTGGTTCTGCCCGTCACAGGAGACTTGCGGATAGATCTGCATATCTTTGGACACGACGATTTTCAGCTCACTGTTGCCATCGACCACAATTGGCCGGCCTGACAAGGTATGGGGGTACATCGGCACAATCACAATGGCATCGAGCTTGGGATGCATGATCGGCCCGCCGGCCGACAGCGCATAGGCCGTGGAACCGGTCGGCGTGGCGACGATCAGGCCGTCGGCCTTCTGACTGCAGACGAACTGGCCATCGATGTAGATTTCGAATTCGATCATCCGCGTCGACTTGCCCGGGTGCAGTACCACGTCATTCAGCGCGTCGCCCTGGCCGATGGCCTCGGCGTGACGGCGGACTTCGGCCTGAAGCAGGAAGCGGTTTTCCACCAGGTAGTGGCCGTCCAGCACCTCGGCGACCTTGATCTCCAGCTCGTCCGGGCGAATATCGGTCAAAAAGCCCAGGCTGCCGCGGTTGATCCCCAGCACCGGCGTGTTGTGCCGGGCCAGGGCGCGGGCGGCGCCAAGCAGGCTGCCGTCGCCGCCGACCACGATCACCATGTCGCAGACTTCACCGAGCATTTTGCGCGACGAGGTCTGCAGGCCGTGGCCTGGCAGCACGTCGGCGATGGTGTCCTCGAGGATCACGTGCAGGTGGCGTTCGAGCAGAAACCTTTTCAGTCGGCGAACTGTGTCAAGCACCTGCGAACTGCCCAGGCGACCGATAATGCCTATATTGCGAAATTGCTCCATGGGGCTCCTGCAGGGTTCTGGGGCGGGCAAAAGAGGGATTATGGGCGAAAGCCGGCCATAGACAAAATCCTTTCAGCCACCCTCCGAGGAGCTATGCTCGCAGAATGATCCTGTTTCCCGGCTTGCTCGACCTCCCACGCCAGTTGCGCCACCCCGCGGTGCGCGACCTGGCCTGGGTCATCCTCGCCCCGCCCATGCTCGAACACACGCCCTGGCCCCAGCGTCATCCACTGGCCGGCAGCGACTGGGTGCAGGCGCCCGAACTGCTGGCCCACTGGCTGCGCCAACTCGACCAGGACCACCGCGCCCTGGAACATTGGCTGGCCCTGGCCACCACCCGGCGCCTGGGCCTGTACTACGAACGCTTGTGGCAATTCGCGGTGCGCCATGCCCCGGGGGTCGAGCTGCTCGCGGCCAACTTGCCGATCCGCCGTGCCGGGCACACCCTGGGCGAGCTGGACATGCTGCTGCGCGACCGCGACGGCGTGCATCACCTGGAACTGGCGATCAAGCTGTACCTCGGGCCGCAGGCCGGCAACGGCGAAGACAGCGCCCAGTGGCTGGGCCCGGGCTGCCATGACCGCCTGGACCGCAAGCTGGCCCATTTGTGCGAACACCAGTTGCCGATTTCAGCCCGCCCGGAAAGCCTCGATGTACTGACCGCCCTGGACATCACCCATTTCAGCGCCCACCTGTGGCTGGGCGGCTACCTGCTCTACCCCTGGCCCGGCCATGCCCATCCGCCGCTGGGCGCCCACCCCCGGCACCTGCACGGGCGCTGGCTGCACCAACATGACTGGCCGGCATTCCTGGCCCAGAGCCCACCCGGGCGCTGGCAACCCTTGCCGCGCCATGCCTGGCTGGCGCCGGCCCATTACCCTGACGAGCAGACCTGGAGCCCGGCCCAGCTCGAACACTGGCTGGCCGAGCTCGACCCCCATGCTCCGGCGCAATTGCTGGTGCGCCTGACGCAGAAAGCCCCGGCCCATTGGGAAGAAGCCGAGCGCCTGTTCCTGGTGGCCGACCTGTGGCCAAACGTGCCGGGGCAGGCTTGAGCGGCGGCCCCCCGTCCATTGATCACCCCCTTTGGCCCACGCCCACCCCAGGCTGAGTGGGGCTTAACGCCCGCCTCAGGTCATTCGTCCATATTTATGCTGCAGCAGCAAACGACCGCGAAACCCTGTACTAGGATACGAGGGCTGCACTCACTATCGTGCTCGATCAAGGGGTCAGGACATCCTCTTAAAACTCATGGTTATAAAGGCAATGACGCCGCCACCTGGACTCATGGATGAACCAATGAACTCACAACTGCTGTTCCCCCACATTGGCAAGGTCATCGCCAGCACCGGCAGCCGCAACTTCCCCCGCATGCTGCATGCCTTGATATTGACTCAGCTGGCGGTGGACGCGACCCACATCCGGCGCCTGCCGCTGGCCTCTGAAGCGCCTTCCCACGGCCGCAACGCCAGCGCCGCCAATGACGCCCGCGACACCTGCGAGCCCGGGTGGCTGGCCGCGACGGTGTACGACCGACGCAGCCACCAGCCTCTCTGCGACAGCTTCGCCGCAGCGGCGCACCGCGAGGCCGCGCCTGCCCGGCCCGGAGTGGCCAGTGCACAGATGCACTTGAGCAGTCACCGCGACGCCTACCGCTACGTGATCTCGGTGTACCGCTGCGCCCATGCGCCGAACTTTTCCGCCCAGGAACGCATCATCCTCCAGGACTTTTCGTCACTACTGCTGCCCATGGTGGAAACCCATATCAGCGCCCTGCAACCCCTCAGCAGCACCCGCCAGGCGGGCCCGGTGACGACGACCACGGTCCAGGGCCTGGAAAACCTGCGCCAGCGCTTTGCCGAACGCCTGGAGCAATCGGGCCTGAGCCTGTCGAACCGCGAGACGGAAGTCTGCATCGGCCTGCTTGCCGGGCGTACCGCGCCGGAGTTGGCGGAACAGTTCCGGCTCAAGGTCAACACCGTGGAAAGCTACCTCAAGCGCGCCTCGATCAAGATGGGCATCAGTGGCCGCAATTCGCTGCTGCGCTGGATGTACTCCGGCGATGAGGCCACGGCCCCCTGCGCCGCTCGCGGCCTGGCCTAGGATCAGGCCGGGCCGCTTCGGCTCAATCCCGCGCCAGGGCCTCGATGGGGTCCAGGCGCGAGGCATTACGGGCGGGCACAAAGCCGAAGACGATGCCGATCAGCGTGGAACAGGCAAACGCGGTGACGATCGAGCCCAGGGAAAACACCATCTGCCATTCCTTGACCAACAGTGAAAACAGGTAGCCGATGGCGAACGACAGACCGATGCCGATCGCCCCGCCTATCAGGCAGACCATCACCGCCTCCACCAGGAACTGCTGGCGAATGTCCGACTGCCGTGCCCCCACCGCCATGCGAATGCCGATTTCCCGGGTCCGTTCGGTCACCGATACCAGCATGATGTTCATCACCCCGATGCCGCCCACCAGCAGCGAAATCAAGGCAATCAGCGACAGCAGCAAGGCCAGGGAGCGGCTGGTCTTGTCCACGGTCTTCATGATGCTGTCCAGGTTGTTGGTGAAGAAGTCCTTGGTGCCGTGGCGCTGCAACATGACCTGAGTCACGTTGTCCTCCACAACTTTGCTCGGCTGGCCGTCCTTGATCCGCACGCTGATGCTGTCCAGGTGGCGCTGGCCCAGCAGGCGTCCGGCGGCGGTTTCATAGGGCACCCAGACGCTCAGGGTGTTGGCCGCGGAGAAGATGTTCTTGGTCGCCGCCGTCACCCCGATCACCGTGCACGGCAGCGAACCCACCAGGATCACCTGACCCAGGGGGTCGACCCCGGCGCCGAACAGGCGACTGCGGGTGTTGTCGTCGATCACCACCACCTGGGCCTGGCGCCGCGCATCGCTTTCGCTGAAGGCGATGCCGGCCTGCATCTTCAGGCCACGCACCTGGAAATAGCGGTCGCTGACGCCATTGACCGTGGCGTTGACATCCACATTGCGATAGCGCAGCAGCAGGTTGCGCCCCACCACCGGGGTCGCGCTGTCGACGTAATACAACTGGTTGAGGGCCGTCGCATCGGCCGGCATCAGGGTTTCGATGGCAGCGGCGCGGCTGTCGCCGAAACTGGCCCCGGGAAACACATCGATGGTGTTGCTGCCGATGGCCTGGATGTCCTTGAGCACATAGCGCTTGGCGCCTTCACCAATGGCCACGATTGAGACCACCGAGGTGATGCCGATGATGATCCCGAGCATGGTCAGCAAGGTCCGCATGCGGTGCGACACCAGCGCCACCCAGGCCATGCCGAAGGCTTCCTTGAACAGGCCGAGGCTGGCCACCAGGCGCCGGGTGCCCGCCGGCTTGAGGCGCAGTGCCGGTACTTCCGGCAGCTCCGGCCCGGGGCGCGGGTGCCTGCAATCGCTGATGATCTCGCCATCGCGGACCTCGATGATGCGCTCGGCGTTGGCCGCCACCTTCGGGTCATGGGTGACGATGATCACCGTGTGCCCGGCGGCATGCAGCTCCAGCAGGATGTTCATCACCTCCTTGCCGCTGGTGGTATCGAGGGCACCGGTGGGTTCGTCGGCCAGGATGACCTCGCCGCCGTTCATCAGGGCCCGGGCAATACTCACCCGCTGTTGCTGGCCGCCGGACAGCTGGTTGGGGCGATGCAGCAAATGCCCCGACAGGCCCAGGCGCCCGAGCAACTCGGTGGCCCGCTGATGGCGCTGGCTCTCCGGGGTGCCGGCGTAGATCGCCGGCATCTCGACGTTGTGCAGGGCGCTCAGGTGCGGCAGCAGGTGGTAGCGCTGGAAGATAAAGCCGAAGTAGTCACGCCGCAGTTCGGCCAGCTCCTGGTTGTCCAGGTCGCGGGTTTCCCGGCCGTTGACCTGGTAGCTGCCGGCCGTGGCGTAGTCCAGGCAGCCGAGGATGTTCATCAGGGTCGACTTGCCCGAGCCCGAGGCGCCGGTAATGGCCACCATTTCCCCGGCGTTGATGGTCAGGTCGATGTTCTTCAGGGCGACAAAGGCTTTTTCACCGGCCACGAAACTACGGGTGATGCCCTTGAGCTGCAACAGTGGCTGGCTCATGTCAGGCCCCCGCCACAGCGGATACCGGATCGCCGATCACCACCTTGTCACCTTCGACCAGCCCGTCCCTGATCTGCACCTTGACGTTGTTGTTGATCCCGGTCTGCACGTTGCGTTGCTGGGCATGGCCCTTGGCGTCCAGCACCCGTACCGGAAAGCTGCCATCGGCGTTGCGCGGGCCCAGGGCCGCCACCGGCACCATCAGCACCGCCTGGGCAGTGTCGAGCACGATGCGCACCTGGGCGGTCATCGCAATGCGCAGGCGGTGGTCGGGGTTGGGCACATCGAACAGTGCGTTGTAGAACACCGCGCTGCTCTGCTTCGCGGTGCCCGCGGCCTGGGTGTCGAGGAAGTTCTGCGGCGCCGGTTCCGTGCCGCGCAGCTCGCCGTAGTAACGCCGATCTTCACCGAGGATGGTGAAGTAGACCTTTTGCCCCGGGGTGATGTGGATCACATCGGCTTCCGAGACCTGGGCCTTGACCGTCATGGTGTCCAGGTCCGCCAGTTTGAGCAGGACCGGCGCCAGTTGCTGGGCGATCACGGTCTGGCCTTCCTGGGTGACGATGCCCACCACGTCGCCGTCGATGGGCGCGACGATCCGGGTATAGGCCAGGTTGACCCGGGCCGTATCGATCTGGATATGCGCACTCTTGATCTGCGCGTCCAGCGACAGCAGGTTGGCGCGCTGGACCTCGTAGTTGGACTCGGCGGTCTCGAAGTCCTGGCGCGAGATCGAGGCGTCGGCCTGCAAGTCGTTGTAGCGCTCGTAGATCGACTTGGTCTGCTTGAGCTGGGCCGCCGTGGCCCGACGCTGGGCTTGCAGGTTCTCCTCGTCGACCAGGGCCTGGCGCAGGGTGTTCTGCAACACCAGCGGGTCGATTTCTGCCAGCCACTGGCCCTTTTTCACCTTGTCCCCGAGCTTGACCTTGAGCGACTTCAACTGCCCGGAGACCTGGGCCCCGACATCCACCTGCTTGATGCCTTCGAGCAACCCGGTGGCCAGCACCGCGTTTTCAATATCCCCGCGCTCGACCTTGGCCACCAGGTACTGCGGCGGTTCGGCCGGCGCCTGCACGGTGTAGAACACCAACCCGGCCGCCACCACCAGCGCCAGTCCCAGGCCCACGTTACGCAACTTCGACTTTTCCATAGATGACCACAAATGCGTTGAGGGCAGATCCGGCCGTAGCCGGGGCCTTGTCCAAGGGGGCGACCCTGCGTGCCGCCCCCGATCAATCAACCGGCTCCGCGCCGGTCCCGGGTCAGCGCCTCACGACACCCCCTCGCCCACCGCCAGCGCCAGCCCTTCATGCCACCAGGCCGCAAGGCTGTAGACGTCGGGCGCCTTGAGGATGCTGAAATGGTTGCCCGGGCCATGCCACACCGACAGCGGTTCGACGTACTGGCGCCAGCCGCGGATCATCGCCTCCTGCTCCAGCAGGTTGCTGGCGCTGTCCAGGGCTGGGTCCTCGGCCAGCACCAGGCGCACCGGCCCCCGGTACAGCAGGTGTGGCTGATAGACCGTGCGCAGCGCCGCGCCAAAGGTGCGCACCGTGCCGTAGATCGCCTCGGGGGTTGAACGGGGCGACAGCTGGCCGACCCGCACCATGCCCGCGTGCAGCAGGCGCAGTTGGGTCGGGTCGTCTGCGGCGGCAAACGCCACCGGCTCGATGCCCAGGGATTTGCCCGACGCCAGCTGCAAGGCCTCGATCAGGCGCTCCAGGACCGCCGTCGCGGTGTACGGCCTGGCCACCCCGCCATTGCCGCCGGGCGCTTCGCTGTCGATCAGGGTCAGGGACGCCACCGTGCGCCCGCGGGCCTGCAGGCGGGCGGCCAGGGCATAGGCCACCCAGCCGCCGAAGGAATGGCCGACCAGATGCAGCGGCCCCTCCGGACACACTTGCTCCAGCGCCGACAGCCCGTGCTCGGCAGCGCTCTCCACCTGACTGTGGGGCGGCCATTGCCCATCCAGGCCCCGTGGCTGCAGGCCGAACAGCGGCCAGTCCGGCCCCAGGGCATCGGTCAGGCCGATAAATCCGGTCACGCTATCGCCTGCCCCCGGCACGCAGAAAATCGGTGCCTGCCCGGGGCGACCGGTCTGGATACTCAGCAGCGGCTGGTGCGGCGCCAAAGCCTCGGGGGCCGCGGCCGCCATGGCCGCACTGATCGCCTGCCCCAGGGTCTGGACATGGGGCGCCTGCATCATGCTCAGGTGATCTCCCGGCACACTGACCGCCTGCAAGCGCGGCCCCAGGACGTCGCCCCAGCCCAGGCTGGTACTGCGCCGCGCCAGCTCGGTCGGGCGTTCCCGGGCACAGAACAGATGCACCGGCAGCGCGATCGGATGCAGGGCGTAATGGGCCATGGCATGCCCGTGGGCCACTTCCCGCGCCAGGAAGCGTTCCAGGTCGCTGGCCGGGGTTTCCAGCAACTGCGGGTTGAGCACCTGGCGCTCACGGCAGGCCTGGAGCAGTGAAGCAAAGTCATGCTGTTCAAGCTCCATGCCCAACTGCCGGACCCGCTCCAGGGCCGCCTCGCCGGGCACACCCTGGACCGTCCAGTGGCTTTCGCATTGCAGCAGCAGGTGACGCTTGAGGGCGTGCGGCCCATTCCAGCGGGCCTTGCCCTGATCGGTCAGGCGCGGCATGTAGCTGTCGATCAGGCCAAGGAACTGCACCACCTGGTCCTGCCCCTGCAATTGCAGGGCGACCTCATACGCCAGCACCCCGCCAAACGACCAACCGGCCAGGCGGTACGGCCCCTCGGCCTGCACCGAGCGGATCAGCCGTACCAGGCGCGCGGCCAGGCCCTCCAGGGTGTGCAATTGCGGGTACTGCAAGGCGATCCCGGGCAAGCCGTAGATCGGGAAATCGCCCTCGATATGCCGCCCCAGCACCGGGAAGTACAGGTCCATGCCGCTGAACTCATGCACCAGGAACAACGGCGGCTGGCTGCCACCGGCACGCACTTCGATCACGCTCTGCTGGTCGTCCGGCACTGCCGTGCGCTGGCCGAGCAAGGTGGCAATCGACTCGACGCTGGCATGCTGGAACAACTCGGCCAGGGTCACTTTCAACCCTTCCTGCTGCATGCGGTTGAGCAGGCGGATCGCCAGCAGCGAGTGCCCGCCCAGCTCGAAAAAGCTGTCATGGCGACCGACCTGCGGCACGTGCAGGACCTCGGCCCAGACCCGCGCCAGGCTCTGCTCCAGGGCCGTGATCGGCGCCTCATAGGCCCGTCCGGCCAGGGCTTGCAGCTCGGGCGCAGGCAGGGCCTTGCGGTCCAGCTTGCCGTTGGCGGTCAGCGGCAGGTGCTCGAGCAGCACATAGGCCGAGGGCACCATGTAGTCCGGCAACTGGCTCTGCAATGCGACGCGCAACCCTTCGCTGTCCGCCGTGGCGGCCGTGGCGTGACGGGTGTAATAGGCCACCAGGCGCTTGTCCCCCGGGCCGACCTCGCGCACCAGCACCGCCGCTTCCCTGACCCCGGGGCATGCGGCGAGCCGGGTTTCGATTTCGCCCAGTTCGATGCGGAAACCCCGCAGCTTGACCTGATCGTCGTTGCGACCGATGCACTCCAGCCGCCCCTCGCCCAGCCAGCGACCCAGGTCGCCGGTGCGGTACATCAGGCGCCCGGGCTGCTCGACAAAAGGGTCGTGCACAAACTTTTCGGCGGTCAGTTGCGGGCGGTTCAGGTAACCCCTGGCCACGCCCTGGCCGCCGATGTAGATCTCCCCTACCGCCCCCAGCGGCACCGGTTGTCGGCTGCGATCCAGGACATACACCCGGGTGTTGGCGATCGGCACGCCCACGGCCACGCTGTCGGCATCCGCCGCCAGCGCCCGAACCTCAAAGGTGGTGGCAAAAGTGGTGGTTTCGGTAGGACCGTAGCAGTGCACCAGACGCAGGTCCGGGGCCTGCTCCAGCAAGCGGCGAAAGGCCCCCGGGTCGGCGCGCTCACCGCCGCACAACAGCATGCGCAGGCCCTTGAGGGCCTCGGGAATCAGTTGCACATACTGGTTGAACAACGACGTGGTGAGAAACAGCACGGTCGCCCCCGAGTCCACCAGGGCCCGGCCGAAGACCTCGGGTTCGAGCAGGGTCTGATGCTCGATCACCAGCACCTGGCCACCGTTGAGCAAGGCGCCCCAGACCTCCATGGTGCTGGCGTCGAACGCCGGGTTGGAGACAAACGCCAGCCGGTCCAGGGGGTTGAAATCGGCGTAACCGTTGTCGCGCACCAGGCGCACGATGGCGCGGTGCGGCACCAGCACGCCCTTGGGGGTGCCAGTGGAGCCGGAGGTGTACATGATGTACGCCACCGCTTCGGACGATTGCGGCAACTGCGGGTCCTGGCTCGGCCAGCCATCGAGGCCCGCTTGCAGCAGGTCCAGGCGCGGCACCGGGTGTTGCAGCAGCGGCTCGCCCCGGGTCAGCAACAGCACCGCCTGGCAGTCGTCGAGCATAAAACCCAGGCGCTCGGCCGGAGCGTTGATGTCCAGCGGCACATAGACCGCCGCGCACTTGTTGATCGCCAGTTGGCCAAGCAACAGTTCAAACGAACGCGGCAGCAGCAGCGCCACGTTGTCTCCCGGCTGCACACCCAGGTCGAGCAAGCGGTGCGCCAACTGGTTGGCCCGCCGGTTGAGCTCGTGGTAGCTCATGGATTGCCCGCCCTGCACCGCCGCCACTGCCTGCGGACGGGTCTGGGCCTGGGCCTCGAACAGCCGGTGCACGGTCTGGTCGTGGTGCACGTCGCGGTCGCTGGCGTTGAACTGCACCAGCAATTGTTGGCGCTCCTGCGCCGAGAGAATCGACAGCTGGCCGATGGCCTGCTGCGGCGTCTGCTCCAGGGCCTGCACCAGATTGTCCAGGGCGGTCTGCATATAGGTGCAGACCCGCTGCGCGCCGATGCCGGTAGCCGCCATGGCGCTGAGTACAAAGTCACTGCCCAGGTCGTCCACGCTCAGGGTCAGCAGGTAGTTGCTGCGCTCCTCGGCCTTGAGCAGATGCATGCCGTGCCAGGCCGCCCCGGCCGCCGCCGATGGCGCCGTCGCCACCGCGCTGTGGCGGTAGTTGAGCAGCGCGCTGAACAACGGGGTCGGCGGCGCCACCCCGCTGCAACGCTGGGCCAGGGCCAGGGGCGCGTGCTCATGGGCCAGCAACCGGGCGAGCCGGGCATGGGTCGCCAGCACCGCGGCACGTACGCCTTGCTCGCCAAGGTCGACCCGCAGCGGCAAGGTATTGATAAACACCCCCAGGGCCCGCTCGGCGCCCTCGCCGCCCTGCATCCGGCCAAACAGCACGCTGCCGAACACCGCGTGCTCCTGGCCCGAGACCGCGCCCAGTACCTGGGCCCAGGCCAGGTGCACCAGGCTCGCGGCGCTCACCCCCAACTGCCGGGCCTGGTTGCGCAGGCGCTGGTTCAAGGGTGCGCCCAAGGCCAGGCGGGCTTCTTCGATATCCCGGCCGTCACCCTGGACCTGGGCCAGGCCGAACGGCAGGGTCGGTTCGTCGATATCGCCGAGCATGTCGCGAAAGAACGCCTCGTGTTCCTGCTCGCCCATGCCCAGGCGGGTCTGGGCCACGTAGTTGCGGTACGGCACCGCCGGCGCCAGTTGCTCGCGCTGGTCGAGCAGGCAGGCCTGGACTTCCTGCTGCAACACCTCAAGGCCCACATGGTCCATGACCAAGTGATGAAACAGCAGCAAGGCCACCACCCGCTGCTGACGCTTGTCCCAGGCGTGGTACAGGCGCAGCAGCGGCGCCTGGGCCAGGTCCAGGCGGAAATGCCGCGGGTCGAAGCGGGTCAGCAATTGCTCCAGCACCTCGCCGCCGCTGGCCCTGACCCGCAGTTCCTGCACCTGCAGCCCGGCCTGGCGCAGCACCACTTGCACCGGCTCTTCGAGCCCGTCCCAGAACACCGCGGTGCGCAGGATATCGTTGCGCTCGATCACCGCCTGCAAGGCCTGGGTAAAGGCCTGCAGCCGCTCCTGACTGTCAAAGGCGAACTGCGCCTGCAGCAGGTACGGATCACCCTGGCTGGAGAGGATATGGTGATACAGGATCCCCGCCTGGAGCGGCGCCAGGGGGTAGATGTCCTGCACGTTGGCCACGCCGCCCGGGATGTTGGCGACGATCCGGTCAATCGCCTCCTGCTCCAGGTTCAACAGCGGCAGCAATTGTGGAGTGATGCGTGGGCAATCGGGGTCAATCAGGTTGGCCGGCACCTCGACTTCGCGGCCTTCGCCCACGGCCGCGGCCAGGGCCGCCAGGGTCGGCTGGCCGAACAGCACCCGCACATCCGCCGTCAGCCCGGCCCGGCGCATGCGCCCGATCAGGGTGATCGCCAGCAGCGAATGCCCGCCCAGTTCGAAGAAGTGGTCATGGCGCCCGACCCGCTGCACATTCAGCAGCTCGGCCCAGAGCCCGGCCAACAGGGTTTCGGTAGCGCCGATGGGCGCTTCATAAGGCCGCGCCTGCATCGACTCCAGGCCCGGCGCCGGCAGGGCCTTGCGCTCAAGCTTGCCGTTGGGGCTCAGGGGCAAGGCCTGCAGGTGCACGAACAGCACCGGCACCATGTACTCCGGCAGGTGCAGCAGCAACTGGCTGCGCAGTTGTTCGATGTCCAGCCGCTGGCTGGCGTCAGCGGTGGTGCAATAAGCCACCAGGCGCTTGTCCCCCGGCACGTCCTCCCGGGCCAGGACCACCGCCTCCTTGATCCCGGGCAACTGGGTCAGGCGCGCCTGGATTTCCCCCAGTTCGATACGCAGGCCGCGGATTTTCACCTGGTCATCGTTACGCCCCAGGTACTCCAGGTTGCCGTCGGCCAGGTAACGGGCCACATCCCCGGTGCGGTACAGGCGCGCCTCGGGTTCGCGGCTGAAAGGATCGTGCACAAAGCGCTCGGCGTTGAGTTGCGGCCGATTCAGGTAACCCCGCGCCACCTGCACCCCGCCGATATACAGCTCACCGGTAACCCCCAGCGGCACCGGCTGCAACTGCCCATCGAGCACATACAGGCAGGTGTTGGCGATCGGCTTGCCGATCGGCGTGTTGTCCGGGGTCTGCTCCAGGGGGCCGGCGCAGTTCCAGGCGCTAACGTCTACCGCAGCCTCGGTCGGGCCATACAGGTTATGCAACTCACTGCCCGGCAACTGGCCCTTGAAGCGCCGCACCAGGCTCCCCGGCAGCGCCTCGCCACTGCAGATCACCCGCAGCAGTCCAGTGCAACGGGCGGCCTGCCCCTGGGCCAGGAACACATCGAGCATCGACGGCACAAAATGCACGGTGCTGATGCCCTCGGCCTGGATCACCTGGCTCAGGTACAGCGGATCCTTGTGCCCGTCCGGGCGCGCCATGACCAGCCGCGCACCGGTCATCAGCGGCCAGAAGAACTCCCACACCGAGACGTCGAAGCTGAACGGGGTTTTCTGCAACACCGCGTCCGCCGCCGTCAGGCAGTAGGCCTGCTGCATCCACAGCAGGCGGTTGACCAGGGCCCGGTGTTCGTTGATCACGCCCTTGGGTTGGCCGGTGGAGCCGGAGGTGTAGATCACGTACGCCAGGTTGCGCGGGCTCGACCCGGGCACCGCTAGATCATCGTGCGGTTGGTGATTCCACAGTGGCTGATCGAGGTCGATCAGCGGCGCCGCCACCTCAGGCAGCAGGTGCCTAGTCGCGCCGTGCAGCAACAGGGCCACCGGCGCGCTGTCTGCAAGCATGTAGGCGATGCGTTCCGCCGGGTAACCCGGGTCGATCGGCACGTAACCGCCGCCGGCCTTGAGGATTGCCAGCAGGCCGATGACCATCTCCAGCCCGCGCTCGACGCAGATCGCCACCCGCGTATCCGGGCCCACACCTTGCTCGCGCAGGTGCCGGGCCAACTGGTTGGCCCGGGCATTGAGCTGGCGATAGCTCAGCTGCCCGCCCTCGGTCACCAGGGCCGGCGCATCGGGGCTGCGTTGCACCTGGGCCTCGAACAGGCCGTGGATACTCTGTTCCAGGTCGAACGCTACCTGGGTCGCGTTGAACCCCACCAGCAATTGCTCGCGCTGGTGCGGCTCAAGCAGCGGCAATTGCTCCAGCAGCCCCTGGTCATCGGCGACCATGGCCCGCAACAGGCGCTGGAAGTAACCGGCATAGCGCTCGATGGTGCTCCCATCGAACAAGGCCGAGGCATACACCAGGGAGCCGACAATCTGCCCCTGGGCTTCACCCAGGTTCAAGGCCAGGTCGAACTTGGCGAAGGTCTCGCCGCCCTCCAGCACCTCCAGTTGCAGGGCATCCAGCGCCAGGGCGGCACCGGGCTGGCCGTCCCAGGACAACATGCTCTGGAACAGCGGGCTGTGGGACAGGCTGCGCTGCGGCCGGGTGATCTCCACCACCTGCTCGAACGGCAGGTCCTGGTGCTCCTGGGCTTGCACGACCCGGTCCCTGACCTGGGCCAGCAAGGCCGCGACGCTCAACCCGGGCGGCAGCTCGATGCGCAGGGCCAGGGTGTTGACGAACAGGCCGATCAGCCCCTCGACCTCGGCCCGCGTGCGGTTGGCCACCGGGGACCCGATCACCACCTCGGCCTGCCCGGCCAGGCGACCGAGCAAGGCGCCCCAGCCGGCAAGCAAGGTCATGTACAGGGTGCTGCCGTGGCATCGGCTCAGGGCCTTGAGTTGCTCGGTCAGGCCCGGGTCTAGGCGCAGCTCGACACTGCCCCCGGCATAGTCTTGCTGCGCAGGGCGCGGGCGGTCAGTGGGCAGGCTGAGCAAGGCCGGGGCACCGGCCAGGGCCTGCTGCCAATAGGCGCTTTGTTGCTGCAGGCGCTCACCGCCGAGCCAGCGCCGCTGCCAGAGCGCAAAGTCGCTGTACTGCACCGCCAGGGGCGGCAACGGGTCGCCCTGGCCCTGGCTGAAGGCCGCGTACAACGCCATCAGCTCACGGGTCAGCACCCCCATCGACCAGCCATCGGCGACGCTGTGGTGCAGGGTCAGCAGCAGCACATGGTGCTCGGCGCCGAGCTGCGCCAGGTGCCCGCGAATCAGCGGCCCCCGGGCCAGGTCAAATGGCTGTGCCGCCTCGCCTTGCACCAGGGCCTGCAAGGCCTGGGGATCCGCACTCAGGTCGTGCCGGCCGAGGCTCAACAGGCCCTCGGCGGCGGCAATCAACACCTGCGGCTGATCCTCGACCTGCACAAAGCGACTGCGCAGGACCTCGTGGCGCCGCACGATGCCTTCCAGGGCCTGAGTCAGCGCGGCCACGTCCAGCGGCCCGCGCAGCCTCAGGCCCAGGGGAATGTTGTAGGCGCTGCCGGCGCCCTCGATCTGGGCCAGGAACCACAGGCGCTGCTGAGCGAACGACAACGGCAAATGCCCCTCGGTGCTCTGCGCCACAATCGGTGGCAGGCTGTCGGGACGCGCCTGGGCCAGGGCCTGGGCCACGGCGGCCAGTTCCGGGTTGGCAAACAGGTCGCTCAGGGCCAGTTCCAGGCCCAGTTGCAGGCGCACCTGGGACACCATGCGCATCGCCAGCAGCGAATGCCCGCCCAGCTCGAAGAAGTGATCGCGACGTCCGACCCGCTCGACCTGCAGCAAGTCGGCCCAGATCTGCGCCAGCCCGGTTTCCAGGGGGCCTTGCGGCGCCTCGTAGTCGCGGCTGAACAGCGCCGCCAGGTCCGGCGCCGGCAAGGCCCGCCGGTCGAGCTTGCCGTTGGCGGTCAGCGGCAGTGCGTCCAGGCGCACATAGGCCACCGGCACCATGTACTCCGGCAAATGGGTTAGCAGGTGGCCGCGCAATTCGCCCGGCTGCGGCGCGGCGCTGGGGTCGAGGGCGGTGAAATACGCCACCAGCCGGGCCTGCCCGGGCTGGTCTTCACGGGCCAGCAGCAGCGCTTCCTTGACCCCCGGGTAAGCGTTGAGGCGGGTTTCGATCTCGCCCAGTTCGATGCGCACCCCGCGGATCTTCACCTGATCGTCGTTGCGCCCCAGGTAGTCGAGGCTGCCATCGGCCAGCCAGCGCGCCAGGTCACCGCTGCGGTACATGCGCGCGCCGGGCGTGGCCGTGAACGGGTCGTCGACAAAGCGCTCGGCCGTCAGCTCGGGACGGTGCAGGTAACCCCGCGCCACCCCGGCCCCGCCGACGTACAGCTCACCGGCCACGCCGACCGGCACCGGCCGCCGCTGTTCATCCAGCAGGTACACCCGGGCGTTGGCGATGGGCGTTCCGATGTGCAGGGGCCCTCCGGCTTCGATCGGGCCGGAGGTCGCCACCACTGCGGCTTCGGTCGGCCCGTAGTTGTTGATCACCTTGAAGCGCTGGTCCCGGGTGAACTGGCGCAGGCGGTCACCGCCGATCAACAGGGTGCGCAGGGTCGGGTGGCCCAGCGCCTGGGCGAAGGCGTATTCCGCCACCGGGGTCGGCAGGAAGCTGACGTCCAGCGGCTGCCCGCGCCACCAGTCCAGCAGTTGATCGAGGTTGCCGCTGCCGATCCCGGCCGGCGGCAGGTGCAGGGTGGCGCCGACGCACAGCGCCGGCCAGACCTCCCAGGCCATGGCGTCAAAGCCGAAACCGGCGACGCTGCTGGTGTGGCTGCCCGGGCCCTGGGCGAAAGCCTGGTTATGCCAGTCCACCAGGTTGAGCAGGCTGTGGTGCTCAAGCATCACGCCCTTGGGCAAGCCGGTGGAACCCGAGGTGTAGATCACATACACCAGGTGCTGCGCGGTCAGCCCGGGCACCTGGGGGTTGGTCGAGGGTTGCAGCCAGCGCTGATCGAGATTGATCAGCGGCAGCGCCCTCTCACCCAGCAAGCCGAGCGTGGCGGGCTCGACCAGCACCGCCGCCGGCGCGCAATCCTCCAGCAGCCAGGCCAGGCGTTGCCCGGGGAGGCTCGGGTCGAGGGGCACGTAAGCGCCACCAGCCTTGAGGATCGCCAACAGGCCGACGACCATGCCCAGCCCGCGTTCGACGCAGATCGCCACCCGCGAATCCGGCCCTACGCCCTGTTCGCGCAGGTGATGGGCCAACTGGTTGGCGCGCTCGTTGAGTTCGCGGTAGCTCAGTTGCTGCTCGCCGACCTGCAACGCCAGCGCTTGCGGGGTGCGTGCCGCCTGGGCCTCGAACCGCCCATGCAGGGTCTGCCCCTGGGCAAACGCCACCGGTGCCGGGTTGAATCCTTGCAGCACCTGCGCCCGGGCCTCGGGGTCGAGCAGGCTGATCTGCCCGAGGGGGCGCTGGTCGTTGGCCACCATGGCCTGCAACACGACCTCGAAATACCCCAGGTAACGCTCTAGGGTCCGGTGCTCGAACAAGGCCGTGGCGTACACCAGGGAACCGCAAATCCGCCCCTCGCTCAGGCCCAGGGTCAGGCTCAGGTCGAACTTGGCCACGTGCTCGCCGCCGCTGACCGCTTCCAGCTGCAGATGCAATTCACTCATGGCCTGGGCCAGGCCCGGGCCCGAGCCGCTGTCCCAGGCCAGCATGTTCTGGAACAACGGGCTGTGGGACAGGCTGCGCTGCGGCCGGGTCAACTCCACCACCTGTTCGAACGGCAGGTCCTGATGGGCCTGGGCCTGCAGGGTCACATCCCTGACCTGGGCCAGCAGCGTCTCGACGCTGTGCTCCGGCGCCACCTCGATGCGCAGCGCCAGGGTGTTGACGAACAGGCCGATCAGGCCTTCGACCTCGGCCCGTGTGCGGTTGGCCACCGGCGAACCGATCACCAGGTCGTCCTGCCCCGAGAGCTTGCTCAGCAGCAGGCTCCAGCCTGCCAGCAGGGTCATGTACAGGGTGCAGCCATGGCGCTGGCTCAGGGCTTGCAGCCCGGCGCTCAACTGCGGGTCCAGCGCGACCTCGACACAGCCCCCGGCATACGCCTGCTGCGGCGGACGGGGCCGGTCGGTGGGCAGCAGCAACAAGGCCGGGGCGCCGGCCAGGGCCTGCTGCCAGTAGGCACTTTGCCTGAGCAGCAACTCGCCGCTGAGCCAGCGCCGTTGCCACAGGGCAAAATCGCCGTACTGCAAGGCCAGGGGCGGCAACGGGTCGTCCCGGCCCTGGCTGAAGGCCGCATACAGCGCCACCAGCTCCCGGGTCAGCACGCCCATCGACCAGCCATCGGCGACGATATGGTGCAGGGCTAACAGCAGCACGTGATGCTCGTCTGCCAGGTGCAGCAGTTGCCCACGAATCAGTGGCCCCTGCTGCAGGTCGAAGGCCTGCGCGCCGTGGCCCCGCACCTGCTCCTGCAATGCCGCCGGCTGGCCGCGCAGGTCCTGGTAATGCAACTGGAAACCGGCCTCGGCCGGGGTGATCTGCACCCGGGGCTCATCGTGTTCCAGGATAAAGCGGCTGCGCAGGCTTTCATGGCGCGCGACGATCCGCGCCAGGGCCCGTTGCAGCGCATCGGCATCCAGGCGCCCACGCAGGCCCAGGGCCACCGGAATGTTGTAGGCGCTCGCCAGCCCCTGCATCTGCCCGATAAACCACAGCCGTTGCTGGGCAAAGGACAGCGGCAGCGGTGCGTCCCGAGGCACCGCCAGTATCGGTGGCAGCGCGCTGCGTCCGGCCCGGGCCAGGACCTGGGCCACGGCCGCCAGTTCGGGGTTGGCAAACAGCTCGCCCAGGGCCAGCTCCACGCCCAGTTGCAGGCGCACCTGGGACACCATGCGCATCGCCAGCAATGAATGGCCGCCCAGCTCGAAAAAGTGATCGCCGCGTCCCACCTGCTCCACCTGCAGCACCTCGGCCCAGATCTGCGCCAGGGTGGTTTCGAGCTCGCCCTGAGGCGCCTCATACCCGCGGCTGAAGGTCGCCGCCCGGTCGGGTTTGGGCAGGGCCCGGCGGTCCAGCTTGCCGTTGGCGGTCAGCGGCAATGCGTCGAGCCTGACGTAGGCCACCGGCACCATGTACTCCGGCAGGTGCGCCAGCAGGTGGCTGCGCAACTCGGCCGGCACCAGCGCCTCGACTGCCGGCTGCTCGGTGAAGTAGGCCACCAGCCGTGGCTGGCCGGGTTCATCTTCCCGGGCCAGCACCACCGCTTCGCGTACTCCGGGCAATTGGTTGAGGCGGTTTTCGATTTCCCCCAGCTCGATGCGCATGCCGCGCACCTTGACCTGATCGTCATTACGCCCCAGGTACTCCAGGCTGCCATCCGCCAGCCAGCGCGCCAGGTCGCCGCTGCGGTACATGCGCGCCCGGGGCTCGCGGCTGAAGGGGTCGTGCATAAAGCGCTCGGCGCTCAATTCGGGGCGGTTGAGGTAACCCCGGGCGACCCCGGCCCCGCCCACATACAGCTCCCCCGCCACCCCCAGGGGCACCGGGCGTTGCTGCTCGTCCAACAGGTAGACCCGGGCATTGGTCATGGGCTTGCCGATCGGCAGGACCTGGCCCGGTTCGATCCGACCCGAGGTCGCCACCACCGTGGCTTCGGTCGGGCCGTAGTTATTGATCACTGCAAACCCCGGATCCCTGGAGAAATGCCGCAGGCGGTCGCCACCGATCAACAGGGTGCGCAGGGTCGGGTGCCCCAGGTTCTGGCTGAAGGCGTACTCGGCCACCGGGGTCGGCAGAAAGCTCACGTCCAGCGGCTGGGCGCGCCACCACGTCAGCAGCTCGTCCAGGTCTTCGTTGCCGTCCCGGGCGGGCGGCAGATGCAGGGTCGCGCCGGCACACAGCGCCGGCCAGATTTCCCAGGCCATGGCGTCAAAACCAAAGCCGGCCAGGCTCGACGTTTGCCGCCCAGGGCCCAGGTCGAAGGCCTGGTTGTGCCAGTCCACCAGGTTGCCCAGGGTCCGATGCTCGACCATCACCCCCTTGGGCAGGCCGGTGGAACCGGAGGTGTAGATCACATAGGCCAGGTGCTGCGCGGTCAAATTCGCCAGTGGCGGATCGGCGAACGCCACCCCTGCCGCGGCGCCGTCCTCAAGCTCGATCAGCGGCACGGACAGGGCCGGCAAGCGCTGCCGCAGCCCGGCCTGGGCCAGCACCGCCACCGGGGTGCAGTCATCGAGCAGGTAGCTCAGGCGCTCCAGGGGCTGGGCCGGGTCGATCGGCACATAACAGGCTCCGGCCTTGAGCACCGCCAGCAGGCCGGCCAGGGTGTCGAGGCCGCGCCGGGCGATCACCGCCACCCGGTCATCGGGCTGCACACCCAGGTCCAGCAGGCGCCGGGCCAGGGTATTGGCCCGGCGATTGAGTTCGCCATAGGTCAGTGGCTGCCCCTGGTACAGCGCCGCCACGGCATCCGCCTGCTCGGCAGCGCGGGCCGCGACCCGCTGGCCGATGCTCAGCCCTTGCGGGTAGTCGACCCGGTTGCCATTCAAGCCTTGCAGCAGGTGCTCGCGCTCGGCGCCAGGCAGGACCGACAACAGGTTCAGTGCCCCCTGCGGCGCCTGCTCCAGGGCCTGCGCGAGGTTTTCCAAGGCCGTGCGCAAGTAGTCGCAAACCCGCTGCGGATCGACCTCGCGGCTGGCCAGCAAGGTCAGGGCAAACCCCTGACCCAGGTCATCGACGCTCATGGTCAGGGGGTAGTTGGTGCGCTCCTCGGAGTCGAGGCTGGAGATGCCCTGCCACGCCGCGACCAGATTGGCACTGGGCGGCGCGCTGTGGCGGTAGTTGAGCAGGCTGCTGAACAGCGGCGCCGGGGCCGCGACCGCGCTACAACGCTGGGCCAGGGCCAGTGGCGCATGTTCATGCCGGAGCAAGGTGGTGAGCCGTCCGTGGGCCGCCTTGACGGCGTCCTGCACGGCGCTGGCGTCCAGGTCGAAGCGGAACGGCAAGGTATTGATAAACATGCCCAGGGCCCGGTCGTTGTCGCCACCGCCCTGCATGCGCCCCATCAGCACCGTGCCGAACACCACCTTGCGCTTGCCCGACAGCGCCCCCAGCACCTGGGCCCAGGCGGTGTGGAACAGGCTCGCGGTGCTCACCCCGAGCAACCGCGCCTGGGTTCGCAGGCGCTGGCACAGGGCCGGTTCCAGGGGCAGGCTGAATTCGTCGATGGCACTGCCATCGCCCTGTACATCGTGCAGGCCGAACGGCAGGGTCGGCTCGTCGATATCGCCGAGCATCTGGCGGAAGAATGCCTCGTGCTCCTCCTCGCTCATGCCCAGCCGGGCCTGGGCCACGTAGTTGCGAAACGGCACCGCCGGGCCCAGCACATGGCCCTGGCCCAGGAGCAAGGCACACATCTCCTGGCGCACCACGTCGAGGGCGCTGTGGTCCAGGGCCATATGGTGAAACAGCAGCACGGCGACGATCCGCCGGTTGGCCGGGTCTTCGGCATAGGCCAGGCGGATCAGTGGCGCCTGGGTCACGTCCAGGCGGTAGTGACGGGCGTCGAAGCGCTGGTGCAACTGCTGGAGAATATCGCCGTCGGCTGCCGCCAGCGGCACGGCCTGCAACGCCAGCGTGGCCTGGCGCCAGACCACTTGCAGCGGCGTTTCCAGGCCTTCCCAGAGTACCGCCGTGCGCAGGATGTCATGGCGTTCGATCACCCCCTGCAAGGCCTGGGCAAAGTCCTGCAAGCGTTGCAGGTGGTCAAAGGCGAAATGCGCCTGCATCACATAGGGGTCGCCCTGCCCGGCACTGGCATGGTGGTAGAGAATGCCCTCCTGCAAGGGCGCCAGGGGGTAGATGTCCTGCACGTTGGCCGCACCGCCCGGGACACTGGCGAGCACCCGCTCCAGGGTCGCCGGGTCCAGCTGCACCAGGGTCAGCATGTCCGGCGTGATATGGCGGCTACCGGGCAGAATGCCGTTCGGCGGCACCTCGACCTGGCCGGACCTGGGCGCCGAGTACTGCCCCGAGCGGATCATCTCGATCAGCAGCGGCTTGTACTCGCGCAACTGGGCGATCACCGCAGGTTCGGTCAGCGCCTGGCGATTGCCCTGGACAATCAGTTGCTCATCGCGCACCGCGAGCTGGATGTCTTTTGCCTTCAGTGTTGCCAACAGTTCGATCACGCTCACAGGACGATCTCCATTCTTTCGGTAATTGCCGCGTACCCGGCCAGGGTCGGATGTTCGAACAAGGCCCTGACATCGGCTTCCATGCCTTCCTGATGCAGCCGGCCGATCAGGCTCACGGCCAATAGCGAGTGCCCACCCAACTCGAAGAAGTTGTCGTGGCGCCCCACCCGTTCCACGTTGAGCAATTGCGCCCAGAGCCTGGCGAGGAGGATTTCGGTGTCACCCTGGGGTGCCTCGTACTCACGGACGATGGCCGCCTCCAGCCCCGGGGCCGGCAGCGCCTTACGGTCTAGCTTGCCGTTGGGGCTCAGGGGCAAGGCCTGTAGATGCACATACAGCGCCGGTACCATGTACTCCGGCAGGTGCTGCAACAGCTCCCCGCGCAGGGCCTCGACCTCCAGCCGCGAGCCGGTCTCGTGGGTGCTGTAATAGGCCACCAGACGCTTGTCCCCCGGCACGTCTTCCCGGGCCAGGACCACGGCCTCCCTAACCTCGGGCAACTGAGTCAGGCGGGCCTGGATCTCCCCGAGTTCGATGCGCAGGCCCCGCAACTTGACCTGATCATCGTTGCGCCCCAGGTACTCGATATTGCCGTCGGCGCGGTAGCGGGCCACATCGCCGGTGCGGTACATCCGGGCGTTGTCCAGGGGGCTGAACGGGTCCACCAGGAACCGTTCGGCGTTCAACTGCCCACGGTTCAGATAACCCCGGGCCACCTGCACCCCGCCGATATACAGCTCGCCCACCACGCCCTGGGGCACCGGCTGCATCTGCTCGTCGAGCAGGTACAGGCGGGTGTTGGCGATGGGTTTGCCGATCGGCGTGTTGTCCGGGGTCTGCTCCAGGGGACCGGCGCAGTTCCAGGCCGTCACATCCACGGCGGCTTCGGTCGGCCCGTAGAGGTTGTGCAACTCGCTGCCCGGCAACTGCTGCTTGAAGCGCCGCACCAGACTCCCCGGCAGCGCCTCGCCGCTGCACAGCACCCGGACCAGGGCGCGGCACGACTGCGCTGCGCCGTGGGCCAGGAACAGGTCGAGCATCGACGGCACAAAATGCACGGTGCTGATGCCCTCGGCCTGGATCACCTGACACAGGTAGGCCGGGTCCTTGTGCCCCTCAGGGCGCGCCATCACCAGGCGCGCGCCGGTCAGCAGCGGCCAGAAGAACTCCCAGACCGAGACGTCGAAGCTGAACGGAGTCTTCTGCAACACCGCGTCCGCCGCCGTCAGGCCATAGGCCTGCTGCATCCACAGCAGGCGATTGACCACCGCCCCGTGCTCGTTCATCACCCCCTTGGGTTGCCCGGTGGAGCCCGAGGTGTAGATCACGTAGGCCAGGTGCCCGGCGTGCAGCTCAGGCAGCTGCGGGTTGTCCAGGGCCTCGGCCGGCCACAGCGGCTGGTCCAGGACCAGCAACGGAGCGAGCCCTGCCGTCACCAGCGGCTGCGTCGCGGCTTGCACCAGTACCACCACCGGCGCGCTGTCTTCGAGCATGTAGGCGATACGTTCTGCCGGGTAGCTCGGGTCGATCGGCACATAGGCGCCGCCGGCCTTGAGAATCGCCAGCAGGCCGATGACCATTTCCAGCCCGCGCTCGACGCAGATCGCCACCCGGGTGTCCGGGCCCACGCCCTGGCGCCGCAGGTGATGGGCCAGCTGATTGGCCCGCAGGTTGAGCTGGCGATAGCTCAACTGTTGCCCGCCGGCCAGCAGCGCCGGGGCCTGCGGGCTACGCTCGACCTGGGCCTCGAACAGCCCGTGCAGGGTCTGGTTCAGGGGATAGGCGACCTCGGTGGCGTTGAGCTCCAGCAGCAGGTGCTGACGCTCGGCGCCGGTGAGGATCGGCAAGCGGTTCAGGGCCATGTCCGGCGCCCGCTCCAGGGCATCGGCCAGGGATTCGAGGGCCGTCTGCATATAACCGCAGATGCGTTGCGCGCCGATCCGCGCCGGGGTCATGGCGGTCAGGCTGAAGCCTTCGCCGCGATCATCCACGTTCAGGCTCAGGGGGTAGTTGGTGCGCTCCTCGCCGGCCAGGGTCTCGATCCCGTGGGCCGATGCCGGTGGCGCCGTGGGTGCGCTGCTGTCCTGGCTATGGCGGTAGTTGAGCATGGCGCTGAACAGCGGCAGCGGCGCCGCCACCCCGCTGCACCGCTGGGCCAGGGCCAGGGACGCGTGTTCATGACCAAGCAAGGCACTGAGCCGGCGATGGGTGGCGCGAACCCCGTCACGCACCCCGGTAGCGTCGATCTCGACCCGCAGCGGCAGGGTATTGATAAACATGCCCAGGGCCCGGTCCGCGCCCTCGCCGCCCTGCATCCGTCCCAGCAGCACCGTGCCGAAGACCACCGCCTGCTTGCCGGACGTGGCGCCCAGCACCCGGGCCCAGGCCAGGTGGAACAGGCTCGCGGCACTGACCCCGAGCAACCGCGCCTGATGCCGCAGACGGGCGCTGAGGGCACTGGGCAGGGCCTGGCTGCGCTCTTCGATATCGCCGCCGTCGCCCTGCACGTCCTGCAGGTCGAACGGCAGGGTTGGCTCGTCGACGTCCCCCAGCATGTCGCGGAAGAACGCCTCGTGTTCCTGCTCGCTGACACCCAGGCGCGCCTGGGCCACATAGTTGCGATACGGCACCGGCGTCCCCAGGTTCTGGCCCTGGCCCTGCAGGAAGGCCCGCAGCTCATGGCCGACCACGTCCATGGCGGTGTGGTCCAGGGCCAGGTGATGGAACAGCACCACCGCGACGATTCGTCCCTGGACCGGGTCCTGGGCCATATGCACCCGCATCAGCGGCGCCCGGGTGATGTCCATACGGTGATGGCGCGCATCGCAAAGCCCGTGCAACTGGCCAAGAATATCCCCGGCGGCCGGGTCCAGCCGTTCCTCGTGCACCACCAGCTCGGCATTGCGCAGCACCACTTGCAGCGGTTGCTGCAAGCCTTCCCAGAACACCCCGGTGCGCAAGATATCGTGCCGCGCGATCACCTGTTGCAGGGCCTGGGTAAAGGCCGTGAACAGCGCCCGGTCGGCAAACGCCATATGGGATTGCAACAGGTACGGATCGCCCTGCCGGGCAGTGATGTGGTGGTAGAGAATGCCTTCTTGCAACGGCGCCAGGGGGTAGATGTCCTGCACATTCGCGGCGCCGCCCGGGACCCGCTCCAGCAAGCCATCGAGGGTGGCCTGGTCGAGTTCGACCAGGGGCAGCATGTCCGGGGTGATGCGCGGGCAAGCGCCCGGGATCAGGTTGTCCGGCACTTGCACCTCGCGCCCGCTGCCCACCGCAGCCGCCAGGGCGGCCAGGGTCGGCTGGCTGAACAGCACTCGCACATCGGCGCCGAGGCCGGCCTGGCGCATGCGCTCGATCAGGCTCACCGCCAGCAGCGAATGCCCGCCCAGCTCGAAGAAGTGGTCATGACGCCCCACTTGCTCGACCTTGAGCACCTCCTGCCAGATCTGCGCCAGGGCCATTTCCACGGTGCCCTGGGGAGCCTGGTACTCACGGCTCAGCAGATGCTGCGCAGCCGGCTCCGGCAATGCCTTGCGGTCCAGTTTGCCGTTGGCCGTCAGCGGCAGGGCCGGCAACTGCACATAGGCCAGCGGCACCATATGCCCGGGCAGGCTGGCTTGCAGCCCGCTCCGCAGCGCTTCGATATCCAGGCCCTCGGCGGCGGTGAAATACGCCACCAGTCGGCTCTGCCCCGACTCATCCTGGCGCGCCAGCACCACCGCTTCGTTGAGGCCAGGGTGACGCGCCAGGGCGCTTTCGATTTCCCCCAGCTCGATGCGCATGCCGCGGATTTTCACCTGGTCATCGTTGCGTCCCAGGTAGTCGAGGGTGCCGTCGGCCTGCCAGCGCGCCAGGTCGCCGGTGCGGTACATGCGCGCCTGGGGCTCGCGACTGAAGGGGTCGGCGAGGAAGCGTTCGGCGGTCATTTGCGGACGGTTCAGGTAGCCCCGGGCAACCCCGGCGCCGCCGACATACAGCTCGCCGGCCACGCCCACCGGCACCGGCCGCTGCTGGCGGTCCAGCAGGTAGACCCGGGCGTTGGCCATGGGCGTGCCGATATGCAACGCCTGCCCGACCTGCACCGCGCCCGAGGTGGCGACCACCGTGGCTTCGGTGGGGCCGTAGTTGTTGATAACCGCAAAGCTCTGGGCCCGGGGGAATTGGCGCAGGCGGTCGCCGCCGATCAGCAGGGTCTTCAGGGTCGGATGGTGCAGGTGTTGGCTGAAGGCGTATTCGGCCACCGGCGTCGGCAGAAAGCTCACTGTCAGCGGCTGCGCCTGCCACCAGGCCAGCAACTGCTCGATGTTTTCATTGCCGACGTCCGGCGGCGGCAGGTGCAGGGTCGCGCCGACGCACAGGGCCGGCCAGACTTCCCAGGCCATGGCATCGAAACCGAAGCCGGCGACGCTGGACACCTGGCTGCCCGAGTGCTGGTCAAAGGCCTGGTTATGCCAGTGCACGAGGTTTTCCAGGGTCCGGTGCTCCACCATCACGCCCTTGGGCAAACCGGTGGAACCCGAGGTGTAGATGACATAGGCCAGGTGCGCCGGGGTCAGTTGTGCCAGCTGCGGATTGGCCAGCGCCGGGTTGTGCCAGGCCGACTGGTCCAGATCGATCAGCGGCAGCTCCAGGGTCGGCAATTGCCCAAGCAGTGCGCCCTGAGTCACTAACGCCAGGGGCGCGCTGTCTTCCAGCAGGTAGCGCAGGCGCTCCCTCGGCAGCGCCGGGTCCAGGGGCACATAAGCGGCGCCGGCCTTGAGAATCCCCAGCATCCCCACCAGCATCGCCGGGCCGCGCCGCACGCAGATCGCCACCCGATCGTCCGGCTGCACCCCCAGCTCCAGCAGATGCCGGGCCAGTTGATTGGCCTGCTGGTTCAATTGGCGATAGCTCAATTGCTGCGGGCCCTGGATCATGGCCAGCGCATCGGGAGTCTCGGCAACCCGGGCTTCGAACAGGCCATGAAGGGTCTGCCCGCGCGGGTAATGCCGGCGATTGGCGTTGAAGGTTTCCAGCAACTGCCGGCGCTCGGCCTCGGGCAGAATCGGCAGGCGGTTCAGCGCCAGCCCCGGGTTTTGCTCCAGGGCCTGGGCCAGGTGCTCCAATGCCGTGTGCATATAGCCGCAGATGCGCTGTGGCTCCAGGTGCGCCACCGCCAGCACGCTCAAGGCAAAGCCCTGGCCCAGGTCATCGACACTCAGGCTCAGGGGGTAGTTGCTGCGCTCTTCGCCCCCCAGCAGCTCGATGCCGGCCCACGGCGCCTGCTCGTCATGCAGCCCGTCGTGGGCGCTGTGGCGGTAGTTGAGCAAGGCACTGAACAGCGGCGCACTCACTGCCACCCGGCTGCAACGCTGGGCCAGGGCCAGGGACGCGTGCTCGTGACCGAGCAGTGCGCTCAAGCGCCGGTGCACGGCGCGCACGCCGTCACGGACGCCGGTTTCGCCCAATGTCACCCGCAGCGGCAAGGTATTGATAAACACCCCCAGGGCGCGGTCAGCGCCCTCGCCGCCCTGCATGCGGCCCATCAGCACGGTGCCGAACACCACGTCCTCGCGGTCGCAAAGCCGGCCCAGGACCTGGGCCCAGGCCAGGTGCATCAGGCTGGCGGCGCTCACCCCCAGCGTGCGCGCCTGCTCCCGCAGACGCTGGCTCAGCGCCGCCGGCAATGGCCAGTGCGCCTCGTCGATATCCAGGCCATCGCCCTGCACATCCTGCAGGCCAAATGGCAGGGTCGGCTCTTCGACGTCCCCCAGCATGTCGCGGAAAAACGCCTCATGTTCGTGCTCCCCAGCCCCCAGCAGGGCCTGGGCCACATAGTTGCGGTACGGCATGGGCGTGCCCAGCTCGCCGGGCTGCTTGAGCAGCAGCGCGCGCATTTCCGCGCCCACCACTTCCATCGCCGTATGGTCCAGGGCCAGGTGGTGGAACAGCAGCAGGCTGACCACCCGTCCATGCTGCGGGTCCTCGGCATGAATCAGGCGCATCAGCGGCGCCTGGGCCAGGTCCAGCCGGTGGTGCCGGGCATCGAAGCGCGCCTGCAATTGCTCGACGATATCCCCCGCCGCCGGGTCCAGTTGCTGCGCCTGCACATGCAGCTCGGCATGGCGCCAGACCACTTGCACCGGGTGTTCCAGGCCTTCCCAGAGCACGCTGGTGCGCAGGATGTCGTGGCGCGCGATCACCTGCTGCAAGGCCTCGGCAAAAGCCTGCAAGCGCTCCAGGCTGTCGAAGCTCAGACGCGATTGCAGCAGGTACGGGTCACCCTGCCCAGCGCTGATGTGGTGGTAGAGAATCCCTTCCTGCAAGGGCGCCAAGGGGTAGATGTCCTGCACATTGGCCGCACCGCCAGGCACGCTGGCGACAATCAGGTCGATGGCCTCCTGGCTCAGTTCCAGCAGCGGCAGCAGATCCGGGGTGATGCGCTGGCAACCGAGGGCAATGCGGTTGGCCGGGACTTCGATCTCGCGCCCACTGCCCACCGCAGCCGCCAGGGCGGCCAGGGTCGGCTGGTTGAACAGTACCCGCACATCGGCGCTGAGGCCGACCTGGCGCATGCGTTCGATCAGGCTCACCGCCAGCAGCGAGTGCCCGCCCAGCTCGAAGAAGTGATCATGGCGCCCCACCTGCTCGACCTTGAGCACCTCGGCCCAGATCCGCGCCAGGGTGATTTCGACCTCACCCAGTGGTGCTTCATAGGCCCGGCTCAGCAGCGCCGAAGCGTCCGGTGCCGGCAGGGCCTTGCGGTCGAGCTTGCCGTTGGCGGTCAGCGGCAACCGTTCCAGCTGGACATAGGCCGCCGGCAGCATGTAGTCCGGCAACTGGCCTTGCAGGGCACCGTGCAAGGCCTCGATATCCAGGGCCTCGCCGGCCACCTGCGGCGTGCAGTACGCCACCAGGCGCTTGTCACCCGGGGCGTCTTCGCGCACCAGCAACGCCGCCTCCCTGACCCCGGCACAGGCCGCGATCCGGGTTTCGATTTCTCCCAGTTCGATGCGAAAGCCCCGCAGCTTGACCTGCTGGTCGTTGCGTCCCTGGTACAGCAGCACGCCGTCGGCGCGCCAGCAGGCCAGGTCGCCGGTGCGGTACATCAAGCCTTGAGGGGCGTCGGCAAAGGGGTCGGCGATAAACATCTGCGCCGTCAGTTGCGGCTGGTTGAGGTAACCCAGGGCCACCCCCGCTCCGCCGATATACAGCTCGCCGACCACGCCCACCGCCACCGGCTGCTGCCGGGCATCCAGCACATAGGCGCGGCTGTTGCCGATCGGCCGGCCAATGGGAATGCCACCGGCGGCGACGGCCTTGATCTCGAAGGTGGTGGAGAAAGTCGTGGCCTCGGTCGGACCGTAGCCATTGAGCAGGTGCCGGGGCGCGCCGTGTTCCAGCACCCGGGCAATCACGCTCGGGTCCAGCACATCGCCACCGACTATCAGGTAGCGCAGTTGGCGGAACGCGCCGAGCAAGCCATCGGCATGCTGCTGGAACAGGCCGGCGGTCATCCACAACACGCTGACTTTCTGCTGTTGCAGCAGCGCTCCCAGGGCCTGGCTGGACAGCACCACGTCCTGGTCGACCACCACCACTCGCCCGCCATTGAGCAAGGGCGCCCAGACTTCCAGGGTGCTGGCGTCAAAGGCCGGGTTCGAGGCAAAGGCCACTCGGTCCTGCGGGGTGAAATCGGCATAGCCGTTGTTCAGCACCAGGCGGCTGACCGCGCGGTGCGGCACCAGCACGCCCTTGGGAGTGCCGGTGGAACCCGAGGTGTACATGAGGTACACCGCGCTTTCGGACGACTGCGCCAGGTCCGGGTTGTGGCTTGGCAGGTGTTCGAGGTCGAGGCGGTCCAGGTCGATACGCTGCGTCGGGCACGCCAGGGCTTCAGTTCTCTGGGTCAGCAACAGCCGCGCCGCGCTGTCCGCCAGGATAAACAGCTGGCGCTCGGCTGGGGCGTTGATGTCCAGCGGCACATAGACCGCCGCGCATTTGCTGATGGCCAACTGGCTGACCAGCAACCCCACCGAACGCGGCAATAGCATCGCCACGCGGTCCCCCGCCTGCACGCCCATCTGCAACAACCCATGGGCCAGGCGGTTGGCCCGCCGGTTCAATTCGGCATAACTGAGCACCTGCTCGCCGTGCACCGCGGCCACCGCTTGCGAGTTGGCCTGCACCTGGGCCTCGAACAGCCCGTGCACGGTCTGCTGCGCCGGGTAGGCCCGGGCCGTGGCATTGAAGCCGTGCAGCACCCGCTCGCGCTCGGCGGGGGCGACAATCGACAACTGCTGCAACGGCGTGGCCGGGGCCTGCTCCAGGGCGTGCACCAGGTTGTGCAAGGCACAGCGCATGTACTCGCCGATCCGCACACCTTCCACCTCGGCCAGGGCCTGGACCGTCAGTTCGAACAGTTCGCCGAGGTCATCGACGTTAAGCACCAGCGGGTAGTTGCTGCGCTCACGGGCGTTGAGCACCTCGATCCCGTCCCACACCGAAGGGCCGTTGCCGGCCTCCGCGCCCGGCGCACTGTGGCGATAGTTGAGCAAGGTGCTGAACAGCGGCGTGGACGCTGGCACCCCGCTGCAACGCTGGGCCAGGGACAGCGGCGCGTGCTCGTGGCCAAGCAATTGCGCCAGCCGCTCATGGGTCGCGCGCACGCCGTCGAGCACCGTCAGCGCACCGACGCTGACCCGCAGCGGCAAGGTATTGATAAACATGCCCAGGGCCCGGTCGGCGCCCTCGCCGCCCTGCATCCGCCCCAGGAGCACGGTGCCGAACACCACCTCGTCCTGACCGGAAACCTGACCCAGCACCTGGGCCCAGGCCAGGTGCACCAGGCTGGCGGCGCTCACCCCGAGCCGCCTTGCCTGCTCGCGCAGGGCCCGGCACAGGGCCGGTTCCAGGGCCAGGTGCGACTCCTGGACACCACTGCCGTCGCCCTGCACGTCCTGCAGGCCGAACGGCAGGGTCGGCTCATGGATATCGCCGAGCATCTGCTGGAAGAACGCTTCATGGGCGTGCTGGCTGACGCCCAGGCGTGCCTGGGCCACGTAGTTGCGGTACTGCACCGGCGGCGCCAGCTGCCCAGCCTGGCCGCCGAGGCTGGCGCTCATTTCCTGCACCAGCACCGCCAACGAGGTGTGGTCGAGCAAGATATGGTGCAGCAGCAACACGCCCAGCCACCGGTCATGGGCTTCGTCCCGGGCGTAGGCAAAGCGCATCATCGAAGCCTGCCCCAGGTCGAGGCGGTAATGCCGGGGGTCGAAGCGCTGCTGCAACTGGCCCAGCACATCGGCGTCCTGGGGGGGGGGGGGGGCCCCCCCCCCCCCCCCCCCCCCCCGGGCGGGCCCCCCCCCCCCCCCCCCGGGGGGGGGGGGGGCCGCCCCGCCGGGGGGGGGGGGGGGGATGGGGGGGCAAGGCCCGAGGCGGGGG